>NZ_CP027190.1:0-1247454 GCF_002970915.1 Lactobacillus sp. CBA3605
AACGATTAACGGACAACCCAGCATTTCAGAGCAAGATACTCAAGGTTATACGACGTATCAGCTCAGCTTTTCCGTAATTGTTAATACTTTTGCAGACGCTAGTTAGCGTCTTTTTTATATACAGGAAGGAAGTAGTTATTAAATGGCAAAATTTAAAATGAACTATAAAAACATCTTTGAGATTGATACTGCTGGTAGTCAGGATCCCAAGGATGTAACAAAAGCAACGTTTGCACCCTTGGCAGCGGGAATTTCGGGTGTTACGCCAGCAGCAAATGAAACGGATGACAACACTGCCTATTATGACGGTTCTGGTTTCACCGATACTGATGTAACTGGGAAGCGGATCACATTAGCGTTCAGTGGTCATCGAGTTGTTGGAGATAAGGCGCAAGACTACATTGCAAGCAAGTTCCTTGCTATTGGACCTAATCTAAAGACTCTTGCTCGTTGGACCGATGCTGATGGCAATAAGATTATCTCACTGGTTACTATGACGGCAATCGTTCCAATGGGTGGTAATGCTAACGCTAAGCAAACGTTTAGCTTCACACTATCATTCAATGGCAAGCCAATCATGACTGATAATGCCGGTAAGACGGTTGAATTTGATGAAGATGAAACGACTAGTGCGGACGGTGCGATTACCCAAGGCTAGTAAACGAGGGCTTGGCCCTCATACATACAAATAATAGGAGGAATTACAATTATGACAATTAATTTAGCAGGCGGTCCCAAGGAATATGCAGAGTTTAGAATCGGTGATCGTAAGGCAGAATTATACTTTAATGATGAGCTCAATTTGAAAATTGCAAACACGCGTTTAAGTGTGGGGAAACGATTAGACGAGTTGGATGATCAAAAGAAAATGAAGGCTTTGGACAAAAAGTCAGTTAGTGACCAGCGTGATTACCTGGATGGTTTGTATAAAGGATTGCGTGAGGAGTTAACGGGGTTCTTTGATGAACAATTTGGTGAAGGAGCTGGAGCAGAGCTATATAAGTTAACTAATAAGAGCACAGAGCGGATGTCCGCGGCATTTTTCATGGTTGTTAAAGAATACGATGAGTTACGCGCGGCCCGAGATAGATATATTAGCGATTTGTATAAACCAAAATCACGTAAAACAAAAAAGAAGTGATGTAAATGCTTAGTTTAACCAAGCCACTTGATGACACAATCACAGTTGGTGACACTGAATGGACTATTGATTTTAGTTTTGACAATGTACTGAAATGGTATGCCATGCTTAACGATGATTCAATTAGCGATAGTCAAAAGATTTATCTGGCATTCGACTTGTTTGCTAATGAAGAGGCTACACCAGATCAGATGGTTGCTGTGGTGTCAGAGGTGTCTAAGTACGTGCAACAAACAGTTTATGGTAATCAGGACGATGAGGATAGCGTTGATTTAAATGGTGATCCTATGCCACAAGAGCAATTTTTTAGCTATGAAAAGGATGCGGATGCAATTTATTCGTCATTCATGGTTGATTATCATATTGACTTAATTGATGAACAAGGCCACTTGCGGTGGGAAAAATTTAAAGCATTGCTTGATGGGCTGAGTGATCAAACGTTATTCAGGCGTATTGTGGCTATTCGACAGAAACCACAGACTGGACTGGAGGGTGAAGAGCTGGCTAGTTTACTTGAAGCCCAAAATTATTACCGATTAGATGACGAAGATACACAATCAAATTTAGACAGCCGAATAGGACAAGTATTCAATATGTTAGTAGAGACAGCAAAGGAGGATTGATCTAATGGCGGACGGAACAGTAACAATTGATGTGTTAATGGGCACTAAATCGTTTATGAGTGATCGTGAACGGGTTGAAAGCTTATTAACAACGCTGGGAGCTAATGCCGGTGATCAAATGGATCAATCCTTTGCTACTAACTCTAGCAAGGTTAAAGCCGAAGCTGAACAGACTCACAGTAAGGTCAAAGCTGAATTTAATAGCCCTATCGAAGCTAAATTAGTCGCTAAAGCGGAAAAAGCTGGTATTACTAACTTCAAGTCGTTGTTAAATCACATTCCTAAGGAAAAACGAACCGAACTAATGGCTAAGGTTGAACGTGGTGAGGCCATCAACTGGGAAGAAACCATGCGGCAAATGCCGCGCTCTATTGTCACTAAGATGCGAATCGATAAGAATCAAGCGTCAGAGGGGTTAAGTAGTCTAAAAAAGCAAACTGAGAGCACTAGCAAAGGCTTCTCTCATCTAAAAGAGATCATCGCTGGTACATTCTTGGGTGGTGCGGTTCAAACGGGCGTTCAAATGTTAGTCACAGGTTTAAAGGATGCTGCCAAGGCTGGTATGGAATACAACAAAGAACAAGATACTATGAAGACGGTTTGGACGGCATTGACAACTGAAGCACCAAAAGATGGAACAACTTTAGTTGATTATATTAATTCGTTGTCGCAGCACTCTATTTATGCAGCAGATACGATCAATGCAATGGCACAAAGTTTTTATCATGTTCATTCTAATGTTGATGAAACTAAGCGTTGGACCGATTCGTTTGTAGCTTTAGGTTCTACACTTCACATGAGTAATGATGCAATGGCTGAATCCGGTGAGCAATTCGCAAAAATTGTTGCCGGGGGTAAAGCAAGCGCTGAAGATATGTCGGTTATGATTAATCGTTTCCCAATGTTTGGTGAAGCTTTGCAAGAAGCCACTGGTAAATCGATGAAGCAGTTATATGCTATGTCAGCTTCTGGCAAGCTCACAGCGACTCAGTTTACTGAAGCACTAGATTATCTAGGCAAGAAGTATAAAGGTGGCACAGCGGAAGCCATGACATCATTTCAAGGGATGTCAATGTACATTAAATCCCGTTGGTCAGTTTTAACCGGTAATATTATGGCTTCATCATTCCAGATGTCTAAAGGTGTTGCTAAGGACATGAAGAACTTGCTGTCTGATGACATGATGAAGAAATATGCTGATTTAGCGTCTGGCGCAATTTCAACGGTAATGCAATGGTTGGTAAAGCTTATCAAGTATGTTGATGGTCACAAAAATACAATAGTTGATATTATAGGTAATCTCGGCACTATTTTGGGGATTGTCGGTAAAACCGTATGGAAGACGTTCAGTAATATTATTTATGATATTGCAAAAATGTTTGGACTGGTCAATGACAATGCTAAGAAGTCTAAGGACCCGCTAGATCGTTTGGATGATGCGTTAAAAGGATTATCTAAAAATCAGGAGTTAATTGAAAACTTAACAAAAGCCTTTATTGCTATGTTTGTAATTAAGAAAGGCATGGAGTTTATTAGCATGCTGGCGACGTTGAGAAGCGCACTGGTCCAAACTGCTGCAGTATCGAAAATGGTTGATTTGATGGGAGGCAGTGGCGGTGTAAGTCTTGGAAAGACAGCTACTCAAACTGCCGAACAAACGGTAACTAAAGAAGTCGGTGAAACAGCGGCAACTACAGGTGGTAGTAAAGCATTAGGTAAGCTATTTGCCAAGGGTGGTGCAACTACTACCGCTGAACTTGAAGCTGCTAGTGGCGTTGGTGGGTCTAAGCTTTTATCCGGTGTGTCTGGCTTAGCTAAAGCAACGCCATATTTAGGATTACTTGCATCGGTACCAGAGCTATTTGGAACGACCAAGAAAACCTTTGGCAAGCATTTCGGTGGTTTTGCTGGATCAGCCGGTGGTGCAGCAGCAGGCGCAGCGGCCGGATCGGTTGTTGGACCAGTTGGAACAATTGTTGGTGGTGCTGTCGGTGGAATAGCTGGTAGTAAGTTGGGTCAATCAATTGGTGATGATATTCAAAAAGGTGTCACTAAGAATTTCCCTAAATTAACCGCGAAGATGTCCGACTTAGCACATGACATGTCAGATAAGTTTAGTGGCAGTTTTAAACCATCGTTGAATGATAAACAATTTTCTAAAACGTATGCGTCATTGTCGGGAAAATTGAATAAGCAGGCCACTTTGAAGATTAAGACTGATACATCTAGTATTAAAAAGGCTAGAAGCGAGACGGATTCTACTTATGACAAAATGAGGAAGTCCGTTGATAAGTATTATGGTCATAAACGGCAAGCGTCTATCAAGGACTACGCTACTCTGGTTCAGAACGGGACAATGACTGAAAAAGAAGCTAACAAGTCGTTAAACAAGGCTAAGGAAAACTACACTAAACAATCTGAATCTCAAAAGAAATCAATTGCTAAAATGAAAGGCGATTCGGATAGCTACTATAAAACATTAGGCACGTTAGAATCGAAGAAGAACAAAGCCTTGGACGCTGCTCGTAAAGCTGACGGCAAGAACCATGATAAGTATTTGAAAGATAAGAAAAAGATTGAAGATCAGTATGAATCTAAAACGTCAACGGCACGTAAACAATACTTATCTAAGTTAAGTAAGGATGAAGCTAAGTCTAACGATGCTGTTACTAAAGCTACTAAAATTTCATCGGGTAAGCAGTTAGATATCTTGGAGAATTTGAAGGATCATAAAGGTAAACTTTCTAAGCAGCAAATGACTGAAACTATCAAGAGCTCTCTTAAAGAGCGAGATGAGACGATTAAGAATGCTGGCAAGACGCGTGACAAGTCCGTTGACTCCGCAAATAAGAAGTATAAAGAAACAGTTGCGGCGGCCGACAAGGAGCGCTATGAGAACGGCACTATGAGTCGTAAACAATACGATGAAGTGGTTGAGAAAGCAAGAAAACAGCGGGACGATTCAATAGATGCTGCGGACACTCAAAAGAAACACACTATCAAAAAAGCCGAAGATACTCATGAAAAGGTTGTTGATGAAGCAACTAAACAAGCGGGCGAACATAAAGGCGCGGTTGATTCTGAAACTGGTGAAGTTATTAATAGTTGGGGCGAGTTTATTGCTGACATGCGTCTTACATGGAATGGCATGATTGGTGGTATCAATGGTGTCTTACATGCCTTGAATAAAGGTTGGGGTAATATTCCAACTTGGAAGGAATCAGGTAGTAAGCATGCCGCTGGTCTTAACGGTTCTATGGGTGAGCATACCGCCCTTGTCGGTGAAGAAGGTTTTGAATATATGGGAACGTCGAATGGATCAATTATGCCAATCGGTGCTAACGGTCCAGAAATTCGGAACATTCCCGCTGGCGCTTCAATTTTGCCACATGGTATGTCGGTTGAATTTGCTCAAATGGCTAAAGGATTGCCTGGTTATAAAGTTGGACTTCCTGGTTGGTTAACCAGCACATTTAGCACTTTGAAGAAGGGTACTGAAGGTGCCGCTGACCTTGTAATTAAGGGTGCTAGTGGTGTAGTCAATAAAATAGCTGATGCAACAGGTATTAATAAACTTGCGAAGATGTTTACTGATAACACTACGGCTTACGGTGCGATTGCCAGCGGCGCCAAAGACGCCCTGATTGATAATGCAGTTAAGTATGTGCAAGGTTTCTTTGATCAATTTTCAAGCACCTCAGACGATGGTTCTGGTTCATTAGTACCACATTTCGGTTCACCGTTTAAAGAGTCATCTGGCTATGGTCCACGTTCAGGTGGATTCCACAAAGGTATCGATTTTGCAGCACCACTGGGAACACCTATCCCAGCTCAATATGGTGGGACAGTTGTTCAAGCTGGTCCAGCCAGTGGGTTTGGTAACTGGGTTGTTATCAAGTCTCCTGGAGCATCAGTAGATACTATTTACGGACATATGAAGCGGATGAAAGTTAAGACTGGTCAGCATGTTAAGGCTGGACAAGTCATTGCATGGGTTGGTAGTGAAGGTCAGTCAAGCGGTCCACATGTGCACTACGAGCTGCGTGCTGGATTGGGTGGCAAGAGTTATAACCCCATGAGTTACGGTGCGAGCAAAGGTACTAAGCCTAGTGGCGGACATATGAATTGGTTAAAGCAGGCCGGCTTTAAACCAGCAGAGTATGTAGCTGCTAATAAAGTCATTATGCAAGAATCGGGATGGAATCCGCATGCTACAAATGGCAGTTCAGGAGCTTATGGATTGCCACAATCATTGCCAGCAAATAAAATGGCAAGCGCCGGGAGTGACTGGCGGTCTAACCCAATCACTCAATTGAAGTGGATGAAATCATATGTCGATAGCCGCTACGGTGGCATGAATCAAGCACTGGCATATCGTAACCGTGTAGGCTGGTATGGTAACGGTGGTTGGGGCGATTCTGGCAAACTAAATATCTTTAACGAGATTCCTGGCGAACCAGAAGTGGCAGTTAACCCAGCTAGAGATAGTGCTGATGGCTTAATTGTTGAGGCTGCACGTGCTCGTGCTAATAAGGCACCTAATGGATTAGTTGCTAAGGCAATGCGGGTAGTTGGAGCTGCAAGGGCAGGCATTCAACGTACGGCGCCAAGCTTTGCTTCGCATGGCGTGGCACAGGCAGAAGGGCAAGTTGCCGGCAGTCAAGCAATCGGTGGTGACGTGACGATCACTGTGCCATTAGATAGCGGCGTATTGACGCAGGCGGTATATCCTAAAGCAAAACTTATGCAACAGCGTGATATTACGATTCAAGCGAAGAAAGGAGGTTTGCATTAGTGAGTTCAATTGTTATTCAAAAGATGGACGGTACGGTTTATGATTTGGAAAAGCTAGGTATTCGTGTGATTAGTTTTGACCCGCCTGGGCCGAACTATCAACACACATTTACTCAGATGAACGAGTACAGTTCCGTGTTAACTGATACTCAGATGCAGCAAACAACAATCCCGTTAGTATTCAAAGTGAATGCGGCAGACAACTACGACTACGAGCTAAAGCGAATGCGTGTGCTCAAGGTATTTGCAGGTTATGAGCCGTTTTATATCATCAACCGACGTATTGCTTATTTACGCTGGAAGGTTGTGTCAGAGAGCTACACGTATGCTAGGCAGAGCAATTATTGGGGCACTCAAGCGATTACGGTCAATCTGACGTGTATTGATGGTGCGGCCGAAACCGTGCTAACGAGCCTTGATAAAGGATTCCTAAATGGGTTCGGTATGAGTGCCAGTTTAACGTCAGTGCCAAAGTATGAGTTCACTAATCAAGCCAACTTCACGATTTGGAATGGCAGCACAATACCGTTGCGAGCCGAGGAGCACCCAGTATTGATTACACTAGATTGTGCTGCCAGTAAGGCGGTGACAATCAGTAACCAGACGATCAGCCAAAGTCTAACGGTCACCATGCCACTGACTAAGGGTAAACCATTGCAAATTTACGGCTTGAAGATGGTTGTTGGTGGCGCGTCGGTTTTTAGCAAATCAAATCACGGTTATCTGGACTTTGCACCGGGCGATAACAAATTAACTATTAGTGGGACTAGCGATTTTACGATTAGTTTTAAAACACATTTCTATTACTAGGAGGCTTTTGACATGCTCATTATAACGGACTACACAGGCGCATCAGAGGCGCTCAAAGTAACTGACCTGCAATTAACCTTGCAACTCGGTCAAGTCGCTCAGCTGGACTTCACGACATGGAATGAAGACAACAATATGACTGGTTATGCAATGTTGTCACCGCGGGCTTTAATTCAGGAACCTGATACAGGTATGCTGTTCCAGGTATCTGAGAACGATGGTAGCACGGCCGGCAAGTACTATAGCCGTTCGGTAACATGTCTAAGCATCATTCAAGACTTTAACGACAGTTATATTCGTAGCACGATTAAGGGCAAACAGACGCTCAAAGCCTGCATGGACTTGGTCACCAATGGCACCAAGTTCACGTACACGATCCATGATACAATCAGTGATCATGATTTTGGTGATGAAGAATTCGGTAATGGTCACGGCTTAGACTTGTTCTTGAACACATTGGTGTCTGACTTCGGTTTTGAGTGGTCCAACGACAACTATCGCATCGACATCTACAAGACGGTTGGTAAGCAGGACGCATTTGTCTTCGTGGACGGCGATGATGTCAACTCGGTTGCTGAGACTAACGATTACACGACAATTACTACTAAGATTCACGGTGAAGGTAAACACGACGATAATGATAAGCCAAGTTGCAGTTATGACTATGTAAGTCCGAACGCCAAGCTTTACGGCGAGATTGCAGCCGATGACTACCAGTCAGATAGTATCACGAGCGAAGATGAGTTGAAGAAGGTGTTGCCGGGACAGTTACAAGATTATCCTAAGGTGCAGTACACGGCTAACTTGAACACATTTCAGAAAGCTTCGCCGATTGGAGCAACTAACGATGCTTCTATTGGCAACTATGGCCATTTGCGAACTAGAAATGGCATTGACGTGAAGACACGGATTGTAGCTAAAACACTGTACTTGCAGAGCACGCACACTATCTCAACTGTGACGTTTGGCAACCTTAAAGCCGACCCGGCAATGATAACGGCACGCTTGCAGGCTAACCGTAGTCGAGATACTCAAGTTATTAAGCAGATCAAAGATGAGGGTAACAAACTGGTTGCTGGGGCTGCCATGAGCATTACGGTGTTAGATAAAGTGGGTGAAGTTGATGACTGAGATTCGACCTATTGCTGATAATGGTAAAGTAATGTTTTATCCGGCAACTCACTATCAAGCAGTTAAAGACCTTGATGTGGGTGTTACTAGAGTATTTATGGACAATCCAACTGAATTTTTTAATTTGCTGAAACCTAACATCAAAACGTGGCACAATGGGGAAATTACCAACTTAATCAAATTGCAGTCTCCTAATGGGACTGCTTTTTTAGTTTCAATCAGTGATGATGGAAAACTAATAATTACGAAGGAAGGGAATAGCGATGGCAATACAACTAGTAACTGACCAGTTCTCAGATAACTTAGACGGGACGTTTCGCAATGGGATGGTCGGCAACTTTAAAATCGTTGAACAAACTTTAAATGAGTTGCTAACGTATCAGGGTAACATCAATAAGCAGCTGAACACGTTGACGAAAAACATTAATTCAAGTGTTGATGGTAAATTGACTAAACAGGATTTAGCTTTGGTTGATAAGTTGAAAACACAGTCACAAGGCCTAACTGAGCGAATCAATCATATCATCATGGGTACTGACACGGATTCAATCCACGCCGTGCTGAATAATATGAAATTAGCTGGTGAACTTAAAGGACAGTGTGGTGATACAGGCAAAGCTGGTCGCGATGGCTTGGATGGTGAGAGTGCTTATCAAGTCTGGCTGGATGCTGGCAATGTGGGCAGTAAAGCCGACTACTTAGCCAGTATGAAAGGCAGTAAGGGCGATGTTGGTTCGGTTGGCCCTGCTGGTAAAGATGGTGCCATGAGTGCTAAAGATGTTACGGCGATGGTTACTGATTCGATAAATGGTATCAGTATTGGTACAACTAATTTGCTACTTTATACGAAGTTCACGCTCACTACTGTAACTAATATAATTGGATGGGTTCAAGTAGGACGAACGGCACCTGTTAAGACGGATTTGACTGGTAAATATACATTTGAGGGTTGGATAGACACGGCTATCGATAAAGCAGCAGCATATATCGATGTGAGGGATAAAGTCACAGATAAGCAATTGTCTATATATACAAACCGAATGTTCGTAGAAGGTGGCGATAGTGGGTATGCCGCATCAACAGTGGATATTCCTGAAAACGCATATATTAAAGCATGCTGGTTAGGATATACCAGCGAACAAACTACTCCGATAAGTATAACTTATGGACGTGAGAAGTTTGTCTATGGTGACAAGATTACTGACTGGTCACCTGCTCCGGACGATAAAGTGACGGATAATCACGATGGCTCTATCACGGTAAACGGTAAACAAGTTAATGTGACTGGTGCTACCTCTGTTCTTCAAGGCAAGACATTGGACATTATCGGTGATAGTTACGTGGCTAATAACGGTCAATCAGTATCAGAGACGTGGCACTATAAGGTAGCTAATCAATATGACATGATTTACAACAATTATGGTGTCAACGGTAATGGCCTAATCACTGCAAAGGCGACGGGTACACCAGTAGTTGACCGAGTGACTGATATGGATAGTACAGCTGACTATGTGGTTGTGGTTGGCGGCAAGAATGACTACAATCAGCAGCTTGCAATTGCCGACTTTAAAGCCGGATTAGTCAAACTGATTCAAGAACTGATTGAACGTTTCATCGGTAAAAAGATTTGTTTTTTCACGCCCTGGTCAATCGTAGAATCAGAAATAATGAATATCCCGCTAGTTCAGTATTCGCAGGCAATTGAAGATGTATGTGGTGCATATTCTATTCCATGCTTCAATAGTGCTAAGCGTAGTGGAATTTTAGCGTACAGTGATGTATTTAGGGCTAAGTACTTCCAAACTAGTACTGATCAAAGCCACTTAAATGATGCTGGTCATACTTTATTTGTTAACCCGGCTACCAAGTTTTTAGAAAGCTTATAAGAGGTGAATTAAGTGGAAATTTTAAAATTTAATGTGGACCTGGATAAGCGAAATCTAGTTGAAGATAAGCAAAACTTTGACATTGATTTTCATGATTCAAAATATAATTGGATTCAAGCCCGCCAGTACGAAGACTCAATGCGTCAGGTCGAAGTACATGTGGTGCATGGCGATAATTCGCCGTTTGACCTTACTGGTGTGAATCCGAACTTCTTTGGGTGGTTGCCAGAAGGGAATTACCGAATCATCGACGCTAAGCATGCGGTTATGCTGGATCCAAGCAACGGGATTTTTAGATTTGACTTCCCAGCGGCTGCGTTTGCAATGTCAGGATCTTACAAACAAGCCTTCTTCCGGTTGATGAAGGACGGCATGAACGTGTCAACGTTGGAATTCAGCTTGGACGTGCTAGCAGATAAGGTCATTTCAGGCCTGATTCCGAGCGACTACATCACGCCATTTATCGACCTGTACGGTGATTTAGGTGACATCGTGAAGAATGCCAAGGGCGATCTAGCAGCGGCACTAGCCGAATGGACCACTAAGTTATCAGCTTTGTTTAATCAGTTAAACGACCAAGGCGTTGATACTCAAACGATGTTGACAACTTTGGAACAACGAATCAAAGATGATGGTTTACTAACACAGGCTGACTTAGCTACAGCACTGACTAAATTTAAAGATAACTTTACGAAGCTTCAATCTAAGGTAGATGCGTCGGTTGCCAGTGCAACCACTTATGCGAATTTACGTCGATTGGGTCAGAAGTATCGGGTTCAGGGAAAGGTAGCGTCTAATGCTCAAGGGTTTGCCAGCTTAGGCGGAACGACAGTTGTTCAGTATTTTCAGAACTGGGCACCACTAGACGTTCAATACGGGACGCTAGTTAAATTTAATGTTGAAACCGGCACAGAACTTTTGACCAATGAAATTCATGGTTACCACGGAAATTCTATGACCTATAGCAGCAAAGATGGCTTGCTGTACATGGCAATGGCAGAGGATACATCTGCTGCTAAGGAAACTGCACAGAAAACTAAAATTCTGCAAATTGATCCAAGTGATTTAGCTATCAAAGCGACAATTGATTTAACCGCGAAGACTAGCTTAGATGAGATTCATTCAATTGGATACGACAGTGCCGATAACTGCTTTATTGTGGCTAATAACAAGACCTTAGAATTCTATGATGAGAGTTGGACATTACTGTTCACTAAAAATTGGGTTGACGTGATTGGTTACGAACCACCTTACATGCAAGGTGTTCAAGCACATGGCAATCGCTTATATTGGATTGGCGGTCGCAAATCACAAATTTGGGTATTTGACATTGATGTGGAAAGCCAAGACCTTAATTTTGGAACAATCTATACTTTTGATAGTTTTCAAGAAGGGCTATATCCAACTGGTGAACTGGAAGCATTAGGATTTAACGATGATGGTGATATTTATGCTGTGTCGCACGTTACGGTTGGCAACTGGGGTGGATTAACACAATATTATGTCACTCACAGTGATTTTAAAATTCCAGTCAGTGGTCCAGAAACAGTTGCTATCCAAGGTGCAAGTCCAATTCCAACTGAATTCTATGTTGGTACCAACACGGCATATAATCCAGATGGTACTAAATCGAATCCATTCGCGAGCTTGCTGGAAGCAACGACTTGTATGCGGACACCCTACACGCCATTTAAGACGTTGACCATGCTAACTGATATGGCAGAAGAAACCTTGGTGTTAATTGATATTGATTCTGCAATGGTGAATACACAGGCACACAAAGTCAAAGCGGCAGTGATTATCAATTGTAATAATCTTTATCTATCGGCACTTCAAACCGCTGGTTATTCGCGATATAAAATGAATGCACTTTACATCTATAATTCGCAAGTGCGAATCAACGACTGGAAATGTGCTAGTTTAAAATCAGTAGTGGATGTCAATGAGGATGTCCATATTGAGCGGAGCAATGCTTTTATCCAGGATAATTCTAAATCACGAATTGTGTTGTATAACAGTGTGCTAGAAACCGCAGGTAGTACTTATCATGTGGTCAAAGATAATTTTATGTCTAACCTGATGGGTAACCAAATATTAGGAACGATTACAAACGTTAAAGACGCCAACACCTTGACGACAAGTGATTTTGTATACTATCAAAATATGAATGTCCAGGTCACAACCGTCATTAACGGTAATACAATTGGTTTCCAATTAACATCGCCAATCAGCAGTAGTGGCATTGTTAACTTGATTGGGTATACTCAGTCATCTAATGTGCTTTACTTCTGTGCATTCCACTACGTCAAAGACAACGCGGCCAATACAACGATTGAATTTTATTCATTGCCAACTATGACTAAGTTAGTGCCGACCAGTTATGCTATCACGGCTACTGTATCAGACAACTAAGGAGGATAGTATGAAATTAACTTTAGATGAAGTTAACCACATTATAGGTGTTGATCAGAATAACAGCACTTATGACTACATTGGGTATGTACCTGATGACTTAGCAGAACACGCTACTGATGGTTTTTATATGATTGCATTCAATACAATTATGCCGGCGCCGATTACCGATACAGGGACTGTCACAACAACGCCATCACCAGTTATGCAGGCGGTCAATGCATTGGGACTTAAAGTGGCGGCGTTGGAGCAAAAGATTGGGAGTGACACGAATGTTTGAGTTCGTCAAAATGATGTTCAATGCTGGTTGTCAAGTTGAAGGATATGTTAGTTACGGTGCAATTACGGCCGAAGAATACAAGATGATTACCGGCGAAGACTATGTAGTGCCGGCCACCACATGATAGGAGATGTTGGAATGTGAAATTAACAGATTTTGGGTTAGCGTTAGCCACGATGGTTAATGGTCAGCGCTGGACACCACCACACTATATCATGGGCTATCAATTGGGTGAGTGGGCATCAATTGCTACGATTGTAATTTTCGTGTCTGGTCTTATTGTGGGCATTGTGCGTATTGGCGTGGTTAACCCTGCCCATATTGCGAATGAAAATTTGCAACATTCAATTGACCGGCTGACTGCGAAAATAGAGGGTATCGGAGAGAATTCAGATGCTGTTCACAAAGAACACGATAAACGTCTGGATGCGCATGATATTAAACTGGGTGAACATGAAATCGAGATTAAGAATTTAAAGGAGAAAATTGAAAAATGAATAAAGTAAAACTTAGTTTTAATAAGAAATCAGTGGCCGATATTACATCGGTTATTTTTATTGTTGCTTCTGGAATCGTCACATTAGGAACAGCGCTAGGATATACATTACCGGGAGCGACTTCAGACACCATCAACGCGTGGGTAAGTGCCATTACGTTAATTCTTGGTTCTGGCGGTTTGTTACGAAACACGGCCAATAAAGGGGATGGATTGAAAGATGAAGTTCAAAAATAAATTAGTGTTAGTCGGGGCGGCCACAATGGCAGCTCTTTTTTTAGGGCTAAATGCAAGCGCCGCTCGTATGGATATGGTCGATGTATCGAACAACAACGGCTATATGAGCACTGCTGAGTACGTTTCAATGCGTAACGAATTTGGTGTAAAGGCACTTACCGTCAAGATTAGTGAAGGTACCACGTTCAAGGATGGCTACGCTGCCAGCAACATTGCTAATGGCCAAGCGGCTGGCTTATATGTCAACGGCTATCACTTCGCACATTACAAGACTAAAGCCCAAGCCGTTGCCGAAGCTGATTATGCTGGTCAGGCAGCAAAGGCCGCAGGGCTACCAGTTGGTGCGGTATTGGCAACGGACGTAGAGGCTGCTGAAGAACAGGGAATCTTATCCCAAGCAACTAATGATCGCAATAATGCGGCCTTCATGAAAGAGATTCAGAAGTTTGGCTACCGGACTGACATTTATACCTCTGGGTCATGGGCCAATAATAAGATGACCATCAAGGGTAAAACAGGTTGGATTGCTGGCTATCCATATGTCATGTCCGGTCAAAAATGGTATACGAATAACAATGCATGGCAATGGTCCGGTTCTGCACATTTCCGGATAAGCTATGGCGGTTTTGATGTTAGCCAACTTTATAATGACTACTATACAGCCGGTCAGAAATCGACAGTCAAGCCAACTGATAAAGATGCAGTCAAGGAACAGAATAAAGTTGCTAACAAGAATGGTCAAAAGACCAGCACTACTGCAAACTGGGTCAAAGAATCAAAGACCTACACACTGACAACACCGGTCAAGCTCCGTACAGGTGCATCAACATCGTCAAGCGTGATTACAACCTTGTCAGCTGGTTCAACTATCAAGACGGATCAAGCGATTATTCAAGGTGGCTATCGGTGGGTGCGCCAACCACGGGGTAACGGTTATGCTTATATGGCAACCGGTCCCGCAAGTAATACGCTTGAATACGTGACAAGTGGTCTTGCTCACACGTATTATAAGGTCGTTTCAGGTGATTCATGGTGGGTAATTGCTCAACGTAATGGTCTGAGCATGACTACATTGGCAGCACAAAACAGTAAGAACATTTACTCGGTGATTTATCCTGGTCAAACATTACAACTTAACTAAACGAATCCCGCACTAGCCTTAATTGGCCGGTGCGGGATTTTTTTGATTACAGAGGTTTTAATATCTTATCATCTATCAGTCTTCTTGTGCTTTTAGCCATTTGATTAATTCTTATGGACTCATTTTTTTTAATTTCATCAAATTTTAGTTGCATCAGTCGTAAAGTTGACTGCAATTGTTTATTTGCCAACTGTTCCATCGAATAACTTTCTGGGGAATCTAAAAGTGTTTCAAGTAAAGACTGGAAGCTATAGGCGTAATCAGCAAAGTCACTACAAAACATACTGTACTGATTGTTACTCTGATAAATTAGTTTATAAATTCCTGCAATCAGTTTTAGTTGCTCATTCTTTTTTACTTGTACGTTCCTTGATAGTTGTTTACCAGATGGGAAATTGAAAAATTCTGTCCCCAATTTTGTTTGTTTTTCTGGCTTTTTCGTGTCATAGCGTTCACTAGAATCAATATGGGAAATTATTTTTCCCAGAAGGACTACTAATAGATCACAAGCTCTTACTCCGGACGCTTCTCTGGAATCTACATCAGATTTAATGTCCTTAAAATCATTTTCCTGATATCCATCTTTGGGAGCGTCTTGATCTAAGTAAATACTGATAGTATTCCTTGGTGAGTCTACTTGATCGGCTAAGACAAATAAATCAAGACCAAAAGCTAACTGATCGGTCGGAAATACGGCACTATCAGAAATAATCGTATCATCGCCTGGGCAGTTATCTAATATATGCAATAGTTGATTATATGCATTGAATTCCGATTGCATTCTTGGTATATTTGCATTTTTTTTAGTGAAATTTTGAAGACAATTGCGTAATTCATTCAAAATCTGATTTGTGGTTAAAGAGGGATTACTGAGTGCCTGAGTAAATGTGCTTCCGTAACTAGAATCTTCCGTTCTAAGATATTTAGTTATTGTATAAAAGACAAAATGCAAATTTATTGAATAATTTTCCTCTAGAGAAAACAGCCAATTCTTCAACTTGTGGGCAACTAATACCTGGCTTTTGTCAAGCAGGCTTAGTTGGAGTGTTGCCCCCACATCGTTAATTAAATCGATTAAGCTATTGAGAAGTATAGCCGAATCTGTTTTTATATCTTGAAAAACATTTACTGATTTGAAGATATCTTTTCCCTTTATTTCATCGATTTGAGAGTGCTTTTGTCGGTACTTTTCTTCTATATTATTGTAGACATATTCAAAATAACTTTGCTTATCTTTAGGAATGGCTAAATAAACACACACATATGCAGGAATATTGTCTCCTTGCTGATAGTTAAACTGATGACTGCTATTTTTGCTTTGTCGTATAGTTTTAGTTGGACCCTTTTCATCGAAAAAAATATTAACATCTTGCATAATAACGCTCCTTTAATAATTGATCATTTAAGTTTGATTATGCAGCTAAATGGATATCTTTTGAATAGTCCAAAAATAGCCCATGGTCAAAATGGTCACAAATTATTTCACGAACTAGGTCATCCTAGTACAAAAGGAACCCCGATAAATGTTGATTTAACGGGGTTCCTTATTCTTTGGATACTGTCTAATTCGCCTATAAATGTCACGAGTGGGACTTGAACCCACAACCCTCCGCTTAGAAGGCGGATGCTCTATCCAGTTGAGCTATCATGACAACAACAAGTCTAATTATAGTTAAGAAAATTAACCCTGTCAATTCTTATTTAAAGTTGTTCCTGGGGTTTTAAGATTAACGCCAGCTGGCTTGTGAAATGAAAATGGGGCTAGGCGTCAAAAGTCGCTTTTTATCGCAAAGTTTGCAATACTGAAAACGAAATCAATTTCAGGGGGAACCAATAAATGGCAAGATGGTTGAAATGGTCAGTTTTTTACGAGTTAACAGAAATTTATACGGCACCGCTAAATATCATGTGGTTTATCTTAGGTGCAGCGATTGCGCAGTATCACGTCCATACGGTTAATTGGATTAACGTGGGTTTGTGTCTGTTAGTGGTCTTCATCTTCGACTTGGCAGTTAATGTCGCTGACAATTATTATGATTATCAGCATGCGCATGATCGCCAAGACTATGCTCAGAAAACAAATCCCATTGGCCGGTTAAAGTTGCCACCGCGCGGTGTTTTCTGGTTGGCTTGGCTATTATATGCGGTTGCGGCCGTTCCAGGAATTGTGCTCATCTTGCGAACGGGCTGGCCGGTAGCGATTTTTGGGGTGGTTGGGTATCTGATTGGCATTTTTTACACGGCAGGACCGCATCCGATTAATGCGACGCCAGTGTCAGCACTCGTAGTGGCATTAGCAATTGCGTTTTGGATTCAATTAACGTGTGTGTACGTGTCCATCTATGGGCAACAGCCATTGACCTGGCGCATCGTTGGGACCACCTTCCTCCTATGCTTACCTTTAACTTTAATCTTCTTTACGGTCCAATTAGCTAATGATACGGCCGATCGTAGCGAAGACATTGCGAATCATCGCTATACATTGGCCGTTTACTTGGGTCAACCAGGGGCAGTCCGTGTGATACAAGTAGTAATTGTGATTGGGACGTTATGGCCCTTAATTAATGCTTGGCTAGGATTAGCGCCAGTAGTGACCGCGTTAACGGTGGTGCTGCTTCCGATTATGTGGCGGGGAATGCAACCGTTCTTTGCGGTTCAAGATAAGCAAAAAACGTTTATGGCAATTGTAAAGAGTGCGTCGTTATTTTTCGTCGCATATCCGGTCTTATTTGCTTTGGGTACTTGGCTATGAGAACTTAAATCTTAAGAAAAGCTAAAGGTGGCTAAAAAACAACGATTAACTAGTCGTTTTGCTTGAAATAATCCTGTAACATAACGATAATATAAATGTAACAGGAGAGGAGAGACGCTTATGATTTCAGTTTTAGCAATCGTTGGCATTTTAGCCATTGCCGGAGGAATTCAATATTATTCGAACTTTGTTTCTAAGGAAAATGCAGCTAGTAAACACTTCACTGCTTCCCGTGATAACCGTTAGTTATCGGTTAGCTCCTAGTTGTTTACGACAACTTTATACGTTAATTATCAATAAAAAAAGAACTGACCAAAAGGCCGGTTCTTTTTTTATTACTTGATTTTTGGTGTGGCTTCAATGGTTTCAGTCTTACCAGCGGCCCAACGTTGGATCGCGGCAGTTTGCTTTTCGCGACGAAGACGCTTTTGCTTATCAGCAACTGGACGACGTGTGGCCCATGTATTGTAAGGTTTTGCTACAACAGTCATGAGAGAATTACCTCCTTTTAATTAGTCCAATAACAATTATTGTAAGACTAGTATAACGTAAAATGCAACTAAAATTAATGAAAAACTGTTTTTTTTTGAAAAAAGCCCTTAATTATGGACGATTTCTACTAATTTGTTCTGATAATAACGATTATTAGACGCTCTGGCCGATTGATGGTATATTTGTCTTAGAAAGTAGGGAAGTTAAATGAACCATGAAATTGATCCCCGGGTTGATAAAACGCGGCGGCATTTACGGCAAGCATTAATTACATTATTACAAACTAAAAATGTTGAAGATATCTCGGTCCAGGAGTTAACTGCGACAGCATCAGTGACTCGGGGCACCTTTTATCTTCATTATAAAGATAAGCCAGCGTTTGTTAGCCAGGCGCTCGATGATTTAGTGACCGATCTGTTTGCAACGGGCATCGTCACGGTTTCAATTGGGGAAGTCATTACTAATCCAGCTGATCCGTTACGCCGT
The DNA here is from genome assembly GCF_002970915.1 of Lactobacillus sp. CBA3605. Lineage (NCBI taxonomy): Bacteria > Bacillati > Bacillota > Bacilli > Lactobacillales > Lactobacillaceae > Lactiplantibacillus > Lactiplantibacillus koreensis. The sequence continues at coordinate 18,682 of NZ_CP027190.1, forward strand.
GTTCAAGTCTTATCCTTGGCTAAGGCGTTGGGCTATATTAATGATCATGCTGAGGCCTTTAAAACTCTGTTGATTGATCAGAGCCAACTAGCGGTAGAGCACCGCATCAAACAACAACTTACGACCTGGATGCAACAGTTTTATCATGATTTTGAAGATCAATTCGCTGATTTAGAAGTACCGATTAGTGTCCAAACGGCTTACTATGTTTCGGCGACTGTCGGGTTGATTACCGATTGGCTTGAAAATGATTTGATTTATACGCCTCGTTACCTTACCAAATGCATTAAAAAGCTCCATCGATTGATGACGGTTGGTAACATTACTTTCACAGATTTCTTTGTATGATGAAATTATTGCTTGACTAGTGGCGTCTATTTTGATAGTATTTTCTTGTTGTATTTGTGAACTTCTACAGCTACAACCGCACGAATTAAGTTTTAAGTTCGGCAACGACGCTTAATTTGGCGAGTCTAAGTGATTCATAATTTAAGGAGGTGCACAAACGTGTACGCAATTATTGTAACTGGTGGTAAACAATATAAGGTTGAAGCAGGTCAAGCTGTTTATGTTGAAAAGCTTGATGCAGCCGCAGGCGATAAGGTTGTTTTTGATCAAGTCGTTTTTGTTGGTGGCGAATCAACTAAGATTGGTAATCCGACTGTTGATGGTGCTACGGTCGAAGGAACTGTTGAAAAGCAGGGCCGCGAACGTAAAGTGGTAACTTTCAAGTATAAGGCCAAAAAAGGGACTCATACGAAGAAGGGTCATCGCCAACCATATACTAAGGTAACGATCGACACAATTAATGCATAATTAAGAAAGTAGGCATTCCTTATGATTCAAGCAATGATTTTCCGGGATCAAGACAGTGCAGTAACTGGCTTCCGGTTAACGGGTCATGCTGATTCAGGTGCTTATGGACAAGACATCGTTTGTGCGGCGGTTTCGGTGTTAGCGATTAGTACAATCAATGGGATTGAACAAGTTGCACATTTGAAACCCGAAGTCCAGAGCGATGAAACCAATGGTGGTTTGTTAATTGCTGATTTTACTAAGTTAGATTTAGCTAACCAACAATTGCAGACGCTCCTTGAAAGTTTCACACTCGGATTAAACGATGTTGCCACGAACTATGGTGATTATATCCAGGTTCGTGAACAAACACGATAACCACATTCGGAGGTGGACTTTACTATGTTAATGAACTTGCAATTCTTCTCTCACCATAAAGGTGGCGGTTCGACTGCCAACGGTCGTGATTCAGCTGGTCGGCGTTTAGGCGCTAAACGGGCTGATGGCCAAACTGTTAAGGGTGGTAACATCCTTTACCGTCAACGCGGAACCCATATTTATCCTGGTGTTAACGTTGGCCGTGGTGGCGACGATACATTATTTGCAAAGGTTGACGGAGTCGTTCGTTTTGAACGCAAAGGTCGCGACAAGCGCCAAGTTTCTGTTTACCCAGCAAAATAATCTTTTGAAAGAGCCTCTGCGTGAGGCTCTTTTTTTAACGCATTAGTGATGAATCATGACTGAGCGACGTTTACCAGACAGAAGTTTGGTATAATGGAGCAGAGGTTATGATGGGAGTGACTAAATGCCAAGTCGAATTGAAAGGTTACAACAGCAATTTGATCAGTTAAAAATTGATGCATTTTTAGTATCAAGTAATGGTAATTTACAATATCTAACCGGAATGGATGATCTAGCGGGGGCAGGCTACTTATTAGTTTTAGCTCACGATACTTATCTGATTACGGATGCGCGTTATCAAACGGCTTTTGCTAAGGAGTATGAGCATGACCATCTGGTAATTACGCGGGATTACTTAGCGGCGGTCTGTGAGTTGATTGCACAGACTAATACCGGCGTCATGGGCTTTGAGGAGACGTTGCCTTATGCTGATTATAGTTACTTAGATGAGTATCTAGTCAGCGATTTGGTGGCGCTATCAAATGTGGTTGAAGCTTTGCGTGTGGTCAAGAGCGCAGCTGAAATTGCGAAGTTACGCGCTGCTGCGCAATTGGCAGACTCTGGGTTTGGCTATGTGACGAGCATTGTTCGACCTGGCATGCGTGAATGCGATGTCAGTAACTTATTGGATGCGTTTATGCGTTCACGTGGTGCCAGTGGGCCGTCATTTACGACGATTGTTTTAGGTGGTGCCCGAGCGGCGTTACCACATGGGGTAGCTTCAAATGCGCATCTCACGGCTGGACACTTGGTTACCCTTGACTTTGGCTACTTTTTAGATGGCTATACGTCAGACATGACGCGGACCTTCGCTTTGGGGACACCAGACGCCAAGCTTAAAACAGCCTATGAGGCTGTTCAAGCGGCGCAACAGGCCGTTGTGACCCAAGTGCGTCCCGGGGCCGTCAGCGCTGATTTAGACGCAGTTGGCCGGGAGATGTTAACGACCGCTGGGTATGGACCAGCCTTTAATCATGGCATGGGACACGGGATTGGCTTAGAGATTCATGAAGCTCCCCTGATTTCCACCAACAGCTCGGCGACGTTGGTCAGTGATAGTGTCGTGACCGTTGAACCGGGCGTGTATTTCCCTGGTCTTGGCGGGATTCGCATTGAAGATGATGTGTTAGTTACTGCGACTGGGCATGAACGTTTGACGCAAGCAACCCATGATTTAGTGATTTTATAGCCAAGACAGTTGCCACGGCGGCTTGGTCTTGTTATAGTAATAAAGATATCTTCATAGGAGGACTTTAAATGATTTCTACAGCAGATTTTAAAAATGGATTAACAATTGAAGTTGACAATGCAATTTGGCGTATCGTGGAATTCCAGCACGTTAAGCCAGGTAAGGGCGGCGCTTTCGTTCGTTCAAAGCTTAAGAATTTACGGACTGGTGCAGTTCAAGACAAGACTTTCCGGGCCGGTGCTAAGATGGAACAAGCCCCAATCGAAAAGAGTACGATGCAGTATTTGTACGCTGATGGGGACAGTTATGTCTTCATGAACACGGATACTTACGAACAAATTGAAATTCCTGGAGACAATATTCAAACTGAATTGAAGTTCTTGAAGGAAAACATGGAAGTTCAAGTAACGTTGTTCAACAGCGAAGTGTTAGGTATTGAATTACCTAACACAGTGACGCTAGAAGTTGCTGAAACAGAACCTGGGATTAAGGGTGACACCGCTTCTGGTGGTTCTAAACCAGCAACGCTTGAAACTGGTGCGATTATTCAAGTGCCATTCTTTGTTAAGGCTGGCGACAAGTTGATCGTTAATACTGTTGATAGCACGTACGTTTCTCGGGCTTAATTTACAAGTGCCGACAAACATGGAATTGGAGGAATGTCAAAATGGCTGATAGCAGCAATATTATGCTACAAAGCAAAGAACCCAGCTTAGGACAAATTCAAATTGCACCCGAAGTGCTTGAAATAATCGTTGGTATCGCGGTAAGCCAGATTGATGGTGTTAACCGGATGCGCGGTTCGATTTCTTCCAGTGTAAATGAGTTGTTCGGTCGTAAAAAGAGTCTGGGTAAAGGGGTTAAGTTAACGATTGTTGATGATCAAATCAGCGTCGATATCTACGCCTATTTGAATTACGGCGTTTCGGTACCCAAGGTTGCTTTAGCGATTCAAGATAAGGTTAAGCAACAAATCTTGTTTATGACTGATTTGGCGTTGAGTGAAGTTAACGTCCACATTACCGGGATTGTCACTGAAAAGACGGAGAGCGCAATTGATCCGAATAATCTTTTTGGTGAAACCAATCCAGAAACTGATAACGATGAAGATGGTGAAGAATCTTGAGTTTAACGCGTCACGAAATCCGAGAAAAAGCCTTTCAAGCTTTATTTGCCTTGAACGCTAATCCGGATGCTGATGAAAATCAGTTGTATCAACAATTGTTAAATCCTGAGGGCACAGTGGAACTAGAAATTCCTAGTTATCTAAGCACGTTGGTAACGGGCGTTCGCGACCATCAAACTGAACTAGACACTTTAATTCAACCGTATTTAAGTCAAGCTTGGTCGTTAGATCGACTTGCAAAGACCGATTTAATTATCTTACGGATTGCATTCTTTGAGTTGAAGTTTGCTGATGGTGTTCCAGCTAAAGTTGCTGTTAATGAGGCCATTGAATTAACTAAAACTTTCAGTGATGATCAATCACGTAAGTTTGTGAGTGGGGTCTTAGGCAAAGCCGTTAATGACGAAGCAATTTAAGCTAAATCCGAACAATATGATGTTCAACTTGAAAGTCTGGCAAATTGCCAGACTTTTTTTATAAGTATCGTTAAACCAGCTATTTATCTCTGGTCTTAATATGCTAAAATAAAAAAAGACAACCAAAGGAGCGTGGCGAGTGTGACAACAATTATTGATGGTAAACAAGTGGCAAAACAAGTTAATCAAGCAACTCAGGCTGAAGTTAGCAAGTTAGTTGAACGTGGGGTACAACCAGGAATTGCAGTGATTATTGTTGGCGAGGACCCGGCGAGTCAGATTTATGTACGGAATAAGAATCGTAAAGCAACTAAGTTGGGGATGCATTCGATTGTTCGTCAATTACCAGCAACGACGACCCAAGCTGAATTACTATCAATTATTGCGGATTACAATGCTGATGATAAAATTCACGGTATTTTGGTCCAATCACCGCTACCAAAGCAAATTAACGAGCCACTAGTGACGTTAGCAATTGATCCGAATAAAGACGTGGATGGCTTTCATCCAACCAATGTCGGTAAGTTAATCACAAACTATGCCGGTCACTATCCAATTGCCAATACCCCCCGGGGGATCATGACGATGTTGGCAGCGTATGATGTTGATCCGGCTGGTAAGCATGCTGTGGTCATTGGGCGCAGTACGATTGTTGGGAAACCTATGGCCGCTTTGTTGACGAATGCCAATGCGACGGTGACGTTGGCCCATAGTAAGACAGTCGATTTGAAAGCCGTTGCGCGAACTGCTGATATTTTGGTTGTGGCAACTGGCATCGCGCACCTGATTACAGGTGCCGATATTAAGCCGGGCGCAACGGTGATTGATGTTGGGATGGATCGTGATGCCAACGGTAAGTTAGTTGGCGACGTTGATTTTGAGTCAGCGCAAGGGGTTGCTGGCCTAATTACCCCGGTACCTGGTGGGGTGGGTCCAATGACCATTGCCACGTTGATGCAAACGACGGTTGAATTAGCAAAATGGAGTGATTTAGGTGAGTGATAGTCAAGAATATTTGACAGTTTCGGCGTTAACCCAATATTTAAAGCGTAAATTCGAAGTTGATCCTTATCTGGGTAAAGTTTATCTAACCGGCGAAATCTCAAACTATCGACCGCGGCCGAACACACATCAATATTTTAGTTTGAAGGATGACCATGCTAAAATTTCGGCAATTATGTTCAAATCAGCTTTTGCCAAAGTAAAATTTCAACCAGAAGTTGGGATGAAAGTTTTGGTCGTGGGCCGCATTAGTTTATATGAACCCAGTGGCAGTTATCAAATCTATGTCGAGCGGATGGAACCAGATGGGGTTGGCGCGCTTTATCAAGCGTTTGAACAATTGAAGGCTAAGCTAGCGGCTGAGGGGTTATTCAACGCGCCTAAACAGCCATTGGTCCGGTTTCCAAAACGGATTGCAGTCGTCACAAGTCAAAGTGGTGCGGTCATTCGTGATATTATCACGACGGTGCGACGGCGCTTTCCGATTGCCCAACTGGTCTTGTTTCCAGCTCAGGTCCAAGGAGATGCAGCAGCGCCAGAGATTGCGCGGCAAATCGAACGGGCTAATCAGGCGGGTAATTTTGACACGCTGATTATCGGCCGCGGTGGTGGCTCGATTGAAGATTTATGGCCATTCAATGAAGAAGTCGTGGCCCGCGCCATCGCAGCCAGTCAATTGCCAGTTATTTCATCAGTTGGTCATGAAACTGATACGACCATTGCTGATTTAGTGGCGGATGTGCGGGCGGCAACCCCAACGGCGGCTGCTGAGTTAGCGGTACCCGTGTATAATGATGTGTTGTTACAGTTGAACCAAGACCGATTACGGGTCTTTAATGCATTTCAAAATTTAGTACAACATAATCGGCAACGCTTAAATAAATTAAAGCAGTCGTATGTCTTTACCCAGCCTAACCGGTTGTATGAAGGTTATTTGCAAAAACTAGACTTTTTATCTGAACGGTTAAAGCAAGCTGGTCAACAGACCATCAGTCAATCACAACAACGTTATCAGCAGATGGCCCAACGGCTGACCCAGCAAACGCCAATTCACCGGGTACGGCAGGCACAAACGCAGTTAACTAATCTACAACAACGGTTAGGGCGAGCTACCCAACAAGTGATGGTGACTAAACGCCAGCAGTTGGCGCGGACGACCCAGTCGCTAGACTTATTAAGCCCGTTGAAGATTATGGGGCGCGGTTATGCGTTTGTAACTGAACAAAATCAAATTGTGCGGTCAACTGAGCAATTGAAGCCAGCCCAGACGGTGGCAATTCATTTTGCAGATGGTGAGGCTACGGCTAAGATTACTGAAGTTAATGGAGGAAAAAGCAATGGCTGAAAAACCAACCTTTGAAGCAAATTTAACTAATTTAGAAACAATCGTTAACCAATTAGAACAAGGCGATGTGCCATTAGAACAAGCCTTAGATCAATTTCAAAAAGGGGTAGCGTTAAGTCAACAATTACAAGCAACCCTAGAAGGGGCCGAAAAGACCCTGACTAAAATGATGGATGAAAATGGAAATGAAGTTCCATTTGAACAAGCGAAAGCGCCAGACACTAATGAATAAGCAAGTTTTAGCAGATTTTGAAGCAGCTTGGGTGCCACGAATCAATGCCTATCTAGATGAGCAGTTGCAGCAAGTTAGCGATCAAGATCAACTAACGGCGGCCATGCGTTATTCGGTATTGGCTGGTGGCAAACGACTACGACCGTTATTAACGTTGGCGGTTTTAACCGCTTTTGAGCAACCCATTACTGCTAAGGAATTACGGGCCAGTGTGGCGGTTGAACTCATGCATACTTATTCGTTGATTCATGATGATTTACCAGCAATGGATAATGACCGGTTGCGCCGGGGTCAACTGACGAATCATGTGAAGTTTGGCGAAGATTTGGCGATTCTGGCAGGTGATGCCTTGCAACCCCTGACATTTCAATGGTTAGCTGACAGTCAATTATCTGCGGCAATGATTGCCCAACTGACCCTGGCATTGGCGCAAGCAACGGGACCTAAAGGGATGGTTGCGGGGCAGGTTGCGGATGTGACTGGTGCGGGCATTCAGTTACCACTTGCGGTGCTACAACAATTACATCGTGAAAAAACCGGTGCTTTGATTCACTATGCTGTCGTCGCTGGGAGTATTCAAGCGACCGTGACTGGACCTATTCAAGCGGCATTATTAGCCTTTGCGGATGCATTTGGCTTAGCTTTTCAAATTTATGATGATATTTTAGATGTGACCAGCACTCCGGCAGCCATGGGGAAAGCGACGCATAAAGATGCGCAGGAGCATAAGAATACTTATCCCGGACTATTGGGATTAGTAGGTGCTAAAAGTGCTTTAAAACAAGCATTGAATCAAGCTCAAAACGCTTTAAAGCAGGCCGAAACGTTGAGTCAACGTGATTTAGGATTATTGGCTGCATTTTTAACATATTTTACGAATTAGAGGACTTAATCAAGATGGAAAAAGAACGGATTGATGTGTTATTGGTTCAGCAGGGCCTATTCGATACGCGTGAAAAGGCCAAACGAGCCGTGATGGCGGGTGAAATTCTCGGTGTAAATGAAGAACGTTTAGATAAACCGGGCGTTAAAATTCCAGTAACGACTGAGTTACACTTAAAGGGAAAACCGATGCCATATGTGTCCCGCGGTGGGTTAAAACTTGAACGGGCGTTAAAGAGTTTCGCCATCGACGTGACGGATCGTACAGTGTTAGATATTGGCTCCTCTACGGGTGGTTTCACGGATGTCATGCTGCAAAGTGGAGCAAAGATGAGTTATGCGTTAGATGTCGGCAGTAACCAGTTAGTCTGGAAGTTGCGGCAAGATCCACGCGTGGTCGTTATGGAACACACTAATTTTCGATACAGTAAGTTAGCGGACTTTACGCAAGGCCGGCCTAACTTTGCATCTATCGATGTTTCCTTCATTTCATTACATCTCATTTTGCCACCCCTCCATGCTATTATTGAGCCAGGAGGCGACGTGGTTGCATTGATCAAACCTCAGTTTGAGGCTGGTCGCGAGAATGTCGGTAAGCACGGCATTGTTCGTGATCCGGCCGTGCACACGGCGGTGTTGAACGATATCGTCACGTTTGCGCGTGATGCGGGCTATAATGTCTTAGGCTTGGATCATTCGCCAATCAAGGGTGGCGAAGGTAATATTGAATTTTTAATCCATTTACAAGCAACTGATGAACCGGCGACAGTTGCGCCCACGGTCTCTATCGAACGGACGCAGCAAGCCGCATACGACCAGTTGAATAAGTAACGGATTTTCAAATCCAGTCTTTCATATTTATGCAAAATAGCTTATTATGTGAGTATAGATATGACTAAGACGCCGGGGGTGATCGGGTGAAAAAGCAAGAACGCCAACGCTACATTAAACGATTATTAAGTTCAAAAGAAATTGAACGACAAGAAGACTTTGTCAGCTTATTACGTGCGGAAAATATTGATGTGACGCAAGCCACGATTTCTAGAGATATTAAAGACATGCAACTGGTAAAAGTTCCCTCGGTGACGGGTGGCTATCGTTACAGTATGCCAGTGCAAAAAAAGATGGATACTGAAAAGAAACTCAAGCGGACCTTGAAAGATGCCTACATTTCGTATGCGACGCAAGACAAGTTTGTGTTAATTAAGGTTTTACCAGGTAATGGTCCGGCTTTAGCGGCACTGGTTGAAGCCATGCATTATGAGAACGTTTTTGGGACTTTGGGTGATGATGCCACTGTTCTAATTATTTGTAAATCACTGGCGGCAACGCTAGAATTACAACAAACCATCCAACGATTATTAAGCGATAACTAGGTTATCATTGGGCCTGCTCACATTGCCGTGGCAGGTCGTTTTTTATAGGGAGGAAACTGCGGTGTTACAAGAACTATCAATTACTAACTTTGCTATTATTGAACACTTGGACATTGCCTTTGAAGCTGGCATGACCGTCTTAACCGGTGAGACTGGGGCTGGTAAATCAATTATTATTGATGCAGTCGGGCTGCTAGCTGGTGGTCGGGGGTCCCAAGAATTTATTCGGACTGGCGCAGATAAAGCCATCTTACAAGGCATGTTTATCTTGCCAAAAACGGGCAATACGGCGCAACTCTTAGATGCAGCCGGCATTGACCATGCTGATAATACGGTAATTCTGCAACGTGAGATTGCCAAAAGTGGGCGTAATACCTGTCGCATTAATGGCATGTTAGTCAATACGACCACGCTTAAGCAAATTGGCGAAACGATTGTCGACATTCACGGTCAAAATGAACATCAAGAGTTGATGCAGCCAGAGAAACATTTAGGGTTGTTAGATGAATTTGCAGCGGCTAAAATTCGCAAGTTAAAGCAACAGTACGCGCAACAATATGAAGACTATCAACAGTTGAATCAGGAATTACGAAAAAAGAATGCCAATGAAAAAGAGTGGGCCCAACGGTTAGATATGCTGAATTTTCAAGTTGACGAAATTTCAGCGGCCCAAGTTAAAGTTGGCGAAGAAGCCGATTTAACAGCGGAACGCGACCGTTTAGACAATTATCAGACCATTAATCAGGCGTTGCAGCAAAGTTATAGTTTATTGGCAGCTGGGGAAGAAACGACCGGAGCCGTGGATATGGTTGGTGAGGTGATGCATGCCTTAGATCCAATCGCAACCCTTGATCCCGCTTTCAATGAAATTGCTGTCAATGTAAAAAATGCCTTTTATGCGCTTCAGGACGCATCTGGTCAAGTTTCTAATCAATTGGATTTACAGGAATTTGATGAGGGACGGTTAGATGAGTTAGAACAACGGTTAGATGTTTTAAGTCAATTGAAACGTAAATACGGTGATTCTGAACAACAGATTTTGGATTATTATCAAAAGATTGCGACCGAATTGGCTAAAATGACGGATTCTGAAGAAAACAGTGAAGATTTAGATCAACGGGTTGCGGATCAGCAGGCTGAGTTATTAAAAACTGGGCAGGCTTTGTCAGATAAACGCCGGGCGTGTGCCAAAACATTGCAGCGACAAATCCATCAAGAATTAAAAGATCTTTATATGGATAAGGCAATTTTTGAAGTGCGGTTTAAGCCGACTAATGGCCAGATTTTTCGGAGTGGATTAGATCGGGTTGAATTTTATATTCAAACCAATCCGGGTGAACGAATGCGGCCATTAGCGAAGATTGCGTCCGGAGGCGAACTTTCACGGATGATGTTGGCGTTAAAAACCATTTTTTCTGAATCACAAGGGATTACGAGTATTATTTTTGATGAAGTGGATACGGGTGTTAGTGGGCGAGTTGCCCAAGCGATTGCTGAAAAAATCAGTGGTATCGCACAATTTTCACAAGTATTATGTATTACTCATCTGCCACAAGTGGCGGCGATGAGTGACCATCACTATTTTATTGCTAAAAAAATTACGGGTCAGCGGACTAAAACTAGTGTATCAAAATTAGCTCATCCTGCTCGCGTGCAAGAATTAGCACGGATGTTAGCTGGGACGAAGGTCACTAAATTATCATTAGAACATGCAGAAGAGTTATTACGTTTGGCCGGAGAAGCTAAAGCTAATTAGCCAAGTTAGGTCAGGTAAAATTTAAATAATCATGGTTTTTTTAATCGCGTTCAACCGGTACTGTTGACTGCAATCCAGCGGGGTCGGGTGGTTAATTAGATTTCGAGTTGTTTGCAATTTGGTTTCATTATAAGTTATCCTTTATTAAGCACTGCTTTAGAAAGTTAATTAAAAAATTAAAAAAGATTGGAGCGATGAGGTTGTTTCTAACAATGGAACATTTGAACAAAACTTATCCCGGGGGCAAGATTGCTGTCGAAGATTTTAACTTAGAAATTGAAAAAGGTGAATTTATCTGCTTCATCGGGACGTCTGGTTCTGGTAAGACGACGACGATGCGAATGATTAATCGGATGCTCAGTCAAACGACTGGGACCATTAAATTAGATGGGAAAGATATTGGCCAACTTGATCCGGTGAAGTTACGTCGCAAAATTGGTTATGTCATTCAAAATATTGGTTTAATGCCCCATTTAACAATTCGCGACAATATTACATTGGTCCCGAAATTATTAAAATGGTCGCAAGATAAAATGAATGAACGGGCCGAAGAAATGATTAAACTGGTTGAATTACCAGAAGAGTTTTTAGATCGGTATCCTTCCGAATTATCCGGTGGGCAACAGCAACGAATCGGGGTTGTCCGGGCGTTGGCTGCCAATCAAGACTTAGTATTAATGGACGAACCATTTGGGGCGCTAGACCCGATTACGCGTGAAGCGTTGCAAGATTTGGTTAAAGACTTGCAAGAACGATTGGGTAAAACCTTTGTGTTTGTTACCCATGATATGGACGAAGCCTTGAAGCTTGCTACTCGAATTGTCATTATGGATGGCGGTAAGATTATGCAAGTTGATACGCCAGATGGCATTTTGCGCCACCCTGCAAATGAATTTGTTGAGAATTTAATCGGGAAAGACCGTTTGATCCAAGCACGTCCAAGTATTACAACGGTTGGTCAGGTTATGTTAAAGAACCCAATTTCAACGACACCGGGCAAGTCTTTAACGGCCGCATTACGCTTAATGCATGAAAAACGAGTTGATTCACTCTTGGTAACGGACGAAGCGAACATTCTAAAAGGGATGATTGGCATTGAAGATGTGGATTACAGCTTCAATTCTGCGACGAGTGTTGATGATATTATGACTCGTGATATTTTCTATGTTCAATCTAATTCGTTAATTCGCGATACGGTTGAACGGATTTTGAAGCGCGGCTTTAAGAACATTCCTGTAGTTGACGATCAACATCGTTTAGTTGGGATTGTTACGCGGGCGACCCTGGTCGATATTGTGTACGATGCGCTTTGGGGTGACGAAGAAGAAGATGAAGAAACGAATAACATCCATCATCACAATGATGAAGTAGCGGCAACTTCAGAGGCCTCTCAAACGACTACTGAAGGCGGTGATCAGCAATGATCACGTTTCTACAAAATTATGGCGGTCAGCTACTGCTTAAAACTTGGCAACATCTCTATATTTCAGCGATTTCGCTGGCTTTAGGGATTTTAGTAGCGGTACCGTTAGGGATTTTATTGACGCGGACAAAAGCCATCTCCGGTTTTGTGATGGCAATTGCTAGTATGCTTCAGACGATTCCAGCCATGGCCTTGTTGGCGCTCATGATTCCGTTTTTCGGAATTGGGGCAGTTCCAGCCATCATTGCGCTGTTCATTTATTCATTACTTCCTATTCTACGGAATACGTATTTAGGGATGGAGGATGTTAATCCAGCACTGATTGATGCGGCTAAAGGGATGGGGATGACCTCTTGGCAGTCGATTATTAAAGTTGAACTACCGATGGCTGCACCGGTTATTATGGCCGGAATTCGGTTATCAGCGACTTATGTGATTGCTTGGGCTGCGTTAGCATCATACATTGGCGCCGGCGGTTTAGGTGACTTTATTTTTAATGGGTTGAATTTATATCGGACCGATTTAATCTTAGGTGGGTCGATTCCAGTTATCATCTTGGCCTTAATTGTCGATTGGTTGTTGGGTAAGCTTGAAGCTGCAGTGACCCCACGAACGACACAGGCGTAAGGAGGAAACGACATGCGAAAATTTAAAAAATGGCTCCTTGGGTTAATCGCCGCCGCTTCCAGTGCGTTATTGTTAGCAGGGTGTGGTTTTCCAGGGTTATCAGGAACATCGAGTGATACGGTACGAATTGCCGCCCAAAATACGACAGAACAACAAATCATGGCCTATGTGATTCAAGACATGATTGGGCACTATTCGAATTTAAATACGACCATTATTAATAACTTAGGTTCAGGAACGGTTAGTTTTAATGCTTTGAAAAATGACCAAGCGGACATTTCATCGATTCGATTTACCGGGACGGATTTAACGACAATTTTGGGTGAAAAAGTTGAGCGGGGACAAACCAAAAAGACCGATGCGAAAGTTAAACGGTTGTTTAATTCTAAATATCAAATGACCTACTTCCCATCTTATGGTTTTGCGGATACTTATGCCTTTATGGTGACGCAACAAACTGCTAAGAAGTATCATCTGAATACGATTAGTGACATGAAAAAGGTTGCGTCCAAGTTAACAGTCGGGCTTGATCAAACTTGGCTAGAACGAAAGGGTGACGGCTACGACGCCTTTAAGACGTTGTATGGTTATCAATTCGGTAAGACGTATCCAATGCAGATTGGGTTAGTGTATGATGCATTGGAATCAGGTAAAATGGATGCTATTTTAGGGTATTCTACTGATGGTCGGATTGGCAGTTATGACTTAAAAATCTTAAAAGATGATAAGAGCTTCTTCCCACCATACAATGCAAGTGCAGTAGCAACGAATAAGATACTCAAAGAATATCCACAATTAAAGCCGATTTTATCGCGTTTGAATGGTAAAATCAGTTTAAAGACGATGCAAAGTTTGAACTATAAAGTTGACAATAACTTAGTTGAACCTGAAGTTGTTGCCAAACAGTTCCTCGAAAAAAATAATTACTTTGAAGGGAGTGGCAAGTAATGGCTAATATGAACATGTTGCAACAATTAATTTATTACTACGAGCAAAATGGTGCATATGTCCTTAGTCAATTCTCGCGGCACTTTTTAATTTCAATTTACGGGGTGCTCTTTGCAGCAATTGTTGGGATTCCAATTGGGATTTTTATTGCACATCATAGTAAATTAAGTGCGACCGTCATTGCGATTGCAAATGTTATTCAGACGGTGCCGTCGTTAGCGATGTTGTCGATTATTATGATTGGATTGGGGCTTGGCGTGAATACCGTCATTGTGACTGTCTTCTTGTATGCCTTACTGCCAATTATTAAGAACACGTATACCGGGATGTTGAATGTTGATCCTAGTGTTTTGGATTCTGGTAAAGGGATGGGGATGACCCGTTGGCAGATTTTACGAATTGTCGAATTACCGTTATCATTATCAGTTATCATGGCTGGGTTACGGAATGCCTTAGTACTAGCGATTGGGATTACTGCGATTGGGACTTTCGTGGGTGCTGGTGGTTTAGGGGATATCATTATTCGAGGGACTAATGCTACGAATGGTGGTGCCATTATCCTTGCCGGAGCCTTGCCAACTGCTTTAATGGCAATTATCTCCGATGCGATTCTTGGTTGGATTGAAAAGAAAGCTGATCCAACTCAGAAATAGCTGTAAAATAAAAAGATTGATTTACAGGCGTCAAGTTCTACTCATTCAGGGGAGTAGCTTGAACTGTAACATCAATCTTTTTTTGTTGCATCGAAAACACCACAGCAATACGCAAGGTTGTATAAACTATGATTTCATCTCTCGATGCAAATATTAGATGCGTTTCAGGTAGCGAATTTGATCAGCTTCAATAATATGTGTGAGCTGCTGGTCATGATTAACCAAAACTAATTGACCAGAAGCTAAGGTCTTTAAACGACCGTGAATGTTATAAGGATGAGTTTCGGTTAGGCTTGGTTGCATTTGTAACATAATTGGATAGTGTTTAGCTTGAGCCTGAGTTAAAAACAAAGTTAGTTGAAAGGTCGGCATCTGAGGTAACAAAGGCACGACGACTTCAGCAGCAGATGTGAATTCATCGAAGAATTGCCGATAAGACGCTTGTAGATTTTTAGAAATATATTTAAGATTTGATTGCTTGTTTTGCATGATAACCACCTCGAACATTTGTTTGTGTTTATATTATACGAACAAACGTTCTAAAATGCAAGTGATATTTTTTGCTTTAAACGAGTTGAAATATGAAAATCAGGCGTATACCGTGATAAGACTTGCAATCTAGCGTTAAAAAGTGCAAAATAATCTTTAAAACATATTTAATAAGGGGAATTTGCGATCATGGCGAAACAAGGCATGTTAATCGTCTTATCAGGTCCTTCGGGCGTCGGCAAGGGTACCGTCCGTAAGGCAATCTTTGACTCAGATGATAACGATTTTCAATATTCAGTCTCAATGACAACTCGGAAAATGCGTCCGGGTGAAGTTGATGGAAAGGACTATTATTTTGTCGCTAAAGATGAATTTGAGGATGAAATCAAGAGTGGCGGTATGCTTGAATATGCCAAGTATGTTGACAATTACTATGGGACGCCCTTAAAATATATTAAGCAGTCATTGGCTGCCGGTAAAGATGTCTTTTTAGAGATTGAAGTTAACGGGGCCATGCAGGTGCGCGAAAAGATGCCTGATGGGGTGTTTATTTTCTTAACACCGCCAGACTTAATGGAACTCAAACATCGTATCATTGGTCGTGGGACTGATGATATGACGGTCATCAATAAACGGATGGCCAAAGCTGTCGACGAAATCAAGATGATGCGTAATTACGATTATGCGGTTGTTAATGATGAAGTCCCGCTGGCTGCTGAACGGATTAAAGCGATTATTCGCAGCGAACGGTTTAGTGTCAAACGGGTAATGCCTCAATACGAAGAAATGTTAGGAGATGCTGAATCTTGATCTTATATCCATCAGTTGATGATTTATTAAAGCAAGTTAATTCACGTTACTCATTGATTATGTTAGCTAGCAAGCGGGCCCATGAATTAGATGCCGGTGCTGCACCAATGCTTAGCGAATACAAATCAGTTAAAACCATTGGTCGGGCGTTAGAAGAAATTGCGGCCGGCGACTTAATGATTGATCCTGACGAAACCGATAAGGACTAGTCACGGATTAGCAAAGCGAGTGGGTTCGAGACTTTGGTCTCGAACCTATTTTTTTCGAGCAACCTTTGGACTTCACCAAACGACTGATTCTTGATACAATCATATCAAGTGTATAATGACTTGTTCATAGGGTAAGTGAACGATAAATTGATTAAAAGGGCGTGAGCAAAGTGAGTATTTGGACGAATCGGCGGGTAACAGTAGTCATTAGTGGCGGCATTGCCAGCTATAAAGCGGTGACCTTGATTCGGCTATTAATGAAACAGGGGGCGACAGTCCGAGTTGCAATGACGGCGCATGCTGCTGAATTTGTGACCCCGTTAACGTTTCAAACGTTAACGCAACAACCAGTCGTTTGTGACGAGTTTACCATGGCGGATCCGCACCACGTGGTGCATGTGGCGTTAGCGGATTGGACCGAACTCATGGTTGTTGTACCAGCAACCGCCAATATTATTGCTAAAATGGCGATGGGCTTAGCAGATGATGCGGCGACCACGACTATTTTAGCAACAACGGCGCCTAAATATGTGATTCCAGCGATGAATACCCATATGTATGAGAATCCAGCCACGCAGCGCAATTTAGCCCAATTGACGGCGGACGGCAATCACGTTTTGACGCCAGCAACTGGCATGTTGGCAGAAGGTTATGTTGGTCAAGGGCGTTTACCCGAACCACCGGTTATTTTAGCGTGGTTGACAGATCAGCTACTAGCAGCGACGTCAACGTTGCCACTGCATGGTCAAAAGGTCTTAGTGACAGCTGGCGGCACGCGTGAGCAACTTGATCCGGTTCGCTTTCTCTCCAATCGTTCTTCTGGAAAAATGGGTTACGCAGTCGCACAAGCCGCCTATATGATGGGGGCTCAAGTGACGTTGATCAGTGCTCAGACGGCTTTGCCGAAACCAGCAGGTGTGACAATTGTACCCGTTACTTCGGCGGCTGACATGCTGGCAGCAACGACTAAAGCCTTTGCCACGACCGACATTTTAGTGATGGCCGCTGCAGTTTCAGATTATCGGCCAGTTCAGCCAGCAACCCAAAAAATTAAAAAGCAGGCTGGTCAAACCGGTTTAACGTTAGACTTAACGGAAACAACGGATATTTTAAAAAGTTTAGCAACCCAGAAGCAAACTCAATTTGTGATTGGGTTTGCTGCGGAAACCGAGCATTTATTAGCTAATGCGAACAAAAAATTAGCAGCTAAACGATTAGATTTATTAGTGGCAAATGATGTTGCGAAACCAGGGGTTGGTTTTAATGGGGAGACGAATCAGGTCACCTTATTGCGGCCAAATGCACCGGCAATCACGACGGCAGTTTTACCTAAACTAGCTATTGCCGAAAAGATTTTAGAAACCGCAATTAGTCAGGGCGCTGTGAAGCACCAGTAAGAAAGGAAGTTAAGGGTGGCTCAAATTGCACAAGTCTTAGTCGATGTCCCAACGATGCAGACGGACCGACCATACAGTTATCAAATTCCGGATGCCTGGCAATCTCAGGTTCAGCCAGGCATGCGGGTGGTCGTGCCATTCGGGCGAGGTAAACGGCGGGTTCAAGGATTCGTTTTAAGTTGTGCGGCGGCGACAGATTATGCTGGCGATTTAAAGGCGATTGATGCAGTCGTTGATTTAGCGCCCGTATTGAATCAGGAAGCGTTGGCGTTGTCAGCTTGGTTAGCCAAAAGCACGTTTTCATTTCAGATTACGTGCGCGCAAACCATGCTGCCAGCAGTCATGCGTGCCAAGTATGAAAAGTTATTACGGCCGACGCCGCAAACGTCACCGACGATTGCCGCCCAACTTTTTCAAGGTCAAGCCGAAGTTGAGTTTGATCAGGTTGCAACGACACCGGCCGCAGTGAGTCAACTATTACGCTTACAAGCTGCCGGTGAAGTAGAAGTTTATTATCAAGTTAAAAACCAAGCGCACCATAAAACCTTAATCGGGGTCCAAGCCGTCTTATCAGCGTCTCAATTACAAACCGCGATGACTACGGTCCGGGCTGGTGCGGCGAAACAGATAGCGCTATTGAAGGGCTTACAAACTTTGAATGGGGAAGCCATCACGCAAAAGGCATTTTGCCAACGGTTCGGGGTGACTGAAGCGGTCATTCGAACGGGTGAACAGAAAGGCTGGCTGAAAAAGTTAGCGTTAGAAATTTACCGTGATCCTTATGCGACTGCTGATATTAAACCAACGCAACCACTGACTTTAAATGCTGAGCAACAAGTTGCCGTTGATCAGATTACGCAAGCGGTTGATCAACCAGCGACGACCACCTTTTTATTAGAAGGGGTGACGGGTAGCGGCAAAACTGAAGTTTATCTGCAAGCCATTGCAGCGGCGTTAGCCCAAGGCAAGACCGCACTAATGCTAGTCCCAGAAATTTCATTGACGCCCCAGATGGTTCAACGGGTTAAAGGGCGCTTTGGTAAAGCGGTGGCTGTCTTACACAGTGGCCTATCCAGTGGTGAGAAGTATGATGAATGGCGACGTATTCGGCAACAACAAGCGCAAGTGGTCGTTGGGGCCCGTTCAGCTGTTTTTGCACCGTTGACTAATATTGGTATTATTATCATGGATGAAGAACATGAAAGCAGCTATAAACAAGACGATGCGCCCCGCTATCATGCCCGGCAAGTAGCATTATGGCGGAGTCAGTATCATCATTGTCCGGTAGTCCTCGGATCGGCGACACCAGCGCTAGAAACCCGCGCCCGGGCCGAAAAAGGCGTGTATCACCGATTAGTCTTAGCGGATCGGGTCAATCAACGCCCGTTACCGCCGGTTTCAATTATTGATATGAAAAAAGAATTACAACAACATGCTGAAAGCAATTTTTCACCAGCGTTGTTGGTAGCTTTGCAAGACCGGTTGGAACGTCATGAACAGAGTGTTTTGATGCTTAATCGGCGTGGCTATTCATCGTTTGTACTTTGTCGAGATTGCGGGTTTGTGTTGAAATGCCCGAATTGTGATATTTCGTTAACGCTACATATGGACACCCACACGATGAAGTGCCATTATTGTGGGCATGAAGAAGCGATTCCAAAGGTGTGCCCGAACTGTCATAGTCGTCAAATCCGCTATTATGGGACGGGAACAGAAAAGGTTGAGGAAGAACTCCAAGCACTAATGCCAACTGCACGAATTATTCGCATGGATAATGATACGACCCGTAAGAAAGGGGCTCATGCTAAGTTGCTGGCGCAGTTTGGCCGGGCAGAAGCCGATATTTTGATTGGTACTCAGATGATTGCTAAAGGGTTGGATTTCCCCAATGTTACGTTGGTAGGGGTGTTAAATGCCGATACGGCTTTAGGATTACCTGATTTTCGAGCCAGTGAGCGGACTTTTCAGCTCTTAACCCAAGTTAGTGGCCGGGCTGGCCGAGCTGAAAAGAGCGGGCAAGTGTATATCCAAACATTCAACCCCGAACATTATGCGATTCGTTTTGCCCAACAGCATGACTATGAAGGTTTCTTTAAATACGAGATGCGAATGCGTCATCAGGGCGGTTATCCACCGTATTATTTCACGGTTCAGATTACGGCTAGTGATTTAGATGAAGCCGTAGCTGCCAAACGGATGTATCAACTGTTACAATGGTTAAAGCCGCGGTTGGCACCTTCAACTGTTTTGCTTGGTCCGACGCCCAAGCCAATTGCGCGGGTTAATCGACGCTATTATTATCAAATTGTCATTAAATATAAACAAGAACCAAATTTAGCCGCGACTTTAACGACCTTATTACAAGAAACTCAGGTCCAACAACGACAAGGATTACAGATTGCGATTGACGTTGAGCCGTTACACTTTATGTAATTGGAGGAATTTTTAAATGACATCAGTGGTTTTTATGGGTACGCCGAAGTTTGCGGCCCCAATCTTAACAAGTTTGATTGAACAAGATTATCAGGTGTTGGCTGTTGTGACTCAACCGGATCGGTTAGTAGGCCGTAAACGAGTCTTAACTGCTTCACCGGTTAAACAAGTGGCCGTGGTGCATGATATTTTGGTGTTACAACCAGAAAAAATCAGCGGTAGTGATGAAATGCAGCAAATTATTGCGATGCAGCCAGATCTGATTGTCACGGCAGCCTTTGGTCAATTTTTACCGACTAAGTTATTGCAAGCCGCTAAAATTGGTGCTGTGAACGTGCATGGTTCATTGCTACCGAAGTATCGTGGCGGGGCACCAGTGCAATATGCCGTTATGAACGGCGAAAAAGAAACTGGTGTAACTATTATTTATATGATTAAAAAAATGGATGCCGGCGATATGTTAGCGCAGCGGGCCATTCCCATTGAAGCTGATGATGATACAGGTACTTTGTTTGATAAGCTCAGTTTAGTTGGCCGCGACTTATTGTTGGCCACCTTACCTAAGTTGATTGCTGGTGAGATTGAGGCGATCCCGCAAGATGAGACACAAGTCACCTTTTCACCAACCATTAAGCCAGAAGAAGAGCAATTGGACTTTACTAAAACGGCAGCCGCCATTGATGATCAAGTCCGTGGATTACGACCGGCACCGATTGCTTATGCTATTTTAGATGGAAAACGCACTAAGTTTTGGCAAGTGACCCCGTTAGCTGAAACGGTTACGCAAGCCCCAGGTCAGGTCGTTCGTAAGACCAAACACGAGTTAGTTTTAGCGGCGGGACAGCATACCGCCTTAGCAATCAACGAATTACAGCCCGCTGGTAAGCCGAAGATGGCGATTACCGCTTTCTTAAATGGCGCGACTGATAAATTTAATACTGGAGAGCAGGTAATTACAAAATGACAGAAGTAGGCAATAGTCCTCGTTGGTTAGCCGTTTCGGCGTTAGCCAAGATTAATAATGGGGCGTACTCTAATTTACAACTGAGCCAATTAATTAATCAACATAGTATGGATCGGCGTGATATTAATTTATTAACGAATATCGTCTATGGCGTTATTCAGCATCGCCTAACCCTTGAATATTGGTTAACGCCCTTTGTCCGCCACCCACATCAACTTGATCCTTGGGTGCATGAATTGTTACTAACAGCGCTCTATCAATGGCAATATTTAGATAAAATCCCACAACGGGCCGTCTTCAATGAAACCATTGAAATTGCTAAAGTGAAAGGTCATCCGGGGATTCGGCGGTTTGTGACCGGGGTCTTACATCAAATGGATCGCAGTGGGTTACCTGACTTTGATCAGATTGAAGATGCTGATGAACGCTTGAGTGTGACTTATAGTATGCCAATCTGGATTATTGACGAACTGCGTGATCAATTAGGTGCGGCTAAGATGCAACAGATTATTGCATCGTTGAATCAACCGGCAAAGCAATCCTTACGGGTGAATACGGCGGTTTCAGATGTCGACGGTGTCGCGACAGCCTTGCGCAATGAAGACTTAGATGTTGAATTAAGTGAGCTTTCACCAATCGGTTTGGTAGTTACTGAAGGCCAAGCGATTAATACGGATGCGATGAAATACGGCATGTTTACCGTTCAAGATGAAAGTGCCCAACTGGTGGTGCCAGCAATGGATGTCCAGCCGGGTGACCGGGTCTTAGATGCTTGTGCCGCGCCTGGTGGGAAAACGACCCAGATTGCAGCGGCTTTAGATGCGAGTCAAGGTGGGCAAGTCGTCGCCTTTGATATTCATACACCGAAAGTTCGGTTAATTAACCAAAATGCCGTACGGATGCACGTAGCTGATCGGATTGTGGCGACGGAACTGGATGCACGCAAAGTACAGACCCAATTCTCAGCGGAAACCTTTGATCGGATCTTGGTTGATGCACCGTGTTCAGGCCTCGGGCTCATTCGGCGGAAGCCAGAAATTCGTTACGAAAAAGAATTACAAGATAGTTTGAACCTCCAGCGGGTTCAGCTATCGATTTTAACGGCGGTTGCGCCAACCTTGAAAAAAGGTGGTATTATGACGTATAGTACGTGTACTATTTTGAAACAAGAAAATCAAGATGTGATTGATGAATTCTTAGCAAACCATCCTGATTTCGAATTGGTCAAAACACCTACTGAGCAGCAAGTGAAGGCTGATCGGGAGTCATTGACCTTAGCCATCTATCCAGATGATTATCTTTCAGATGGTTTCTTCATTGCCTGTTTACGAAAAAAATAATCGTGGAGTGATAAACTGTGGATTTTGCATATCGGTCGGATATTGGCCAACAACGCGAAGAAAATGAAGACTATGTTGGCGTGTTTAAAAACACGGTGGGCGTTAATTTTGCTATTGTCGCAGATGGTATCGGTGGTCATCAAGGCGGCGATGTTGCATCCGAAATGGCGGTTTCCCATATGGGGTATCGGTTTGAAAATACGACTTTTAGTCAACCAACGGATGCTGTTAAATGGCTTGCCAACGAAGTTCAAGATGAAAATCAACATATTATTGAAAAGGCCCGTGAATTTTCAGATTTAAATGGTATGGGCACCACGATGGTAGCAGCCTTACTGTTTGATGATGAATTTTTGATGGCTAATATTGGGGATAGTCGGGGTTACCTGTTGCGTGATGGGAAACTAAGACAACTCACTGAAGACCATTCTTTAGTCAACGAGCTGGTTAAACGGGGCGAAATTTCTGCAGAAGAAGCGCGCCAACACCCACAAAAAAATATCATTACACGAACATTGGGAATTTCACCAGATGCCGATATTGATACTAACTTGTATAAAATGCAAGCTGGCGATCAATTGTTATTATGTTCAGATGGATTAACTAATATGGTGACGGATGCGCAACTTATGCAAGTGTTACAAATGACGACCCAATCCGCAACCGAAAAATGTGAAACCTTAGTTAAAATGGCGAATACCGCCGGCGGTTTAGATAATATTACCGCTTTAATTGTGGTGGTTGATGGTGAGGTGGCCAGTAAATGACACCTAACTACACACTTAGTGGACGGTATCGGATTATCCGGTCTTTAGGTGAGGGTGGTATGGCGAATGTTTACTTGGCGCATGACTTAATATTAGATCGCGATGTCGCGGTCAAACTTTTACGGTTGGATTTGCGTGATGATCCTAAGACCATTAAACGGTTTCAACGGGAAGCTTTAGCGACGACGGAATTGGTGCATCCACATATTGTGAGTTTATACGATATTGGTGAAGAGAATGGCATGCAGTATTTGGTAATGGAATACGTTAAGGGAATGGACCTCAAGAGTTATATTAAGCAACAATTCCCGTTTCCACGCCAACAAGTCATTGACATCATGGAACAAATATTAAGTGCAGTTGCTACGGCCCATGCGCATAACATTATTCATCGAGATCTAAAGCCACAAAATATTTTAATCGATGAACAGGGCAATGCTAAAATTACGGACTTTGGGATTGCCGTAGCGTTATCGGAACATACCATGACTCAAACCAATACGATTTTGGGGTCAGTCCACTACTTATCGCCTGAACAGGCGCGTGGTAGTATGGCGACTAAACAATCGGATATTTATTCATTAGGCATTATTTTATACGAGATGTTAACGGGATCGGTCCCGTTTAAAGGCGAAACGGCGGTGTCAATTGCCTTAAAGCACTTTCAAAATGAAATGCCGTCGGTGCGGCAGTTTGATGCCGATATTCCCCAAGCTTTAGAAAATGTGGTGTTACAAGCAACCGCCAAGGACCCTCGTGAACGTTATGCGACTGTTGAAGATATGGCGACTGATTTATTGACCACTTTAACGAACACTCGCGCTGGTGAAAAACGGTTTGAACCCCAAGATTTAGGTAATGATGAGACTAAAATCATGCCTAGTGCTGATATTGCGGCGGCCATTGCGGCTAATCGATCCGCTGATTCTGCGGCGGGTGCAGCTGACCAGCAGCCAGCGACTGCGGCCACGGATTCAGAGTCGACGTCCCCGTTACCTAAGCGGTCTTGGTCTAAGCGACACCCATTAAGACGGCGCTTAATTATTTTTGGTCTTATTTTGGCGCTCTTGATTGTGGCCTTTGGCATTGGACTTGCTTTGAGTCGGCCACAAATGACGACGGTACCTAAAGTTACCGGGATGACGCAAACCGCTGCAACGGCGGCTTTGACCAAACGCCATTTAGCAGTTGGCACGATTAAACGAGTCAAAAGTAATCGCGTTGCTAAAAATAAAGTGATAAAAAGTACGCCGGCAACTAAATCCCGGGTTCAAGTTCGTTCACGGATTAACTTAACCCTGAGCAACGGTGCCAAACAGGTCAGCTTCGGTAATTATATTAACGAAAGCTATGCAACGGTGCGGCAAACATTAGTTGCGGAAGGCTTTAAAGTACAAGAACGCTTCAGTACTTCAGCAGTTGGGGCAGGCCAAATTATTAGTCAAGACGTTGTTGCTGGTAGTCGAGTGTTGCCGACCAAAACAACAATCACATTTACTGTGAGTGCGGGTAGTCGGACGGTGGCTTTGAAAGATCTGACCGGTGAAAGTCAGGCCGATGTTTTGGCTTATGCGACTGCTAATCGGTTAAATGTGAACTTTAAGCAGGGCTATTCTGACGAACAAAAAGCCGGTTATTCATATGATCAAACGCCGGATGGCGGAACTCAGGTCCGGGCTGGGTCAACATTAACGGTCAGTGTGTCCAAAGGTGCCCAGCCAGCGACAACGGCCACCCTGAAAAATTTCTATGTTAAAGTAACAGTACCCTATGTGACGCTGAATTCGGCGACGACGCAGTCAAATGATGTTAAAATTTATTTAGATGATGACAGCCATTTGTTAACGACGCTTTATCGCAATGTTGCGATTACGCACGACACCCGGTTGAGCTTACCATTTCAGCTAACCAATGGTGCCGTGGGTCGGTATCGAATCGTGCGTAATGGGGTGGTCGTTGCTGAAAATGCAAAAGTGACCAGTGCTGATGCGACAAGTGAATAAGTGATTATTGCTAAATAGCCGAATAAAAATGGTCGGGGTTTTATCCTGACCATTTTTTTTGGTACAATAGAGTTATTAGAAGTGGACCGTACCAAATCATAAATAAGGTGGTGCTAATTTGAAAATTGGACAAATTCGACAATCATTAAGTGGGTTTTATGATGTTTATGCGGATGGTGAACTTTATCGAACGCGGGCGCGTGGAAATTTTCGTAAGCGCAAGATTACGCCGTTAGTTGGGGACCAAGTTGAGTTTGATAGCTCGACGCCGCAAGAAGGTTATATCTTAAAAGTGTTGGATCGCGAGACACAACTAGTTCGACCACCAGTCGCTAATATTGATTTGGCGATTGTGGTAACTGCGACTACGACTCAAGAATTTTCAACCAACTTATTGGACCGCCAATTAGTTGCGTTAGAAGTGGCAGGCGTGCATTCGGTGATTTACATGGCTAAGACTGACTTGCTCAGTGAGGCAGAATTTGCTGCCCGTGCGCAATTAGCAGCGGCCTATGAGGAGATTGGTTATCAGGTTATTATTGACCGGACCGCTTTTTCAACCGCAGCTCTAACCGCAGTGAAAAAAGCGATTGCGGGTCACGTTGCTGTAGTGATGGGCCAAACAGGGGCCGGAAAATCAACCTTGTTGAATCATTTGCGTCCTGATTTGGGCCTGGCAACCGGTGAAATTTCACAAGCCTTGAATCGGGGGAAACATACAACTCGTAAAGTTAGCCTGATTGAAATTGCTGAGGGACTAATTGCTGATACGCCGGGATTTTCTTCCTATGAAGTGTTCGATATTCCGGCAACGGATTTAACCCATTACTTCCCAGAATTTGTGCGGCTCAGTGTTGATTGTAAGTATCGGGGCTGTGTGCATATTAACGAACCACATTGTGCGGTTAAAGCGGCCTTAGCGGACGAAAAGATTTTACAAAGTCGCTATGATAATTACTTACAATTTTATGAAACGATTAAAAATAAAAAAGTCATCTATAATAAGAAAAAGTGAGTGAGACTAATGATTAAAATTGCCCCTTCAATTCTAAGTGCCGATTTTGTTAATTTACAACGCGATGTCAGTATTGTGGAACAAGCCGGTGCAGACTATTTGCATATCGACGTGATGGATGGTCAATTTGTACCGAATCTATCATTTGGGATGAGTACGGTTGCAGCATTGCGGCCGCTGACATCGTTAACGCTGGATTGCCATTTAATGATTGTGGAGCCAGAACGGTTTGTCACCCAATTTGCACAAGCTGGTGCGGATTTAATCGGGGTGCACGTCGAAAGTACTCGGCATATTTACCACGTCTTACAATTAATTAAAGCTGCTGGTGTTAAGGCTGAAGTGGTGGTTAATCCAGGGACCCCCTTGAGCATGATTACGGAACTGTTACCGATTGTTGACCAAGTATTAATCATGACCGTTAATCCCGGTTTTGGTGGGCAACACTTTTTAGCACCGATGGTTAAAAAAATTCAAGCTTTACATCAATTAAAACAGCAAAATGGCTATACGTTTGATATTGAAGTTGATGGTGGTATCAATGATACGACGGTTAAAGCTTGTTACGCGGCAGGGGCGACGGTTGCAGTTGCTGGGTCATTTGTGTACGCAAGTGCTGATCCTAGTCAACGGATTCAGGATTTAAAGGTGGCGACGAACTAATGCCAAAAACGGTTAGATTGTTAGTTGGGGGACCAACGACGAGCTGGCCGGCACAACTTGCCCAATTACCTGGGCCTTGGGTCGGAGCTGATCGTGGCGCGTTACGATTAGTTAAAATGGGGATTCAACCGGTTATTGCGGTTGGCGATTTTGACTCGATTGATGCGACAGAATTGGCGACAGTGAAACAAGCACTGACGGGAACTGTTGTGATTAAGCCTGATCAAGACCAGACAGATACACAACTAGCTGTTAAAACGATTTTTAAGCAGCTGCAGCCGGATGAATTGATTATTTATGGGGCAACGGGTGGTCGTTTAGACCATTTATTGGCAAATTTGTGGCTGGTGCTCGATCCAAAATTTCGGGCTTGGGCGCCGCAAATTAAATTAGTTGATCAGCAAAATAGTGTGCAATTCTTTTTGCCAGGAACTTATACGCTTCAAAAAGAGATTGATAAGACTTATCTGGCCTTTGTCCCCATGCTGCCGACACATTTAACGTTAGCTGATGCTAAGTATCGTTTACAAGATGCCTACAATGATTATCCGATTTCATTGGCTAGCAACGAATTTGTTGGGGAGACGACGCAGTTTAGTTTTGATCAAGGAATTGTAGCCGTGATTCAAAGCTGTGATTAAAAAACGATTTTTAGCCGGATACAGATTAGCGGTTGTCCAAGGTTGGGCACCGTTTTTTTTCGCATTTTTCAAGGCCAAGTGTTAGTCTAATGAGAAGCAGTAGGTGTCAAATAGGGGAGATGATGTTGATGGAAAAACCAACTAAGGCAACTGTGATATCGGCAGCGCGGGCGACGTTACTGATAGATCAGTTAAGTGCGGCATACGCTGAGGCACAGCAGGCGGATGATCCGGCGTTACAAAAGCTGTTGTTAACTAATGCGATAGCGCTTAATAATGGTACCCCGTATCTGGAGGTCGTTAATCAGTTAACGCATGCTATTTCGGTATATTATGTTCATTATCAGCAAGTGCCACCAGTTGTATTAGCGCTTTATCGTGGCTTACAAGCTGATGTCACTGCAGGTGCAGTTGATGCTGCAGCGTTACGAAAACAAAATTTAGCAACCGGTTTAATCTTTACCCCAATTATTTTTGGCGGTCACTAATCGGTAATTGAAAAAACCGGCCATTGACTTAAACAATGGGCGGTTTTCTAAAGTTTATAAAAAATGAGCGTTTAGCTAGTCATTTTAAGCAACAAAAAACGCCACCCACAAAAAATTGTGGTGACGCTTTGCTGCGCTAAACGCGCGTTACTTTACCTGATTTCAAGGTCCGAGCTGAAATCCAAACCTTCTTTGGTTTACCATCAACTAAAATGCGAACTTTTTGCAAGTTAGCTTTCCAGCTGCGGCGGCTGTGGTTTAAAGCGTGAGAACGCGAGTTACCAAAGTGCGTCCGCTTGCCTGTAACGAAGTCTTTTGCCATGTTGATCTGCCTCCTTCGGTAATCATTAGATAAAAGGTCGATGCTTTATCATTCACTAGAATAATTTATCATAGATTAATAAAGGTTGCAATACATTTCTATCAAGTAATTTTACTTTACTGCTAAATTCCGCTAATTCAGGCTTTCTAAAAGCCAGTCGTGTAATTTTTCTTTCCACAACTCTTGTGCTATGATAAACTATCGTAAATGAACGCGTTAAAACAAGGAGGCTATTTTCATGGCTGTCAAAATCAAAACGCAATTTGGAACAATCGATATCGATAACGATGTGATTGCGACGGTAGTTGGCGGTGCTGCTACTGATAACTACGGAGTTGTCGGCATGGCTAGTCGGAACCAAATTCGTGATAATTTAAATGAAATTTTACGTCGCGAAAACTTTGCGCGGGGTGTGGTGGTACGACAAGAAGATAATGGGGTCGCGATTGAAGTCAACATTATTGTTAGTTATGGGACAAAAATCTCAGAAGTATCACGAAATGTCCAAGCCAAGGTCAAATATAACTTACAAAATATGCTTGGCGTTGCGGCAAATTCGGTCAACGTCATTGTCCAAGGTGTTCGGGTAATGAACGACTAATCGAAATTGTGTAAGCCAAGGAGGAATTTTGAAATTGAAAATCACCACGATAACTAATCTTGAATTTGGCAAGATGGTGCAAGCAGCGTCACAAAAGCTTAACCAACGGGCCGAATTTATTAATTCTTTAAATGTTTTCCCGGTACCAGATGGTGATACCGGTACAAATATGAGTTTATCAATGGCTAGTGGCGCGAAATATGAACGCGAAGAAACTAGCATTAAAGTCGGCGATTTAGCTTCAGCGTTAGCCAAAGGGTTACTAATGGGTGCGCGGGGGAATTCCGGCGTTATTTTGTCGCAAATTTTTCGAGGCTTTTCTAAATCAGTTGCCGGTAAAGATGAATTAACGGCAACTGATTTGGCTGAAGCATTAGCAGCAGGGGCTCAGACCGCCTATAAGGCAGTTATGAAGCCGACCGAGGGAACTATCCTAACGGTTATCCGTAAAGCAGCTGGTGCGGGTAAAGAAGCCATTAAAACAACTGATGATATCTGTGAAGTCATGGTGGCCGTGGTTGATGCGGCTGAAGCTGCCTTGAAGTCGACCCCTGACCTGCTCCCGGTTTTGAAGCAAGTCGGTGTGGTTGATTCTGGTGGTCAAGGGTTAACCTTTGTCCTAGAAGCTTTTAGTGATGCGCTTAGCGGTAAAATTGACGAATCACAAGATTATGTCCCTGATGATGCCGAAATGGATTCAATGATTGATGCTGCCCATCATCAAAGTGTCCAAGGACAACTTGATCCTAATGATATTAAGTATGGTTATTGTACTGAAATCATGGTTCGGATTGGTGACGGCAAGTTAGTTGATCAGAAGTTTGACTATGAGACGTTTTATAACTACTTAGCTAAGTTAGGCGACTCACTGTTAGTTATTAATGATGATGAAATTGTTAAGGTGCACGTGCATACTGAACACCCTGGCGATGTCATGATTTGGGGCCAACGGTTTGGTGCTTTGATGAAAGTCAAAGTTGATAACATGCGGCTACAACAAGAAACTATCATGGAACATGACCAGGAAGCAGCTGACACAACGACGCCAGCTGTCAGCCAACCAACCCAAGATATGCACGGCTATGCGATTATTTCTGTCGCTTCCGGTAAGGGAATTGGGCAGTTGTTTAACGGGCTAGGGGTAACGGATATTATTGCCGGTGGGCAGACAATGAACCCTAGCACCGCAGATATTGTTAAAGCGGTCAATGCAAGTGGCGCTAAGCGGGCGCTCGTGTTACCTAATAATAAAAATATTTTCTTAGCTGCTGAACAAGCTGCAGATGTGGCTGATATTCCGGTTGAAATTGTCCATAGTAAGACGATTTCGCAAGGGATGACAGCGATGCTGGCCTTTAACCCAGAAGCGGAGTTGACGGCTAATCGGACTGCCATGGAAGAGACGTTGGACACCGTAGTTAGTGGCCAAGTCACGCATGCAGTGCGGGATACGACGATTGACGGCATGGCGATTCATAAGGACGATTACATGGGGTTAGTAGATGGCGAGATTGTTGTCACTGATCCAGACCGTCAAAACGCAACTATCGCGATGGTTAAGCAGATGCTTGACGATGACAGCGAATTAGTGACGATTATTTTTGGAGCAGATGCGACGCAGGCTGATGCTGATAAGTTATCAACAGCTATTCAAGGCTTGGATGATGAACTTGAAATTGAAATTCATGAAGGCGACCAACCCGTCTATCCATTCTTGATTTCGGTTGAGTAACGAATTTAATACAAAAATGGGTCGTGGGAGCTTGAGTGCCTGCGACCCGTTTTTTGAGCAGAATAAGGCGACTTTGGTATAATTAATAGAAATCAATTGAAAGGGGAATTTAAGCCATGCCAAAACAATTAATTGATTCAGTTGGGGACCTGACTGGGGTTGGACCAACCCGGCAAAAGGCGCTGGCTGAGCTAGGGATTAATACCGTTGCGGATTTGCTGACCTACTACCCCTTTCGTTATGACGATTTACAAGTGAAAGATATTAATGAGATTGCTGATCAAGAAAAGGTCACTTTAAAAGGGACTATTGCATCCGAACCAGTGTTAGCCCGTTTTGGGCGTAAGAAGAACCGGCTAAATTTTCGATTGCTGATCGATCATGATGTCTATATGGTGACCTTTTTTAATCAGCCCTACCTGATGAAACAGCTTGAAACTGGGCAGCCGATTGCGGTATATGGCAAGTGGGATGCTACCCGTAACAGTATGACCGGGATGAAAATCATTAATCCTAATAATGCTGAGTCAGCGTTTGGCTCGATATATCCGGCGAGCAAAGCTGTGCGTCAAACCACGATTCAAAAACTCATTAAACAAGCATATGAGGCGTATCAAACTGAGTTAGTCGATATTATCCCAGCGCCATTGCTGGCTAAATATCGGTTATTACCACGGCGTCAGATGATTCATGATATGCATTTTCCAACCAGTCAAGCGGCTTCAACGGCGGCACGGCGGTCAGCAACGTATGAGGAATTCTTAGTCTTTCAAATGCAATTGCAAGCGTTAAAGCAAGCTGACCATGCAACGGATGGCATTGCGATACGTTATGATAATGAACAGCTAAAAGCCTTTATCAAGACGTTACCATTTGAATTGACGCGAGCGCAAAAGCGGGTTGTGAATGAAATTTGTTTGGACTTGAAATCACCTAAGCACATGAATCGACTATTACAAGGTGATGTTGGTTCTGGGAAGACGATTGTGGCAGCCATTGTCATGTATGCTGCGATTTCAGCGGGCTATCAAGCCGCTTTAATGGCGCCAACCGAAATTTTGGCGGAGCAACACGCTGACAACTTGGCTAAAGTGTTTGCGGCGACGGATGTTAACGTGGCGTTGTTGACTGGCTCAACTAAGGCGGCGGCGCGTAAGACCCTATTGGCTGCTCTAGCAGCGGGAGAGATTGATTTGTTGATTGGGACGCATGCGTTAATTCAAGCAGGCGTCGATTATGCTAACTTAGGCTTAGTTATCACTGATGAACAACACCGTTTTGGTGTCAATCAGCGCACTGAATTTCGTCAAAAGGGGCATCAACCCGATGCTTTAGCCATGACAGCGACCCCGATTCCGCGGACGTTGGCAATTACAGCCTATGGTGAAATGGATGTGTCTGAAATTGATGAATTACCAGCCGGTCGGCAACCGATTAAAACAACCTGGGTCCGCAGTAATCAAGCGCAATCGGCCTTAGATTTTGTGCGACAACAACTGGCAACGGGCTCACAAGTCTATGTCGTTACCCCGTTGATTGAAGAATCAGAAACGTTAGATGTTAAAAATGCTGAAGCCCTATCTGAAAATTTACAGGCTTATTTTGCCCCGGATTATCACGTAGGGTTGCTGCACGGCCGCATGAAAGCGGACGAAAAAGAAGCTGTGATGGCTGATTTTAAGGCGGGTAAGTTGCAATTGCTAGTGTCGACGACGGTGATTGAAGTTGGGGTGGATGTCAAAAACGCCACGGTAATGATGATTTATGATGCGGACCGTTTTGGGTTAGCGCAGTTGCATCAGTTACGAGGCCGGGTTGGTCGTGGCACGAAAGCCTCGTATTGTATCTTGGTGGCAGATCCTAAAAATCAACAAGGCATTCAACGAATGCAGATTATGACAGAAACGACGAATGGCTTTGTCTTGGCGCAAAAAGATTTAGAATTGCGTGGGTCCGGGGAAGTGCTGGGCGTTAAGCAGTCAGGGATGCCGACCTTTAAAGTTGGTGATCCGATTGCGGATTTGAACGTTTTACAGGTGGCACAACAAGATGCGCATGCGCTGATTGCAACACCCGCTTGGCAACAACAGCCGGAAAATCAAGCTCTGGCACAGTATTTGAAAATTAAATTAGCCGCTGTTGGCACGTTAGATTAACTGATGGTGGTCTTAAATGAGAAGGAATGGTGAATAACATGGTAAAAATTGCAATTGATGCAATGGGCGGTGATTTCGCACCCACCGCAGTCATTGAAGGGGTCGAACAAGCCCGTGACTTATTTGAAGATACGGTCTTTTTATTATATGGACAGCGTGAAGTTATTAATCAGCACTTAAAAAATCGTGATCGGATTCAAGTCATCAATGCGGACGAAGTGATTACCATGGAAGATGAACCTGTTCGAGCTGTTCGACGTAAGAAACAATCATCGTTAGTCATGGCAGCCCAGGCGGTTAAAGATGGTCAAGCTGACGCGTTCTTTTCAGCGGGAAATTCCGGTGCCGTACTAGCGGCAGGTTTGTTCATTGTTGGCCGCATCAAAGGCATTGATCGTCCCGGTTTAGTGACTGCCTTACCAGTAGTCCGAAATGCCCACCAGTCGAATTTTGTCATGATGGATATTGGGGCCAATGCTGATAGTAAGCCGTTAAACTTGGAACAATACGCCGTTTTAGGGACGTATTATGCGGAACGGATGCTGCAAGCCGACAACCCCCGCGTGGCTTTATTGAATAATGGGACTGAAGATGATAAAGGGAATAAGGTCCACAAAGCAGCCTTTGAACGGTTACAACAAACGGCCGATATTAACTTTATTGGTAACGTTGAATCACGAGACTTGCTAAATGGGGTGGCGGATGTTGTGGTCACCGATGGTTTTACTGGGAATGCCGTTTTAAAAAGTATCGAAGGCACGGCCCGTGCTATGCTAGGCCTAGTGAAGGATGCAGTTTATAATACGGGAATTAGTGGTAAATTAGGCGGCTTGCTGTTAAAGAATGGTTTTAGCCAAATTCAATCACAAATGGACTATTCGCAATATGGTGGGGCTGTCTTGTTAGGCTTAAAGGCCCCCGTTGTTAAGGCCCATGGGTCCAGTAAGGCGCCGACCATCGTTAATACGATTCGTCAGATTCGTCAGATGGTCAATACGGACTTAGTTCCTGGTGTGGCAGCATACTTTGCCAGCCAACAAGTAAATCAGCAAGCAAGTGTAGACAAGCCTGCCGAAAACGATTAGAATACTTGAGTGAATTCAAGTTAGTGAGGGGTATTTGCATGACTAAGGAAGAAATTTTTAATAAAATTGCTGCAATCATTGCCGATCGTTTTGAAGTGGATCAAAGCAAAGTGACCATGGAAATGAACTTGCAACAAGATTTAGATGCAGATTCAATTGATTTTGTTGAGTTTGTCTTGGAACTCGAAGACACTTTCGGTAGCGAAATCTCAGATGAAGATGCTGAAAAACTAAACACGGTTGGTGAAGTTGTTGATTATGTGGCAGCTCGACAAGCCAAGTAATACAAAAACAAGGTCCAGTGAGTAAGCAGGTGTCCCGGCTAAATGACCGGGGGCCTGCTTTTTGCCAACCTTTTTTAGAGAAATTAGCTGGATAAAATTGTTATTAATCCAGCAAGCATAGTATAATAATTTAATGTATCGGTATTTAAATTCAGAAAGGATGCTAAAAAATGATTACTGAACTAGCCGCAATGTTAAAAGAACGCTTTGGAATCACCTTTAAGAACCCCGATTTATTAGCTGAAGCATTTACGCAAGCTTCTTACGTGAATGAACATCAAGATCAAAATTTAAAATTTTATGAACGGGTCGAATTTTTGGGAGATGCCGTCTTGGAATTGACAGTTTCTGAGTATTTATACAAACGCTATAAAGACATGCCCCAAGGTAAGTTGACTCGCCTCCGAGCAGCCATGGTGTGCGAAGATAGTTTCGCTAGCTTTGCTCGTGAGTGTGGGTTTCCGCAATATATTCGATTGGGTAAGGGCGAACAAAAAGCCAAGGCTTGGGAACGTGATTCACTATTATGTGATATTTTTGAGTCTTTTGTAGGAGCCTTGTATTTAGACCAAGGTCGCGACCCAATCTTAAAATTTGCGCATCAGGTTATTTTTCCTAAATTGGACGAGGGCCGTTTTGATGGCGTGTTTGATTATAAAACGACTTTACAAGAATATTTGCAACAAGCCGGTGATGTCCAGATTGACTATGAATTAGTCGAACAAAATGGTCCGGCGAATGACCGATCTTATGAAATTGCCGTGCTTGCTGATGGTAAAAAGATTGGCATGGGTACTGGTTATTCCAAAAAGGAAGCGGAACAAAGCGCTGCCCGACAAGCTTATACGCAATTACAACAAAGTAACGATTAATACTTACAGGAAGTTTGGGTCGAATGCAACTTAAATCATTAGAAATCAGCGGCTTTAAGTCGTTTGCCGATAAAACGAAAATTGATTTTCAAGCTGGTATGACGGGGATTGTTGGACCAAATGGGAGTGGTAAGAGTAACATTATTGAAGCCATTCGTTGGGTCCTAGGTGAGCAAGCCGTCAAGCATTTACGAGGAACCAAGATGACCGATGTGATTTTTGCCGGTTCCGCTCATCGTAAACCGCTAAATCTTGCAAAAGTGACCATTGTTTTTGATAATAGTGATCACTTTTTACCCCTAGATTATGCCGAAGTCAGCATTACACGGAAGCTGTTTCGAAATGGCGATAGTGAATACCTCATCAATAATCAGGCGTGTCGCCTCAAGGATATTACCAATTTGATGGTAGATACCGGTTTGGGGAAGGATTCATTTTCAGTTATTTCACAGGGGCGTGTTGAAGCGGTCTTTAATGCTAAACCAGAAGAACGTCGCAGTATCATCGAAGATGTAGCTGGCGTTTTAAAATATAAAAAAGATAAAATGACGACTGAGAATAAGTTAGCCGAAACAACGGATTATTTAGATCGTGTCAATGATATTATTACCGAATTGGCGCAACAAAAGGAGCCGTTGGCAGAACAAGCGAGCTTAGCCCGAGATTATCAAGATCAAAAACAAAAGTTTGATCAGCTTGATCAGACTCGATTGGCTAAAAAAGTCGGGATTGCCCATGATCAGTTAGTTGAAGTTAACGAACAGATGGTAAAGGCCAAAGCCTTAGTCACCGATTATCAGCAAAAGGCGACAACTGGGGCGCAACAATTAGCGCAAATGCAAGCGGATCAAGATGCCAAGTTACGCCAAAAGGATACGTTAGCTGCTAAAAACTTAGCGTTGACTAAGACTATCGAAAATACGCAAGGCCAACAAGGGGTGGATGCTGAACGTCAGCAAAATCAACAGGCCACCCAGCAACGTGTTCAAGCTGAATTAGCAGCAGCCACGGTCCAACTGCAAACGTTGACGGCGCAACAAACCGATTTAACGACGCAGTTAGCCACGCAAAAGCAGCACGTCACGACCGTTGAAGCTGCGGTTAAGCAGTTAACGATTGCGACCAGTGCACAAGGTCGCCAACAGTTGGCAACACAATTGGCGCAATTACGAGCGGATTATATTAACGAAATGCAGCGTCAGGCGTCACTCAATAATGAAGCAAAACATTTAGACAAGCAGCACCAACAAACCGATACGCAACGGGCAACAGCTGCTCAAAATTTAGCGGCTAGTCAGGCCAAACTTAAACAAGCTGAGACCACGGTTGATGTTAAAAATCGGGTTCGCAGTGAGCTAGCCAATCAAGTTACTGCTGAAAAGCAATTATTACAGCAACGGCAAGCCCAACAAAAAGCGAATAGGGTTAAAATTGATGAGCAACAACAGCAGTTGTTCGATGCAGCGGGAATCAAACAAAAGGCACGCCTAGAAGTCGAAAATTTACAAGCTGCGCAAGAACGATATACGAATTTTTACGCAGGTGTGCGGACCGTACTACAGCATCGACAACAATTTCCAGGAGTAGCTGGGCCTGTTTCTGAATTATTGACAGTGCCGGCTGACTACACGAAAGCTGTTGAAGTTGCTTTAGGTGGTCAACTCCAAAATGTGGTTTGTGATACGCAATTTACCGCACGTAACGTGGTTAACTTTTTAAAGCAACAACATCTAGGTCGCGCGACCTTTTTACCAGTTGAACGGATTCAAGCCCGGCAGTTACCGGTGGCGACGGAACACGATCTCCAGCAACAAGCCGGGGTGGTAGGTGTCGCCAGTGAGTTAATCAAATGTGATCAGCAGTTTGTTGCCATTAAGCGTTATTTGTTGGGGACAACGGTCATTGTGGATACTTTAGACCATGCGTTGACCATTTCCAAAACGCGTCGTTTTCATTGTAAATTTGTAACCGTTGCTGGTGAAACCATTGCTGCCAGCGGGGCCATTACTGGTGGGGCTAATCGCCATGAGACACAGGGGCCTTTGCAACAACAACAACGGGTTAAAAGTCTAGCGGTTAACATTGAAAAAATGGATGCCGCGTTAATCACGCATGAACAAACGCTAGCAACTGCCAAGCAATTAGAGCAAGAATTAGTAGGTCAGATTGAGACGCAGCAACAACACTTAACTGAGTTGCAGCAGCAGC
Organism: Lactobacillus sp. CBA3605; assembly: GCF_002970915.1. NCBI lineage: Bacteria > Bacillati > Bacillota > Bacilli > Lactobacillales > Lactobacillaceae > Lactiplantibacillus > Lactiplantibacillus koreensis. The sequence continues at coordinate 55,612 of NZ_CP027190.1, forward strand.
TGTCACAGGCGCAAGTGGCGTTGCAAGCGGCTCAAAATGACCGCCAGCAATTAGCCCGCCAAGTTAAAGCACTAACCTATGAACAGACGCAACGGGCGACGGATGATACGAGCTATGCCACGCAAGTCACTGAAAATAAAACTAAGTTAGCTGAAAATCAGCAAAGATTAGCTGATTTTAAGACTGAAATGGCTAATATTGAACAACAGCAACATGATTATGAACAGTATCAAAAGGACCAGACCGGTAAGTTGCAAACGCAACGTGAAACCTTAGTGACGTTAAAAGAGCGTTGCAAGCAAACTGAACAACAGTTGCAACAATGCCAAGCACAACTTAAAAGTCAGACAATGGCTAAAACGACGGCGACTGCTAGTTTGGCCCAAATTCAAACGAATTTATCAAGTCAACAGCTTTCCGTGCAAGAACGAACAGCACGCTTAAAGCAAGCTAAAGCTGAACAGGCCAAAGTAGTTGCGCAGCAAGCACAAATACAAGTTGACTTGACGGCCTTAAATGATGGTGTTGCGGTTGCGACTACTCAGCAAACGCGACAACGAGAACTGGCTGCTGCTGCGACGGATGACTATCGCCGCTTAGAGCTTAGTCAAACCAAGTTAACAGGTGAAGTTGAGCATGCAACCGCTGATTTGGCAGAGAAATATGACCTAACTGTCAGTGCGGCCCAAGCGACGGTCAGTTCCTTAACGTTGACAGAAATTAATGACCAGTTAAAGCTATTAAAACGTGGCTTAGACGAGATTGGGACGGTTAATTTAGGCGCAATTGAGGAATTTGAACGGGTGTCAGATCGCTATAATTTCTTAACGCAACAGGCAAGCGATTTGAAGGCTTCTAAAATGCACTTGTTACAAACGATGGCGGATTTAGATGCAACGGTTGCTACGCGGTTTAAAACGGCTTTTGATCAAGTTGCAACGGCTTTTAGTCAAATCTTTGGTCAAATGTTTGGTGGTGGCGAGGCACGGTTGATTCTAACCGATCCGGACCACTTGTTAACGAGTGGGGTCGATATTATGGCGCAACCACCAGGCAAAAAATTCCAACGTTTAAGCTTATTATCCGGTGGTGAACGCGCACTTACAGCGATTACTTTGTTGTTTGCGATTCTAGCAGTCCGACCAACGCCGTTCAGTATTTTAGATGAGGCAGAGGCCGCCCTGGATGATGCCAATGTCGATCGATTTAGTCAGTATTTGAATGATTTTCAAACGGACACCCAATTTGTCATCATTACTCATCGGAAAGGGACCATGATGCATGCCAACGTGTTATACGGCGTGACCATGGAAGAATCCGGCGTCTCTAAGATGGTTTCAGTGTCATTGGATGATTTAAAAACGACCCAAAATTAATTCAAAGGAAGTGTCAAATAATGGGATTATTTAGTCGCCTCAAAAAAGCATTTAGTTTACCAGAGTCCGAAGCGGCTTCAAGTGCGGCCAGTACAAGTACTGGCGCTGAAACGACGGCTGGCAATCAAGCCACTTCAGCAGTCACTGCTACAAGTACAGCGTCAGCCGAAACTGCAACCAGCACCACGGCAACGATTGATACACCAACGACACCAACGGCTGTTGAAGTTACGCCGACTTCAATAGTACCAGCGAGTGAAACTAGTGTTGCGCCAGTAGTTAGTGCTGCAGCCGACTCAGTTGATCGGCTGGCGACCAGTAGTGCATCATCAGCGGCGGTGTCATTGGCACCTGCAAGTGAACCGGCGGTTAGTGAAGCTGCGGAACCAGTTGCTGAACCGACGACGGTTGCGGCGGAACCTACGGAAGCGGAACGGTATGACCAAGGATTAAAGAAGTCACGTCAAACTTTTGGTGACCGGATTAACAACTTTTTAGCGAATTTCCGGCATGTGGATGAAGGCTTCTTTGATGAATTGGAAGATACACTGATTGAATCCGATGTTGGTTACGAAACGGCGATGAAAATTAGTGATGAGTTACGCGATGAAGTGAAACTCAAAAATGCTAAAAGTAAAAAAGAAATTTCGAGTGTCATTGTTGAAAAGTTAGTCGACATGTACGGTGAAGCCGGCGCCGGTGAAGATAATAGTATTCATTTAGCTGAATCCGGCCCGACTGTGATCTTATTTGTCGGCGTGAATGGCGCTGGTAAAACAACCACAATTGGTAAGATGGCGAATATGTATAAGCAACAGGGCAAAAAAGTGTTGCTAGCGGCTTGTGATACCTTTAGAGCGGGCGCCATTCAACAGTTACAGGTGTGGGGCAAACGTGATGGCGTTGACGTGGTTGCGGGTCCCGAAAAGAGTGATCCGGCGGCCGTTTGTTTTGATGCCGTGAAGCGAGCCAAAGCTGAAGATTATGATATCTTATTCGTCGATACCGCTGGTCGTTTACAAAATAAAGTTAATTTGATGAATGAATTGGAAAAAATTAAGCGGGTGATTACGCGTGAAATTCCAGCGGCACCCCAAGAGGTTTTACTTGTCTTGGATGCGACCACGGGTCAAAATGCGTTGAACCAAGCGAAGTTATTTAAACAATCAACTGCAGTGACGGGCATCGTTTTGACGAAGTTAGACGGTACCGCTCGTGGTGGGATCGTGTTAGCGATTCGTAACGAGTTACATTTAGCGGTTAAATACGTTGGTTTAGGTGAAAAAGTCACTGATTTACGGCCATTTAATGCAAATGACTTTGTTTATGGGCTATTTAAAGACGTGATTACTGGTTAAGAGTTGACCTTTCTCAGTAAAATCGGTACTCTAGATTAAGCTTGTATTACTGCGCTGTCAATTGAAGGAGCCTCGCATGGAAATTGCAAAGAATTATCGCATCAATTCGTTATTTGAATTCTATGAACCCCTATTAACGAATAAACAAAAAAGTTACATTCAGTTATATTATGGTGACGATTATTCATTAGGTGAAATTGCGGCGGAGTTTGCCGTTTCACGGCAGGCCGTCTATGATAATATCAAGCGAACCGAAAAGATTTTGGAAGATTACGAGACCAAATTGCATCTTTATCAGGCGTTTGTTGCTCGTAATCACCAAGTAGATGCGATTTCTGATTATATAAAAAAGTCTTATCATGGTGATGCACACCTGTTAAAAATGATTCAACAACTAGTCAACTTAGAAGCTGACTCAGAATAATAAAATGAAGGTTAGGTGACACTAATGGCATTTGAAGGCCTAACAGAACGTTTACAAAAGGCAATGACCAATCTCCGACGGAAAGGGAAAGTTTCCGAAAGCGATTTACGACAAACCATGCGTGAAATTCGGCTGGCACTATTAGAAGCCGATGTTAATTTTACGGTGGTCAAAGATTTTGTTAAAACTGTTCGGGACCGTGCACTCGGAGCTAAAGTTCTCGAAGGGTTGAACCCTGCCCAACAAATCGTCAAGATTGTTAATGAAGAATTAACCAAGACGATGGGTGAGACCGCTGTGCCGTTGAACCAATCAGATAAAATCCCAACCGTCATTATGATGGCTGGGCTGCAAGGGGCCGGTAAAACGACCACAGTTGGGAAACTGGCCTTAAAATTAAAGACCGAACAAAACGCGCGGCCTTTAATGATTGCGGCGGATATTTATCGGCCTGCTGCGATTGAACAATTGCAACAAGTCGGTGATCAAATCGACGTGCCAGTATTCCAATTAGGGACGGACGTTGATCCCGTTGAAATTGTGCGCCAAGGGATGCAACAAGCAGCTGCTAATCATAATGATTATGTCTTTATTGATACAGCTGGGCGGTTACAAATTGATGAACAGCTCATGAATGAATTAGCTAACATTAAGGATTTGGTCCATCCGGACGAAATCCTGTTAGTCATTGATGCAATGACCGGTCAAAATGCAGTTAATACGGCGCAAGGCTTTAATGATAAGCTGGATGTGACTGGGGTCGTCTTGACGAAATTAGATGGCGATACCCGTGGTGGGGCTGCGCTATCTATTCGGGCTGTGACGGGCAAGCCAATCAAGTTCGTTGGTCAAGGCGAAAAGATGACTGACTTAGACGTCTTCCATCCTGACCGCATGGCTGATCGTATCTTAGGTATGGGCGATATGTTGACCTTGATTGAAAAGGCGCAACAGCAATATGATGAAAAACAAGCTGAAGAAATGAATTTAAAGATTCAGGAAAACAGCTTTGATTTTAATGACTTCATCGATCAACTGGATCAAGTTGACAAGATGGGGAGCATGGAAGACATCATGAAGATGATTCCAGGTATGGCGAATAATCCGGCCATGAAGAATATGAATATGGACCCAAAGGATATTGCCCATATCCGAGCCATTGTTTATTCAATGACAGCGAAAGAAAAAACTGATCCTGACTTGTTGAACCCATCCCGGCGCCGGCGAATTGCCGCTGGGTCTGGCCGACCAGTGCAAGAAGTTAATCGGATGATTAAGCAATTCAACCAAACTAAGAAAATGATGAACCAAATGTCTAAAGGTAACTTTTCTGGGATGGAAGGCTTAATGGGCAATGGTGTCGGTGGTAAAATGCAACAGATGGCGATGAATCGAATGGTTCGTCAAACTAAAAAGCAAAAAAAGAAGCGATTAGCCAAGGCAATGCGGCGTCGCAAACGCTAATCTAAACCATTTTTTAGCCTGTCAAGAAAAAAACCTTTACAAGCTATTGATTTACTGGTATATTATTACCTGTTAAAGAATTCGGGAGGTGTTTAAATGTCAGTCAAGATTCGTCTAAAGCGGATGGGTTCTAAGAAAAATCCATTTTACCGGATTGTTGTCGCAGACTCACGGTCACCACGTGATGGTCGTTTTATCGCCCAAGTCGGCACATACAACCCACTTACAGAACCAGCCCAAGTTAAACTTGAAGAGGAAGATATCCTCGGTTGGTTGAACAATGGTGCACAACCTTCAGATACGGTTAAGAATATCTTATCAAAAGCCGGTATCATGAAGAAGTATCACGAAGCTAAGTTCACTAAATAATAAAGCGGTAATTGATCATGGCAGATATTAAAGCTTTAATCCAAACGGTCGTTACGCCGTTAGTCCAACATCCAACTGATATTAAGATTGGTTTCCAAGAAACTAGTCGTTACTTAGAATATAACTTAACCGTTAATCCTGAGGATATCGGGCGGGTCATTGGTCGACAGGGCCGGGTTGCTTCAGCAATTCGAACGATTGTTTATAGTGTCCGAGTTTCTGGACCTAAACGCGTCCGTCTTACGATCGAAGATGGACAGAAAAAAAACGCTTGAGCGAAGCAGCAATGTTTTGTTTAAGTGTTTTTTTATTACAATTAAATTGATTTTTTGAGGAGGCAACCAAATGGATTATTATCGAGTTGGTACGTTAGTTAATACCCATGGTATCCGTGGTGAAGTGAAGGTCGTCGCAGTAACGGATTTTCCAGAAAAACGTTTTGCCAAAGGGCAACAATTAACGTTATTTAAAGACATCGATGACACTACCGGTGGGTTAACTGTCACTATCACAAGTTCACGAGCACAAAAAGGGTTATTCTTTTTGACCTTTGCTGGCTTTGACAACATAAATGACGTCGAAAAGTATAAAGGTTGGACGTTAAAAGTAACGGCAGATAAGTTACAGGAGTTGCCAGCTGGTCAATATTATTATCACCAAATCGTTGGTCTCAAAGTGGTGACTACGACTGGGGAAACGTTAGGTCATATTAAAGAAATTCTTGCACCTGGCGCCAATGATGTCTGGGTTGTGCAACGCGAACATGGTCAGGCTGACGTCTTGCTACCGAAAATTCCGCAAGTCATTAAAACGGTTGATCTAGCTACTGAAACGGTCACGGTGGAATTGATGGAAGGATTGATTGATTAATGCGGATTGACATTCTAAGTTTATTTCCAGAGATGTTCACCGGACCATTACATGAATCCATGATTGGCAATGCTGTGGAAAATCAAGTTATTGACGTGGGTGTTACGAACTTTCGCGACTATACGACTGATAAGCATCGACATGTCGACGATTACCCTTATGGGGGTGGTGCGGGGATGCTATTACAACCGCAACCGATTTTTGACGCCTTAGCGGATGTTGAAGCCAAATATCCTACCAAGGGGCGGGTCATTCTACTTGATCCAGCTGGGTATCAGTTCACTCAGACGGTTGCGGAAGACTTTGCCAAAGAAGACCACCTCACGTTTATTTGCGGGCATTATGAGGGTTATGATGAACGTATTCGGTCATTGGTAACTGATGAGGTTTCACTCGGTGATTATGTTTTAACGGGTGGTGAACTAGGCGCCATGGTAATGATTGATGCCACGGTTCGATTAATTCCGGGCGTGTTGGGGAATGTTGAATCAGCACCTGGTGATTCGTTTTCGTCTGGATTATTGGAATATCCACAATACACGCGTCCGGCTGATTTCCGGGGGTTGAAGGTCCCAGATATCTTATTGAGTGGGGACCATGGAAAAATCGCTGACTGGCGGTTACAGCAGGCTTTAAAGCGAACCTATGAACGGCGACCAGATATGCTAGCAAAATTGCAATTGTCGAGTAAGGCCCGGCAATTGTTGGCCGATATTAAGGCGGATGCCGAGGGACTGTAAAGAAAAACTTGCAACGGCCTCCTGAAATATGGTATTCTATTTATTGGCTATTGAGCCCATTAACGACATTCCGCTGACCAAAGTGTCACGAATTTCGGCGAAAGGAAGAACTAAATTATGCGTCAAAACCAATTGATCGAAAAGCTTACCAATGAACAACTCCGTACGGATGTCCCTGATTTCCGTGCCGGTGATACTGTTCGCATCCATGCCCGAGTTGTTGAAGGCACACGTGAACGGATCCAATTATTTGAAGGTGTCGTTATCAAGCGTCACGGTTCTGGAATTAGCGAAACTTATACAGTTCGTAAAATCAGTAACGGTGTCGGTGTTGAACGGACTTTCCCATTACACACACCACGGGTTGCTTCAATCGATGTTGTCCGTCAAGGTCGTGTTCGTCGTGCTAAGTTATACTACTTACGTGACTTACATGGTAAGGCTGCGCGGATTCCAGAACGTCGCCGTAACTAATTTAAAATTAATTAAACAACAAGCATTTGCTTAAGTTTAATGGGCCAATTAACTGAGTTTTCAGTTAATTGGCTTTTTTTGTGTTTTTTTGTCAATCTTGATTTAGAAAAATTTTAAATGACAATTGACAATGAGTCGAAAAGACCTATACTTAATAAGTCGTTAAGACTTATCAGATAGGAGGATCCTCGAATGTATGATTTATTGGTATTGGGGGCATTACTTGAGCATGATCGGTCGGGTTATAAGCTGTGTAAAGTGCTCGAGAATGCGCTGGTGCCACGGCGTAAAATCTCAAATGGCGTCATGTATCCCTTGCTGGATAAATTGGCAGCCGCTGATGATATTGTTTTTTTGGCCGCTACCGAAAATTCACGTGGTAAGCGGTTGGCTCATTTGACACCTACTGGCAAGGCGCATTTACATGCGATGTTGTTAGCGCCAGTACCGATGGATGCGAAACGAGAATCCATCTATCGGTTTAAGTTTAAGGGGATGGCAGCGGAAACACCGGTAGTTCAAAGCCAAATTTTGAATGACTATAAAAATGCTGTCTTGACTGATTTACAAAGTTATCAACGGATTTATGTGCATGTAGAAAGAAAAGTAGCAGCAGCAGGCTCAAACCAGGATTCAATCGATTGGGGACTGCGTACACTCAGTTTACAGATTGCTGAGAGTGAAGCTAAAATCAAATGGAGTAATCAACAATTAGAAAAAGTGCAACAAGCGATTGCAGCACATGGAGGAATAACCAACAATGACTAAAGAATATCGGAAATGGATTGGGTTAGTTGCTCTATCACTGGGCGTCTTTATGGCACTTTTAGATGTCACGATTGTAAATGTGGCGTTACCAACAATGGTCCGTGATTTTAATGAATCATTTAATAATGTGCAATGGGTGTTAAATGCATATTCGCTAGTTTTAGGGGTCACGCTACTGATCGTGTCTAAAATTGGTGATATGTATGGCTTAAAGAAAATTTTTGTGATTTCACTAGGGATTTTTGTCTTAGCGTCAGCAGTTAACGGACTTGCACCATCTTTGTTAGTCCTCGACATTGGTCGTGGCGTTCAAGCACTTGGTGGTGCTGGGATGAATGCCTTGGCGATGGCACTCGTAGCCGTTAGTTTTAAAGGGAGCCAACGGGGCGTAGCGTTAGGAATTTTAGGATCCGTGATTGGGCTATCTTCAGCTTCAGGGCCACTAATTGGCGGCTATTTGGTGGCGTTATTTGGTTGGCGGTCTATTTTTTACGTCAATATTCCGATTGGATTAATTGCCATTATTTTAACGTTGATTTATGTCGACGAGGTTCCTGATATCAGCACTAGTAAGAAAATTGATTTTATTGGGATGTTTTTGTCAGCAGCGAGCTTATTTGCCTTGATTTATGGGTTGATTTCAAAAGAAAATCATCCAACATGGGGTTGGACAAGCACACATATGTTGCTATGGTTAGGTACTGCGGTCGTATGTTTTGGACTTTTCATTTTTGTGGAAGCCCATACGAAGCAACCCATGGTCAACTTAACCATGTTTAAAAATCCTCATTTTATTGGGACTGTCATTGTTGCCCTAACTTTGGGAGCTGGGATTTATTCGTATAACACTTATCTTACTGCACTCATGCAAAACTATATGGGGTATTCAGCGTTGGATGCGGGGGTCCGGCAATTAACAATCAGTATTTGGTCGCTAATTTTAGGGCCAGTCACAGGGTATTTAGGGAATCGGTATTCTAAGAAATGGATGATTAGCGGTAGCCTGTTCTTGGGCGGCATTGGGTTTTTGATGTTAGCCAATGCCATGACGGTTAAAGTATCTTTTGCGCAATTGTGGCCCGGCATGGTTTTAATGGGGATCACTAACGGTATGGTTAATCCTTTGCTGAATTCTGCGGGTATGGAAGGAGTTGCTGTCCGTGAAATGGGGATGGCATCCGGCTTAATTAATGTCTTTCGGCAGATTGGGGTCACACTTGGTATCGTGACCATGGGCCTAGTTCAAAGTAATGTCTACGAGCAGTATTTAACCCAACATTTCAGTCAGGCTAAGTTACCAAAAGTTTCCGCTACTGCCATCCATGCGGCTTTAGTAAAGGCGGGGCCGTTCTCAGGTCATGCGATTGCTTACAGTCACCGATTGAGTCAAATGCCGTTTGCTAAGACGGTTCAACAACTTGTTTGGCAAGCGTATGCTAATGGGACGCGGGCAGTGACCTTGACTGCGGCCGGCATTGTGCTTGTTGGTGGGTTATGTGCAGCAATCTTTATGCGCAATCGTCAGATGACACATTAGTTCAGCTCAAATTAATATTAAAATGACATTTAAGTAGCCATTGGCTGGTTAAATGTCATTTTTAGGTTGCGGGGATAGAATTGAAGCAATTAAACTGGTTTTACTAATTTTGACAGGTATACTTAGAATATAAAAGGGGGCTTTTAAGTATGAAAGAAAAGCAAGTTTTTCATATTAATGGGTATATTGGGTTAGTCTTAGCTATTTTATTTGTTTTCGGTGGTGGCTGGTTAGTCTGGTCGGGAAGCACGACTAATCAGTTGATGACAGTCTTTTTAGGCGCTATTTTAATTATTATTGCGGGTCTTGGTGCAAGCTCGTTAACTATTGTGGGGCCTAATGAGGCACGGGTGATGACCTTTTTTGGAAAATATATTGGCACAATTCGTGATTCTGGCTTATTTATGACAGTCCCCTTAACGAGTAAGTTTTCAATCTCACTAAGAGTACGTAATTTTAATAGTGCCATTTTAAAAGTGAACGATTTACGTGGTAATCCTGTTGAGATTGCGGCTGTCATTGTGTTCAAAGTAGTTGATACCAGTATGGCCTTGTTTGCAGTTGATGATTATGAACAGTTTGTGCAGATTCAGAGTGAATCGGCTGTGCGCCACGTTGCTTCTGAGTATCCCTATGATACTTTTGATGATGACAAGAAGTTAACGTTACGTAGTAATCCAACGGAAGTGTCTGATCGACTAACGGCTGAATTACAGGCACGGTTAACTGTCGCTGGTGTAGAAATCTTAGAAACACGGTTGACTCATTTAGCCTATGCAACTGAAATTGCCAGTGCCATGTTACAGCGCCAACAATCCTCTGCAATTCTTTCGGCGCGTAAGGTGATTGTAGAAGGGGCTGTTTCAATTACGGAAGAGACGATTCGGCGTTTGGAGAAGGATACCGGGATGCAATTTTCAGATGATAAGAAATTACAATTGATAAATAACATGATGGTCACCATTATTTCGGAGCGGGGTTCACAACCGATTATTAATACTTCGGAAGTTAAATAGCAATTAAACTGGTAAAAATCAATCGACCCGTTAACCATTTTTGGCTAGCGGGTCGATTGATTTTTAACGATAAGTTAGTAATTAGTAAAGTTTATAAATCATCACTTAAATTAGCGTCAGCTTCACTAATATTGTCTGAAAAGGTGCTGTAATTACCACTAGGATTTTCGACCAAATTAACAAACTTTTTGGCATCTTTGACTGCTTTTTTAGCATCAGCCAGTTTGGTTTCATTCTTATTGGTGACATTTTGCTTGAGCGTGGCATACGTTGATTCAAGATGGCTCAAAGCCGTATCCATTTTATCAATCGTGCCTTCGGATGTGTAAACAGCGTATTGCGCTTCAATTGCTTTGTTGAAGTCAGTATAGCTTTTGCCATCAACGGTAACACCGTTATCATTCCAAATAGCATCATGCCAAACGGACGTCAGTTTATCACCAATCTTTTCAGCTTTGATACCGGTAGTATAAGTATAGTAACGTATATTTGAATAATTGCTGGCAAAGGTTTTTTCTTTATTTTTTTCAATTTTTGCCTGCCGGATTTGTTCCTGCTTGATCTGATAGGTGTTACCAAAATAACCACCAATGGCAATTATGAGTCCAATAGCCATTAAAATGTAAGATAATTTCTTATGAGTTCCTTTAGCGTAATCGATAAAAAAGAAGATTGCACCGATAATCAATAAAATAAGGCCGAGACCACTAACAAATAACATTCTGTTTCCTCCAAAATTTCTCAGCTTTTAGCGACTTCCGTATCTGGTCGTAGTACTAATTTAAATCGTCATACTATGGCAACATAGCTTGATTAATAGGCCTTAAAAATCCCCAGTTATTAAAAAGACCATTAAATTAAGTATAAATATAAAACGCAGTTGATTAAACTAATAATATGGGGTATTTTGACTAATAATGTGAGCAGCAACAAGAAAATTGTTAGTGTTGCTCGAATTATCTTGGTTTTATCAGATCCAGACAGCACTGGTAATTAATATACTGTCATACTTATCTTCACCAATACAGTTGGTTTTAGATGTGGTGATGTCGTCATTTATTTCAAGCGGCAAGTGGTGAACTGATGTAATAAAAAACAGCGTCGCCCAAAGCCATAAGTTCGGCAAATTAGGCGACGCTGATTCGTGTGACAATCTATTTATCTGACTGATTTAATTTTTCTTTGGCACCATCTACGGCACCTTTGACTGAGTCTTTGGCATCCGCTAATTTTTCTTTAGCTTTGCCAATCAATCCTTCTGTTTTACCCTCAGTTTCGCGGGCTTTATCACCGGTAACTTTTCCTTCAACCTCTTTAGCCTTACCACTAACTTTATCTTTAGTGCTGTCGATCTTTTCATCTAAACTCATAAGATAACCTCCCTTAATAATAAGAATTGTCATTATTATGACGTAGATTTTAAAGGATGACCAATAATATGCTCACACTTATCAAAACGATAACTGTATATCAGGAAATAACGGGTTTACTTCAACTAGTTATAGATTCAAATCGGTTTGATAATTTAAGGGTGACAGGTCCGTGCTAGTGGTAATCAAGTCGGCCGTCAGTTGTTGCATGGCCGTTAAAGCTAAGGTTGCCGCAGTTGTATTGGCTTGATCAAGTGCGGCTGGCAAGGCAGTCGCTGCTAAGGTTTTAAGGGTGGCATCCGTCGTTATTAGGTGATGACCGAGCTGAATCGCTAAATCCTGTTGTACGGTTTGTAATTGGGGATGCAGGTCGTGATAATGAGCATCGACTAAGACGCCAACGTGTTTAAAAATCCAATAGGCGGACTGCGGGTCAAACTTTTCAGTCGCTAATTGATAGGCAGCTGGAGTAGTGTCTGCGCCCGCATAAAAGGGTACGTAGACACTTTCGGCGGCGACGCCCATCGCTAACCAGTGAATGCCGCTAGTTGCGGTTGGCTGGTCCGGCCGAATTTGCAGGACGTGTGATTCCTGAGTTTTGGCTAGGCTGATTGGACGATAGCGGTGCTTATCGGCATCACTACCACCGCCAACGGGATCAAAGGGGGTACCTTCATAGTGTGAGGCTAAGAAGTGTTGCGCCTCGTCAATATGAATCAATCGGTTCGCACGCTGAATAAAGGGTAAGTTAAATGATTCAGGTGTTTGGTCGATTTCGGGACTAAAGTAACGCTGCCCATCCCAAACGCGAGGGGTATTGTAGTGTTGATCTGAAACGTCGGCGGTTCCGAAGACCTCCCGGAAATTCAAGCCGTTGGTCATTGAGGCTAACTGATGGTCCACAACGAAATCACGAATCCCTTTCGCATATAAGAAATTCTCGTGGTCGGCTAAATCAATTTCTTGAATAGCTAACTGGTTAGCAACGACCGCATAGGCGTCGTCAGGAATCCGTTGGGCCACCCAATAATGGCCAGCACCTGTTTCCATGTACCAGACTTCTTCGGCATCGCTAAAAAGAATACCGTTAGTCTCATAAGTCCCAGCGGTTTCAATAATATGACCGAGGCGTTCCACCCCGGCCCGTGCTGAATGAATGTAGGGTAATGTTACGGTAACCATCGCTTCTTCACCAATACCATTTTGCACGTATGGATCGGCGGCGAGGACCCGTGTATTACAATAAGCACTCTCGGTGGCACTCATAGCGACGCCATATTCATTAATGCCGTCTTCCTCAAATAACCCAAACTTCGGGGTCCATTCGGGGGTGGCGGTATATTTAGCACGGATTTTGGGTAAAGTCAGCTCAAACGGATGGTCAGCATCCGCCGATTTAAACGTTGGAGCAGTGGTAAATTCAGCATGTGCGTGAACGACGAATTTTTTCGCCCAAGCGGCTCGTGAATCTTCATTGCGGCCAATCATGGTCGAGCCATCCGCGGTGGCATTTTTACCGACTAGGATACTGGTACAAGCGGAATAAGGATTAAACTGATGGGTCAGCATAAGGGACCTTCTTTCTAAAAGTAAACCGACAAAAAAATTTCTAATCTAATTTTAGCATTTATATGAATAAATGGGGCTTTTTCGCTATAATAGCAAGTGAGAAAATAGGAAAAGAAGGTTAGGGCATGTCACATCTTTCAAATCCACGATTAGCCTTTCTCTGGCAGCTAGTTGTCATGGTGGCTTCGGCGGTGGTTTCAGCATTTGCATTGAATGAATTTTTAATTCCGGCAAACACGTTTAGTGGTGGGGTTAATGGGATTGCTCAGCTGTTATATTCAGTAGGCAAACCACTTGGACTGCAAATTAATACCGGATACTATATCCTAGCATTTAACGTCCCAATTGCCTTGTTAGGTTGGTTTAAGTTAGGACATCGCTTTACGATTATGAGTTTTGTAACGGCCTTTTTAACGTCGCTGGCCGCAGTCTTGATGCCGGTCACAAATATTGCACATAATCCGCTACTGGGCGCTTTGTTTGGGGGAATCTTGACCGGGGTCGGTATTGGCATAACGATGCGTTACGGCTTTTCGACGGGCGGTTTTGATATTATCGTCCTCGTATTAGAGCGAGCAACAGGACGGACCGTTGGCAGTTTGATGTTCTTGATAAATTTTGTCATTATTCTAATGTCGGGCCTGTTGTTTAGTTGGGAAAATGCGTTATTTACAATCATCTCGATTTATGCGGCAACAAGAATGGTTGATTTAATTCATACGCGGCATCAAAAGTTGACCGCCATTATTGTGACAACTAAGCCAGATGCAGTGGCACAAGCCATTCAAACGGCGATTCTACGGGGTGTCACGATGACTGATTCCAAAGGGGCGTATTCTGGTCAACCGAATGCGACGTTAATGGTCGTTTTAAATCGCTATGAATTATACGCGTTACAGGCGTCAGTGAGTACCACTGATGCGCATGCGTTTATTAATATTTTAAATACAGTTGATACTAGTGGCCTATTTATGAATGAGCGGGAGCAGGCGGAACAACGCCAACAGTTGCAAAATTAGAAAATTAAGGTATGATTAGATTTTATAAGATAATAATAGGAGTGTGACCACATGCCAATCGTACACATTGATTTAATTGCCGGACGTTCACAATCACAACTTAAAGCACTAGTTAAGGACGTGACGACGGCCGTTAGTAAGAATACTGGCGCGCCGGCTGAACATATTCATGTCATCTTGAATGAAATGCAAAAAGACCGCTACAGTGTTGGTGGGGTGTTAAAGAGTGACGAAGCTGCTGAATAAGCGGTGATTTACTTGGACCGGCCGGTTTAAAGGGCCGGTTTTTTTTGAATCAAGTCACGTCGTCTAATAAAAAGTGAGGTTAAATTGTGAATGAACAAATTACGCCAGCAGTTTTGAATACGGCGAAACATTTAACGGTCGGTGGGGTCGATACGCTGGCGTTAGCGCAACAGTATCAAACCCCACTCTATGTCTATGATACAGGGGCAATCCGGACTGAAATTGCAGCGTTCAAACAGGTCTTTGAAGCCAATCAAGTGCATTATCAGATTAGTTATGCTAGTAAGGCTTTTGCGACAGTTGCGATGTATCAGTTGGCAGCCCAAGCTGGGATTCACTGTGATGTCGTTTCTGGTGGGGAATTATATACTGCCAAACAAGCCGATTTTCCGATGGCTAAGTTATCATTTCATGGTAATAATAAGTCCATTGAAGAATTAACGATGGCGCTTGATTATGGTGTCGGTTGCATTATGGTTGATAACTTTTATGAATTGCAATTATTAGCGCAATTAACGGCTGAACGTGAACAATTAACGACCATTATGTTACGGATTGCACCTGGAATTTCAGCGCATACCCATGAGTATATTTCGACCGGTCAAGCTGATTCTAAGTTTGGCTTTGACTTGACTAGTGGTCAAGCAGATACGGCGGTTAAACAAGCACAAGCTGCGCCATACTTAGACTTGGTCGGGATTCATTGTCATATTGGTTCTCAGATTTTTGAAGTCGATGGCTTTAAGTTGATCGTGGATAAGCTAGTGGCTTTATTTGCCCGTTGGCAGACCGAGTTAAACTTTTATCCTAAAATTATGAATGTTGGGGGCGGCTTCGGCGTCAAGTACACGTCGGCTGATCAACCGCTATTACCAACTGAATTTGTGGATGCAATCATTAAGGAGACCATCGCGCAAACGCAAGCACATGCTGTGCCAATGTTAGAAATCTGGATTGAACCGGGGCGGTCATTAGTCGCAACGGCCGGGATGACATTGTATACGTTGGGGGCCACTAAAGAAATTCCTGGAATCCGAAAGTATTTGGCCGTTGATGGTGGGATGGGTGATAATATTCGACCAGCCTTGTATGAAGCCAAATACGAAGCTGTCTTAGCTAAGAATCCAACGTTACCAAGTGATGAAGTTGTTTCGATTGCCGGTAAATATTGTGAATCTGGCGATATGTTAATTTGGAATCAGCAGTTGCCGGCCACCCAACCAGGTGATATTTTAGCTGTCTTAGATACGGGTGCCTATGGATATTCAATGGCAAGTAACTATAACCGCAATCCGCGGCCAGCAGTCGTCTTTTGTGAGGATGGTCATAGCCAGTTGGTTGTTCAGCGCGAGACATATGCCGATTTGGTCCGGTTAGATGTGCCGTTGGTGACGAAGGTAAATAATTAAATTAATGATGCTAGCTTGGATTGTGTTTTCTTGATTAGCGGTCACTCAAAGTTGTTAAGTTTGTTTGGTCATTGAGATATTACCGCAACTATTAGATTTAACTTAAGGAGATTAGCGCATGCCATTTATGAAAATTGATATGATTAAAGGTCGGACGGATGCAGAAATTAAACAAATTTTGGATATTTCTTATGCGGTCATGTTAAAGGCATTTGATGCTCCAGTTGGCGATCGGTATCAGATCGTGACGCAGCACGAGCCCGTTGAAATGCAAATTTTAGACACTGGTTTGGGGTTTAAGCGGACGGAGCAAGTCTTGGTTTTTAGTCTCGTGACAAGACCGCGGACGGAAGCCCAGAAGAAAGCATTTTATCGAGACTTAGTGGCAACGTTACAGGCGGAGCTGGGGTTGCGGCCAGAAGATGTGATGATTAATTTGAGTGTCAATACGGATGCTGATTGGAGTTTTGGTCAGGGTCAAGCGCAGTTCTTAACTGGCGATTTAGGTTAATCATTTGGCGTCCAACGACTCTTTGCGGGGTTAGTCTGGACGTCATTTTGTTTGTGCGGATTGAGAATCTTAACAAACCAATAAATTTAGGGGGTCGTGACTAGTTAATTTAAGTCGATAAGACTATATTATTAACTAGTTTATATTTAGGAGTCTGATTATATGGGGAAACGACAGCAAAGTTTAGTCGTCGGCTATCATTTAGCAGTCACGATACTAACCCTCTTGTCCGTTGGCAATGTTATATTAATGACGTTTCATATTGGTGATTGGCAAGTGGAACGGGTGGTGGCTAATAGTTTATTGGCGGTCTTTGCGATTGATTACTTAGTTCGCTTTGTGACTGCCCATGATCGTAAAACGTTTTTGATTCATTCAGCGTTTGATTTGATTGGGATTATCCCAATGCATCCAATTTTTGCGCTGTTTCGTTTGGGTCGGTTGGCGCGGATGATTCAGTATCACCATCTTTTTTGGCGTTTAGGATTAGATGGCAAGTGGTCGCATGATTTTCATCGTTTTGTATATAGTACGGGCTTTATTTATCTATTTTCAATTAGTATTGCAATTATTGTGTTAAGCGCGTTACTGTTTTCAGTATTTGAACATCAAAGTTTATCGAATTCCCTGTGGTGGGCGATTACCACGGCGACAACAGTCGGTTATGGCGATGAGACACCGCATACGCCAGTAGGTAAAATCATCGCCGCAGCGCTAATGTTTGGTGGGATTGGTTTTATTGGGTTATTGACCAGTACGATTACGGATTTCTTCACGACTCAGACTAGCGAAAATAGTGTGCTGAAGCCTGATGACAGTCAAGCTGATATTCAGTTATTGCTAGCTAAAATTGAGACCTTAACCCAAAAAGTAGACGCATTACAGACCGAGGTTAAACGTAGTGAAAGGCGTCAGAGTTCTAAAAAGCATCACTGAATTGAAAGGCATTTGGGGCAACCCCCAAGTGCCTTTGTACGACTAAAATTTAATAATAATCGCCTTGGGTCAGACATAAATACACGGGAATATTAATAAGCCTTCCAAATAAAACAATAAGTTTTTCATTCACGACCAACTGCGCTAAATTAGACTTATTCACTGTAACTAAGCTGACTTGGAGGGGCGGTTTTTCGTGAAAAAAAAACAACCAGAATTCGACTGGTTAAATCGAATTAGTTGGCGCGTGATGGGGGGACTAATTGCGAGCTTGTTGTTAGTTGTAGGCGGCATGACCCAAGTTGCTCAAGCGCACCAAGCAGAACCGACTGTGGTGCAAACGACGTCAAAAAATAGACATCAGGTTAAACGCCAAGAAGTGATTGATAGCCGCAGCGGTGCATTATTGTTAGTAGCAACTAATGAAAATGATAGTACAACTAAAGTGAATGAAATCAGTATTGCTTTTTTTATTGCAATATTGGTGATTGGTGGCTCCTGTTGGTATCGGGCGCGCCATTATGAGAAATAATCGTAACTAAAACCTCCATGGCGACATGGAGGTTTTAGTTTGGACCTATTCAGCTAATTTAAAATAATCTTGTAGATAGCGGGCCACACCATTTTGTTCATTGTCATAGGCGGTCACGTCATCCGCGGTTGCCTTGATACTAGCAGTACCGTTACGCATGGCGACGCCGAGGCCAGCATATTGTAACATTTCTAAATCATTATGTTCGTCGCCAAAGGCAATGATATTTTGGCGTTGAATATGGAATTGATCAGCTAAGTAAGCGACACCTTTGGCCTTATGCACGCCCTTAGACGTGATTTCCAAGATAGCATTTGGCCCACCCCAAACGCCAACATCGACGAAATCACCAAAGTGGTCGTTAATCCAAGCAATGATGGCTGGTCGTTGGGCGGATTTGACGAGTAAAACCAGTGAGTTAGGATTATGGGTTAAATTGGCTGGCGTAATTGGCCGACTTTTGGCAATTTCAGGAAAGAATTGACCTGCAATTAAGTCTTTTCCCGCTGTTAAGGTGCTGTTTTTGTTTTCAGCAATAATTTGATTAATTCCCAATTGTTCACGATGTTGCACCAAAGCTAAGACAATCGCTTTATTAACCGTGAATTGATATTCTGAATCCCAATGTTGGTGGGGTAAATGACCCAGTGAACCATTAAAATTAATCATGGGACTGGTTAGTTGGAGCTCATCATAAATCAGTTGCGAGCCTTGATAAGAACGACCGGTAATGATGCTAACTAAGTGACCGGCCGTCTGCAGGCATTGCATGATTTTGATGGTGGGTAGGTTTAATTTAGAACTGGCATTCAACGTGGTGCCGTCTAAATCTAATGCAATTAGTTTTCGTTCCATTAAAAAAACACCTCAATTATCAGAAATACGCTTAGTCTTTTCAATTTAGCATATTTTCTGAAAGAATGCGAATGTGAACCAGCGAGGGTAGTTCGAAGTGTGGTAATCTATTCTATGATCATGTTTTGAATTAGGAGGACTGACGGTTGAACTTACCAGCAGAATTTATTACAAAATATCAAAAATTACTTGGTTCAGAAGCGCCTGCTTTTTTTGCGGCGTTTGATGAATCGGTTGAAAAAGGCTTCCGCGTTAATCCAGAAAAATCAGTGACGCCCGCAATGCGTGCTAAAATGGCTGATCCGATTGCTTATAGTGAAATTGGCTATTATGGCAAGGTTAATGGTAACTCGCTAGAACACTTAGCTGGGGCTGTCTACAGCCAAGAACCTAGTGCGATGACTGTTGGGGAAGTGGCGCGACCAGAATTGAATGAGCGGGTTTTAGATTTATGTGCGGCCCCTGGTGGCAAGACGACGCATCTATTAAGTTATTTAAAGCAAACAGGGTTATTAGTCACGAATGAAATCAATCCCAAGCGTGTCACCGCGTTGGGCGATAATGTTGAGCGGTATGGGGCCCGCAATGCTGTGATTATGAATGAAACACCCGCCCATTTAGCGAAGGCTCTACCACAGTTTTTTGACCGTATTTTAGTGGATGCCCCTTGTTCTGGCGAAGGGATGTTTCGTAAGGACCCCGATGCGATGCAATATTGGTCTCCTGCGTATCCCGCCGAATGTGCTACCCGGCAACGTGAAATTCTAACTGAGACGGTTAAGATGTTACGGCCAGGTGGGCATTTGATTTATTCAACGTGTACGTTTGCGCCTGAAGAAGACGAACAAATGATTGCATGGTTATTGGCGACTTATCCAGCCTTGGCGTTAGAACCAATCGAAAAAAGTGCCGGCATGGTGGCGGCTAAACCCGAATGGGCTGATAATAATCCTGAATTAGCGAAGGCTGTCCGGTTATTTCCACACTTAGTGCGTGGTGAAGGCCATTTTATTGCAAAGCTGGTTTACCGCGATGAGACCAAGGTTAAGCCAGTCAAAGTTGTTCGTGATAGCTTAACGCCAACTCAGCGGCAATTATGGCACCAATTCTTAACGCAATTGCAGGTGACTAACTTTCCTGAGCTGGTCTTGCAAGCACATGGTGATCAGTTGTATGGCTTACCAGCAATGATGCCAGTCACGCGCCGGCTAAAAGTTTTTCGCCCAGGCATTCAATTAGGCACCTTTAAGAAAAAACGATTTGAACCTAGTTATGCTTTAGCCTTGGCTAGTGATGATTTGAACCTACCTAAATTGTCCATCACTGCAACGCAATGGGCAAAATATGTTCATGGCGAAACTTTTGAACTAACGGCGCCAGCAACGGCCGGTTTTGTGGTACTAACCTGTGCCGGCTTACCAGTTGGTTTTGGGAAAGTTGTTGGCCGGACCGTGAAAAATTTCTTTCCAAAAGGGTTACGTTTCTTAGCGACAACGGAAAATTCAACGCTATAGTAGGACTATCTTTAATGTAAAAAAACCTCGCGCAGTTATAGCAGCGCGAGGTTTTTTGCGTTAAAGACTAACCGTCCGTTGACGGAGGACCTGAATGCAATAGGTACAGTAGCTGACCGAATTGGTCTTTAAAAATGAGCGAATTTCAGTTAGCGCTGGTTTGGGGACCTCAAAAAGAAAGTAGGCCCGATCACGTTTGTTTAATGGTTTACCACAGTTTTGACAAATTAACATTTTAATCGCTCCCATCCGTTTAAGTTTAGCTTACCGAAAGTAACGCTAATTGGATAAGATTGACGTTTGAAAGGATAGTGGCATATCTAAAGAAATCTAGTATTTATCGCCAAAAGTGCTGAAACGTGTGCTAAAAGGCAGTTTATAGCGCTTAATCTAAAAATGAGCAGTCATTCCAAAAAATAGAATGGCCGCTCATTTAGATAAATACGCGTCAGCAAGCTAACAATTGGCTTACGTGCTTATTAGTGTGCCAGCGTTTTGGTATAGGCCAACAGGGTGGGAGAAAAGATTAATTTATCACGCATTTGATGTAAGTCAGTAATTTTTTTAGCTCCGACTAGCGCCATTAGTAATTTGAATTGCGCCTGCCAGTCATTTAACTGGTCAATGACTTCGGCATCGGTGTGATGTAAAAGGGCGTGTAACACGACGCCGGCGATGCCCACTGCATCAGCACCGAGGATTAGGGCCTTTAAGGCATCTAATGGCTGCCGGATACCACCGGCTGCTAAAATCGTTAAATCTTGCGGATGGTCTTGAACGGCTAATAAAGATTCAACAGTTGAGAGACCGAAGTTGTTTAGATAAGCCATATCACGCGCTGGGCGGCGACGGTTTTCAATTTCAACAAAGTTAGTACCACCGTGTCCGCCTAAGTCAAGGTAGCGGACGCCGGCTTGATAAAGCTGAGTCATCGTGGGCTTAGAGATACCAAAGCCCACTTCTTTAGCAATGATTGGAACTGGCAAGGAAGTCGCTAACTGTTGAATGTTCGCTAACCATTTAAAGTCGCGGTCACCTTCCGGCATGACGATTTCTTGAACAACGTTTAAGTGCAATTCTAGCGCATCAGCTGTTAACATTTGAATAGCTGTTTTAGCAGCGGTTAGAGAATGACCAGCACCAAGATTGGCAAAGACTAAGCCCGTTGGATTAGCGGTACGCAAGCTAGTAAAAGTTGGGGCTAAGCTGGGATCTTTAATAGCGACACTTTGAGAACCAGTGGCAATTGGTAAGTGACAGGCGGCGGCGATTTTGCCTAGACGGGTATTTAAACGTCCGGTTTGAACTGAACCACCCGTCATCGCTTCGATATAAAGCGGGGTAGCCCAGTGCCATTTTCCAACGGTAGCTTGGGTTGAAATTTCTGCCACTGTGGTTTCTGGCAAGGCATCGTGACGCAGGCGGAGCTCGTCGAATCCATTTGGTTGATCGGCATGGTAATATTTTTCAGCTAATGAGACGTGTTCATCTTTACGATGAGATTGCATACTTTGTGGCATGGGCCACCTCCAAATAAATAAAATTAAGTTCAAAAAAACGAATCGGCACCGCGACCTGCTTAGTGGCCGGAGCGATTCGTATTTAAAGTCGGTTTAAGCTTTCGAGATTGGACTATCACCAACTAAATGCACGTTTAAGTTTAAGCGTTCGATGCCATCATGCGCCCATTGTTTTAAAAGTGGGGTTGGATTGATGGCTTGGTCAATTAAGACGATACCACAGTCACCACCACCAGCACCAGAGGTTTTGGCGGCCGCACCGGCGGCTTCGGCGATGGTAATCATCTTTTTGAGCATGGGTGTTTCAATCGTGACCTGACTAAAGGTCCCTAATGTTTGTAGTAATTGTCGATTTTGACGTAGTTCAGCTTGGATTTCAGCTAGATTATGCGCGTGAAAGCCCTGAATCATTCGTTTTAAGCAAGCTTTACTAGCAGCTAAAAAGGTCTGATACTCGGACTTTTGCTTCGCTTTCACCAAGGCCACCTTGTCGACTAAGTGTGAAGTTGAAGCGGGTGAGCCGGTCCAACCGATAATCAGGCGAAGATCTGCTGGCGGTGTTAGCAGTTCAATATTTAAGTCTGGCCAGTCCATTGCCAGTAAGTCAGTTAGTGACGCTGTTTTTCGTTGTTCAGCTAACCATTGCCGATCAAATGAATGGTAAGCAATCCAGCCGCCATAAACGCTTGCCGCAATATCTCCTAGTGACCCGTTACCTTGGACGGAGAGGTGGGCAATCGCAGCTAATTTAAAAAGTTTATTTTTATCCATTGATAAGTGATAGAACTCACAGAGCGCTTTGACTGTGGCAACAGTGACGGCGGCAGATGAGCCTAAACCGTATTTTTTGCCATCGGAACTATCTAGCTCGCTATTAATCCCGAGGTGATACACGCCCAGTTCACGCCCAGCTTCACGGGCATAACTTTCAGTTAGGCTGATAGCTGAAAGAATATAGTGGAATGGGTTATCCCGATTGTCAAAAACCATCTTGTTCCCACGGCGTTGCCAAAAGATTGAGTTTTCTTGATATTGCTTTGAAACGATACTCCCGAAAGTATCACTAGGTGAAATTGTGGCCGTTACGAATTGATCGAGAGCCACAATAATGGCCGGAAAGCCAGACTCGACCACTGCATATTCCCCTGCAATGTAGAGTTTTCCAGGTGCTTTCACCGTAATCATGCCATCATGTCCTTTCATGGTAGTGGAACCACACGCAGTTAGTCACTACCAGTCAAAATTAAGTCAAAATTAATTGGTTGTCATTGTAATTCCTGGGCCGGGTTTAGCAATGATGAGTTGTTCGGCAGTAAAGTGCGTTTGTAAGGCGCTGGTGATTTTAGCGGTATCTTTACTAGCACAAATAATCTTCACGTTGGGTCCAGCATCCAAAGTATAATAACAGTTAACCCCCCGTGCACGCAAGTTTTCGACGATTTTGATAGTTGTTAACGTATCTGCGGTAAAATAATTAAAAGCTGGTTTGGCGCTTAGATTTAAAGCGTGCATCCGCATGGCGTTGGTTTCAGCAATTTCACCGACAGCGGTTAAGTTCCGGTCAGCGATGGCTGTACGCATCTGAGCTAAATCGTGATTAGCTGTTTTAACCCAAGCAGAATAATAGGGAGATGTCTGGACGACCCGAGCCATGCCGGTAGTTGAACTGACGGGCTTTTTATGCGCCTGTAGGACAACTGCAATCATTTGGATGTCCCAATCAACGGGGTCTTGAATGGACTCTGCATAGGAACTGGCATCATCATGGCCGGCATGCCATTCGACGAAGCCGCCGAAAACGGACCGCGTGGCTGAACCAGATCCGCGCCGCGCTAGCCGGCTTAATTCAGTCGGCGTAAGGGTTAAGCCCGCTGCTTGGCTACTGGCTGCCGCTAGGGCTGCAAACCCAGAAGCAGATGAGGCTAAGCCGGCCGAAGTGGGGACGTGGTTACTTGTTTTGACAATTGCCCGGGCAGTTTGACCACTCAACTGGCGGACCAGGTCAAGAAAGCTGACCATGCGGTGTGATTTGCCCGGGGCCAGCTTGGTTTGATTAAAATAAATAACATCTTGATTAGCCTTAGCATCAAAGGTGACACTCGTTTCGGTATAAAAATGATCTAAAGTTAATGAAATACTGCCATTTTGGGGGAGCATCAACGTGGAATCTTTTTTCCCCCAGTATTTAACGAGTGCAATATTGGTATGTGCTTTAGCGGTAACAGTTTTTGACATGTGGGTCCTCCAAATTAATCAGTTGGTAATAGGGGTTCAACCCAAGTAGCGGTCGCCCCAGCGGCGGAAAGCTTTTGTGAAAGATTGTTTGCAATGCTAGCTTCAGGCGCGATGGCAATGAGACAGCCACCTTGGCCACTCCCCGTTAACTTTGCAGCAACGGCACCATTTTGACGGGCCACTGCTAGGAGCTGTTCTAATGCCGGATGGCTAACACCTAACGAACGCAAATCATCTTGTGCACCGTTCAAAGCCGTTGCTAAGGCCGTCAAATTGCCAGTCGCTAAGGCTGAACGTGTTTGTTCGGTGAGCTGACCTAAGTGCTCAATTCGACTTTGAATAGTTGTGCCTTCAACCATTAAGAGGTTTTTAACGGTGGCTACGGCTACTTTGGTCTGACTTTTAATGCCAGTATCTGCAATCACTAAATAACCTGGTAATTTAATGGGAATTGGAAAGTTTTCACGATCTTTAATAAACCAAACCGGTGAATTAGCACTGGCGGTTGCCACATCTAAGCCACTTGGTTGCCCATGAGTATAACTTTCGGCAATATTAGCAGTTCGGAGTAACTCCTGATGAGATAAAGGCTGTTCAAAGAAAGCATAAAGCGCCCGTGTCACCGCGACCGCCGCCGCTGCTGAGGAACCCATGCCGCGTTCTGAAGGAATATCACTGGTGATGTGGATGTCGAAGCCTTGATTAGGGCGCTCAAAACGAGCTAACAAAGTTTTAATTAAGGCTTGAATGCCCCCTAAGTTAGCACTCATCATTTGAAAATCCCCATTAAAGTAACGACTTTTAACCGTTTGAGCCGTATCACGGCGGTGAATGACGGCTTGCATTTGAATCGTCGAAATTGGTAAGGCGATGGCAGGTTGTCCGTAGACGACGCCATGTTCGCCAATTAAAATGATTTTGGCATGACTAGTGCCGGTAGCTAGATTTTTCAATCGTGTCGCTGCCTTTCTAAATGGATTAATAATAGGATAATGATACCTTAGAATTTGGTTTTTTGCTATGTTCCATTAGGGGACGGTTAGTAATTTATCGGATTTATAAAGAACAGTTACAAAAGTTTGAGTTAAACCTAATAAAAATTGGACTGGTTAGAACGAGTCTGGTGGCTAAAAGTTGAATCTGACCAGTTAGGCTAACAATTATGGTAAGCTTAGGGCTAAATTTTAGGACTGATTGGGTGCGATAACGCTTGAAATCGACCATAATTCGCTTTACGTCTATGCTATAATTTAAAGAGAATAATTTTTTTCAGAAAAAATAATATTAAAGACTGAATTTGGGGAAATGACCATGAAACCAAACACGACCTATGCCGTTGTTGATATTGAAACAACTGGTACTAGTGTTAAGGATGGCGATCGTATCATTCAAATTGGCTGTGCGTTCGTCAAAAACAATAAAATAATTAATACTTTTGCAGCGGATGTTAATCCACTAACGAAAGTGCCACCGGTGATTGAAAATCTAACCGGTATTAGTAATGCGCGGGTGCGTAAAGCGCCGCCATTTGATGACTTGGCAGGGACGATTTATAGTCTTTTACAAGGCACTGTTTTTGTGGCGCACAATGTTAATTTCGATTTACCGTTCATCAACGCTGAATTACAACGAGTTGGCTATCCAGAATTGCCGATTCAAGCAGTTGATACGGTCTCGCTGAGTCAGATTTTATTGCCAACAGCCCCAAGCTTTCGGTTACGGGATTTAAGTGCACTATTAACGATTGAACACCAACATCCGCATGCTGCTGATAGTGATGCAATTGCGACAGCCCATTTGTTTATCTTCTTGCAACAACGCTTAGCACATTTACCGCTGACAACGTTGCAACAAATGGTGCAGTTAACACCTGAATTACCACGCGATACCGCGGAATTATTTGCGTATGCGTTGCAACAAGGAAAAAAGCATCCGGGACGATTACCACATGATTTGATGATTAAGAACGGTTTAGCATTGCGCAAAAAAAAGTTGCCGCAACAACCAGTTGGCCGTAGTGATGCCCGCTATCCGCTGACTAAGGCGCAAAAAGTGCATTTGTTTGGTACGGATTTACGGTATCGACCACAGCAAGCACGGATGATGAACCAAATTTATCGGCATTATACAAAAGCTAGTAGTCAAAATGAACCGTTATTAATTGAAGCACCAACCGGAACTGGTAAGACGCTAGGCTATTTATTGCCATTGGCGTACTTGGCGCAAGGACAACGGCAAGTTATCATTAGTACGGCCACAACGGTGCTGCAGAATCAATTATTAGACCAAGGCATTCAACTCTTAAACGTGTTATTACCTAATCCGGTCACCGCAGTCGTCATTAAGGGGAATCAGCATTACGTTGATTTAGACCGGTTTGCGCGAGGACTGGCATTACATGAGCATTCCAAGCAGACGCAACTGCTAAAATTACGTGTGTTAGTATGGTTGACTACGACCACAACGGGTGATTTGGATGAACTCCATCTGACCACTTACCAGGCGCCTTACTTTAAAGAAATTGCGCATCATGGGGTGGCCTCACTCAAGGCGGATGATCCGTTCTTTAAAGATGATTTTTTACGGTTTCGGGATCAGCAGATGGCCCAAGCAACCTTCGTCATTACGAATCATGCTTATTTGATGCAACATGTGGCGCAATTAGGCAGTCGGCAGCAGCAGCCGTTATTGGTTTTAGATGAAGCGCAGCATCTCGCTGACGGTGTTTTACGAGAATCACGACAACGCTTCGACTTCAACTTTTTCATGGCGGCTTGTCATAGTTTGACCAGTCGGATTGATCAAGAACACGGGCTGAATCTACGGGCACTGTTTGCAGAACAACCACAATCCGATTATCGGTTAAAATTATTAGATAATTCCTTGAATGATACGGATTTACATTTGCAGCAACTACAAGCGGCGCTAGCGCGCGACTTTGTGGTCACACAAAAAGGTGGCAGTCAGCCGGTTGAAATTGCGATTACGACGGAAGCAGTCACAGCCTTTTTTGCCACGCATAATAGTTTGATTAAGCAGTTGCAGACGGCGATTGAAAATTGTTTCTTACAATTTCAACAATTGAATGAACAATATCAACACGATCAAGCGGAGGTCTTACCTTCAGAACAACATGTCTTAGATGATTTTTATAATCGGATGCAGGATTTACGACAAGGCTATGATTTGTTACGAACGTGGTTAATGCCAGCGACGCGTGAACAGCGGGTCTTTTGGATTACGCTTAATCAGTGGCACGATCGTGGTAGCTTGAGTTTGTCAGGAAGTTTGATTGATACAAAGGGGTACTTTAAGGAACAGCTTTATCCGTATTTTAGTGCGCCTTTGTTTACGGGCGCCACGTTATTTGCGACTGGCAAGTCACAGTACGTTTATACCCAATTAGACCTTGATGAAAAGACCACAGCCCACCATCAATTATCAACCCCCTTTGATTTAGAAAAGCAGGCGCGGTTATTGATTGCCACGGATGCCGTTGGTCAAGAATCACCAGGTGGCAAGCAGCGGGTCGCCTATTTAACGCAGGCAATTAATGCTATTGCGATGGCGACGCCCAAGCAAACGTTAGTCTTGTTTAATTCGTTGAACATGATTGAAGCGGTCTTTCATGGGCTGCATCAAACGAAGTTAAGTGCAGATCGTGAAATCTTGGCCCAAGGTGTCAATGGCAGTCGCGAAAAATTATTGCGGCGTTTTGTCCAAGGTGATCATGCGATTCTATTAGGGGCGGCCAGTTTTTGGGAAGGCATTGATTTGCCACAAGACCAATTAGAATTATTAATCGTCACTCAATTGCCCTTTGAATCACCAGATCGCACCACGACTAAGGCCCGCTACCAACAATTACGACAAGCTAAGATTAATCCATTCTATAATGAAGCCTTGCCGAAAGCGGCTTTACGGTTACGACAGGGCATCGGCCGGTTAATTCGTACGGAACAAGATACGGGTGCTGCGGTTATTTTAGATGATCGTCTTGTTACTAAGCGGTACGGACAAACGATTTTAAAGGCGTTACCCAAAACAATGCCACCAATTAATGGCTCAATTGCTGAAATTACAACGGAACTACAAAGTTTTTTCAAAACTAAGTAAGAAAGCGTTCCGTGCCCGGTGTAATTTGCTATAATTAGGCTATCTATTTTTTGAAAGGATCCGGAAAAACTATGAGAGTTCAACGTAGAAGACGTCCAGAACGACTAATCATGATCATTTTATTAGTGGTCTTAGCAATTATTGTGGCCGTCTATGGGACCCTATGGGTGGCCCAACGTCCGGTGCACAATGCGCAAAAAACAGCTTATAGTTTAGCTGTTAGTAAAGGCAAGCTAAAAACGACGACGGCATTTTCTCAGTATAATGGGACGGCTAGTTATTATGTGGTGACCGGGACTTCTAAAAAGAATGTACCAGTATATGCCTTGATTAAGACTAAAAAGCCGCATCAGACGACAATTGTGAAGCAATCGGCAGGGATTACCCGTACGAAAGCATTACGTAAAGTTTGGTCAAAACGTAATCCTAGCAAGGTTATCAAAGCCACGTTAGGCGTGTACGAAGGTCAAGTTGTTTGGGAAATTACGTATTTAAATCAGAAAAAAGCCCTTTGTTATGAAATTTTACAGTATGCTAATGGTAGTGAAGTAAAATCAATTATTAATATTTAAATGTAAAGGAGCTCGTTCATCAATGGAATTATCGCACAAAGTCATGCAGATTCAGCCATCCGCAACCTTAAAAATTAGTGCGCAAGCAAAACAAATGATTGCGGCCGGTATTGACGTTATCAATCTGGGAATTGGTGAACCGGATTATCAAACGCCGGAAAACATTAAGCAAGCGGCAATTACGAGTATCACTAATGGTCAGGCTAGCTTTTATACGCCGGCAACCGGGTTACCTGCATTAAAACAGGCAATTAGTCAACGAATTATGGCCGATCATGGCTATCAATTTGACCCGAGCCAAATTGTCGTGACTGATGGGGCCAAAATGGCGTTATTTACGTTATTTCAGGTTATCTTGAATCCAGATGATGAAGTCTTATTACCAGTGCCTTATTGGGTGAGCTATTCGGAACAAGTTAAGCTGGCTGGTGGGGTTCCCGTTGAAGTTGGGACCGACCGACAACTACGGTTTACGATTGCGGATTTGGAAGCGCAACGGACGGTTAAGACCAAGGCGCTTGTCTTAAATTCACCACAAAATCCATCCGGGTTAGTTTTTAGTCGGGCAGAATTAACGGCAATCGTTAATTGGGCGGTTCAACATGATATTTTAATCATTGCAGACGAAATTTATGAGAAACTATTATATAATGGCAATCATTTTACGTCGGTATTAGAATTAGATGCCGCCAATATGGACCACATTGTGCTAATCAATGGGGTCTCAAAAGCCTATTCGATGACTGGCTGGCGGATTGGTTATGCTGCTGGTCCCAAAGCAATTATGGCTAAAATGGGTGTGGTTTTAGGGCACGCGGCTAGTAATCCAGCGGCGGTTTCACAATATGCGGCCATTGAGGCGTTTGGAGGTGACCAGACGTCCGTGGAAACAATGCGTCAAGGGTTTGAAAAACGCTTGAACGACTTGTATCCACTAATTAATGCGCTACCGGGCTTCAAGTTGCCAAGTGGTAAGCCAGCGGGGGCCTTTTACCTGTTCCCAGATGTAACGGAAACGTTACGTCTGACTGGATATGCGGATGCACCGGCGCTAGTGAGTGCTATCCTGACAGAGGCCCATGTTGGTTTAGTGCCAGGGGAAGCCTTTGGATTGCCTGGTCATATTCGGTTGAGTTATGCGACGGATTTAGAGTCGTTACATACCGCTTATCACCGGTTAAAAACATTTATTGATCAAAAAATTGCTGAACAAGCGAAATAATTGGAGGATTTAAATTAATGGTGCAAGAAATCAACATTACACAAGCTAAAGACCATGTTGACGAAAAGGTTAAAATTGGGGTCTGGCTAACAAACAAGCGTTCAAGCGGTAAGATTGCGTTCTTACAATTACGTGATGGGACGGCCTTTTTCCAAGGGGTTGTCGTTAAGAGTCAAGTGACGCCTGCTGTTTTTGAACTCGCTAAAGAAGTTAAACAAGAAACCAGTATGTGGTTAACTGGGGTCATTCATGAAGATAGTCGCTCAAAATTTGGTTACGAAATCGAAGTTGAAGATATTGAAATCGTCGGCGAAAGTGAAGACTATCCGATTACTCCGAAAGAACATGGGGTTGATTTCTTAATGGATCATCGTCATTTATGGTTACGGTCAACGCGGCCATGGGCGGTTATGAATATTCGTAACGAAGTTATCCGCGCAACATACGAATTCTTCAACCAAGAAGGCTTTATCAAGATGGATTCACCAATCTTGACTGGGAGTGCCCCAGAAGGGACCACTGAATTGTTCCATACTGAATACTTTGATCGGGATGCTTACTTATCACAAAGTGGGCAATTGTACGCTGAAGCTGGTGCTTTAGCGTATGGCAAGGTCTTCACCTTTGGCCCGACCTTTAGAGCTGAAAAGTCTAAGACTCGTCGGCACCTGATTGAATTTTGGATGATTGAACCTGAAATGGCCTTCATGCATCAAGAACAAAGCTTAGAAGTCCAAGAACGCTATATTGCTTTCTTAGTTCAAAGCGTCATTGACAACTGTAAGTATGCCTTGGATATTTTAGATCGCGATGTTGAAAAACTACAAAAGTATACGAAATTACCTTACCCACGAATTAGTTATGATGAAGCGATTGATTTATTAAAAGCGAATGATTTTGATGTGGAATGGGGAGCTGATTTTGGCTCACCAGAAGAAACTTTCTTGGCGGACCATTTCGACCAACCAGTTTTCGTTCTAAACTATCCTAAGGCCATCAAGCCATTTTACATGAAGCCACATCCAACGCGTAAAGACGTTGTGATTTGTGCCGATTTATTAGCGCCTGAAGGCTATGGTGAAATTATTGGTGGTTCTGAACGGGCTACTGATTACGATTACTTACTTGATCAAATTAAAAAAGCAGGCTTGGATCCTAAAGACTATGCTTGGTATTTAGATTTGCGCAAGTATGGTAGTGTGCCGCATGCTGGCTTTGGTTTGGGCTTGGAACGTTTCTTGACGTGGATTACCTCTGAGGACCATGTTCGTGAAACGATCCCATTCCCACGGCTATTGAACCGTATTTACCCGTAAAATTTTAAATGGTTAGTAGGCAGGGAGTGAGACGAATTTGTCGCACTCTCTGTTTGTTCAGGAGGTTATGTGATGGAACCATTAGCACAAGCATTAGTCAATGGTGGTCAGACCAATATTGCCAATAGTTTATTAAGTCATTATCGCACCATTGGTCTCACGAATGACGAATTATTAGTGTATTTGCAATTTAAACGGTTGATGGATCAGGGCGATCAATTTCCGGATGCGGGGGTCGTCGCACAAAGCTTAGGTGAGACAACGAATACTGTTTTTCAGCGATTACATGAAATGTTAGCTAAAAAGTTATTGACGATTGAGTCGATTACGGCTGCTGATCAAAAAATTCATGATCGGTATAATTTTGATGGTCTCTATGATAAGTTGGCGGTAGCTTTGAAGCAAGCGCCAGCTACGACTACCACCACCGGGACTGAGCCGGCGTCCACTGAAAACCCGCGTCAAAAAGTGTTTAAAGCGATTGAAACTGAATTTGGTCGAGCACTTTCACCGATGGAGATGGAACGGATTAGTCGTTGGTTTGACGAAGATCACTACGATCCCGAAATCATTAAGTTAGGCTTACAGGAAGCCGTTTTACGTCAGGTTTATAATTTGACTTATATTGATCGTATTTTGCTTAATTGGCAAAAACGGCATCTGACGACGGCAGTTCAAATTGAAGCTGATCGGCGCCAGGGGATTGAACAGCGTTTGAATTCAGCGCCGAAACCCCAACGACAGACGGGGGAGAATGCTGGGCCCCAGATGCCACTGTTTAAGTTAGGTGAGACTCAAAATTGAGGGCTTAAACCCATTGAACTTGGAAGCATAAACTAAAAATGCACCAACAGGCCATTTTAGGTCTGTTGGTGCATTTTTAGGTTGCAGATAATTAATTACCCGTATTGTCATCAGTCGCCGGCTCAGTGGAACTAGCGGCGGTTGATGACGAAGCGGCTTCACTGGAACTAGAACTGCTAGCGGCTTCCGAACTAGAACTAGCTTCGGAGCTACTGCTGCTACTAGCTTCGGCTTCCGAACTACTACTTGAAGCTTCGGATGAGGCACTAGATGATGATGACGATTCACTAGAACTAGCGGCACTGCTAGTGGTTGCATTGCTAGAACTGGCAGCGGGAGTAGAACTCGTCGATGAGGCTGAAGAAGCACTTGTGGTTCCTGATGAGGCCTGTGATGACGAGAAAACATGACCGACTACGTATAATTCTTGGAGACCGTTTCTAGTTGTTGTTGCAACTGAACTAGGCTTGGTCCAATCAGAATTTGGTGAATATTGTTGTAAGTAGGTCATCATTTCACGATAAATATCTTGCGAAATTTTTGACGTCGTTGAATCAATATAGCCATTCTTAGAATAAGCTTGATCATAACCAGTCCAAACTGAAACTGAATAGTTTTTCGTATAACCTGCCATCCAAGAGTCGATATCGGCGTCTGATGGCACTTTACTCTTCCAATCACTTGGATAACCATCGGTCCCGGTCTTACCAGCTTGGTAAACGCCGCTAATCTTAGCGGTGGTCCCAGTCCCAGTGGAACTATTGATGACGCCTTTTAACATATCTGTAATCATATAAGCAGTTGATTTTTTCATGGCGCGTTTACCAGTACTGCTGTACGTGGTTGTTTCATTATCTTGACTGACAATTTTGTTGATATAGTAGGGCTTATGGTAAACCCCACCATTGGCAAATGCTGCATAAGCGCCAGCAACTTGCAAGGTCGATACATTAGCCCCAATTGCGTAAGCATAAGGAATCGTACCGGTGAAATTCATCCCTAGACCATTGGCAAATGTTTTGGCTTTAGTCCGGCCAACTTGTTCCAATGTCCGTACGGCAGGAATGTTTCGGGATTGTACGAGCGCTTCACGCATCGTCATATTGCCTAATGTCTTGTTATCAAAGTCATTGACTGAAGTCTTACTACCAGGATACTTATACTTAGTATCAGAAACAGTCTTGTAGGTCGGCCAGTTGAGATATTCGATTGCTGGTCCATAATCCAGAATTGGCTTCATGGTGGAGGCGTTGGAACGGTCAGTTTGGACTGCTCGATTCAAGCCGTACGTTACGTTCCCCGTTTTACGGCCACCAATCATGGCTGAAATCTTCCCGGTATACGAATCGACTACTGAAACCCCTAACTGAAACTTATCGTTGGGGTAGGAGACATAGGTATCACTATTGGCAATCTGATAGAGCCGTTTCTGGGCGTTCATATTTAAGTTAGTATAGACTTTTAGGCCATCAGTATATGGATCGTAACCCTTGGCTTTAATGGCCGTGATGACTTCTTTTAGATAGGCATCGACTACTTTGTTTTTATGTTGCTGGGTGACTAAGCTGGTATGTGTCTTAGCTAACCCAGTTTGAACATTCACACTTTTAGCGGCTGTCATTTGTTGTTTCGTGATGGCTTTATTTGAATACATTGCTTCTAAGACGAGGTTACGCCGGCTAGTAGCATATGAAGGATAGGTCGTTGGATCATAGTTAGTTGGTGATTGTGGCATCCCAGCTAATAAGGCCAATTGACTCAAGTTAAGTTGACTCAAGGACTTACCATAGTAATATTCTGCGGCGGTTCCCATGCCATAAACACCGTTTCCCATATAAACCTTGTTAATGTAGAATTCCAAAATCTGGGATTTGCTAAAGTGTTTTTCAACATTTAGTGCTAGCCAAGCCTCTTGGGCCTTAACTTTAAGATTTCGATCGGAAGTTTTGGTTGAGAAAACGGATAACTTGACCAGTTGCATGGTCAGTGTACTCCCGCCTTGCATCCCCAGTGAGGACCCTTTAAGGTTACCTAGCGCTGCGCCGAGAATCCGGTAATAGTCGACCCCTTTATGTTGGTAAAAACGGCGATCTTCAATGGAAACAACTGCGCTTTTTAAAGTGGCAGGAATCTGATTAGATTTAACGTATTCTCGATTGCTGTTACCTAAATTAGCGAATAGTTTACCGTTAGCATCGTAAACACGCGTCGTGTTTTCACTTTTGAGACTACTTTCAGTAACTGTCGGGGAACTTTGGGCAAAGTAGAAAAATAGGCCAATGCCAGCCAGAATACCGACGACGGCTAATGCAATTAACGTTAAGATGATTCGACGTACCCAATGCTTTTTGGGTGGTTGGGTGGTATTTCGTTTACGCGCTACCCGTGAGTTTTGATTATTGTTACCTGCCATGATGGTCTCCTTTAATGACTTGATAATTAATATTAATGCTTAATAAGGGTATCAACCGCCGCTAAATAAGGAATGGGCGGATTAATCTGGTAGTGCATTTCACTGGCTAGTCGTTCGATGTCAGCAAGTGGAATTGATTTGCGACCACCATCAGCTTGGTGATCCCAATAAGTAAATAAATCTGAAGCTTTTAATAAAAATAACCGATTTAAAACCGCAAATCGAATAATAACAAAACAAATGCCCGCTTGGGCCAAACATTTTCGCATATGTTCAATTTGGTGCTCATGGAAATTTTTGAGTGGAAAGGCCGTTTTACTTTTGGTTTCCTTAGCTTCAAAATCAAGATATTTGCCTTGATACACGCCATTATAATCAGTTGTTGAGGCGTGTTTAAAGTAAGCTTCGCGGATGACGGCGGCACTCCGGTTAGGATAATCCACCTTAACAATTTGAATGGGCGTCGGTTTTTTATAAATGACGGCGATATCATGTTCAAGATAATAGGTATTACTGTTGTTAATCTCTTCCTCCAAGCTCATCCCGCGATCGCCAAAATTAACGTTAGCGAACTTTGATGGGTGCGATTTGGCATGGGCCGGTTGGTGATAGGGATTGCCGTTTGGATAACGAATCGTCACATTATCAACCTCCTAATAATCACATATTATACCAATAAATGCCGTTTTTACATAATGGACTCAAGTCCTTTTAAAAATGAGGCGTTTTAAAGGTGTTTAGTGGCTAGTTTTGATGACGAATTGATGACTTAATGATGTCATTAGTTGTTCCTATCATAACGTAAATTGGTCAAAATTCCCGTAATTGAGTAACGTAGGCAATGAACTTGTTAAAAGCGACGTTTCCGGTTAAAGTAATAATTAAGGATTAACTAATACTTAAGGGAGGCTTTTTTGTGAGTCGTTTATGGATGAGCGGCTATCGTAGCTATGAACTGGGTGTTTTTAGTGATACCGATGATAAATTAAAAGTGATTAAGTATGCGTTGACCAGTTATTTAACGGCCCAGATTGAAGATGGGGTTGATTGGTTGATTACCGGTGGTCAATTGGGCGTTGAACAATGGTGTGCAGAGGTTGGGGTTGCTTTAAAACAAACCTATCCTGAATTAAAAGTGGCCATGATGTTACCCTATGCGGAATTTGGCGGGCGCTGGAAAGAAAATAACCAGGCTAAATTACAACTACTATTGGCTCAAGTTGATTTTCATGCCGCTATTAGTAAACAACCTTATGAAAATCCGCAACAATTAAGAAATTATCAAGAATTCATGGTTACCCATACGGATGCGGCTGCGTTAGTTTATGATTTAGATAATCCGGGAAAACCTTCGTATGACTACGATGCTATCCAGTCATTTGCTGAGACGCAACCGTACCCGTTAACAGTAATTGACTTCGATTGGTTGCAAGAAAGTGCGAATGAGTATGCAGAAAAACAGAATAATGGTTTTAATTTTGAATAAAGTCTGCTACAATGTTTTAAGTAATGCGGATGCCGTTTCGGTATTGCGCGAATAACAATGAGGTGTTTTTAAGTATGGCTAAACATAATTTTACTCCCAAAGACATCCTACAAAAAGAATTCAAGCCAAAGATGCGGGGTTACGACCCAGCTGACGTGGATGGTTTCTTAGATAATGTCATTAAGGACTATGAGTCATTTAATAAAGATAACCAACAACTTTCAGATGAAAACGAACGGTTGCGGGCCAAAGTCGATGAACTTACTAAGCAAGTCGCAGTTGGTGCAACCAGTCCATCTTCACAGCCAACTAGCACGGTGACGAATATGGATATTCTGAAACGCTTATCTAATTTGGAACGTCACGTGTTTGGCGCCCAATTAGATAACAATCAAAATGAATCGCATCGACTTTAGATGTGATTCGATGTAAATTCTGGGTAATCGCGGTCGGCTTATGTCGGCTGAGGAAGGTCCATGCCCGCACAAGCTGCGATGCTTGTAGTGTTCGTGCTCGGTGAAAAAATAAGCTGGGGAACCGATTTTATCGGTTACGGCGGGAAAAACGGCTAAGGCGCAAGCTATGCCCGAGTATCCCTGAAAAGTGCCACAGTGACGATACTTAGCTGGAAACGGCTAAGTTGGAACGCGGTAAACCCCTCGAGCGGGCAACCCAAACTACGGTAGGGGCGCTTCACATAAGTAAATGAACTAAATGTGGGGGGAGATCCTTGTGATCTCGAGATAGATGATTGCCGCCTAATCAACAGCCACCTGTGCTTTGGTTAGGTACAAAACATGGCCTACAGGAATTTACATTTTGACAGGAGACTAGGACAAAAGTTCGCTTTTGTCCTAGTTTTTTTATACGGTCAAGTTAACCATCATAAAACTATGCTAAACTAGATAGGGCGGCCGCATTAGTTGTGGTCGCGATGAAGTAAGCACTTAAAATAAATGATTATAATTGTTTTACTATGTAGGAGGAACACATGGAAGAATTTAGATTAATTGCGACTGCTGCCAGCGGGATTGAAGCTTTGGTTGGCCGCGAATTACGGGATTTAGGGTATCAAACTCAAGTTGAAAATAGCCGAGTTCGGTTTAATGGGACGATTAAGGATGTTTTACGGACAAACTTATGGTTACGAACGGCTGATCGGATTAAAATTATTGTGGGTGAATTTAACGCCTATACTTTTGACGAACTGTTCGAAAAAACATTGGCGTTACCTTGGGATCAATTTTTACCAATGGATGCGGAATTCCCGGTTGAAGGTAAGTCACGAAACTCAAAGCTACACAGTGTGCCAGATGTGCAATCAATCGTAAAAAAAGCAATCGTTAATCAATTGTCCAGTACCTATCATCGGAGTGGCCATTTACCAGAAACTGGTGCTTTGTTCCCATTGGAAGTTGCCATTAATAAAGATAAAGTTTTGTTAACTTTGGACACCACGGGAAGTAGCTTGTTTAAGCGAGGCTATCGGGTTGAAAAAGGGAGTGCGCCATTAAAGGAAAATATGGCTGCTGCCTTAGTGATGTTAGCCAAATGGTATCCAGATAATGCGTTTGTCGACCCGGTTTGTGGTTCTGGAACGATTCCGATTGAAGCAGCGATGCTAGCCCGGAATTTAGCCCCCGGTTTTAACCGCTCTTTTGCTTGTGAGAAGTGGGACTGGGTTCCAAAGGGTCTCAGCCAAGAATTACGGGATGAAGCGGACAGCCAAGCTGATTATGAGACGGAATTAGATATCAGCGGTTATGATATTGATGGCAAGATGATTGATATTGCTAAGCTGAATGCGCAAGAAGCTGGGTTGTTAGATGATATCAACTTTAAACAGTTGGCAGTCAAAGACTTCACAACGGAAAAAGTGAATGGTGTCATCATTGCTAATCCACCTTACGGGGAACGGTTAAGTGATCGTGAGAGTGTCCGAGTGCTTTACGAACAAATGGGTGATGTTTATGCCAAGTTACCTAGTTGGAGTAAATACATTTTAACCAGTGATCTTGAGTTTGAAGATTACTTCGGTAAAAAAGCCACTAAACGACGGAAATTGTATAATGGGGCGCTACGAACGGATTACTTCCAATATTGGGGGAAACGTATTCGACCAGCGCGGATTGAAAATTAGATTACCATTTTTAATGACACTTTAAGTAATCGTGCGTCATCGGGGCTAGTCATTTTTTGACTAGCTTCTTTTTTAGCCTAAATGTTGGCTGAATACCACTCAATTCAAACACTTTAATACTGTTTTGATATTGAAGGTAGCATAAGCGATGATGACGGTAATGCATCGGTGACATATAATGTGAATGACGGTAGTACAAACTTCACCATAAGTAGTGCGGTGGAGGAAATGTTGACTCAAAACGAGACTGCCATTGGCGCATCGGATATGACTAATGCGATGAACGAAATTGCTGGCATCATTAAAAATGGTGATATCACCAGTAATACATCGATTAGTGCTTCTAAAATGGATATTACGCTAAAAATCAAGTCCACTTATGAGCACAAGGCAAGTAACGGTCGGACATATTCCATTGAGTATGTCATGACTTTGAAAATTCATTTCAAGGAATTTGTAGATCCATTGCCAGTTGGAGTCACAGAAACACAGGCGACTGATTACAATGCGAACTTGGCGAACGCCTTACAAAAGTTTGAAAACTCAATGAATTTCCTAAATGATTTGCATCCAGATTTGCAATTTGCACCAGTTGCTGCGTTCGAGGAAGGTACAATGACAGGTGTGGCAATATTCATAGTCGCAATGTTGCTTACCGCATAATATGATTGAATGGAGGGTGGTTTGTGCAGAATAGTGTTCAAGAAGCGATAGTAAGTTGCGTCTTTATAATGGTTATACTGTATTTACTAGTTGTGTCCATTGTTTTAACGTTTGTCAGAAGCTTTCACATATCAGTAGGTCCCTTGCACTTCAAAGCAAGATTTCGTGCTAGGAAGAGTTATGTTTCAATGCCGATGAAAAATAATCCAAAAATTCGCAAGGCTTATATTAGATACTTGATAATAAGTGCTCTGACTGCTTTAAGCATTGTGGGCCAGCTTATTGTCATGCAAATTGGTTATCCCGTTGAAGCGGCAGTAGTTGGATGCACCTTGTATGGATTAGAGTGGTGGTCCGCTAAGGCTGTCTACCTACTGAGAGATTATTGGGAAAAACATGATGCAAAAGCTGCTGGACTTACACTGGCCTCTAAAGAAGTGTTTAAAATAAGAATGACGTTATATAAAAGTACTATCATTGGTACAACTATTATGACTCTATCCTTTATGATTTATATGTTAAATTTCGGAGTTTATTTCTAAAGTATTTGAAAGTCCTTATCATTGCCACAATTCGTCACACCAAAAAGATTCGAACCAGTCTGTCCGAACCTTTTTGGTGACTAAATACGTATACTAAAATCAAAAGTTTGATATTGGTATTCAGTACGATCGTAGCGTTCTTGACGACCATAAGTGACTGATGTGATGTCTTTTAATTCGATTGACGACGAAATTTTTGAAAATAAAAAATAGCGCCCGAAAGCACTATTTTTAAATTGGCTAGCTGTTGTTGGCTACAGATGTGCCAAAACTTAGTTAGTCAGCGGTCGAACGTTTCGAATCGATGCTAAGGCGATAAAGTGAGTCTCATTGATAATGATATCAGTGTCATTGTAGCCACTAACAGTGCCAACTTGGTCTGGAAACAAGTTCCCATTAGGGTCCACTGACTGTAACTGAATGGCGACCAAAGTATGCTGGGTATAACTCGCTGCCAAAATAGTCGAAATGGTTTGGAGCGACTGTTGAGGACGTTCTTCATAGGTTAGTTGCATTTGAGCATGTTGCTTATTTAAGGCACTCGTATGATCCGAAAGGTAGAATCCTTGCCATTTGACCATGCCGCGATCATGGTAGTCAGACGTAAAAAAGCGGTTAACGATAGTCATATCAAAATCATCTGGTTTATTCATAGTTATTGCGCACTTTCTGAATAAGGTGGTGGTTTTTCGGCCATTGAATGCCAGCAAACCCTTCGTATTCAATCGTTAGTTGTGTTAAGTGGTGTAACTCGGTCACGACTAATTCCAAGTGAACCAAGTCGCGGCCATGGAGACTGTGTAATGGTACTGACTTTAAACGTTCCCATTTTCGTTGAGAATTGAAGAAAATATTGAATTCGTCATCATAAGGATCATTCACAATTTGAAGCCAATATTTAGTAGCTGTTACGCGTTTGAATAACAGTTGCATACGAGTATTAATCAGCCGGGTATCATCAGTCATAGGCATTACCACCATTGTGACCACCAACTAACGATGCCCGCTGAATTGCTGTACTACCAGTCAATAAACTATTGCCATAGACTAACTTAGTAAAGCCAAAACGGTTACGGATGTCGTCAACGACCTGATTAATTTGGGCCTTTTTCTGTTGTTGCTGCGTATCTTGAAATAAATTTAATTGTTGACCAGTATTAGGGCTTAATTTAGCGGCGTAAACCGAAATGTTACGAATTGACTGGCCCGCCCAATTGGTTTTGAATAAATAGTGTAAGGCCCTAGTAATTTCAAAATTGTCATTGGTTGGATCAATCGCCATCGTTTTTGTCAAGCCACTACGACCGTCATCTTGCGTTGTGGCAAACGAAAAGCCCAGACTCAATGATAGCTGACTAGCCAATTTATTATGGCTACGCAAACGAGCAGCGACTTGTTCACCGATTTCTTTAATAACTGTGTTGATTTCAACCGGACTACGATAATCACGGGGCAGTACTTGTGAATTACCCAGACTAGCTGCACGTGTTTGTGGCCGATAACGCATATCGCTACGATCGACACCCCAAGCAATTGCAAATAGCT
The DNA here is from genome assembly GCF_002970915.1 of Lactobacillus sp. CBA3605. Classification (NCBI taxonomy): domain Bacteria; kingdom Bacillati; phylum Bacillota; class Bacilli; order Lactobacillales; family Lactobacillaceae; genus Lactiplantibacillus; species Lactiplantibacillus koreensis. The sequence continues at coordinate 96,543 of NZ_CP027190.1, forward strand.
GTGCACCAATGACGCCTAACTGTTGTTTGAGTAAATAAGGATTATAGTGGGCTAGGTCATACATGTTTTGGATGCCAAGTGCTGCCAGGCGTTTAGCTGTTCGAGAGCCAATACTCCAAACATCAGTCATTTCAGGAATCTCCCAGATTTTTTGCGGCACAGTTTCGTAATGGATTTCACCAATCAAGTCTGGATTGTGTTTGGCATAAATGTCTAAGGCAATTTTAGCTTGGACCGGGTTATCACCAATACCAACGGTTGTATATAGCCCTAATTCTTGCCGAATTGTTTTTTGGATTAATTGTGCTAGCTCCTTGGGATTCTTACCATAAAGACGCAGTGAATGGGTACAATTTAGGAGACTTTCATCAATTGAGTATGGTAATAGATCTTCTTCGGCGACAAAACGTGAAAAAATCTGGTTAATTTGTAAATTGCGTTGAATATATAAATTCATCCGCGGTGGAACGACCATTAAGCGTGGATCCCGAGGTAGATCACGTTGGCGGGACACGTTAGCTTTCAAATGAAATAACTGTTTAGCAGTCGGTGAGGTTGCCAGAATGAGTCCACCATTAGTATTGGCTTGTTCACTCATAACGACTAATGGCACTTTGAGCGGATTCAGCCCACGCTGAATGGCCTCAATACTCGCATAAAACGACTTATTATCAATTAAGAAGTAGACGCCCCGGGGTTCCTTATCTATGAACATAACGCTCAACCTTTCTAATAACATGTTTTATATTTTATCACAAAAAGGGGAACTTGTGTTCTGGATAGTGCGATATTAGGTCAACAATTTTATTGCTTAAAAACCCGCTAACCTGACGTGTTTAAACGTCAAGATTAGCGGGAAGTTTAAGTATTGAGATAATAGTCAAAGAAGTTGGCAATTTTATTCATTAGTGGAATTTTAACCAGGTGTTTAGCCTGATAGCCGGTAATGAAGGCCACCTGTTCGGCATAGGATTCGAGATGGATGCGGTCAAAAAAATCACGGGATTGGGCATATGGAATCCGCTCATCAGCGGTGCCATGCCAAAACAAGACGGGCCGGTGATTAAGGGTCTCCGGTTGCTGATTTAAGTCATAATAGTTGAGCCAACTGGTTAATTGCACCATGTCCGTTGGGAGATATATTTGGCGCTTGGCTGCTGAATCGCGGACTAGTTGGGCATAGGCAGCTAAGTTGGGGGTCCCCATGATAATACTAGCAGCCTTAATTTCAGGGTGTTGCGTTAATAAGGCTCCAGTTGTCATGCCACCCATCGAGTAGCCACCGACGCCAATTTTGTCAGCCAAAATGAGGTGCTGCTGCTGATAAAAATCAATAATTAATTGAAATTCAGCGAGATTACCTTGAATACTTTGCCAAAATGTCCATGATGGTAAGCGACTAATCGGCTGTTGACGGGCGCCATGGTTTGGGGCATCTGGTAAAATGACGCGTAATCGCTTAGCTGCAAGTTTGCGAGCCTGGGTTAAGACGAGTGCTTTACTTGATTGCCAGCCGTGATAAAAGATGACTAGTGGTAAAGCTTGATGTTGGTCGTCGGCATTGACGACTTCAAGGAGCGGGATATCTTGAAGTTTCCGGTTCAAAATTTCAATCATTTTGTTAAGCTCACTTTAATATGGTTTTAGATAACTTAACCATGCCAGAAACGACGGCAAAAAACAAGTTAAGGGCTTTCAAATAGTTGCCGGTTGGAGCTGTGTGTGCTGTTAAGTCTGATTTTTACAGTAATATAAAAAACGCTCAGAAAAAATCTGGGCGTTTTTTGGTGGGAATTAACTTTTAGTAGCCTAACAACAGCGTGTAATAGTAATAAGCCCCTAGAATAACGATCCAAACGACTAACCAAATAATGGTTATGCTGACATGGAAGGTGCGTAAATGATACCGGAATCGATCAAAAGTATCACGGTCACTAATTTTGAAAGGTAATTTAGTGGTATCTAAAGTTTGTAAATAGTCGTAATTACGTTGTGGCCAAGTAAAGCCTACCCCGACAATTAGGCAAATGGCGAGGAGCGCCATAATAGCAGCTGGGAAAACAGCGGTTAAGTCCACGGAAAAGGTTGGTGACACGATGTTAAAGTACAGACTAGCTAGTGCCCAAAGTGCTAAGACGTAACCGATTAAGCGGATAACGTGGACGGAAATAACTCGGTTTTTTAAAGCTGGTTGCTGTTTTAAGAGTGTTTTAGTTGCTTGATAGTGACGTTTTCCCCAGCTGATTTTACCAGGTTGAACGAGCAGGTAACGATTTTGGTGCAGGTAAGGTAATTGCGCTAGGGCAGTAATGCAGGCAATTACTGGAATTGCCAACATAACTGTCATTGCTAGGTCTTCGAGCGCGACACTTGGCGTCGTACTACTTGCCCAAACCCGGCCAATCCAAATCACTAAGATGAGTCCAATTGCAGCCCAGGTGGCCCATAATTGATGACGCCGGTAGCGTTTGAAGGTCTTACCATCAACTAAGGTAAAGGGCTGTTTTTTAGTGAGATGTGTTGCCCAATAATGATAGTTTTGTGTCGGCCAAACCAAGGGGTAGACCATAAGCAAAGCAGTTCCCAGCACGATTAGGATGGCACTGATGAAGGCCAGTCGTGTCGGAAAAACCAATAAATCTAGTTTAGCTTCAACTAGGTAGGCGCTGATCAAGATTAAGATGACGCCTAACCAAGTACTAATCTGGCTAAAATAAAACAGTCTTTTTAACTTGGGACTAGCATTAGTCGTTGTCTGGCGAGCTTGTCGTGGCAAGGCTAGCCGAGCTGACAAATTCGCAGGCGCTGTAAGTGGTTCTAAATACGGATGAAACCAGTTCAAGCCAAGCTGTGATCCAAGTAAAATTAACAGAAGGGCTAGAAGCACAAAAATTATAATTAGCATATACGTAAGTCCTTTTAAATGAATTATAGTATAACCAATTAAGTTTAAAGCTAATTGAAATGAAAGGTGGGACTTCGATCAAACCTTGAGATTTTCTTAAGTTCTATGGCTATTTTGTGAAAAAACAGTGTCATTTAATTGTTACGCTGGCATTTAAAGGAACCAGTCGCGTAAATGATTAGTTACCGTTTGCTGGAACTTATTAAATAATGTGGGATTGGCCGTGTTAATTTCGTTATAAAGACTGTCATTAATTTTTGTCAGAATTGTTGTGAGTTGATCTAGTTCAGTGTCACTCAACACGTTTAAAAATTCTGGCACTTTTTCTATTTCTGCAGCAGCGGTTTCACGGCCCAAAGCAGTCAGATGAATGATGGTTTTACGGCGATCGGTCGTTGATTTTTCTTTTGTGACTAGTGCTCTTTTGACCAATTTGTTGACAAATTCAGCGGTTGATTGCGCTGTTAAATTTAACCGAGTGGCCAGTTCCTTTTGTGAGAGACCGTCAGTTTGTGAGAGTGCCAGTAGAATCTTGCCTTGTCCTTGAAACCGCAATGGGTGGTCATCTTTAGCTGAATGGCTACGGTGGTTTAATTCGTCAGCGGTGTGTCGTACCATACCGAATTCTATCAGTTTGCCAGTCGCTTTTTTTTGTTTACTTAAATTAGGCATATTAATCACGCTCCTATAGCCATTATACCCGACGATAACTTTAAGTGTGGGCGTTAGATAAATTCTTGACAAATTAATCAGGGGGCCTTATTATATATTTAGTCAGGGGGACCTGATTAAAAAACGACTTAAGAGGGAATCAGCATGGCAGCTATTAATGCAATTGAAGTTAATCATTTGAGCAAGCAATTTGGACAAAAGACAGTGGTGGATGATATTTCGTTTAACGTGCGTCAAGGGACGGTCTTTGGGCTACTAGGCCCCAACGGTGCTGGCAAGACGACAACGTTACGGATGATGACAACGTTACTTCAAGCAACCACCGGTCAGGTGAAAATTTTTGGCCATGATACGCGTCTAGAAGGGCGATTGGCACGGTCAATGTTTGGGTTAACCGGACAATATGCAGCCGTTGATGAAGACATTTCGGCACGCGAAAATCTCATGATTTTTTCGCGGTTAAACGGCCTCTCACGCTTGGCTGCTAAGAAACGCACGGACGAATTACTGACTGAATTTTCGTTAACGCAGTCTGCAGATCAGGCATTGAAACACTTTTCCGGTGGCATGCGTCGCCGGCTAGATCTGGCAGTTAGTCTGATTACGCGACCGGCCCTCATTTTTTTAGACGAACCGACCACTGGGTTAGATCCGCGGACTCGCACCCAGATGTGGACCACAATTCGCCAATTAGTGAAGCAGGGTTCAACTATTATTCTGACCACCCAGTATCTAGATGAGGCTGATCAATTAGCAGATGAGTTGGCAATCATTGATCATGGTAAGCTAGTGCGCATGGGGACGCCGGCCGAGCTTAAACAACAAGTTGGCGGGCTTAAGTTAAATCTGACGATTGACCAAGCCGGACAAGTGATACCAGCAGTACAGGTATTGGCTGCACAAGTGACCGGTAATATTCAGCAAAATGGGCAACAACTCAGCCTGCGGATAAATAAGTTGGCGCAGGTGGCACCAATCTTGACGGTGCTTAATCAGGCTGGAATTACGTTCAGCCAATTAGTTGTTCAGGAACCATCGCTGGACGATGTCTTTATGAAGTTAACGGTTGGTAAGAATTAAGAAAGTGGGATGCAAGATGGAACGACAAACATACAGGAGTCATTTGTTGATGAATACAGCCACGATGGCTTATCGAAATTTATTGAAGACAATTCATAATCCGGATAGATTTATGGATGTGATTGTACAACCGATTATGTTTATGTTGATGTTTGGTTATTTATTTGGGGGTGCGATTGCGGGTGGTGTCAAAGCATACTTACCAACTATTGTGCCCGGGATTTTGATTCAGACGATGCTCTCAGCAGCGTCTGGATCTGGAGCACAAATCAGAGAAGATCTCGACTCAGGGGTCTTTGATCGATTTAAATCATTGCCAATGGCACACATTGCACCGCTGGCGGGCCAGCTTTTTGCCGATAGTTTACGCTTACTAATTGCGGCAATGACGTCGTTGGCGACCGGGTATGTCATGGGTTGGCGTCCTACCGTGGGGTTGGGCTGGGTCATGGTGATTGGGCTATTAGCTATTTTTTCAGGTTGGGCGTTGTCATGGCTGTTTGCATTGCTTGGCTTGTTGGCTAAAAGTGCGGGGGCCGTTCAAAGTGTTTCGTTAATGACGATGTTAGTGTTGTCATTCATGTCAAATGCTTTTGTACCGCTACATTCGCTGACCAAGCCGCTGCAGGTGATTGCGCGCTTGAATCCGGTGACTTATGTCATTACCGCAATCCGCCAGATTTTGGCAACTGGTAGCTGGACATCTGAGGCGTTACTCGTCTTGCTATTTGACGTTGGAATTGTTGTGGTTTGTGCCCCGTTAGCTGTTTGGGCATATGATCGTAATTAAGTAGGCAGCTGTCCCGTATAAAAAGCAAGGTCTTAAGCAAATAAGACGAGTAACCAAAATTCGGCTGCTCGTCCTATTTGTTTGTGTAGAAGCTAGTTATAGCACAGCCTGTTTTTTCGCTTAATTAGAATTAGATTGCATAAAAATTAATGGTTAATTGTACTTAGAGAAGGAATCGTCAACTATCGTACATTTTATTAAAACACCATTGAGGAAGCAGACCACTAAATGGGTTGCTTCTTTTTAAGATTGTCCATATTGCTCCGGGGGGCTTAAGCAGGTCATCCTGACACGTTTGATTTAATGAAAAAATTGGGAGTGCTTTTAATAAATTAGTGGCTGTACGCTGACTAAATTAAGTGGTAACGTTTAAATAGTAGAACCTATGAACGCAGAGTAGCGTTAGCCTTTTTAGTAATGAGCTACTAACAAATAATTATCTGAGGGAAGTTAAGCCAGATGCACGATGAGCAACTAAAAAAACAATTGATAGCAAAGAAAAAGTGGTTATATACCGGGATTACAGTCTTAGGGATTGGCGCCGAAATTGGCTTGACTAATGGGGTAATTGCTAATGCAGCGACTAGTACGACAACAACTGTGCAGACTGCAACGACCAGTGCTTCTTCAGCAACTGAACAAACGCCAAGTCAAACTGCAACGCGTAATCAAAGTAGTGCTGATAGTCAGACGACTGCTAACACGGCATCTTCAACCGAGGAGGCCAGTTCAACTGTATCAAGTGCTAGCAGTAATGCTGTCGCTAGCGCTGCTTCGACTAGTTCGGCAACCAGCCCAACAAAAGCTAGTGCCGTTTCAACGTCGACCAGCACAGCCCCTGTGGCAGTTGAGGCACAAACGAGTACTGCAACGGTGGCTTCAACCGAAAGTAAGGTTGCTGTTGCTACCACATCAGCCGCAGTTACGCCTAACAGTACCCATGGGCAACCAGCAACGGTTGCAAGTCAGGCGGTGCTAGTTACAACGGCTCGGTCAACTGTCAAAACTTTAAAAGTGACTGCGACAGCGGATGACGTATCTGATTTTAACTTTAGCTTAAATACAGCCGGCACAGCTTATACAGTAACTGGTTACACAGGTGCGCGCCAGAAACAAAATGCGGGTGGTCAAACGCCAGCGTCTGGTTACCAAACAGCTATCACGATTCCGGATACTTATAATGGCCATGATGTGACGAGCATTGCTGATAATGCTTTCAATAATGATGGTTCCGAAAATGATAATTTAACAATTGTTAGCGCTTTAACAGCGGTGACTTTTGGTAAAAATATTCAGACAATTGGTGCGAATGCATTTCAAGCTAACCAACTCACAGCGGTTAGTTTGCCAGATTCGGCTTGGTCAATTGGTGATAATGCCTTTGCTGATAATAAAATTACGACGGTGACGTTACCGGCAGTGACCCAAATTGGGGCGAGTGCCTTTGCTAATAATGCGATTAAAGTGGTTGATTTACCAACACAGACCTGGTTAATTGGGGCCAGCGCCTTTGCCAATAATCAATTAACGACAGTGACATTTCCTGGGGTAACAGTGATTGGAGCGAGTGCCTTTGCGAATAATCAATTGTCAGGAACCTTAATGCTACCAGCGGCACTAACGACAATTGGGAATCAAGCTTTTCTGAATAATGCGTTGACGGGGTTAACGATGGGAGCGGCAGTCAGTTCAATTGGGACAGCGGCCTTTGCCGGTAATCAGTTGACGGGGACGTTAAGTTTGCCGGATACGCTAACTTCAATTGGGGATCAAGCTTTTCTAAATAATCAATTGACAACTTTAACGTTAGGCCAAGCAATTAAGACGATTGGTGACTCAGCTTTTGCGGGCAATCAACTGGCGGGAACCTTAGTTGTACCAGCAACGCTAACCACAATTGGGGATCAATCTTTTTATCAGAATGACCTCACGCAGCTCATTTTGGGGTCGAGCGTGAAATCAATCGGAACGTCAGCATTTGCGAATAACCAACTTAGTGGCACGCTAGTTTTATCGGCTGGATTAACTGATTTGGGTGATGCGGCGTTTGAAAACAATGATTTGACACAGGTTAGCTTTGGCAGTCAGCTGGCTGAAATTAAGGCAGCAACGTTTGCCAATAATGCGTTGACGGGGACCTTAACCTTAAATAATGGCTTAACGACGATTGATGAACAAGCTTTTTACAATAATATATTGACTGGATTAGTATTGGGAGCTGATGTAACGACAATCGGAACGTCGGCCTTTGAGGAAAATCAACTCACTGGTCAACTCATATTAGATAATGCTTTAACAACAGTTGCTGACCGGGCCTTCTATGGTAATCAACTGACAGAACTCACATTAGGTCGTTCTGTTAATACGCTGGGGGTTTCGGCTTTTGAGGATAACCAATTAACTGGCAACTTAATATTAGATGTGGCCTTAGTCACGATTAATAAACGGGCTTTTTATGACAATCAACTAACGGGGCTGACTTTTAATCAGGTTTTAACGATGGTTGGCACATTGGCATTCGCTGACAATAAGCTTACTGGTGCGTTGGCGTTGCCGACTTCACTAGTGACGGTGGAAACGGGTGCATTTGAAACGAATCAGATTACGAGCATTAGTTTTGGCGGGCTAACGACGATTAATGATGCGGTTTTTAGTCATAACAAGTTAAACGTGTTGGTGATTCCAGCTGGTATTACTTACATTGGTAATCAGGCGTTTGAAGCTAGTGGTGTCACTGCTTTAACTTTAGGTGCCGGGGTGACATCAATTGGGACGTCGGCCTTTGCGAATGATAATATCAGTGGGACATTGAATTTACCAAGTACGCTATTGTATATTGGCGACCAGGCGTTTACCACCAATTATTTGGCAGCATTGACCGGTGGGACCGCAGTTAAGACGATTGGTACTGAATCCTTTGCGAACAACCAGCTGACGCAGCTAAGCTTAGCTGATAGTGTGACTGATATTGGTCAGTCAGCGTTTGAAAACAATCACTTAACAACCCTCCAATTAGGTCGAGGGTTAAATAATGTTTCCGAACGAGCTTTTGCGAATAATGACCTGCAGCAATTAAACGCTACCGCCGCAGTTAACCAAATTTTAACGGCAGCATTTGCTGAACAGACTACTTTGACGGTTACGGTAGCCGCAACGGCAACGACAGCGGTGGGGATTAAAGCTGCACTGATTGCTAAGCTTGGTTTGAATAATTTAGATTTAGCCGGTTTAACCTTGACGATGGACGGTCAATCTTTAGCATATGATGAAGCCACGGATACGTTAACCTTGCCAATCACGGTAGCGGCACTAACTAAGGCTAGTGATGCCAGTTTAGCTGTTACGTTAACGTCGACGGGAGCTGGTCAATACGGTGTTAATACTTTGACGTTAAATTTGTCACCAGAGATGGTTACAGCGGTGGTCGACATTCCGAGTAATCTAGGGGTTCAATCGGTTAACGCAACGGGTGAAATTGGTCGCACTATCCAAATTACAGTGCCGGTGGAGACCGGCTATACGGCGGATAAAATAAGCGTTGCTGCCATGGTGAACCCAGATGGGACGATTATAACTGATGAAGTAATTGTCTATACAGGCAATCAAGTGACTAGTGACGTCATGATTAGCAGTAATTTAGGCAATCAGCTTGTTCGATCAGTAAGTGGCCAAGTTGGTAGTACTGTATCGGTAACTATTCCAGTAGTGACTGGCTATACGGCGGATAAAACTAGTATAACAGCAGTGGTGAATTCAGATGGGACGATTACGACTGATGAGGTAATCGTCTATACAGGTAATCAGGTCACTGGTGATGTCATGATTAGCAGTAATTTAGGCAATCAGCTTGTTCAATCAGTAAGTGGCCAAGTTGGTAGTACTGTATCGGTAACTATTCCGGTGGAGACCGGCTATACGGCGGATAAAACAAGCGTTGCTGCCATGGTGAATCCAGATGGGACGATTACAACTGATGAAGTAATTGTCTATACAGGCAATCAAGTGACTAATGATGTCACGATTAGCAGTAATTTAGGCAATCAGCTTGTTCGATCAGTAAGTGGTCAAGTTGGTAGTACTGTATCGGTAACTATTCCAGTAGTGACTGGCTATACGGCGGATAAAACAAGCGTTGCTGCCATGGTGAACCCAGATGGGACGATTACAACTGATGAAGTGATTGTCTATACAGGCAATCAAGTGACTAATGATGTCACGATTAGCAGTAATTTAGGCAATCAGCTTGTTCGATCAGTAAGTGGTCAAGTTGGTAGTACTGTATCGGTAACTATTCCAGTAGTGACTGGCTATACGGCGGATAAAACTAGTGTAACAGCAGTGGTGAACCCAGATGGGACGATTACAATTGATGAAGTGATTGTCTATACAGGCAATCAAGTGACTAATGATGTCACGATTAGCAGTAATTTAGGCAATCAACTTGTTCAATCGGTAAGTGGTCAAGTTGGTACTGCAATCGAGGTTGTCGTACCAATAATGGCAGGTTACACCGCGGATAAGACTAGCGTTGTTGCCATGGTGAACGCTAACGGAACAATAACAACTGATGAAGCAGTTGTCTATATGGGTAATCAGGTCACTGGTGATGTCACAATTAGTAGTAATTTGGGTGATCAGTTTGTTCAATCAGTAAACGGACAAGTTGGTGGTACCGTACTAGTAAGCGTTCCAGCTGTGGCCGGCTATACCGTTGATAAAACTAGTGTGGTGGCTGTAGTGCATGCAGATGGCACAATTACAACTGACGAGACAATTGTATATACGGGTGATCCAGTTACCGGTGATGTGACGATTGACAGTAATTTAGGTCATCGAGTTGTTACGGCGGTAAGCGGACAGGTTGGTAGCACGGTATTAGTAATAGTACCTGATGTGGCCGGTTATGCTGCTGATAAAAACAAGGTAATGGTAACCGTGAACCCCAATGGCACAATGACAACTGATGAAACAATTGTCTATACGGGTAATCGGGTTATTAATGATGTTACAATTAGCAGTAACTTAGGTCATCGACTTATTCAAGCAGTGAGCGGTCAAGTTGGTCGTACTGTGTCCATAAATGTTCCAGTAGTGTTTGGCTATACCGCTAACAAAACTAGTGTGACAGCCGTGGTGAACGCCAATGGCACGATTACGACTGATGAAGCAGTTGTCTATACGGGTAATCAAGTCACTAGTGATGTCATAATTAATAGTAATTTAGGCAATCAACTTGTTCCAGCAGTGACTGGCCAGGTTGGGGGCACTGTACTAGTAAGCGTCCCAGCTGTGGCCGATTATACCGCAGATAAAACCAATATCACGGCGATCGTGAATCCCAATGACACGATTACGACGAAACAAGTCATTGTTTATACCGGTAATTATGTGACTGGTGATGTTCTTATTAGGAGTAATCAAGGTAACCAATATGTAACTGCTAGCGGACGAGTGGGGGCTGTTATCCAAATTGCAGTGCCAAATTTAATCGGCTATACAGCTAACAAAACTAGTGTAACGGCTATGGTGAATACGAATGGGACAATCACGACCAGTGAAACAATTTCCTATACGAGTATACAGGTCACCGGTGGTGTGAAAGTTACAAGTAGTTTAGGCCAACAAGCTGTAAAAAAAGTTAATGATCAAGTGGGGACCAATGTCCTAGCTACGCTCCCTAGAGTTAAAGGGAATATGGTCAAACCTGTAGTCGTGCTAGCACGGGTTCATCCCAATGTTATAGCTAAAGGCAAACTGCAGATTATGAATACTGTCGATATCATTAGCCGTTTGAGATTAGGCAATCGATTGAATTTGCAACAATTGACGACATCGCGTCGGCAAGTTTCACACCTGATAGGTAATCGATCGTCAACGCTTTCAGCAATGCCGTATTCGAAGGTGAAAGTTAATCAAGCACCAAAACCTGCACAACCGATTAAATCTACTAATCAAACTATTTTGCCTAAAACTAATGAAGCTAGGATAAGTTGGCGTTGGTTAGGATTACTAACTTTAATTGTAATTAGCATGATGGAAGTGAAATTACGGCGCCGTTTTAACGAACACTAAATGAGAATCGGAACTTTTTATTGACTAATGGGTGGCGAAATTAAACTAGTTGTTATTAACAAAAATCAATATTCATCGAAACCAGTCAATACTAGCAATAATATAATAATGATAATTTTAGTGATGGTGGGCAGGCATGACTGGCAGTGATTAAATCGAAATATCGGTTTGGTACAATGCCAATTATTAATCCGTTAAAGAGGATAATGCAAAAAAATAGAATAAAACGCTTTACTAACTAAAAGTAAGTGATATACTAAAATTATCAAACAAGTAAGGAAGTCGATCATTCATGGAAAATCAATTCATTAATCTACAAAGTAAACGTCGCTCAATTTATGCCCTAGGTAAGAATTTAACGCAGGCTAATGCCGACTTGGCTAAATTCATTGAAACTGCGATTAAAAATGCACCTTCAGCTTTCAACAACCAAACTGTTCGGGCTGTGATTCTATTCAATCAATATCATGATCAACTTTGGGACATGACTGCTGATCGGTTGAAATCAGAAGTGCCTTCTGAAGCAGCGTACCAAAAGACAGTCGAAAAATTAAATGGCTTTAAAGCGGCTTATGGTACCATCTTGTACTTTACAGATACTGATATTGTTAAACAAAATGAAGCTGATTTTCCATTATACGCGGCTAACTTTGCTGATTGGTCAGAACAGGGTCAAGGTAATGCTCAATATAGTGTGTGGACGGCGTTAGCTGAAAATGGGATTGGCGCTAATCTTCAACATTACAATCCACTAATCGACGACGGTGTTGCTAAAGCTTATGATATTCCAGCTAACTGGAAATTACGGGCTGAAATGCCATTTGGCTCAATCGAAGCTGGTGCCGGGGATAAAGAATTTATGGCGGATGCTGATCGATTTAAGGTTTTTGAATAAATAAATAGTTTAATAATGCTAAAGAGTCAATTGCCTAGTTGGTAATTGACTCTTTTTTTGTAAGTGAAATGGTGCTTGTAATCAATTTGTAACTGCGGATAGCAGTTTTCGCATTGAATGATTAATAAATTTTGTGTATTATTAAGTATAAACATTTATGTAAAAAGACTTTTTATGAATGTGAACAATCACAATTTATTTGTAAACATTTTGTAAAATCATTGATACATGTTTGTTGCTAAATTTCAATATTTTATTAGTATTATTAACAAAGTAATTGTTATTTACATATTTTTTAGTTGGAAAGGTGAATTTAGTTTGAAAGTAAGAAAAGAATGGGGTTTACTCCTCATGGGATTGAGCTTTTTGTTAGCTATCGGCGTGTCAACGAAAGCGTCAGCGGCTGTACCAGACATCTCTGAATGGCAAGGCCAGTTGACTAGCACGCAGGTTAGCAGTTTAAAGTCACAAACCAGCTTTGTTATTAACCGGGTTCAGTATGGGTCTGGTTATGAAGATATTTATCATAAGAGTAATGAAAACTTGTATGTTAAATACGGTGTGCCATTTGGGTCATATGATTATTCGACGTTTACGAGTACAAGCAGTGCGGTAACCGATGCAAAGAACTTTTATGCACGTTCAAATAAAAATACGAAGTTTTACGTATTGGATTTTGAAACAACGTCAATGAATAGTTCAACTGCGAATGCGGCAGTAAAGGCTTGGTATACTGAAATGCGTAAGTTAACGAGTAAAAAGTTAATTTTCTATTCTTACCAATCATTTGCGACCACCTATGCCAATACCGCGCGTCAAAGTTTTGATGCCCAGTGGATTGCGAACTATTCATATCGACCAACGGTTTCGTTCTCATTATGGCAGTATTCAAGCAATTACTATTTATCAGCGTTAAATCAATATGTTGATAATAATTTGTTTGATAGTGCGTCAGTATCCAATTATCATCCATTGAGTTGGTGGTTGAATACTAGTACTGCCAAAAAGACCTATGCCTACAGTAGTTACAAGACGGGTCAATATGCTTATGTCTATTCAAAGGCTAGCATGTATTATGATCGTAGCAAAGTTCCAAGTTCAGCCAAACAAAAGATGTACAAAATTACCGCAGTTAAGTCAGTGACCAAGAGTAATTCCAAACAACTCGTCTACTTGTCAGGGTTGAATCAATGGGTCCTTTCACAAGATGTCGGTGGTTATTGGGGTCAAGGTCAAAAGGGCACCTTTACCTTAAACTACAATGCCAATGTTTATAGTAACGCGGCGCTTTCGACTAAGTCAGGCCGGACTCTTGCCAAAGGTGCCAAGGTAACCGGAACTGTTGTTAAATATGGTAAGTTGTACCGGGTTAAGTTAGATGGTGGTGGTTACATTACTGCCGCAGTGCAAGAAACTAACTTCACCCCAGCACCAAAGGTTTATGCCTATAGTAGCTATAAAGCTGGACAATACGCTTACGTTTATTCGAAAGCTAGCATGTATTATGATCGCAGTAAAGTTCCAAGTTCAGCTAAGCAAAAGATGTATAAAATTACCGCGGTTAAATCAGTAACCAAGAGTGATTCCAAACAATTGTTGTACTTGGCCGGACTAAACCAATGGGTCCTTTCACAAGACGTTGGCGGTTATTGGGGTCTTGGTCAAAGCGGGACGTTCACTTTGAAGTATAATGCCAATGTTTATAGCAATGCGGCACTTTCTACTAAATCTGGGCGGACCCTTGCTAAAGGGGCTAAAGTATCCGGGACAGTTGTTCAATACGGTAAGTTATATCGGATTAAATTAACTACAGGTGGCTATATTACCGCTGCAGTCCAAGAAACAAATCACTAACTTAATTAAGTTAATTTAAAATGGTCTTGTCATGATGATGGCAAGATCATTTTTTGGTTAAGAAAATCTCAAACCAATTTTATTCGCTAAAGCACGCTAGCAAGGGTATGCTAAAATAGAAACTAACATGGGTGTGGAGGTAGTCAAAATGCGAAAACAGGTAACGATTATTGGTAGTGGAATTGTGGGAGCTGTTACGGCGTATTATTTAAGTGCAGATCCTAATCTAAGCGTCACTATTTATGATGATGGAATTGGACAGGCCACTAAGAATTCGGCGGGGATTATTTCACCATGGTTGTCAAAGCGCCGCAATCAACGTTGGTATAACCTTGCTAAAGCCGGGGCTGCCCTTTATCCAGAAATTGTTGAAGCAACCCAGATGGGGTATTCTGTCTATCAACAGTCCGGGACGATTGTCACGCGGCATGATGCAGCCGATTTACAAGCCTTATATGAGTTAGCAGTCAAGCGGCATCAGGATGCACCGCAGATGGGGACGATTACGCAATTGACCGCTGAAGAAGTGCAAGCCAAAATTCCGTTATTGACGCAGCCACAACCTGGCGTCTTTGTGAGTGGTGGAGCGCGCGTTGATGGTGATAAGTTTGCCCATAATTTATTGAAATATGCTGAAAAGCGTAATTTAATTCGGCATAAGGGCAAAGTTACCTTAGGCGATCAAGGCCAACTATTAACGCCCCATGGGCAACAAGCTTATGATACGTTGATTTTAGCAGTGGGTGCCTGGTTGAAGCCACTATTGTTACCAATGCAAATTGTCGCCGATGTGCGTCCGCAAAAGGGGCAATTAATTGAGTTACAATTGCCAGAAACTTGGGGGGATGAAGTCCCAGTTTTAATGCCAGAAGGTGAACGCGATTTTATTCCATTTACACGTAGCAAGTTAGTCGTTGGCGCAACCCATGAAAATGATATGGGTTACGACATTCAAGCGTCATCGTTGGTTGAAGCTGATTTATTTGCGAGCGCTGTCAAGTTAGATGCCAATTTAACGCACGATCAAATCAGCCAGGTTAAGGTTGGTACCCGCGCGTATACCCGCGATTTTGCCCCATTCTTTGGACCGTTGCCAGACAATCCACATATTCTAGTAGCGAGTGGTTTGGGTTCTTCTGGATTAACGACGGGCCCAATGATTGGCAAGCTATTGGCAGATTATGTGCAGACTGGCCGTCATGATTGGGATCAATATCAGTTACCGATTGAGACTTATTTGGAAGTTGATGATTAAGCCTTTAAGTGTAGGCCTTGCTGGGCCAATTGATGTGCACCATGATTTTCACTTTCGGGAATCCAACGAGTAATGACGACTTGGCATTGATCTTGTAAGTGTAGTAAGGTTTTTAGCTCAACTGAGAAGCTTTTGCTATAAGCTTTACTGACGCTTTCAGCGACCACTTGACTGTCGGTAAAAAAGAAGACCGCTTGATTGGGTCCATAGGTGTCTAAAATCAGTTTAAAACCAGCGATGGCAGCTAAAAATTCGGCGGTGTGATTATCACTAGGTGGTAAGACTTGCTTGAATTGATGTTGTTTACCAGCCTCAACCAATAAAATTCCGGCGGCGCTTTGGTGATTGGCCGGGGTAGTGGCAGCATCCGTATATAATTGCATGTTTAAGCACTCCATTTTGAAAGGATTTTAATATTTTGAATAATTCTAAGCATACCTTTAAATACCAACCAAATCTATCTTCCAGCTTAATTGTTTGGTCATGGACGCTGATCATTCTAATGGGCACGATTATTTGGTGGTTAGAAACATTAAAGTTTAAATGGCCATTTGTCTTATTAGGGGTCATCTTTATTGCGGCGTGTGCCGTTCAAGTTGGCCTACGACGCGTTTCAATTGATCGTAATTTAATGATTTTTAGTACGGTCTTAAATCGGTCTTGGCTCGTTATTCCGCGCGACCAACTTGAATCAGTGACTAAAGTTCGCGGCGGAATCGAAGTTAAAATTGATGGGAATGCCTATCGATTTTTAATGCCTAAAAAGAGTTGTCGGGCGTTACTTGATTTAATTTAAGTCAATAAATAACCGAACTTTAAACGTGATGATAAAATAATTGTTCCGTGTTTTGTCGTTTTTTAGTCTGAAAACGGTTATACTAAACTTGTAATATGACAAAAGGGGCGGATTTTGAATGAAAGACATCGATATTGCACAACAAGTAACACCCGAACCGATTACGACCATTGCGGCCAAAGCTGGTCTAACCAGCGATGAGATTGACCAGTATGGGAGTGCGAAAGCTAAGTTGAAGTTGCCATTGCCTAAAAAGGCGACACAACGAAAATTAATTTTGGTAACGTCGATTAATCCAACGCCTGCCGGTGAAGGTAAGTCCACTGTTACCATTGGGCTTGGCGATGCACTAACAAAGTTGGGTAAGTCAACCATGATTGCGCTACGGGAACCATCCTTAGGTCCAGTCATGGGCATGAAAGGTGGCGCAACTGGCGGTGGTTATTCGCAAGTTATTCCGATGGAAGATATTAATCTTCATTTTACCGGGGATATGCATGCCTTGACCGCTGCTAATAATACGTTAGCCGCTTTAATTGATAATCATATTCAACAAGGAAATACCTTGGGATTGGATCAACGTCGTATTCAATGGAAGCGCACATTAGATATTAATGATCGGGCATTACGCCGGATTGTGATTGGATTAGGCGGTCCCACATCAGGGGTCCCACGTGAAGATGGCTTTGATATTACGGTTGCCAGCGAGTTGATGGCAATTTTATGTCTTTCAAAAAACATCGCAGATTTAAAACGGCGAATTAATCAGATTGTGATTGGCTATACGCATGACCGGCAACCAGTAACTGTGGCTGATTTAAAGGTGGGCGGTGCAATTACGCTGCTCTTAAAAGAAGCGTTACGGCCTAATCTGGTCCAAACATTGGCGCATACACCGGCGATGGTCCATGGTGGGCCCTTTGCTAACATTGCCCACGGCTGTAACAGCGTTTTAGCAACTCAAGCTGGCTTGAATTTGGCCGATTACACGGTCACTGAAGCTGGTTTCGGTGCCGACTTGGGCGGCGAAAAGTTCATGGACATTAATGTGCCGGCGGTTGGTCAAGCGCCGGATGCCGTGGTGATTGTTGCAACGATTCGAGCGTTGAAATTACACGGTGGCGTCGCTTTGGCTGATTTAGCTACCGAAAATGTGGTTGCGTTGAAGCAAGGGGCAGCTAATTTAGGCCATCATATTCAAGCGATGCAGCAATATGGTATTCCAGTCGTTGTTGCAATTAATGAGTTTACGGCAGATACGGCAGCTGAAATTCAAGCGGTTCAGGACTACTGTTCAGCACTAGGGGTTGACGCAGTCTTGGCCGATGTCTGGGGACAAGGTGGTGCCGGCGCTACTGATTTAGCAACGGCGGTCGTTAAGTTGGCAGATCAACCAAGCACTTTCAAACCGTTATATGATAACAATGACTCCGTTGAAGCTAAAGTTATGGCAGTTGTGACCAAGATTTATGGTGGTGCCAACGTCGAATATAGTGGTAAAGCGAAACGACAACTACGTGATTTTGCCAAGTATGGTTGGGATAAATTACCAATTTGTATGGCTAAAACGCAATACTCATTGAGTGATAATCCGAAGTTGTTGGGGGCCCCAACCGGGTTTACGATTACGGTACGCGAATTCGTGCCTAAGTTAGGCGCCGGCTTCATTGTGGCCTTAACTGGCAATGTGTTAACCATGCCTGGATTACCGAAGCATCCGGCAGCATTAGATATGGATATTACTGAAGACGGTCAGATTTCAGGATTGTTTTAGACGTTAAGAAGTGTTTGGGCCAAGCCCAAGCGCTTTTTTTGACTTGTTATGGAAAATGAAATTTACGGTGGAAGACCACTTACTAACTTGTGATTGTCTGGTATAATTAAACAAGTTTAGCGGATTGTGAGGCGTGAAAAATGTGGATTTATTGGGGTCTAATGTTTATCTTGGTCATCATTGACCAAATTATAAAATCAGCAGTGGTACGTCAAATTGCTTTGGGTGCGACTAAAACGGTGGTACCTGGCTTATTTTCATTAACTAATTTACATAATAGTGGTGCAGCTTGGAGCATACTGCAAGGCAAAATGGGCTTTTTCTACTTGATTTCCATCGTCGCGTTAGGCGTCATGGTCTATTTATTATGGCGCTTACGGGAACATCGACTTTATGAATTTGGAATTGCATTAATGATTGCGGGGACTTTAGGTAATTTTATTGATCGAGTCCGTATCGGTTACGTAGTTGACATGTTTCAATTAGATTTCATTAATTTTCCAATCTTTAATTTTGCGGATTCATGTTTGACCGTTGGCGTTATTCTCATTTTGATTGCCGTTTTGCGAGATGATACGTTCGATAAATAGCACTAAAAGGAGTTAAGAATTTGGCAGGGGCAACGACAGAACAACAATTTAAGGTTAGTCACGAAACGGGTCGGTTGGACAAGGTCTTGGCGGGATTACAAGCAATTTGGTCACGTTCACAAATTGACAAACTAATTAAGACGGCGCAAGTGACCGTTAATGGTCAGCAGCAGCCGAGTAAGTATCAGGTTCAAGCTGGTGACCAGATTGTGGTAGCGGCCCAAACCGTGCAGACGACTGAATTGATTCCAGAGAATATCCCGTTAGACATTGTCTATGAAGATGATGATGTGATTGTGGTCAATAAGCCGCAAGGGATGGTAGTGCATCCGGCACCAGGACATCCAGATCAAACACTGGTGAATGCCTTGCTTTATCATAGCCCGTTGTCCACGATTAATGGCGAATTTCGGCCAGGGATTGTTCATCGTATTGATAAGGACACTTCAGGGTTGCTAATGGTCGCTAAAAACGATCGAGCCCACCATGCATTGGCGGCTCAGTTAAAGGCTAAAAAAAATTTGCGAGAATACTGGGCGTTAGTGCATGGTGTTATTAAAGAAACCACTGGGACGATTGATGCACCACTTGGTCGGTCACCCAAGGATCGAAAAAAACAAGCAATTGTCAAGGATGGTCGGCAGGCAGTGACCCATTTTGAGGTATTAAAACGTTATCAACACTACACGTTAATTGCTTGTCGACTAGAGACCGGGCGGACCCATCAAATTCGGGTGCATTTACAATCTATCGGTCATCCCATTGTTGGTGACCCGTTATACGGCCCGAAAAAAACAATTACTGGGCATGGCCAATTTTTGCATGCCCGGACGTTAGGGTTTGAGCACCCCGTAACGGGCCAATTGATGCAATTTGAAGCGCCGTTACCAGCCATCTTTACGGCGACTTTGGCGAAGCTTGACAAAACGGATGCAACTCATTAATCTAACAGTAAAGATAGTCCTTTAATCCGGTCCAGTGAGACTGAAAGGCAAACGGGAACCATTACCTTTGACGGTCGTGACAAGTTTAATGTCCGACCGTCTTTATTTTAAATTAGGAGGCCATCATGCAAAAAGAAGTAGTGGATTCTATGGCAATGAAACGAGCTTTGACGCGAATTACGTATGAAATTATTGAACAAAATAAAGGCATTAAAAATGTGGCGTTAGTGGGCATTAAAACCCGTGGCGTATACATTGCACAACGGATTGCAGATCGACTACGTCAGCTTGAAAGTGTGACGATTTTAGTGGGTGAGTTGGATATTACTGCTTTTCGTGATGACCAGCCAATGGTGATTACGGCAGCGCCAACCGACTATCAATTGGATTTTGATGTGAGTGGTAAAAAAGTCATTTTAATTGATGATGTTTTATTTACTGGTCGAACGATTCGGGCTGCCTTAGATGCCCTAATGGGCGGTGGCCGGCCGTTAAGTATTTCGCTGGCTGTATTGGTTGACCGTGGTCATCGGGAATTACCGATTCGAGCTGATTTCATTGGCAAGAATATTCCGACTGCGCGCCAAGAACGCATCAAAGTTTCAGTGACCGAAGTTGATGGTCATGATGGTATTGAAATAATTAATTAAGTTTCATATTAAAGGATGAGAAGGGATCGACATGGCAGACCGCTATTTGATTCTTGAAGACGGCAGTGCCTATCTTGGTGAGGGTTTTGGATCACCAGCGGTTTCTACCGGTGAAATTGTGCTAAACACTAGCATGACGGGCTATCAAGAAATTATTACAAATCAAATTTATCATAATCAAATTATTGCCTTTACCCAGCCAACGATTGGGAGCTATGGGATTAATCACGATAGTTATGAATCGATTTTGCCCACGGTTAAAGGCGTGGTGGTGCGTGATGTAGCAAGCATTTCAACCAATCGTCAGCGCCGCTGGTCACTTGATCAGTATTTAAAGCAGCAAAACATTCCAGGAATTAGTCATATTGACACACGGCATCTTGCCAAGCAATTGCGCGCGAGTGGCCCTATGAAAGCCAGTATTGTGGATGTTGCGGATGCTCATGCCTTTGATCAATTGGGCGCCACCGTTTTAACTAATCAGCAAGTTGCTGCTGTCGCGACCCCAAAGCCATTTCCTAATCCCGGAACCGGGCTAAATGTGGTGGTCGTTGATTTCGGGTTGAAACATGGTATTTTACGGGAGTTAAGCAAGCGTGCTTGCAATGTCACCGTTTTACCGTATACGGCTACGATGGAGGAAATCATTAATTTAGATCCCGATGGGGTCATTTTATCGACCGGCCCAGGGAAACCGCAAGACTTACCAGATAGTGTCTTAACGATGATTAAGAATGTCCAGACCCGGGTGCCGTTATTTGCTATTGGCTTAGGTCATGAATTATTTGCGATGGCTAACGGCGCTAAAATTATGAAGCTTTCACCAGAACATCACGGTGCCAACCATCCGATTCGCGAAGTGATTACGAATCAAATTATTTATGCATCGCAAGGTCAAGGTTTTACAGTTAATCCAGAAACTGTGGATCGTGACAAATTAATTACGACGTTTGTGGATTTGATTGATGGGACGATTCAAGGGTTACGTTATCGTGACTTCCCAGCATTTTCGGTACAGTTCTTTCCGGATGGTGCGCCAGGTCCAACTGATGCGCGTGATATCTTTGATGAATTTGTCGAATCAATGCAGCAAGCAAGGGGGCCGGTCTGGTGAATATAGACAGTCAAACATTACAAAAGGTTTTAATTATCGGCGCCGGCCATAATGACATCGGTCGTGAGGGCCAGCATGATGCGGCGGTTACTCAAATTGGACAAGCCATTCATAAACTGGGGATTGCGGTTATTCTAGTCGATAACAATCCATTTTCAGTGGCTGCGGAAAATAACTTTGCGGACAAAGTTTATCTGGAACCATTAACAGTTGCGGCCTTAACTAAGATTATTGAAGCTGAGCAACCAACCGGCCTTATTGCATCGTTAGGCGGCATTCAAGGCGTCAATTTAGTGCAAGGGTTGATTCGTAATAATGTTTTAAAAAATAATCAAGTTCGATTATTACAGTGGGATACTGAAACCATTGATATGGTGGTTAATCCAGCGCTAATGAGCAATCGGTTACGAGCCTTAGGTCAACCGGTGATTGCGTCACAGGTTGTGGCAAGTCAAGTCGAGGCTGACCAAGTGGTTAAAGCTGTGGGGTTCCCAGTGATTGTAAAAGCGGTTGCGCCCCGCATCGAAACTAGTCGGCAATTGTGTGAGGATGAAGATGATTTAGCAGTAGCATTATCACATGGGTTTAAACTCTCGGCGGTTAAGCAATGTATTGTGGAACAAAGTATCGTGGGCTATAAAGAACTTGAATTTGTTGGCATGCGCGATGTGAAAGATACTGCGTTACTAGTCAGTGGTATGGAAAATTTTGATCCGGTTGGGATTCATTCCGCTGATTCCATTATTTTTGTCCCGACCCAAACGATTACCGATCAGGAGTATCAGCAATTTCGATCAGCAACGTTAAAAATTATGCGGGCGTTACATTTAGTTGGTGCTTGTCATATTCAGTTTGCGTTAGATCCGACGACCCAACACTATTATGTGATTAAAGTGACCCCTTATTTTGATCGCACCATGGCGTTAGCTGCGCGGGCAACCGGTTATCCGATTGCGATGATTGCTGCGAGTTTAATGGTGGGGGTTAGTTTGGCAGAAGTTAAATTACCGGCTAATTATCGGAAGCAGACTGCTTTAATTGAACCGGTTCTCGATCACATTGTTTGCCGGATTCCAGTCTGGCCGTTTAACGTGTTAAAAAAGGTCAGTCACCAATTAGATACGGTTATGGAGTCGACGGGGTCAGTGATTGGGATTGGCCGTTCCACGGAAGAAGCGCTATTAAAAGGGTTACGTTCGACCGATGAGTCACGTTATCACGTCATCGCCAACCGACCACAGAATTATTCTGAAGGTGAATTAATTCAGCGTTTGATTCATCCGCAAGCCGGACGCATGTTAGTTTTATTGGAAGCTCTCAATCGAGGGTATCAAATTGACGAATTAGCTGAATTGACGAAGATAGATGCGTTTTACTTTTATAAATTACGTCATATCATCGAAATTGAAGAAGCTTTACGAGCGCATCCGTTAGATGTACATGCGCTGGGGCGTGCCAAGTATTTCGGCTTCACGGATGAAGATGCTGCAGCTGCCTGGAATGTTGAACCTAGTAAGGTCAGTCACTTTGCCATCGAGAATGAAATTCAGCCGACGTTTAAAGAAGTTGAACCAACCGCTGGCGAGTTTACTGAACAGACCAATACGTATTATTCAACATATGAGTTCGATAATGAAAGTCAGCCCATTGCTGAACGTAGTGCGCTGGTGATTGGTTCCGGTGCGAATCGTATTGGGACGAATCATGCCAATGACTATCTGATTTCGCAACTATTGTTCTATTTAAAGAAGGCCGATTATCGGCCAATTCTAATTAATGCGAATCCTAATAGTGTGGCGATGACGCCGCAATTAGCGACGAAACGGTATATTGAACCGAAACAGGTTTCAGATATATTGAATGTGTTAGCGATTGAAAAACCAAGTGTCATTTTTACCACGTATCATGATTATCGGTTGGGGCAACAATTAACCCAGCTTGGTTATCACGTGATTCAAATTAATAATAGCTTACCACGTGAACAGATTAAGACTAATGATTCTCCTGCCGTTGAAGTGATTACGGATGGTGAATCAGTCATGATTTTTGGCATTAGTGAGATTATTGCAGGCAATAATCTACGGACCAATGTGCATGGTGCCATCTCGGTTTTTCCAATTCAAGATAAGGCTGAAAATCAGGCGATTGATGCCTTACGTGATGAAATTAAACGGCGGGTACTGACTTTTGGGGTGCCCGGGTTATATACTGTCCGGTTAACGATTATTGATGAAGCGTTGCGCTTGGCGACGGTAGAACCAATGAGTCTAGCGACCATTGCCTTGATTAGTAAGGCCAGCGGCTCGAGTGTACCACGCTTGTTATTACACGTTAAGTTAGGTGAGCCGTTAGCCGATGTGATGTACGATTATCCAGATATAACGCATCTTAAAACGGTTTTTGTGCAAGCCAACACATTTCCTTACAATCAGTTACAAATATATGATGAAGCAGAAATTACAGGTGAGCCAGGGCATGCGACTGGGACGGTAATTGCCCATGGGGAGACGTTAAAAGCAGCATTAGCGGCCTTAAATGCTGGTAATGAAAGTACTGATTTCTAGTTAAAAACGTTGCAGCTATGCGATAATCGCAACTAAATGATTTTTAGGCCATCCCATAACTAATCAAAGTTAGGTTGGGATGGTTTTTTTGTTGCCAATTTAACTACAATAAATTAAAATTATGTAAACTACGGTTAATTTATGACCAGTAAACTTTCAAATAGTTGCATCCTAAGCGCGGGGTGATTAAACTGAGTTTATCATGAGGAGAGGTTGGGGATATAGATGGTTAAAGTCACCGCTTGGCGGCAAATGGTAGCAAATTTTCCTAATATTAAGGCGATTAATCAGGCGCATAAGCAAGTCGTTCAGATTAAACAATCGTTAGGGACTCACCGGCTAAGGCTAGAAATTGCCAATGATTTTGGGGCTACGGCTCTAGTTATCTCACAATTGGAAATCAGTTTGAATGATCGGACCGAGACCTTGCTGGGGCGGGTTAATGGTCAGGCCAATTTTTCTGTACCAGCTCATCAGCGCTGCTGGACGGATTGGCTAACGCTGACAGTGCAGGCGGGAGATTGGTTAAAGATAGTCACGGTCTCACCCACAACTAGCCCACAGACATTAATGCAAACTTTGGATCAATCACGGATTAGGCTGACATCGGCAGCGACGCAACGGTTCTTTGGCGTTGATGCGATTGAGATTGACCGCAGACAACCCGCCCAGCAACTCTTGTTTTTTGGTGATTCATTAACCAATCAAGGCTATTATTCAGCGGCGCTGACGCAAATTTTTACAACTCGGTTTCCAGACCAGTGGGGTGTGATTAATGGTGGAATTTCTGGCAATCGACTATTATGGCCAGGACACTCTACTTCAGTGTGGAGTCCTAGTTTTGGTGCGGCTGGGTTAGACCGCTTAGCGCAATTATTAGTTGAACAGCCAGTGGATCAATTGATTTTTATGGCGGGACTGAATGATTTGTTACATCCGGGGACTGGGTCACCGGTATCAGAACTCCCAACTGCCACTGAAATGATTGCAGGTTTATTGCAGGTTGAACAATTAGCAGCAAAAACTCAGACTAAGCTTATTCGGCTAACGGTGACACCATTTAAAACCAGCGTTATTGATAGTCAAGCTGGTTGGACAGCCGAAAAAGAGACACGGCGACAAGCAATCAATCACTATTTACGTCAATTTGACACTACAATTGACGTGGCAAGTTATGTAGCTGAACCAGCAGATTTAGCTAAGTTAGCGCCAAGATTTGATTGTGGCGACCATATTCATTTTTCGGCGACGGGTGGCAAGCTAGTTGCTGATTATATTGCCAGTCAATTGTGGTGAAATGAGAAACTCTAATTCGTTAAGATGTTGTTACTAGCAACTAATTAAATGGTTAATACAATTAGTTGGCTTTAGGACGCCAGAAAGTGGTAATTGTTTGTTTGGTGTCAAGATTGTACTGAATAGCTTGTTGTAGTAGCGAATAGTTAACAGAGTGACCATAAGTGACTTGCCAAAGCATGGTCGTAACACGGTCACCGCTAGCATTAATTTGGGGCGCGAAGTGGTCGAGGGTGATCTTTTCCAAAGCAATATTAAAATGTGGCTTGGCAACACTGAAGCCGACGATGAATGTGGCATGATGGGTAAACATTGTTTGATTCCAAGCATAACGCGGGGCAAGTTCTGGGAATGTTGTGACGACCCAGTTTAAGACAGTTATGACTTGTTCTCGATGGATTGTGTCGGGAATGGCGGTCGTGAAGGACTTAAAGACTGCTAATTTTGGCGCTAGCATGGTTGACATGGGCTTAACCTCTCACCTTATTTAATATTAGGCAAAGTGTAGCGAATTTACCTAGTAGCGTCAATCAAAGTTGCTTTATCCAGTCATAAATGATGGTAGGTGCCTACGATAATCTGAATTAAGACAAAAATAAAAAGGCTGCAGCTTTAAAAGTTACGGCCTTTTTATTTTGTTGTCGTTTAACCACTGACTGGCACGGTAAAGCAGCTCTTTAAGTTAAAGTTTCATAATTTAGCAAAATGAAGTTTGTAAGCCCACTACGATTCACGCCGTTCATTTTATGCGATTATTCAACCCGCTTAAGAAAACAGTTGCCATTGCCAAGTTGCTGGTAAATCAGTAGTATAGTGTACTGCCGGTGAGGTTACTTTTAGGTTGGTTTTCGTTTGATGTTGCAGATGTAGTCGTTGTTTTGGCATTAGTGTCAGGTCCCTTCATCATTGAATAACCTTAGTTTAGCCAAAATTGACTCGGATAACTATTGCCTTTAGATAAGCATTAAATAAGATTTTCTTAGAAAAAGATGGTCACTATTTACGTGCATGGTAGTGTTTAAAACGTTGCTGGTCAAGTTGTCGTCGTTTCGTATGGTAGTGTTGATATCCCGTCCAAAAACCAAAGGTTATGAAACCTAGTAGTGAGAGCACACTACTAAATTTTAATGCCGGGACATGATACTGCAACTGAATCTTATTTTGACCAGCCTTAACTGGCAGTGCAGTTAAGCCACCGATGATTTTTTTAGTATTAACCGGTTGGGCATTAACCGTGGCCTGCCAAGCCGTATCATACGGAATAGCAACGTATAACCAATGCTTATTACTGTGGTTATTAATGTGTCCAGTGACGGTAGTAGTCAAGCCACGCGCATGATACTTCGGAATAAAGGCGCTTGATTTAAGCGTGTCATAAGCGGCTTTGAAAGTGGCGCTATCCAGACTGGCAAGCTGTTGGCTAGTCGTTAATTGCCGATGACTGGTCTCAAATTGTAAGGTGACCGTTTGACCACGGCGATAAGTCCCTAACTGCCATAACAAGCTTTGATAATCAGCATTGACGCTAGGTGTCACTGGCCGGCCATTAACTTTAAATGTTGAATAGCGGGTCTCTTGGTGCGGATCACTGTAATACAGGGGGCCACTGGCATTAATCTTTACTTTCAACCGATGCTGATAGTGATGTCCATTCGTGGTTACTGCATTTTGTTCGAAAGACGTTGCCATGTAGTACGGCGAAATGCTAGCCTGAATATTTTGTAAAATCTGCTCTTGATTAGCGAGGGCTTGATTAGGTGCTAACGTTACCTGAGTGAGTTGTGCTGGAATAACAAATCCCATTCCCAGATAATTAGAGTTGAGTTCGGTTTGTGCATGCCCGTTATGCCGCAGAAAGACATTGTATTTAATGCCCAATAGCATGGCACTGACTGGCGTTAACCCTTCCGAATTAATCCGGCGGGCATTGCGACTATAGAGACCTAGGTTCTGCAAGGTTAGGCGAGATTGTTCATTTAAAGTTGAACTATAATAATTGATGCCGTGAAAGTTAAACAGTAATGGATCATTATAATTATTATATTTTTCACGATAAGCATGATTAATGAGGGTATTTGTATTATTAACCCGATAAAGTTGTCCATCAGGGTCACTGACTTTTTGCATCTGTTTTGCTTCCGTCGTGTAGGCTATTTGATAGATGGCCTGACTACCGAATGAAGTTGTTTGCATACTTAATAGTAGGTTGCTGCCTAACTCAGTCATTACGATGCCTGTGATTAAGAGTGCTTGTTGTCGTTTGACAAGAAAGATGGCGGCCGTTGTAAGCCACACATAGCCTAGACTTAAGGCTAAGGTTGAACTGGTAAGAGGGTGTTTAAGCCCATAATTAGTTAACCAGCCAATGATAAGGCCAACGGTTAAAAGACTAGGGAGTCGCCGTTGCCAGCGCCAGGTGATTTGCCGGGGGCCAGCTAACCAAGTCTCATAGGCTAACATAATTAAAACAAAACTAAAGAAGAAGGCATTCCGGAATGGAAAACCAGCTGGTTGCTGAAACAGATGCCAAATGGTATTAAATAGTTGAATGAGCATACTTAGCAATAGCGCCAGTAATAAAACGCCAGCCGCTTGACGCCGGCGTTTCGTAATTTGTGGATGAACAAAATAAGTCATCACCAACAAGATGACGAAAGTCGTACAAAAAATGGTCGGCGCATGTGCTAGGCGTTGGGCATAGTTATTAGCACCTAACCCTAACTGGCTAAAAACTTCGAGTCCAAATTGGGGTAAGGGCAAAAAATTTGTGATAGTTTGCGCGGTCTTCGCAGTTTGGAGCATCCCTAGTGCAGTTGGAATCAACAAAAACAACGCGCTAACCACACTTAGTACCCCGGTCATTAAGACTTGTAGTAGTCGATATCGGCGTTGGTAAACAGTTTGCCAAAAGCTGATCTTTTTAGTTAGGACTAATTGATAGATGAGATAGTAGCCCACAAAGAGACAAGTCATGTATCCCAAGTAGAAGTCAGTGACAATACTGATCCATAGCCACCAAAAAAAACGGGCGGCATGACC
Organism: Lactobacillus sp. CBA3605; assembly: GCF_002970915.1. Lineage (NCBI taxonomy): Bacteria > Bacillati > Bacillota > Bacilli > Lactobacillales > Lactobacillaceae > Lactiplantibacillus > Lactiplantibacillus koreensis. Next base: position 124,833 of record NZ_CP027190.1, read on the forward strand.
AGTGGCGAGTAAATGATCGAGACCTTTAAGAATTAAAGGCAACCAAATGAGGGCATCTAGCCACATCAGGTCAAAATAATTCAAGGCCACGAAACCGCATAAGCTAAAGGCCAACCCAAATAAGGCGGCTGACCGTCGATTGGTTTGGTAGTGCGATTGTAAAAAACGCGTGGTCGTTATCGCAATTGTACTGATTTTGACCATGATAATAATCGTGATACCAGTCGGCAATTGTGCAGCTGGGAACGCTAAAATAATCAAATTAAACGGGCTCATTAAATAGTAAGCAATCGTGGGGACCATGCTCCCACCCAAAGATTGGGAAAAGGAATATAATTGGAAATTATGATTAAGCAATGCATGGCGATAAGTCGTGAAAAATGAGAGATACTGTGTTCCCATATCACTAATCAATAAATTATGATCACCAAATGGTGTAATTTGTTGTTGCCATAAGACGGCACTGACAATCATTAGCGCAAGCATCCCCGCTGTTAGCGGGACTGTCCATGCACGCTGTACGTTTCTTTGCATCTGAACCACCTCAATAAGTTTAGGTTGTTAAAAATAGATTGGGGAGGACAACGGACTAGTCATAAGTCGTTCAGTGCTTAAATTAGCGTTTCAATATACAATAATTTAGTCAGTGTTAGAAAGCAACCATTTGGATTGTTTAGTTAAGTCGATTATTTAGCCGGTTAATTATAATGCAGTTTACTTCGTATTAAGTTAACGATATCGGTATAATATTAAGCATAGGACTAGACTAGTGTCTGAGTTGGTTAGTATTTGGGGTACTAACGAGCTAGTATGTCAAAATTTCAGAGTTAGATTTGTTTATTTAAGGGGGAGTTCCATGATGAAGCAGCCACGGTTAACCATTGTGGTACCATGCTATAATGAAGAAGCCGTTTTACCAAAGTCGTCCGCCGTGTTGGGTGAAATTGTGACCCAATTGGTTCAAGCGCAACAAATCAATCAAGATAGCCAGGTGCTTTTTGTTGATGATGGTAGTGCGGACAAAACGTGGCAATTAATTCGCCAGTTTGAGGCGCAGAATAAAGTTTTCAGTGGCTTGAAATTTAGTCGCAACTTTGGTCATCAAAATGCGTTAATGGCGGGTATGAAAGTCGCTGGCAAATTTTCGGATGCGGTAGTGACGATTGATGCGGATTTACAAGATGATCCAAATCTAATTCCCGAAATGGTCGCTCGTTTTAAAGCAGGCAATGAAGTGGTTTTAGGGGTCCGCAACGACCGGACGAGTGATTCACACTTTAAACGTTGGACTGCAGAAACATTCTATCGCTTGATGCGGCATATCGGCGTTCAATTAGTGCCAGATCATGCAGATTTTCGGTTGCTTAGCCAGCGGGCGGTAGCGACTTTAATGCGTTATCATGAAACGAATTTGTTTTTGCGTGGCATTGTACCGCAACTTGGGTTAAAAACAAGTAAGCTATATTATCGGCGTAAGCCCCGTCTGGCTGGTGAATCAAAGTATCCATTTAAAAAGATGATGGCATTTGCCATTGATGGGATTACATCATTTTCGGTAGCGCCAATTAAAGCGATTATGACGCTCGGGTTGTTTGTCATCGGGATTAGTCTATTGATGTTAATTTACGCGACTGTACGTTTTTTTACAGGAAATGTGATTGATGGCTGGACCTCGTTAATGATGAGTTTATGGTTCTTAGGAGGTATTCAATTGATTGGCATAAGTATTATTGGGGAATACATCGGTAAGATCTTTGCGGAAGTTAAACACCGGCCACGCTATATTATCGAAACGGATGATTACAGTGCGGCTCAGCAACCCGCCTTATTTACGAAGCACCAACAGTACAATGACTAAGCGATTACTGGTTGGCCTGAATTGGTTAGCTGCTGGGATTTTGTGCTGGGCTGTTGGCTTTGCCATCTTCTTGCCAATTCATTTTTTTGCTGACCAAGACTGGGTGTCACCAGTCGTCAGTGTTTTGCTTGTTTTAGGCTTAATTTTGATTTTAAGTGGTTTAAAAGCCTGGATTAACCAGTGGTCGGTCCGTGCTTATCGGTATTGGTTGTGGGGGTTAGGTGGCTTAATTGTCATTGTTCAAGTCTGGGTAGCGGTGCACTTTGTCGATGCCAGCCGGGCCGATGCCTTTTTTGTCCGTAATCAAGCGCTAGCGCTGGTTCAAGGTAAGTCTAACTGGGCGGAATATTTTAAAGTCTATCCGAACAATGTTAATTTTACGTTATTGGAAGCGGGCTTACTAAAAGGGGTGCTAGCGTTAGGTCTAAAAACGCCATGGGTCTTGTTAAATTGCTTACGTTTTATCTGGTTAGATACTGGGTTAATTGCTGGATTAAGTCTACTGTGGCATTGGCAACGTTGGCGACCTGGGGCGTTCGGCTTGATGCTGACTTGGTTAGTTAGTGTGCCTGTGTATGCCTATGCATTATTCGCTTATACGGATGCCTTAGTTATGCCATTAATAATTGATATTTTAGCGCTTAGTTGGTGGTGGGGCACTAAAACGGGGTGGTCACGTTGGCTAGCTGGTGGCACGACATGGATTTTGCTTGGTTTAGGCGTCGTGATGAAAAGTAACATGATTGTGTTATGGTTGGCGGCGGTGATTACTTTACTAGTTGCTGGTGTACAGCGGCACTTATCATGGCAGTTAGTGCTAAAATGGCTGGTTGGTAGTATCGTTATTTTAGGCTTAATGTCAGCGGGGCTATCTAAGTTAGCAACGCAAGCTGGCTATCAAAAAGATGTGAATGCTGCGGTACCAGTGACTAGTTGGATTGCAATGAGTTTGAATCCGAAGACTAATGGGCAATATAATAATGCCGATTTTACTCGCGTTCGCCGTATCCCGACACAGGCGGGCAAACAAAAAATGACGCAGAAGATGATTAGGTCACGCTTGAAAACCTTACGACCAACTGGAATCGCAGTTCATGTGATTAGGAAATTACGGGTATTTTTAGCAACTGGCGATTTCGATAGCTTTAAGCTCACAACACAATGGTTACGGGAACCTGGTTGGTATCGGCAACGACAGCGTACGATTCAATTCTGGTTAGTGATGGTAACCCAATCCTGGTATCTGGTTTTACTAATTGGGAGTATCGGTGTTTTAGTGACGCGCAGTCAGCATCGCTTAATGGTCGGTTTCTTGGTCCTAACAATATTAGGGCTAACGAGTTTTCACGTGTTGTTGTGGGAAGTTGAACCACGGTATGCCTTGCCCTTATTGCCAGTAGTCATGTTACTCGGCTGTCTTGGTTGGGCCCACCGGCCAGACCGGAAATTAACCTTGCACCGCCGGCAACTTTATAGCGGTTTGGCTATTTTAGGTGCTGGATTCAGTTTGTGGAGTATTCGTCAGACTAGTCGTAGTACATCAATAACCGGTTATAGTGCCGCTCGTCAAGGGAATGGTGCGTACTTTACACCAAATCGACGAACGCTGCAGCCAGGACAAGTATTACGCGTTAAATTACCAGTGTCGGTGGCAAGTAATCAGTTACGATTACTGCCTAAATCAACGCACGGGTTAGTGACAGTTAAGTTACAGGTTGGTCAGCAGCGACTACAACGTACCGGCCAGCCAAAGCAGGTTGCTAAAATGAGTTATCCGACTACGCCAGCGGCAACTTTAACGGTGACCATTATTAATCGCGGCAAGTTGCCGGTTCAATATGGTTCAGTGCAGACGCAATATAGTCAACAAACGGGACGTATCCTGCGGCAGCCGCAAAATAGCTTACAGTATTCAGTTGCTATGACGCATGCACCTACCAGTTTAACTGGAACTAAAACAATTGTTGGGTTTGTTGGTACTGTATTAGTGTTTGTTTTGACTCGTTTGTGGTGGCGACCACGCCAGGTTAATTAACTAAGTCCTAGGCTAATCAGATTATAGTGATTAGCCTAGGACCTTTTATTAATCGTAATTATTTTGATTTGTTCAAATTTAAATGATCAACTTGATAAGCGTCAGCGTTGTTTGCTATAATCACAATTAATTTAGTGAACTGAAGGCCGGAAAATAGGCACTGAGTTACGCTAGTTTGGATATGCTAAAATGAGTAGTATAAAATATGAAAATCGCCTATAATTAAAAAGGTCGTTTTCATTTAAATGTCAATGCTAACCAGTTATTGATAACTTTTGAGGGGTTAGCTTTAACATTGACATAGTATAAACAATTTTTAGATGCGCCATTTGGGGAGGAAACGTTACTTATGTCTAAGAATAAAAGGGCGATTGTTATTATTTGCCTTGCCGTACTTTTATTGATGAGTCCACTGATTTTTAATCAACAGGCCTTATTAGGTGTTGATGGTTATTTTCAATATAGTCGAATTTATGAAGCTGCCATGCAATTAAAGAACCATAATATTAGTTTTATTAATATTTATTCATTTCAACAAGCTGGACGAATTGTTAATAGTCTATATAGTCCACTAATTACTTATCTTGCCGGGGCCGTGTTATTGCTAGTGGGTACCTGGTATCGTTTCCAATTAGTAAGTATTTTTCTAGTTTACTTCATTAGTGGCTATGTGACCTATCATGCCGCACGTCATTTTCAATTATCACAACGGCTATCATTGGCATTAGGGATTATTTTTCTAAGTTCTAATGCGGTCTATGGGTTTATTTTTGGGGTCACTTGGCGATCAATTGCGTTTGGGCTACTGCCGATATTTATCGGGCCAATGCTAGATCTGTATAAGGGGGACTGGCGATTACCCGCAATGCTTAAACTGGGCATCTATATTGGCATCTTGGCTCAATTTCAAGTTTTAACAGTTGCGTTATTGCTCCCGTTCTTAATCCCATTTTTTGTTCGTGGTTTGTGGCAATCTAGATTCAAACTAAAAGCCCTATTAAATTTATTAGTAGCAGTGTTGTTAGCACTTTTACTTAGTTTAAATGCGCTACTCCCGTTGTTAGAGGTTTACCGTGGCAATACGTTAATTCCACCGGTTGCAATGGATATGATGAGCAATACCAGTTTGATTCTACAGCCAATTTATAATAGCGTTGATTCCAATAGTGATATTGTCATGACGGTAATCGTCTACGCAATGGTGATGGGGCTAATTATGTTCTGGTCGCGATTACATGGATTTACCAAGTTACTGGCCGTCGTTGCTTTATGTTATGCAATCGCGGGTACAAGTTTAATTCCTTGGGATTTAATTCAAAAAAACATGCCATATTTGCAATCATTTTTACAAATGCCGCGCCGTATTTCACTAGTTGGGACGCCATTTCTAATTGTTGCGGCGGCGCTCATCTATCATGACGCTGCCCGCGGCACTGAAAGTGTAAAATTGCATAAGGGACTGGTCTTTGCGAGTCTATTGCTAGCGCTGTTATCATTGTTACTCTGCACGCAAAAAGTTGTAAAAAATGTGCATCGGACGTTACAACCGACCACCTCCTTGGCTAGTGGCCTGCAAACTGCGGACAATAATGTGCATTCTAAATTGACGCATTTTATGCAATTGCAACCGGCTTTTCATACACGTGATTTAAGCAAACTAATCCGAGAAGCTGATCGGACGACGCCGGACTATATTCCGATTACGCATAAAGTTGAAACCCATGCGAATGTTTACAAGGCTTATTTAAAGAGATTTTCAGCGCAAAAGCATAAGTTTAGCTATCGGGTTGTGAGGGCTGGTGTTCGGTTAACATGGACGGCCAAGCAAGCTAAGACGCGCTCTGTGCCTGTCGTAGCTTATCGACGGTCAACATTAACTTTAAATGGAAAACCATTAACACATCAGCAAATGAAACATAATTGGGTTGGGGACATTTCCATTAAGCAGCATCGGGGGCGTAATGTCTTGACTGTTCGGTATACCCCTAGCCGGATCACTACGCTGGGTACGAACGTAACGCTTGGGGTGTGGGTGGTCGTTATCTTAGCGATAATTCAGCAGGCATTTAGTCAGTTGCGACGTCGCCGGTTGGTTGTGTAAATTGGTTGTTCGTGACTTTGAGTCATAAACAGCTGATTACTATGAAATTAGCTATTTAATTAAACGATGCTTACCAGTTGAAAAAACTGTAACTTAAATAAAGTGCGACGAAAAACGGTTGTTAAGTTTTTCGTCGCACTTTATTTTGGAAGGTTTTATAAGTGATTTATTAGTTATTGACTTGAGAATTTAAAAATAAATTTGTTTTTAAAGTCTTTTATTGAATAATAGTTTCAAAAATAAAAGAATATATTAAAACATATTGTAATTTAAATACATTGATGGTATATTAATGACAAGCAAATGAAAACGATTTCATTGAAAGGAGCGAGACTCATGCTTGGTTTTTCGGTTTATTTGAATCAGCCATTAGATACGCATCAATTTGAAAAAATGGCCAGCTTACAACAAGCCGGCTTTACCGGCGTCTTCACCTCGTTACATATTCCTGAAGAGGATGCGACGCAATATTTAGCACGGCTCAAGACTTTGGGTGCGGCCTGCCAGCGATTAGGTCTAACGTTGACCGCTGATGTGTCGGCGGCGGGTATGCGACGGATGGGACTAGCCATTGAGAATCCCAACGACATGATGGCATTAGGCGTTACTACCTTAAGAATTGATGATGGTGTTGAGATGGCAACTATTGCGTCCCTGTCACAGCAACTTCCAATTGCACTGAATGCAAGTACGATTACGACAGCCAATATTTTGGCGTTAAAGGCGGCTAATGCCAATTTTGATCATTTGGAAGCTTGGCACAACTATTATCCACGTCCCGAAACGGGATTAGATGAGGCCTGGTTGAAAACGAAGAATCAATGGTTACAAGCACAAGGGTTTACGACTATGGCATTTGTTGCCGGTGATGCTGAGCGACGTGGTCCCATTAAGGCGGGGTTACCAACGTTAGAATGTGATCGTAATCGTCAACCATTAGCCGCGGCTTTGAATTTATTACGATATGATCATGTCGATCGTGTCTATATTGGGGACCCAGCACTGAGTTGCCGCGTTCGCTACCAATTCGAACAGTATTTTAAAAATGATATTTTACAATTAACTGGTCGAACGACTGTCCCAGCATTGTATGATCAGCTTTGGCATAATCGGATTGATGTGGCGCGTGATGTGGTGCGACTCGTCGAAGGCCGTCAACGGTTAACTGCGATTATGCCTGTGCCGCCAGTTAGTCGACCAATTGGCGCCATTACAATTGATAATGACGCATACGGTCGCTATGTTGGCGAATTACAACTGATTAAACGCGGGTTGGCGCCGGATCAACGGGTGAACGTTGTCGGTCAAATCAGTGCTGCAGATGTGGCGTTATTACCATTAATTGGTGGTAATCAGGCCGTGAAGATAATTAAGGAGGAACCTAACCAATGAATTTAAGTCACTTAACTACTGAAACGCGTAATCAGAAAACGATGGCGCTCGACACCATGCCGGTTGCAGATGTTTTAACTTTAATGAATCAGGAAGATCAAAAGGTACCGACAGCGATTGCAAAAGTTTTACCCCAAGTTGAAACCGCTGTCAAAAGCATCATTAAAAGTTTCCAATCTGGTGGTCGCTTATTTTATATTGGCGCTGGCACTAGTGGACGCTTAGGCGTATTAGATGCTGCGGAGTGTGTGCCAACCTTTGGAACTGAGCCCGAGATGGTTCAAGGCTTAATCGCTGGTGGCATGACTGCCATGACCGTTGCAGTCGAAGGTGCAGAGGATTCTAAAGCATTTGGCAAACAAGATCTCGTCACTGCGCATTTAACCGCTAATGATACGGTTGTCGGGATTGCCGCAAGCGGTCGGACACCTTACGTGATTGGTGGTTTAGATTATGCCAAGACGGTGGGGGCAGCAACGGTGAGCTTGGCCTGTAATCCAGGAGCACTTATTAGTGAGCATGCGGATACTGCCATTGAAGTGGATGTTGGTCCTGAAATTTTAACTGGGTCAACCCGGCTAAAGTCAGGGACGGCTCAAAAATTAGTTTTGAATATGTTGTCGACTGTTTCAATGATTGGCATTGGTAAGGTCTATCAAAATTTAATGGTCGATGTTAAACCTACTAATGAAAAATTGGTTGAACGTGCTAAGCGCATCATCATGCAAGCCACGGATTGTTCAAGTACAACGGCAACGACGGCGTTTATCGCAGCAGATCAAGATGTGAAATTGGCAATCGTAATGGTTTTGACGGATTTGGATCATGATGAGGCGGCTAAACGATTACAAGCTGGGCAAGGTTTTGTTAGGAAAGCAATTTAATTAAGGAGGATTAAGCAGATGGCTGAAGATAAATATGTACGCATCGGGCAGGAAATCTATGATAATGTCGGTGGACCTCAAAATATTGCCAAGTTAATTCATTGTATGACACGGGTTCGAATGACAATTCGGGATGAATCATTAGTTGATATGGATGGCTTGAAGGCGATTAAGGGCGTCATGGGAGTTGTTCAAGAGGATACGCTACAGGTGATTGTCGGTCCCGGGACGGTTGACAAGGTCGCACAAGCGATGGTAGATGCCGTCGGGGTAAAGCTAGGTGATCCCTTTCCAGCACCGGAAACTTTTACGACGAAAACAACGCCGGCTACAAGTCAGTTGACAGATAAAGAACTGGTTGAAGCGAAAGCGAAAAAAGTGCATGCCGCTCAAAAGGCGAAGATTAAACAAACGCCGATGCGGAAGATATTAAGTGCAATCTCAAGTATTTTTATTCCATTAATACCAGTCTTTGTTGGTGCTGGTTTGATTTCTGGGATTGCGGCTATTTTATCTAACATGATGTTGGCCGGTGATATTGGTAAGAGTTGGACTGATTTTATCAATGTTTTAAAGGTCATCAACAGTGGCTTATTCACTTATTTAGTTATTTATGTTGGGATTAATAGTGCGACAGTGTTTGGCGCAACTGCTGGATTAGGTGGGGTAATTGGTGCCGTTACGATGTTAACCGGGATTACGCCACAAGCACCGATTCATAATATTTTTAATGGTCAGGCCTTATCAGCTGGTCAAGGTGGGATTATCGGTGTCATCTTTGCTGTATGGGTCTTATCAATTATTGAAAAATGGTTGCATAAGGTCATTCCGGATTCAATTGACATTATTATTACGCCAATGGTGTCGTTACTAGTCGTTGGGGTGTTTACCATTTTCTTGGTCATGCCAATTGCGGGTGTTATTTCAACGGGCTTAGTTGGTGGTGTGGAATGGGTCTTAAACGTTGGTGGCGCCTTCTCCGGTTTCATTTTAGGGCTATTCTTCTTACCGATGGTGATGTTTGGGTTGCACCAAATTTTAACCCCAATCCATATTGAAATGATTAACAGTATGGGGAGTACACCACTTTTACCAATTCTAGCCATGGCTGGCGGTGGTCAAGTTGGGGCAGCGTTAGCATTATGGATTCGTTGCCGTAATAATCAAGAATTAACAAATCTTATTAAAGGTGCCTTACCAGTCGGAATTTTAGGAATTGGTGAACCGTTGATTTATGGGGTTACCTTACCATTAGGACGTCCATTCATTACTGCTTGTATCGGTGGTGGGATTGGCGGAGCCGTTGTTGGTGGCTTGGGTCATATTGGCGCGATTGCCATTGGACCTTCCGGTGTCGCTCTGATTCCATTGATTGCTAATGGTCATTGGTTGGGCTACGTTGCTGGATTATTAGCCGCATATATTGGTGGATTTGTGGCGACTTACTTCTTCGGCATTCCCAAAGATGCCATGGCTGCTAAGGATAAAGATGGCAAGTTGCTAAATGCTTAGTTAACGGTAAAATGAGGTGGGAGGGATATAATGACTAATATTTTATTTACCATTCATAGTCGGCTAGCCGATTTTTCTAAAGCGGACCAAAAAATTGGGCGTTATATTCTAAAACATGCACATGCCGTGATTACGATGAGTACTGCTGAATTGGCAACCGCTGCTGGAGTTAGTACGGCGACAGTCGTGCGCTTTGGTAAAGCGATTATTCCAGACGGTGGTTACCCGGCTTTAAAATTAAAATTATCTGCTGAAACGAACGTTGATCAAAAATTGTATGCTGAAATCAATCCTCAAGATAGTTTGACGGCGGTCAAGTCCAAGCTAGCTTTGCGGGTATCACATACTATCGAAGAAACTAATGTGGTTTTAGAAAATGGTGCGTTAAAAAAAGCCAGTCAGTTATTGGCGCAAGCACAAAATATTTATGTCTATGGAATTGGCGCCTCTGATGTTGTCGCTTCTGATTTTCAACAGAAATTCATGCGCGTCGGTAAATCAGTGATGCATGCGGCCGATGGTCATTTGGTGGCAGTCGGTTTGACGACGCAGAAAGCTAATGCCGTCTTAGTTTTAGTATCAAACTCGGGTGAAAAAGCCGAAGGGCAACAATTAGCGGAAGTAGCCAAGACTGTTGCGGTCCCGATTATTGTTTTAACACGCAATGCCAAAAGCCCCCTTGGCCAATTGGCAGACGTTGTTTTACTGAATGATGATAGCGAAGAAAATCAAACGGCGCGGAGTGCAGCAACAACCTCATTATTGGCGCAACTTTATGTGGTGGATTTGCTGTATTATACCTACATTAAAGCTGATTATCAGACGCATATTCAACAATTAATTGAGTCACGGGATGCCATTCAAGAACATTTTTAATTAAGGAGAATCAGGTCATGTTTGGACTTAAAAAGAAGAATAAATTGGTTCGTTTAGGGGCTATTGCCACAGGTCAGTTAATGCCAATTACCGCGGTTGCTGATCAAGTGTTTTCACAAAAGATGATGGGCGATGGCTTTGCCATCACGCCTAGTACTGGTCAAATTGTCGCACCGGCTGCTGGCGAGATTAAAACAATTGCGGCCACGAAACATGCGATTATGATGACTACGGCGACTGGATTGGAATTAATGCTTCACTTAGGACTAGATACGGTTGAATTAAACGGTGCGCCATTTACCATTCAAGTTAATGTTGGCGATCAAGTAAAACTAGGAACGCCGCTGGTGACGATGGATTTAGCAGCTATTCAAGCAGCCGGAAAAGCGACGACCGTAATGACCGTCGTGACTAATATGGATCAAGTGACCAACCTCACTACAGCTAATAATCAAGCAATTACTGCTGGCGAAGTTGCTGTTGAAGCGACTTTGGCCTAAACAATCAAGCTAGTTATCAAGGATTAAGCCTTGATAACTAGCTTTTTTTAAGCATTCACACGCTTTAAATTTGAGTTTGTGTGATACAACTTTTTTGGTACCGCTACTGTAATTGTTAGCAATGCTGATTAAATTGTGTTATTGGGTGTTACAACTATTATATAGACAGTCTAGGTGCTGAGCCAATTTTATAAAAAGCAATGAAATTTAACTAAGTCTCTAGTATAATTGATGAGTTGTTGTTTATTGAATAATAATATTTTTTTACAAATTATTAAATAAAAAGGAGCTTAATCATGAGGGGAACTAAGGCAGTCAGAGCGTCGATATTAATGATTTTAATATCGCTTGTTGTGATCTCACCATTAATTTTAAATCAGACGGCTATTTTGGGGGTTGATGGCTATTTTCAATATAACCGAATTTATGATGCCGCAATGCAACTAAAAAATTATAATTTTAGTTTCTTGAATCTGTATTCATTCCAACAAGCAGGGCGGATTGTTAATCAAGTCTATAGTCCATTATTAACATATTTATTTGGTGCCATCCTTTTAATGGCGGGTAATTGGATGAATTTTCAGATTATTTCGGTAATGCTAGTTAGTTTTGTAGCTGGTATAACCATGTATTATGCCGCCCGTCGTCTCCAATTAAATTTTAAAGTTTCAGTTGCAGCTGGGGTGCTCTATCTAACATCTTTGTCGATTGTTGGTTTTGTATACAATGTTAGTTGGCGTGCAACTGCGCTGGCATTGGTGCCGTTGTTAGTAGGTTCAATGGTTGATTTTTATCATGGAAATTGGTCACTCAAGTCAATGTTAGGCTTAGGTGTCATTGTTGGCGGTCTCGCACAGGCACAAATTTTAACGACGATACTAGCATTACCCTTGTTGATTCCGTTCTTTGTGGTTGGATTGGTAAAATCTAGTCAGAAACTCCGGCAATTAGGTTACCTGTTAGTTGCGATACTGATTGCGCTAATCTTGAGTTTAAATGTAATCTTACCTTATTTAGATATTGCCAAAAACAGTGTCATGTTACCACCAACAATGTTGCCATTAATTAACGGTATTTCAAACGTCATCGTACCATTCGTTGGTCGGGGTGATTCGTTAGGTATCACCATATTTTGTTTGATCTTTTATATCGGTTTAGCGGGACTTTTTTGTTTCTGGCAACGAATAACCGGTTTTTCAAAAATCTTATTTATAACTGCAACCATCTATATTATTTTGGGAACTAATTTAATTCCTTGGCAAGTTATTGATGATTCATTTCCAGTTCTGGAAAATTATTTGCAGTTACCACGCCGATTCACGATTGTCGGGATGTCATTTTTAATTCTCGGCAGTTTAGCCTTATTCAGAGATATAGCTGAATCCGATAATAATCGGGGGCTTAATCAGGTGGTTGACTTTACAAGTATCGTTTTTGCGATTGCTTCAGCGATTTCATTAGCGGTTGCATTGGCTGGAACAGTTACTCGCTATAATCAGCCGGATGTCAGTATTTCTGAGGGATTAGGCACTGGACCTAACAACGTTCATGGGAAACGTTATCTTGACAAACCGGTTCGAAGTATTGTTGATATTCAACCCGCATTTCATGGGAAACAACTTTCAGATTTAATTAGAATTGTTGACCGAACGACACCAGATTATATGCCAATTACGAAGTATAATGAAAAGGTTCCTTATTACGATTTGTACAATGATGACGTTATTGCGCAAAAGAGAAACTTTAAGTATACGGTTAAAGCCGGTGGTAGCTTACAATTAGAGTGGCAAAACAAGCGAAAATCGCGTATTATGGGTGTTCCAGTTGCTAGTTATGGTAATACCCAATTAAGATTGAATGGGAAATTAATAAAAAATACTAAAGTAAAGCAGACTAAGATTGGCACTGTCAGAGTACGAGCAAAAACTGGAAAAAATAGCTTACAAGTCAGTTATCATCCGCGAACTGCGACTAAAGTAGGAATTACGCTCTCATTAATTGCTTGGTTTACCTATTTATTGATAGTGCTATGGCTATTTGTTAGAGGCACTTTAAGATTTATAGAAAAATATTGATTAAAATAGCGCATACCAAAATAAACGAACCACCAATAACGGTGATTCGTTTATTTTAATATGATTTATTTTTTTACAGCTAATGTGTCAACTAAATCAGCGTCTGGTGAGACATATAACGTTTTTTGTCCCTCGTAAATAACTAGCCCAGGCTTAGCGCCATTAGGTTTGCGGATGCGATTGACTTGAACATAGTCGACTGGAACCGTAGCTGAATCACGAGCTTTTGAGAAGTAGGCCGCTAGATTGGCAGCTTCAGTCAAAGTCTGTTCACTAGGGTTGTTTGAATGAATAATGACATGAGAGCCGGGAATCTTTTGCGTATGCAACCAATAATCACTCTTGCGGGCAGTTTTTAAGGTCAATTGATCATTCTGGCGGTTGTTTTTACCAACAGAGATTTCGGTGCCATCACTAGCCACGAATTTTTGGGGCTGGCTGGGTTGGCGCCGCCGGGCTTTTTTCTTAGTCTTACGGGCCTTTAAATAGCCCTGTTGCGTTAATTCTTCTCGAATTTCGGTAATGTCGGCAGGAGTCGCTAATTCAATCTGTGTTTGAACATTGTCTAAATAATCAATTTCAGCTTGGGTTAGCTTTAATTGTTCGCCAACATAAATCACGGCATTTTTTTGTTTCTGATAGCGTGAAAAATATTTTTGCGCATTACGTGAAGGTGATAATTGATTAGACAGGGTAATTTTTAAAGGGACATTATCATGATAATAGTCCGGCAGGCTAATTTCAGTCATACCCCGTTTGACTTCGTGTAAATAAGTCGTTAGAATTTCACCTTTGAGCCGTAGTTCATCGGCCTGCTTAGTGTTAACCAATGTTTGCTGCAACTTTTTAAATTTGTTTCGATTTTTCTTTAAATCATTTCGTACGACTCGAACCAAATTACCGGCCTGCTGTTGCACGCGTTCCCGTTGAGCGGCATCTTGATAATAGAAATCTAACAGTGCGCTCAATGAGTCAAACTGTCGTGTTTTCGAGCCAAAAAATGGGTAAGGTCCGACAGCAAACATCGTCTTGCGATTGGCAAGGGTCAACAGGGTTGCGTTAGGATGATCGAATTGCGCCAAGAAAGTCTGATAGTGAGCTGAAACATCCCCAGTTTGATGCAAATCAGCCGCTAATTGAAGGGAACTATCACGGCCGAGTCCTTGATAATGTTGTTGCAGTTGTTGCGCTAAAACCTCTTGATTGGGGAATTGCTTAACCAATTCCAGAAAATCCTGATTTGCGATGAAGGGATTAACTTTATCTTGTTTAGGTGGCTCGATATAAGTTGCCCCTGGTAGCAGTAGCCGGTAGCGATTTTGATCTGCCCCAACGTGTTTAATGACGTCTAAAATCTTACCCGTTTGATTGTCAACTAAAATAACGTTACTGTGACGAGCCATGATTTCAATGATTAAAGTGAGCTGTTCGGCATCGCCTAATTCGTTGCGAGTAGTAATTGTAAAGTGGACGACACGGTCATTAGCAACTTGTTTAATGCCAGTTAAGATAGCACCTTGAAGATATTTGCGCATCATCATGGCAAAGTTAGTGGGGACCGCTGGGTTAACGTATGGAATTTGCGTCACTTGGACCCGTGGATACGTAGGGTCCGCCGATAGCAACAGTGGCCAATTTTTACCATTCGAACGAATCGTTAGAATTAATTCATTTTGATAGGGTTGGTGAATTTTAGTAATGCGGCCATTTAATAAATTTTCGTGTAATTCGGTGACCATGGCATGGGTAAATAATCCATCAAAAGACATGTGATCACTCGCTTTCATATAGTAGTTTCAATTTGACTGGTGATTAACAGTCAACCTTTACTAGTATACCTTGGGAACTAATTTGGTGCAAAATAATTGGTCGGCCAACTCAATGTTATATACAAAAACTAATTTACCAAGAGATTCTAGAAAAACCACTTTCCGACGAAGTCTGCTTATTGTATAATACATATGACTTTATATTTTGGAGGTAACTAACATGAAATCAAGTTTAGCAGCCTTGGCAGCCACTGCCAAGCAACAGACCGCCGTCTTGAAGAAAATTACGAAAGCCCAGGGCATCACGGTGGCTGAGTGGCAATTACTCACTAAATTATTGGCTGGGTTTGATACGCAAGAAAAGCTAGCGATTGAAATGCAGTTAGATACATCGACGTTAAGTCGGCAACTCGCCAGCTTAGTAAAAAAAGAGAAGTTGAGTAAGCAGGCGGTTGGGCGAGATCGCCGGCAACTTATCTATGCGATGACGACTGCGGGTCAACAAGCCGTCACCGTGGTGGCAGCCGATTATGCGACCTATGAAGCAGCTGTTTTTGATAAATGGCCGCAAGATGAGCAAAATTTATTACGAATTCTATTGAACCGGCTAAATAAATCGGTTGAGCGGACTTTAGTCGACTAAGCCACTTTTGGTTGACGACGACAAGGTGGAGTCGAACTTAGTTTTATGCTATGATGATGAATATTATTTAGATGAGAAGTAGGTGTATGTCATGAAGATTGCTGTTGTTACTGACAGCACTAGCTATTTGACACCGCAAGAGGTTGCTGACAACGATATTCATGTTGTGCCGATTCCGGTTATTATAGATGGAAAAGTGTATCAAGAAGGCGTCGATATTACGACGGAAGAGTTCTATGCTAATATGAAGTCCTTTAAGTCATTTCCAAGTACGTCACAACCGGCTGTTGGTGAAATGATTGAATTTTATAATCATTTAGGCGATGCTGGCTATGATGCGGTGATTAGTATTCATTTGGCCAGTACTATTTCGGGATTTTACAATAGTCTTGAAAACATGCGTGATGCGGTTGATCGGGTTAAACTTTACCCTTATGATTCGCAAATCACGGTGCGACTAATGGGATACTTAGCGCTAGAAGCAGCTCGCATGGCTAAAGCTGGTCATACGGTGGCTGAAATTTTAGCACGTTTGAACGATTTACGGGCTTCCATGGGCGAATATTTTATTGTCGATGATTTACAAAATCTCGTGCGCGGGGGTCGTTTATCCAATGCATCCGCCTTTATTGGCAGCGTCCTACGCATTAAACCAATTTTAACTTTTAATGAAAAACATGAAATTGTGGCGTTTGAGAAAGTGCGTTCAACTAAAAAAGCAATCGCACGAGTTGAGCAACTGTTTGCTGAAGCTCAGGCTAAACTGAATTATCCGTTGCGCGCAATTATTGTGCAAGGTAATAACTTAGAAGCTGCACAAGCCTGGAAAGAAAAGTTACAACACCAATACCCAGACATGCCGATTGATATTACGTATTTTGGACCGGTGATTGGGACCCACTTAGGTGATAAATCATTGGCGTTAGCTTGGCTGAAAGATATTGATAAGGCGTATTAATAATGACAATTGTTTTTTCAAAGGCATCTTATAATCGGGCCGCTGCAATGGCGTTGCGGCAAGCTGTTTTTGTGGAAGAACGTGGTATTGCTGCGCAGGTCGAATTTGACGATAAAGATGATGACCAACGCTTATATGCGGTGGTTTATGCGCAGCCGTCGTTACCGGTGGCGACCTTACGATTAGAACCACAAGCCAATCAGATTATGCGATTTGGTCGGGTTTGTACTCGGAAAAGCTATCGTGGACGTGGACTGGGGCAACAACTATTAATGGCTGCTGAAAAGTGGGCCGTCGAACACGGGTATACGCAAGGTCTGATACATGGTGAGCTGACCGCGCAATCTTTTTATGAACGTTGTGGGTATACTGTCTCAGTCGGGACGTTCGCTGAAGATGGCGCACCGGTGGTTAGCTTGCATAAAGATTTTTGAAATCTGGCGAGGAAACATGTTCTTTTAAGGACGTGATAAATAACTGTAACCGCTGGGCATAGTGCTAGTCACTATTGTGTAAGTTAGCAGTGTTCTCAGAAGTTCGGTCATTTATGGCCGAGTAGTTCACAGCACTTATTCAGATGTTGAGATTAAATTCTCACATCTTTTTTATTTTTCATGCCGTAATTAGGTTTGCTTGATAATCCTAAAATGTTATGATAAATACCTAAAAGGGAGTTGAAATAGCGGAATGAAAACTCGAGCTGAGCTCAAACAAGAAGTTAAGCAATTATTTAAAGGGCGTTGGAAGAATGCCATTTTACTTTGTATTGTGGTTAGTCTGCTTAGTATGTTTGGTGTTTTATCTAATTATTCAGGCCGGATTAATCATTCAGACAGTTTAAGTGACAACCACCAAATGGTAACTGCGCTATTTGATAAGATTACGATGCAAGAGCTAATAACGGCTTTAGTGGCCTTCTTAGTGGTCTTATTAATTGAATTAGTCTTTGCTTTTATTGTTCGTATTTTTGCGGTTGGGACGTCTTATTCAATGCTCGATTGGGTTCGCCAACCAGACCGTGAAATTCATGCAGTTAGTGATTCAACAGTTGGTTTTACCAAAAAATACGCTTGGCCAATTATCGCCTTACAAATTCTTCAAGGTGTCTTGACGTTATTGTGGGGGCTATTATTAATCGTACCGGGGATTATCAAGTCCTTTGCGTATTCACAGACCTTCTATGTGTATAAAGATATGTTGGCAGCAACGCCGGCCGGGCAGCCACGGCCACGTTTTCGTGATGCGATTACCCGTAGTCGCCAGTTAATGCACGGACATAAGTTTGAATACTTTGTCTTACAATTGAGTTTTATCGGTTGGGCGATTCTTAGTGTGATGACCCTAGGTATTGGACAACTCTGGTTAACACCGTATCGTTATGGGGTTTTTGCTAATTATTATCAGACCCTAGTGGACTTAGCCGCTTAATTTGAGTAATAACTTGATTCTAGCTTGATAGAATCAAGTTATTTTTTTCGAGGTGTGAAAGTCCTTAGCCGTGTAAATCAGCGGCGGCCTTATGGCGCTTTAAGTGCTATAAGATTAGCATCAATCGCCAAATTACAATTTATTTCGTGATTTATTGCTGGAATTAGATTAATATTTAGGTATAAGTGAGTAAAAACCGTCACGACAAGTGCCTAAAAATATGGTAAACTTGCGGAAGCAAGAAAGGAAGTGCGATAGTTAATGCCTGAACAACAGCCGACGCGGATGTCACGTTTAAAGTCGCGACAGGAATCGACGAGTAGTAAGCGATCAAAGACAAATACGCCGCAACCACCTAAGACGCCAAAGTCACCCAAATCGCCGAAATCACCGAAAAAGAAGCGCCATCTTTCGTTATGGTTATTGGCTCTAATCGTGATTGCGCTTGGGGGAACGATTGTATATTTTGTGAAAGCTTCAACTGATCAAGATTTAGTTGAAACCACTAGTTCCTCAAGTAGCAGTAGGTCGCGTAAAAGTTCATCGTCCTCAAAAAAGAAAAAGGCCAAAAAACAGTCTAGTAAGTCAAGTTCCAGTACGAGTGATGATAGTGACCTAACGGATAATACTGGCAATGACAATACTGCTGACTATGGCAGTAGTACCGACAATGATAGTAGCAGTTCGGCGCAAAGTCATACGACCAATGCGACGACAGCCACGCAAGCAACTAGCAGTAGTCATACCATTGCCAGCAGTAGTCATCACAGCTCAGCGGCGCAAGCGTCGTCGACCACTAATGCTAGCAGTAGCAGTAGTAGTGCGACAGCAAACAGTTCTAGCAGTGCCGCTTCGTCAAGCACCGCCAGCAGCAGTAGTGCCAGTACGAGTGGGTCAACAAAATCTTTTAGTACCCGTGAAGATGCCATTAAATATGGCCAATCACACAGTGGTAATTACACGGTTGTGAATGGCGATACCAATGGGACATATTATAAGGTTACGACTGAATAATTTAGGTAAGCTTTAAGAATTTAACCGACCCTTTTCTTTTTAGATGAATCCCGGTATGATAGCTTTAAAGCAATAGAATCGGAGTGGTGGGATTGAATCAAAATGTTGAAGTGAAATATCCAGCTATTTTTCGGGATGAAGGGACTTATTGGGATGTCCGTTTCCCAGATGTGCCGGCAGCCCAAACTTTTGGCTCAAGTGTGCAAGTTGCAGCAGATAACGCGGCCAATGCGCTAGCCGTTGCCTTGTTTGGACAAGCCTTACCAGCAGCATCAAATCCGCAATATTGGCGGTTAGCCTCCACGGAATTTGTTGTTTGGATTACCATGGCTAACGTTGAATTTGGACCAGATTCGGCGTCATCACCATCGCTTAAATAGAAGTGGTCACTAAAGTGGGACGGTTTGCTAAGAGCAGGCCGTTCTTTCTTGTTGAAAGGATGAATTAGCATTGCAAGCACACCCGTTGATTTTTGATACTAATATTGCAAAAGATAAACCTGAAAACATTCAGCATCCCCATAACGCTTGTCCGTTTTGTGATCCAAGCCAGTTGACTGATGTGCTGGCGCAAACAGAAGATCGTATCTGGCTCATGAATAAGTTCCCAACACTACAAGCAACTTGGCAGACAATTGTGATTGAAACTGCCGATCATCAAGGTGATATTGCCACGTATTCGCGGGCGCAAAATCAAGCTGTTTTTGCATTTGCCTTGGAAAATTGGCAGCAGGCAATTGCGAGTCAACGGTTTGAATCCGTATTATTGTATAAAAATTTTGGCCCCCATTCAGGTGGTAGCTTGCGCCATCCGCACATGCAGATTGTTGGCCTAAATGACATTGATGGTTATGCTAATATTACGCCAGCTAATTTATCTGGCTATCCAGTATTAACGGATGGAGATCTAAGTGTGACCGTCTCCGATCAACCTGTAATGGGATTTGTTGAATTTAACGTTGCCACTGCTTGGACAGCTTATGAACGATTAGCGGATGCCGTCCAAAAGGTCGTTCAATATGTTTTGAATGACTATTTTAATGGTCGCTGTGACAGTTATAATCTGTTTTTCTATCCAGTTGGTGACCGCGTTGTCTGTAAAATTGATCCGTTATTTAATGTTTCACCTTATTATATCGGCTATCGGTTATCACAGGCAGATACCCCAAATCGAATGCGTGAGATTGCGGCTGCTGTTCGGCAACGATTTCAAGCATAACTTAAAGTAAAAAAATCCTGGTAAGCTGACTGACAGTCATTTTACCAGGATTTTTAGATTGTTTTAAGCTTGTAACGTTGCTAAATCAGCTTTGATTGCGGTGATTAATGCCTCTCGCTGATCAATGTCATCGTCACATTCAAAGAAAGCCCCGAGTTCTTGTTTTAAGATATCGTCCCCTGTATCCATATAGCGTTCATCATAGCTGGTTAGATTATAGTCGCCAGTTTCTAAGCGGGCCACGACACATCCGTTAGCGGCCTTATGACTGTCATCGGTAAATTCAACGGCATAAATAACACAGTCCGTCCGTTTATTCGTTTGATAGATTTGGATACTTTTAGCGATATTACTTGCAATTGCTGCCAATTTCATATTTACACCTCAATTTAAATTATACCGATTATGAGGGTTAGATGCTAGCGTTGGCGATGAAAATTAGCAAGGAACTGGGGTTGATATGTTATCATAATAGGTAAGAAATCATTTAGTGATTCAAAGTTGATAAGTGGAGGAATGCAGCGTGCAAAATTTAATTCCAGGTGACATGCTTGAAGTGGGTCAAAAGTTAAGGTGGGAATTAGATACTGGGATGACGGCAGATGAACAGAGTGTCATCAACGATGCCGTATTAGCTGGCACTCAGTATTTCGTGGATGAGGCTTTGGAAGGTAGCTATTGGACGGTCAAGTGGGATAGTCAACATCAAAATGTGGCTATTTATGGGTCTGATGGCACCATTGTCGGGACAATCAAACCGGTTGGCACTAGCTTGGAAGCTGATTTTCGACAAGATTCACAACGGTTGTTTATTCGGATTGAAAAAGAAGTTGCGGTGGTCGTGCGTAAAAATTAGTGACCAAGAAGTGAGGTGGCAAGAATGTTTGATCAAGATGCAGAGCGATATGCCACATTTGGCCTTGTCGCGAAATTGCCTAGTTCAGTGATTGATCAGATTTGGCAAATCATTGATGAGGATCTAAAGGGTGTGGTGACCTTATCACAGGTGTTACAGTTTGCGTTAATTGAACGCCATGGAACGGTTACCGTCGTCTTTGATGATCAGCATGATTCGATTTTAGAATTTGATTTACCGGATGATTATCAACGGGCTTTTCCAGAAACGATTGCGGTTTTGGATGATGGTCATTATCAAACGATGATGTTGTTGGCGGAATTATCCGCCTAACTAAACAAACCAAGCAACAACTAGCCCACGTTGGCTCAGTTATTGCTTGGTTTGTTTAGTTAGCAGTGATTGATTTTTATTTGTATTTGGTTTCTAAACGGCTCATCCAGTAACCTAACCCTATGCCCACTAGACAAGCAACTAGACTGATGAAGAGTGTCGTGGTTGTCACGCCAGTATAGACAATACTTTCAGCAGCATGCGGATTAGGCACTAAAATTAGAATCGTGCTGGCCACGACAATTCCTAAAATAAAGTGGTATACCCGTGAATGGAAGCGATGAATTAAGTAGTCCATACTTTTGGAAAATAGCAACATAGCTAGGATGCCGCCTAATGCAATTGGCAAATAGGTGCCTAACAGGTCGAGACGCTTGAAACCTGTTAGCATTGGCGTAAAGAGGCCCAAAATCAGCAATAAGTTGGAAGGGCTTAGTCCTGGGACCAATACACCTAAAGCAATCAATACCCCAGCGACAACGAAACCACTAAAATTGGCGGGTAAGGGGCCAAATAGCTCACTCATAAAGTACAACAACCCACTACTGATTAATAAGGTGCCGAAAAACCAGAGGTAGTCAATGGCATCGCGCGGTGTTTTAGCACTAGCGGTCTGGGCTAATGCAGGTAAGGTCCCGATAATTGCACCAGCAAATCCCCATAAGACAATCACCTGAGCGTGAGCCAATAAATAGGCTAAAGGCGCCGATAACAGTGCAATCCCAACAATTCCACCAATACCGACGGGAACAAAGTACCAAAAGTCACGTTTGAAATTTTGACGAAAATGGGCCATAAATCCTAATAGCCGTTCGTAAATCCCGAGGATTGCGGCTAAAACACCACCAGAAACGCCGGGTAAGATAAAGCCCAAGGCAATGATGACCCCTTTGAAGAATCGCTTGATAAAACTGTCAGTTTGTTTAGTTTGCATGAAAAGCTCCTTTAGTTGAATTATTGGCTAATAAATTAAACATACCAAAAGTGACTACGTAAAGCAATCCAGACCACATGAAAAATGATTAGAAAATGAATTGAGTTGCTCGAAAAAGCTTTTTAGCATAAAATGTATTAATATGAAAATATGCGTTTTTTTATGAAAATGAGTAAAAGAAAGTTGAGACAATATGGAAAATCAACAACTCGCGCGTAAGCTGAAGCGACGCCATGTTCAAATGATTGCCCTTGGTGGTGCGATTGGAACTGGGTTATTTTTAGGCTCTGGCGCGGCAATTAAGCAAGCGGGACCATCAATTTTATTAGCATATGCCATTGGTGGTTTATTTTGTTACTTAATGATGCGGGCCCTCGGTGAACTGCTTTTATCGAATACGAAGCTACATTCCTTCTTGGAATTTATTAATTTGTATTTAGGGAAAAAATTTGAATTTGCAATTGGGTGGACTTATTGGCTCTGTTGGATCAGTTTGGCCATGGCAGACTTAACGGCTAGTGGAATTTATATTCGCTATTGGTTTCCAGCAATTCCGCAATGGGTGACGCCACTCATTATTATTCTCATTTTGCTAGTGTTTAATTTACTATCGGTGAGTGTATTTGGCGAGTTAGAGTACTGGTTTTCGATGATCAAAGTCGTCGCCATTGTCGCTTTGATTGTGACTGGGGCTATTTTGATTGGTTCAGCGGCGCACGTTGGCGGTCAAACGGTTTCCGTGACTAATTTGGTTAGTCACGGCGGCTTCTTTCCCAAAGGGGCTGGTGGCTTCTTAACGTCATTCTCGTTAGTTATCTTTGCTTTTACCGGGATTGAAATGGTCGGGATTACAGCCGGAGAAGCTGAAAATCCCGAGACAGAATTACCACGAGCAATTAATAGTTTACCGATTCGAATTTCTTTTTTCTATGTAGGTGCTTTGTTTGTCATTATGTCAATCTATCCTTGGGACCAAATTGCAACTAACCAATCACCATTTGTGCAAGTCTTTAGTGATGTTGGTATTAAAGCGGCGGCTAGCATCATCAATTTTGTTGTCTTAACAGCGGCATTATCAGCTTGCAATAGTGCTATCTTTAGTACGAGTCGCACGTTGTTCACGTTAGCGCATGGTCAAAATGCGCCTAAATGGATGGGCAAGGTGAACCGACAAAATGTCCCAGCGCGGTCGTTACTGTTTTCATCATTGATTTTATTAATCATCGTGGTGCTTAATTATGTGATGCCTAGCACGGTCTTTACCTTAATTTCCAATATAGCGACAACTAATTTTATTATTGTATGGTGTGCAATATTAGTTTGTCATTATGTTTATAAGCAGACGATGGATAGTAGTCAAAATCCTTTTAAATTACCATTGTTCCCAGCTTCAAATCTATTGACACTAGCGTTTTTTATTGGGGTAACAATAATTTTGTGTTTTGATGCCGTTAATCGTTGGGCCGTCATTGGCTCAATTGGCTGGTTCATCGGGTTATTGTTGATTGAAACGTTACTGCGAAAAAAAACGAGTTAACCTAAAAACGTCATTGGCAAAATTGCCGATGACGTTTTTAGGTGGTTGCAGTGGGAGGCTTAAGCTGTTGTTCAATTGAGTCGGTCATTTTTAAGATGACCGCTTGATCGGACACGGTTAATAGGTGATGCCGTGCAATTATTTCCGTAGTTAAGGCTTGATAAACAGCAGCGGCGACGACCCAACAAGTTTTTGCAGTATCGTCGTCCGCGGGGGCTTTAAGTAAGTCATATCCGGCACTTTGATCAACGTAAACTTGAAAGCCAATCCCTAAACGTGCTTGCAGTCGATTACTGTAACGCTGAAATAAGGCTAAGTTAGCAGCCGCATCATCAGTCGGGCCAACGGTACGGGTCCCGAGATGCAGATTAGGAACTAAGATTATTTTCAAATGCCCACCTCCAGTTAGCTCTATTTTAAGCCAAGTCGGCATTTTGTGCATAAACTGGCTGACGCAGAATAAAAAGTCAAACTACGAGACATTCAAAAAGGCGCTTGGGTTGTCCCAAGCGCCAGTGGTGGTTAGATTAAATTGAGTAAGACAACACCGGCCACGCCAATTAAGGCGGCATAACCTAGTGCTGGTAGAATTGTCTGACGTAAAATAACGCCTTCTTTGCCACTAAGCCCCGCCACAGAGCTGACAGCAACGATGTTGTGGACGCAGATCATATTACCGGCGGCGGCGCCGATTAATTGAGCCGCTAAAACAACTGGTTCATTGAGCTGTGCATTGGACGCAATGTCTGCTTGAATTTGACTGAAGGTCAAGGTAGAGACTGTTGCACTACCAGTGACAAATGAGCCTAATTCGCCTAAGAATGGCGCAATAACAATCCAGATGCCCGCTAAATATTTGGCGACAAATTTGGCGATGTACATCGGCATACTAGGTAGGTCGGCCGTGTTCAGGCCAGAATTAGTAAAGACCTGCACCATAATTAACGTCACAATCAAGGCGATTGCCGTCCCGCCCATTGAACTGACCACTTTTTTAGTTGTGGGCCATAGCGGTCGTAAAGACTTGGCTTGGACAGCTAACCCAATGATGGCGGCCAACGTTAACATTGTTCCTGGCGAGTAAAGAAATTCCCAATCAGAACTAATACTTTGAAAGCCTAGAATCTGTTGCCATGATAAATTGAGATAATGCGTTAAAAAGGCCTTTAGAGGAACTAAAATGCGACTGGCCAATAGTAAGACGATGACCAAGATGTAAGGGAACCAAGCTTTAATTAAAGACATTTCTGAAGGTGCTGTCGCTGTTTGTGTCGTATCCGTTGTAATGGTGGCAACTTGCCAGGGTGTGACTTGGGTACTTTTAGGTAATAACCAATGTTGACGGATGCTAATGATTGCGACGATTAAAGTTCCAAGGGGTGCTAAAATCGAGATAAATTCATAACCAATTAACCAAGCACTAACCAGTGCAATGCTGCTATAAACTAAACCGATGAGTAGCGCCCATGGTAAAATGGTCAACCATTGCCGAAACCGGTGTTGTTTGGGGCCGAATAACCAAATTAAGATGAACACTAATAAGGCGGGCATGAGCGCCCCTACGAATAAATCTAGTTGTGTGACTCGTAAGCCAATTAAATTTAAGAGCTGTGTTTTTTCAGTGACATTACTAAGTCCCACGGTTAAAGGCGTCCCCACAGCCCCAAAAGCAGCGGCGGTTGAGTCAGCGACTAATGCTAAAACGACGGCTGCCATCGGTGAAAAACCTAAAGCAATCATCAAAGGCGCTGTTACCATGGCCGGAGTCCCAAAGCCGGAGACCCCTTCAATTAAACCACCAAAAAGAAAGGCGACGAGGACGGTTTGTAACCGCATATCAGCGGTCAAGGCTTGAAATCCTTGGTTGATGCGGTTGATAGCGCCGGTGGCCCGCAGACTGTTGAGCATTAATAAGGCACCAAATAAAATCCAGAGAATTGGCAAAGATTTGTGTAATGATTGTAGAATTGAAGCACCAATCACTTTGGGCGTTAAATGCCAAAAGAAGTAACCAGTGATAATCACAATGATTGCACTGATACTCATACCGCGCGTGGCCGGCATATTTAAAACGCCAAGTAAGATCAGTGGCAAGATAATAGCGGCTAAAGCAATGAAAATCATAATTTAGGTCTCCTTTGGATACTAAGCAGATTGTCGGTGAGCTTTAAAAATTTGCTGACCATAAATCGTAATTAGTGAGATAAGTAATGACAAGCCAATCAAGGGCCAAGTCATCCCATGCAAATAAGTCAACTTTTCAGTCGTAGTGGTTGGATTGAAGAAGGCCATCAAACTTAAATGGTGCCAAGCACTGACCGTTACTAGTAGCCCGAAAAAGCATAATTGACAAAGTAACCCACCATAAGTTGAAAAACGATACTTATTAATGATAGCTAGATCCGGGTCGTTCGCATCGGCCGTGTAGACACTCGTATTAATTGCCGGGTTTTCGAAACCAACATAGAGGGCGATTAGTAGGAGTCCAAGCATGTATAAAGCTGGAATGGTGGTCAATGCTAAAAGATGGCCAATAATTAGACCAAATTGTGCCCGTTTCTTAGCAACGGCAACTACCTGATGAGCTAAGCTTAAGTATAATGGCCGGCCGCCTTCAAAGCCCAGTAAGTAGATAGCAAAAATGATATACATCCCATTCTTACCCAGGATAAAGTAACCAAAGAAACTGTTAAACAATAAGACGAAACTCACTAAAAATCCGCGGTTCACAATTCGCAATTTGTTCGCCGGCATGGCTTTCCAATCAGCTGCTAATTCTATGTTTAACAAAATAATTGCTAAAATTACCACGCCGAGAACATAAGGTAATGCGATGGTTAAGTTGACTTTCCTTAGTAAGGTCAGTAAACCGATTGCTGCAAAGAAAATGATGAATCCAAGCACACGCCACAACTTGATTGGTTGTCGTTGCGAACTTGTTTGATGATTATAAAAAGCCAATGAAAATTGATTCAGTAATCGTCCGGCAGGGAGAGCCAAGATAAATAGTAAGGCTAAGATAACGAATGCTAACTGGTAGTGCAGGTCAAATAAGAAATCAGCGACAAACAATAAACCCAGGGCTAAAAAAATAACCCAGTAAAGGCGTTTTAATTTGAAGTTGGTACTAGTTGTTAAGTGTAACTTAATCGTTAGAAAGTAGGGCCAAATATTAGATGACGTATACCCAAGACAAAGGCCACCGACGATCAGCCAAGCTAAGCTACTAGTTACACTGTAGATGATGCTACCGATAACACCTAGCCAAAGACAGAGTAGTAAGTAAGTACTGGCTTTTAAATTAAGACGTTTCGTCGAAAAAACACTTGCGGCGCGAGCAACGTAGAAAACAATAATGGCGACTAAGTAATTAATACTGTGGGTCTGTTGGTACTTAAACAAAATCAAAACATAAGGGAGGACGATTCCAATGTTGGCTAAAAAGTTTAGCGTTGCAATGGAAAAATCTAAAAACGTATTCCGTAATTTACTCAAAAGTTTCACACACCATTTCATAAGCTTATATGGCTAAGTATAGCAATTTATAGTGGTAAAAGCTTACAAAATGACTAAAAAAGACAGCTATAGGGGACAGTCATTTTGGAACTTAAACAGCGAAACAAATCAGTGCTAACGTTTTGTATGTACTTTGTACATACAAAGTGCGTAGCTTGAATCAACACTCTTTAAGCCTTCAATTAGAACGCACGTTCCTGTATAATGAAAGATAGCCTTACACCGATAGTCGCCCTGAATTGTTAGTGAATTTAATTATGAACTTGTTGTGATAGGGCATTTGTATTGTGTTACTTTAACTAAAAATAATCACACCCAAAATCAGCCACCAGCTTACAACTTTTTGAACTAGGTACAATCCCATAGGCCCATTAAGTCTCAGGAACTGCTTTAAACTTTCACATCATCAGACTACTTCCTATATAATTTAGATAAATAGTATTAAAAATCCCCGACAATCCAGCTAATTACAGCCGATTATCGGGGATTACAGTTTATTTTAATTTAAAGTGGCTTAGTGGTTACGTTGCATGACCCAGCCGGTTGATAGATCCATTGCCGCCCGAGTTGCATGTGTTTGATCGAGTGCATTAACCATGACGAAATCATGCACCATGGCTTGGAAACGGACTTGGGTAACGGCGACGCCAGCGGCACGTAACTTGTTTGCATAGGCTTCACCTTCATCACGTAAGACGTCAGCTTCATCGGTTAAGATTAAAGCTTCTGGCAAATCGGCTAATTCAGTTAGATTTGCTCGTAATGGCGACGCTGTAATTTCAGCACGTTCAGCTGGGTCCGTGGTATATTGGTCCCAAAACCATTGCATACCAGCCTTAGTTAAATAATGATCTTCCGCAAATTGATTGTATGATTCGGTTTCAAAATTAGCATCCGTAACAGGGTAGTAGAGTAATTGTTGACTGATAGGTAAGCCTTGACGTTGCTTAGTCATTAAGGTCATAACGGTAGCCATGTTACCTCCGACTGAGTCGCCAGCAACGGTCAACTTATCTAATGACAAGTTGTAACGAGCGGCTAATGCGGGTAATTGTTGTAAAATGGCGTAGTTTTGCTCGATGGCCGTTGGATATTGTGCTTCTGGTGACCGGGTATATTCTGGGAAAACGACGACTGAGTTAGTCCGTACGGCTAGTTCCCGAACTAACTTATCATGCGTCTGTGCACTCCCAAAAACCCAGCCAGCTCCATGAATATAGAAAATAACAGGTAACTTCGTATGATTCCCAGCCGGGCGAATTAAACGAACATTCAGATTCCCCCAAGAACCTGCATCCATTGCCAAATCTTCAATATCCACATTGTACTTGTTAACGGGTGACGTTTGCACTTGTTCCAGCAACTCACGGCCCGCAGTTGGTGCGAGTTCATAAATCCGTGGATGTGGTGCATTGGCCAAACTAAATGCTTGCGCAGCTGATTCCAACAAAACTTCCTTAGACATAATGATTCCCCTTGTGTTTTACACGATTTAATCGTGTATGTCCTAAGACAACTTCAATTATAAACAACTAGTTTAGGTTGTCAACAATTAAATTGCTTAAAATTATCAATCGCTTTATAATGGGGGTGCTATCGAAGGAGGTACGTACCATGCGCAAACTAGAAGATCATTTTTGCTTTTTAATGTATGTCACATCCCGGGCTATTCAGCGGGCCTATCAACCAGAACTGGCGGCGCAAACGCTCACTTATCCGCAATATTTAGTATTAGTGCTATTGTATGAGCAACCCAACTTAACAGTCAAAGCCATTGGTCGTTGGTTGGATCTCAGTACTGGGACTGTGACGCCATTGTTAAAACGGATGGCGGATGAAGGCTTGATTACCCGGCAACGTAGTCAAACTGATGAACGTCAAGTAAGTATTCAACTGACACCGACCGGAACAGCTAAACGGCTGGCTATCAGTGATTTGCCAGAAGTTCTGGTTGAAAAAGGACAACTTAGCCCGGCAGAATGGACACAGCTAACGCAATTAGTCCATAAACTCATGACTAATCTTAAAAATTAAGCATATCTTAACCCCCATTAAGTGCTATTATCACACCAATTAATGGGGGTTAACTTTAACCACATAGCAGGCGGTGCAGCACGGGTTAAGCGTGATGGCAGTGGCTAAGGCGTGATTTCTCTCATGCTTAGGTCAAACAAAAAGCCGATATTCAAGGATTACCACCAGCTTGGTCACAGTTCCGTCATAAAAAATTCACAAAAAAGTCATATATTTTCTTTATGATTATCCTAATAATTTGAACCATGAATGGAGTAATGTTGATATGATTTATGCTCAGATTTTAGCCGGTGGCAAAGGTACCCGGATGGGTAATGTACCAATGCCCAAACAATTTTTATCGTTGGCCGATAAGCCAATTTTAATCCACACAATTGAAAAGTTTGTTCTGGAAAGTCGCTTTGATGCCATTTTAGTTGTCTGCCCAGCGGACTGGTTGAGTCACACGCAAGATCTCGTTAGCAAGTACGTGCACGATGAACGTGTGCATGTGGTGACTGGTGGTTCAGAACGGAATGAGACCCTAATGAAAGGGATTAGCTACATCCGTGAAAATTATGGAAGCCATGATGATGATGTCGTGGTCACCCATGATGCCGTCCGTCCATTTATTACGCAACGAATTATTAATGATAATATTGAAGCCGTTTTAAAGAATCCAGCGGTTGATACGGTTGTCCCAGCCATTGACACGATTGTCCAAGGCGCTGAAAATCAGATTGAAGATATCCCAGTGCGGTCGAAAATGTATCAAGGTCAGACCCCACAAAGCTTTAACATTAAGACCTTAGTTGATTCGTATGCTGCCCTATCAGCGGCTCAAAAAGAAACGTTATCTGATTCATGCAAAATTTGTTTATTAGCCGGTCAACCAGTTACCATGGTTCGCGGTGAAAACTTCAATTTCAAAATTACAACGCCTTACGATCTACGGGTCGCAACTGCGCTAGTGGAAACGAGGTCTTAAGATGTTAAATCAAGTTTATCGGCTCGTAGCGGCACGCCAGTTTGAAGTCCAAACCGTCGCTGAAACGGTTACCGATCAAGACATCGTTGTCCGACCACGGTATTTGTCCGTCTGTCACGCTGACCAACGGTATTTCTCTGGTCAACGCTCGCAAGCAGTGTTACGGCAAAAATTACCGATGGCCTTAATTCATGAAGGGGTTGGCGAAGTGGTCCATGATCCTAAGGGCGAGTTTGCTCCTGGAACCCTGGTCACGATGATTCCGAATACGCCGGTTGAAACAGATCCCATTATTAAGGAAAATTACTTACCAACGTCAAAGTTTCGTTCTAGTGGTTTTGATGGTTTCATGCAAGAATACGTTTGTTTACAACGTGACCGGGTCTTAGCCTTGCCAACGGATTTCGATATGGAAATGTCCGCTTTTATCGAAATGATTTCGGTTGGTGTCCATGCTTTAACGCAATTAGAAGCGACGATGGATGCCGATCAAAAAGTCATCGGTATTTGGGGCGATGGCAACTTAGGCTATATTACCGCAACATTAGTTAAACAGCTCTTCCCAGAAAGCCAATTGGTTATCTTTGGTCGTCATCAGTCTAAGCTAGATTACTTCTCATTTGCAGATAAGACTTACTTAGTTGATGATATCCCAGCTGATTTAAAAGTTAGTCAAGCGCTTGAATGTACTGGTGGACGAGGCAGTGAAGCGGCCATCGGTCAAATCATTGAACACATCCGGCCAATGGGAACTGCCATCTTAATGGGTGTATCTGAAGACCCCGTTGATATTGATACGCGGTCCGTCTTAGCAGCCGGTTTAACGTTGCGTGGCGTTAGTCGTAGTGGTCGGGTCGATTTTGAACGCGCCTTAGACATCTTGGCGAAGAGTCCCGTCACCCGGGAACGATTACAAAATCTAGTCGGGTTAACTCGCAAGGTTAGCACCATCCAAGACATCATTGAATTCTTTGAAAGTGACCTCACGAATTATTGGGGTAAGGCGGTGATGGAGTGGGACGTCTGAAAACTATTAAGCTAACGCTATTACGCGCTAGCTTTAATCTTTTTTATCAGACTTGTTACCATCTAGGTGGACCACGGTCGCATCGCGTCACTTTTGCAACAATGCGAAGCACCAAGTTAAACGACAATTTAAAAGCCCTCTACCAAGAATTTTCAGCAGCGGATACGGATTATCAAATGACGGTTTTCTGCTACCACTACGATCATTCATTTAAAAGTAGATTAGGCTTTTTATGGGCCTCAATTCGGGCGTTGCATGCGTTGGCACGGTCCGAGCTATTTATCGTTGACGATTACTTTTTCCCGTTGTATGCCATTAACAAACATGCAGACAATCAAGTCGTGCAACTGTGGCATGCCATTGGTTCATTGAAAAAATTCGGCCTGAGCTTACCGCATGCTGATCAAAGCATTCTAAAGCCCCATACTAATTATGATTGGGTCTTTATTAATTCGGCGGTTGATAAACCAGCCTATGCGGATGCCTTTGATATTGATCCTGAGCACATCCTAGCAACAGGCGAGCCCATGATGGATCAACTGATGGTGATGCAGCCAGAAGCTCATCCGGGGCCTAAACGGCTATTGTATTCACCAACCTATCGTTCAGGCATCCACGGTGAGCAGCAGGTCTTAGCTTACGTGCAAGCATTTATTAAAGCAACGGCTCAATTAACGGCGGACTGGGAAATCAATATCTCATTGCATCCGTACTTGAAATTACCGGCATCATTGAACTTGCCAGCTAACGTGCATATTTTTCAAGACGCCACGCGGGTCAAAACTAGTATGCCAACGACTGATCTATTTATAACTGACTATTCTTCGTTATCGTTAAATTTCAGTTATTTTGACCGGCCAATCCTGTTGTTTACGCCGGATTATGAGGCTTATATGGCGGTCTGTGGCTTCTACGTTGATTATTATGACTATCTGGGAGCACCACACTTTGCACAAGCAGACCAATTGATTGACTTTATTAATCAACAGTTGCCTGGTTTAGATTTAGCGTATGTGCACCAGCTAAAGGCAAAGACATTTCCACACCAAGACGGTCAAAATAGTCGCCGGGTCTACCAATTTCTAACTAAATTACTCTAATTATTAGCGGGGAGCGCATGTATTTATGTTACAACGATTAAAACGAGTCGCTCGACGGGTGCTTTACGGTCGTCGTCGACCAGCACCAACCGTGGGCACGGTTCCAACTGAAACAGTTGATACCTCGTTGAAGTATCTGAATGAACCACGTTTAGATAACGATGCCGAATCGCTCATCAAGCGACAAGT
The DNA here is from genome assembly GCF_002970915.1 of Lactobacillus sp. CBA3605. Lineage (NCBI taxonomy): Bacteria > Bacillati > Bacillota > Bacilli > Lactobacillales > Lactobacillaceae > Lactiplantibacillus > Lactiplantibacillus koreensis. The sequence continues at coordinate 157,589 of NZ_CP027190.1, forward strand.
GACACGTTTAGAATTTAACAGTTCTTACTTAGTCATTGAAGGTCAAGCTTATTTTGAAAAATATCCAGAGACGGATGATGAACGAATTGTTAAAAGTTTGTTGTTGGTCAGTGACCAGCATGATGAGCTGGAGATTCCCTTGGTCAATCAAGCTATCACGGATGATCATTATCCCCAAGCTGGTTATCGAGGCGCTATTAATTTTTCAACCATTAATAATGGTAAGCCACTACAACCAGGAACTTATGAAGTTAAATTACAACTCAAGCAATATTTGAATAAAGGTTGGCTAATTCGCCGGACCACTATTGGTAAGATTGCTGATACCGATCAAGATTTAAATTATACGACAAAGATGACGAGTTACTCCGCTAAGAGCAACAAATCATATAGCTTGATTTTTCGGTATAACTTAGCTGCCCAGGCCTTGAATGTGACTTCTTATCAATTAAGTGAAATCAATCCATTGGAAAACGAATTCACGAGTGATGAGGGCCTTGATACAGCTGCTATGCGAGCTTTAAAACGGCGAGCCTTAAAACTTTGGTATCGGTGGTACTGTTTACAGCCAGTTCGCAAGAAACAGATTTCCTTTGTTTCCGATAGTCGAGTAACCATTTCAGGGAACTTTGAGTTTATTTATCAAGAATTAAAGCAACGTCAAACCGATTTCAAGATTTCCTTTTATTTGAAACCTAGCATCAAAGCTAAAAAATCTTGGAAAGAAGTCCGCACGTTGGCTAAAGCCTTAGCAACTAGTCGTTACATCATTCTTGATGACTTCTATCCGCTAGTCTATCCCTTGGCTATTCGTGAGAATGCCGACTTAATTCAAGTTTGGCATGCAGTCGGTGCTTTTAAAACCTTTGGCTATAGTCGTTTAGGCATGCCTGGTGGGCCGAAACTCCAATCACTTAATCATCGAAATTATACGAAAGCTTTAGTTTCATCGCATAATATCGCTGATAAGTATGCGGAAGGTTTTGGGATTGCCCCCGATAAAATTGCACCACTTGGGATTCCACGAACGGATATCTTCTTTGATGAGCCCAAGCAGGCTGAGATTCGAGCCCGTTTGGAAACGGAACTCCCATTTATTAAGGGGAAGAAAGTAATCTTGTTCGCCCCAACGTTCCGTGGTAATGGGCAACAATCAGCGTATTATCCGTTTGAAATGTTAAACTTCAAAGAGATCTATGAAGCCTTACATGAGGATTACGTCTTCTTACTAAAGATTCACCCATTTGTGCAAAACAAACCAACTTTGCCATATGAATACTCAGATTTCTATTATGATGTTTCAGATTATCGTGAAATTAATGATCTACTATTAGTTGCCGATCAATTAATTACCGATTATTCATCAGTTTGTTTTGAATACGCCTTGCTAAAACGGCCCATGGTGTTCTTTGCACCTGACTTGGCTGATTACATGCAATCACGTAGTTTCTACTTTAATTACTTTGATTTCATTCCAGGTAGTTTAGCGGAAAACACCGGTGACCTGATTAACCAGCTTGAACATCCGGTTTTAAATAAAGCCAAATTAGATGGATTTATTAACTTCTTCTTCGATGACTTAGATGGGCATGCAACAGCGCGCTTCGTTGATGCCTTACAAGATAACTTCGGGGAAGACGAAGCCTTGATTGATACTGGTGATGGTCCAGAAATGAGCGAGGATGGTAAAATTATCCCAACTTGGGTAAGAAGACCCCTAAAGCTTAAATTAGCATGAACACCCTGGCTGGTCGCTTGACAGTCAGGGTGTTTTTTTGTGAATCATTTGGTAGTTGCAGTATTCAGCAACGGTGGGTGAGGGTACTCGGCATGGCTGGAAATTCAATCACCGATTTTTGTGTATTGACGTTTACTATACAAATGATATACTTATTGCTGAGGTGATTAAGATGGACAACAGTAAAAATATTGCAATCTCATTCCGAGTCAATGAGCAAGACAAACGACAAGCAGCATTAATCTACGAGGCACTAGGCTTAAACCTGTCGACAGCCTTCAGTATGTTTTTAAAGCGTACAATCGCTGTTGGTGGTGTGCCATTCGATGTCACTAATTCGGATTTACAACACACTGAAACTGCGGCACTTAAACAACAATTAGCTGCTATCCGCAATGGACAACTGCCCACACCTGATGATGAAAATTAAAAGCACTTTATAATGATTGACAATGTCATAAATCTATCGTTAATAATCAATAATTTGATTATTAACAATAGATTTTTTTGTTTAGTTTATATAGATAGCTAAACATCATTGCCGTTGAAAACCATATTAAAAAGTAATTTTTTTGAATACAGTAATTTATAAGTTTACTATGTTTTCCCACCCCAATTAGTAGTTGTTGTGCCGAAACGATGGTTATAATGACAATTGATTACCTAGCTAATAGGTGAAAGATTATCATTGGCTGAAGGGGAGCATTTTATCATGAAAATTATTACGGGGATTGGCATTACCGTTTCAAGCTTATTTTATTTCTATTTTTTATTAGATATCATTTTAATGAATCACTATCGAGAACCCGTTCAGCCGGCAACTAAAGATCCTGCCAAATTCAACTTATATTTAGTGATTCCAGTTTTAAACGAGGATCAAATCATCGCTAAAACAGTTAGCCACCTTTCGACACAATTGGCAAAATTACCCGCCACCATTCACGCTCAAATTATCACGGTTGATGACAATTCAACTGACAATAGTTTAGCAACCTTAGCTGCTTCTAAATCGCCATACTTACAAGTACTACATCGTGCCGGCAATGATCAGCAGGGGAAAGGGGCTGTCATTAACACGGCTATCCAATATTTAGAACACACTTTAGCTCAAGGGACCGCTCCTGAACAAAGCATTATTGGTATTTTAGATGCAGATGCGTTTATGAGCAGTGCCGACCTCATTCAAGTCGTTGCACGATTTGAGCGGACGACTAAGTTAGCCATGCTCCAAACGGGTGTTAATATTTATAATCAAACTAATTGGCTCACCCGCATGCAAGATTTTGAGTTCATGGGGGTTAATAGTGCAACACAACAGTTACGTGAACGTTTAGGCCAGGGGATTGCATCCGGTAACGGGCAATTTGTCCGGCTACCATTTAAGTTAGCCATGCTCCAAACGGGTGTTAATATTTATAATCAAACTAATTGGCTCACCCGCATGCAAGATTTTGAGTTCATGGGGGTTAATAGTGCAACACAACAGTTACGTGAACGTTTAGGCCAGGGGATTGCATCCGGTAACGGGCAATTTGTCCGGCTACCATTAGCCTTAAAGAATCCCTGGGGGAATAGTTTGCTAGAGGACTTAGAGTTTACATTACGAACCTGGTTACTGGGTGGCCAAGTTGAGTTTACGCATACCATTGTCGTTCAACAGGAAGCAGTTGATCACTTGCGCCCATTTTTCAACCAACGGGTGCGCTGGTGCCAAGGGGCTTTACAATGTATGCACTATTTACCAGCTATTTGGCGTTCGGCTTATGTTAATTGGTTTCAAAAAATTGATATAACTTTTTGGATTTTAATGCCAATTACTGGTTGTTTGGTGCCACTGGCTAGTCTGATAACGTTAATCACACTCATCAGTCGTAGCATGCAGGATTGGACGGGCGGGTGGCATCACTTAGCAATTATAACGATTTTTTTGATTGCCTTATTAAGCTGTGCATTGTTAGCTGGTATTTGTCAACGAAATTATGCCGATATTCATCAAAAACTACCATTTTGGCGGGCTATGTTGACTAGTATTGGTTTTCAGGGCTATCTCTTAATTATTGCAGTGACGCCATATGCAGCGATTTATCGCCAACTAGTCGGCAAAACTAATTGGACGAAGACTCGTCATGAAGCCACACAAGTGTACTCACACTTGAAACGCTCATATTAGTAATAGGAGGGTCGGCGATGTTAAAACGAGGTATTATCAAGGGTGGTCAGGGGCTAACACTGATTATCGCTGGTGGTTTAGTCGGTTGGATGCTAGTGGCTATGATTCAGATTATGTTAATAGCGCTACCAGCCATCACTGGTTTAACGATCAGCTTAATCAGCTTTCTGAGCTTAGCACTATTAATTGGGGTTTGGATGCTTGCGCATTTACTAGCACGACGCAAAACCAGTGGGATAATTTTAGCTTTTACAATTTTAACGCTTATTAAATTACCAATTGTCGGTCTATTAAAGATTGCACCCACTTCAGATTTTTGGAATTATCATGCTTTAGCAGCCTATAGTGCGCAGGGGATGACCTGGAAAACCATGGCCGAAACGGGGCGGTTGGGCGCTTATGTTATTTTCCCACACACACTGAATATTGCTAACTTTTTTAGCTTCGGCGCAGCCTTTGGGGGTACTAATTTTTTTATCAGCCAATTAATTAATATCAGCAGTACCTGGCTTGATATGCTACTCCTGTATTGGCTAGGATCACGCTGGTTCTCTCGTGAGGTTGGGATAACGGCCGGCTTGTTATTTTTACGGTATTCCTGCATATTGGTTGTATAGCACTTTGTTAAATGGTGCCGAACCTTTGTTTTTAACAGCCATTTTAGTAGCGATGTTAGCCCTGACAAAGGCATTCTTTCCATTAAAAACAGCTACTCCCAGTGACCAATGGTTAAATCTCGGACTAGCATGGTTAGCCACTTTAGCTGCTAATATGTTACGGCCAATTATGTTGGTTTTTATCTTAGCGTTAATCATCTTAAGTCTATGGCTCTGGATACAAAAATTAGCTTTAAAAAGACACTTACGCCAATTAATCATTTATATTGGGGCGACAGTCTTACTTATCAGCTGTTCGCCATTAATTTATAACTGGCTTTACGGGATACCGCTGGCACCAACGAGGGTTAGTACGGCTTATAGTTTAGCTACTGGTACAGATTCACATAGTGCCGGCCAGTATGATCCAGCTATCATGATTAAAAGGTAAAGGTAAAGGTAAAGGTAAAGCTAATCCTAACCAAGTTTACCCTAAATTAACGTCAACTTTGCAGGCTGATACACACCAACACCTACAGGAATTAACTAAGCAAGGCCGCTGGGGCGCATTTATCAACGTAAAAATGCAAAATTTAATGAGTGCTGCTTACGGCTACAACTGGACGCTCTACAATCTGAATTCTAAGCGATCGCAGCAAGCGATTAATCGACATTGGTATCAATTACGTGGACCAATCACGTTATTATCATTTAACTACTTAGGCTTACTGCTAGTCGGTGCTTTAATCAGTATTCTAGTTGGTTTATGGACATTATTCAGCAGCAATGATTATCGTAGTGCCAATTGTTTCTTTTTTGAAACGTTACTGCTGATTGGGCTAACAATTAGCACATTATGTTTAGAAGTTCAGGGTCGTTATCAGATTGTATTATACATCCCAATCATCATGTTGATTGGTACCGGATTAGCAGCTATTAAGGTTCATAAACCAGATAATCCAAAATCCAATAAATGATTGCAACTTAAAAAACTCAGCTCTAATTATTTTGGCTGAGTTTTTTATTGTCTTTAAGTTTAAAATAAAACAGCTGCTGTAAATCGTTGTTTTTAGGTTAATTGCGGAATCCATGCTGATATTTTGAGAGGGGTGTTTTTAAACATATTCTAGTTTACATAATATATATTATACAAAGTAGAAGCTGGAATCAAAATGAGTCCCCCACGGCTCATTTTAACTATTTAGACCACTTTTTGGTACTTTCAATTGCAATGTTAATTTTTTGTTCGATTTCATTTCTAAACTCGCTACCAATAATCTTATTTGCAGACCACTTATTTTGACTTAGTTTATTGTTGATTAATAAAACATGATTTTATTTTTAAACTATCATAGTCAGATATAAATCTGTGATGGTTATTTTACGGTATTTAGATTGATAGTTATCCGTTTTATGATTGAATCAACGCTTAGAATCCGTCTCTCAGCATTCAGTTAATGGCTTGTTTTGTGTTTAATTTTATGTTTTAGTTAAAGTAACGAATCACAACTAGAAAGGATGCCTAATCCCCATGACAATCAATTTTCCATACGAAAAAAGTTTTATCGCACACTTAACTGCTGCTGATAAGCAACCCAAAACTGTCGCGCAATATCAATTAACGTTAACCGATTTTTTTAACTATGAGCAACACTTTAACGATACCTTTGCTGCCAGCAATTTACTAGTAGATTTAACTGAGAATGACATTAAACTTTATTTAGCAATGTTAAAGGATAATCGTCACTATCAACAATCGACTTTAAACAAAACACTTTCCAATTTAAATGGCTATTTTAGCTATTTATTTGAGCACCGCATTATGACGACTTTACCGACCTTTGCCATCAAGGGCCAGCCACTAACTAATGAACAACTCCCAGCGGATTGGCCGGCAACCTTACCAGAATTGCTTAAAAACGATGATCTCCATGTCTATACACGGGCATTCTTGTTATTAACTTGCAAAGGTTATACCGTAAGTGAAATGTTAGCCGTCGATTTTTACCAGGTCTTTAAAAAGAACACTTTTTCCACCTCAGAACAAGTGTTCTTATCTACATTAAAGACCTTTTTGAGCCCTTTACAAACTCATTACCAAACCAATGATATCTTTTTAAAGACCCGTCAACGTGGTCAGGATCCGCATCTCAGCTTAGCTGCACTTCACAAATATTTATCTGGTGACGGGCAACGCCTCGGCTTACCATTAAAACCCACCACCATGCGTCAGAGCTATATTTTATGGTACCTTCGTCAGCATCGGTCACTTGATTCAGCTACCGTACTAAAAACATTGCGGTTAGACGTTGAAAGTCTTGATTATTATCAAAATTTGCTACGCAAACAAGATTTGAAACGCTTACGCTCAGCCAAACAGTAGCATTGCATTTCGTTTACAAGAAGTTACGATTCAATCACAAGCTTTACAGGTCATTTGCAGGTTCGTTAAAAACGCTTAAATCGCTGTACTTCAAAGTTTTTAACCCTTAAACTAGGCTTTAACCAAGTAAGCTAAGTTTTGAAAGGATGGATTCAGATGACTTTTTATCGCTGGCTAGAACCGTTTCTTAACCAACACGGACCGTATTATTCGGCTGCCTGCTACGCCCACTCAGATTTTGATTTTCCGTTAACTAGTGATGTCCATGAATTATCCGATTACATCACTTACTTAAATATCCGTGATTCAGTTAAAAAATCATTTTATTCGGCTTTAAATGCCTATCAAACTGCCTAAAAATAGCGTCCTCATTGAAAAATCAATGAGGACGCTATTACGTTAATGACTAGTTAGTCCAATGTTGTTTAATAAATTTTTCGCGACCACCCATTTCTTCAATCTGATAACGGAATGGATTACGGCGATAGAAGTCTTGATGTTCAGGTTCCGCCGGATAAAATGGCTGCACATCCTCAATCTGGGTGACGATTGGCGCATCAAACTGCTCACTAGCAGCCAAACGTGTTTTCGAAGCAGTCGCAATTTTCCGTTGTGCCGCATCCTTCACAAAAATGACAGGTCGGTAGCTATCACCACGATCTTGGAATTGCCCCGCAGCATCAGTTGGATCTGTTTGATGCCAATAAATTTCAACCAACGCCGCATAACTAATCACTTCAGGATCAAATGTGATTTCAACGGCTTCGGTATGGCCGGTCGTATGACTAGCGACTTGTTCATAAGTTGGGTTAGCAACCGTGCCGCCAGTATAACCGGAGACAACCTTTTTAATTCCCGGCAAGCTATCAAAGGGCTTAACCATACACCAAAAACAGCCACCGGCAAAAATTGCTGTTGTTTCCATGCTGATACGCCTCCTATTTATTAAAAAGTGTCAAATACTTACCATAGCCAGCTTGTTGTAAGTCAGCAGCAGGAATAAACTTTAACGCTGCTGAATTAATACAATAGCGCAACCCACCCTTGTCTTGCGGACCATCATCAAAAACGTGTCCCAAGTGCGATTTCGCTTCATTGCTCAAGACTTCCGTACGACGCATGCCGAATGAGTGGTCCGTATGTTCATCTAACTGAGTTGATGCAATAGGCTTAGTGAATGATGGCCAACCACAGCCAGCGTCATATTTATCTAATGAACTGAATAACACTTCACCACTAACCACGTCTACGTAAATCCCTGCTTGGTAAAAATCATCGTATTCACCGCTGAAAGGACGCTCAGTAGCGGCATCTTGGGTCACTGCATATTGCTCCGAAGTCAATCGTTGTCGTAAAGCAGCCTTATCTTCACTCATATTATCGATTCCTCCTAAGATGATATCTGACTTTTGATAATTAAGTTGTGCACAACTTAATTACCTTATTTATCATACCGCAAAATTTCATAAGTACAACTAATTGGCTCGTGAACTACTCGGTCATTTATGACCGAGCTTCTGAGAACACTGCTAACTTACGCAATAGTACTATGCCCATCGGTTACAGCTATTTATCACGGCTCGTTCCGAGCCTAGTTAAGCACTTAGTATATTCTTGGCAGCGTTACTAGTTTCTTGGTAAGCTGATGCAAATAGTTATTCCGCTGATTGGCAATCTTTTCGTTATACTTAGCAACTATTGTACGTGCCTTACGATAATTACTTAAATCGGCTAATTCACGCGGTTCTAATACTTGATTGTGTTTATCCCACGCAATTTCTTTCATGGCTTGTAATCTTCGACGAGCTAACCGTTTTTCCCAATAATGTTTCTTATTGGACAGCACTTTATCAAAACAGATAGTAGGATATTTGACACCATCACTGGTAATCATTAGATCCGCTACGCCCATATCAATCCCCACCGCTTGCTTAGTTTCCAGCAGCTTTTTCACGTCATATCGACTAACACAATAGCATAGTATTTACCGGTAGCGGATAGCCGGATTGTCACATTCTTAATCTTACCAGTGAGCTGTCGGCCAGATTTAAAGGCAAGACGGCCTAATTTTAGAATTTTAAGCTGATGTTGATTAATTTGACTAATATTATGATTGACTGAATTAGACTGATAACTCTGTAGGGTATTCCTGTTTGAGACACTTGATCAGATAATTCATGCCAAATTCGTTGACGTAGGATCCACCGTTGTGTCGTGACCAATTTCCATCTGTTCAATACTAAATCCGCATTTTGAAACGATTTCTACTAAATATGCACTGCGTACAAAACAAAAGGCGATTCATCACGTCCTTAAAAGAACGTGTTTCCTCACCTAATTTCAAAAAAGGCCTCGTTTTTCAACGAGACCTTTCGTGAAGAGACCCTATTTAAGCATTAAATGCGTCAGTTAATGGTGGCACAACTTGTTTCTTACGTGAAACGACTCCTGGTAAGCTCAAACGATTATTTTCGATTTTCTTACCAAAAGCTTTTTCAACTGGTTCCGTTGGGGCCCCAGCAATAATTAATTCAGAGTTACTATCCAAAATGTTGGTTGCTAACATTAAGAATAGATCATAACCTTCAGCAGCATTTTCAGCTTTAGCAGCTGCTTCTAAGGCAGCTTGGCGATCAAGCACTTCAGTTAAATCAACGGTATTGATTTGGGCAACTCGAACCGTTGAGCCATTCAATTCAAATGATTTAGCATCGGCGTCAATTAATTCTTTTTCGCTCTTGCTAGCTAAGTTAGTCCCTGCTTTAAGCATGTCCAACCCATAAGCTTCGTAATCAATTTTTGCAATATTTGCCAAGTCTTTAACAACGGCTACATCAGTTGGTGTTGTTGTTGGTGACTTCAACAATAGCGTATCTGAAATGATTGCTGAAAGCATTAATCCGGCTAACTTAGCTGGGATTTCAACATTGCTTTCTTTAAATAACTTGTAGATAACGGTACTGCAGCAGCCAAGTGGTTCGGCCCGGTAAAACAATGGCTGTGTAGTTTCAAAGCCAGCAATCCGATGATGATCAACCACATGGGTCACTGTAACATCAGCGATATCGCTAACACTTTGTTGTGGTTCATTATGATCAACTAACATAACTTCACTAACTTCTGGTGCTGCTTTAGTGATGACCCGCAATGCTGGTTCATCAAAATAATCTAAAACAAATTTAGTTTCTTCATTAGGTTCGCCCAAAGCAACTGCTTCAGTATCCATCCCCAATTTATTATCTAAATATGAAAGTGCCTTAGCAGCAACAATTGCGTCAGTATCCGGACTTTGATGACCGAAAATTAATTCTTTGCTCATTAGTAAAAGACTCCCTTAATAACTATTTTTGATTAATTTTTTGTAACCGAGAAATATAGTCTTCGGCATGTAAGTAATTATCAAATTCATCCAAGAAGTTCTTAATCCGCGGAATTTGATCCTTATCCTTACGAAAGACGAAGTTCAAATCAAATTTAATCGCCGGTTCAAATGAAACCGTGTGTAAATTATCAGTTGTTGGATTAGCCACCATAAACGAATTTGGCAACGCTGTATTCGTGCCTGTCGCAGCCACAAACCGGTAAATTTGTTGTGGCGTTGTGAACCGTGCAATCGCCGTTGGCAAATCCGCCAATTGGTTCTTGTAAGATTCTTTGATAACTTGATCCAAATAATAATTTTCAGGATACATAACCCATGGTTCGCTGGTTGTATCTTTAAATTTGATGCGTTTCTTTTTGGCTTGCTTAGGATCACTAGTAATGAATAGCAAGTCATCTTGAATAATCCGCTTTGATTGGTATGGTTTCCAGTTTTTAATGCTTTCATCTGGTAAATACATAACTGCCAAGTCAATTCGGTTATTTTCTAAACGTTCCCAAATCTCTTTACGCGTTAACATATGGAACGAAATAATCACGTTTGGATTGGCATCATAATACTTAATCGCAAAATCCTCAAACACATGATCTTCAATCGACGCCAAGACGCCGATATTGATAGAACCCTGAGTTGCGCTTGTTGTTTGTTGAATTTCATCAGTTGCCTTATTAAGGACATTATAGATACTGTGTGTTGCATTCAACATCGTATAGCCAGCATCTGACAAGCGCAGCTTTTTACCCACTGAGTAGAATAAAGGTGCGCCGACCGTTCGTTCCAATTTTTTAATTTGTTGCGTTAAGGCGGGCTGCGTGATTCCTAAAATTTGGGCAGCTTGTGTATAATTCATTGTTTCAGCTAATTGCAAAAAATAAGTTAAAGTTTTAGATGAAAAAATACTTTCTTGAGTTGTTTTCATGAATTTTACCTGATCCTTTCGTCTTATCGTAACCTTATAATAGCTATAATATTATACAAGTTTAGAATTGAAAGCAAGCGATTGTTATCAGTAAATAAACCTTAACTAATTATTAATTGTATCTTAGTCTTATTTTCATAGTAAGCCAACATTCGAACGCATGCAAGCGTTCTTTTAAACCGTTAACGGCACCGGATGAACCTGAATCGATACCGGCGTCCCTTCCTTGTCAGTATCAATGACAAAGGAACCATTGGAATAGCGGGCGCTCACAGGATGCTCATCACTCAAAATGGAATGGCGCTTATAGTGGTCGGTTAAGACTTCTAAAGCGACGCCACTTTGTTGGGCATCAATTAAAACATAGTCTGCAATCTGGTGCGGTTTGCTCTTCAATTCACGCAAGACTTGGACGCCCCGCCGAGCACGGCTGGTCACTGGAATATCGGCCACCTTCATTTTTTTGAAGGAACCACGTTGGGTAATCATAGCGACCAAATCAGTTGTCGTCGCAATAGTAGCGCGCACAATTAAATCATCCCGTAAATCCATCGACTTGACACCTACAGCCTTAGCACCAATCGTTGGCACTTCGCTCAAATCGTAGCGCAAGCCATACCCATGCTGAGTCAATAAAACTAGGGTTCCTGTTGGTGCACTTGGCAAGTACTGGACCGATACTACTGCTGATGTAGCGGTCTTTAGCTTCATGAATTGACTGGCGCGGGTTTTATAAGTCCGCCCAGGTAAGTAATCTGCAAAAGCAGTTTGCTTAATATAGCCATCATTAGTCGCAATTAGAAACTTTCCGGTTTGTTGTAGGTCAGTAAAGTTAAAGACCCACGTAATCCGTTCATCGGCTGCTAGACCGATGGTTTGCGAAATATGTTCACCGGTATCTTTCCACTTGGCATCAGCAATTTCATAGACCGGTCGATAAATTAAGTGCCCTAAATTTGTGAACATCATTAAATGATCCAACGTATTATTTTTAGCCAAATAAATTGGAAAATCGGCTTCTTTTAAGCCATTATCCTCGACATCAGATGCTGTGTAAGACCGTAAACTAGTCCGCTTGATATAGCCATCATGACTAATCATCACCACAACATCTTCTTGTGGAATCACAACTTCCGTTTCAATCTTCAATTCTTGAATTTCAGTTTGAATTTCAGTTAAACGGTGACTAGGATACGCTTTTTGAATCACTTTTAACTCACGGCGCAAGACTTTATCAAGTTCTTTAGGTTCTTCTAAAATAGCATGGTAGCGTTCAATTGCGGCAGCTAATTCAGCTGCTTCTCTTTCCAATTGTGTCACATCGGTATTAGTTAACCGATAAAGTTGCATCGTTACAATCGCTTCAGCTTGAGCTTCGCTAAAATCAAATTGTTGCACTAAGTTGGTCTTAGCATCTTTTTTATCTTTACTACCTCGAATAGTAGCAATGACTTGATCCAAAATTGACATGGCTTTAATCAAGCCTTGCACAATATGTTGTCGATCAGCCGCTTTAGTTAAATTAAACTGCGTCCGACGCGTGATCACATCACGTTGATGTTCCAAGTAAGCCGTTAAAATGGTTTTTAAGCCCACATGTTCTGGTCGCTGATGATAGATAGCCACCATATTGAAGTTATACGTAATTTGTAAATCAGTATTTTTAAACAGGTAAGTTAAAATACCAGCTGCATTCACATCACGTTTTAGTTCAATGACGATTGATAGACCTTTACGGTCACTTTCATCACGAACTTCAGCAATGCCTTCAATTTTCTTCATAATCCGAATTTCATCCATCTTCTTAACCAATTGGGCCTTGTTGACTTCATATGGAATTTCAGAAACTTCGATTTGGGCTTTATTTCCCTTCAAGGGAACAATTTTGGTCCGTGAACGAACGGCAATCCGCCCGCGACCGGTTTCATAAGCTTTCTTAATACCATCTAAGCCTTGAATAATCCCACCAGTTGGAAAATCTGGTCCCTTCACGAAGTCCATTAAATCAGCCAGATTTGCTTTGGGATGATTCATTAAAAATAGGATGGCATCAATAACTTCGCCTAAGTTATGCGGTGGAATCTCAGTCGCATAACCGGCTGAGATTCCAGTAGCACCATTAACGAGTAAATTAGGAAACCGTGCTGGTAAAACAGTTGGTTCATATTCAGTATCATCAAAGTTTAAAACCATATCAACGGTTTTTCGATCAATGTCTTGTAACATTTCACCCGCAATTTTACTTAAACGAGCTTCTGTGTAACGCATTGCGGCCGCAGGATCACCGTCCATGGACCCGTTATTCCCATGCATTTCAATTAGGGGTTCACGTAACTTCCAGTCCTGACTAAGTCGAACCATCGCTTCATAGATGGAAGAATCCCCATGCGGATGAAAATTCCCCATCACGTTCCCGACTGACTTGGCAGATTTCCGAAAGCTTTTATCAAAAGTGTTACCATCTTGATTCATCGCATATAAAATCCGACGTTGTACCGGCTTTAACCCATCTCGAATATCTGGTAGTGCCCGTTCTTGAATAATATACTTAGAATAACGGCCAAAGCGGTCGCCCATGACGTCTTCAAGCGTCAATTCTTGAATTTTTGATTGATTAGTTGCCATTTTGCGACCTCCCTATTTTTTCAATTGCTGGGCCAGCTCTTCATCGGCCTGTTCATGAGCCGAAGTCACGGCCTGATTATCTAGCAAAGAACCATCTTCATCGAGACTAAATTGAACGTTGTTTTCAATCCACTTCCGTCGCGGTTCAACTTTATCACCCATCAATGTCGTCACTCGTTTTTCAGCCAATGCGGCATCATCAATCCGAACTCGAACCAGCGTTCGCATATCGGGATCCATAGTCGTTTCCCATAATTGTTCCGCATTCATTTCGCCAAGTCCTTTGTAACGTTGCAAAGCATAGCCTTTCCCGAAAGTCTTGGTCCGTAAAGCTAATTCTTCATCAGTCCAAGCATATTCGGTCCGTAACTTTTTCCCTTGTTTCTTCTGTAGCCGATACAATGGTGGCAAAGCAATATAAATCTTACCGGCATCAATCATCGGTCGCATGTATTTATAGAAAAAAGTTAATAACAAAATCTGAATATGAGCGCCATCAGTATCCGCATCAGTCATAATAATGACTTTGTCATAATTACTGGCTTCTATGTCAAATTCCGGTCCAACGCCAGCCCCAATCGTATAAATCATGGTATTGATTTCTTCATTTTTAACAATATCTTGTAGCTTAGCCTTTTCGGTGTTTAAAACCTTACCTCGTAAAGGTAAAATCGCTTGGAACTTACGATCACGACCTTGCTTAGCAGAACCACCGGCGGAATCCCCTTCAACTAAGAAAAGTTCATTCCGCTTAGCATTCTTCGATTGAGCTGGTGTCAACTTACCTGATAGTAAGCGTTCTTGCTTATGCCGACGCTTCCCATTTCGACTCTCATCACGCGCCTTTCGGGCCGCTTCACGCGCTTGCCGAGCCTTAGTTGATTTACGGATTAGCATTTGGGCAAATTCTCCATTTTCCATTAAGAAAAATTGTAATTGCTCACTAATCACACTATCGACAATGGTCCGCGCTTCTGGGGTTCCAAGTTTTTCCTTAGTCTGCCCTTCAAATTGCAACAGGTTTTCGGGAATCCGTAAAGAAATCACCGCTGACAGCCCTTCGCGTACATCGGCACCTTCTAGGTTTTTATCCTTTTCTTTTAAAAGGCCGACCTTCCGCGCATATTCATTAAAAGCTTTTGTCCAGGCACTACGAAAACCGGCTTCATGAGTCCCACCATCAGGCGTTCGCACATTATTAACGAACGACAATAAATTTTCAGAATAGCCGTCATTATACTGCGCTGCCACTTCAACCTCGACACCATCCTTAGTACCATCAAAGTCCATGACATCACCCAAGGTATCTTTGTCTTCATTAAGGTAAGTCACAAATTCTTTAATACCTGCTTCATAATGAAAAACAATCTCTTGCGCTTGATTTTCGCGTTCATCGGTCAACGTAATCTTGACACCTTTTAATAAAAAGGCAGATTCACGTAAACGTTCCGATAAAGTTTGGAAATTATAAACCGTTGTTGTGAAAATACTAGAATCTGGTTTAAATGTTAGGGTGGTCCCAGTTGGCTTGTTAGTTTTCCCTTTTTTCTCAAGGGTACCAACCGGATGTCCCCCATTTTTAAATTTTTCTTGATAACGATAACCATCACGAACAATGGTGACCGTTAATTCAGTTGATAGCGCATTCACAACACTAGCACCAACGCCATGTAGACCCCCTGAGGTCTTGTAGCCTCCCTGCCCGAACTTACCACCGGCATGGAGCACCGTTAGAATAACTTCTGGGGTTGGAACGCCTGAGGCATGCATTCCGACAGGCATTCCACGACCATGATCCACGACCGTGATACTATTGTCAGCATGAATAATAACATTGATTTCTTTCCCAAAACCCGCTAAGGCTTCATCAACCGCGTTATCAACTATTTCATAAACCAAATGGTGTAAACCACGGCCATCGGTTGACCCAATATACATCCCGGGTCGTTTCCGAACAGCTTCTAATCCTTCAAGCACTTGAATTGAAGAATCATCATATGTTTGCATTTTCTTTGCCATTCATCATTTGCTCCTTTGGTTTTCTGTTCATAATTGTTTCATTAACCCTTTACTGTCGCCGATTATCCGGCCGTAGTAATGCTAACTCGAAACTATGCAGATTAAATTATAGCACAGCAATTGTAATTATTTACTTATTTTGCGATATTAAATGATTGTGAGACGAATTTTAAGCCACACTTCGTTTAATATTTAAGTAAATATATATTTAAAACATCAGAATACAGATTTAAGCACGCGAATGTACGTTCGCTTTATTGTAATCAATCATTCTATCGTTTGTCAACTGAAATTTTTTTAATCAAAACTGACCCGCTTATCCTCAAAGCATGCTAAAATGTTGGGTGACTCTATTACAGGAGGACTCAATTGTGGAAATTATACTCATGCTGATTGTCGCCTATTTTTTAGGTGCGATTCCTTCGGGTGTCATCATTGGCAAGCTTTTCTTTCATACGGATATTCGCCAAGCCGGTAGCGGGAATATTGGTACGACTAATACTTATCGGGTACTAGGACCAACTGCTGGAACAATTGTCATGGCCATGGATATCTTAAAAGGGACCCTAGCGGCTGCACAACCAGCGCTCTTTCATTTGCCCGTTAATGCGCTTTTAATTGGTTTAGGCGCCATCGTCGGTCATACTTTTTCAGTCTTTATTGGTTTTAAAGGTGGAAAAGCTGTCGCCACTAGTGCAGGAATTTTATTAGCCTATAACTGGCATTTCTTCTTAATTGCCAGTGCCATTATGTTCACGTTAGTCTATCTAACTAGTATGGTCAGTGTTGCTAGCATGACCTCGTTAACATTAGTTAGCCTAATTGCAATTTTCTATTATCAAGATTGGATTTTATCCGTCATTGCAGTGATACTAACTATTTTCATTTTCTACCGGCATCGGGCTAATATTAAACGCATTCTAGCTGGGACCGAATCACTAGTGCACTTTGGCCTTGGTTGGCGACACTATCAACGTAAACAGTAACCTTTAAAAGGCTGAAACATCTCGTTTCAGCCTTTTTGCTGGGCTAATGGGTTAAAAATTGGTTTGTTACTGGGTTTGGTTTTGATTAAGATAGTTAAAGTAACACAATACAAAACTATTATTCTAAAAAGAACAAAAAAGTAGTCGCCATCCGTGATGACAACTACTTCCAACGAACCAATTAGAAAAACTTAATTGCATAGCTCGCATTAAATGTTTGGTTGGCTGCTAACCGATTAATACCCATTTTATGACTTAGTTGCCCATCATGATTGATGTTATCCGCAATTCCCCACCAAGGTTCAAGGCAAACAAATGGCGCCGCTTGTGGATATGGTGACCACAGCCCCACATATGGCGCCGCTTCAATTGTCATTGCAACGCCATGGTCGTCTAGGTCTGAACTTAACAATAAAGTTGTTTCTTGCTTATTCAAGGCCAAAATAACTGCATCATCTTTAAACAAGTCTCGAGTTAATGGCAACGGCTTAGTCAGGTCCATCGTCGTCGCCTGATCAACATCATTATAAGGGGCTTGTAATGGAATGTGCTGATACTTTTGTTTGGGCGCCACTGTGACTTGATAATTAGTTAAACTCCCCTCAGGCGTCGCTAATGGGGCATTAAACGCAGGATGACCACCGATTGAGAACAATAGTTCTTGATTAGCTGGATTATGCACGTCATAGCCGACCGTTAATTCATGATCCGTTAACGTGTAGTGTAACCGTAGCCGGAATGCAAAAGGATACATCGCTCGGGTCGCTTGACTATCGGTTAATTCTAGTACCGCTTGCGTTGACGTCTGTGAAACGACTCGAAACTTTTGATCCCGTGCAAACCCATGTTGTCCCATCCGATAACTTTGACCAGCAATCGTATACTGATCGTCTTTTAACCGACCGACGATTGGAAATAGCACCGGCGCATGTCGACCCCAAAATTTAGGATCAGCCTGCCACATATATTCAAGCCCGTCATCGGCCTTTACACTGCTTAACTCTGCGCCCGCTTCATTAATCTGGACGGTGAGGTATTCATTTTTCAATTCAACTGTCATTACCGCTGACTCCCTTGATTTAATTAGAGAATATACCGACTAAGATCCTTATCTTGGGCAATATTACCAATCCGTTCATTGACATAACTTTCGGTAATCGTCACTTCACCCATTTCCATGTCAGGACCTTCGTAGAGCAATTCCTCTAATAATTTCTCTAACACCGTGTGTAAACGCCGCGCGCCAATGTTCTCGGTTTCATGATTGACGTTATATGCAATTTCAGCAATTGCTTCAATCGCTTCAATCGTAAATGTCACTTTAATATTATCCGTGCCAATCAAGGCAATATATTGCTTAATTAAAGCGTTTTTAGGTTCCGTTAAGATTTTGACAAAATCATCTTTTGATAAATCATCTAATTCAACCCGAATTGGGAACCGACCTTGTAATTCCGCAATCAAGTCGCTAGGTTTGCTTTCTGCAAAAGCACCGGACGCAATAAAGAGAATGTGATCCGTATTAATCGGACCATACTTGGTCGTAATTTGGGACCCTTCAACGATTGGTAAAATATCACGCTGCACGCCTTCCCGGGAAACTTCACCCGAGTTTTGTTGACCGCCTGCAGTAATCTTATCAATTTCATCCAAGAAAATAATCCCAGTATTTTCAGCGCGAACAATCGCATCATGATAAATATCCGCATTATTCACTAACGTTTCAGATTCCTCTCGCACTAGGATTTCCCGCGCTTCAGCAACCGTCATCGTCCGCTGGATTCGCTTTTTAGGCATCATCTGACCCAAGGTATCCCCAAGATCAATGCCCATTTGCCCTAGCATGTTGCTATTGCCACTGGCCGCTTGTTGCGGGTCATCCATCTCAATGGTTACTTCGGAATTTTCAAGGACGCCTTTTTTCAGTTGTTCAGCGACTGAAAGCCGTTGGTTACGGACGTCATCCGTGACGGTTTCTTCACTACTGGTAGCCGCATCCGGGGTTTGCCCATTTTGCATTTGGCTTAACATGTTCATCATATTTTGAAAATCATTGCCATTACGCTTGTTAGTCGCTTGCTTTTGCGCTGGGGCGGGCACTAGTAATTTGACTAGCCGTTGATCAGCCGCCTGCACAGCAGAGGAACGAACGCGTGAGTAAGCCTGCTTTTTCTCCATTTCAATGGCAATTTCAACCAAATCCCGCACCATTGATTCAACATCACGCCCGACGTAGCCAACTTCAGTAAACTTTGTCGCTTCAATTTTGACAAAGGGGGCGTTCACAATTTTGGCTAAGCGGCGCGCAATTTCGGTTTTACCAACCCCGGTTGGACCGATCATTAACATATTTTTAGGCGTAATTTCAGCTTGCATATCCGCTGAAAGTTCCATCCGACGATACCGATTTCGTAAGGCAATTGCAACGGCTTTTTTAGCAGCACCTTGGCCAATAACATAATTATCTAATGCCGCCACAATTTGTTTAGGTGTCTGATTAATTTGTTCCATAATAAGGTTCCTCCTTATAAGGCTTCTGAGATCACGTTATGATTTGTAAAGATATCAATATCACCAGCAATGTTAATAGCAGCTTCCGCAATTGCTTGGGCGCTCATATCCTGACTATGCAGTTGCATCGCCCGCGCCGCAGCTAAGGCAAAATTACCGCCTGAACCAATTGCTAAGACATCATTATCCGGGGTAATCACTTCACCACTCCCAGAAACAAGCAACATGTCATCCTTATTCATGACAATCAACAAAGCTTCTAACTTCTGTAAAGCTTGATCACTCCGCCAATCTTTGGCTAGTTCGACTGCGGCACGTTGTAAATTGCCAGAAAACTCGTTTAGTTTCTTTTCAAACCGTTCTTCTAGCGTGAAGGCATCTGCAACACTGCCGGCAAATCCAACAACGACTTCATCATTATAAATACGCCGAACTTTCCGCGCGGTCCCTTTCATTACAACTTTTTCACCCATGGTTACTTGACCGTCACCGGCCATTGCATTATGTCCATTTTGACGAACAGCACAAATGGTCGTTGCTTCAAATTTTACTGTCATGATAAAACTCCCTCAACTATTCCCGCGTTGCGCGTGGAAAGAAATTTCGATAATCTTGCTGTAAATGTTCCTTAGTGACATGGGCATAGATTTGCGTAGTTGACAAACTCGTATGTCCCAGTAACTCCTGCACCGTTCGTAAATCAGCCCCATTATTTAGCATTTGGGTTGCGAACGTATGACGTAACATATGGGGATGGATATCCGCCGTCAAACTACTTTTCTTCACAATTTGATTTAAGACATATTCAATCCCACCACCCGTAATAGCACCACCATGGCGGTTAATAAACACCGTGGTATGGGTCTGATCATATTGTGCCATCACAGGCGTCCGACACTGATCAAAATACTGTTGTAAGGCTTGGGCAGCGTAACGTCCAAATGGTACGTAACGTTCTTTATCACCCTTCCCACGAATCAGCATCATTTTTAAGTCAAAGTCGATGTCAGCTAGTTGTAAATCAACACACTCGCTCAACCGAATACCAGTCCCGTATAAGACTTCTAACAAGGCCGCATCCCGCGACCCCATCAAGGACTCATCCGCATAGACGGTTTTAAACAACACGTCTAATTCCTTTTGGTAAAAGAAGCGTGGCAACCGTGCGGCATGTTTTTTTAATTGCACATAAATAAACGGATTCAACTTTGCCAAATCATTTTTAACGAGAAAATTATAAAAAGATCTTAAACTAGAAACTTTACGGGCAATTGAATTCCGCGTTAAATGGCGGTCATACAACGCACTTAAGTAAACGTTCACATCTAGATGGTCGACTGCCGTATAGGACTTAGCGCCCCCGTTAGCCGTTAAGAAGGTGTCAAACGCTTGAATGTCTTCGCGGTAAGCCGCCGCTGTTTCTGGCGAATACTGCCGTTCAACTCGTACATATTTTAAAAACAAATCCAAGTACTGTTGTTCCATACAAAAAAACCTCCATACGTTGCTACTTTAGCAAAGTATGGCGGAAAAAACAATTAAGATTCTCGGGGCTTAGTCAACTTTTAAAGCGGTGGCTTGAAAGTCAGTTAGTTCAGATAAGGCCCGTTCTGATAATGCCGTGTTACGTTCGCGCTTATCGTGGATCCGCTGCTTTAACTTCGGTACAATGCCAAAGTTCGCATTCATAGGTTGAAAATGAGCGGCACTAGTATGGGTAATATAGTGCGCCATGGCGCCCATCATGGTATGCTTTGGAAAGACGACCGGGGTTAACCCTAACGCCAACCGAGCCGCATTAGTCCCAGCGACAATCCCGCTAGCCGCGCTCTCGATATAGCCCTCAACCCCCGTCATTTGACCTGCAAAAAACAAGTCCGAGCGTTGTTTAGTCTGGTAGGTTGGTTGTAATAATTTAGGTGATTTCATAAAGGTGTTACGATGCATGACGCCATAACGAACAAATTCAACGTGCTCTAACCCTGGAATTAACCGGAAAACACGTTTTTGTTCGCCCCACTTTAAATGGGTTTGGAAACCGACAATATTAAAGAGTTCGCCTGAAGCATCATCTTGGCGCAGTTGCACGACCGCAAAAGGTTGTTTTCCCGTCTTAGGGTCCGCTAATCCAACTGGCTTCAATGGGCCAAATAGCATCGTCTGCCGTCCACGTTGCGCCATCACTTCAATTGGCATACAACCTTCAAAGACTTCAGAGTTCTCGAAGTCATGGGCTTCAGCCATTTCAGCATGAATCAATGCCTCATAGAATCGGTCGAACTCTGCTTCCGTCATCGGGCAATTGAGATAAGCCGCTTCACCACGATCATATCGAGACTTTAAATAGACCTTGTCAAGATCGATAGATTCTTTCGTTAAGATGGGGGCAGCGGCATCGAAGAAGTGTAAGTCATCTTCTTCATTAAAGTTTTGAATGGACTGGGCTAAAGCAGCCGCAGTTAATGGACCGGTAGCAACCACTGTGATGCCAGCTGGCAAGCTAGTGACCTCTTCGTTGATTACTTCAACATTAGGTAATTTTGTCAGCTTATCAGTAATCGCTTGTGAGAAAGTATCACGATCAACAGCTAAAGCGCCGCCAGCAGGAACTGCATGGGCGGTCGCGGACTGCATCACAACTGAATCTAATTGCTGCATTTCGGCCTTTAACAGCCCCGCCGCATTACTTAATTGATTCGCTCGCAGTGAATTCGTACAAACGAGTTCTGCAAACTGAGCGGTATGATGCGCTGGCGTCATCTTAGTCGGTCGCATTTCATAAATGCGCACATTGACGCCTAATTTTGCAATTTGCCAAGCGGCTTCGGAGCCAGCTAGCCCCGCACCGATGACGTTAACGGTTGGTATTGATGCCATCCAATTTTCCTCTTTTCTTGGAAACGTACCCTTGATAGTACTAGCGTCATCATACCGGAGTTCCATTGATTATACAAACTTTAATACGTTTATCATTGCTTACAGCAGGGGTAAAATGAAAATCGGCTTAAACTTAGCATTAAATACGCAGGCGTAATATATGACCGTACTTCGAAATGAATTTGACGGTCACACCGTTGACAAACAATCCTGAGGAGGACAAATAGATGCACTATATTATTGGCACTGACTTAGGGACCACGAGCACCAAATCGGTCCTATATGACTTAGCGGGGCACGTCCAAGCAACTGCTAATGTCACTTATCCGTTATACCATGATGTTCCTGACATGGCTGAAGAAGACCCGACTGAAATCTGGCAGGCCGTCCAGACCACAATTCGCCAAGTGACGGCTCAAATTGATGCCACCCAAGTACTAGGCATCGCCTTTTCAGCCGCCATGCATAGCCTGATTTTATTAGATGCCCAGCGCCAGCCGCTGACGCGGGTCATCACGTGGTCAGATAACCGAGCCGCCCCTGCCGCAACCTTACTCAAGTCGCAACCCTTAGGGGCAACGCTATTTGCGGCAACTGGGACGCCAATTCATCCGATGAGTCCCCTTAATAAGCTGCACTGGTTAGCCACAAGTGCGCCTGAAAAATTAGCGCAAGCTAAACAAATTGTTGGGATTAAAGAATACATTATCAACCAGCTGACTGGCACTCTCCAAATGGATTACTCAATGGCCAATGCCACTGGCTTATTTAACTTGCATACCTTTGACTGGGAACCGCAAGCCTTGGCGTGGGCCAAAATTAGCCCTGACCAACTCCCACCGTTAGTCGATACGGATGCGGTGATCGACCACCTGTCTCCTGCGAGTGCCCAAGCTTTAGGGTTACCAACAACCACCAAGGTGATTATGGGCGCTAGTGATGGGGCCTTGTCCAACTTAGGCGTAGGTGCCGATCAACCCGGTGTAGCCGCAATCACCATCGGGACCTCCGGGGCGGTCCGTGTCATGACCAAAACGCCTTACTTAGATCCTGCTGGTCGGTTATTTTGTTATTACGTTGCACCCCACCGTTGGATTGTCGGTGGACCGGTCAATAACGGTGGACAAGTCTTACGCTGGGTTCGCGATGAACTAGCTGCCCCAGAAAGTGCCCAGGCTAGCCAACAAGGCCAAGACCCTTATGACCGCATCACTGCCGCAGCGGCTAAAGTTCCTGCGGGCGCTAACGGATTATTATTTCAACCCTATTTAAGTGGTGAACGCGCCCCCTTATGGAATGCGGATGCCCGTGGCTCGATAGTTGGCTTGACCACCACTACTACGAAAGCTGAAATCACCCGCGCCGTTCTTGAAGGCATTGTTTTTAATCTAAATGCGGTTTTAAACTTAACCAAGGCGGCGGTACCAATCCATGAAATTCGGGCCACCGGTGGTTTTGCCCGCTCACAGCTTTGGCGCCAAATTTTAGCCGATGTCTTAGGTCAACCAATCACCATTCCAACCAGTTTCGAAAGTTCCTGTCTCGCAGCAGCGGTCATGGGACTAACAGCACTGGGACAATTAACCGACTTAACCGCCATTCATCAGATGATCGGTCAAACGACCGTCTATGCGCCACAACCAGCCAATCAACGCCGATACCAACAGCTCCAGCCATTATTTGATCAAATTACCACCCAACTGGTGCCTTTATATCATCAACTAGCAGTTGCTCAACACCAATTGATGTCAGGCGGTCATAGCTAATGTCTTTTCTAATTTTTAATGTAGCTTTAAATTTATTATGCCACTAAAAAAATCAATCTTAACGACTAAGAGCAATTGTCCTTAGCCGTTAAGATTGATTTTTAATTATTTTTGCTTATCTTCAGTATAGTCGCCATTTGGACAAAGGACTTGTTTCCCGCCCTTGACCTTCTTTTCAACTAAGAAATGACCATCCTTTGGACAATCACGACCAATCGGTTTATCCCAAGAAACAAAGTCACATTCAGGGAAACGAGAACAACCATAGAAGATACGATTCTTCTTGGATTTCCGTTCAATGACTTGGCCTTGTTTACATTGGGGACAAATCACGCCAATTTCTTTAACAATCGGCTTCGTATTGCGGCAATCTGGGAAACGGGAGCAAGCATGGAACTTCCCGTAACGGCCCATTTTAACCACCATTGGCGCCCCACAGATATCACAGTTGAACCCAGCCAATTCATCTTTAATCTGAATCTTTTCCATCCCAGCTTCCGCATCCGCCACTTCTTTCGAAAATGGTTGATAGAAACTATCGACGACTTTGACCCAGTTCTCTTGGCCTTCTTCAGTGGCATCTAATTGCTCTTCCAACTTAGCCGTAAAACCAACGTTCACGACATCCGGGAAATACTCCTGAATAATATCATTGACGATGGTCCCTAACTCGGTCGGGACAAACCGCCGGGCTTCAATCTTAACGTAATACCGTCGTTGAATCGTATCCAAGGTTGGGGCATACGTTGATGGTCGGCCAACACCATTTTCTTCCAATGCCTTAATTAAGTTGGCTTCTGAATAACGCGCTGGCGGCTGAGTGAAATGTTGTTGTGGATCTGTCTTATTTAACTTGAGCACATCGCCTTCACTTAAAGCAGGTAAGACGTTGTTTTTTTCGGTCTTATCATAGATTTTCGTGAAACCGGCAAATTTGGTCTGCGACCCATTCGCCCGAAATTGAACGTCGTTTTGATCAATCGTCACTGCCATGGTATCTAAGACTTCCGGTGTCATCTGACTCGCCACAAACCGTGACCAGACTAATTGATACAATCGGAATTGATCTTTCGACAGATAATCTTTGATGCTAGCTGGTGTCCGAAAGACGGATGAAGGCCGAATCGCTTCATGGGCATCTTGTGCCCCTTCAGGCAACTTGCCTTTGACGGGCTTAGTGGCCGCATATTCCGCCCCATATTCTTTATGCAAGAATTGAGACGCTTCATGCTTTGCAATTGATGAAATTCGCGTTGAATCGGTCCGCATATAGGTGATTAACCCCACGTTACCATCTTTACCAACATTGATCCCTTCATACAATTGTTGCGCAGCCATCATCGTTTTACGCGTTCGGAAATTTAGCTTACGGTTCGCATCTTGTTGCATCGTTGACGTGGTAAATGGCGGTGCCGGGAACCGTTTACGTTCCTTTTTTACGACTTTAACCACGTTGAACTCGCCGTCTCGGTCCAATTGACCCAAGACTTTTTGAACGGCAGCGTTGTCAGCCAAAGCTTGTTTCTTTTGCTTAGTACCATAGAAACTCGCCATAAACTTGGAACGACCTTTTTGAAATTCGCTTTCAATTGTCCAATATTCCTGCGGCTTGAAGGCTTTAATTTCATTTTCCCGTTGAATAATCAAATCCAACGCAATTGATTGTACCCGTCCTGCCGATAACCCCTTTTTGACTTTTTTCCAAAGTAATGGGCTAATTGAATAACCCACTAATCGGTCTAAAATCCGCCGCGCTTGTTGCGCATCTACCAGGTCCATATCAATCGAACGTGGTTCTTTAAAGGCATTTTTTACTTTGTCTTTCGTAATTTCATTAAAAACCACGCGATTTTGGGCTTTAGGATCTAGTCCAAGTAAGTAAGATAAATGCCAAGCAATGGCTTCACCTTCACGGTCCGGGTCAGATGCCAGATAAACAGCTTTGGCTTTTTTAGCCTCTTTCCGTAGCCCTTTAATGACATCACCTTTACCGCGAATCGAAATATAATGCGGTTCATAGTCATTCTCAACATCAACGCCCATTTTACTTTTCGGTAAATCTCTAATATGCCCTAAACTGGCAACGACCTTATAAGAACGGCCTAAATACTTTTCAATGGTTTTGGCTTTGGAAGGCGATTCTACAATTACTAATTTCTTTCCAGTTTGCCGAGTGCGCCGCTTCGTGGCAGTTTTCTTGGCCGGTTTTCGCGTTCCGGTCTTTTTTGGTGCCGCTTGCTTAGCTTTGGTTGTACTAGCAGCCACTTGATCAGCTCCTTAAACTTTTAATTATCATTATCATGAGACTTATACTTACAAATCCATGTAATCATATTTCAAAAGTTAGCACTTGTCAAATTATCGGTAAAAACTCTTCTATTATATGCCCCGAATTTAAGACTGGTTTCGCACCGGCTAAGATCAATTCATTACAACCGACCGACATGGGGGCATCAATTGGCCCAGGAACTGCCAATACATTTCGATTCGCTTGTAACGCTAGATTAGCCGTAATTAAACTCCCAGAATGCGCCCGTGCTTCAATCACAACTAACGACTGACAAAGTCCTGCAATAATGCGATTACGGGCTGGAAAATGATGGCGCGCCGGTGGGCTGCCTAGCGGATATTCACTAATTAGTAAACCGACCTGACCAACTTGTCGTTGTATGGCGGCATTTTGACGTGGATAACTGATATCTAACCCGGTACCAATAACCGCAATTGTCTTCAAGCCAACCCGTAAAGCCGTTTGATGTGCTAAACCATCCGTACCAGCAGCTAACCCACTGATCACCGTTAAAGGTAACGCTGCCCCAACTAATGGCGGCAACAATCGGTTGAGAACCCGTTGCGCATATGGACTCGCTTGCCGGGCTCCGACCACCGCTAACTGGGTCGTTGCTAATAGTTGGCGCTGCCCCTGTAAAAACAAGACTAACGGGGGCTGATAGCTCGCTAATAGCGACGCGGGATAATCAGCATCCAGGATTGTTAAAATTGTCACCGTTTCATGTTGCCGTAGGACGTGTTGAAACCGGTCACTAGCCCAATCTATTTTGAATTTTTGCGCTGCAGCTGTTGAAAGCTGAGCGATAGTCGCAATGGCTGACACCGTTGTTAAGACGGTTGCTGTCTGTCGACAGTGTTGTAAGACTCGCACAATTCCCTGATAACCAATGCCTTGTGCCAAATGCAGTCGAATCAGTAAACTTCGTAATTGCATGTTCGTCACTCCTTTTGAGTAACAACTCCGCAATAACTAGCCTTCTGCGTTTCGAACGGGAGCAAAAGAATGTCGATGAATTGGGGTAATCCCATATTGGCGCAAGCCGGCTAAATGTTTCGCCGTGCCATAACCCATATTGTCAGCGAAATCATAGCCCGGATAAACTTGATCATACATGGTCATTAAGTGGTCACGGGCAACTTTAGCAACAATACTAGCTGCTGAGATGCTAGCACTTTTGGCATCACCTTTAATGAGTCGGGTTTGGGCAATCGGTACCGGGATTTGCATAGCGTCAACCAATAATTGCGTCGGACGAACAGTTAAATTTTCAACGGCTTGGCGCATCGCCACCCGCGTTGCTTCGTAAATATTTAAACGATCAATTTGTTGTGCATCCGCGACACCTAAACTGACGGCCACGGCCGCCTCTAAAATCTTAGGCATAAGTTCTGCCCGTTTTTTAGCCGTCAGTTGCTTAGAATCATTAACTTCAACTAAATTAAAATTAGGCGGTAAAATAACCGCCGCCGTTACGACCGGTCCTGCTAATGGTCCACGACCGACCTCATCAATTCCAGCCACATAGGGATCGCCTTGTTCCCAAAACTGCTTTTCAAACTTTAAGTGTTGTTCCAGTCGAGCCACTAATTGCGCCTGCTTTTCCGTCTGCCGCAAATACCGCTGATAGGCCTGCTGAACGCCTTTACGGGAATCAGCTTGGGCCGCTTGCAGGGTCGCAGTCGTCGGGTGATCGGCTAGTAAGGCTTTAAACGTCGCAATGGTCAGCTGCTCAGTCACGCTGATCATCTCCCGTTAAGTCTAACGTGAACCGCCCCAGACGACTCTTACGAATATCCAATAAAAAGGCCACACAGAAACGTTCCCAGTCATCTCGCATCCCGGCATTTTTGGTCATCACAATCAATAACTCCGGATTAGCTAATTCAATTTGGGATGCCGTTACGTGGTACCGTTCCATTAGACGTTGTGGGTAATAAGTTTTGAAAAAATCCAATGCAAATAACGCCACGTCATCATTGGGATAAATGTTTTCTTTGATTGCGCCGGTAACGGCTAACTTAGTCCCCACCACTTGATCTTCAAATTTAGGCCATAAAATCCCCGGGGTATCGAGTAATTCCAACTTATTCGATGCCTTTAACCATTGCTGGCCTTTAGTCACCCCCGGACGATCGCCTACTTTAGCAATCTTTTTATTCACGATATGGTTTAACAACGTCGATTTTCCAACGTTAGGAATGCCCACACAAACCGCACGAATTGGCCGGTTAGTAATTCCGCGCGCCGCAATGTTGGCTAATTTGTCGGCTAGCATCGTGGTTGCCGCTTGGGTAATTTGCTTGCCCGTCAACCGGTTACGAGAATCAATCGCAATCGCCGTTTGACCTTGCGCCTCATAATGGGCGACCCAATCAGCGGTTTTTTGCGGATCGGCCAAATCTTTTTTTGTCATAATTAATAAATGGGGCTTGCTTTGAATTACTTTCTCAATATCAGGATTCCGCGATGCCTCTGGAATTCGCGCATCTACTAACTCGAACACGATATCCACTAAATGCAAATTATCTTGAATTTGATGGATGGCTTTTGCCATATGTCCGGGATACCATTGAATATTTGCCATAATAAGCGCTTCCTCTCATGCCGTTTAACACGGTGGTCTGCTTTAGTCACTATGCTCCATCATACCGATATTCCGCTAAAAACGCCAGCTTAAACGCATTACAACGCACAAAAAAGCACTCAGCAGAAACACTGAGTGCTCACTTGATCATGTTTAGTCTGACATTAACTTAAGTGCAGCATTGTATGCCCGATCATTGTCACTAATTTTAGTTGCTAATTCGGTTTCCAACTTACTTAAAGTCGTCTTATCAACGGTCCCAGTCGGCTTCAACTTAGCGTGCTTTTGATATTGTTTAACCGCATTGGTTGTGGTGGCACCAAAGTAGCCGTTCGCTGAATCCTTAAAGTAGCCTAAGGCCTTTAGATAAGCTTGCAACGTCTTCACGTTATCGTTCACCTGGTCAGTCTTTAAGTCGGCTAATTTGCTAATAACAGTCAAACTAGCATAACTTGGCTCACTCGCCTTAACATCCGGTGTTAACCCGGTCTTGTTAATCCAAGTCCCATTAGGTGTCAGCCACTTGGCCACGGTAATCTTCATCTCAGTCTTATCACTAAAGGTGCTGACCGTTTGAACGGTCCCTTTCCCATATGACTGTGAGCCCACTAACTTCACGCCAGCAGATTGCTGCAATGCCGCTGAGAAAATCTCGGCCGCCGAAGCACTCCCGCCATCAATCAATACCGTGGTTGGCTTAGTCTCTTTATAACCACCGTCATATTTCTTGCCGGCCACATACTTTTCAGCCTGCGTACCGCGCGTTTGAACTTGCATGATCGTCTTGCCGTTCTTGACAAACATCGATGCCATCTTCAAAGCGGCGGTCATTAAGCCACCAGGATTCCCACGCATATCAATTACGAGTTTCTTAGCACCTTTTTTATCGAGTGCTTTTAAAGCCGTCTTAAATTCTTTGGCCGTATTCGTTGAAAAGGTTGAAACGGTCACATAACCAATCTTTTTGTCCCCACCAACAAGCTTATAATTCACAGTTGTCACCGGAATTTTAGCCCGCTTCAAGGTCACCGTAAAGGTCTTACCACTACGGTCAATGACCAACTTAACGGTGGTGCCAACCTTACCACGCATTAAGTTCACTGCTTGCGTTAAAGTTTTACCCGCAATTGACTTGCCATTCACGGACTTGATAACATCCTTAGGTTTTAAACCGGCCTTTTTCGCTGGCGTGCCCGCAATTGGAGAAATAATCTGGACATAGTTCCCAGATTTCTGAACTTGAGCACCAATCCCTGAAAATGAACTGTCGATAGTATCATTCAAGCTTTCAGTCTCGCTCTTATCCATATATTCAGAGAATTTATCACCAAGGGAACTGACCATCCCATTAATCGCCCCATTCGCCAATTTATTGGCATTAACCGGTTGATAATAGTTATCACTGATGGTTGCATAGACTGATTGAATCTTCTTCATGGCCTGACTCGTCTGTTGCATACTAGCAATTTGTTGGTTAACTGCTCGGCCTAAGACCCAGTACGTCCCACCAATCCCAATGCCTAAAGCCACCACAATTGAAATCACATACGTCCATAGACCCACGCGCCGTTTCGGTCGTTGTTGGTGTGACTTCAGGTGTGAATTGACCTTTTTTTTGGAGGTCGTCTTTGTTTGCTTTGGTTCTTTTGGCATGCCAAAAATCCTCTTTCCTTGCTAAATCAGTTAGGCTTCACTGGCTAAATAAGCTTGCCAAGCATCATCGAAAATAGTCATCGATGGTAAATAGCCTGCATTTAACTCTAAATACTGTGAAACTTCATGAAAATCCTTACCCTGTTTTGGAAACGATTGATCAAAAAACGCATTATTTGCGAATTCAGCAATTGATTCGGTACTATCAGGGTTTCGCTGCGTCATTAAATATTGATAAAATGTTCTATGCATGAGATCGCCTCACTAATCATTACTTTGTGGAATATGCATCTTGAAATTAAAGGTATTGGCCTTTAAATCTAACTTATCAACGCTATACCGCACATCATTTTTGCCGACTAGCTTATTCAAATACAAGTTAATCGTCTTATGCTTGGCACTTAATTGAACCCAACTTGGAATTTTATAATTATTATTAATGTAATTAATCACAAAGCTAATTGGAATTGACATTGTACCGACCGATAATCGCGTCGCCTTTAGCGAGATATTACCATTATCAATGACACTCGGTTGCATGGTAATTACAAATGAAATATTTTGTCCGAGGACCTGCGTTGTCCCTAATAAATAGGCTGCATCCGCGCGGACCACAAACTTATATTTCAAATCCTGGCCTTTTTGCACATCTGCCAAATAATAAGCTGCCAATGCATTCAATTGTTGCCGATTCATCTTGATTGGGACACTAGCCGCACTCGTACTCGTCTTAGTATTGACCGTCGCCGTTTCACTGGGTGACCGTAATACTTGCGTCCCCGCATACAGCCCTAATCCTAGAATCAAAGCAATCAAGATAATGGCAATCCATTTCCAAAGATTAATGGGACCCCGAGGATCCTTGGGACTCGGAGTCTTTTTTTGTGTTCGTTGTTCTTCACGCATCCGTGCGTCCCCCTTACTTTTTAATTAACCAGGCTGGATGAGCAACCATGGTTTGATATAACTTATTGGTAAACACTTGATACCCCCGCTGATTAGGGTGGAAATTATCACTTTTAGAAATCAAACGATTGGCTTTAGACTTGGCATTTAAAGCCGTTCCCAGCGCCGTTGAATTCGTAATTTTAGTTAAATCCGTATTTGTGGAAGCCTTCTTCAGCCGACTAATTTGGGCAGCAGTAGTGTACTGACCGTGCGACATGGTAGTATTAATATCCATGAAATAAGTCTTTTGATAGTGACTGATCGTCGTTTGGGTCTGATCATTCCACTGGCTGACATATTGCGTAATCGCCGTGACATTCGGAAAGTTCACGTAAATTGGATTGTAAATACTAAAGACAAAAATTGAGGCCTGTTGATTCAACCCTTGCAACTTATTGAATAGTTTTGTTAGTTTGTTGGCATAAGTCGTTTGGGCCGTCGCCACCGTGGTATTATTTTTTGCCGTATTATTGGATGTAATCGAACCTTCCAAAGTTTGTAACAAATCATTGCCCCCAACTGTGACAGTAATCACATCGGCAGCCGCAATTTTTTGCTGCAACGACTTAGATTTATTGATTCGTGCTAAAATTTGATCACTACGATCACCCGACTTACCTGCATTGGTCGTCGTTACGGTCAAATTTTGCCGTTTCGTCAACGTCTTTTTTATTTGGCCAACGTAACCGCCCTCGGCTTCGTCACCCACACCTTCAGTTAATGAATCACCCACTGCGACTAACTTAATTTTAGTTTTATGCGCCACTTTTTTCTTAACTGATGACGCCGTCGTAGCAGTTTTGGACGTTGTAGTGGTCGTCGTGCGATGAAGGCCTCGGTTTAAACCCCAAAAAACGCCTCCGGCTAAAATGACAACAACCAACGCCACTTTAACAACTTCCCATATTTTCCGCATGCCGTTTTAGCACCCTTTCTTTAATCATTTTAAGCAAAAAGGACGCCACAATTGCGTCCCATCTGCTTAAACTAAGGTCTGCGTGTGGTATTCCACTGCAAACGCACCTGGACCACCATGGGTCGCAATAATCGGTACGGTTGGTTGCACACTAACCTTCAAGCTTGGAATAGCCGCTTGCAGGCGTTCCCGATAAGTCTCCACCCGTTCTGTGGCGCCAACATGTGAAATGGCGACTTCGACAACATTCGGGGTCTGAATAATATCTTCGATAACCTTATCAAAAAATTTATTAATCGCTTTAACGCCGCGACCTTTCATCTTAACGTCTAACGAACCATCATCAACTTCTAACGCAATTTTGACATTCAGTAATGTACTGATAGCGCCTGTCAAACGACTAATACGCCCGCCAGCAACTAAATTATTGAGCGTCATCACGCCCATGAATAATTTAGTGTGTGCTTGAGTGGCATGAACTTGAGCAACCACAGCAGCCTTATCCGCGCCAGTCTGCGCTAACTTAGCCGCATTTAAAACTTGAAATGCCATTGCCCGATCAGTGGTACGTGCATCAATCACGGTCACATCGGTTTTGGTAATTGAAGCCGCCTGTTCCGCCGTGTGCACGGTCCCCGAAATAGCTTCCAACATGTTGATACAAACCACACTAGCACCATCTGCACCGAGACGATCAAAAGTTTCGATGAACGTTCCTAAAGCTGGTTGACTCGTTTTAGGCAGTGATTTAGCGCTCGCCATTTTTTGAATGAACTCGTCACGCGTAATAGTTTCATCTTCAACATAAATTGTGCCATCGATCATGACGGACAACGGAATCACGGTAATATCGTATTTTTGAATCTCGGCATCTGTTAAATTTGCCGAAGAATCGGTCACAATCTTGATTTTCGTCATACTTTGCCACGCTTTCTTATACTTGTAATGGTTACAATACCGTTACAATAAATTAATGCTTTTAGTATAGCAGAAATAGCGCCGTGTTTCACGGTTACTTATCGAATCTCCGCCGGTTAAACTCATCAAAACTAAAGGTGTAAGGTGTCTCAGCAGTTGCAACCCCCGGGGTTTGCGCGGTTAACTGCCACTGCGTATAATCGATTGCCGGCATCCATGTATCACCAGTAAAATCCTGGTTGATCATCGTTCGGTACAAACGATCAGCTCGTGGTAAAACCGCTTCAAAAACGGTGCTACCACCAATCACGAACACTAATTCATCCGGATGTTGCGCATTCAACGCCCATAAGTCATCAAGCTGTTTGAATTGCTGAACGCCCGCTGGTAAGGTGAGCGGTTGATGCGATAACACAATATTTTGCCGACGTGGTAGCGGTCGTTTAAAACCCGCAAAAGTTTTACGTCCCATGACAATCGGATGATTCAAAGTCAACGCCTTAAAGCGTTTGAGATCAGCTGGCAAATGCCAGGGTAATTGCCCATCCTTGCCAATTACGCCATTGGCCGCTTGGGCCCAAATTAAAGCTAGCATCGTGGTCCCTCCTAAATTGCAACTGGCGCTTTAATCGCCGGTGCGGGGTCATAACCAACTAACTGAATATCTTGCATTTGATAATCAAAAATACTTTCAGGATGACCACTCAATTGTAACTGTGGCGCTGGTTTTGGCGTTCGGGTTAACTGTAGCTTGATTTGATCTAAATGATTAGTATACAGATGCGCATCCCCCAATGTATGCACGAATTCGCCGACCTGTAAACCAGTCGCCTGGGCGACCAAGTGCGTTAGTAACGCATAACTTGCAATGTTAAAGGGAACCCCTAAAAAGACATCGCCGGAACGCTGATAAAGTTGACAACTTAACTTGCCATCCGCCACGTAAAATTGAAATAACGTGTGACACGGTGGTAAGGCCATGCTAGGCACATCTTCTGGATTCCAAGCCGATACAATGAGCCGCCGTGAGTCCGGATGGGTTTTAATCATCTCAATAACATTGGCAATCTGATCAATTGTCGAGCCCGTCCGGGTCTGCCAATGACGCCACTGAGCACCATAGACGTCGCCTAAATTCCCATACTGCGCTGCAAACTGATTATCCGCTAAAATTTGCTGGTCAAAAGCGTGCATTTGTGCTTGATAAATTGACTTGAAATCTGGATCTGTTAATCGCCGATGTTCAAAATTAGTCATATCCGGACCCGTGTAGGCTGGACTCGTCACCCAATTTTTAAACGCCCATTCGTCCCAAATGTGGTTATGATGTTGCAGCAAATATTGAATATTCGTATCACCGTGTAAAAACCACAAGAGTTCACTTTTAATCAAGCCAAAGGGAACTTTTTTGGTCGTTAATAACGGAAATCCTGCGGCTAAATCAAAGCGCATTTGATAACCAAACAGACTATAGGTTCCAGTCCCAGTCCGATCATCTTTATAAGTCCCATGTGCTAAAATATCGCGTGCTAAGTTTAAATAACTATCCTCTAACATTGCCGCCATCCTTTCATGCCTCAGCATATTGGCTTAAATAATCCCACCGATCCATCTGTTCATCAATTGTTTGCTCCGTCATCGTTAATTCTTTTTGTAACTCTGCTAATTGCCCGTAATCACTTGCATGGTCCGCCATGGCTTGTTCAATTTCAGTTTTATGACTATCCAGCGTTTCAATCTTACCCTCAATTTTTTCATACTCTAATTGTTCAGCATACGTTAACTTTACTTTAGTTTTGGGTTTAGTTGTGGCCGTCGAGGCAACCGGCGTCGTTTTGACTGCCGAATTAGCTGGCTTCGAAACTGTTTTTTGATCTTTTAAGTAACTTGAGAAACGTCCGGCATAGCGGTCAATCTTGCCATTACCATCAAAAATCAACAATTCAGTGCCGACTTTATCCAAGAAATAACGATCATGTGAGACGGTAATGACCGTTCCTGCAAACGAGGCAAGATAATTTTCAAGCACCGTCAATGTCCCAATATCCAAGTCATTAGTTGGTTCATCGAGTAATAACACATTCGGTTGCTGCATCAATAATTTCAATAGATACAACCGACGCTTTTCACCACCTGAAAGCTTTCGAATCAGTGTCCCGTGCATGGCTCGTGGAAAAAGAAACTCTTCTAATAGTTCGGTCACTGAAACCCGTTCACCTTGCTTATTAAGCACGTTTTCTCCAACATCTTGCAAGTAATTGATCATCCGTTTATCACCTGGAATGGGTTCCGTCTGCTGGGTATAATAACCTAGCTTGACAGTTTCCCCAATCGTCACGGTTCCCGAATCTAACGGTAAGCGTCCCGCAATCACATTGAGTAAGCTGGATTTTCCTGCACCATTCAAGCCGGTGATACCAATGCGGTCATTAGCTTGAATCAAGATCGAGAAATCTTTTAAAATCGTCTGCTGATCAAATTTCAAGTTGGCCGCTTTAACTTCAATAACCTTTTTCCCTAACCGTTGTTGTCCTAACGAAATATCGACATCATCATCCACTTGTAAGGTGTTCAGATTATCCTTTAAATCATTAAACCGGTTAATCCGGCCTTGTTGCTTGGTACTTCGGGCCGGTGCCCCTGCACGCATCCAAGCTAATTCTTGTTTGTAAAGCTGCTGTTGCTTATGTTCTGCAGTCACATCACGGGCCACCCGTTCGGCTTTAGCTTGCACATAATCTTGATAGTTCCCGGTATACTTATAAAGTGACCCAAAAGACAATTCAAACATCTGATTAGCCACTTGGTCCAAGAAGTACCGATCATGTGTCACTACCATTAAAGCCCCTTTATAGGCGGATAAATAGGCTTCTAACCATTCAATCGAATCAAAATCCAAATGGTTGGTTGGTTCATCAAGCAATAATAAATCAGGCGACTGAATTAACACCTGTGCGAGACCCACCCGTTTACGTTGCCCACCGGACATGGTCTTCACTACCTGTGTTAGATCCGTAATGTGCAATTGTGTTAAGATGGTTTTTACATCGTTTTCGGTTGTCCAAGCATCGGCTTGATTCATCTTTGTTTCGGCATCTAAATAGGCCTGCTGCGCAGTAGAATCTTCTGGCGTTTGCCCATAAGCAGCTAAGGTCGCTTCGTAATGTCGAATCGTTTTAAAAATCTGTTGACTCCCAGCAAGCACGGCATCTAAGGCCGTCAAGTTTTCATCTAACTCTGGTTGCTGCTTTAAATAACCAATTTCATAATTTTTGGGCTGGACTAATTGACCAGCTTCTGGTGCAGTGATTCCAGCTAAGACATCTAATAAACTCGTCTTACCAGAACCATTGACGCCAATCACGCCAATCCGATCATGTTCATTAATGATAAATGAAATATCATCAAATAACGTTTTCTCACCATAAGTTCGGGTCAGATTTTCTGCTCTCAATGTTTGCATTCTTACAAACCACCCTTTTTTACATCATTAAACTCTATCTTAGCTAGAAATCTGCCAAAACACAACTAACAAACATGGTCATTCGCTGTTTATCGACAAAAAAACTTCTAGCCCTCAAGACTAGAAGTTTCAGCTAACTTTTAATTATTTTTGATCACCATAAACATCTAAAACAGTGTTTTCAGCGTCAACAACTAAATGTAACGACCCATTTGCAGATAATGAACTGGTTTGATAAACATTATCCAACCCGTCAACATCTTTCGCTTTGAATGGCAAGTAAACTTGTTCACTGCCGCGTTCGTCACCAAACAAGATATCCACTTTCTCAATATCTTGGAAATGTGTCACCCGTTCAAACATCCCACTGGTTACCGAAGCTAAGTGCGTGGTGTCGGGATCAACTGCATCGGCATCCGGTTCAAATTCAGCCTTGAATGACTTGCAAGGATGAATAATTGTCATTTTGCCACCTTTAATCCGACCATAACTCGTGGTTACTCGGCTAATCCAAAGATCAGAAATGTCCTTGTGGTTAACAACCCAAGTATCCCCGTTCCGAAAATAAAACTTTAACGCTTCTAATGCTCTATCCATTTTCGATCACCTCATTGAAGAATTAGTTCCACTTCAATCCTAACAGATTAACAGAAAATATCAATCACTTTTTGTATCCGCTACCATCCTTGCAAAATCAAGCAATTTCTTACTCTCATTTGGCACTTGTCCTTGGACAACGGCCAGTAAGGTTTGTGCCAAAATCTGACCCATTTGCGGACCTGGCGTTACAAGGTGATTTTTTAATAAATCACCACCATTAATTGCCAAGTCACGTTTATGTTGAATCGGTAACGCCGCATAGTCAGCCAACAGCGTCGCCAGGGGTTGACCAAAGCCTAATAAGTTAGCCACCGTATTAGCGGTCGTTAAAGCTGCTGTACCCGCATTGAACAACTCAGGCGCTGTTAGCTGACCGTTCGCCTTAAGCGCCGTTAGAACTACCCAGGCGGCCGTGACATGCTCAATTAAGTCGTTGCTCGTCTTCCAAGCTTTCAAACTCTGACGAAGCGCGGCTTGGTTTGGTAATGGTAACAACCAGACCAATAGCGTCCAAGTGCTCTCAATCGTTGGTAATTGCCAGTCAGGTAACGCCACCAATTGAGCTAAGACCGCTCGTTGATCTGAAAACTGTGGCAAATAACGATAGAGACCCGTCGTTAACAACGCCGTTAGCCCACGCTTAGGTTCAGTTCCCATTAGTAACTTTTCCCATTCAACGCGGGTACGCTCAATCGCAATCTTGGTGAGTAACTCAGCATTGTCTTGAATCGCTTGGCTGGTCACCGGCTCAATTTCAAAGCCCAATTGACTAGCAAAACGAACCGCGCGCATCATCCGTAAAGCATCTTCATGAAACCGTTCTTCAGCAACACCCACGGCCCGCAAAACCCCATTTTCCAAGTCCGTCAGCCCCGCAAACAAATCGATAACTTCGCCATTGGCGCGCATCGCAAGCGCATTAATGGTGAAATCTCGACGCTTTAGGTCTTCTTTAAGCGAGCGCACAAAGGTCACTTGATCTGGTCGGCGAAAATCCTGATAACCAGATTCCGTCCGAAAAGTGGTCGTTTCATAGCCTTGCCCGTGATCTAAAATCATGACCGTGCCATGCTCGATTCCCGTATCCACGGTACGTTTAAATAATTTTTTTACCTCAGCTGGAAAAGCACTAGTCGCAATATCAACATCATGGATGGGTTGACCTAAAATAGTATCCCGCACACTACCCCCAACAAAATAAGCGTCAAAACCAGCAGCTTCAATGGTTTCAATAATCGGCTTGGCCTGTTGAAATTCAATCGGTAGTTGATTCAAAATCATAGTAAGTGCTCCAAGCCAACGAAGAGTTCCTGATACTGGTTGACCTTTTCAACCGCAACTTTAACCCCCGTCATAAATGAAATTCGATCAAAAGAGTCTTGCCGAATCGTTAGACCTTCACCTGGACCGCCAAACATGACTTCTTCATGCGCAACTAATCCTGGCAACCGAACAGCGTGAATACGCATGCCTTCATAATCGGCGCCACGAGCTCCCGGTAAGGTTTCTGTGGCATCCGGATTTCCTTGTTCCTTAGGTTGACGGACTTCAGCAATCTTCTTAGCCGTGCTGATAGCAGTCCCACTAGGCGAGTCAATTTTATCATCATGATGCATTTCGATAATTTCAACATCTGGAAAATATTTGGCTGCTTGCTGGGCAAATTGCATGAGTAAAACCGCACTAATCCCAAAATTAGGGGCAATCAAACCACCGACTTGTTGCACTTTAGCTAATTTTTGTAATGCTGCTACTTGTTCATCCGTCATGCCAGTCGTGCCAATTACGGGAGAAATCCCATGTTTAAGAGCAAATTGGGCATTTTCATAGACTGCAGTTGGGACGGTAAAATCAATCCAGACAGTCGCATCCGTAGTTAATTGCTTTAAATCATGAAAAGCTGGGACATCCTGATCACTGAACTGATTATTTTCATTTAAGTTTTGATCAGTTCCACGCGCATCATACACGCCCACCAATTCAAAATCAGGGTTATCAATAACCATTTGTGCAGCTGTACTACCCATGCGGCCTTGATAGCCCGCGACAATTACTTTTATCAAAATAAATCCTCCTCAAATTTAACGTCTGTTACTAGCTTAGTTATCTTATAGTTTACCAGACTATCGCACATTGGTTAATTTTTAATAAAAAAAAGGAGCTTGGGCGGTTACCCAAACTCGCAATTTTAAATTAACGTGGCGATTGTGCGTAAAACTCCGTCATGATTATTATCATGGGTCGTCGTATATGCTGCCATTTGCCGCACTGGTAAAATTCCATTTTTCATAGCGAAGCTATAATCCGCTTCGCGTAGCATTTCAAGATCATTGCCATTATCGCCAAAAGCCGCCGTCTGAGCGGCGGTTAGCTGCCAGTGCGCTTGTAAATATGCCAAGCCTTGCGCTTTATTCACATCAGGCGCAATGACATCTAACCCGTTACCACCACTAACAGTCGCCCGTAATCGACCTTTAAAACGGGTATTAATTAACGCAGCATGGGCATTAGCATCGGCACCCGGCCAACTGAAGGTGGCCTTATAAATATGATCATCAACTGCCATTAAATCATTAACAATTTTAATATTACTTAAATAATACTGCATGATAGCACTATTATCTTGCGGCCGAATATAACCACCCCGCTTACCAGATAACGACACTTTTGCGGTGGCTAACACCGGATCAGTCATCACCATGGTCAAAAGCTCATGCAACACGGGCCGCGTTAATAAGCTTTCATGTAAGACTTGGCCGTCATTGGTCACCACGAGGCCGCCATTTTCTGCCACATAAGTTAACTCACCATGAATCCCAGCAAATACGTCAATACAATGTTGCAATTGATTCCCACTAGCAACCACAAAATGTTGTCCATTAGCATTCATCTGATCCAATTGCGACTGAAAACGGTCGTGATCAAACTGATGATCATCTCGTAAAAACGTGCCATCTAAATCGGTGGCAATTAACGCTACTTTCAAATTTTGGCCTCCTAAGCTAACTCATTACTTCTTATTTTACCAAATTTGTAAGCATTTTCAATCCGTTAATAGCCCTGGTCTTCAAAATCTTCTAACATGGCGACTAATTCACCATCATCTGGCTCAATCACTAAATAATTACGTAACGCTGCTGCTGCTTGTTCTGGCAAGCCAGCTTCCCGGAAGAAATAGATGGCTGGTTTTAAGAAATCAGCATTATGTTCAAAGAAGGGATATGCCGCCAAATAATTAGCTTTTGCTTCCTTAAAACGATCCAACTGAGCATTAGAGACTGCTAAATTCCAGTAGAATTGCGGATCAAATTCATTACTTTGTAAATATTGATCTAACAACTCAATATTAGCTTGGTAACGAGTTTCCTTAACTAATAAGTTAGACAATTCCAAAATAGTCGTCAAATTATCGGGATCAATACTCAAGCCTTCTCGTAGATATTTTTCAGCGAGGTCCGCATCGTCTAATTTAAGCGCGATACGTGCCGTCTTCAAGTACAACTGTTCATTATACTGATCAACCGCTAGACCTTCTTGTAGCGTCAATAACGCCTGATCTAGCTCATTTAATTGTTCTTGAGCTTCTGCCAAATAAGGATAGACCGTCGCATATTGGGAATCTTGTTCACGTAACTTATTAAAAATATCAATCGCTTTTTGTGGTTCATTGAGCTGCAAGTAAGTAAAACCCAATTCAAATTGACTATCCGGTGTTAATTGCGCTGGCTTAATTTGTTCTAAATAGCCGACCGCTTGCTCAAAACGACCTGCTTCCGCATAAGCGACTCCGAGTCGTTCGACTAAATTAACTTTAGAAAGCTCTAATTGCCCTTGCTTAATTAAATCCAAATAAAACTGAATGGCTTTATTGTAATTACGAATTAGAAAATAAAATTCAGCTAACGCAAATTCCACGACCGGTTCATCCGGGGCTAGTTGATATGCGGTCACAAGCTTTTGTTCGCTGACTTCAAATAATTCTTGCGTTTGGTAAAGATCAGCAGCGACTAGTAATGCTTGCACATAAGCTGGTGAATCCGGTTTGACCTCATTTAAGTAACGCAAGGCCAAATCAGAATCATCTTCGTCAATTGCAATATCCGCCAAGCTCGTCCGTAAACTATCTTCCGTTGGATATTTTTCTAATAATTTTTTATAAATCCGAGTGGCTTGTTTAATAAAGCCTAACCCATACAATTCTTCTGCTAAGCTATACAGGGTATCATCGTCATCTTTTCGTAATGCCCATGCAAACTGTTTGTTCGCTGTTTCTAATTGCCCGCTTGAAAGTGCCGCGAGCATCTTTTCTGAATAAGTCATCGCACCCATCCTTTTAGCCTATTTAGTCCTATCACTCGACTTACCATCATAACGCAACTGACAACAAAAAAGCCAGTATAACGGTTGTTATACTGACTTTAAAGTTACTTTGTGGAAACTATTTAACTGCATCCTTTAAAGCTTTCCCTGGTTTAAATGCAGGTACTTTGCTTGCTGGAATTTGGATTTCGTCGCCAGTTTGTGGGTTACGGCCCTTACGAGCAGCACGTTCACGTACTTCGAAGTTACCAAATCCGATTAGTTGAACTTTTTCACCCTTTGCAAGAGTGTCTTGGATTGATGCAAATACTGCGTCGACCGCAGCAGTTGCGTCTTTCTTAGTTAAACTAGTTGCAGTAGCAACATTGTTAACTAATTCAGCCTTGTTTGCCATGTTTGATTCACCTCCCCTTTACAGAGTGAAGATGTCAGTATTCTAAGTACTACATCCAGATGATCATTTTTGAGTGGTCCAAAAATGAGAGAAACGATGACAAGCATCATTTCTTCATCAAAGATAGCATAGGAATGCTGTAATAGCAAGCTTTTTTAGACTTTTTGCTTAAAAATCTAAATTTGAGTAATAATCATTTACAACTTTAAATTCTTATGCTAAAATGCCGGTTTCAAGCCTTTTATGCTACTTTCGGCGTCGTTCGATCATATGGATTGGCGTCCCAGAAAAATCAAAAGCATTTCGAATCTGATTTTCCAAAAAGCGTTCATACGAAAAATGCATCATATCGGGGTCATTAACAAAGACCACAAAGGTTGGTGGCTGAATTGCCACCTGTGTCGCATAGTAAACACGCAGCCGTTTCCCATTATCACTCGGTGTTGGATTCATCGCAATGGCATCCATAATAACGTCATTTAAGACGGACGATTGAATTCGACGGGAGTGGTTCAGGTCAACCTTTTGAATCAAGGCTGGCAACTGTTCCAAACGTTGACTCGTCTTAGCTGAAACAAAGATAATCGGTGCATAGCTGAGATAAACGAATTGATCACGCACATACGCCTCAAATTCCTTCATCGTGTGATTATCCTTTTTAACGAGGTCCCACTTATTAACCACAATAATAATCCCTTTACCAGCTTCGTGAGCATATCCGGCAACTCGCTTATCTTGTTCACGAATGCCTTCCTCACCATTAATCACAAATAGGGCTACATCACTGTTGTCAATCGCTTTAAGTGCACGCATGACACTATACCGTTCCGTATTTTCATACACTTTACCCTTTTTACGAATTCCGGCCGTATCAACCATCACGAACCGATTGCCATCCGCATCCGTAAACTTCGTATCAATCGCGTCACGAGTCGTCCCGGCAATATCGGACACAATAACCCGGTCTTCACCTAGTAAGGCATTGACGATTGAAGACTTTCCAACGTTGGGACGACCAATTAAGCTAAATCGAATCGTTCCAGGTTCATCTTCGCCAGTTCCCTCAGGGAAGTTTTTAACCACGGCGTCTAACAAATCTCCAAGACCCAAGCCATGCGCCCCAGAAATTGGATATGGCTCTCCAAAACCTAAGGAATAAAAATCATAAATTTCATTTCGCAACTCCGGATTATCAACCTTATTGACAGCTAAAATCACTGGTTTATCCGATTGATATAAAATCCGTGCCACGTGTTCATCCGCATCTGTCACGCCTTCTTTAGCACTGACCAAATAGACGATAACATCCGCCTCATCAATCGCAATTTCAGCTTGTTGCTTAATTTGCTTAATAAACGGGGCATCATCCATATCAATCCCACCGGTATCAATTAAACTAAACTCTTGACCAAGCCATTCACTATTCGCGTAAATTCGGTCACGCGTGACCCCAGGGGTATCTTCAACGATGGAAATTCGATCACCGGCGATCCGATTAAAAATCGTGGACTTCCCAACATTTGGGCGACCAACAATGGCCACAACTGGTTTTGGCATTTAAATTCCTCCTTTACCTTAAAAATCATAAAAAAATATCCTTCAAGGCAAGCTTGAAGGGTATTTTTAACTTAACAATGACTAGTTTTCGTCATTATTGTTGTTTTCGGCGTTCTTCAATTCGTTACCGATCAAATCACCTAATGTAAAACCAGTTGATTCTTCTGGAGCGTTAGCCGTTGAGCGTTCGCTTGCAGAACGATTTGAACGGTTGTTGCGACGGTTATTGTTACCACCGCGATTGTTGTTGCTGTGGCTTTCTTCTTCGCCTTCAACAGCTTGTGGCTTTTCTTCCAAAGCCTTAATTGACAATGCCAACCGTTTTTCATCTGGACGAACATCCAAAACTTTAACTTTAATTTCTTGACCAACCTTCAAGACATCGTTTGGTGTTGCGATGTGTTGATGTGAGATTTGTGAAATATGAACCAAACCTTCAACGCCAGGGAAGACTTCCACGAAGGCCCCAAAGCTAGTCAAACGTTTAACTTTACCATCAAGTACGGCACCTTGTGGCGCTTTTTCTTCAATGCCATCCCATGGTTCAGGTAAGGTTGCCTTAATTGACAATGAGACCCGTTCACGATCAGCATCAACAGATAAAATCTTAACTTCAACTTCTTGACCAACCTTCAAAACGTCAGCTGGCTTTTCAACACGGTCGTATGAAATTTCTGAAACATGCACTAACCCATCAATACCACCAAGATCAACGAATGCACCGAAATTAGTTAAACGAGCCACTTTACCAGTAACAACTGAACCGGCTTGTAACGTTTGTAAAGCTTCAGCACGTTGTGCTTCGCGTTGCTTTTCAACAACCGCACGGTGTGACAAGATTAATCGGTTTTCGCTAGGTTCGATTTCAATAATCTTAAGTTCAAGTTCTTGACCTTTATAAGCGCTCAAGTCTTCAACGTAATGATCATCAATCATAGAGGCTGGGATAAACCCACGCACACCAGCATCAACAACTAAACCAC
Source organism: Lactobacillus sp. CBA3605 (assembly GCF_002970915.1). Taxonomy (NCBI): domain Bacteria; kingdom Bacillati; phylum Bacillota; class Bacilli; order Lactobacillales; family Lactobacillaceae; genus Lactiplantibacillus; species Lactiplantibacillus koreensis. The sequence goes on from NZ_CP027190.1 coordinate 202,190, forward strand.
CCTTAACCACTTGGGTTACAGGAGCCTTGATGGTATGGCCTGCTTCGTATTCTTTTTCAACGTCGTCCCAAACTTTGCGAGCTTCTAACCGACGATGTGACAGTAAGTAACTGCCGTTTTCTTTATCGGTACCAATCCGAGAAATGACAACTAAGTCTAATACATCGCCTACCTTGGCAACTTCATTGACATCTTCAACCCGTTGTGTTGAAAGTTCCTTCAAAGGAACCACCCCTTCAACACCGGTGCCTTGGATCCCAACAATGACTTGTTTGTCATCGTCAATAGCTAAGACTTCACCCTTAACTACGTCACCGACGTTAACTTCTTCAACGCTATTTAAAGCGTCTAAAAGTTCATTTTTCTCATTTTGACTGTTTTCGTTTTCACTCATGCAAATTTTCCTCCTGTCAACAATAACTCTAACCTATATCATAGCTGAAAAAGCAATGAAAAGCTAGCTAAAAGCACTAAGTAATGCAATTAGATTGTTGAATTTTGTTTTTTTATAATATCCGCAATGGTTGTCACAACTTCTTCAATCGACATTGGCGTCGTATCAACTAAGACTGCGTCGTCTGCCTGTGTCAAAGGTGACACCTTCCGGGTTGAATCCTTATGATCACGTAATTCAATTTCAGCTTGTAATTGTGCGAGCGGGGTTTGAATACCTTTTTTCAAGTTCTCCGTATACCGCCGTTGCGCTCGTTCCGCCGCCGAAGCCACTAAGAAAATCTTTACTTCTGCCTGTGGCAAGACAGTGGTCCCAATATCTCGACCATCCATGACGACCCCACCAGCTGCCGCAATTCGGCGTTGCTGGTCAGTCAAAATCTCACGAACTTTAGGCAGTGCAGCAATGGTTGACACATTATTAGTCACATCCGGTTGCCGAATCGCCATTGTCACGTCGACCGTATTAGCAAAAACCAATTGATTTGGTTCCCCTGGCTTAAAACCAATGGTTAACGTTGGCATTAAAGCAATTACGGCCGCTTCATCAGTCAAGGCAACGTGATGTTGCATCGCCCAATAAGTAACGGTTCGATACATGGCACCGGTATCTACATATACATACCCAAACCGTTTTGCCACTAACTTTGCCACCGTGCTTTTACCAGCTGACGCTGGGCCATCGATGGCAACTTGAAGTCCTTGCTTAACCATTAACTTTTACCCTCACAATCTAAAAATCGCATTTTTAACGGACGCGTAACCGTTGTCCAGCTGAAATCGTTGCGCCAGACGATAACCCATTTAATTCCAGTAGCTTATCAACTGAAATCCCAGCATTGGTTGCGACTCGATAAACGCCTTGGCCTGCTTCAACGGTGACGTACTTGGTGTCTGCTGAAGATGATGAGGAACTACTACTGCTACTAACACTACTTGAACTAGCACTGCTATCGGCCGCACTACTTGAAGCCGAGGCAGCTTTAGCCTTAGAACTCGCAACTGCTAAGCTACTGCTACGCTTAGCGGCTTGCTTCTTGGCCGCTGCAGTTGAGGCACTTTTTTTAGCTGCGGCTTTTGAAGTCGATTTAGCAAGGGCCGCACTCGATGACTTTTTCTTGGAACTCGAACTAGCGACTTGCTCAGTTTGTTGTGGACTATTCAGTGAATTTTTACGCACCAAGAAATACCCAATTGGTGCTAAGGCGAGCAACAAAATTAAAACCACTAAAATGGTGGTTAACGTTGAATTACTATTATTTCGTTTGCGTTTTTGAGTTCGCGATAAATTACCCGAATCATCCCGATCGTCTTCAAAAGTTTTGTCCCATGGTTTATCCTTTTGGGACTTTTCATTATCATTCTTTTGACTCATAGGGTGTTCCTCCTCAAAAAACTTTCATCAAATATTGTAACATAACCCTTAACTGATTTCTTTAAGAATTTTGTAAAAACAATTGTGTTAGAATTTGATGCCAAGCTGGCATCGGTGCCAAGTTTGGCCTTTCAGGTGCCGTTAATCCTAATGAAGCCACTGGAATTGGCACACCGTTTAACTGACAGCAAGCCGGTGTGTGCCCTTTAGCTGGCTCATCAAAATAAGCTAATAAGACGGCCCGACGGCAAGTTGAAGCTTGAATATAAGCCATTAGTTGGGTTAGTTCCGCCGTCTTAGCCTGTTGCCGTTGCTCAAATAATGTTGTCACTTGGGCCACTGGATAAGCATGCTCCCAATAAAATTGTAAGACCTGACTTTGAGCCGTCTCGGCTGGTCGTTGACTTTGGAAACGTTGAAAATCTAATTGGATTTCCGCTGGACTAGCCGCAGTTAACTCATTTAAATTACGAACCAACCGGTCGTCTCCAGGGGCATACAGCAAAACGGCTAATGCTTGCTCGCCATCCCGACCAGCACGACCAATTTCTTGCACATAATCCGCTAAAGTCGTTGGTAAATGATAATGAACGACCATTCGAATATCAGCTTTATTAATCCCCATGCCAAATGCTGATGTGGCACAAATCACATCCAAAGTACCCGCCATAAACTGCTGCTGAATCTTGTAACGCTCCGTAGACGTCAACCCAGCATGATACGCTGCAACCCGCAGTCCAGTCGTCGTATGCAACCATTCGGCAATCAAATCAGTTTGCCGTTTAGAGCTAAAATAGACAATACTTGGCCCCTTAACCGTGGTAATTAATTGCTGCAACCGCGACCGTTTAGCAGCTTCATCCGCAGTGGCTTCCACTGCTAAATAAATATTAGCCCGATCAACCGAATAAACGACCTGCTTAGCCGTCTTGACTCGTAGTTGAGTGACAATATCTTGCCGGACAGTCGCAGTCGCAGTAGCCGTTAACATTAATGTTTGCGGCTCGTTTAGTTGGTGTTTCAACGCCCCTAACGCTAAATAATCAGGACGAAAATCGGGCCCCCAAGTTGAAATGCAATGGGCCTCATCAACGACTAACAAAGCTATTTTAATCGGTTTCAGTGCGGCTAATACCAACGGTTGTTTGAGCATTTCCGGTGAAATAAACAAATAGTTTAATTCTGAGATCTGATTTAAGACCCGCTGGCGAGCGCCGTAATCCAATTGCGACGTTAAGGCTGCAACCTGTTTCTCGCCTTGATAGTTCAACCGTGCCACTTGATCTTGCATTAATGAAATCAACGGTGAAACGACAATGACCAATCCCGGTGTAATTGTCCCAAAGAACTGATAAATTAACGATTTACCCGTCCCGGTTGGTAAAACAGCTAACACATCTTCACCTGCAAGTAACGCCGCAATCACCGGATATTGCCCGGGTCGAAAATCATCAAACCCATATTTATTTTTTAAAAGCCGATAAATTTCAGTGCGTTGCATTATGACACCTCATAATCTGAAAAAGTCGGAACCAAAAGAAATCCAATTGTGGCTCAACCGCACTAACCGTGGCAAACTGCCACGTTTCAACCGCTGGATTAGTTGCAAAAATGGCCGTTAAACGTTGCACACGCGCGGTTGTCAATAATTGCTGATACGGAAATTCCGGCATTAGAATTGCCACCTCCAGCAAATGCTCCCGGACAGTGCTTAATTTTAAATGTCGTTGCCGTGCGATTTGCATTAAATCTGGCGTCACTTTAAGCGCTTGATACGTTTGCCAGGCACTGTTACTAACCGGTGTCGACTTCACTAAAGGCCGTAATAAGGCTGCTAATGGCCCTTGATTGGTCTGCCGTAGCCATTTTATCCACAAACAGGTCAAATCCTTACGTATCACCAAAATTTCGATTGCAGAACACTCAAACCGTTCAGCCAATTGTTGATCAGTTTGCCCTGGAAACGCATGTCCCGTTAAGCTCGCCGCAAAAATCGTCGCTAGGTCCGGTGAGACCGTCTGTAAAAACTGCCGTAACTCCTGATAAATTGTCGCCCCTAATTCCGGTCGATACCATTGCCGCAACCATTGTTTTACCGTCGCTTGTAACCCTGGATCAGTACTAATTGGATAATACTGTCGTTGGTGGTGAACCGCTTCTGAAACAACTTGCAATGCTAGCTGGCTTAAAGCTTCAAAGCGTCGGACATCAACTTGTTGAAATTGATCCCAAGCTTGCGGTAAATATAACGTCTGTTGCAGCTTAGCCTGTTGTGCTTGCCCAGCAGTCGTTAATTGTAGTTGTCCGGCGGCTGGAGAACTCAACCAACCGGCTGCAATCAATTCTCCCGTAGCCGCCTCAAACTTAGCTAGCGGAACCCCATGCCAACTGTCCAATTGATCTAGCCGCTGGTAGACCAACCCAGCAAACAAGGTCGAGACTGTCCGACGACCACGTAAGAGATTAAAGAGTGCCTTGGACCGCCGAGGAGTCGTCGTAAACATTAATAATAAATAATCAGCAAACATCCCCAACCACCTTTCAATCGTTATCTTTAAGCATAGCATGTTAGCGTCCTGCTGACTACTTAAAAAGTAGCTAGCAATTTGCGCAAAAAAGGCCCGAGACATCCTGTCTCAGACCCACTTTAATGATTTAATTAAGTACGACTCATGAGTTGATTTTGCTTGCTTAACCATTTGGCTAGGCGATGATAGACCAGCCAAAAGACATTGCCAACCAACACCCCTTTAATTAAGTTAAAGGGGACAACTGCGACTAATATCATGGTATTAAGTGACACGTTTAGCTTTAACCCCATCACTTGCATATAAAATGGTAAGACAAAGGTCAAGTTGGCCAACGACTCAACTACAATCAAGCCAATCGTTGACAACGCAATCGCTAATGGCATCCGCCACTTCGGATTACCACGATAATAGCGCAAAACCAGTGCAAATACGATAATCAAGACTGCCGACCCCATGAAACTGGACAATGAGCCGATTAAATCTGGTAATGCAAAGCCCATCGTCGCCGAATGTAAGACCAGCTTGACCAAAGTAATAGCGAAGGCACCGCCCATTCCATATAAGAACAGGCCAATCAAAATAGGAATATCTGAAAAATCAATCTTCATCCACGAAGCCATCGGAATGATTGGAAATTCTAGTAACATGACAATATATGCACACGCGCCAAGCAAGGCAATGCCCACTAGTCGGCGTAACGTCGTTTGTTGCATAACGTACCCTCCTATGGGTCATCTTCAATGAACTATTTCGTCATTTTCTACAAAAAAACACCCTGAGCCTAAACGGTCATCAGGGTGAGGTTATTTGCGGACTCATGCCAAATAAGCTCGATCTTCTTTATACCAGACTTTAACTGTCGACTTTGGAATCACACCAAATCACTACAACAAACGTAGGTCGCGGGCTATAACCGCCGGTCGGGAATTACACCCTGCCCTGAAGATGAACCAAATATTTATTTTTGTAACAAGTTAAGTTTAACGATTTTTAAGCCATAATGCAAGCGTTATCTTTCACCTTTTAATTTACTAATTTCGATTGGCTTCAACTTACGGTATTCACCAGCCTGTAAACTTTGTAAATCTAAGACACCATATCGTTCGCGTTTTAGCTTAGTTACGGGATGGCCAATCGCCGCTAGCATATTTTTAACTTGATGATTATGACCTTCATGAATGGTCAATTGCACCAATGCATTATTTTTCTTGTGATCACTATCTAGTAAATTAGATTTAGCCGGTGCCGTCATGCGACCATCAATTTCAACCCCAAGGCGTAATTGCTTTAAATCGGCATTCGTTGGCACACCTTCCACCTTAGCCAAATAAGTCTTTTTAATTTCAAACTTTGGATGCGTTAACCGATTAGCTAAGGCACCATCATTAGTCATGATTAATAGACCTGAAGTATCATAATCCAAACGGCCCACCGGATAAATTCGTTCCGGGACATCTTTAAAAAAGTCCATCACAGTCTTCCGACCACGTTCATCATGAACTGTCGTCACAACACCACGCGGCTTATAAAACAAATAATAAACCGGCTTTTCTGCCAATAGGGGTAACCCGTCAACTTCAACCCGATCGCTAGCCTCTACTTTAACCCCTAAGGTGGTCACCGTTTGTCCATTCACGCGGACATGTCCCGAGGTAATTAATTTTTCTGACTTGCGCCGTGATGCCACGCCCGCTTCGGCCATCACTTTTTGTAATCGTTCTGCCATTAGTTTTCCTCACTATCTTCATGTTGTCCATTCAATCTATCTTGAAATGCCGTTAAAAATAAATCAGTTTCTGGTGCTGGATGTGTGGTATCCGTTAAGACATCCAGATCAATCTTGGGTAGCTCTTCCAATGATTTCAGCCCAAAGTAATCTAAAAATAGTTCGGTTGTCCCATACAAAATTGGTCGGCCAGGCTCACTTAGTCGCCCAGTTTCCGTTACCAACTGGCGTAACACTAATTTTTGAATTGTGGAGCCGCTTTGAACACCCCGAATTTCATCAATTTCAATCCGTGTGAGTGGCTGCCGATAAGCAATAATCGCCAGCACTTCAAGTGAAGCCTGCGACAGACTCGTCGATAATGGGGCCTCAAAGTAACGCTTCAGAATCGGTGCGACCGCTTGCTTAGTCGCTAAACGGTAAGTGTTCGCTGTGGATAAAATCACCAAAGCGCTATCCGCATCCTGCTCATACTTAGTAGCTAAGTTCGTTAACATCGTATTGATTGCTGGTTTGGCAAAACCAGTCGCGTGTTCTAACTCGGCAACTGTAATGCCTTCATCCCCAGCAACAAAAAGTAAGCCTTCAATTTGTTCAATGTTCGTCATGCTGTTCATCCTGTCGTAAATATAAATGAATCGGTCCAAGGCCATTGGTCTGAACCAATCTTAGTTGTGCCTGTTTAGTTAATTCTAACACGGCCATAAAAGTCGTGACTAGCATATCATCACTAGCGGTAATCGTAAATAATGCCGCAAAATCGACGCCTTGTGGCTGCTGCCGCAACTGCTGGGTAATTTGTTGCATCCGATCTTCAATATTGACAGGATCAGCGGTCACTGTTTTTACGAGTGGCCGTGCACGACGACGTTTGGCAACCAATTGTCGAAATGCCGCTTGCAAATCTGCTACCGTAATCCCCGCAGTAAGTTTTGGCGCCGCTAACTCTGTTGGCACCAACATGGCCTCCCGTGTAAAATGCTGATGACGGGCCTGCTCTTTAACACGCAATTCCCCCGCCGCTTCTTGGTACACTTTGTAAGCTAATAATTCCGCAACCAGTGAATCGCGAGGATCTTCATCTACCTCGGTTTCAGCTAGCTCATCGGTCTCTGGTGACGGTGGCAATAAATATCGGCTCTTAATCGTCATTAAAGTCGCCGCCATGACCAAGTAATCACCCGCCACATCTAATTGCAATGCCTGCATGGAATGTAAGTAATCCAAATATTGCTGCGTAATTTCAGCGATTGGAATATCGTAAATATCCATTTTATTTTGCCGAATGAGGTGTAATAACAAGTCCAAAGGACCCTCAAATTCTGAGATTTTAATGGTGATTGGTTGTTCGTTGTTCATCACGATTGCGCTCCCATTCCCCAATAATTGGGGCCATTTCTAAGGTACCCATCACTCGTTTATCTGGATATAATGCTGCTAGCTCATCTAACATTTGATGTTGATTGGCCGGCGTCCGTTCTTCTGGCGATAATGAATCGTGGTGAACTAAGACAAAATCAGCCCCGACTTCTAACCCCACAATACCACTAAAATCACCACTCGCTTGCCGCCACAATAATAATTGATGGTTACCAGTAGCTTGATACCATTTCATTTCAGTCTGTAAATGACCAATATCTTTAAAATCAGGAATAAAAGAGAGTAAGCCCATCGCCACTTTTTCATAGTCCTTACGATATTTAACTAACATCAGACCCCTCCTTACTATGCTCGAGGATGGTATTTATTATAAACCTCCGCCAGCCGTTTTTTGGTAATATGCGTATAAATTTGCGTCGTTGAAATATCTGCATGCCCCAATAATTCCTGCACCACCCGCAAGTCAGCGCCATTTTCCAGGATATGCGTTGCAAACGAATGTCGCAAGGTATGCGGGGTGACATCCTTTTCAATGCCAGCCGCTTTCACGCTGGCTTTCAGATTTTTCCAAACGCCTTGTCTTGTCAGCTGCCCACCGTGATTATTAAGAAATATATAAGTGTTTCGTCGCTTAGGTGAAACTAACTTGGGCCGGGCCGTTTTTAAGTAACGTTCGACAAAATCAATCGCAATATCACCGATTGGAATAATTCGTTCCTTGTCACCCTTACCAATCGTTTGAACCAGACCCAAGTCTAAATGTAAATCATCCATTTTCAAATTGATGGTTTCACTGACTCGTAGACCAGTCGCATACATCACTTCCAGTAGCGCCCGATCGCGTAAGCCTAAAGCAGTATCTAGCTTAGGGACCGCTAATAGTCGTTCGACCTCGTGAGCCGACAAGACCTGTGGTAGATGTTGCGCCCGTTTAGGGGTATCGATTTTTAGCATCGGATCTTGATCAATCTGTCGTAACTGAACTAAATACTGAAAAAACTTCCGTAAACTAGAAACTGCATGAATAATTGTATTCCGCGACTTGCCTGTCTCATCTAAAACTTGAAGATAATTTAAAATTACATAACGATCGACTACCTTAAATGACGAAATCTTTTGGGTAGTCAAATAACCACAAAATTCAGTCAAATCCTGCCGATAACTTTTAATACTATTCGTCACTAGCCCGCGTTCGACACGCAAAAAATGCAGGTAGTCAGCAAGCTGGTCCTGCATCTCTCGATTAATCGTCGGCTTCGTCATCGTTAACCTCAATTAACTTAATTTCACCAGGTTGTTGCGTAATGAGTCGCTGCTTCAATAAATTACCGACGGCCCGCTTAAATTGTGACTTACTAATCCCAAAATAAGTGCGAATATCTTCTGGGTCACTTTTATCCCAAAAAGGTAGCGTGTGTGTGCCTTGATGTTGCAATGCCGCTAATAACATCTGGGCATCATCCCCAATTTCTTCATAGCCTCGGGGCTTCAGAGAAAGGTTCATTTCGCCATCACGCAAGTTCCCGATGACCCGTGCCTTCATGTGCTGCCCGAGACGTGGTTCTTGATCTCGTTCTGAAGGGTGCACAAAGCCCAAATGACCATCGTCAGTAATCACTGAAGTTCCTGCCATTTTTAAACGAAAGACGGTCACGACCGTATCTGTATTTTTAACTTGATTACGATCATAAGGCGTCGCAATTTCCGCAAAATAAGTTTGATCAGCTAAAGTTCCCCATAATCGTTGCTTATTATCTCGAGCGAGCTTAACCATTAATCGGTCGTCCTTTTTAGGCCATAACCGACTAATCGTTGGCAACTCATCCAATGAAACCACTAAATCTTTGTTTGGTAAACCAACATCTACAAACACCCCTAAATCATGGCGTGTCCGCACAACAGTCCCCCAAACATAATGGTCAAATGAAATTTCAGGAATATGCCGCGTTAATTGTAAGCGATGTTGCTCATTTTCATAAGCAAAGCCTTCATATAAACCACCAATATGCAACGGTTGTTCCGGTTCCAGCTTATCAACCCAGAACGTTTCACCATTAACTTGTACAAAATATGCGTCATCGTTTTCATCCGTTACCTTACCTGTAACGACCGTTCCCATAATACTTTCCATGTTTAACTCCTTTATATTATTGCAAACTCAAATGTAAGACTTGAATAATGCAATAAGTAATGCCGGCCGCTATAATCGGACCAGCCGCAATTCCACGTAACAACACCACGCCTAAGATGGTCCCAAAAACTAATGCAACTGTAATTTCCGGCGTTGCCGATAATAAACCGACACCATGAAATGACAGCACTGAGACTAATACACCACAGGCAACCGCAATCCAACCGACTGGCGACTTGAAAGCATGCCATAAATCCTTAAAACCAACTTGACCCGTGGCAATCGGAATGAGAATAGCAACCGTAATGACGGTCACACCCCAATTAATCCCTTTTTGCCCAATCGTCGTCAATAATTTATTCGTATTTGGAATGAGCTTAATCATTAAGACAACCACGGTGGCAATTTGCAAGGATTGGTTCTTACCCAACCAAGCCACCACTAAAATAGCTAATAAAAATAGCCAACTTTCCATATGACACCTCACGTGTTATTAATTGTAACTGAAAACGCACCAGATAGCGAGGTTTGACCGCAATTAACTCCTAATATGTATATAAAAAGCCGCCGCAAAGCGACGACTTTTTACGTTCAAATTAAATTTGAAATTAAAGTGCGTTAGATGCACCGCGGTAGATGAAACCACGACGTGAATCAACTGTGATCAATTGACCATCAGCGATAACAGAAGTTGCATCCTTAACACCAACGATAACTGGAATCCCCATTGAGATACCAACAACCGCAGCGTGTGAAGTTAAACCACCGTTTTCAACAATCAAAGCACTAGACTTTTCGATTGCTGGCAAGTAGTCTTTGTCGGTCGTCTTAGTAACTAAAACGCCGCCTTCAACAGCTTTGTCAATTGCTTCTTGCGCAGAAGTAGCAATAACAGCCTTGCCAATGACAGTTTCGTCACCGACACCTTGACCATCAGCTAATTTTGAGCCGATTAATTGAATCTTCATGATATTAGTTGTCCCACGTTCACCAACTGGAACCCCAGCAGTAATCAAGATCAAGTCGCCTTCCTTGGCAAAACCAAGTTCAACAGCTTTAGAAGCAGCTAAATCAAACATGTCATCGGTTGTTTCTGGTTTTTCAGCCACGATTGGTTGAACACCCCAGTTAACCATCAAACCACGTTGAGTCCGTTCGTCGAAAGTGATAGCTAAAATATCAGCATCTGGACGGTACTTCGAAATCATCTTAGCAGTGTAGCCAGATTCAGTCGCAGCAACAATTGTCTTGATACCCAAGTTTTTAGCAGCCCGAGCAATCGCGATACCAATAGTTTCAGTAACACTAGTCTTATCGAAACGGTTTAATTGTAAACTCCCGTTTTCAGCCAAAGTGTTTTCAGCCTTTTGGTCGATTTTAGCCATCATAGCAACTGATTCAACTGGGTAAAGCCCATTAGCACTTTCACCTGAAAGCATCGTTGCGTCAGTACCATCAAAGACAGCATTGGCAACGTCAGAAGCTTCGGCACGAGTAGGACGTGGGTTTTCTTGCATTGAATCAAGCATTTGAGTAGCCGTAATAACTGGCATCCCTAAGGCATTACATTTCTTGATCAAGCTCTTTTGTACCAAAGGTACATTTTCAGCTGGAATTTCAACACCCATGTCACCACGAGCAACCATCAAACCATCACAAACCTTAAGAATTTCATCGACATTGTCGATACCTTCTTGTGATTCGATCTTAGGGAAGATTTGAACATGTTCCATATGCTTTTCTTCGAGTAATTCATGGATGTCTAAGACATCTTGTGGCTTACGAACGAAAGAAGCAGCAATATAGTTGATTTCGTGATCCAAACCGAAGCGAATATCGCTTGAGTCCTTTTCAGTAATCCCTGGTAAGTTGATTGAAACGCCAGGAGCATTGGTCCCTTTACGTGAACCTAGAACACCGGCGTTTTGGACAGTGGTAACCAATTCACGGTTAGCTTCGTCTTTTTCGTCAATCTTCATGTCTAATAAACCATCATCGAAGAGGACATGACCACCAATATGAACATCGTCATAAAGGCCATCATAGGTAACGGCAATTTTGTCATGAGTTGATTCTAGAGAATCATCCATGGAAATACGTACCTTATCACCGATCTTGTATTCAGACTTACCATCTTTTTGAACAGTTGTCCGAATTTCAGCACCCTTAGTATCAAGCATGATACCAACAGTCTTACCAGTAATTTTTTCAGCTTCATGAACCTTGTTTAAACGATCCAAATGTTCTTCATGATCTCCATGTGAGAAGTTAAAGCGGAAAATATTTGCGCCGGCTTCAATCAATTTAACAATAGTGTCGATATCGGTGCTGGCAGGACCAAGTGTTGAAACAATCTTGGTTTTCTTCATAAGAAAAATCTCTCCCTTGAAAGTTTTTATAAAAAGACATTTACGTCATTTTTATCAAATTAGTAAAAAACAAATTAGTTAAATGAAATCTCATCATTCAACTTAGTCAAAGATAGTTCAGATTCATGTTTAGAATCAAACAAATCTAAAATACTATGGTTAACCAATTGGTTATTTTGAATCCCAACGGCTACGCCACCCTTACCCGCAAGTAAGAGTTCAACAGCATAGGCGCCCATCTTGCTGGCCATAACACGGTCTTTAGCAGTTGGACGACCCCCACGTTGCATATGACCAATTGTATTGGCCCGGGCATCAAAGTCACCATATTCAGATAACTTTTCAACAAATTCAGCTGCACCCATGACACCTTCCGCCAAAACAACAATGTTGCTTCGATGGCCGTTAGCCCGGTTGTACTTAATTTTGTTGGCGATGGTTTCCATATCCCAATCTTGTTCAGGAATCACGATAGCATCGGCACCAGCTGAAACGCCAGCCCACATGGCAACGTCACCAGCACCACGGCCCATAACTTCCACAACGAAAGTCCGGTCATGGCTGTGTGCCGTATCATGAATCCGATCAAGTGCTTCAACGTCAGTATTAACTGCCGTATCAAACCCGATCGTGAAATCAGTAAATGGAATATCGTTATCAATTGTTCCTGGTAATCCAATAGTGTTATAACCATGTTCAGTTAAGCGCAAAGCCCCATGATAAGACCCGTCGCCACCAACAACTACCAAGGCATCAATACCAAATTTCTTTAGTTGTTCGATACCCTTCAATTGACCTTCAACTTGAGCGAATTCAGGATAACGTGCTGAATAAAGTAACGTGCCACCTTGTTCAATCACACCATCCAAATCTGCTGACTCTAATTTATGAATGTCGCCAGCAACCAATCCGGCAAAACCGTAGTTGATGCCGTATGCTTCTAACCCTTCGGCCATTGCTTTGCGAGCAACCGCACGAACGGCCGCATTCATACCAGGAGCGTCACCGCCACTGGTTAAAATACCAATGCGTTTCATTTTTTCACCTCAGGCAATAAATTGAGTTCGTAACTCCATGAGTAATTTTAACACTTTTACCAAAAGTTGTCTGTTATTTTTTGAAATTAAATATGATTAAAAACGCCGTCACATCAAGGGATTTCGCTTTTCAAGACAACGTTATCGCGACCTAACAGGCTTGTAAGCGCTCCAACCATTTTTTCATCATCCGTCACCCAATACTGGGAATTTAGTTCAACTGTCTTACGAGCAGTAACAGAATAAATCAAAACAGGGTTAGGCCCTGGGGCTTGCTGTAAAATCGTTAAAATCTGCTTTTGAATCGCTGGCGTTGCCTGGTCTGCTGGCAACCGCAAAAACAGCTGGCTAGTTGGCGCTGTGAAACTAGTCTCCAGTTGCCATTGATCAACGATTAGTTGCAGACCACGCTGTTGTTCCACTTTGCCACTAACTAACACAACTGTTTCTGATTTTAGGTCGGCCTGTAACCGTTGATACGTGTTGGGAAAAATCGTTAAATCAATTTCGCCAGAAAGATCACTTCCAGTGGCAAAAGCCATCGGTTGCCCGCGCTTTGTCCGAATGACCCGGGTCTTCGTAATATAGACCAATACTTTCACGCGTGCTTCAGCACGGCAAGCACTAATTAACGTCGTTCGCTGTTGTTGTGCCAGCCAACGAAAAGCTTCCACTGGGTGTCCTGACACGTATGCTCCCAGATACTCGACCTCTTTGGCCAATCGTTCACCCAGAGGTAATTCCGGTTGTTTTTTAATTGTCGGCGCTAATGAGGCAAATAAGCTCATACTGTTTCCAGCTAATTCAGCACTAGACATTAGTTCCGGCACGGCAGTTAATAGTTCCGCTCGATTCAAGCCAAAATGATCCAAAGCACCCGCATATATCAATGCCGTCATCAAATCCGGCTTCAACCATTGCGAATCGAGCCGTTGCATCAACTGCTGCAAGCTTTTAAACGGCCCATTTGCTTGCCGCTCAGTCACAATGCTACTAATAAAATCACGCCGTAAGCCCTTAATCGAACTCAAGCCAAAGATGATACTATCGCCATCCCAATCAAAATAGTTGCGACTACGATTAATATCTGGCGGTACGATTTTGACATGATGTTGTTTAGCCTCTCCCAAGTATTGCTTTAACTTGGTCCCGTTACCCAGAATTGAATTCATGAGTGACGTGAAAAAAGCACCGGGATAATGCACTTTTAAGTAAGCTAATTCAAATGCCATCTTACTATAAGCTACCGCATGTGACCGATTGAAGCCATAATTGGCGAACTGTTCAATATATTGGTACACTTCGGTCGCTACCGCAGTTGAAAAATGTAAGCGTTCTGCCCCAGCAATAAATTTTTGCCGCATCTCATCTAGAACGGTTCTTTTCTTTTTACTCATCGCACGCCGTAACAAATCCGCTTCACCTAGGCTAAAGCCCCCATAACGGCGGCCACCTGCATAACTTGTTCTTGATAAACTAAAATACCATAAGTGGGACCTAAAATAGGTTGTAGCTCAGCAGCGGGGTAAGTGACCGCTTCAGTCCCCTTTTTACGGGCAATAAAGTGATCAATATTTTCCATTGGTCCCGGCCGATAAAGGGCATTAACTGCAGCAACTAATTCAAAATTATCAGGGTGCAGTTGACGTAAGACGTTCCGAATCCCAGCTGATTCGAATTGGAACACCCCCGTCGTATCTCCCGCTTGAAATAATTGCAATGTTTTTTCATCATTTAGATCAATTTTTGTCAGGGCCAAAGGCTGGCCCGTTTGACGTTGCACATAATGAAGCGCACTTGCCATTAAAGATAAATTTCGCAAACCCAAGAAATCCATCTTTAATAATCCCACGGCTTCCACCGTATCTTTGGTATATTGGGTCATTAGCATCGTTTCACTACCCGCTTGCAGAGGGACGATTTGAATCAACGGGACCTGACTTAATACGACACCCGCTGCATGTGTCGAATAGTGTCGCGGCAGACCTTCGATACGTTGTGCCGTTTGGAAAAGCAACTGATTTTTACTCGAATCAGCTACTAAATTTTGTAATCGGCGTGAAGCCTGATAAGCGGCTTTCAAGGTAATGTGTAACTGGTTAGGAATAGCCGCACTCCAATCACTCATCTCAAAAGTTGACAGTCCAAAAACCCGACCAACATCTCGTAAAGCCTGTTTAGCCGCTAAGGTCCCAAAGGTAATGATCTGTGCCACCCGATCATGACCATATTTGTCATGGACATAGGTCAGAACTTGCTCACGGCGATTATCCGGAATATCTAAATCAATATCTGGCATGTTGGCCCGTTTAGCATTTAAAAACCGTTCAAACAATAACTCATATTGAATCGGATCGACATCCGTAATTTGCAAGACATAAGCCACAAGCGAGCCCGCCGCCGATCCCCGACCTGGTCCGGTTGTAATCTGAGCCTGATGGGCATAATTCATGACATCCCACACAATTAGGAAGTAATCATCAAATCCCATCTGATCAATGACTTGTAATTCGTGGTCCAAGCGCTGATGATAGGTCTCGGTAGCAGTTGTCGTCGGCATCGCCGCCAAACGCTGTTGCAAGCCTTGTTCACAGAGCTGGCGTAAATAGTGATTTGCCGGTTGTTGGTCAGGCGTGGGAAACTTTGGTAGTTGGGGCTTTTGAAAAACTAACGTGACTTGACAAGCGGCTGCAATTTCAGCCGTAGCTGCAACGGCTGCCGTCAAATCCAACTCAGCATACGCCGCAATTAAGTCCGCGGGAGCCCGTAAATAATGATTGCCCGGCACCGTCTGCAATTGTTCCGGCTGATCAATTTGTTGCCCACCACCAATCGCTTGCAAGACCGAAACCGCAAAATAATCCGTGGCGTGAACATAATCCACCGGATCTAAAGCGACAATTGGTACTTGTAACCGCTGCGCAAATTGCACTAAAGTTGTGCGCAAAGCTGGTGCTTGGTCTAACGAGACGCCTAGATAAAGACTATCGGCAGCAGTTGCCGCCTGTAATTGTTGCACCAAAGCGGTTGCGGCTTGTGGGTTATCTTGTAATAATAACGTGGTCAACTCACTATTACGGGCTGGCGTTAACACCATTAAGTGACCCAAATGTGGCGTAACCGCTTCTAAGGTTAAAGGCGTCACTTTAGTGGCTGTTTGTTTCAAAGTTGATAATTGCATTAACGCCTGATAACCCGTCCAGTCTTTAGCCAAAACGATTAAGCTGAACGTCTGCTCACCTGACAGCTGCTGACTAGCCAATGTTAGATTAATCCCTAAAATCGGCGTAATTTCTGCTTGACGACAGGCATTGTAAAAATCCACAATTCCATACATCACGTCAATATCAGTCAGTGCTAACGCTGGGTAACCTTGTTTTTTCGCCGCTTGGACCAAATCAGTGACGGTACTCGTACTTTGCAGTAAACTAAAGGTACTCATCACTTGTAATGGGATATATTGCATCTTGGGACTCCTTTCTGAAGGTTAATTAATTTCATTATACCAAACAGTTGTTCCAGACGGCAGTCATAAGGTAATTGCATTTCTGATTAGATGTGCTAAAATTACTTTTACTGGGAGGTGTTAGAATATGACTAAACAAATCATGGTAATCGTTTGGAGTGTTATTTTCGGGGAAGTCATCGGTTATATCGGTGGTGCGCTTGAACAAATGACTTATAATTTCGGAGAAATCGGCTTGGTTTCAGCAATTTTCGCCTTAATTATGGTCAACGGCATTTCATACATTACTAATCATTCTATGCCCATTAAAGGTGCCAAAAACAAGTAAACTGGCTAAAAATAAAAACCCGACTTAGTCGTCATTGACTAAGTCGGGTTTTTGTTTAAGCTTTAACGGCCGGTTGCGTTTCAAAAGTTAACTGGTCAGCCACTAATTTAATCAATACCGTTGACTGTGGCACTACTTCGCCAGCAATAATCGCTTTGGCTAATGGCGTTTCCACGTCTTTAGTAATCAACCGCCGTAGTGGCCGCGCACCATAAGCCGGCTCGTAGCCTTCTTGCGCTAGCCAGGCTTTGGCTTGATCTGAAATTTTCAAAGTAATTTCACGATCTGCTAACCGGGCTGATAATTGATCAATCAACTTAACCACGATTTGTTCAATCGCAGACAACTGTAACGGCGTGAACATGATAATATCATCCACCCGATTTAAAAATTCAGGTTTGAAGCGACTTTGAACCAACTGCATTACTTGATCATGCGTGCCAGTCGCTAAGTGCCCTTGATCATCCATACCAGCTAATAGTAATTCCGATCCCAGGTTCGATGTCATGATTAAAATCGTATTCTTAAAATCAACCGTCCGACCCTGACCATCCGTCAAACGCCCGTCATCTAATACTTGTAACAAGATGTTAAAGACATCGGGATGGGCTTTTTCAATTTCATCAAATAACACGATTGAATAAGGATTACGACGTACTGCTTCAGTCAATTGGCCACCTTCTTCATAACCAACATAACCTGGTGCCGCACCCACTAATCGTGAGACAGACTCCTTCTCCATATATTCACTCATGTCAATTCGAACCATATGATCATCAGCATCAAACAAATTCTCAGCTAACGCTTTGGCTAACTCGGTCTTACCAACCCCGGTAGGACCTAAGAACATGAATGACCCCAGTGGTCGGTTAGGATCTTGTAATCCCGCGCGCGAACGTAAAACGGCATCCGCTACCGCAGTTACGGCGGTATCTTGACCAATAACCCGTTGGTGTAAGTTGTCCGCTAAATGCAACAGTTTTTCCCGTTCTCCAGCCACTAACTTATTCACCGGAATCCCAGTCATTTGTGAGACCACATTAGCGACTTGGTCAGCCGTAACGGATTCTTCAACCAGCCAGTCTGCATGATGATCATCGGCTTCTAATTGTTGTAATTCTGCCGTCAACTTCGGAATTGTCCCATGTTGTAGGCGGGCGGCGGCTTCCAAATCGTACTGGCTTTCAGCATTTTCAAGGTCATGTTTAGCTTGATCTAAAGCTGATTTTTTAGCACTTAACGTTTGTAAGCTTTTCTTTTCAGCTGTCCAACGTTCAGCCAAGGCCCGTTGTTTTTCTTGGGCACTAGCGAGTTCCTGTTGTAACTCACCCAAACGTTGCACCGAAGCCGCATCCGTTTCTTGCTTCAAAGCCGCAGCTTCAACTTGTAATCGCATTAATTGCCGGTTAACCTGATCGAGTTCCGTGGGGTTGGAATTCATTTCAACTCGAATCTCTGCTGAAGCTTCATCAATCAAATCAAGTGCTTTATCCGGTAAGAAGTGATCGGTAATGTATCGATCCGATAACTTGGCTGCGGCTACTAAGGCATTATCATGAATTCGGACGCCGTGATGGATTTCGAACCGTTCTTTGAGTCCGCGTAAGATACTAATCGTATCTTCCACAGATGGCTCCGCAACTAAGACCCGTTGGAACCGCCGTTCAAGCGCTTTATCCTTTTCAAGATATTGCCGATACTCATCCAACGTCGTGGCACCAATCAAATGCAGTTCACCTCGGGCTAACATTGGCTTTAATAAATTCCCCGCATCCATGCTACCTTCTGTTTTGCCGGCACCCACAATATTATGGATTTCATCAATGAACATAATAATCTGCCCATCACTCTTTTTAATTTCTTTAAGGACCGCTTTAAGGCGTTCTTCAAACTCACCACGATACTTAGCCCCAGCAATTAAAGCACCCATATCTAAAGAGAATAGCGTTTTATCCTTTAAGTTTTCCGGCACATCGCCGCGGACAATTCGTTGGGCTAAGCCCTCGACAATCGCCGTTTTACCAACCCCAGGTTCACCAATTAAAACCGGGTTATTTTTAGTTTTCCGTGACAAAATCCGAATCAAAGCCAGAATTTCTTCGTCGCGCCCGATAACTGGGTCCTGATTGCCTTTCCGAGCGTCTTTAACTAAATCCACGCCATACTTCTCTAAAGCCTGATATTGATCCTCTTGGTTACGTGATGTCACCCGTTGGCCCCCACGAATTCGGTCCACCGCATTCTTAACCTGACCGGCCGTAATCCCTTGTTGGGTTAAATACTTAGTTAACTGATCACTAGTTTGATCCATTAACGCAAGCACCACGGCATCAGTCGCTAAGAATTCATCACCGAGGGTTTTGCGTTTGGCATCAGCTGCCTGCATTAGAGTCGCTAAGCTGTTACTGAAACTTTGACCATATTGCACGTTGCCACCACTGACCGTACTAATATCATCCAATTCACGATCTAATTCCGTTTGTAACTGATCAAGATCCACGCCGGCATCACTGAAAATTTGCCGAACCAGTTCGCCTGGTTGCGTTAAAAATTTAAATAGATGTGGTACGCCGACTTCTTGATGATGCCGAGTTTGCGCAATTTGTTGGGCTTGCGCTAACGCTTGTTGTAAACTTTCTGTTAGTTGTTCTGGATTCATAATTATCATAACCTCCTAAAATTCGGTTAGCAAAAAGGTAGCTAAAATAGCTACCAATTATTGTTTGACCTTTATTGACTATTAAATTATATAACGAATCGCATCACTTGCCAACTATTTAGCTTGCTGGGTATTATCTTGCACAATTTGTAAAATAACGTCCACTGCTTGTGCCATAACTTGTTCTGAAACGTATTCGAAACGGCCATGCATGTTCTCACCACCGGCAAACAGGTTCGGCGTAGGTAAGCCCATAAACGAGATCTTTGAGCCATCAGTCCCACCACGAACTGGATAAATAACTGGTTTAATCCCTAGGGTCTCCATCGCATGTTTAGCGAGGTCAACTACCGTCATATCCTTTTCAATTACTTCACGCATATTGTAATATTGATCTTTCATCATTACTTTTAGATGGTTAACCCCATATTGCGCATTGATTTGGTCAGCAGCCGCTTGAAAAGTCTTTTTACGGGCTTCAAAAGTCGCACGGTCATGATCACGAATGATATAGGTCATTTTCGCATTATCAACCGTTCCATCTAACGCCAACAGGTGGAAAAAGCCTTCCCGGCCACTGGTTTTTTCTGGCACGTCATGTGCAGGTAAAGCCTTCTGAAAATCGACAGCTAATTGTAACGCATTCACCATAATTCCCTTGGCTTCACTGGGATGCACATTAACGCCTGTAATTTGGACCTCAGCTTGAGCAGCGTTAAACGTTTCATATTCCAACTCACCTAAAGGCCCACCATCAACAGTGTAAGCATAATCCGCATTAAAATCGGCAACATTAAAATGATCTGCACCAGTCCCGATTTCTTCATCTGGACCAAAGCCCAGCCGAATCGTGCCATGTTTGATCTCTGGATGGGCTAACAAGTACGCCGCTGCACTAATAATTTCAGCCACACCGGCCTTATCATCAGCCCCCAACAAAGTCGTCCCATCCGTCGTAATTAACGTCTGGCCAGCATAGTTTTTCAAGCTAGCAAAAATCTTTGGGTCGAGTTCATAGCCGCTTTCACCAAGCTTAATAACAGATTGACCATCGTAGTTTTCGACGATTTGGGGATTCACATGTTCCGAATTAAAGTCGGCTGTATCAATATGCGAGATAAAACCCAATGTTTTCATTGGTTGTGTACTGTTTGCTGGCAACGTTGCAAACACGTAGGCACTTTGTGGGTCTTGATGAACATCACTTAACCCTAAAGCGGTTAATTTAGTCATCAACTGGTTTAGAAATGCCGTTTCGCGTGGTGATGAAGGTACCGTTTCAGATTGCTCATCTGACCGGCTATTAATTTTTACAAACGTTAAAAAATCAGAAATCAACTGTGGATATTTTGTCATATGAATCTTCCTTTCGAGGTTTAAATAAAGGTAAAGGGGTCAGTATTAATTTTAGATGGGACAACTGCCAAAGACCACTTATTTTCAATTCGCCATTGGTCAAATAAGGCTGTTAACTTAGGGATACAAATACTTTCAATATGGTGACCAGGATCAACTACCGATAAGCCCGCAGCCAGCATGTCGTGGCCAGTATGATAATATACATCACCCGTTACATAGACCTGAGCGCCTTTTTGTAGTGCCTGCTGATAAAATTTACCACCATCGCCACCTAAAACGGCCACACGCTGAATCAATTGATCAGGTCGGTCACTAATGAGCCTTAATCCGCCTAATTGAAAGACCTGCTTACACTTAAGCGCAAATTCAGCAACGGTCATCGGCTGGGCTAAATCACCAATACGCCCCATCGACGACGTTTGACCACCAGTTAATAACGGGAGGGCTTCATAATCCCAAGTTCCTGGCGTAACGAATTGATTGATGCCAGCAACTGCCGCCGCTAAATCTGGCCGCGGTAAATTCACGCTAAATTGTTCACCAGAATTCAAAGCATACCGATTCAAACGAACTTGGGGACGTGCGGTCAAGTATTCTTGGACTGCTTCCACTTGATCCGTCGGGACCGTGACGGTTAACTTTACAAATTCCGTCCGATGACCAGGCACTAACCCCGTCACATGCTGTAAATTTAACGCCGCCGCTAACCAGTCATTCATCCCATTATCAGCACTATCTAGATTCGTATGCGCTGCATAGACCAAGATATGATGAGCGGCAATCTTCGCATACATCGCCTTTTGAGGATCTTGATAATCCAAATTAGCTGTTGGCCGAAACATCACTGGATGATGCGCAAAAATCATATCGGCACCGACCCGAATGGCTTCATCAACGACCGCTGGCCGGACATCCAGGGTAACCAAAACACGTTTTACCGGTTGCTTAGGATCGCCAATTTGTAACCCACTAGGATCACGATCCCATTTTAAGGTCAGCGGTGCAAATTGTTCAAAACGGGTGATTAAATCACTTGCCAACATCTGCTAAGACTCCTTCAATTAATTTTATTTTAGCGTTAATCGTGGCTAACTGTTCCGTTGGCACCACTTTTGCTTGTTGCATCTGAGTCACAGCAGTTTGCGCACGAGCTAATTCATGTTGCCATTTTGCGCTAAACACCGGTGACTTTTCAGCCCCCAAAAACGGCCCCACTAGCAATTCTTTCGCCGTATATTGAACAGCGTGACTAATCGGTTCAGCCACAATGATTTCATACGTATGACCATCTTCAGCTAAAATCCGTTCAGCCACGATTTGAAACTGATGTGCCATCAACCAAGCCCGCAACGTCGTTTCACCAACATTAGGTTGTAAAATCAGCCGTTGCACACCAGCTAATTGGGCTTGCCCTTGATCCAAAATATGCCGAATCAATGGCCCACCCATACCAGCAATCGTCACCACGTCAATCCGATCAGCTGGTTGAATCGCTGCTAAGCCATCAGCCAGGCGAGCATGAACCCTGGCCGTTAATTGCAATTTTTCAATCTCATGTTGTGCATTTTCAAATGGTCCACGAACGACCTCACCCGCAATACCATAGCTAATTCGCTGATTCAAAGCCAAATTAGCTGGTAAATAAGCATGATCGGAACCAATATCGGCTAGCCGTGCTCCCAGCGGGACAAAAGCCCCCACCGTTGCTAACCGTTGTGATAATTGTTTGGCATCCACCGACATAACCCCTTTTATTAAGTCATTTTAGTATTCTAATCATAGTTTAACATGCTTTAACCCGCTTTTTCAGATTGAACTTTAAAAATTGTTGGATTAAATTAACCGTTTTTTAAAATTAATTTCCAACTGTTATCGTAGCTTAATGATATGAGGAGGTCAGTGAACCAGCATCGTGACAATTCACGGTGCTAAGCGCCACCATTACCATCTAATCGACCCACACTAAAAGGAGTGCTTCAATATGATTCAATCGCAACTTGAAACCATTTTGCAAGATCGAACAATGACCCCGGCCGAATTGGCCCGCTTAACGGGGATTGAGCATCATACTTTGACCAAGTTAATTAATGGTCACGCCAAAAGTATCACTTTTAGTCACCTGAATAAAATCATTCAGGCATTAGACATTGAATTGGAAACGCTTTTCACAGTTACGCCCGATTTAGATTTGGACGTTGACCTGACCAGTATTAACGAAACGACCAAACACTTCACCGGTACACTTCATTTTATCGACCATGAGCAACAACTAACCGTTGACTTGCCACTAACCGGCGCCTATCGCCAGACCGGTTCACTGTTTACATTCACCATGAATGATGCCTTTGACGACCAATTGGATGGAGATGGTATCGCCACACGCTTAGATGAGTTGCAACCTGTCGAAATCGTGACGCATACAAAGCAACAGCTATTGGCACTATTAAAGGCTCATCCTGAACAACAGGCTTGGTTTGAACCCGCCGGCATGCAATTAAGTGATGAGCCGACCGATGCTGAACTTGAACGCTACTTGCAAGTCGGTAATTTAGTGGCCCGGACCCAATATGAAAAGCTACATCGGTTATTAGAACCCTTAGCGATGAATTTTTTAGCCGCCATTTATAATAGTTTTCCGCAATTTTTAGGTGACCCCCAACTCATCACGGTTCCCTGGGGCATTCCCGATACTTTCCGTGTTTTTAACTTCAACTTGGCTGAAAGCCCTGAATCCTTGGCCACTAATGGGATTACCAAACGTCAAGAACAGTTCCGCCAGCAACAAGCCTTTCCCGTTAGTTATACTAGTTTAGACGTTATTAGCTATTTTTCGCCCGCTTAACCTAAATTAAGCCTTAACTAAAAATGGCGCCAAAAGCCCCCTCATTGCAGGGGTCTTTTGGCGCCATTTAAATAGCTGTTTTTATTCTAAGAAATCTTTTAATTGTTTGCTGCGTGAAGGATGGCGTAACTTCCGTAAGGCTTTGGCTTCAATTTGGCGAATCCGTTCGCGAGTAACCCCGAAAACTTTCCCCACTTCTTCTAAAGTCCGCGTCCGACCATCATCCAAGCCGAAACGTAATCGTAACACATTTTCTTCCCGATCAGTTAAGGTATCTAAGACCCCTTCTAATTGTTCTTTTAATAATTCATACGCAGCAGCGTCGGCAGGTGAAGTCGCATCTTGGTCTTCAATGAAGTCACCTAAATGGGAATCGTCCTCTTCACCAATTGGCGTTTCCAAGGAAACTGGTTCTTGCGCAATCTTCAAGATTTCGCGAACTTTTTCCGTTGGCATATCCATTTCAGCCCCAATTTCTTCAGGGGTTGGTTCCCGGCCCAAATCTTGTAATAATTGTCGTTGAATTCGGATTAACTTGTTAATCGTTTCAACCATATGAACGGGAATCCGAATGGTCCGCGCTTGGTCCGCAATGGCCCGCGTAATCGCTTGGCGAATCCACCAAGTGGCATAGGTTGAAAATTTGAATCCTTTGCGATAATCAAACTTTTCAACCGCCTTCATCAAGCCCATATTACCTTCTTGAATTAAATCCAAGAATTGCATGCCCCGACCAACATAACGCTTCGCAATTGAAACGACCAACCGCAAGTTAGCTTCAGCTAATTCTTGTTTAGCCGATTCATCACCTTGTTCAATCCGTAAAGCTAACGCCACTTCTTCATCAGCTGTCAACAAATCAACCCGGCCAATTTCTTTTAGATACATCCGCACGGGATCATTAATTTTAATCCCCGAAGAAGATCCGGCGCTACTTAATTCTTTCTTGCTAACTTTTTTAACACTCTTAACGGCCCGAACATCGGGTTCACCTTTTTCGTCAACGACACTGATCCCAGCGTCTTCAACTTTTTGCAATAATTTATCAATACCACTAGCATCTAATTTATATGGCGCAGCAATCTTGTCTGATAATTCATCATACTTGATGCTGCCCGTTTTCTTATATTCTTTAATTAAAGCCTTAACCGTCTTGTTGTACTCAGCCGTCGTGGTTTTTGTTGCTTTTGCTTTCGCCATAAAGTAGTAGCCTCCTATAAATTGTCAGCTTGTTTGACTTGCTGTTGTTGCCGATATAATGTAATTAATTCGAGCGTTAGTTGCTGAACTAAATCGTGGTTACCGATTTGCTTAGCTGCCATGAGTTCTGCCTTTTTACCTGTGATTTTTTCGGCCACCGGTTGCTGGTTCATGATGACATTCACAAGGTCTGCCACTTCTTCAGTAGACGTCTCCTCGGCCACATCCATAAACTCTAGTCCGGTTAGAACCGGTTGTAATGCCGAATCCGCCATAAAATCAGTAAAGTTAGCTAACTCAAATTGCGAATGGGTCTTAAAATAAGCCTCCGCATACACGAGAATTTGTTGATATTGGTCATGAATAAAGTTAAACCCCGCTATGGCCATAACCCGTAACCACACATCATGATCGTGCAGTAACCGATATAAAAGTAGTCGTTCCGCCCGTTCTGTGCGACTAAGTGGTCCCGCAGCAGCCGGTACTCCCGTTATTGATAGTGGTGGTGGCGTCTGCGGCGGTGGCACTTGCTCTGGCCGAGTCGTCGGTTGCCGATGAACGGTTTGCTGCCCAACTAATGATCGTAATTGTTGACGCAAGTCACCTTTATCCAACCCAAATTCTTGCACTAATTGGTTTAGATATAAGTCTTGTTCAACATTGGAAGATAACTTGGCTAATTGTGCCAGCACTGCTTCTAAATACGTGAGTTGATCCTGCGTATTTTGCAAATTTAAATCATGTCGTAAATATTGCATTTCAAAGGCAGTCGGTGTTTGTTTACCATCATCAAAGACTTGTTGAAACTTGGTTGCATCCGTGGCACGCAAATACTCATCCGGATCCATCCCATCAGGCATTTGCACGACACCCAATTGCAAGTGACTATTATCACCTAAAAGTTTCAAGGCACGATCAGTCGCTTTTTGCCCGGGCATGTCACTATCATAGCAAATGTACAGTTGGTCCGTCACCCGTTCCAACATATAGATTTGTTCATTCGTCAAACTAGTCCCCATGGAAGCGACCCCGTTTTGAATACCAGCCCGATAGGCCGCGATGACATCCATAAACCCTTCAAATAAGATAACGGCTTTTTGCTGACGAATGGCGCCACGTGCTAAGTCAAAATTAAATAGCACCGCTCGTTTGTTGAATAACTTTGTTTCAGGACTATTTAAATATTTAGGCTCATCGGGAGATTTTTTTAAAATCCGGCCAGAAAACGCAATGACGCGCCCACTCGCATCCTTAATCGGAAATAAGACCCGATCAACAAACCGGTCCCGTAACTCACCTGCTTGATTTTCAATGAATAATCCAGATTGTCGTAGTAATTGATAGTCGGTTTGATGTTCTTTAAAAAAATCTAATAATAATTGATTGGCCGGTGCATAGCCGATACCAAAAGTTTTTATAGTCTCATCATCTAACCCACGTGCATGTAGATACGCTAATGCAGGTTCGCCTAAAGCAGTATTCACTAAAATATGTTGATACATCTTGGCACTGTCAGCATACAACGTTAGTAAATCTGCTTGTACTTGATCTTTAGGCGCAGTTGGCTGGGATTGCGCAGTATAAGTCGCTGGCAAGTCAATGTGACCAAACTCAGCGACCTGTGCCACGGCTTCAGGAAAAGTGAGATTTTCTAAATCCATGATAAATGAAAAAACATTGCCACCACGACCACAACTGAAACAATGAAAAATTTGTTTTTGCTCATTAACTGAAAACGATGGGGTCCGTTCCTCATGAAATGGACAGAGTCCAAAAAGGTTCTTCCCTGCTTTTTTCAGTTGCACATACTGACCGATAAAATCCGCAATGTTGACCGCTGAACGAATCTGGTCAACTTTTTCTTCCGGAATCAGATTGGCCACTTTGCCACCCCATTTCTCACTTAATCGACTGACAAACCGCTAACAGCACCGAAAAATCGCATCACGTCAACGAGATGCGACTATTAACGGGCAAATTTATACAGAATATATATTATCACAAGTTTGACAGCTATGCAATAATAAGTCCCGACTATTAGACACTTTTGTCAAGTTCGTCGGTTTTGAAATCAAAAAGACATCAAGTTATGGCTACTCACCTAACCTGATGTCTTAATTATACGCGCTTCAATACTATTTAACGATTAATTGGTTCAAATCACCCATAACCGTCACCATATTAGCAATAATCAATAGTTGTTTCAAATGATTATCGCGAACCTGATCATCTTTACTCATCACCATTGTTTGGTCAAAGTAAGCCGCAATCAGTGGTTGTAAGCCGGCCAAAGCTTTGAACCGGTCCTCCATCGCCATTGCTGGTGTCATTTGCTGTTGTAATTTTTCAACGGCGGTATAAAGCGCCTGTTCAGCATCATTTTCAAATAACGCAGGGTCAACAACTAAGTCATTAACCGTCAAGTTTGCTTTTTCCGTAATCCGTAATAGACGGGTCAACGCCTCAATTATTGCTCTAAATTTAGGATCATCTTGATGGGCATTTAAAACATCTGCGGCCATAAACATTTCACGAATGTCTTGACGCCGACCTTTAATGACCGTATCAACAATATCATAACGAAGATTCCGATTGCTAAACCACTGCTTAACCCGATCTGTTAAGAAGTCGACCACTGGTTGCGTCTGCTTAGCAAAATCTAAGTTATAAGTCGCATCATGGGCTTGCAATTCAGCTTGAATCTCTTTTTCAAGTTGTTGAATAGGGAAGTCCCAACCTTGGTCACGGACAATCCGAACGATTCCAAAAGCTTGGCGCCGTAACGCAAAGGGATCATTCGACCCACTTGGAATTAACCCGACTGCGAAGAAACTCGTGATTGAATCAAATTTATCAGCAACCGCTAACACTGCGCCTACCTTTGATTGCGGTAAGGCACCATCTGCATTAATTGGCAAATAATGTTCCCGAATTGCTTGGCCGACCATCGGATTTTCACCCTTTAAGACGGCATATTTTTCGCCCATGACCCCTTGTAACTCTGGAAATTCACCAACCATCCCCGTGACCAAATCAAATTTATAAATTTGGGCGGCACGATGTAATTGATTCTTTTCAGTTTCAGTCAGGCCGAAGCGGTTAGCTAAGAAACCACTGATATACATGACCCGTTGCATTTTTTCATACATCGACCCAATCTTATCATGGAAACTAACCTTCTTTAACCGTTCAACATAGGCCTGAATTGACTGTTGTTGATCTTCATGGTAGAAGAAGGCAGCATCTTCCAGCCGAGCCGTTAAGACTTTTTGATTCCCTAACACCACGTTTTGTAAGTGATCAGTATTCCCATTACGAACCGATACGAAATGTGGTAAGAGGCCGCCATTTTCGTCCGTCACGTGGAAAAATCGTTGATGATCGCGCATTGACGTCACTAAAACTTCATCTGGAATCGTTAAATACTTGGTATCAAAGTCACCGGCAAAGGCCGTTGGAAATTCAACTAAGTTATTCACTTCTTCAAGTAAATCTTCATCGACCACAATGTGCCAAGCGTGAGCCGTTGCCAAAGTCGCAATTTGTTGCCGAATCTGATCTTTCCGTTTAGCGGCATCCGCGATCACCGCAACTTTCGCCAAGGCAGCTTCATAATCCAGCGCCGTTTTAAGCGTCACATCATGCCCTAAGAAACGGTGCCCGCGACTAACACGCCCCGCTTCAACATCTAAAATTTTAATTGGGACAATCTCATCATCGAGCAATGAAACTAACCACCGAATTGGTCGGATATACTTAAAACTAAATGTGGACCATTTCATCATCGTTGGGAAGTTCATCTTAGTGATGACAGCTTTAACCCCAGCTAAAACGTCACTAGCCGCCTTACCTGGCGTAAACGTTTGAACAAAAACATACGGTGTCCCTTTAATTTCTTTAAAGACAATATCATCAGTTGAAGCGCCCTGACCCTTAGAAAAGCCGATCGCCGCTTTCGTCCAATTACCATCGGCATCTTGAGCGATTTTTTTAGCGGGACCACGGACTTCTTTTTTTACATCAGCTTGCTTGTCTGCCAAACCTGTAATTTGGACCGCCAATCGCCGGGGTGTTGAAAAAACAGTCATGGATTCAAACGGCAACCGTTCATCCTTCAAAAAAGTTGTCAGCCGTTCTTTCAACTGCAAAATGCTTGGCGTAACGACGTGGGCAGGCATTTCTTCCAAACCAATTTCTAATAAATAAGTTTTAGCCATTATTTTGTCTCCTCCTGCGCATGCTTCAACAATGGGAAGCCCCGTTTTTCACGTTGCGCCACAAATTCTTTGGCAATCGACTTCGCCATGTTCCGAATACGATCCAAGTAACCGGCTCGTTCTGTAACAGAAACCATTCCCCGTGCATCCATTAAATTAAAGGTATGACTACATTTCAAACAATAGTCATAGGCCGGGTGAACCAAACCATTTTCAATTTGGCGTTTAGCTTCTTTTTCATATTCATCGAATAGCATTAGTAGTAACGTTTCGTTACTCGTTTCGAAGGCATATTTTGAATTTTCAAATTCTGGTTCCAAGAAGATATCACCATACTTAACACCGTCGCCCCATTCCAAATCAAAAACAGAGTTAACGTCTTGAATATACGATGATAGTCGTTCTAGACCATAGGTGATTTCAGAAGTCACTGGATCAACTTCGAGACCCCCGACTTGTTGGAAATACGTAAATTGGCTAATTTCCATTCCATCAAGCCAAACTTCCCAACCAACCCCGGCGCAACCCATAGATGGATTTTCCCAATTGTCTTCCACGAAACGAATATCATGTTCCAAGGGATTAATGCCAAGTTTTTGTAAACTTTGTAGATATAAATCTTGAATGTTTTCAGGCGAAGGCTTCATCACAACTTGGAATTGATGATGTTGATATAATCGGTTAGGGTTCTCACCGTACCGACCATCGGCAGGTCGCCGTGAGGGTTCCACATATGCTGCATGCCATGGTTCTGGACCAATTGCCCGTAAGAAGGTATATGGACTCATCGTCCCGGCCCCTTTTTCCGTATCATAAGACTGCATTAACATACAACCTTGATCTGACCAAAATTCTTGCAAGGTTAAGATAATATCCTGCACTGATAATTTTTTGCTCATTTTCTGCCTCCCAAATTTAGTGACTGACTAGCTTTTAATCCCACAAAAAAAGTCCCCTGCCGTTCAAAATAACGACATAGGGACGATTGAATTCGCGGTTCCACCCTACTTCTGAGTCACCCCAGCAGCTTAATTAAGTTCTAAAAAGCTCCGAAAGCGCCAATTATCACAGCTTTTGACCATTTCCCACCAACATGGTCTCACTAAAAAAAACTTGTCATAATCTTCTCTCATCAACACTTAACTATTCAGTTCTTCATCATCATAGCCGACCCATTCGTATTTGTCAATCATCGGCTGACCGTGGTTTGAGCGGTTGATACCAACTTCCCATCTGGTCAATAAACTTTTTAGATTTCAACCGCAGACCGACTGAATTTTGATAAATCTCATCCAAAATCCGTCTTAACTCAGCCGCTGTCGTTGGTTTAACTTTAATCGACTTAACTTTGGCTAAATCTAACACCGAAAATTGCCGCAGATAAAAAATAGCTGCTGGACTAGCATGTAACCGATGTGGATCTAAATGCCAATGTTGCTGACATAATAATCCACCATAACTTTCCGAGTAATCCAATGGTAAATCTTGACGGCCACAAACCGTGCACCACCGTAACTCGGGCGCAACCCCAAAAGCACCTAATAATTGAACCTCAACCACATTAGCAACTAAGGCCGGTGCAATCTCTTGGTCAATCAGTTGTAGAGCACTCGTTAGTTGTTGATACCAACGTCCTACCGGTTGATTATCTGGGTAAGCCACATCAATTAGGTTCATCACATATGTCGCATAAGCATTAAGTGCAATGTCTTGACTAATCTGTTCAAAATATTGAACTGACCGAACACTATTAATATAGGATAAACTTTGATCCCGTAAATCACCGACATACTCGCCCATTGTAAACGGCAATAACTCCGCGGCCATTTTAAAGCCCCGGCGCCGAGCCCCGCGAATGAAGAACATTTTTTTGCCATACTCCGCAGTTAAAAACTTAATTAACATATCGCGTTCCCGATAATCACGCCGATATAATAGAATACCATTAAAATTGGTAATCATTTGTTGGGCCATTTAATCACCTAACGTTTCTAATAATCATCTTGCCGGTAACCATAGCTTGCTAATAAGTTTTCCCGGTCTTTCCAATTTTCTTGCACCTTAACCCATAATTCCAAGTAGACTTTATCACCTAACAAGTTCTCAATATCACGCCGAGCCATCGACCCGATTCGTTTAAGCATACTTCCGCCCTTACCGATGATAATCCCTTTTTGCGAAGAACGTTCAATAATAATTGTCGCTTGAATATGAATTTTTTCTTCATCTTGGCGCTTAATGGATTCAATCACCACGGCCGTTGAATGAGGAACTTCCTGCCGTGTTAATTCCAAAACCTTTTCCCGAATCAATTCCGAAATAATGAAACGTTCGGGATGATCAGTCACTTGATCAGCAGGATAATATTGTGGTCCAACTGGCAACTTTTGTTTAAGCGTTGCAACCAATTCATTCACATTATTGCCTTCCAAAGCGGAAATTGGATAAACGTCAGCCCACTCTAACGCATCTTTATATTGGTCCATAATTTCCAATAAACGATCTGGATGAATTTGATCAATCTTATTAATCACCAAATAAATCGGTTTTTTAACCGTCTTTAACCGATCAATAATAAAATTATCGCCCGCACCCCGACGTTCATCAGCATTAATCATAAATAAAACCGCATCAACTTCACCTAAAGTTGACAATGCTGACTTAACCATGAAATCACCTAAACGACTTTGTGGCTTATGAATTCCGGGTGTATCAATAAACACCATCTGGGTATCATCGGTTGTATAAATGCCTTGAATCCGGTTACGCGTCGTTTGAGCTTTATCTGACATAATTGCAACCTTTTGACCAACAACCCGGTTTAATAAAGTTGATTTACCAACGTTAGGTCGGCCGATAATTGCGACGAACCCTGAGTGAAACTCTGTTTTGTCCATATTATTGTAATCCCTTTCTACCACCAAGTTAGCACTAATTGCCAAACTTTTGGTATAAACAAAATTAAGCCGACTAATACTGCAAACGCCGCAGCAAACACGACGGCACCGGCCGCAATATCCTTCACCTTTTTGGCTAACGGATGATAATGCGGGCCCGTGACTAAATCACAAATATTTTCAGCAATTGTATTATTAATCTCACATAACATCACTAAGAAGATGGCTAGACACAGCCAGAGCCATTGATTAACTGACAGCCCAAAATACCATCCCGCAATGATTGCCACCGCTCCTAAGACCAGATGAGTCTGCATGTTACGCTCTTCGCGAACCACCGTCGTTAAGCCAGTCCAAGCATGCCGCCAAGACTGCCAAAAAGAATGATTCTTCCCAACTTGCGGGCGCTGTGGCTTATTTTGCGAGGCCATAGTCATCTAAAATCTCCCGTTGTAATTGAAACATGGCTTTTTCGTCAGCTGGTTGTAAGTGATCATAGCCATTTAAATGCAAAAAGCCATGCACCACCAAATAACCTAGTTCCCGTGCACGAGAATGCTGTAGAAATACAGCTTGTTCATCAACCTTATCAACTGAAATCATAATATCACCCAAGTTCAATGGCATCGCCGCGGCCATTTCTGGGTCCATAATAATCGTCTCATCGTCATCATGCATTGCAAAACTAATCACATCCGTGGGGCGATCAACGCCACGATACGTTTCATTAATTTTTTGAATATCAGCGTTATTCATCAATGTCACGGAAACTTCCGTATCATCGCGTAATTTTAAGCGTTTGCCGGCTAATGCAATTAATTCGCGGATTAATTGCAAATCTGCCGCGGCAGCACCAGCAGTCGTTTGGTCATATAATTCTAAATCCATGATTTCCTCCGTTTAGCGTTGTGTCGCATCATCGTAAGCCGTGATAATCTTGGCAACCACCGGATTACGAACCACGTCATCCGCCGTAAACGTCACAAACGTAATATTGCTAATGTTGCTTAAAATTTGTTCCGCTTGAATTAAACCACTGGCCGTATGCCGTGGTAGGTCAATCTGTGACACATCGCCATTAACAATCATCTTAGCGCCAAAGCCTAACCGGGTTAAAAACATCTTCATCTGTGCATTAGTCGTATTTTGAGCTTCATCCAAAATAACAAAAGCACGATCAAGGGTTCGACCACGCATATAAGCCAACGGCGCAATCTCAATCACACCCCGATCCATTAACCGCTGCGTATGTTCCGCACCATAAATGTCATAGAGCGCATCATAAATTGGCCGTAAATATGGATCAACCTTTTCTTTGAGGTCACCAGGTAAGAATCCCAGACTCTCACCAGCCTCAACCGCCGGACGGGTTAAAATGATTTTCTCGACTTCACCGCGCTTTAAAGCTGCAATTGCCATTACAACAGCTAAATAAGTCTTCCCAGTCCCAGCAGGTCCAATGCCAAACGTAATATCACTCTGCTTGACCGCTTGCACATATTGGCGCTGACCAAGATTTTTAACCCGGACGGGACGTCCTCGATTATCTTTAATCAAGGTTTCAGCATATAAGTCTTTAAAGTAATCTAAAGTCCCGCGATTAACCATCTTAATGGCATTAATCACATCGGGAGCCCCAATCTGAATACCTTGTTTCATTAAACTCGTTAAATTTTCTAAAACAGCTTGCGCATTACGAACAGCACCTTCGTCATCACCGCTAATTGTCATCTGATCACCGAAGACGTGCAAACTGACATGTAGCCCGTCTTCCAACATTGCTAAATGCTGATCTTCTGGGCCCAGTAACGCTACTGATTGTGCTGGGTCAGCGATTAGAAATTTTTGTTCATATTTTGAGTTTTCAGTCAAAAACATGGACCCCTTTATTAACAGATTTAATTCTCATCATCGGGCACACTAAAACAGTTTACCTGTACTTATTTAAGTGTACTTTTGTGAACTAATCATAGCATAAAAGCCTAACCGCTACCAGCTTAGCGGTTTTGGGGCAATAAAAAAAGTCAGGGAACGAATTCCCTGACTTAACCGTTAATTCAATAATGATTTAACTGTTTGATTGATAAGCTTGCCATCTGCTTGACCTTTAAGTTTTGGCATTACTGCACCCATTACTTTACCAAAGTCACCTTTACCGGTAGCTCCGATTTGTTCAATCGTAGTCGCAACAATTTGTTTGACTTCATCGTCAGATAATTGCTTTGGCATATACTTTTCAACAATCGTAATTTCGGCTTTAACCCCATCAACTAAATCTTGCCGACCAGCGTTTTCGAATTCACTTAATGATTCACGACGTTGCTTCAACTCACGTGAAATCACGCTTGTTGCTTCATCTGCCGTTAACTCATGCCCAGCATTAATCTTTTCATTCACTAATGCGGATTTAAGCATCCGTAAAACACTAAGGCTTTGCTTATCGCGTGCCTTCATTGCAGCTTTAAGATCACCATTGAGTGTTTCTGCTAAACTCATTGGGTACCCTCCTCGACTCAAGTGTTTCAATTAAATCGAATTACTTGAAACGACGACGGTTCTTACGCTTACGAGCTGCTTCAGATTTTAACTTCTTCTTCACACTTGGTTTTTCGTAAAATTCCCGTTTACGGTATTCTTGTAAAGTACCACTTTTTGAAACGTTACGTTTGAAGCGACGAAGAGCATCATCAAGAGATTCGTTTTTACGAACGACTGTTTTTGCCATATGAAATTCCCTCCCTCCGAGCTTAAAAAGTAACTGTCAAATTATGCATACTTACATAATACAACTGTTCTAGTAAATTATACATAAATAGAAAAACGGCGTCAACAAAAGTTTAAAAATAAATAAAAATAATCTGATTATTTTAACCAAATTGAAATGATAAATCGTTTTCATAACCGCGGTGCTATGCTACACTGAAGACATTATTGATACTGAAATGGGGTTTTGACAATGCAAGAAATAAAAATATTTATTTTATCTGATTCAGTGGGTGCCACTGCTCATGCCGTCGCTCAAGCTGCCGCTGCCCAATTTTCAAACGTTGAGATTAACTACCAGCGTTTTCCATTCGTACGGACAACATCACTGTTAAATACAGTCTTAGCACAAGCTTTAAAGGATCATGCCGTTATTTTCCATACGTTCGTGGATCGCCAGCTTAGTAAAAGTGTGAATGCTTTTTGTCAGGAAAATCACTTGCCTTACTATGATGTAATCACCCCGGCCTTAGATACGTTCTCCGAAGTGACCCATTTACAACCGGCCAATCATCCTGGTACAGTCCACGCTCTAAATGATAACTATTTTGACCGAATTAATGCGATTGAGTTTGCCGTGACCTATGATGACGGTAAGAATCCTACTGGCTTTTTAAGTGCGGATGTTGTTTTACTAGGCGTATCCCGAACTTCTAAAACACCATTATCGCTATACCTGGCTAACCAAAACTTAAAAGTTGCTAATTTACCATTGGTTCCTAAAGCCCAAATTCCAGATGAAATCTGGCAAGTCGATCCTAAAAAGATTTTTGGTCTCACTAACGATCCCGAACAGCTGAACACCATTCGTCGGCAACGTATGGTGCAATACGGCTTAAATCCAGATACCATGTATTCGAATACCGATAAAATCAAAGAAGAATTGGCTTACGCCGATAAGATTTTCAAAAAGGCCGGTTGTCTCGTAATTAACGTAGCCAACAAATCCATTGAGGAAACTGCGACTCTGATTACAGAAAGTCTCGGTTATAACGAAGCTAACCAATAACAAAGCGCGAGCTTAGGATAAAATCTAAGCTCGCTTTTTTGTGACCATCTAAGCTTGCTGTTCAATCGTTGCCAACAGGTCCGCATTAAATTGACCTGCTTTAAGCATTGCAATCTCATATTTATAAGGTGCCAGTTGGTGTTTTTTATCTGGTCCAACATAGGGGGTTTCTAAGATTTTACTAATTGCGGTTAATTGTGGATGATGGGCAATCTGGTTCAATGTTTCAAAGCCAATCGTCCCTAAACCGAGGTTAGCATGGCGATCTTTATGTGAGCCTTGTGGATTTTTAGAATCATTCAAGTGAATGACCTGTAACCGGTCTAACCCAATCACATGGTCGAATTCATTTAAAACCCCATCAAAATCAGTTTTAATCGCATAACCCGCATCACTCGTATGACAAGTATCAAATGTCACCGACAGCTTTTCATTATAAGTAACCCCATCAATGATGGCCGCCAGTTCTTCAAAAGTTCGTCCAATTTCGGTCCCTTTCCCTGCCATCGTCTCAATGGCAATGTGAATTGTTTGTTCCGGTCGAATCACTGCATTCAACCCCTTAATAATCTGGGCGATTGCTGCCGGGGCCCCCGCACCGACGTGAGCCCCAGGATGCAACGTTAATTGAGTTGCACCAACGGCTTCAGCACGTTCAATCTCATGGTATAAAAAATCAGTGGCAAACTCAAAATATCCCGGCTTCTTGGTATTACCAAGATTAACGATGTACGGCGCATGCACCACGATTTGTTGTAAATCATGGGCCCGCATAACAGCTTGACCGGCTGGAATATTCAAATCTGCAATGGGCTTGCGACGCGTATTTTGTGGCGCCCCAGTATAAATCATAAACGTATTGGCCCCGTAACTAACAGCCTCATTGGCAGAACCCAGTAACATGTCTGGCGCTTTCATTGAAACGTGTGAGCCTAATCTAAGCATTTTTTACACCTAACCTTTTTTAGTTTTTAACCATAAAAGGGCCCGAGACAATTGTCCCAGGCCCTTTTGTAAGCAAGTCCTTTAATGGCATGGATTTGGATGACCTGTCATCAAATTATCGTTTAAATCATGTCCACAAAGCGTGAACGGAACTTATAATGTAAATGTGAACCGACTAGTAGTACAACTAAGATAAAGCCCCAGAAAATGAGCGTTAACAATGGTCGATCCCAGATATAGTTGCCGCTACCTTGATTAAACATTGATTGGCGGAACCCTGAGATAATGTACCAGAACGGATTCAATTCAAGAATCCGGACAAACGGCGCTGGAAAGCCCGTTGTTTGGAAATTAAATAACACACCTGATAGATAAAATAACATCCGCATAATGGATTGTAACAAAATCTGCCAATCCCGAATCAGCACAGAAACCGTCGAGTTAAAGACACTCAAAGCAAACATTAGTGCCATCATCGCAATAAAGTAATAAATCCATTGCAACCAAGCAATTGAAGGGTAAATGCCATTAAAGAAGCCTAACCCAATTGAGAACACTAACATCGTCCAAAATGCGTTCAAGTTACCAACAATTCGAATTGAAGGTAACACGGAAACTGGAAATTTCATTTTTGATACCATGTTAACCCGTTGATAGATACTCTTAGAACCATCCAAGATTGCTCGGTTCATGAAGAACCACGGGGTAATCCCAATAACCATCCACATTAAGTATGAGACGCCATCCAGATCACTGCCCTTTTTAAACCCACCACTAAAGACAATCCAATAAATAGCAATTTGAATTAACGGATATAAATATTCCCAAGCTAATCCCAGATAATGGCTTTGATAACTGGCTTGATCTTCATAATTAGAAATCCGCCAAATAATTCCCCAATTCTGGAATTGCTCTTTAATAATTGATACGACCTCTTTCAAGGCACTGACACTCCCTATCTGTACTGTTTATTTTTTATAAAAATAGGCTAACGTTCGTGCAGTTGCTTGCCCATCATTATGCGTGTTCCACAATTGATTGAAAGCCTGCACAGGTTGCCGTTTAGCTGGCGCTGCTAAGACACGATTCAGTTCGGCCATCGTTTGAACTAACGGCCCTGGGGCCCACTGTTCAAAATCAGGTTGTAAGCCCACGGCCTGCTGAAAGTTTTGCCAGTCAAAAACATAGAATACCATTTTTTGACAATTTGGCAAGAGCGCATAGTCAAAAATAACGGATGAATAATCACTAATTAACGTCTCAGTGATGGTTAACAATTCATCAGTACTAAAGTCCGGCACTAGCATAATTAGCCCTGGATACTGCTTTAACAAAGCTTCCGCTTGCGCCGCCAAGTGCGGATGTAACTTAACAATCAACACTTGCCTAGCCGTTAACTGTAATTCCCCAAAATCAGCTGGTAAGTCAAAGGTGACCCCGGCTCGATAAGTAGGGGCATACAAAAGCACTTCGCGGTCATGTAATTGCGGATAACGCGCATAAATCGCCGCCCGAGTTTGTTGCACCCAAGTCGGCTGACGATAGCGGTCCGAGCGTGGATACCCCAGCACTCGCATCCGTTCACGTGGAACATGATAACTCGTCGCAAACACCGCACCCATCTTATCGGCCCCAACCACATAGTCGGTCAACTGATTATAAACTTTTTGAAAGCGATGCTGATCAGCGATTGAACGTTGCGCCGTTTGCGGGTCGCCCCAACCAAACGCCTTAACCGCCCCCCCAGCGTGCCACAATTGAATGAGCCGTTGCCCTTTAGTGCGTGTTAACCCAGCGGTAAACGCAAAATAATTGTCACAATACACATCCACGGCCTGAGTAATCACGGGAATTCCGGTTAATACAAAGTGCAACGAATCTTGAAATGGCTGAATTGCCACCCCTTGAGCAGCTAATTTTTCAGCGCCTACCGTAGCTGACGGTAAGTAATACACCGTTAAGCGTCCGGGGACGCGTTGTGCCAGTGCCATGATAAACTCGAGATTATCCGCAAAACTCATCAAATAAATAATCCGTTGTGAGCGTTTGAAATGGGCTAACCACGAAACCAACGTGAGTAGCCACAAATAGCCCATCTTTTTCAAGCTAGTCACCCTTTCGCAGCTAAACTACCTTCATCTAGCCCGTTATTAAGCACTATTTATCAGTTTAGCATATTTAAAAAATCCAAGTATGCCATTCTTATAAAATAAGATAATTTTAATAAACAAATAGTTGCTGATAACCACTCATTTTTTCAAGTGCAGTTAACTAAAAACAGCCATCAATCACAATTGACAGCTGCCTAAATCGTTACGGCTCAGGCTCATAAAAATGGCCCAAAATTTTAACTGTATCTGAAATACTGACAAAGGCATGGGGATCAGACTCCGCCATTGCGGCAGTAAGTTCCGACATTTCATACCGGGTAATTACCGTAAACAAGATTGTCTTGTCATCGTGACGATAGGCACCTTCAGCATTATGCACGATAGTCACCCCGCGACGAATCCGATTCTGAACACTATCAATTACCGTTTTCGGGCGACTGGTAATGATCATCACTTGCATCTTTTGTTGGCGCGTATACGTCATATCAATGACTCGGCCATTAACCAATAAGCCTAAAGCAGAATAAAAAGCATAAGGCCACCCATAGATGAACCCTGCCGCAATAACAATGAGTGAGTTAAACGCCATATTAATAGTCCCGATACTACGGCCCGTTTTGCGCCGTAAGACGATCCCAATAATATCTAAGCCCCCCGTTGAAATTCCATTTCTCAATGACATCCCAGTCCCAAATCCGTTAACTGCGCCCCCAAAAATCGCACAAATAATTGGATCATGGGTCAAACTTTCTGGCGCCACAACTTTAATCATAATACTTGAAAGTGCGACGGCTAAGAAAGTAAAAATCGTAAACCGGTGGCCGATTGAGCGCCACGCAATGATAAACATTGGCACGTTCAATAGGAACAATAGTAACGCTGTTGAAAATTGCACGGGCAAGAACTTCGTCATCAAACTATTAATTAATTGCGCTAACCCAGTAATCCCAGAAGAATAAATGTGTCCCGGTGTCCAAAAGAAATTCATCGCGACGGACACTAAAATCGCGTAAATAAATGCCGTTGAGGCCTTCGTCACATCACGGTGCCGCCGAGTCAACTGCTGAAAATCATTCATGGCTGAAAATGCTCCTTTATATGTTGTCTTCGTTATTTTAACATTACTAAACTGCGACAAACAGGGCTATGCACTTTTCTACCGAAAGTCTCACGGTTCTCAGCAAATTCACAGGCTATCAATCGACTTTTGGCGCTTGTTGCCAATGGTCCGCAATAAAGTCCGCACGACCACCCGCTTCTTGAGCTGCAAAAACTACTGGATTATTCGCATAAAACCGTTGATGTTGTGCTTCAGCTGGATAAAATGGTTGAACGGCTTCAATCTTAGTCACAATGGGCTTGTCAAACTGTTCCGCGGCTTGCAACCGTTGCTTCGACACCGTAGCCAGCTGTCGTTGTTGCTCACTATTGACAAAAATCACTGGCCGATAATTATCACCACGATCTTGAAACTGTCCCATAGCATCCGTCGGGTCCGTTTGTCGCCAATAAATATCAACTAACGTTGCGTAGGTAATTTGGGCCGAATCAAAGGTAATCTTAACTGCTTCGGTATGACCAGTTTGATGTGATTTTACTTGTTCATATGTTGGATTAACAGTATGACCACCTGTATACCCCGAAACAACACTGATAATTCCGGGCTGATGATCAAACGGTTGAACCATGCACCAAAAACACCCACCAGCAAAAATTGCAGTTTCATTGCTCATTAAAATCACTCCAATTAAATTTTAATATAAATTTAACACTAACTAAAAAGAACGTCCAGTTATTCACCGGACGTTCTCGCTTAAAATTAAGCTTTATCAGTTGGTTTAGTTACAAATAAGGCCAAATCCTGTAATTGTCGTTCAGAAACTTCAGCTGGCGCATTGGTCATTGGTTCGGAAGCCTTGGAATTCTTTGGGAACGCAATCACTTCACGAATGTTATCGTTACCGGACAG
This sequence comes from Lactobacillus sp. CBA3605, assembly GCF_002970915.1. Lineage (NCBI taxonomy): Bacteria > Bacillati > Bacillota > Bacilli > Lactobacillales > Lactobacillaceae > Lactiplantibacillus > Lactiplantibacillus koreensis. The sequence goes on from NZ_CP027190.1 coordinate 242,957, forward strand.
CAACATTGCGAACCGGTCTAACCCGATTGCTAAGCCGCCATGCGGTGGAAAGCCCATATCTAAGGCATCTAATAAGAATCCAAATTGTTCTTGTGCCCGTTCTGGCGTAAAGTTCAACGCTTTGAACATCTTTTCTTGCAAGTCGCGGGTATGAATCCGGATTGAGCCGCCCCCTAATTCATAACCATTCAAGACGATATCATAAGATTGTGCATGCGCTTGATGGGGATCTTCACCCTCATTTAGGTAATGCACATCTTCTTCATTCGGCATCGTGAATGGATGATGCGCAGGAACCCAGCGTTCAATCCCTTCATCATATTCGAACAAAGGCCAGTCAACGACCCAGAGGTACGCAAACTTGCTATCATCAATCAGTCCTTGTTCTTTCGCAATCGCTTTCCGCAAGTAACCTAAGGTATCTGAAACGATCTTAAAGCTGTCCGCTGCAAATAAGAGTAAATCGCCAGGCTTAGCATCAGCCGCCGTCGTAATGGCTTCAAAGTCATCTTTAAAGAACTTCGCAACGGGACCACTAAAGCTGTCGTCGGTTACTTTCATCCAGGCTAAGCCCTTAGCACCAAACCGTTCGACATAACTCGTATAAGCATCAATGGCTTTGCGTGAATACTGGTCAGCGCCACCAGGAACCGCAATCGCTTTAACACAACCACCATTTTCGAGGGCACCAGTAAAGACTTTAAAATCACTATTAGCGACTACTTTGGACATATCCTTTAGTTCCATGCCAAAACGCACATCTGGCTTGTCAGAACCAAACCGGTCCATTGCTGATTGCCAAGTAATCCGATCAAAAGGCGTTTTGATTTCAATGCCTTTAACGTCGTGCATCACCTTTTTAATCAAGCCTTCAGTATAACTTTGAATTTCTTCCGCCGTTAAGAATGAAGTTTCCATATCAATTTGGGTAAATTCTGGTTGCCGATCGCCCCGTAAATCTTCATCACGGAAACAACGCGCGATTTGATAGTACCGGTCAAAGCCAGCCCCCATCAATAATTGCTTAAATAATTGTGGTGATTGTGGTAACGCATAGAAATGGCCTTGATAAACTCGTGAAGGGACCAAGTAATCCCGCGCACCTTCCGGCGTTGATTTCGTCAAGAAAGGCGTTTCAATGTCATAAAAGTCATTAGCATCAAAATAGCTGTGAACGGCACGCGTAATCCCATTACGAATCTTTAAGCCCCGTTGCATTTCTGGCCGACGTAAGTCCAAATACCGGTATTTCAATCGTAATTCATCCGATACATTGATGTCATCTTGAATATAAAATGGTGGTGTCTTAGCTTGGTTTAAAATTTTAGCCGTTTGAATTTCGACTTCCACTTTACCCGTCTTCATCCGTGGATTAATGGCAGCATCACTACGACTAACGACCTTACCTTGAACTTCAATCACGTATTCATTCCGTAATTGATCAGCAATCGCTAATGCGTCCGTTGAAAATTCTTGGCTAAATACCAATTGAACGATGCCTTCACGATCCCGTAAATCAATGAAGATTAAGCCGCCTAAATCCCGACGTTTTTGTACCCAGCCTTGTAAGGTTACTTCTTGGCCTAAAAATTCTTCATTAACTAAACCAGCATAAGTTGTTCGTTTCATTAAAATAGGACCTCCTTAATTATTGTGCAGTTAAAACTTGTTTCACATTGGCGTAAATGTCAGCCATGCTAACTTGGGTTTCAATTCCGGTCGCCATGGCTTTTACATTCACAACGCCCGCTTCAATTTCACTCTCACCGACAGTCATGGTATAACGGGCATGCAAGCGATCAGCACTCTTAAATTGCGCTTTAGGTTTACGATCCAAGTAATCCCGTTCGGCAGTTAAACCGGCACCTCGGACCGCTTGAACCAACTTCAAAGTCGTGGCACTAGCAGTATCACCAATCCCAACGACATATACATCTAACCCATCATCGGTTGGAAAAGCACTCTGCTCAGCATCCATTAACACTAATAGCCGTTCAACTCCGAGGCCAAAACCAACCCCCGACGTTTCTGGGCCACCAAGTTCTTTGACTAACCCATTGTAGCGTCCACCGGCACAAATCGTGGTGTAGCCTTGACCCAATGCTTTTGAATTCGTCATGATTTCAAAAATAGTATGGTTATAGTAATCTAACCCACGAACCATTGTTGCATCAATTTCAAAAGGAATCTCCAGCGCCGTTAAAAACTGCTGGGCTTGTTCAAAGTGATTCTTCGCAGTCGGCGTTAAATAATCTAAAATTGAGGGTGCAGCAGCAACAAACTTTTGGTCTTCAGGGGCTTTACTATCAAGCACCCGGAGTGGATTTTTGTGTAGCCGAGCCTTAGAGTCATCACTCAACTCTTCAAAATGAGGTTCCAAATAATCAATTAGTGCTTGCCGATAAGCATCACGTGTCGCTTGATCACCTAAGGTATTAATCACCAGTTTCAAGTCATTTAAGCCGAATTGCTTCAATAGGTTAAAGCCCATGGCAATGACTTCGACATCTAAAGCTGCACTTTCACTCCCAAAAGCCTCCACCCCAAGTTGATGGAACTCACGGAGCCGACCAGATTGTGGCCGTTCATAACGATACATTGGTCCCATGTAATAAACCTTGTAAGGCTTCAAAATTTGCGGCCCGTATAATTTATTTTCGACAAAGGCCCGAACTACCCCGGCAGTTCCTTCTGGCCGTAAGGTAATGTGACGATCTCCTTTATCATGAAAGTCATACATTTCCTTAGTCACAATATCCGAAGTATCTCCCGCTGAACGTGAGAAAACTTCAAAATTTTCAAAAATTGGGGTCCGAATTTCTTTGAACTGGTAAGTCTTAAACACTTGTCGGGCCGTTGCTTCGACATATTGCCACTTTTCACTATCGCCGGGCAAAATATCGGCCGTCCCTTTAGGCCGTTGATATCTCATTTTATTTTCCTCCTTCAGTAAATCGACAAAAAAAGCGCCCTTGATTGTTTATCCAAGGGCGCTTTTATGCGCGGTACCACCTTTATGAGCACTAACTGATAACGTCTGTTCAACACAGGCGGAACTTTACGTTCACCTCAAAAGTGTCTCCTCATTAGGATGCTTTCCGGAATTCTCAGCACTACCGGTCTCTGGTTAAAGCGTTGCCTGATGCTCTGGCTTTCTCTGCGGTCGATTTATTAACTTACGATTAAAGTTACACGAAATACTAGCAAAAGTCAACTATTGCCATTAAAATTATCCGGAATAATCCGTTACAAGGTGTCCTTTTTTGGTATACTACTTTGGTACTTAAAAAACAGTCATTATTTAACTAGTTGGTGAAACTCATGCAAGTATTAAAACGCTTTTGGCGTCAAATTACCGTCACACTAATTTTTATTGGTTTAGTAGCAGGCTTTACCTTCCTGCTCGCTACGCACAATACCGCCGTTGTTAATATCGCCAATGTTAACATCCGGCAAGGGCCTGGAATGAGCTATGCCGTCACAGACGCAACAACCAAAGGCACAAAGGTTCACATCGTGCGGCGTAAAAACAATTGGTTGTATGTGCGCTATGCGGACCATAAATTTGGTTGGATTGCGAGTTGGCTCGTTAATGAAAATAACAGTCAACTCACCAGAACGACTAAGATTTCTGAGGCCACTATCGTGATTGATCCCGGCCATGGCGGCTCCGATTCCGGGGCCCTATCCAGTAAAGGTAAAATGGAAAAGACCTATACGCTACGTGTGGCTAAAGTCGTGGCAAAACGGTTACGCGCTGCTGGTGCCCACGTTGTCTTAACACGAAATACTGATAAATGGGTCAGTCTGAATGATCGGCCCGCAGTCGCCAATAAATTACACGCCGATGCATTTATCAGCTTCCATTTTGACAGCACCGCCGAAAAAAATCAGGCCTCCGGTATTACCACCTATTACTATCACAAGTCGACTTCATTAGGCCTAGCTAAAGCCTTAAGTAGCGATGTGGACGCCCTGCCTATTAGAAATAAAGGAACTGACTTTGGTGACTTCTTAGTCATTCGGGATAATCAAGTTCCAGCAGTGTTAATGGAACTCGGTTATATCAATGATAAATCTGATTTTAAAACCATCAGCTCTAAGAAATACCCAAATGAAGTAGCCCACGCCGTTTACGCCGGTTTATCGACCTACTTTGCCAATCAATAAGCACTACAGTAAAAGCCCAGTTACCGCCGCATCTTTGCCGGTAACTGGGCTTTTACTATGTCGCTGACCCTACTTAATCCAAGGTAATAAAGCCGGCAGCTGATCGACCTGCAGTTCTGGATGACTAGTTACCGTAATCAGGTGATCGATATCAAATAAATAACCGGCAATCTTAGCATTATGTCCGGCATCAATATCTAAATTGCGGTCACCAACCATCACCGCCTGCGAGCGATCCACTTGATACTTCGTTAACAAATAGTTTAGTGCAGCCGGATCTGGTTTGCGTGGAAAAGGTTGGGCTGCCGTGACAAAATCAGTAAAATAAGTGGTCAGTTGGGTCTGGTCTAAATAAGTTAATGCACTTGCCCCACGATGTGTCATCAAATAATTATGACCGCCAACCGCTTGAACTTTTGCTAAAACCGCCTCAGCGCCAGCAAATGCATTCGGCGCGACTTGTAAGGTCGGTTCGATTTGCTGATAACCAGACCTAATCGCGTGCCAATCCCAGCCATAGCGCTCAGCAATCGTCCGTTCCGCCATGCCAACCGAGTGTTGGCGCATCAGTTGATAGGTCTCATCAGCACCTACTTGCCCCCCTAGTACTCGCACAGCTTGCTGAAAAGCTGCTACCATTGCTGGATAGGTGTTCAATAAGGTCCCATCTAAATCCCAAATAAATTCATGCATCGTCTATAGTCTCCTTTAACCTGTTTAGTGCTCACAAAAACGTGGGCCCCAATCGGTAATCACTCACCTTGGTCCCACGTTGTTAACCTTATTTATTTTCAGTATCGTAACAAATGGTCACGGGACCATCATTCACAAGTGTGACTTGCATATCAGCACCAAATTCACCGGTCGCAACCTTAAGACCGGTTGCTGCCAGTTGTTCATTAAATGTATGATACAACTGATTAGCCATAACCGGGTTACCTGCAGCAGTAAAGCTAGGCCGATTGCCATGCTGCGTCTCCGCATAGAGGGTAAATTGTGAAATCGATAAAATAGCCCCGCCAACTTGCTGGATATTTAAATTCATTTTACCTTGCGCATCACTAAAAACACGTAAATTTAAGATCTTATGCGTTAAATAATCCAATTCTGGTTGACCATCACCATCACGAAAACCGACGAGTAACACATAACCCGCTTGAATAGCCCCATGAACTTGACCAGCAATCGTCACCTGGGCTTCTTGAACTCGTTGTAAGACAACTCGCACACGCTTAAACCTCCTAAAATAGCTTCCGTTCAACAACGTACACATCTTGGATATTCTTAAGGCTCTCAATAATACGTTGCAAATGTGCCAAGTTGCGAACACCCAACGAAACGCTAACAATCACCATCTTGTTATGATCAACCTTCCCATTAACGTTCGTCAAAAACTTCGTATTATTGTTGACCACTTTGAGCACGTCATTCAACAGCCCATTCCGGTTATAACCTTGAATTTCTAAATCAGAATTGTAGTTCGTCCGATCGCCTTCTGGATCTTCCCAAGCCACTTCAATCAACCGCTCACCTTGAGACTCAGCGCTCTTGACATTAGGACAGTCTATCCGGTGCACCGAGACACCACGACCTTTAGTGATATACCCCACGATTTCATCGCCAGGAATTGGTGAGCAACAATGGCTCAATCGCACTAAGAGATTATCAACGCCTTGGATAATGACCCCACCAGATGACGACACCTTTTTGCGTTTATCATCTTGTTTGTCCTTATCCTCATGTTGATCTTTAGCCTTTTTCTTGGGTGTCGCCTCATGATGCTCTTCCAGAATCGCTCGTTCGCGTTCCCGCTGGCGATCAGCTTCACGTTGCTTCCGCACATCACTCGTTAACCGATTAGCAATCCCCACCGGCTGAATATCGCCAAACCCTAAGGCCGCATACAAATCGTCATCACTTGCATAATGCATCTTTTTAGCGACTGCTTCAACCTTTTCTTTGGTCATAACCGTTTTGGGGTTAAAATCAAAATCACGTAATTGACGATCTAGCAAGTCACGACCGGTACCGATATTGCCTTCCCGATCCGCATTACGGAAAAACTGTTTGATCTTATTACGTGCCCGTCGCGTATAGACTAATTTCTGCCAATCCCGACTAGGTCCGGTTGAACTTGTTGACGTTAAGATATCAACAATGTCTCCATTTTTAATCTGATAATCTAATGGCACGATTTTGCCATTGACTTTAGCACCGGTTGTATGATTGCCAACTTCAGTATGAATAGAGTAAGCCATATCCAGTGGGCCAGCGCCTTTAGGTAATTCCGTGACATCGCCCTTCGGGGTAAAAGCATAGACGCGGTCACTAAACAAATCGCCTTTTACGCCTTCCATAAAGTCAGCCGCGTCTTTACTTTCATCTTGTAATTCGATAATTTCCTTAACTAAGTTTAATTTATTACCAGAACGTGTCGTCTGAACTTGATCACGCACACCTTCTTTGTAGGCCCAGTGAGCTGCAACCCCATATTCAGCTACTCGATGCATCTCATAAGTGCGGATTTGAATCTCTAATGGCTTGCCTTCAGGACCAACAACGGTCGTGTGCAAAGATTGATACATATTAGCCTTAGGCATAGCAATATAATCCTTAAATCGCCCAGGCATCGGTTTCCATTGCGTATGAATCGCACCTAAAACGGCATAACAGTCTTTAATCGAGTCAACCACTACCCGGATAGCGAGCAAATCATAGAGTTGACTGAACTGCTTATGCTTATCACGCATTTTTTTGTAAATAGAATAAATGTGCTTTGGCCGCCCATAAATCTCCGCATCCGGTAAATTAAGATCGTGCAAAGCTTGATGAATATCTTGAATGGCAATTTCAATATACTTTTCACGGTCTTCACGTCGCGAATTCATCAAATGAACAATCCGGTAGTATTGTTGCGGATTTAAATAGTGAAGTGAAATATCTTCCAGTTCCCATTTAATCGTGCTAATCCCTAACCGGTCTGCAATTGGCGCATAAATTTCCAACGTTTCATTGGCAATTCGACGTTGCTTATCCGGACGCAAATGCTGTAAGGTTCGCATATTATGTAACCGATCCGCTAACTTCACAATCATCACGCGAATGTCTTTTGACATCGCTAACAACAGCTTACGATGATTTTCAGCTAATTGTTCCTTGTTGGATTTATAACGAATCTTGCCCAACTTCGTCACACCATCGACAATGACGGCCACGTCTTTACCGAAGACTTCTTCAACGTCACCCAGGGTTACGCCAGTATCTTCAACCACATCATGCAAAAACCCAGATGCCACTGTTTCCGGATCCATTTTAAGATCTGCCAGAATACCGGCGACCTGAATCGGATGCATAATATAAGGTTCACCAGATTGCCGCGACTGATTTTTATGCACATACGTTGCAAAGTCACAGGCCCGTTTGACCAACGCGACATGTTCCGCATTCATATATTTTTGAACCGCGTCAAGCACATCTTGCGCAGTCCAAGTAGGTTGTTTAGACATTCTATCACCACGATTTCAAAAGATTCAAATTTTATAAAAAGACACGTTAGCTTGTCACCACGTGTCTTGTCGCTCACTTATCACATTTATTAACTACCGTGGGCGACTCATACCGTAACCCAAATACGAAATCCCCAAGTCCACTAAAGCCAAGTAATAAACGTACGAGGGGAAAAATAAATATAGACCCAGCAAACAAAACACTGGCAATAGCCAAACTAGCCAACCGGTTCGTGCCGTTCGTCGAATCTGCCAACCAATAATGGCGGCAACTAAAAAGTCAAAAACAAATAACAGCCATACGATTTGATGAAAACGGCTAACGCTTAATAACTTTAATAGCCATGGCAACCCGATGCCAACGATAATCGCAACTAACCAATATTGACCACTAAATTCACGAAATTTTTCCGTCAAACTAATCCCTCGCTTACGATAAATTGCTTACTAATTATAATAATTCATTGTACACCATCAACTAGCAAATTACACTAATTCCTGCCAAAAAGAAACCGCGCTAAGAAGGTACATTGGCGCTGTTTCAGCCCGCATTATCCGCGGGCCTAATCCCGCCGCAACAACGCCCACCGTTGCCAAATCGGCCACTTCGGTCGTTGTTAACCCACCTTCAGGACCAAAAATAGCTAATAAACGCTGTTTATCCTGTAATTTGGTCAACATTTTTACTAACTGGCCCCGTTCACCTTGCTTCGCTGATTCTTCCCAGGCAACAATCCCCGCATCATGTGGTACTTGGGCGACCAACGTCGTTAAATTAGACTGATAGCTCACTGTTGGCACAACCGTCCGATGGGATTGTTCCGCTGCCGATTGTGCAATTTTTGCTAACCGCGCAAGTTTGCGTTCGCGTTTATTAGGTGCCCATTTAGCCACGGCATATTGACTATCAAAGAAAACAAAGTTAGCCGCCCCTAGCTCAGTTCCCCGTTGCACGATTTGTTCCGTTTTATCTCCCTTGGAAACCCCACAAGCAATCGTCACACTAAGGGCCAGTTCCACTTGTGGCATGGTGACGGTAATAACCTCAACTTGGGCTGCTTCAGCTGTAACCGCAGCGAGCTGCCCGATAACGACTTGCTGGCTGGGGGTCACGAATTCAGCTTGGTCGCCTACTTGAGCCCGCATGACTTTAAGCCAATGATGAACTGGATCACCGGTTAAGGCAAATTGACTGCCAACTTGCGTTGCAATTGCCGTTGTCAAAAAATAACGTTGCATGGTCGTCATCCTCCATTAATCCGTCGCCGTTGGTAAATAAGCCACGATACTATGCCAATCACCCATTTGCGTATGTTGCTTAATTTGAAACCCCGCCGCCTTTAAGGCCACTAAAACAACTTGAAACTTATCATCGATGATGCCAGAGGTGATGAAATAACCACCACGTTTCAAGTTAGACTTAGCTTGAGGGACCAAGGGCACAATGATTTCAGCCAAAATATTGGCGACAATAATATCCGCTTGCGTCTGAATGCCCGTCAATAAATCATTAGCGGCCACCTGAACATCCGCCGCAACTGGATTCAAATCCAAGTTAGCCTGGGCCGCAGTGACTGCCACTTCATCTAAATCATAAGCTTCCACTTGACCCACGCCCATTGCTTTAGCCGCAATACTTAATACTCCTGAACCGGTTCCAACATCAATTAAGTGTTCGCCACCATTAATCACCGTTTCTAACGCTTGCAACGATAATTTAGTCGTGGGATGCGTCCCAGTCCCAAAAGCCATGCCAGGATCTAACTTTAAGACCAATTCACCTGGTTGCGCCGGTTGATAGCTTTCCCAGCTCGGGACAATCGTTAAGTACCGCGTGACCCGGACTGGATGGTAATACTTTTTCCAAGCAGTCGCCCAAGCTTCATCCGACAAATCCACCATACTGACCTCATTTGGTGCTGGATTTAAACCATATTTAGCAAGCTCAGCCACGCGTTGTTTGATCGTGGGTAAAATCTCTGGCACAAATACGGTTTCAGGGTAATATGCCGAAATCAATGCGCCACTAGTGACGTGCGGAATTGTATCTAAATCAATAATTTCACCATACCGATTAGGTTTCAAATTCTGATAGTACAGGGCATCATCAATCTTAACCCCACTAGCACCAGCTTCCATCAAGATATTCGAAACGGCCTCGACGGCTTCATTTGAGGTGCTTACGGTTACTTCTGTCCATTTCATAACATAGCCTCCATTAATTTTTAAGGGGTCGCCAACCTGCATTGACCGTGTCAACATCTCGTTTGCGCATTTGCGACACAAACGGATTACCGGCAACATAGTAACGTAGCGGAACGGTTGACCAATCACCCTTGTTAACAATCCCAATTCGGGCACTACTAACAATCGTCTGTGGTTGGCGTTGCGTTTTCAAACTCAGATTCAACGTCTGGGGACTCAATGGTTGCCCATTTAACTCGTGCTGTAACCCTAACGCCTGCATTAATTTACCCGGACCATTCGTTAAATTAGCCAATGGGACCGGCCGATTGCGTTGCATCTGATCCAGGCCAGCTACTGGTTCAATTCCTCGAATCAGGACACTTTGTGGGGTCCCAACCGCTTGCGTCACAAAATTCAATAAGAATTGTGCCCGCATCTGATAAATGTAAATGGTCCCCGGTGCCAACCATAAGGCTTGATTACGGGGCGTACGATGATTTTTAAAAGCATGCGCCCCGGCATCCCGTTCGCCTAAGTAGGCTTCGGTTTCAGTAATCCAGGCGGTCAGTGGGCCATCAGTAGTTGTTAATTGTAATTGTTTGCCTAACAAGTCCGCGGCAATCGTTGTTGTGGGCCGGCCCGTTAGAAAGTCTGTGAGTTCTGTCATCACCCGTCACCTACCTACATAATAAAAAAGCGACTACTCAGCCGTCTTTTTTGTTAAATGTTTATTTAAATACTTGACCAGATCCGCCTCGTGTTTAAAAATCCGAGGATGCTTTTGCTTGTGCAACCGCAAGGCAATCTCATTAATCTTTACGCGCCCCGTCCAAGTATGGCTATACTTTACGACCACGCGATTATTTCGATGGTCCTTGCCGAATTTCAACACGTAAACGCTGTCAGGAACCATAAGCGGTCTGATATATGTCTTATCGTATTCATAATGTATCGATCGCAGGAACTGTTTCGTGCGTTTTAGCATGTCGGTTATCTCTCCTTCACAACGTGAAATTGATTTTATAAAAAGAACCTCAATTTAAGGAAGTTCACTTCAGTCATATCTTAAAATATTATAACAGATTTTAAACAGTTATTGTATCAATTCACAACTGGTTACGCAAGAAATTGCTTGCAAAGTTTGCTTATTTACTAAAGTTAAACGCAATTAACCGATACAGAAAAATAACTATGTTAAAATAAAGTGAATTAGGGGTTTATTATTTTTAGGGGGCTATTCACACATGATTTTAGTTGAAAAAATTTATCACCGTGGTCACGCGCAACTGACCAACGTTACGCAAATTGAAAGCTTTCAAACTAATGATGGTTACATTACGACCAATCAAGTTTTAGCGCGTGAGATTGGCGCTGACAATGAGAATTGTTTTTACAAAGACCCGACTACTGGCAAACGTAAAAAAGTAGTTGCGGCTAAAACTGCTCAAGGTCAATGGCAGTTAAAGACCATCGGTAACACCGACCCGACCACGGATGGCTTATTGCAACTACCATTGATGGACAACGCTTGGGGCTAATTGCCAACTACAATTAAGCTAATCCGTTGAATTTGTTACTAACAAGATCTGATTAATAATGACTTTTAGTGCTAAATAAAAGAACTTGCTTTCACCGGGCTACTCAGCCAGTGAAAGCAAGTTCTTTTGATTGTTATTTTTTAGTATGTTGTTGCCCTAAATAAGAATGACGAATACCATAACCAAAATAAATGATTAATCCTAAAATGAACCAAATTCCAGCATACAATTTAGCTTGAATATCCAAGCCCCAGAAAACAAACAAGGCCCCTAAAAAAGCAATCGCTGGTAAAACTGGATAAAATGGCATCTTAAACGCCGGTATTGGCAAATCATGGCCTTCACGCCGCCGCAGCCCATAAATGCCTAGTGAGACAAACATAAATGCAATTAGGGTGCCGGCCGAAATCAATTGTGCCAAAAAGGCAAATGGACAAAATGCGCCAATAATAATAGCGACAATCGTTAAGGCCAGCAATGCATTGTTTGGCAGTTTATTCTTATTCAGCTTACCTAGCCAACTTGGCAGCATACCGTCACGACCAAAGGAATAAATTAACCGTGACCCCGCCAGCGTCATCCCAATGAGTGCGGTAAACATCCCAATCACTGCGATGCCTTGAATCACACTAGCGACAATCGGATGACCAGCATGGCGTAAGGCCCAACCAACAGGTTCAGCGTTGTTCGCATACGACGTATATTTAAACATTCCGACTAATACTAGTGCTACTGCAACAAACAACACAACGGCAATTGCTAAGGAACCTAGAATTCCTCGTGGCATCGTTTTGCCTGGATTTTTAGCTTCAGCTGAATTAGCTGCAATGGAATCAAAACCAATATAAGATAAGAAAATCATTGAAACACCGGCATAAATACCTTGCCAACCACCAAAAGCAGTCCCATCAGCGTTTAGATGGTATTTAGGAATGAACGGCACGTAATTATTAACATGTAGGGCTGTCGCCCCAACAATAATGAAAACTAAAATGGCAATTACTTTTAAAACCACTAACACATTTTCAACCCGGGCAGCTTCACGGACGCCATGAGCTAATAACCAAGATACTAAGGCAATCACGACCACCGCCACGATATCAACGACGCCACCATCGGTCCCAAAGGTATTCGCTAACGCCTTAGGAAAGGTCACACCCAATGGGGTCAATAACCCACGGAAATTAGCCGAAAGCCCTGAACCAACAAAAGCTAACGCAATGAAATACTCCGCCAACAAGGCCCAACCAGCAATCCAACCAAAGAATTCACCAAACATTACATTAATCCAAGAATAGGCTGAGCCCGCAAATGGCATGGCCGCCGACATTTCAGCATAGGCAAAAGCGACTAACCCTGCCACAATTGCGGCAACTAAAAATGAGAATACCACAGCCGGACCGGCATGCTCGGCGGCGACTACGCCTGGTAGCGTATTCTAAACTCTGGCCAACCTATCGCCCCTTGAACAACCCAAAATGATGGTGTCTTTACAACGTCACATTTTTCAATATAATCAGCCGAAGACTTAATTCCATTTTCAGTCACGAACTGCGCAGCTGCTTGATAAACGTCTTCTACGTCGGCGTTTTTCCAAGAAACAGTTTTAGCTTCAAAACCACATTCAGTTACGATTTCATTCCAGGACTGATCCAAACGGTCCATCATCGTCGTTGGGCTTGGCGCATCATTGCTTCTCAGCTTCGCATATTTGGTCCGAGATGCTCCTTTTTCTAAGCCGAGCCTGATGATTTCTGCCTTAAATTCTGAAATCATCCGTTTATTCACTTCATCCATTATTTTCTTACACTTCCAATCAGATTACTTTTATGTTCATGACCTTATTATATATGATTTCGAATACAAAAGAACTCACACTAAACAAATTGCTTGAAGTGCTTCATAACTGTTAGACAAACAGGGTAATGATTGTGAGGCTTTTTTTATTGACTAAATATAGTCCAAAATTAAAAGCAGAAGTTGTTGCCACGTATCTGAATAGTTATCTTAGCGCTATGGACCCTCGCTTCTAAATATGGCTTACCTAAACGGAAAGTCAGAAAGTGGATTCAACAATATAAACTAGGTGGCGTAGAAACTTTAACCCGGAGAAAAGGAAAACGCTTTTTTTCGTCAGAGTTTAAATTGAATGTGGTAGACTACTTTCAAACTCGTAATGAGTCTTTAGCCGTTGTCGTATCGAAATATGATCTCTCACCTGCACAAATAAGTATTGGCGGATCATACTTAGACGTGATGGTATGAAGGCCTAAAGTCCCATCTTAAAGGTAGGCCATCTCAAATAAAACGTTAGAGAAAACAAGTCCGTCACCGTCAGCTCGCAAAACAAAGTGGGCTTGTGCAGAAGAATCAGGAGCTCTATGATACGAAATTAGAGAACGATATTCTAAAAAAATCAATGACCCTGTTCGGACCTTCAAAGGACGGAAGAAAACACAAATAGTGAATCAGAACACGGTGGATCAAGCGAAGCTCCCGAGCCGATACGATTGTTCGGCACTTGATGGACGAATTACATGTGCAAGTAAGTTTGTATAATCGTCACAAGAATGGAAAACATTCTTCGTACAAGGGATCCATTGGTAAAGTAGCAGATAACGTTTTAAAGCAAAACTTTAGTCAGACACATCCATATGAGATCCTACATACCGACGTGACCCAAGTTCGCTTAGCGGATAAAAACTGGGCCTAAATTTCTGCGATTACCGATGAAGCCAGCAAGAAAATTTTAGCCTTTCAAATTAGTAATACCCCTAACCGTGAATGAATAATCAATAGCTTAGATGAGTTGTGTTTTCCCACCCTGCACAGATATCGAGGCACTTAAAAAGTCTCAGCGAGTTATATTGAGTTATATTGATTGATATAATAACCATCGAATTTCGTTTAAAACAAAAGGAATGTCACCCGATTGAATATCGAGAACATTCCTTAGCAGCATAGAAACATCTAGCTTTGTCTAACTTTTGTGTTGCACTTCATCCCTTAACACCGCCATTATGACGGATTTTCTTCCTCGTCAGTTTTCAAAACTGCCATGAACGCTTCTTGTGGGATTTCAACCCGCCCAACGGCCTTCATCCGTTTCTTACCAACTTTTTGCTTTTCAAGTAACTTCATCCGCCGCGTACGATCACCACCATACAGATGGGCCGTAACATCCTTACGGTAAGCCTTAATATTCGTCCGCGCAATAATTTTAGCCCCAATTGTCGCCTGGACTGGAATTTCAAAGTTTTGCCGGGGGATGATATTCTTCAACTTAGCCGTGATTTCACGCCCACGGGCCGCAGCAAAGTCTTGATGCGCAATAAAGCTCAAGGCATCAACCTTATCACCATTTAATAAGATATCAATCTTAACTAAATTGCTCGGCCGATAGCCTTCAATATCATAATCCAATGACGCATAACCACGTGTATTGGATTTTAGTTTATCAAAGAAATCAAAGATAATTTCAGATAGTGGAATATGATAGACCACGTTTACCCGATTATTATCCAAGTAAGCCATCGTATCAAATTCGCCACGCTTCCGTTGTGCTAGTTCCATAACTGCGCCAATGTAATCATTAGGGACCATAATTTGCGCCTTGACATAAGGTTCTTGGATTTCCTTTAAAGCTGATGCTTCGGGCATGTCGGCAGGATTTTCAACAGCTTTCTCCGTCCCATCCGTTAACTTAACATGGTAAGTCACTGATGGCGCCGTCGTAATCAACTCTAAATTAAATTCACGTTCTAACCGTTCCTGCACCACATCCATGTGCAACAGACCTAAGAAACCACACCGGAACCCAAAGCCTAACGCTTGCGAAGATTCTGCTTCAAATTCAAGGGCAGCATCATTTAGCTTTAGCTTTTCTAATGCTTCACGTAAATCGGTAAACTTCGCATTATCAGTTGGATAAATCCCGGCATACACCATTGGATTCATTTCCCGATAACCTGCCAACGCTTTTTCAGTCGGATGAGCCGCATTCGTAACCGTATCACCTACTCGCGTATCTTGAATATCTTTGATGCTGGCCGTAATATAACCAACATCACCTGCCATTAGAAAATCACGCGCAATCGGTTTAGGTGAATTGACCCCCACTTCGGTTACTTCATATTCACTACCACTGTTCATTAGGCGAATCTTATCACCAGGGCGAACGACCCCTTCGTGGACCCGAATACTTAAAACAACACCACGATAATCATCATAGACGGAATCAAAGACTAATGCTTTTAAGGGTGCTTCAATGTCGCCAGTTGGCGCTGGAATCTTATGCACAACTTGTTCTAGCAATTCTTCAATCCCAATACCCGCCTTAGCAGAAGCCAAGACCGCATCATCAGCTTCAATTCCAATATCATCTTCAATTTCTTGACGAACTTTTTCCGGTTCGGCTGATGGCAAATCAATTTTATTAATTACTGGAACGATTTCTAAGTCATCATCAATCGCTAGATACACGTTCGCCAAGGTCTGAGCTTCGACCCCTTGCGCGGCATCAACGACCAAGACAGCCCCTTCACACGCTGCCAAGCTCCGTGATACTTCATACGTGAAGTCCACGTGACCGGGGGTGTCAATCAAATGAAAAATATAAGTTTCGCCATTTTTGGCAGTATAGTGTAATTCCACGGCGTTCAACTTAATGGTAATCCCACGTTCACGTTCCAAATCCATTGAGTCGAGCACTTGATCTTGCATCTCACGCTTGGAAATCGTATCCGTTAATTCGAGAATTCGATCTGCCAACGTTGATTTACCATGATCAATATGGGCGACGATTGAAAAATTACGGATATGTTTTTGTCGATCCTGCATTGTCGCTTTATCCATGTATGTTCCTACTTTCTTACTAATTCCTAGTCTTAGCAATTATACCAACTAACCTCAACAAGCACAATTGGGTTCTATGATATTTGGTGTTGATGGAGGAATCCAGCGACACCATTTTTGTAAAAAAAAAGAGGCATACCACCTCTACGTGCTACAATCAAGTCGACGAAAACTAATTGAAAGCGAGAAGATTAATATGTCTCAAGACCAGTCTACAAGAATTCTTCTACAAATTAAAGACCAAAATATAACTAATTTTAAAATTCAAGATAATAGCCGGGATGCTTTACGGATTTACGCGGATCTTTCCTATTCAATTAGTGTTTGCCCACGTTGTGGGCAACACGAAATCGTTCGAAATGGTTTTAAAACAGTTAATATCAGGATTTCCAACATCAGCGAGCGAACGGCATTGTTAATTTTACGTAAGCAACGCTTTCTCTGTCGGGCTTGCGGTCATAGCCTACTTGCCCAAACCCCCGTAGTGGCCAAGCAACATCAGATTTCTCAACATGTTAAGCACCGTATTACTACAGCACTAACAGAAGACCGCACAATGGTCAATATTGCCGCAGAGTACAATGTATCAACTAATACTGTCAGTCGTCAATTAGTTGCTTTGGGGAAACAAACTAGACCAGCCTATGATGGTCTACCAACTACTTTATGCATCGATGAATTCCGTTCTACCGGTAAACAAATGAGTTTCATCACCATTGACGCACAGAAACACGACCTCATTGCCATCCTTCCAGGACGTAGAACTAAAGAGATTAAGGCATTCTTCTTAAATCATTACTCCTTGAAAAATCGCCAGCAAGTGACCCAGGTTGTGATGGATTTTAACGCAAACTACTACACCATTATGCACAGTATTTTCCCTAACGCCAAAGTTGTCGCCGACAACTTTCATTTAGTTCAAATGGTCTTACGATCCTTAAACCAGACTCGTGTTCAATTGATGAAAAGATTTGCCCCAGACACTCGTGAATACCGCGTGCTTAAGTATTACTGGCGGCTCTATCTCAAAGATTATTCAAAACTTGAAAAAGATAAACCACAATGGTTTTCGCATTTAAAAGACCATCTAACTCAGGAACAACTAATCCTGGAGGGACTGGATCTGAATGAAGAATTTGCGAACACTTATTATTCAGCTCACGAATTAGTCGAGGCCATTCGTAGTCGAAACTATGTCGCATATATTGAAGCTTTAGGTAGAGTTGAGAACGTTAGTCCTCAGCTCTTACAAACGATTAAGACCTTTATCAAGAATAAGCAATTTATTAAAAACATGACGGAATGTTCACTCTCAAATGGGCCCATCGAGGGTGTTAATCGTAAAATCAAACAAATAAAACGAACAGCTTATGGCTACCGAAACTGGATGAATTTTAATTATAGAATACAGATTGAATTCAAAATAAAAATAAAAAAAAGAAGCCCAATTCGTAAATGAATTGAACCCCAATTTTCCTCATCAACACCGGTTGACAAAGAACCCACAATTGTTCCGGTCATTCTAACCCATTAGGCGCCAAAAAAGATCTAATCCAGATGATTAGATCTTTTTGGTCACGCTATTGTTGTTCAAAAGCGCTAATAGCGCTCGGATTTAATTGTTGCCATTGTTTTGTGTAGAAAGCATCATTTATCTGATAGCTTGGAGCCGTTGTCGTTGGTTTGCTTAAGAATGGATCCAACTTCTGATCCACTGCTAACCAACCGCGCCATCCCAAGTGAATGGTATCAGTCATGAAGTAGTTCTCTTGACCATCTTTCGATAAGTCAATAATGTTATTAAATCCTTGACTGGTCAATTGATAACGAATCTTTTTATCAAAAGCTGTCATCATTTTCATCGATAACCCCGTGTAGTTCGCCCATTTTTGATTAATCGGCGGAATAATAAAGGCAACGTCAGTATGATTTTTAGCAAATTGATTCAAAACCAATTGAAAATCAGCAAACTCTGGTGACTTCGTATAATCTAAAGTCGTTTGACTACCTTTAAGTCGTTTGTAATTCCGTTTTAACTGTGTCCGCCAAAAGGTATTACTGATTTCTAGATTATTTGAAGTGGTCGATTGCTGACCAAGCTTACCCGCTAATGCATCTAGATTAGTGTAATTATAAGTCGCTGGTAATTGTTTTTCCTGGGTCTTAACTTTATTCAAGTTTTTGCCAGAAATACCAAATTTAGAAAAGAATTCATCTTCGCTACCTAAAACGCGCGCCTTATAATTAATGTAAGCCCGTTGAGTGCTAGTTGGCTCTAAGCCTGCCGCTACCCGCGCTAATGCACCTGATAAAACGCGGTCCGAAGAACCTGACGGCATTTGCAATAAGCGCTTAGCCGCGTAGCGATCCATGGCGGTATTTTGTTCCGTCTGTAACCAATCGGTCGTTTGTAAAGGTGAGTAGTAATACCCAAAAGCATCCTTTCGCGTTCCTTGTGGGACAAACCATTGTGGCGAAATTACAAAGACAGCCTTCTTATTAGTTAACTGCTTTTTTACCGATTGCATCACAAAGTATTGGGTCAACGACTGTGTCCCCCGTGCCCCCAGTAAAAATGGCCGATAATTACGCTGGTACTTGTCTGCCAATACAGATGGATGCATCGGATCAAATCGTGACCATTCTGAAGAACCAAAGAATGGCACGTAGCCATCATCTAGCGCTTGTCGTTTAACTAACCGCCCCTTCAAAATGTTTGGTGATAATGAAACGGCCGCTTTTTTTTCGGTCGTTTTAGACACATGATTTAATCCGAATGAAAATGGTGAAAGCAGAACGGCCAATAATAAGATTGCTGCCAAAATAATTGGCCCAAAAATCTTAAAAAGGCGTTTTGGAACACTCATTGCATGCTCTCGACCTTAGCAACGATTTTTTCGGGGGTATCCCATTCACTACGTTCAAATTCAGAAACTGGGACTTCAATGCCCAATTGACTTTGTAATTCCAATAATAACTGAACTGAGCCCATTGAATCTAAAATACCTTCATCAAATAAGTTCGTGTCCATATGTCCAGAAACATCTTCACCCGTTAAATCTTGTAAAATTGATAATACTGTTGATTTTGTGTCATCCATTGTTATTACGCCCCTAATATTAATTTATTTTTTTAATGCCGTGGAACAAAGAACAAAGTGTTTAAAAAGCCTGAGAACAATAAGAAACTTAAACAAACAACGTTAAACGTTAAGAAAATTGCAAAGCCTTCCGTAAACTTATTATGTGGAATTTGCTCACGGTGCTTTTTCTTAAAGCGTAACCAAGCATCGTTGACCACCATCGCCAAGCCATGGAACAACCCATATGCAATGTAGTACCACGTCTCACCATGCCAGAACCCCATAATTAACATGTTGATCACGTAGCAGACGTTGGCCGTCGTAATCCGGCTCTTAAAGACTTTATGTTTCATGAAGAAAAACACCATCCGCATGTAGATAAAGTCACGGAACCAAAATGACAGCGTCATGTGCCAACGATTCCAGAAATCTTTAATATTCTTTGACCGGAACGGTTGGTTAAAGTTCATTGGGGTTTCGACCCCCATTAAATAACTGACCCCAACTGCAAACAAACTGTAGCCGGCAAAATCAAAGAATAAATCCATGCTGTACACGTACATGTACCCCAGCAAGGCCCATGAAATACCATGCGCTTGTAGAGCCGCATGCCCCACAGTTGGTAACATTAACGTGCCAAAAATATAAGCTAATAAAAACTTATACAAGAATCCCAAGAAAATGTACCGGACGCCTTTTTCCACCAAATCTAAATACTTCACTCGCGTTGGCACACTATCATAATCTTTAACAAAGCGACGATAACGGTCAATCGGTCCTGAAGAAATGGTTGGGAAAAATAGTAAGAACTGTCCGAATAAGATCGGATGGAACTCTTTAATCGTCCCATCACGAGTTTCCATAATAGTTTGGACCACTTTGAAGGTTAAGTAGGAAATACCTAAAAACCCAATAATAGAACTAGCGCCATGTGAAACGGCCGGCGTGATTTTTACCACTGCCAACGGAATAATCGCTAAAATGACGCTAACCACAAATATCCAGCCTTTATTCGGTGAATCGGCGCGTTGCCGGTACCGCGAATATAACCAAACTAGACAAATCTGGTAAACCAAGTAAATCAACAATGCAATCCCTGTGTGCCACTTCACGCCACCAAAAGTCAGCAACAAGAATACAAAGGAAATAATTGATTCATAAATATGCGAGCGGTGACCATAAAGTAACCCAATCATCAATGGTAATAGCGCAATGAATAGTAGGATGAAATACGTAGGATTACCATATGGATCAAACGTAAAGGACATCATTCGGGATTAACCTCTTTAATGATCGACTTAACATCAATTTTACCGTTCGGCGTTAGTGGCAAACTGGTCTGATAAACAAACCGTTGCGGAATCATGTATTCCATCATCATTCCTTGTAAGTCTTTCTTAATTGCAGTCGTTAAGGCAAAGTCACTGGCAAAATCATTGGCTTTAGGCACAACATACGCAATCATCTGTGTGACTTTATGATCCTTATTATATTTAGGCACTGCGACTGCTTGCTTAATGTGCTGTTGTTGACCGAGAAAATGATCGACTTCTTCTAGTTCGATACGGTAACCATTCATTTTAATCTGAAAGTCTACCCGACCACAGTAACGGAACAACCCATCCGCATCCATCGTCCCAATATCACCAGTATGATAAGCACGTTGACCAGCTAAGTTGAAGAAGGCCTTCGCCGTTTTAACTGGATTATTCAAGTAGCCTTTAGATACACTAGGTCCAGCAATTACTAATTCACCTTCAACCCCGGTGGCGACCGGTTGATTAGCCTCATCTACGACCAACATTTGCGTATCAGCCTTTGCATAACCAATTGGTAAGCGGGTAAATTTTTCAAGGACCGCAGTTGTAATTTCAATCTGTGTCACCGCCACACAAGTTTCTGTCGGACCATACGTATTAAAGATTCGTGCGGCCGGGAAACGCGCTTTGAGCGTTGCGGCCGTCTTATGCGTCAGTTCCTCACCGCAAAACAGAAAATGCGTTAAGTTAGGTAAATGACTGGCATCAAATTTAGGTTCTAACAAACAGATATCCATAAATGAGGGCGTTGAAACCCAAACATTAATCGGTAACGTTGGTAAAACTGCGAATAACTGTTTGAAGTCATCCGTCACTGCCTTTGGTAAAGCATACAGGGTCCCTCCGCTAGCCAAAGTTGGATACACATCCATGACCGATAAATCAAATGAATACGGTGGTTGTGATAACGCCTTAGGGTGCTCAGGTAAACCAAAATCATCGCCTAACATCCAATTAACATAGCTCAATAAATTGGTGTGACTAATTTCGACCCCTTTAGGTTGACCAGTCGTGCCTGAAGTAAAGATGATGTAATAATCTTCATCACCACTTACCGCATGCTGTGGCTGGTACTGTACAGGCGTTGCAAAAATTGCCTTTAATTGATCTGGAATAATAACAGGTGTCGTGCCTACTCCAGTTGGCAAATCGGCAACCGCAATCACTGCTGCGGGCTTGGCAATGGCATTAATCATCGTTAAGCGTTCATTTGGTGAATGCGTATCAATCGGAATGTACGCGCGTCCCGCTTTAACCACGCCTAAGAAAGTGGCAATCATTTCAAAAGTTTGCCCACCAAAGACAATGATTGGTGCCTTTGGTGTTAAAGCTAATGTCTCGAGGTGAGCTGCTAACGCATCTGAATAAGCCTTTAATTCAGCGTACGTGTGCGTCACGCCCTGGACATCATAAACCACTTTTTCAGGTTGCGTCCGTGCATAATCATCAATGGTACTGATTATATTTTTGATCATTAGTAATCTCCCCCAAAAACAAATTAATCCGTTCTCAATTAAAATTCATTGTAGATAAACTTGGCCTGATTAATACCGCTATACCCGTACAAATAAACCAGGGCAAGCATGACAGCAAAGTAGAATACTGTAAGCGCAATGAATTGAACAACTGGACGTTGGAACCAGAGTTTCAATTTTGCGAACATGCCTTCACCTCCTCAAAATAAGTCAATCAACAGGTCACTTCAGATTACCGCGCATCATTTCCTGATAGATTTTATTCATCGCTGTTAATAACGTGTCAGTCGACCGATAATAGTTGGATAATAACACGACACCGTTTTTGCCATCTTTAGATAAGCGGATGCCAGATTCATAACCATAGCCAACCCCGTGTGAACGCAATGCGGTTGGTTGATCATTATAGACACCACCACCGTAAGTTCCTGTAGCGGTACGCTTATGCAAAATTGCCACATTTTTAGGCGTTAACAATTGACCATCCACAATCGCCCGTTCCGTTTTGAATAAATCGCCAGCACTCATATAAACTTGACCGGTTCCAAGTTCATTTGCCATTTGGGCAGTCGTTTCAGGAGCTTTTGTCGCATAAGTAGGCGTCATTTGCCCCGTCACAGCCTGATAGCCAGTCGTCGCACCTTTGCCTTGACCGTTAATCACGAAACCTGTTTGGTGCAAGTCAAGCTTTTTAATAATCTGTTGGTTGAAAAACGTCTTATAAGATTGTCCCGTAATTTGACGGATAATCCCCGCTAATAATAGAAAGTTTACGGAAGAATAGTTGAAGGTCCCCAATTTTTCCGGTGTAAATGTTAAGTGTTTAACTGCATAATCAACGACTTGTTGTTCATCTAAGGTATCAGTTGAGCCATCCTTTAATCGAAAACCAGTAGTCATATCCAATAATTGCCGGATAGTCGTCGTGCCACCTTTAATAGTTGGATAATATTTATTGACCGGATCAGTTAGCTTCAACTTACCAGCTTGGACTAATCGCATAATACCAACTGCAGTAATTGATTTTTGAATCGACAAAATTTGATATTTAGACGTCGGTCCATTCAATGTTTCCTTTGCCTTATTAGCGTAACCAAAACCCCTTTGATAAATCACTTGGTTATTCTTAACGACTAAGGCAGTCCCCACGAACTGGCTCGTCTTTAAAATTTTTGTGATCTGCGCATTAGCGTTCTTAGTCTTCGAAAATGTAGCGGCTTTAATCTTTTTAGCAATCACCCGCTGCTTTTGAGCTGTCCGGCGTGCTTGCGCCTTTTTTGCGGCAATTTTTTGCTGCTGTGCCTGCTCAACTCGTTTAGTATGGTAATGATAAGCCCCAAAACCGCCACCAATCACACCAATTCCCAATATAATCAATAAAACTAGTTTTAATCGTTTCAAAGTTATTAACTTCCCCATCCGTTAATTTATGATGAATCCTAGCCAACGATTACACTTAGCCTCAATCCTGATTCATCAAGTTCAATAGTACTAGTTTAGCAGGCTAGCTGAATTGAACCCGTTTTGCACTTGAAAAGGATAAAAACTTGCCTGTCCGTCTAATCAAAGGTCGGTTTTGTAACGGTTTTGTAACATTACCGTTAGTTTTAGCGGCACACCTTTGAAAAGTGGCCATTGATTCACCTCCTTGATTAATTCTAGCACCCTTAAATCAGCCACCTGTAATATATCGAAACCGTTTATTGAAAAATCACACGCCAGGAAGGTTAGTTAATAAACAAGCGTCTTTACTTTACGATATCACCCATTTCTTGACACAAAAAAAGTTGAACACTTGCCAGAAGACAAGCCGTTCAACTTAATTTTTAATCATTTAACTTACACGCCACGTAATTTATCAAATAGTGAACTTTTTCCATTACCGGCAACTGTTTTACCACTGGCCTTTGCAAACGTCTTTAAGGCTTCTTTTTGACCCTTATTGAGTTTGGTTGGCGTTTGAATCATAATCGTGACCCGTTCATCACCAGTACCGTTACCACGTAAACGTGGTGCGCCCTTGCCACGTAAACGGAACGTGGTGCCAGTCTGCGTACCAGCAGGGATTTTCATCTTAACATCCCCGTGGACCGTCTTAACTTGCACTTCGTCACCTAACGCCGCTTGGACGAAATCAATTGGCAATTTAAAGTAAATCGTAGCACCATCCCGTTCGAACTCGTCGCTGGGTTCAACTCGGAAGATAATAAACAAATCACCGTAAGGACCACCGTTAACTCCGGATTCTCCTTGATTTTGTAACCGCATCTGTTGGCCTTCTTCAACCCCAGCTGGCACCGTTACTTTAATGGAATGACTTTGTTCAGTATGACCGGCGCCACCACAAGTTGCACATTTGTCTTTGATTTCTTTACCAGTTCCATGACAAACATCACAGACTTGTTGGCTCATCATGCGGCCAAGGGGGGTATTCGTTTGAACTTGAATATAGCCACTCCCTTGACACTTCGAACAAGTCACTGGTGACGTCCCAGGCTTAGCCCCAGAACCACCACAAGTTTCACATTGTTCTTCACGGTTATAGGTAATATTAGTTTGTTTCCCAAAAATGGCATCTTCAAACTTCAACGTCATTTCATATTGTAAGTCCCGACCTTGTTGCGGTGCAGTCGGATTTGGCCGCCGACTACCGCCACCAGCGTTGCCACCGAAGAATGAACTAAAGATATCTTCGAAACCACCGCCACCGCCGCCGAAGCCACCGTAACTTTGACCATTGAAACCGCCAGCGCCACCAAAGCCGCCTTGTTGACCGCCCGTTGAGCCATATTGATCATACTGGGTCCGTTTTTGTGGATCACCTAATGTCTCATAAGCCTCATTGACAGCCTTAAACTTGTCCTCAGCGCCCGCTTCATGATTTAAATCAGGATGATACTTTTTTGAAAGCTTCCGATAAGCTTTCTTGATTTCGTCCTGACTCGCATCTTTCGCAACACCCAGAACCTTATATAAATCTTGTTCTGCCATTGTAACCTCCTAATGATCCTTGATAAAGTCCCATTAATATTAGCATATCTGACACAAAAAGCCAAAGCCGCGCGGCCTTGGCTTTTTGTTGCAACCGATAATGGTTACTTCTTATCCTTATCTTTATCTAAGTCTTCGAAGTCACCGTCAACAGTGTTGTCATCACCGTTTTCCTTGCTTTGATCTGCGGCATCAGCAGCACCGCTATCATCGCCTTGGGCTTGTTGCGTTTGTTGATATAACTTGACTGATAAGTCTTGAACAATCTTGTTCAATTCGTCCTTCTTAGTCTTCATTTCATCAACGTTATTGTCATCTTGAGCTTTCTTCAAAGCATCACGCGCATCTTGAGCTTGTTTAACTTCGTCGTCAGAAACTTTGCCTTTGAGTTCTTTAAGCGTCTTGTCAGTCGTAAAGATTAATTGATCAACTTCGTTCTTCAAATCAACTTCTTCTTTACGCTTCTTATCAGCATCTTCGTTTTCTTTGGCTTCCTTGACCATTTGATCAATTTCTTCGTCAGAAAGACCCGTTGAACTCTTGATAGTAATCTTTTGTTCCTTATTAGTCCCCATATCCTTAGCGGAAACATTAACAATCCCGTTCTTATCAATATCAAACTTAACTTCGATTTGAGGAACGCCACGTGGGGCTGCAGGAATATCAGTTAATTGGAAACGACCTAAGGTTTTGTTGTCAGCAGCCATTGGACGTTCACCTTGCAAGACATGAATATCAACAGCTGGTTGGTTATCAGCGGCCGTTGAGAATACTTGTGACTTGCTAGTTGGAATGGTGGTATTCCGTTCGATTAATTGCGTGAAGACCCCACCCATGGTTTCAATTCCAAGTGATAACGGTGTAACGTCAAGTAAGACCACGTCTTTAACATCACCAGTAATGACCCCACCTTGAACAGCAGCACCTAAAGCAACTGCTTCGTCAGGGTTAATTGAATGATTTGATTCTTTACCTGTCCATTTCTCAACGGCATCTTGAACAGCTGGAATCCGAGTTGAGCCACCGTTTAAGATAACCACGTCCAAGTCAGCAGTTGTTAAGTTTGCGTCCTTCAAGGCGTTTTCAACTGGAATGCGAGTCTTTTCAACTAAATCAGCAGTCAATTCATTGAACTTAGCCCGAGTTAAAGTTTGTTCCAAATGCAAGGGACCACTAGCACCGGCTGAGATAAATGGTAAACTGATTTGTGCTTCAGAAACACCTGAAAGGTCCTTCTTAGCTTTTTCAGCAGCATCCTTTAACCGTTGTAAGGCCATCTTATCTTGTGCTAAATCAACGCCATTATCAGCCTTGAAACTAGCTACTAACCAATCAATAATCTTTTGGTCAAAGTCATCCCCACCAAGTTGGGTATCCCCATTGGTTGATAAGACTTCAAACACACCATCGCCTAATTCCAAGATGGAAACATCAAAGGTCCCACCACCAAGGTCATAAACTAAGATTTTTTCATCTTTGTCAGTTTTGTCTAAGCCATAAGCTAAGGCCGCTGCGGTTGGTTCATTGATAATCCGTTCGATATCTAAACCAGCAATTTTACCAGCATCTTTAGTTGCTTGTCGTTGCGCATCATTAAAGTATGCAGGTACGGTTACAACCGCTTTTTCAACGGTGTCGCCTAAGTAATCTTCAGCAAAACCCTTGATATATTGTAAAATCATTGCTGAAATTTGTTGTGGCGTGTAATCTTTGCCTTCAACGTTTACTTTGTAGCCAGCTTCGCCCATGTGACGCTTGATTGAAGCAACCGTGTTAGGGTTAGTGATTGCTTGCCGCTTGGCAACTTCACCAACTTGAGTTTCGCCATCTTTAAATGCAACAACTGATGGGACCGTCCGGCCGCCTTCAGGTGTTGTGATAATTTTTGGTTCGCTACCTTCAAGAACTGCAACTGCAGAGTTAGTTGTCCCAAGGTCGATACCGATAATTTTATTACTTGCCATAAATTAACAAACCTCTTTTAAATAGTTTTTTTGATTTAATATTATTGCGCCACAACAACCATCGCTGGTCGTAAGGTGCGGTCTTTAAACATATACCCTTTTTGCAACACTTTAACCACCGTTTCAGCTGGTTGGTCATCCGTTGCGGGTACTGTTTGAACAGCTTGATGAATAGTCGGATCAAACGTTGCCCCATCAGCTGAGACTTCGGTAACGTTATTTTTCTTCAAGGCTTCTTGTAAATGACCATAAACCATTTCGACACCCTTCTTCAACTGTTGTGCAGTCTCATCGGTGGCATCGGTGGCTAAAGCCCGTTCCAAGTTATCAAGCACTGGTAACACATCTTTAGCTAAAGTTTGACCATCATACTTAATAATTGACGCTTGTTCCTTCTTAAACCGATTTCGCATGTTCACAATTTCAGCTTGCGTCCGTAATAATTGGTCATCCTTTTGATCTAGTTCTTGCTGCAAAGCTGCGAGTTTTGCATTCGCGGGATCAACCGGCGCTGTCGCCGTATCGGTTTGCGCGTCTGTTTGATCATCAGTTGATGCGGTTTGCTTAGCTGCGGACTGTGCCGTTTGGCTAGCCATCTGCTCATCAGCTTGCTCGCTAGTAGTTGGTTTTTTTGCCAATGATTTCATCTCCCTGTCCGTCACTCATCAAAGTACCGGTAATATTCTAACAGTTTGCGGGCCAGTTCACGCTGGAACGCGCCCATTAAGCCAATCATTCGTGAGTATGGCATGGCGGTCGGTCCAAGCAAGGCAATCATGCCTTGCCCGTGCCGATCAACATCATACGTTGCGGTAATTAGACTATAGTCTTTCAGCAAATCATTGGTAATTTCGTTACCAATTCGTACTTGAATATGCTGACCAGGCGACCCAATCACATTTGCGAGACTGTCGGTCTGATCAAGCAACGAGTACAATGACTGCATTTCCTTAGGATTCTGCATGGTCGTATAATTAAATAAATTTAATTTGCCACCCACATAAAATCGTTCAGAAGCTGCCTTGGACAATACACTGCCAAAGATATCCAGGAACCCGTTGGGATTTTGCAAGTACTGCGATAATTTCAACGGAATTTCTTGCTGTAACTTTGACAAGACGTCTTGTAACGGCAGGCCAATCAATTGGTCATCAATGAAACGGACAACTGGTTCCAGCTCATCACCGGTTAAGTCATTTGGAATTGTAAACGTCTGGTTCTCGACATCGCCGTTATTCGTCACCAAGATCGCCATCACTTGATGATTACCTAGTGGAACTAACCGGAAGCCGCTTAACCGACTGTTTTTTAATTCCGGTCGCAGTGTAAACGTCGTATAACTTGTCAATTGTGACAAAATTTCCGCCGATTGTGCGACAATCTCATCAATTTTATGAAATTCACCACCCAATGAATGTTGGATGACCTTCAAATCGTTGCCGTCAACTTTTTCAGGCTTCAAGATATAATCAACATAATAACGATAGCCTTTAATTGACGGAATCCGACCAGAAGATAGATGCGTTTTGACGATTAGACCTAAATCTTCAAGTTGGGCCATTTCATTACGAATGGTGGCCGAACTAACCTTCATGGGCAGCTCTTGTACTAAGGATTTAGACCCGACCGGGTTACCGCCTTCGGTATAGTCACGGACAATAGCCTTCAAAATTAGGCTTTGTCGTTCAGTTAACGTGATCATCACCTCTTTTTAGCACTTAACTCAATAGAGTGCTAACACAGTTACTAATATAACAACCTCCTAGGTTAAAGTCAAGGGAAGACAAAGTTTTTTAGCAAAATAATTGTTGGACTGCTAATTTAGTCTAGCTAACCACCAAGACCGCAAAAAACCTCGGACCATGGTCCAAGGCTAATGGCAATGATTTCAATTTAGCGTTCTGCCCGATTGATGGCAGAATCAATGGCTTGATTATCAAATGGTTCTTGTAGATAAGCCAGATTGTCAATTGGTAAATGTACCTTAAAGTCTGCAAAACGTTGAACCTTAACCGTCGCTTGGTCAATTTCAAAACCCAAGACATGCCCACCTAACTGATGGTCTTGACTTAAGAAGTGTAAATGAAACCCACCGACTGTCGCCCCCTGAAAAAGCTGTGGCGCAAAGTAGCCAATAATCGTCCCATCGACGGCTTGCCCTTCAAATTCTGGCTGATGGGCCGTAGCCGCTACCAAAGTCTGATAAGGTGGCTGCTGACGTGGGGCGACCCGCGTCTTGATGTGTTTAAACCGGCCATCTACTCGGACTGCTGCAAAAACATTCATTAATTGATAGTCCTTTAACAACTGCTTTTCAAACGCCGCTTGTGTCAGCTCGGCAACAGGACTACTGATCGCTGGCTTTTCAAAATGAACTGAGGCAAATGGTAACGTTTCGGTCGCCGCAATCTCACGAATCTGGCCGTCTTCGCGTGCTTGATAAGCAGTGCCATTTAAAATAATGACCTCACCATCTAACCCATCTAAAGTCCCAATCCCAGTATCACCATGTGTTAACAATTCACCAGCAGTGATCGTCCCCGTATATAACCCTGGCACTAATAACCCTAACGTCCCATGTTGAAAAATCGTATTTGTTGCTACCATTTGCTAGTCCTCCTCATCGTGCACGTTCGCTGCAACAGCTGACCATAATCTCGGTTTGGCCTGAAACGGGTGACTCGCATAATAAGCCCGAGTCGCCTGTTCATCACTCTTTAGCTGGGTAACTAAACCGGCCGCATCTTCAAACTTCACTTCGCCACGCATCCGATGACCCCAGCGAATCACTAAAGTTTGGCCGTAAATATCGCCAATAAAATCTAACAAATAAATTTCAACGGTAATCGGCCGATCTTGACCAAAGGTGACATTGTGACCAACTGAAGCCATCCCCATCACCCACTGTGAGCCAACTTGAACCATCGTGGCATAAATACCAATACCAGGTACTCGGGTATTGGTATTATGCGCAACATTTGCCGTTGGAAAGCCCAACGTTCGCCCACGAGCTTCACCGTGAACAACCAGCCCCGTCGTTTCATATTGATAACCTAATAATTCATTAGCTTCATCAATTTGACCTAAATCCAGCGCTGTTCGAATCCGGGTCGAACTAATTTTAGCTTGTGCATCAATTTTTTTGGGCACCTCAATAATGTCAAATCGACCCTGCGCATAGGAACTTAAAAGCGTCATATTTGCAATCGACGCAGGACCATACGTATAGTCAAAACCAGCAACCACTGTCTCTGCATGGAGGCCAACAATTAATTGATCCACAAAGACTTGGGGCGGTAATGCCCCGACAGTTGCATCAAAATGTAAAACGTACAATAAATCAACGTCTAATTCTGACATCAAAGCGGCCTTTTGCTCAATGGTCGTCAAATAGCGCACTTGTTGTGGGTCTGTCTTTTGAAAAACAACGGAGGGATGCTGATCAAACGTCATCACTGCAAGCCGGGCACCTTGTGCTTGAGCTGCTTTTCGTGCCGTTGCCACCACTTGTTGATGGCCCTGATGTACACCGTCAAAAAAGCCGAGTGCCAGAACAACTGGCCCAGCTGGAATTTGACCAGTGACATCAGGATAAGTTAAATTAATCACCTGCATGTCAAAAAAACTCCTTAATTTACCGAAAACATTTTAAATGGTTTATAACGTTGTTCGGCCTCACGATAACCATATAGACATTTTAGACTGCCTTGGTAGGTCAATGCAACCAACGTGTCTGCATTAGGGGCTTTTTGTTGGCCTTCATCAGCCGTTAAAAAGGCCCCATTCCGTACACGTTCCCATTGAGCAGCCGTCAGCGCCACTTGTGGATACTGCGTTAAAGCTCGATCAATGGGTGCTAATAAGTCATCAGCGGTCCCTGCTTCAACTTGAGCCGCAATTTCTTCAAAAGTAACGGTTTGATCCAGTGTAAAACCACCACTTTTTAAACGCGTTAAATCACTCATCACTGCGGGGACGCCTAGCTTTTTTCCAACATCGACCGCCAGAGTTCGAACGTAAGTCCCCTTACTACAAGCCACAGTAAAATAAACCGTCTGCGTTTTAGTCGTCTCATCATAAGTCGCGGCTTGACGTTGCTTGAAGCTAGCGATTTCAATCTGCCGTTCTGGCCGTGCAACTGTCTCACCATGCCGCGCATAATCATACAATCGCCGACCATTCACTTTCACCGCTGAAAACATTGGCGGGATTTGGGTGATGGTACCCGTCATTTGTGCTAAAGCCGCATCAATTTCGGCCGCCGTAAACGGCTTAGTGATCGGTGTTCTTGCGACCTCTTCACCATCTAAATCTTCTGTTGTCGTCGCAAAACCAAAGGTAATACTCCCTTGATATTCTTTGCCAGAAGCGACTAAAAACTGTACAACTTTGGTCGCATTACCGATACATATTGGCAACACACCATCTACACTCGGATCGAGGGTGCCAGAATGGCCCACTTTTCTAGTTTGATATAATCTACGAATTTTGGCAACGCAGTCAAAACTAGTCAGACCACGGGGTTTATATAATGGTAAAATTCCGTTTGGCATTATTTTTGCTCCTTAAAATTAACTCTGTTCAGTATACCACACCATTTGACCGCCAAAAAAGCGTCGCCAATCCACATGGATTTGGCGACGCTTTTTAAGGTTGATGTCTTGCTTAATCTTGACGTTTCAAGTTATTAATTAATTGATCAATATGACTCCCATATTGAACGGAATGATCCCGCTCAAAAGTAAGTTCAGGCGTCTTATAAATACTGAGACGTGACCCTAATTCACTCCGAATCAGCCCCTTCGCTTTTTCAAGCCCCGCAGCCGTCTTCGCATCATCTGATGCTTTATCAGATAAAATACTGTAGTAAATCGTTGCTTGCTGTAAATCTCCCGTTACCGTTACACCGGTAATCGTTAACCCAGCCACGCGTGGATCCCGAACTCGTTTCAATAAAATGTCATCGACTTCACGTTGAATCTCTTGCTCTAGTCGACCGACTCGATAATGTTGTGCCATCGCTAATGCACCTCCGTTGGCGTCCGTTTATTCAACCGGAACTTCCTTCATGACATAAGCTTCGATAACATCGTTAACACGAATATCGTTATAGTCTTCAATCCGTAAACCTAATTCAAAGCCTTGCTTAACTTCCTTAACGTCATCTTTGAACCGCCGTAAGCTGGCTAACTTGCCATCATAAATAACGACGCTATCACGGATAACTCGAACACCAGAATCCCGATGGATAACCCCATCAGTGACCATCCCACCACCGATTGTACCAATCTTAGAAACCTTATAGATTTCACGAATTTCGGCTTGACCAGTGATTTTTTCTTCGTAAGTTGGTTCGAGCATGCCCTTCATCGCACTTTCGATTTCGTCGATTGCGTTATAAATAACTTGATGCAATCGAATATCGACATCGTCAGTATCAGCTTGGGACTTGGCTTGTGGCGTTGGCCGTACATTGAACCCGATAATGATAGCGTTACTTGCTTCTGCTAAAGCGACATCACTTTCGTTAATGGCCCCAACTGCGGTATGGATAATATTGACCCGCACGCCTTCAACTTCAATCTTCCGTAAACTACCCGCTAAGGCTTCCACAGAACCTTGAACATCCGCCTTAATAATGACGTCAACTTCTTTAATTTCACCTTGTTTCATTGAATCAAACAAGTTATCCAACGTAACGTGTGCAGTTTGCTTCCGTTCATCCATTAAAGCTTGTTTAGCCCGTTGTTCACCAGCATCACGCGCTGTCTTTTCGTCATCGAAGACCACGAAACGATCACCCGCTTCAGGAACATCACTTAACCCAGTAATTTCAATTGGTGTTGATGGAATGGCTTCTTTCAGACGTCGGCCTTGATCATTAGTCATCGTCCGTACACGACCATAGGTATTCCCAACAACAACTGGGTCCCCAACATGCATCGTCCCTTGTTGAACTAACAAGGTTGCTGTTGAACCTTTACCACGATCCAAACTAGCTTCTAGCACTGAACCAGCCGCATTTTGTTTCGGATTAGCTTTTAATTCTAAGACTTCTGCTTGTAATAAGATCATGTCCAATAATTCATCCAAGTTCTTACCGAATTTAGCTGAGATTTGAACAAAAATCGTATCGCCACCCCAGTCTTCAGAAATTAACCCATATTCAGTTAATTGTTCCATGACATGGTTAGGGTTAGCACCCGGCTTATCAATCTTGTTAACCGCCACAATAATTGGCACCTTGGCAGCCTTCGCATGATTAATCGCTTCGATTGTTTGTGGCATAACACCATCATCAGCAGCCACAACTAAGACTGTAATATCGGTAATGTCAGCACCACGCGCCCGCATTTCTGTAAAGGCCGCATGTCCAGGTGTATCCAAGAATGTAATTGGTTTGCCAGCATGTTTGACTTGGTAAGCCCCAATTGCTTGGGTAATCCCACCAGCTTCACCAGCGGTAACATGTGTATGCCGTAACTTATCAAGCAACGTTGTCTTACCATGATCGACGTGACCCATAACCGTAACAACTGGTGCTCGTGTTTCTAAGTTTTCAGTATTGTTGTTTTCATCATCGAAGAACTTATCTAAGTCGGTGACATCCACTTGGACTTTTTCTTGCGCATTGATGCCGTAATCAGCTGCTAAAACTTCAATCGTGTCCTTATCTAAGGATTGGTTTTGGTTAACCGCAACCCCTAACATGAACAACTTCTTGATAATTTCAGCTGGTTCGCGATGCAAAATTTTACCCAAATCTTGGGCATTCATCCCGATTGTATAAATCAACGTTTCTGGCAATGGCCGGTCTTTACGAACTGAAACTGGCTTGTTGCTAACTTGACGAATCCGTTGATTCTTACGGCTTTGTTTCTTATTACGACGACGATTGTTATTCCCGCCACGATAACGACTATTACTGTTATTTAAACCGCCACCAAAGCGCCCGCTACCATTACGGCTGCTGTTATTGTTGTTGCTGCCGCTAGTAGTTCGATTGCTGTTACTGGTCCGATTAGAACTCGTTGTTGAACGGTTACTGCTGGTGTTGGAACGGTTTGAGCTGGTCGTTGACCGATTTGAGCTAGTTGTTGATCGGTTAGTATTATTGCTAGTACGACTCGAGTTATTCGATGAGCTCCGCGAGTTAGTCGTACTGTTTGAGCGATTAGCTGAGTTGCCATTGCTCCGGTTAGTGTTATTACTCGTCCGGTTGTTAGTCGTATTAGAACGACTAGCATTACCGTTACTCCGGTTGCTATTAGTTGTATTTGACCGTGAACTTGATGGCCGTGAGCTAGTTGAACTAGTCCGACTACTGTTGTTACTACTCCGGTTTTGACTACTACTACTGTTACTGCTACTATTATTAGTTTTGTTATTATTTCGATTATTATTCAAAGAATCACCACTCTGTTGATGACGCGAGTTGGATTGCTGCTGGTTAGCAGTTCGTGTCACACTTTTGGCTTCAGTTTTTGAAGCCGGACTGGTTGCCCCAGTCGTTGTAGATTTCGGATTGGTAGCAGTGCGAGCGCCTTTTAATTGCCGCTCTTCATTGTCACCGAGTGTCGACATATGATTTTTGACGGAGAATCCCAACTGTTGTGCTTGCGCAATCAACTGTTTACTTGGGATATTTAGCTCCTTCGCTAATTCATAAATTCGCTTTTTCCCCATATCTTCACCCTCCTTTAACTAGTCATGATCGCTACCATCTTCCGCGCAAACCCCCGGTCGGTAATCGCATAAACCGTACGTTGATTACCGGTTGCCGTGTTCATTTCCGCTTTTGTAAACGTATCGATCACTGGTACATCATAAAATTGGGCCTTATCATGAAACTTCTTAGCAGTCGTGGGACCGGCATCACTGGCAATAAAGACCAATTTTGCCGATTGGTTACGAATTGCGGCTAGGGTTAATCCTTCACCTGCAATTTGTTTTCTGGCACGCCTTGAAAGACCCAGTAGGTTTAAACAAGCTTGATTAGGCGTCATCACCGAACAATTCCTTTCGGGCTTGTTGATGATCAACATATGCCACTAAATCATCATAGAAAGCGGCGTCCACTTTAATCCCAAAAGCCTTATCAAAAGTCTTTTGCTTTTTAGCCTGCTCAGCAATCTTAACATCTAGTGCGATATAAGCGCCACGACCCGGATTTTTACCGGTCGGATCAACAGACACTTCATCTTGCTTGTTTTTAACAACCCGGACTAAGTCTTTTTTTGGATGCATCTCACCCGTTACAATATCTTTGCGTAACGGCACTTTTCTTTTTTTCATATCCCGGACCTCCTCTAATTACGCCTCATCACTCGCTGAAGGGTGCGGATCATCAGCTACCGTTGCGGTAACGTCTAAGTCGTCATCATCAGAAATTGATGGTTCAACTGGCGCAGCACTGTCAGCAACCACGTCGATTTCAGGTGCGTCGGGGGTAACTTCAGGTGCTACTTCAGCTGGCTTTTCATCCATTATATCAGAAGCTTCGGTTTCAGATTTAATATCAATCTTAAATCCAGTTAATTTTGCAGCCAAGCGGGCATTTTGCCCCCGTTTACCGATTGCCAATGACAATTGATAGTCCGGTACAATCACTGTACAGCCACGTTCATTTTCAGGATCAAAGATAACATCCAAAACCTCAGCTGGATTCAAGGCATTAGCAATAAAGACCGCCGTATCATCCGTCCATTCCACAATGTCCATGTTTTCGCCGTGAAGCTCGTTAACAATGGTTTGGACCCGTTGACCCTTAGGACCGACACAAGTCCCCACAGGATCAACATTAGGGTTATTAGAACGAACCGCAACCTTTGCCCGATCGCCAGCTTCACGAGCAATCGAAACAATCTCAACAATCCCATCAAAAATTTCAGGAACTTCTTGTTCGAATAATCGCTTCAATAAATCCGGAGCAGTTCGTGAAACGAAGACTTGAGGCCCTTTAGCAGCATTCTCAACCTTCGAAACATAAACCTTAATCCGATCATGAATACGATAAGTCTCACCAGGTAATTGATCCGCACGGCTCATAACAGCTTCAACTTTACCTAAGCTGACATAAACAAACCGGTTATCTTGGCGTTCAACTTCACCAGTGACGATTTCATTTTCGTATTGGCTGTATTCATCAAAGATAATCCCACGTTCAGCTTCGCGTACCCGTTGCATAATAACCTGTTTAGCGGTTTGGGCAGCAATCCGACCAAAGTTTTTAGGCGTGACTTCAAACCGAATATCATCGCCTAATTCGTAAGCCCGGTTAATTGCTAGGGCATCTTGCAAACTAACTTCCAAACGGGAATCAAACACATCTTCCACGACTTCTTTAACCGCATAAACATGAATATTACCTTTAATTTGATCAAAGTCAACTTCCACGTTTTGGGCTTGTCCGTAATTACGCTTATAAGCTGAAACTAACGCCGCTTCTAAGGCTTCAATGACGACTTCTTTTTTGATGCCTTTTTCTGATTCAAGGGTGTCTAACGCCCCTAATAATTCCTTACTCATGTGTAAACTCCTTTGCTAACTAGAACTTAACCGCTAATCGGGCCTGTGCAATTTGTTGCCGATCAATGGTAATGGTCTTGTGCCGCGTTTTATCTAAGTAATCAATGGTCAAAGTGGTTGGGGTAACTGCTTTTAAGTCGCCTTCAAAGATTTTTTTACCATCTAATTTTTGATATAAGCCAACGTGGACGTATTGTCCAATCGCCATTTCGTAATCGGCTTCTTTTTTCAAAGGCCGTTCAGCACCCGGTGAGGACACCTCCAAGAAATAGGCTTGTGGAATTGGGTCTGGATCTATTGTATCTAATTTTTCACTTAATTCATCACTAACCATTGCACATTCTTCAATGTTAATGCCACCTGGTTTATCGATATAGATTCGCAAGTACCAACTTTGGCTCTCACGAACAAATTCAACATCGACTAATTCAAACTGATGGGCAGTCACAATCGTTTGTGCCAAAGGTTGAATGGTCTCAACAACAGTATTGCTCACGTCTACGCCTCCTATCCAGATTAGTCCAATAAAAAGAGTGAGCATCGCTGCTCACTCGTTAACGAGTTTTAAAATACACTCATATATTACCATAATTGGACTAAATCCGCAACTCTACGCTGTTTT
Organism: Lactobacillus sp. CBA3605; assembly: GCF_002970915.1. Classification (NCBI taxonomy): domain Bacteria; kingdom Bacillati; phylum Bacillota; class Bacilli; order Lactobacillales; family Lactobacillaceae; genus Lactiplantibacillus; species Lactiplantibacillus koreensis. The sequence goes on from NZ_CP027190.1 coordinate 280,193, forward strand.
AACGTCACAATTAGAAGAGTGAAAGTTGGTTTTCATCAGGCAAGCCTTCTAAAACCCCATTTTCAGTCATAAAGTCAATTAACGTCTTCGAAACTTTACCCCGTTTAGACAAGTCTTCCTTTGATAAGAATGGCTTATCTGCCCGAGCTGCCACGATTTGTTTGGCCACGTTAAGCCCTAATCCAGGCACTGATCGGAATGGCGCAATCAATGTTTTACCATCAATTAACCAATCAGAAGCATCCGACTTGTCTAAATCAACCATCGAAAAGTTGAACCCCCGTTCAAGCATTTCATTGGCTAATTCCAACACCGTCAATAGATTTTTTTCCTTCGTTGACGCATCCATACCTTTATCAGTAATCGTCTTCATTGCGGCCTTCACAGCTTCTTTGCCATGAGCCATCGCAACTAAGTCAAAGTCATCAGCCCGGACTGAGAAATAGGCTGTGTAATAAATCAGTGGGAAATAAACTTTGAAATATGCGACTCGTAACGCCATCAAAATATACGCCGCCGCATGGGCCCGTGGGAACATATACTTAATCTTCAGACAGGATTCAATATACCAGTCAGGAACATCAGCATCTTTCATCGCTTGTTGCCAATCGTCAGGAATCCCACGTCCTTTTCGCACGTGCTCCATAATCTGAAATGACATATCTGACTCCATCCCATAATGAATCAAGTCGGTCATGATATTATCCCGACAACCAATAACCTCAGCTAAAGTGACGGTCCCATCCTTAATCAATTCTTCAGCGTTTCCTAACCAAACATCCGTCCCATGAGAAAGGCCCGAAATCTGTAATAATTCGTTAAAGGTCGACGGATGAGTCTCTTCTAACATGCCACGAACAAAACGCGTCCCAAATTCTGGAATTCCTAAGGTCCCGGTCTTGGAAAAGATTTGCTCTGAAGTCACCCCAAGAACTTCCGGACTCGAAAAAATCTTCATAACATTTGGATCAACCGGTGGAATACTTTCCGGATTAACCCCCGATAAATCCTGGAGCATCCGAATCATAGTTGGATCATCATGGCCTAAAATATCAATTTTTAAAATATTATCATGAATCGAATGGAAATCAAAATGGGTCGTTTGCCAAGCTGCACTCTGATCATCCGCGGGATACTGAACCGGCGTAAAGTCATAAATATCCATGTAATCTGGAACAACAATAATCCCAGCCGGATGTTGACCAGTCGTTCGTTTGACCCCAGTCGTCCCTTTCGCCAACCGATCAATTTCGGCATTCCGCAACGTTTGATTGGTATCCCGTTCATACGCCTTCACATAGCCATAACCCGTTTTGTCGGCAACCGTCCCAATCGTCCCAGCTCGATAAACATTTTTTTCACCGAACAAGACTTTCGTATAGTTGTGGGCAATTGGCTGATAGTCACCTGAAAAGTTCAAATCAATATCAGGGACTTTATTCCCGTAAAATCCTAAGAACGTTTCGAAAGGAATATTATGACCATCGCGTACTAAGTTAGTCCCACATTCAGGACAGGCCTTGGGTGGCAAATCATAACCAGAACCATATTCATTATTTGTATAAAAGTGCGAATATTGACAGTTTGGGCATCGATAATGCGGCGGCATTGGGTTAACTTCAGTAATCCCCGACAAGGTAGCCACTAAACTAGAGCCAACTGACCCCCGTGAACCAACTAAGTAACCATCTTTATTACTCTTAAATACCAACCGCTGCGCAATCAGATAGATAACTGAGAACCCATTGCCGACAATACTCTTTAATTCTTTATCGACCCGCTTCTGTACAATTTCTGGGAGTGGCTGACCATACCAAGCATGTGCTCGGTCCATGGTTAACTTTTTAATTTCATCTTCAGCGCCAGCCATTCGTGGGGTGTAAAGCTTATCTTTGACCGGCCGAACCACTTCAAACCGAGCTGCAATTTGTTGCGGGGTCGTCACGACAATCTCATGCGCTGTGGCTTCACCTAAGAAACTAAAATCTTTTAACATTTCCGTGGTCGTTCGAAAATGAACATCTGGGCGCTCCGTCCGATTCAACGGATTAGCCCCACCTTGCGAATGAATCAAAATCTTCCGATATATTTTATCTTCCGGATTTAAATAATGGACATCCCCAGTCGCAGCAACCGGAATCTTTAAGTTGTGGCCCAAATCAACCATATTTTTAATAATTTCTTCCAAATGCGCATTATCTGCAATTAAGCCGCTTTCGATCAATGGTGCATACGCTGGTTTTGGCTGGACTTCCAAAAAGTCATAGTAACTGGCCTTTTGCCGCGCCTCTGCCTGACCTTTTTGCATCATTGCCGTAAAGACTTCACCACTGGCACATGCTGAGCCCACTAAAATGCCATCACGATATTTGTTCAACACACTGCGAGGCACTCGGGGCACGCGATAATAGTAGTCCACATTTGATAGTGAAATAATCCGGAATAAATTCTTAAGCCCAGCTTGCGTTTGCGCATATAATGTCGCATGAAAAGGCCGAGCATGTCGATACGCTGCATTTTCATTCATATGATCATTTAATTGATCATGGAATTGAACGCCATAACGTTCTTCAGCATCTTTCAAAAACAAATGGTTCAAGTGTCCGGTTGATTCCGCATCATAAATCGCCCGGTGATGGTGTTCCAAAGCCACGTTAAACTTCTTAGCCAAGGTATTTAACCGATAGCTTTTAAAAGTTGGATACAACCAGCGAGCCAAAGTTAAGGTATCAATAATCGGATTCTCAATTGGCCCCATCCCGTGGCGTGCATACCCGGTATTCATAAAGCCCACATCAAAAGTAACGTTATGACCAACGATAATTGCATCATCGTAAAAATCACGAAAGTCCTTAAAAACCGCTTCTTCGGACTTAGAACCACGAACCATATCATCCGTAATACTGGTTAAATTAGTCGTCGTTTCTGATAAATGAAACCCAGGATCAATAAATGCTTCAAATTGATCAACAACATTCCCCTTGACCATTTTAACCGCTGATAATTCAATAACCTTATCGTAAATTGCCGATAACCCCGTTGTTTCAACGTCAAAAATAACATAAGTCGTCTCTTTTAAGTCCGTGTGGGCATCATTATAAGCAATCGGCACCCCATCATCGACCATATTCGCTTCCACACCGTATAAAATCTTAATATGGTTCTTTTCACCAGCAGCAAAAGCTTCTGGGAACGCTTGGGCCCCCGAATGATCAGTAATCGCAATCGCTGGATGCCCCCATTTGGCCGCCTGCTTCACATAATCGCTCACGCCATTAGTCGCATCCATCTGACTCATATTCGAGTGTAAATGTAATTCCACTCGTTTTTCATCAGCGGGCGCCGTATCTTGCCGTGTCGCATGCGACGTTTCATTAATATCATAAGCATTAATCGTCAAATCCCGCATAAAACTATCTTCTTGCACTGACCCGCGGGCGCGGACCCACATCCCTGGTTTTAGTGCCGCAAATTGCGCCTCATCTTCACTATTACGAGAAAACTTCTTAATAACCATTGAAGAACTGTAATCAGTCACTTTCAAAATTAGGAGTTGACGTTGTGAACGTAAAACCCGGACTTCCATGTCAAAAACATAGCCTTCAACAATGACTGAACGTTCTTCTTCAGTGATTTGAACCATTTGTTTGGCTGGTTCAGCTGGATTAATTTGTTTTCCTAATTGAACTGGACCATCAATTTGAGCAGGGGCATCAGATTGCTGCTGCCGCTTTTCATTGGCTTTTTTAATCGCTACCGCAGCTTTTTTGGCTAAGGCTTCATCAGATTTAGCCTTTTGTGCATGGAAAGCATTGATTTTGGCTTGTGAGGCTGATTCATCAATCATCGTATGCACTGAAAACTTAGGAAACCCAAGTTGCTGATAAGTCGCTTCAATGGGGCCAAGCGCCTGGTTATTCAAAAAGTTCTGAATAACTTCATTCTCAGCTAATAACAAGACCCGACCATCCTCATACGTTGGCACATTGCTATTACACAATGACTGTACTAAAGGCGATGAGATGCCACTATTTTGAACAATCCATTCCCAATAATCAGCCAACAACCGTTGATTGACTGCCTCATCATCCGTAGTAATCCGTAGCTGAACGCCAGCAATGTCATGAAAAGCGGCACTCAACTGGTTCTGAAATGTCATAAATTGCGTATATGGCAACACATGTTGGAAATGAAGTTGGAATTCCCAGACCTTTGACGTTTGATGCACGACTAACTTTTCAATCGTCGCATCGGTAAAGGCGGGATCCATCGCCATCCCAATCTGTTCAAGCAATTTCGAAAACATTTCTTGCTGATTTAAACTCACGCTGGTTCCTCCTTGGTTACAACTAACTAAAATCACCTAGTTTCTAGGTTGCCGAAACTAGGTGACTTCTGCCTACATTACAATTAAGTGTACGCATTTTTAGACTAACTTGCAACGATTGCACTGCAAAGCTTAGTTAATGTTTTTTAATAAAACTGCCAAATTATTTGCGATTTCTTCTTGTTTAACTTCTAATGTTTCACCAGTTTGACGAAGTTTAATTTCAACAATGCCTTCACTGGCCTTTTTCCCAATCGTAATCCGTGCGGGAATGCCCATTAAATCAGAGTCTGCAAACTTAACTCCTGGCCGTTCTTTCCGGTCATCATAAAGCACATGATACCCAGCTGCTTCCAATTGTGCTTCAGCCTGATTAGCGACTTCGACTTGGTCTGCTTTTTTAGGATTAACTGGAATCACATGCACGTCAAATGGGGCGATGGCTTTGGGCCACACTAACCCATTTTCGTCTGAGCGCTGTTCGGCAATGGCTGAAAGTAACCGTGAGACCCCGATTCCATAACATCCCATAATAACTGGAATATTGCGACCATTTTGATCCAAGACTTCGGCATGTAAATCTTTAGAATAACGCGTCCCTAATTTAAAGATATGTCCAATCTCAATTCCCTTGGTAAACTTCAATACCCCAGCGCCATCAGGTGACAATTCGCCCTCTTGCGCAAATCGAATATCAACATAAGCTTCAGCATGGAAGTCTCGTTCTGGATTGACATTAATCAGATGATGACCATCTTCATTAGCGCCAACCGTGATATTCGCCATATCCTTAACATAAACATCCGCAATGATTTTAACTTCATCACTAACGCCAACTGGACCTAATGACCCAAAACTGGCTTTAAGATACGTTTGCGCTTGTTCGGGAGTCGCCATTACTAAGGTATCCACACCGAGGTAATTCTTTAATTTAATGTCATTAACTTCATGATCGCCACGAACTAATGCCATTACTGGTTCGTCATCTGCCATAAATAGCATACTCTTAACCAACTGATCAGCATCAACTTGCAAGAATTCAGCTAATTCATCAATCGTGCCAACTCCTGGTGTATCAATTTTTTCCAAGTCTTTTAGTGAGGCATGTGACTTCTTAGGCACGTACAAGCTCCGGGCCATTTCAAGGTTAGCAGCATAGTCGCTGGCATCAGAATAGACAATTGTATCTTCGCCAACTGGCGCAATAGCTGAATATTCACGTGAATCTTTGCCACCCATGGCACCACCATCACCAATAATTGAACGGAATTGTAACCCACACCGTTCAAAAATATTTTGATAAGCTTGCGCCATTCCTTGGAACGTTTCATCTAAGGAATCTTCATCCGCATGGAATGAATAGGCATCCTTCATGATAAATTCCCGTCCCCGTAATAAGCCGTAACGTGGTCGATCTTCATCACGATACTTTGCTTGGATTTGATACAACGTTAAGGGCAACTTTTTATATGATTTAACTTCGTCACGAATGATGGAAGTGAACGTTTCTTCATGGGTCGGACCCAAGATGAATTCCCGATCATGTCGGTTTTTTAGCTTAAAAAGTTCTGGGCCATAAGTTTGATAACGACCCGTTGCTTGCCAAAGTTCCGCTGGAATTACAGCTGGAACTAACATTTCGGCCGCATCAATTTTTTCCATTTCTTCACGAATAATTTGTTCAATATTCGTCAATACCCGATAGGCAAGTGGTAAATAGGCATACATTCCCGCTGAAATTTGGCGAATATAGCCGGCCCGTAGCATCATTTGATGACTTAACGCTTCTGCGTCATTAGGCACTTCTTTTAAAGTTGGAATTAACAATTTCGATTGTTTCATCTACAAATCTTCTCCTTAATTGTGCTGCTCTAAGTCAAGCTTAGAAAAAATAACGCTGAATATCATTCCAAGTCACTAAAACCATTAATAACATTAACAAGCCAAAACCAATTAATGTAATCACACTTTCAGTTTCAAGTCGTAGTGGTTTACCGCGAATACCTTCAACGATGTTTAATAAAATTTTACCACCATCCAGGGCCGGAATGGGTAATAAATTAACAATTCCTAAGTTAATCGACAAGACTGCTAATAAATAAATCACCTGCCGCACCCCGGATTTGGCCGCCTGTGAGGTCGTTGCAAAAATTGCAACTGGCCCACCGAGGTCATTTAAACTAAACCCATGGGTTACCATATGGCCTAATACTTGGAAGATTTGCTTGGTAATATTCCATGCACCAGTCACGCCATAGCCTAATTTTGCGCTTAAACTCGTATCCGTGACCGTCGCCCATTTAACCCCAATTTGACCAACTCGATTACCCGCAACTTTCTTAGCCGCTGGCTTGACAGCGATTGTTTGCGCTTTCCCCGCCCGTTTAAGGGTTAGTTGCAACCGTTTATTGGGATTATCTTGAATAAGTAATGAGATTGACTGGGCATCCGTCATTTTTTTGCCATTAACGGCGACAATCTGATCATTCTTCTTAATACCTGCTTGGCGGGCGACCGAATTAGCCGTCGTTCCGGCAACATGCGTGGTCACCGTCGTTACGCCACCTTGCATGAACGCTAAGATAGCAAACGTGATGATGGCTAAAATGAAATTATTCATCGGACCAGCAAAATTAGTGAGCATTCGCTGCCATAACTTAGCTGATTGAAACTGGACATCTACCGGTGCAATCTGAACTTCAGTCCCGTCATGTTCGACAATAGTCGCATCATGTTGCACTTGATAACGTTTAACCGCAGTTTCATCGCCATTTTCATAGCCTTCAATCCAAAGTTCTTTTTCTAAGTCTGTCGCCGTAACCGACATGGGAATTCCATTAAATAAAGTTGTTTTCTTACTAGCATTAATGGAATGAACTAACCCATCAGCGCCAATTTGTAAACTAACCGGCGTACCAGGCTTCAGTTCTTCATCCTCATCATCGGCAACACCAGCCATCCGTACATAACCACCAATGGGTAATAAGCGTAACGTATAGGTAGTTGCATGCCGTCGCATGGCCACAATCTTAGGCCCCATACCGACTGAGAATTCGCGCACTAAAATTCCGGCTCGTTTGGCAAAAAAGAAATGTCCAAACTCATGGACAATAACGAGAATCCCAAAAACGATAATGAACGTAATAATCGTAACTATCAAATTAACGTTCCTTTCTCCCACCTAATCCGGGGAACTGCCAGCCTTAAAAGAGACCAAATAAATGTGCAATTGGGAAGACCAGCAACATACTATCGAACCGGTCTAAAATACCACCGTGTCCTGGTAAAATTTTACCAGAATCCTTCACACCATAGTAGCGTTTCAACGCAGATTCGACTAAATCACCGAATTGACCAACAATTGATAAGATAATCGTGATTGCTAACATACTAAGCCAATTGGTATATCCCACTTGGAACCAGAGGGCAAAAGCCATCCCAATCACAACACCAATCAGACTACCACCAATGCAGCCTTCCCAGGTTTTATTTGGACTAATTGGTGTTACTTTATGTTGACCTAATTTTCGGCCAACTGAATATGCACCACTATCAGTCGCCCAAACGATGAATAACAGATAGAGAAGCATTTCCACGTTAACACCACGAGCAGCAGTAAAGTAATTAAAGCCCATTCCGATATAGAAAACACCTAGGGTCAGCATCCCCGCATCATCAAATGAAAACCGATTACGCGACCAAACTGTCCGTAACAATAATAAAATAATGAGAAAATAAACGACGTACGCTTTGTTTAACTGATCTGGCAACCCATTAAACCACTGATTAGGTGCAATCTCAATCATAACGGCCAACATACTGATTAACGCTTCAAACGAAATCAATAACTTCTTTCGCATGATTAATAACTCGCTCATGGCAATCGCGCCTAATAACATTGCGACAATATCGAGGGTAATGCCACCTACAAAAATCACTGGTATAAATAGAATTAACGCAATTACAGCCGTAATGACCCGTTGTCTCATAACTTAAAACCCCTTTTTATTTTTGATCCGACAACCCGCCAAACCGGCGATCCCGCCGTTGGAAGTCAGCAATACAAGCCTGTAAAGTTGTCGCTGAAAAGTCTGGCCATTTTACATCCGTAAAGACCAGTTCACTATAAGCAATCTGCCATAGCAAAAAGTTGGAGATTCGTTCTTCACCACTGGTCCGAATCAATAAATCCGGATCATTATACGGTGCCAACTGAGCAGTCATTAAAGCTTGGTCAACTGCCGTCTCATCAATCGCGTCAACTGCAAGGTGCCCGTCAGCAACTTGTTGGGCAAGTGCTTGGATTCCTGTGATCATTTCAGCTCGTGAGCCATAGTTTAAAGCAAAGTTTAGTACCATACCATCACAGGCTTGGGTATCTGCAATCGCTTTGTTAACCGCCTTTTGGGTTGCGGCTGGCAACTGATCCGTATAGCCCATCACTTGCACCCGAACGTTATTCTTAACCAAATCTGGTACAAATGTATCAAAAAAGTTCACCGGTAGCTGCATTAAATAATTAACCTCAGCCTTTGGTCGCTTCCAGTTCTCAGTTGAAAAGGCATACAAGGTTAACACCTTGACCCCGAGGTCACTCGCCGCAATCGTGATTGTCTTAACCGTATTCATACCTTCTTTATGCCCAGCAATTCGCGGTAAATGCCGTGCTTTGGCCCAACGACCATTACCATCCATGATAATCGCAACGTGTGCCGGAATCCGTTTAGGATCAAGTTCCACCGCGGCCGCAGTCGTTGCATTATTCTTATTTAAAAAAGCGAACAAATTGCACCTCCAAAAAAAGCTTAACCAAGCACTATTTTACCAAAAAAAGACCGATTAAACTATTAGTCAACAAAAAAAGGCTTGAATTTCTTCAAGCCTTAATAAATCTACAAGCTTTATTAGCCTTCAAGAATTTCTTTTTCCTTGTCAGCAACGATTGATTCCACTGCTTTACCAGCAGTATTTGTCAATTTTTGCGCTTGGTCTTCAAGTTCATGTAATTGATCATCCGTAAATTGACCCGCTTTATGGCCACGTTTTAAAGCGTCCATCGCATCGCGACGCGCATTTCGAACGGCAACCTTACCACGTTCACCTTCGGCTTTAACATCCTTCGCCAATTCTTTACGACGTTCTTCAGTTAATTGTGGAATCACTAACCGAATTGCCGAACCATCATTAGCAGGACTGATACCTAAATCAGAAGCCAAAATAGCTTTTTCAATTTCTTTTAAAGCCGTTTTATCGAATGGGGTTACCATTAAGACCCGTGGTTCTGGGACGGTAATTGAAGCCATTTGATTCAATGGGGTTAGAGTACCGTAATAATCTGCTGAAACGCGGCTTAATAAAGATGCATTTGCGCGACCTGCACGAATATTACCTAATTCACGTTGTAAGGCAACTTCGGCCTTTTTCATGTTGCTTTGTGCTTCTTTTAAGATTGGTTCTGTGACTGCCATGTTATTTCCCCCTGACGGTTGTGCCGATGTGTTCACCAGCAACAACTTTGCGAATATTGCCTGGCTCGTTCAAGTTAAAGACTACGACTGGAATATCATTATCCATTGATAATGAGCTAGCCGTAGTATCCATCACTTGTAAGCCTTTATTGATAATATCAAGATGAGTTAACTTATCGAATTTAACGGCGCTCGCATCTTTATTAGGATCAGCTGAATAAACCCCATCAACCCCATTTTTAGCCATCAAAATGGCATCAGCGTTGATTTCAGCTGCTCGTAAAGCGGCCGTCGTATCCGTTGAAAAGTAAGGACTACCCGTGCCACCCGCAAAGATGACAATCCGCCGTTTTTCTAAATGTCGCATCGCTTTGCGCCGAATATAAGGTTCTGCAATTTGACGCATTTCAATCGAAGTCTGAACGCGCGTCGGCACGCCGATTGATTCTAGGTTATCTTGTAACGCCAAAGCGTTCATGATAGTTGCTAACATACCGATATAATCAGCTTGCGCACGTTCCATGCCCATTTGAGCACCGGCTTCACCACGCCACATATTACCACCGCCAACCACGATGGCAATCTGAACACCCATATCATAAACATCCTTCAGTTCTTCAGCAACAGTCTTAATTACCGGTGGGTTAATTCCAAACCCTTTTTCACCGGCTAAAGCTTCACCACTCAACTTTAGGATTACTCGCTTATATTTAACTTCCGACATCGTTTTGTCCTCCTCAAGATTATCTGTAACTATTCTACCATAATATTAATAACCATTATAGCAAAGCCGTAATTAGCCGCTGATTTTGCTAAAAAGGGATCGCCACAAAACAATGTTTTGTCGCAATCCCCATTAGTAAAGTCGAAAAATCGACAGTTAGTCTTTGATTTGACTCATAACTTCATCAACGAAGCTACCAGTTTGTTTTTCGATGCCTTCGCCGACTTCAAAGCGAACAAAGGTATTAACCTTGCCACCCTTTGATTCAACGTAGTGGGCAACTGTTTGGTCAGAATCCTTAACAAATTCTTGATCATCTAAGCTGATTTCTGAAAGCCATTTGTTCAAACGACCTTCAACCATCTTTTCGATGATTTTTTCAGGTTTACCTTCATTTTGGGCTTCTTTAACCAAAACTTCTTTTTCGTGTGCTAAGGTTTCGCTAGGAACTTCAGCCCGAGAAACGTATTCTGGGTTAATAGCAGCAACGTGCATTGCAACATCCTTAGCGGTCTCAGCATCAGCACCATCTAAGACTACTAGAACCCCAATTTGGCCGCCATTATGCAAGTAAGCGCCAAAGTTTTGGTCTGCACTCTTTTCGATCACTTTGAAACGACGTAAGCTGATCTTTTCACCAGTTACTTGACTCGTTTCGATGATTGCATCATTGATCGTGCCCTTAGTTGTCTTTAGAGTCAAAGCGTCTTCAACAGATGCGGGTGCTTCTAAAGCAATTTGGTCAGCAACGATATCAACTAAGTCTTTGAATTGGTCGCTTGAGGCAACAAAGTCAGTTTCTGAGTTAACTTCCACGATGGCAGCGTGGTCATCATGAATCGCAACAACAGCCATTCCTTCAGCGGCAACACGGCCACTCTTCTTTTCAGCCTTAGCAACGCCCTTTTCACGTAAAACATCAACGGCCTTTTGCATGTCGCCTTCAGTTTCAACTAATGCCTTTTTAGCATCCATCATACCAACACCCGTTTTGTCACGGAGTTCTTTAACTTGTGCTGCTGAAATCTTTGCCATAGTTTACTCTCCTTTGAGTACGTTTGATTTTTTTATAAAAGGCTGCCCACAAAATCAGGCCGATGAGGTCCGCGATTTTTTAGACAGCCTAATTATTTCAATTATTTATTGTCAGACTTAGTGTTGTCACCTTCAACAGCTTCAACGATGTCTTCTAAAGAGTCAACTGACTTTTTAGCATCCTTGTCGCCCTTGAAAGAGGCTTCAGTAACGTCTTCGTCTTCACCTTGACGACCTTCAATAATGGCATCAGCCACTTTAGAAGTAATCAAACGAACAGCACGAATAGCGTCGTCATTTGATGGGATGATAACATCAATATCGTCAGGATCAGTATTAGTATCAACCATCGCTACGATTGGAATGTTTAACTTTTGAGCTTCCTTAACCGCAATTTGTTCCTTACGAGGATCAACAATAAAGATAGCATCTGGAATCCGAGGCATATCTTCGATACCGCCCAAGAACTTCTCAAGCTTTGCCCGTTGTTTCATCAATAATGAAACTTCCTTCTTAGGCAAACGATCAAAAGTCCCGTCTTCTTCCATCTTCTTCAAATCTTTAAGGCGCTTGATTCGAGTTTGGATGGTATTCCAGTTAGTCAAAGTCCCACCTAACCAACGATGGTTAACGTAGTATTGACCAGCACGGGTAGCTTCTTCTTCGATTGAATCTTGGGCTTGCTTCTTAGTCCCAACAAACAAAATAACGCCATCATCAGCAGCGGTATCTTTAACGAAGTTGTAAGCTGAATCAATCATCTTAACCGTCTTTTGTAAGTCAATGATGTAGATTCCGTTACGTTCCGTAAAGATGTATGGTTTCATCTTTGGGTTCCAACGACGAGTTTGGTGACCGAAATGGACACCGGCTTCAAGCAATTGTTTCATAGAAATAACAGCCATAATATAATGTGCCTCCAAAAAATTAGTTTTGATCCTCCTCATAGCTCAACTGACCACGGGACTCAATGAGCACTACCGGGTCATCACTACGAGTGTGAATTGGTTTTAACACCGAAAACTAGTATACCGAAAATACGCGATGCTTGCAATAACTTTAATCGGTATTTGTTAATTTAAATTTATATGTTAGAATACTATCTCGCATAGGAGGCTCAATTATAACATGATCAAAGCCATTGTTTTTGACATAGACGATACGCTCTATGATCAGAAATCGCCATTTGGTATGGCTCTCACCAAGACCCTCGAAACACTGGTGACGCCCACTGACCTGGCACAAATTTTTAACCGTTTTCGCGACTTTACTGATCGAACCTTTAATCAAGTCACGACTCATGATTTAACCCTGGAAGCTTGGCAAACGGCCCGTTTACGGCATGCGCTGGCTACCTTCACAACGGAAAAAATCAAAACTGACAAGGCTATCCAATTTGAAATAGCTTATCAACAAGCACTCAAGGAAATTCAATTTTTCCCGGAATTAGCACCAGCGCTTGAAAAACTAAGTCACTGTTTTCAAATTGGTATCATTGCTAATGGTCCGGCCAACACACAACGGGAAAAGTTACACCAATTACAAATTGAACGTTATGTTCATCCAGATAATATTTTTATTTCAGAAGAGCTCGGTATTGCTAAACCAGACCCTTCAATTTTCACAACTTGGGCCCACCAAGCAGGTATTAAAGCTAACCAAGCGGCCTACGTCGGTGACAACATCGCTTTAGATATGACCAGCGCTAAACACGCTGGTTGGCAGACATTCTGGTTTAACCATCGACTAAATCTACAAGCCCAGCCCAATGTTATTCCTGACCAAATCATTCAAAGTCCAGCTGAGCTCGCCGAGTTATTATTAGCGCTAGCACAAGCTGCGACAGTTTAAACACCTTACTTAGAACCTTGGCAAATTTGCCAGGTTCTTTTTTTCAACTTATTTCATTAAAGCGACTTCTTCTATGTAAAAAACGTCCGAATCCAAAGATTCGAACGTTTTCATCTTCAAACGAGCTTAGTCAAACTTAACTTGCGTATCAGCTTTACCAGTTTCGATGAATTGTTTGTTGTTATCCATTGAGATATGCACCATGTTATGAACAGCAGTTTCAGTATAGAAAGCTGTATGTGGTGTAATCAAAACGTTGTCGCGGTTGAACAAGTTCATGAAGACCTTGTCATCAATCGTTTGACCTTCAAGGTCTTTGTTAAAGATCTTAGTTTCATATTCATAAGTGTCAAGAGCAGCACCGGCAACTTTGCCACTATCTAAAGCCTTGATCAAATCTTCTGAATCGATAAGGGTCCCACGAGCAAAGTTCAAGATGTAAGCACCATCTTTCATCTTGCCGAAGGCATCAGCATTTAACATGTGATAGTTATCCTTCAAAGCTGGAACATGTAACGTAATAACGTCAGCTTGGGCGTATAATTCGTCCAAAGTGTCAACGTACATCCCTTCTTTGTCAAGTTCAGCATTACGATAAACATCGTAACCGATAACCTTGGCACCGAAGCCTTTGAAGATGTCAATTGCGGCGCGACCAATCCGGCCAGTACCGATAACCCCAACAGTCAAGGTGTTTAATTCCTTGCTGATGTTTGGTGCCCAACGGAAGTCTTGGTTAGCTAACTTCTTGTTGAACTTAGGGGTTTGACGTAGTAATTGCATCAATTGGGTAACTGATAATTCAGCAATGGCACTTGGTGAATATGCAGGTACGTTAGAGATGTTTAAGCCACGTTCCTTAACAGTTGGGACGTCGACATTGTCAACCCCAACGTTACGAAGTGAGATGTTCTTAACGCCTTCGTCAGCTAACTTAGTTAAAACAGCAGCGGTGTAATCCTTTTGTTGGTATACATCGGCACCATCAAAGCCCTTAGCCAATTCGGCAGTCTTTTCGTCAAGTAAGTCTGGGACTAACTTAACTTCAACATCGGGATGTTCTTCCATCCAAGTCTTAAAGAATGGACGTTCGTCATCACGTACAGCATATGCAATAATTTTCATTACAAAAATTCCTCCTATATATTGATACATTAAATATTATAACAGTAAATGTCAGAAATAGAATGACTATTTATGAAAACTTTGTTAAATTTCCACACCATGTGCTGCTAAATACCGTAACTTAGCCATTCTAGGTTGATGTTTAAACGCATATTCAGCCTTTAAAGCTGACGACTTATCTGCAAAACACTCGTGATAGATCATTTTTAACGGACGGCGTGTTTTGGCCCGGGTGTATTTAGCCCCTTTGCCTGCATTATGCGTCGCTAACCGGCGCTCCAAATCATCAGTAAAGCCCCCGTACAACGTTTGATCTGCACACAACAATACATAAAAATAGTAAACTTTAGTTGCCATAAAGTAACTGCCGCACCTCGTCTCCATACGTCCCGTCTGCTTGGTAAACAACTACTGGTGGCAAGATTCGAACGCCATTTGAACGGCCATCCTTAATCATTTCAACTAACACCATATTAGCTTCACGATCAGCCTTAGGATGTACAAAACGAATTCGTTTCGGTGCTAATCGATGCTGCGCCATTGCTTGGAATAACTCATCTAGCCGATCTGGCCGATGTACAAAATACGCTTTGCCCGTCATTTTAAGTAAGCCACTAGTCACCATTAAAATTTGATCCAAATTAGCTGAAATTTCATGGCGGGCAATTGCTAAATGTGGATTGGGATTCTTTTGACTTTGAGGCTGATCTTTAAAGTACGGTGGATTGCATAATACCACATCAACTGAATCTTTGGCGATTTTTGTCGTCACTGTCAATAAATCCTGATTCAACACTGTCATGCGATCAGTGAGTTGGTTCAGTTCAATACTCCGCTGTGCCATATCCGCAAGTCGGGGTTGCAATTCAACTTCAACGATTGCACCGTTAGTTTGTTGACTCACAAATAAGCCCACCGCACCATTGCCAGCGCACAAATCAACTGTCAGCGTTTTAGCACTACGCGGTACTTGCGCAAAAGCCCCCAGTAAAACCGCATCTAATGAAAAAGAAAACACTTGTGAACTTTGAATAATTTGAATATCTTTACTATATAATTGATCAATGCGCTCATCAGCGCGTAATGGGACCGTCGTCATCCAAATAGCCTACTTTCAAAAAAATATCAGTGTCAGCATACCATAATTTGCTTGCAGAAATTAAGATTATTGGTCATACTATGACCAATAACCAATCGAAAGGAAGTTTGCGATGTTTTATTCATTTATGCGGGGACTGGTACGGGGGTTAGTTGCCATCATTAATGGCAATACCCACTACCAAGGTCGCGAAAACTTACCGCAAGGTGCCTATATTCTAGTTGGGCCCCACCGCTCATGGTTTGACCCGTTGTTATATGCACTAGCGGGTAGCCCCATGCAATTTAGCTTCATGGCTAAAGAAGAACTTTTTAAAAATCCGATTTTACGCACAATTTTAACTAAGGCCAATGCGTTTCCTGTCAATCGCCAACATCCAGGACCATCAGCGATTAAAACCCCGGTCAAATTTCTACGTAGTGGTCAACTATCGTTAATCATGTTTCCTTCTGGGACTCGGCATTCTCAGGAACTCAAAGGTGGCGCAACCGTCATTGCTAAAATGGCTGGTGTCCCCCTCATTCCCACGGTCTATCAAGGACCATTAACTTTCGGACGTTTGTTTAGTCGGCGTCGCATCACGGTCCGCTTTGGCAAGCCCATCTATGTTGATCGTAAGTTAAAGCTTGATGAAGCTGGTCAGAAGCAAATCGAAACTCAAATGCTTACCGCTTTTGATGACCTCGATAAAAAAATTAATCCAAATTTTCATTACATCGATCCAGCCGAAAAAAAACACGCCAACTAAGGCGTGTTTTTTATTAGCACTTATTTGCTGTCATTTTTAGCCGAAGCCTTCATTGAGTTAAGCATTTGATGCAATTTCTTTTCGGATGGGCGTTGACCCATTTGCATCATCATGCTGCGCAACATTTCTTCACTAATTGGTGGATTTTGTTTTAAGTAGTTTTGCATGTAGTGCCGCGCACCAAAGAAACCACCAGTAATCCCAACTAAAACACCAACAAGCACGATTAAGATCCAAATACCAGTAGACACAGTCATTCCCCTCCTTTATTACCGTATTCATTAAACTAGTCTACACAAATTACTTATAAAAGAAAAGGAAAATTTGTCAATTGACAAATCTTCCTTGAAGCGCTTAATCGTCGCGTAAGCCCCGATCACGTTGAACCTGGCGAACCTTTTCAGGAGTCACTTCTTGACCATCTTTATCATAAACTTGTAACATTTCAACTTGTTGCCGGAATCCGGCCCGAAATTCTTTTAAATATTTTTCACGTAATTCTTGGCGTTCAGCCGCTTCCAGCTCAGTTAACCCTTCTGCCTTGGCTTTGTGTGCCAATTCATTAATCCGGGCAAGTAGCTCTTTTGAAATCAATCCACTCACTCCTTTCAAAAGCAAGAATAGAATACACGATTTTTGACCTTAAATCAATTCTCAGGGTTTGTCAACCGAACATTTGTTTGAAAGCCACTAAAAGCTATGCTACAATTGACATAATAACTATGAAAATAAAAAATGAGGTGCCAAGATGAGTAAAACATCAGAAAGCAAACAAATGGCCGTTCTACGTTTTATTTATGAACGCGTCAATGAAAAAGGTTATCCGCCAACTGTCCGCGAAATTGGCGAAGCCGTGTCACTATCTTCAACATCAACGGTCCATGGTCACATTTCTCGGTTGGAGAAAAAAGGGTTAATTGAAAAAGATCCCACAAAGCCACGTGCCATTGAAGTAACCGCAGCTGGTTTTGAAGCTTTAGGGGTCGAAACCACCCCCCATCAAATTCCAATGCTTGGCACAGTGGCCGCTGGACAACCAATCTTGGCGGTTCAGGAAGCGACTGACTATTTCCCAATTCCAAAAGATTTGGAAACTTTCGGTGGCGATTTATTCATGCTCACCATTCGTGGTGAAAGTATGATTAACATCGGCATCTTAAACGGTGACCAAGTCATCGTGCGCCGGCAAACAGCCGCCGACAATGGAGACATTATCATTGCAATGACCGACGAAAATGAAGCTACTTGCAAACGATTCTTTAAAGAAGCTGATCATTATCGGCTACAACCAGAAAATGATGCGATGGCACCAATTATTTTAACCAACGTTGCTGTCTTGGGTAAAGTAGTTGGATTATATCGCGACATGCTCTATCAATAAGCTTTTATCGACCGGTGACGTTGGTTGCCGGTCTTTTATTTGGGTAAATATTTACTGCCTTCACGTATCACTAGTGGTGATAATGCGTGTGCCGCAATAAATTGCGTCACCCAAGCCGGATTGGTTTTGCTATAATCTCGCAATGCCCAACCAATCGCTTTTTGAATAAAAAATTCATCATCAGTTCGATTAGTTAGAATCGCCGTCGTCAAATAGGCCTGATCGGTCATTTGACGGCGTCCCAATTGTAGGATAATACCTACCCGCCGAAGCCAAAAATCTGATGCTTGTATATATGCTGGCCCCAATTCTGGCAATGCCTGCTGTTGCTCAATGTAAGTCGCCAACAACTTACGCCAGCTATCAACGCTATCCCACCAGGCATTGTGTGTCACCTGTTGCCTACACCACTCATACTGACTTGGTGTTAAGCGACGTACATTTGCTAAAGCCAAATCAATCGCAACATAGTGATACTCTCGAAAAGGTTGCTCATAATAAAATACTAGCCAATCCTGTAGCTCAGTTGATGTCAATGTTTGACTAGCTTTAAGATATGGCTGCGTTAATTGCCGTCGTTCACTCGCTCGCACACCTAAAAATTTGAATTGATGTCGCATATAGCCCGCCATCGCTGCTTGATTCGCCGGTTGAACCGGTAAAAATAAATCTGGCATGCTGTTTCCCCCTCAAGTTGCTTACTAACTTATTTAATATTAATGCTGATTTTTTTCTCAGCTGATCTAATCTTAATGGGTTGAACGCTGGTTGAATGGTATAATGGTTACACTAATTTTATACAGGGAGTTGTTGACATGTTATTTCTAGCCATTATTGGCTTGCTAGTTTTCACAATGGCCATCTTTTCAATCTTTGCCGCTCGTCAAACTGGCGGTGGTTGGAAAACCTTTGCAATCATCGCCGTAATTAGTGCTCTCACAATTGGTTATGCTGTTTATAAGCTACCATTTTGGTCCCACAATCAAGCTACCGCCGCCCAATCAAATTCGTCAGCTAGTCAGAGCTCAGCAAAACTCAGTTCGTCACATGCCGTTTTTAATGAAGACACCACTAAAAAAGCGGCGGCTACGATTAAACTGAAAGAAAACAACATTCTCAAACAATTAAAATCAAATTATCATACGATTGGTACTGTCACTTTAGACCGAACAACAAAAACCTTTACCGTCAACCCAACAAATAAAGACTACGTTCAATCATTAAAAACAATTCAAAAATATCCGGATAAAAACCAAAAAGCTCGGACAACGATTACGACAAATTTTCAAACACTCTCGAGTTCAATTCAAAAAAACTTAGCAGCAGGTTATACTATTCGTCTCATGCAACCAGAACAACCTGATAATACCCTATTGAGTGTTAAAGACGGCAAAATCATTATTAATCAATTACAAAAATAAGTAAAAACATCATTGTAGCCAGTTATTGCTAACTACAATGATGTTTTTTTAAACCCGTTGATCACGATATTGTCGTTGCTCTTGTTTCTGACCGGTTAAGACAAAGCGATGTGGATCAGTTGCATAATCGATAGTCTGATCCGCAGCTTGCCATTGTAATTGATGTGTAAACAGGTCCTCATATGTCGCAACAGCCACCCGTTGCCGCCGAGCCAATCGTTGGGGCAATCCTAAATCTAAACCATGTTGGTAATTGGCCTGCAACCGACCAGTATAGAATTCACCTTCAGCACCTGAACCATAGCTAAAGAGCCCAATTAAGTCATCAGCTTGCAAATTGGCATCTGATACTAACAAAGACAATAGACTTAAATATAGGGACCCGGTATACAGGTTACCCACTTGTCGATTTAAAGCTCGAGCAGCCTCAAAATGGGTTAATAAGGCGGCTTGTTGTGTTGCATCCGCCAAAGGCAGCACTGACCGTAACGCCTTGATACCCATTTTTGTATATGGCAAATGAAATGTTAATGCCTTAAAATCAGCCAAAGTTCGTTGCTGTTCTGTTAAATGAGTTTTAAAGACATCTTGAAAGTAATCAATGTAAATATTTGATGAATATTTACCATCAACTAACGCCTCGGTATGATACAACGGCCGCCAAAAGTCCATGACATCTTGGCTCAAGGCAACCGCGTCATCATTTAAAGCCAACACTTGCGGATTGGCACTAATCAACATCGCAACTGCCCCGCCACCTTGCGTCGGCTCGCCAGCTGTATGTAAGCCATAACGGGCCACATCCGTGCCGATTACTAGTACTTTCTTATCTGGATGCACCTGCACATGATCTCGTGCAAACTGAACACCAGCAGTGGCGGCATAACACGCTTCTTTTAATTCAATCGTGCGTACCCGTCTTTTAAGCCCTAACAACTGTGCCACATAGATTGCTGCCGCCTTAGAATTATCTACTCCCGATTCAGTCGCAACAATTAGTAAATCAATCGCATCAATGTCAGCCGCTGTCAACATCGGATACGCCGCGTTAGCTGCCAAGGTAACCGCATCCTGACTTGGGGGATAACCGCCATTTTGGCCTGCCCAATCCCAATCAAATATTTATCAGGAGCTTCATTACGAGCGGCCGCTAATTCGGCCATATCTACATACAAGTGTGACGTTGCGAAATGCAACTTATCAATTCCAATTTCCATGTTATACCTCCATTTTGTTAGTTACAATCTTTAGGGATTGATTACTTATCCAAGTCGTTTGAAATCTGGATTGCTACCGTTTTTGTAACACGCAAACGCTTGGGTTGATTCGTGGTGAAATATTACTAAAATTGCTGACGTAGCCCAAGTTGAAGCTACCCCAAAAACGGTATCATCAAAATCGCGGTTATCATTGGGATATCGATAATAGCCTTGCTCCTCATCCTAAATTGTGCCGTTTAGGTAACTGATAACGAGTCCCTAGCGGCGTATGCTGTAAGTTAATCGTGACTAATTCAACAAAATCCATACGCTCACTTACCCATGCTTTCATTTTACTCGAAAACAGGTTGATTTGAAATGACTGGAACATAAAAAAAGACACCCCAGTAAACTGGGATGTCTTCTTGGAGAAGCTGAACCATCAGCTTCTGAATTAAAACGAGATACGTGACTACCTCTTCATTAGAATACCACACTTACTTACGCTTTACCATGGAGTTTAACCCACATTAGCGAATTAATAATCGTTGAAATCAAGGCAAATGGCGGCCAAAACCATAAAATCACCAAATTAATCACATTATTCACTAACGACCAACGGTTAATTTTACGATTATCAGCCGCCGCACGTATTAATATGGTATTTTCTGCATTAGCTCGCACCAAGGTTGCCGTTAAAATGATAAATGAGATATTAAATAGCGCAATCACAATTGAATACAGGAATGCTGCTGGCACCGAAAATAGATTCGTCCCAAACCAAGCCGTGGTTGCTGGTACTAACGAAATCCACAACAACATATTCATACTAGCCCACAAAACCCGATTATCAATTTTTTTAACGGCTTGAAATAATCGATGATGATTGACCCAAATATTAGCTAGCAAAATAAAACTAATCAAATACGCTAAAAAAGCCGGCCCCATTTGGGCGATGCCATGCCAACTATGTTGCGCTGGTAATTTAAGTTCTAATACTAAAATCGTGATTACAATAGCAATCACAGCGTCGAAAAATGCCTCTAAACGATTCTTTGTCATCTTACACCTCTAAAATTAAATGGTTAACTCAGCGCATACTAGTGACTTCGGGTTATTGAATTAAATTCCCCAGTAACTTACGCTCTCATCATTTATAGCATACCATGTTAGCTTTATCCGTAGCAAAATAACTTAATTTAGAATCAAAGCTGGCCACAACTAATATGATTAACTGGACTAGCAGTTAATTCCCCGTTTAAGCTTCTAGGGATTTTATTACCTTAGCTGGCACACCGGCAACAATAACATTATCTGGCACATCCTTAGTTACGACAGCCCCCGCAGCAAGTACCACATTGTTACCAATTGTCACTCCTGGCAGAATTGTCACGCTACCACCCATCCAGACATCATTACCAATCGTAATTGGACTAGCTTGTGCTAGATATTGTCGACGACCAGCCGCCGTTAACGGATGATTAACTGTATATATGCCAACGTTAGGACCAATCATGACATTATTGCCAATCGTAACTGGAGCCATATCCAAAACCGTTAGATTATAATTGCTTAAAAAATCATGTCCTACTCGAATATTTTTTCCATAATCACAATTAAATGGCGCTTGCACCGACAAACGAGCACCATAGGAACCTAAAATAGCCTGTATCTTTTGCACTTGTTTAGCCGGTTCCGTTGCAGAGATCACATTAAATTCCTGACATAACTTAGCAGCTCTGGCCTTACGTGCCGCAACTTCTGGATCAGAAAAATCATACCAATCTCCTGCTTTAAGTTTCTCAAGTTCACTTTTCATATAATCAGTCCTTTCATAACCAGGATAACTCTTACAGTTAGGTCTAAGTCAAATAACTTATCGCTCATGATGGTTAAGCGTTTGTACGTCTTGCAAAGACATCATTTCCATAGATCAGAAAGCTGCTAAATCAATAATTCGGTCGCTAATTTGTTCAAAATAATGATCGTGTGAAACAACCACAACTGTCTTACCTTGTTCACGTAATTTTACGAGTAATTGGCCTAAAATCTCTCGATTCTCTGAATCTAAAGCACCAGTTGGTTCATCAGCTAAAATTAAGTCTGCTGGCTTCAAGAGTAGCCGTGCCACGGCCACTCGTTGTTGTTCACCACCAGAGAGCGTATAAATTTTGGTTTTAAGGTGACAATTCAGTTGAACATCTTGCAAAGCCTGCACCTTAAGTTTTCGTTTTTCCGCTCGATTCGCCTTGACATAAGCTAGGCCAATATCCAAGTTTTGACTAACTGTGCCATCATCAATCAAGCCAAAATTCTGGAAAAGGTAACTGATTTTAGTTCGACGTAATCGTAATGCGGCTGTTGACCGGCTGCTAGGCGCTACTTGACCAAACAACTTCAATTGTCCAGCATCCACTGACTCCAACAGACCAATCATATTCAAAATCGTTGACTTACCGGCACCACTTTTACCAAAAATAGTTGTCAATTCATAGGCATTAATTGACAAGTTCAAGTCGTCGAAGAGAACCCGCTCTCGATAATGCTTATTAACGTGCGTCATTTCAACTGCGGTTGGTTTATTTGTCATTTAAAAGCTCCTTCATATTCTGACGCTCTAATCTTTTAACTGTTAAACAAACGATGCCAAACTCAACAATTGTTATCAAACCGGTTAGCGCCCAATAATAGAAATTGTTTTGATGCTGGCTAACTGTTAGATAACTCATTACACCTGCCTGGGTCATTAGCATTATCATTAAGGGATGATATGTTTTAAACAAACTATAGCCGTTGACAAGTTTAATTGTCAGCGAATTTTTATTAACTTTGAAATAGAGTAATGTGATATAGCCAGTTAGAAAGAACGTGACAATCGCACTAATCGTCACTGCCACGCTGTTGTGAAGCAGGTTACCAACGGCCATCTTTAAGTCTTCCATCGGTAAATCATTCAACTTAACCAGCTGTGGATAGTTATCCAAATAATTATTTTTAACCAAAATCGGCCTAAGAGACATATAGGTTTTACGTACATTACCTTTAACCGGTACTTTTAAACCATCCCTAGCACCTTGACCGTTCATCACAGAACGATAGGCACTGCCAGTATTATTTTGTGTGCTAATTAACATCGGCCATGCTTTGATTGTTTTGCCATTGGTTAAATCAACCAATGCTTGGTTAGCAGGATAATAAACGACCTTTACAGCGGGCCGATACCCGAAGTCATAAACAAAATTTGTTTTGATACTGGCAACCATTTTTGTTGTCAATGGCTTAGCTGTAGTTGGCATCAACATCCAAATTGAAGACGTGTTTTCGGCGATGGTAATTCGCTGACCTGCCGTGTCATAAAGTGGATATTGGCGCAAATAATTAGGATTAACTGATAGATACTGATAGCACTTAGGAATTGCTTGATAAATGCTGTCATCATTAAAAAATAGGCCACCTCGCTTATTAATAGCAGTGTACATTGTCGTATCCAATTGATTTAATTCTGCCCAGGTGATATTACCCGCAACAAAATCATTGCCCGTGACATGGGGATAAAAGACCGCATACTGGTTTCCCACCATTGAAGCCTCCGTATGCCCTTTAAGAACATTATAGGAACCAGTCGCAACTTGTAACAATGGAATTAGACCTAAAAACATGTACACAATAAAAAATGCTTTGACCACATATAGCCCTAAAAAGGTCCAACGATTATAATTTCGGCGTCGCACTTGATTCGTTAGAGATAAAGACGTCATCCCCCAGATAGTCAACCAAGCAATCATCAGTATCGGTACTAATCCAAGTAATAACGTACCCATTTCTAAAATTGAAATTTTCCAACCAATTAACATCGTTATCACGAATTCTACACCCAATATGACAATCGCAACCATAATTATCTTGCTAAAAAAACTAGTAAAAATCTTAAAAACAGTAAATCCATTCAAGCGATAAGCCGCAATCATTTGACTACTATCAAGTAGTAAAATAATGATAAAGATACCTAGGAAACATAATATTGTAACTTGATACCCTGATAAATCAGTTGCTTCAAGTACTAGCGGTACAGCTTTATCCTGTTTGCTTGGTCTGAACTCTTTACTGGTGGTTTGCTCGTGAGTTTCTTGATTTAAATAGTAGGCGCTCAGTTTTAAGAAACGCTGATACGTCTTTGAATCTGAGCTTTCTAAGTAATAGTCTCCTTCACGTTGATCTTTTCGAACACTCTGCTCGATTGGTTCCATGGTCAGTTTGAAACCTAGGCGTGGCTTTTTTAGCAGGTAACGACGGCTTGTAACTCTTGCACGTGGTTGGTTGATATTAGCCAAAATCGTCGTTGGCTTGACCCCTGCAATCTGAAAAGTGACCTGTGTTAGCGACTGGCTATAATTAACTTGCTGGTTTTTGATCACCCATCCGTATTTAATTTGTCTTTTGAAATAATTTGTATGCGTTTTTTTAGCCGCATGATTCAATGCCGCAATCAATTGACCATAATTTTTTTGAGAAGTTGGAACTTTCGGTACCGTAAATAATTGATAACGTTGTGAAGAAACCCTCGTTGCCCGCTGTGCCTGCCGAATATCAGTTTTAGATTGACTTTGAGTTAATCCAATAAAACCATAAAGAATCAACAAAATTGAGAGGACTGCGACTAGTATTTTCCGATTCATATTGGCACCCTTCATTTCCAAAGAGAACGTTTTCATTTAATGATGCACTACTACATATAAAAAATCAATAACTCATGGATCAGAAAGCACTTCAAATAACGGTTCATTCCATGATACACTGCACTTCAATTATAAATCCGTCGTAAAAATAAAGACTCAAATATGGCTATTGAGTTTATTTTACATCTTAGATTAATTAAAAGGTGTGTTTTTGTTGAGAGATTATTAAGATTAAAACTTGGCTAAACTAGTGGTTCAGAACAGTGTATAAAACCTTAGCAAAGATACCTATACGATACCAATCGAGTAATTTTTTGAAATGATAAAAGTAGTGTCTGATGATTATCTGTCGAATGCTGGAAATTTTGAATAAATATTTGTTCTGAATCAAAATTATGCTATACTATTTAGGTACCTTTTGGAGAGTTGGCAGAGTGGTAATGCACCGGACTCGAAATCCGGCGAACCGGCTAATACCGGCGCGCAGGTTCAAATCCTGTACTCTCCTTAAATTGATTATCGGTACCAACCTTGAGCGTCGTCAATCGTTGAATTGACGGCGTTTTTGTTTTAATCTAATTGCTTCAAAACGGCTTTAATTGATATAATGGTGCACTTTTTGGTGCACTTTTACGAAAAAGCACCAAATTTTGATGATTTAGTGCACTTAAAAGTGCACCAAAAAAATCCACGTCGCTGTAACTCCTTGTGCCCCAAGGGATTACAGCGACGACAAAAGCACACAAATACCTAGGCGGGGGATTTATATATAACTTAAAACTACGTTATTACTTGTAATTCAAAAAAAAATATGAGAAGATGTCCTTGTCAGGGGAATCATCTTCTCATACATATATTAAGTGATATTCAATTGAATATCACTTTTTTTATTCTATAGACTCAGCCAACATCTCGTTTGCTAAATCTACTTTATCCATAGGACAATTTTCCACATATTTAGCATGACGACCAATCGGATCAATTGTTTTCATCTGCTCGGTGAAAATACTGCCAGTTGTTTTGGTACGCCCATCCAAAGGAATATGCAATGGAAATAGATTTTCTCGATTTGAGATTGGCATAACCCGTACCAGTGTTGTGTATCGTTGGAAGTCTTCATTAGAAACAACTACTGCTGGCCGATACCCCGCCTGTTCATGTCCAACCGTCGGATCAAAAGAAAATTTAATAATGGAACCTTTTGAAAAAATATCTTGTTGCATTTTTAACACAACTCCCTATGCTTTAATTTTATCGCCCAATTATCTATATAGTGACCAGCATAATTAGGCAATAGATTTAAAACATTTCTTTTCCTACAGGTTCTCCCCAATCGTACTCTACAGGTTTGTTCACTCTTCGATAACTTTCTAAATCAAAATTATCAAATCTATGTGCAATCTTGGATTCTGATTTCACGGGTGTAATTAAAATTTTGCCATCCTCTACAGAGATGTGAACTGGCGTATTAATTGGGTTAACAATTCCAATCTCTTTGAGGAGCGACTTTTGAAGCCGCAGACCTTGCGAGTTGCCTAACTTAACAATCTTTGTGGATAACATCATAATAATTCACCTCAGTTTCTGATTCTAAATCTACTTGACATTGGTCTACATATTCGTATTACATATCCTCGTACAGTCATAACAGCATCCTCCAAACCATTATTAGTTAGTGCTGATATTTTATCAGCAAAACAAGTATACACCCCTGACTACATTTTAGCAAAATAAAAAACCTTACACTAAAAATTATACTTAGCGTAAGGTTCATTAACATTCACTACTTAATAGTCAACTTTTCATTTGAATAAATTATAAAATCTATGCTCATACCATTTAATTTAGCTAAATCATTCATATCAGTACTAAATTGTTGAGCACGCCCACCAGCTGTCGCCCGAAACGACTGTGTATTACGTGTGAGAAACATTGCTTTTTACATAAGCTAGTGAATCGTTTGCGGGACCAGTTGCTAAATAACCGTATCCGTCCGACCGCGGTTGACGTACCCAGCGGTAGCCTCCTTGAATGATGGCCTGATCCGTGTCAACTGTTTGGCCAGCAGAGAGAACTGCAATCACACTCGCATCCATTGATGGTGCGGTCCGAAGCTTCACGGCCGTTTTGAGCGTGTACGTCTTTTTCTCCTTGACCCACTTAGGGACAGCCGTTTTAGGCTTGCTTAGTGCAGGTACCGCTGTCTTAGTTGCCTTGGCATACTTATCCCAGGTAGCCTTATTCCCATAAAACACGCTGAAATCAAGATTACCATTCCAACCAGATAGACGGCCAGTACTCGTATACTGAAACATTGTCGCAGTCTTCCAATGTTTCAGTGACCCATAAAGGTCACGTGGATTAAATCCATCTACCGTATTGTAATTATTATACTGTGCAATCCACAGGCCGTAATTGGCATTCACGACAGTGTCCCAATTCAATACGTTCTCACAATTGATTCCCGTATATAGAATCGAGTGTACACCAGTCTGGCTATAAACATAATCGAGCCACTGTTTTGCTAGCCCAACGCCAGTTTGATTTTGAATTGTCGAACCACTCGTATTTTCGAAATCGAGAATCAAAACAGCTTTGCCGATGTATGGCTTTACCTTTGACAGAAAATGGTCAGCTTGTTTTCTTACATCACTATCATTCCGGATAAAATGGTAAAGTCCTAGTTTTTTGCCTGACGCGAGTGCCTGCTTAACATGACCGCTCCATGCCGGATTCGTATAATCTGTCCCTTCAGTCACTTTCACAATGACGAAATCACCTGCGACTTTACCAACATTCAGGCCTGTTTGATAACTCGCCACATCAATACCGTTTAAGCTCATCATTCTACACCTCCATCTAGCACATGTGTAATTGATTTGAATACTTCGTTACCGCCGACACTGACCGCACCAGCTACCATGCCATCAATCAGGCCTACTAGCCAAGTCACATCGCCCTGAACTGTACTAACAAGGAACCCAATCAACGCCCCAATTACTAGCGCTACTAACGGCAAGAATTGATTACTTAACTTGCTCATTTTGACCCCCCACACGATTAAATACGTTGCGACTGCAATCAAAAAAATTGTGCCACCATTAATCAGTTGAATAAATTCCATCATTACTTTTCCTTCTTCCGATAATAGTCAACGATTTCCTGCAAATCATCAACCTGTTTCTTCAGTCCTTCATTCTCTTTTTTCAAATTGTTGCCACCACTCACCTTATTGCTGTTATAAATTGATACAAACTGCGTTAGGGACGCGACTAGGATTGAACCGGTCACTGTGATTAAGGCAACGATAACCGCGTCACTCAAATCAATCATCCCCAAATAAAATCTCATGTAACATTGACCCCAAGACAAAAAATGCGTACATACTTTCAAAGCTTAAATACTGACCTGTTTCAAAGTCATGGAACACAAATGCAATCATAAAAAATAACCAGACAAAAGTTAATAGTCCGGTCATGATTGGTTTGTAGTAGTATAAATTGACGTCCCACAATGTGTAGACTAGCGCAAAAGTTCCCACTACCGCTAGTATAAAAATAATTGGTGGATCATCAAAAATGTCTAATAAAGTCGGCCTTGGTGGCTGAAACTGAAACGTATTACTTTTGATGATGAAATAAATCCCCAAGCCGTACGTTTCTAAAGCTTTCCACAGCCAAAATCTATTTTTATTTAAGTGATAAAACATTCTATCACCGCCTATTCGGTCGTATCAGTGTCACTAGCTAGCTTGTCTTCTTCATCGTAAACCTTGGCTTGGAAATCAGCCGCATCTTTACGAACGGCCGCTTTATTGGCTTCGTATAAGGCGTAGTCAATGACTGATTGGTTCGAATTGTTGCTACTTGAATCTTGACCAAGGTTTGCACTAAAGCTCATGACTGTCTGACCGTCGATAGTTGATTGACCTGTAATAGTAGTAGACTTATTTGTTTTTAACATGATTATTTATCTCCTTTTTTGTCGTCGAAAGTTACATCCAAAGCGTCGCATAAAGCCGCATAAATAGTGGCGTCATCACCTGACAATTCTAGCTTGCAGTTCTTTAAAACATCTTGAATATCGGCTTTGTGATCAGTATAAGTAGCCTTATCAACTTCGCCAGTTTCCGTCATCAGCTTAGTATATGCGTCTTGGAACTCATCTGACTTACCATCTTTAAGCTTGTAGCTGTCGTTTTCAACGATGAGTTTGCCATCTTTATCCTTTTCGCCAAACTCGTCAAATAGATCTTTACGTGCGTCTTCAAGTGACTTTACTTGGTCCTTTAAGACCCGGATAAAGCGGGTCCGAGCCATTGATTGGTAGCCAGCCAGTGGTAGCTGCTGCATTAAAACCACTGCGCCGCTAATATATTGATTTTCAATTGTGAATTTCATTTTATGAAGCCTCCAGTTTTTGTTTTAGTTCTTCAATTTGTTCTTTCATATTCTTAATTAGTGGTAGTAATGCGACAGCAATCCGGTCATACTGAATACCTTCCAAACCTCCGTTCTCGTTACGAACCACTAATTTTTCTACCCCAGCAGCGGCTAAATCTTCCGCAATCATCCCATAATTAAGTTCAGGAATTGGCTGAGTTGGGTCTTCGCTATATCGTTCAAGACTAGCTTTATCAATCCATGTTGCTGTTGGTAAATTAATAAGCTTCTCACCGTAATCTGTTGAGAACCCTCGCACGATGTTAGTCTTGTATTTGGATGCAGATGTTGACCGTACCAATGCGCCATCGTCACTGATAAAAACATTTGATGATTTACTGGTTGTGTGGATAAAAGCACTTGGAATGTGAACATATTCACCCCAAATTAAAATTCTATTTCCATTAAATTTTGTCCCTGAACTATCTGTAACGCCAATCGAAATTTTAGGAGAACTGTCTGCGCCATAACCATTGAACTTTGTTTTTGCCCCTCCGGACATAACAATTCCTCGTTCTGCCCCGCCTACCTTGGTAGGCTGCCAACCAAAAGTGGATTTCCCTGTAGAAATTCCACTAAATGTCTCAACGCCAAATCCAAAATCAAATATATCCATAGAATTAGCTGAGTTTGTAAGCAAAGCATAATCGCGTCCAATAAATGATGCTCCAGCAAATGACGCTCCAGCAACTGTATTAGTAATATTTAAATAAGGTGTAGTTTGTAAATCAAATATTTGCGGTCCAACAAATTGTATTGACCCGCCTTTTAGTAGTACACGTGACGAAGCATCGGCAACCGACACATACCCACTGTCGATATTAATATCAAGAGTGTTAGTCGAATTGTGAATACGGCCTTTTTGAAAGGTAACGACACCAGTATTAAGATTAATTTGCAAATTAGAACCAGTTAAAGTACCGGTAGTAATGTGACTAGCATTCAAGTTAATCACATTGACGTTGGCCGCATTTAGTGTCCCAGTAGTAATCTTATCTGCCGCAATGCTAGCGATATTTGCTGATTTTATCACTGCGGCGTCGATGGTAGTCGTCCCCGTGATGTGAACTTTCTGACCGGCAATTAAGACGCCCTCAGTCGAAATGTTGATTTGATTGATGACGTTATTTTTAACCACACGGAGGTTGATGTTGTCTTGTAGTTGGGTAATTTGTGATGCTGATGGTTCTCTATCAGTAAAGGGAATATCACCGGCTATACTCATCATTGGTTGTGAGAACATCCCATGAGCTGAGCCAATTCCATGATATGCAGTATACAATCCCAAAGAAATATATTGGAAAGCTTTTGTCGGTTTAAAAACAGCAGTTACCTTTTGCCACACACCTATTGCCGCAGTAGTCGCTGAAACTTGATTTGAATCTTTGAATTCTACTCGTGCCCAGTCGGCAAGATTATCATTACTAAAAGTAGCGATATCAATAAAGAATCGGACATCACCAGCAGTTTCTGAATAGATTTTAACCCATGCAGTCGCCGTTATAGTTTGTGAACCATCATTTGAGAAAAACATCTTTTTACTATTAATTACTCTATAGGTAACAGTTCCTGCAGTGCCAATATTTTTTTGAAAAGTTCCCATTGAAGCACTGCCGTCTTTAGCTGAGACAGCATTGTTAGAAACATAGAAAAAATTACTACCGTCGTTATACCAGTTTGATTTAGAACCATCTAAAAATAACGGATCATAAACATAATTTGTAGCGCCACTAGATGTGATTGTTGATGTAATCTGATTAGACAACTGTGTGACTTGTGATGTGCTAGCTTTGCCATTTACCGTAGCCTGCATCCCATTCAGCTTAACTTCCAAGCTTGAATACTGAACTTGCGTAGCCGCATCTTCAGGTGCCGGTGACCAGTCAGTAGCTCTAGTTCCTTTTTCAAGCTTTGCGTTAGTTATGGTAACCGTCCCGTTAAAAGCTGGCCGAGCAAATATTTTCATGCAATTTAGCGAAGAACTCGTAACAGCATTCAATTTAACCGTTACTGTGACATGGCCTTGCGTGCTATTTGCACTTGTAGTCACCTCTTGTGAGATTGATCCAGATGTTCCCGTAGCAGAAACAATAGCGTATGGACTGGTTTCGATATACAAACCAATGTTGCCATAGGCTTTTACACCGCTTACTTGCCAATCAAATGACCAAGTCAAAATATCACCGATGTTAAAATTGGACTTATTGAATTCGCCAAATGAATATTTCCATTGAGTAATTGACCCATATTGGCTGGTCGTTGTCGCATTATACGTCGCTACGAACGGGTTAGCAGTACCCATCAAATAATTACGACCGCCAAGTTCTAGTCCATCCAAGTTACTTTGCACCTTGCTAACCGATAGCTTCAAGCTGTCCGCCGTAGTGCTGATTTGCCCTGACGTCCAAGACTGCGTGGCGTAGCTACCCAAAGTCGTCTTTAAATCAGTTTTCGTGACCGACTGTAAAATCTGGTTGTTAGCCACCGTCAGCTTACCCTCGGCAGTCGTGACCCGTCCGGTTAAAGTGCTGACATCTGTTTGGCTAGCCTTTAAAGCGATATTTTTTGTATTCGTAGCTAGCTCGGTTGTGTGAGTTGAGACTGTTCCGGCCAAGCCGTTGACTTGACCAATCGAAGCATTCTTCGAAATCCGAAAGCCATTACCACACGCAAAAC
This sequence comes from Lactobacillus sp. CBA3605, assembly GCF_002970915.1. NCBI lineage: Bacteria > Bacillati > Bacillota > Bacilli > Lactobacillales > Lactobacillaceae > Lactiplantibacillus > Lactiplantibacillus koreensis. Next base: position 312,365 of record NZ_CP027190.1, read on the forward strand.
CTAAGTCTTCGGTAGCTGGCCCATAAATTTGTAGCCATGGCGAACCAGTGGCTCCATCAGCTGGGATAGTGATTGTCCCCGTGTACTTAGCTAGTCCCGTTCCCTTAGGAACGATAAATGCTGATATCCAAGCACTGCTGCCATCTGATTTCACCACTTTTATACCAAATGCCAGATTATAGTTTGCATGTAAAGCCGACATATAAGCTTCGAGATAGTAAGTCTCACCCGCCGAAACCGGGAAACTATTGCCACCCTCGCCACTGTCACGGAGGGTAAATTTTAGCAGTCCGATGTGGCCGGTTAGCGTCTTAGCGGCATCAGCTTCGTAGTAAGAAGTGCCAAATTGCCACTTCCCGATATCTTTGTCATCAAACCATGGTTTTAAAATTAAGTTATCTCGGGCGCTGTTGAGTTTTGTGTTGGTATCACTCAGCTGTAACTTAAATTGGTCCGCATTGGCGGTAATTGCTAGTGAATTATTTGACACGGTCTTAGTAAGCGTGTTGACCACGGATGCATCGGCCTTTAGTGCTAGGCCCTTTGCTGTAGTTGAAATAGATGTTGAATTGTTTGCCACAGTGCTTTTAAGCGTATCAACTATTTTACTATCAGCTTTAAGCGCCACCTCAGCTTGCGTCTGCTGTGAAACTGTTGACTGGGTAGTAACGGTTTTTGTTAAGTCTGTCAGGTCAGTGTTAGTCGCTAAGTCTTCGGGGGCTGGCGACCAGTCGGTTGGCTTGGTGCCTTTTTCAATTTGAACCGCAGCCTGATAGACTGTCATATCTGGGATAGTCGCATCAAATTCATGCGGTTCTATTCGAATGGTATATGCGGCAATGTCTGAAAATTTAAAAGTGGCACTAAAACGTTGCCACTCATTAGTTACCCGTCCAATTGGATTGAATGACGGGGCGTTACCATATACCCCTACTTTGGCAATTTGCCCATCAGCGACTGTTCGCATGTAAGCCGAGATTGTCACATAATCATCCGGAGAAAAAGGCCCTGCTAAATCGGCTACCTTGTATTCAGGGCCACCCCATTCAACTGCACTACTAAAGATCTTAGTACCCATATATTCATCTGCGAGTACACTGCCTTGGATGGTCCAATGGCCGCCAGAATAATCATACGAATTTAATGCATAATTCCGGCCACCGATGCTCATCGCATCGAAGTCAGTCTGTGACACTTTAGACGTCAACCCATTAGCGTTAGCCGCAATCTCAGCAGTATGCGTGGCCACTGTGTTGTTGATGGCGTCCACAACCGAGCTATCAGCTTTTAGCTTTAGTCCATCGCTGGCAAGTTTGACTGCTGTTGTGTTGCTGGTTACCGTCTGCTTTAGCGTGTCGACCGTTTTGCTATCTGCTTTAGCTTGCAAACCATCAGCAACTACTTTGACCGCCGCCGTGTTATCTGTGACGGTCTTAGTCAGATTATTTACCGATTGTGAGCTGGCTTTAGCAGCTAGTTCCGTTTGCGTCTGCGATAGCTGTGTTCCTTGGGTGTTTACAGTGCCTTTAAGCGTGTCATAAATCGTTTGTTCGACCTTACTGCTTAGTTGACCATAGACGTCGATAAACTGCGTCGTGATATCTTCTTGGGCGGATACCCATGGTAAAGCTTTATCACCCTTAGCTATCATGATGAGTGTCTTTAAATCTAGTGGGTCAAACCATCGGGTTTTAATTGTTAAAATTCCATCGGTGCCTGTTGTGACTGTGATGGGGTGGTCAAGGTAAACGCCATTATTCCCGGTTTGAGGTGTAAAGCCTTTTACCCCGGCAAAAATATAAGCACCCTGATCACCATTTAGCCCCATATCGCTGCTGACGGTATAAGCAGTGTTAGCTGCTAGCTTAATGTCGACATCAGTAAAGTTACCCTCGACATAATTGTTTTCTTTCCAAAAACTTAGGCTAAAGTAGTTTCGGCCTAGCGTATCAAGCTGTTTAAAGTCAGCCATTGTATCATTCGCAACCGTTAAAGCGCTATTCGCCGTCCCAACCGCACCACTAGCCGTTGTCAAAGCCTGGGTGGCAGTCGAATTAGCCGTTTTAGTATCAGCAATCGCTGAGTTAGCAGCTGTCAAAGCACTACTTGCTTTGCCAAGTGACTGCGTGGCATTAGTCATTGCATTACCAGCCGTTACCGTTGCTACCGCCGCTTGCGATTTAGCCTCACTGGCGGTGCTGTTTGAGAAGCCGGCTTGTGCTACTGCAACATTGGCTTGAGCCACAGCTGAGTTGACGCTGCCGGTCATCTTTTTTGTTGCTTCTTGTTCCTCTTTGACCATGGCCTTGACATCTTCACCGGTACTATCAGACACCGTTAATACCCACTTACCAGAGCCGTCGCTTTGACGTTCAAAGGTCCACATCTCTAGATGATTACCATTTTGCTTGTACCATAGATCATTAAACTTAGCATTGGTTGGTGGGTAGATAGTATCGGGACCATAGATATAGTTACCTGTGGCTCCGTTTCGTCCAGCCAAGTCTTGGACAACTTGTGTTAGTTCGCCACGCCAAGCATACCCATCGCTAGCAGTTGAAGTTTGGTCGGCCTTAGATACTGCTGATAAGCTTCCATCAAAGGTCATTGTATAAGAACTGTTAGGTACGTTGAATTTGTTACCTTTAGTATCTTGTAGCGTTAGCCAGTCACCAGCTTCTATTGCAGGATTGCCAAACCAATTAAGACTAAATGGGTAAAAGTTTAATGTTTTTAATTGTTCCCAGATAGCTTCGAGCCGGTCTACTGTCATCAGATTATTAGTTAGCTGAATTTGAGCGCCACTCGTTGACCCAGCTTGCAGCGTACTGGTTGTATCAGTACTATCGCCAGCTGAGTCTTTACTAGTCGTGGTTACTTCACATGAGATACCACCAATTCTATAAGTAGCTTCATTTTTTGTTAGTCCAGCCTGTTCATAGCTACTAGGGGCAAGCAAATAATCTGGGTCGGTTAACGTCCTGATAGTTAACTTACCGTCACGATCAAAGGTTACAAATCCCGCATAAAACTGGGCAATCATTCCTATAGCGTTACGATACGTCTGTCCTTTGATTGCACTAGGCAAGTTTACTTGCGTTGGTAGCCGGCTAATATCATCTGTATTGAGTACAACGCCAGCTTTATTAGCAATTTCGGCTATGACATCTATTACCTTAGCCGGATAAGATAGCTTCGAAGTATATATGTTCTCCATCAAACACATCTGGTCATAGCACTTGATGATTGTCTCATCGTTATTACGGTCCATTTGAATGTCGGTTGAAATAATAAAGACGCCTAGTGGACTATATTCATAGCCACTTGACGTCTTGATGCCGATTTTAGGCTTAACCGTCATCCCAGGTTTTAGTCCCTCAACCAGATGTGAGAATTTGATTGTCACACTGTTTTCGTAATTGGACCCGATGCCGAACGTGTCACCGGTGTAGCCACCTGAATCGTACTCAACAGACGCTAAATCAGTTGTTTTATAGCTAGCGCCATTGATGACTACTACCGCATCTAAAAGACGTTCGGTAGCTTGCCACGCAGCTCGGGCTTGATCTGATTGTGTAATCACTTTATCACCTCCTTACTATTGTTCGATAAAGTCCATTTGAACATTTTGCCAAATATATTTGGACATATCCGTGTTAAAAGTGTAAATAGGTGTCGTTCGGTCACCAACATAAAAAGTTTTAGTGACTATGCTACCTTCTTGCGCATCCAAATAACTGCAAGAAAAAAACTGTCCGGAGACAGCTTTTAGGATTGCGCTACATTCAGTGACCGTTAATGGTCCCCATTTAATTGTTAGTTTGCGTTTTACAGCTACTCGGTCACGATGTAATAACCCATTAGCGTCACGAGAAGCCTTGGCATCTATATCTTGAATAATACATTCTAAAGACGCAGGTGCTTTAACCTGTGTCCCGCCGATTGATAGCGAATATGACAATCGTAATCATCTCCTATAATTTCAACATGTTTTTACCATTTTTTTGGTTAACTGCATTAATACCTTTAATGGCGGCATTACCGAATTTTTCATCACCAACTTGTAACGTCAGGTTCACATTAATTGGCTGTGAGCTCGATGGCATCCCGGTAGTGTTCGCCATTTGTAGTCCCTGCAGTAAAGCGTTGACAATATTGGAACCGAGCTCATTGATACCGCCGCTATTAACATTCTGCGTATTAGTAGTTGAACTGCTACCAAAGCTGCTTAAATCAACCTGCTGTGTTAAAGCATCCGGCATTTGTAAACCGTTGCTAAAGTTCTGCCCCATGAAACTAAGGGCTTGCTTAATTAATGCCATTGAACGCGGGATGTTAGTTAACGGCAGGACCATCTCGGGCTTATTATTCTCAAATAGTGGATATAGTCCCGCTTGATTACCCAAGCCACCATTGGCATAGCCATGACCTTGACCAAGGAAACCAAGCGCTGAACCATAACGTCCCTTAGCATAATGCAAGCCGGCTAAAATATTGTCATAACCGTTAAAGATCTGTTTATGCCCGCTAAAAGCATTTGCATTAAAAGTCGACCGCTTCGTTTGCATCAAACCAAGTGCTGGTCCACTACCATCTCCATCCGGGTCCGCTCCGGGTTGCCTTGCCGACGGATTACCGCCACTTTCAGTTTTAATTTGGCGTAAAACCTTTGCAATCATCGCATTACCAGTACTCAATCCATTAGCTGATAAGCCCTTACGAACGGAGCCACGCCAACGATTAACTGAGCTACCGCTTGGATTATTTATACTACCACCAGCATCGCTACTAAATTTCTTTAGCGTGCTGCCAATCCAGCCTTTTGCGCTATCAACACTATAGTCAACCATGCTCTTAGCAACGTCTAGTGGATAGTCTGACAAGCCAGAGAAACTAACAAATTTCTTCATAGCAGTCTTCAAGATTCGTTCGGGGTGTTTGAAATCATCCCAAATTTCGCTAGCCTTATCTGCCACACTGTCAGCAACATTGCTAACACTACTCCCAATACTGCCGAAAATATTCCCTAAGCTAAAGTCCATCTTAGGAATATTTAAATTCATGTTCTTCAAATCAGACAGATCAAAGTCACCAATCCCACCAGCATAGCGTGGAATCATCGTCGAAGCTTTACGCTCTGTCTCGCTAGCATTTAAAATTTGAGTTCCTTTTGGCAAATTGACCATCATGTCACGAACAGCCGGGAATACACCAGTTTTACCATTGGGCAATTTAAACGCTTCACGATATTTGTGACCCTTTTGATCATTAACAACAGCAGGTCCGCCAGGATGGCGACCACCAGTTGACCAGTGTGGCACAGACCAATGATGCATTGATTTTGCTCTACCAGAAGCACCAACGTGATTCAGAATCCATTTAATCCCATCAATAACTCCATTGACTGCCTTGCCAATCGTACCAACAATGGCGTTACCAATCGATGCAGCGCCATTTTTAACAGCGTTGTATCCTGATGATAAGCCACCACCAATTTTACCGCCCAAGCCACCGGCCCATTTGGATAAGGATTTACCAGTACCAGATTTAAAACTAGATACCCAATTTCCTAACTTAGAACCAGCGTTTTTAGCAAGACTCTTAGCACCGTTAATACCGGAATTGGTTACAGAACCTAAGCCTTTTGACCAGCTTGAAAGCTTACTACTTGCTCCGCTTCTAAAGTTATTGACCCAGCCACCTAACTTACTACCAGCGTCTTTGGCCTTGCTCTTTCCATCATCAACTTTTTTGTTGATATTGGATCCAATTCCCGATGCCCAAGAATGAATCTTAGTAATCGTTCCACGAGCGCTGTCTGTAAACTCTGCTGTCCATGACCCAAGCTTGGAGCCCGCAGACTTAGCTTTACTTTTGCCGTCATCGACCTTTTTATTGATATTACTACCAACACCAGCCGCCCATTTCTTAATACCTACGATTGTTCCATGAGCACCATCAGTAAATTCGGCCGTCCAGTCACCAACCTTTTTACCAGCCTTTTGAGCCAACTTCTTGCCATCGTCAATCTTCTTATTAACACTAGTTCCGACGCCAGATGCCCAAGTACCAATCTTCTTTTTTGTTCCAGTGATAAAGCCAGAAGTCCAGTTACCAATCTTTTGACCTGCTGATTTGAAGGTCTTCTGTGCGTCCGAAATATGCCCCTCAACCTTAGTGCCAACGCCTTTGGCCCAATCGGCTGCCTTACCGGGTAACTTAGATGCCCATTTGAGGATGTTTTTGCCTGTTTTGGTATCAGTCAAGAACCAAGTGGCAACGCCAGAGATTGGATTTATAATAAATTCGATCACGGCTCCCCAGTTTTTTTGAATCCATTTAATCGAGTCGCCAAACCATTTTGTAATGCTCTTCCAAACGTCATTACAAAATTCTCTGAATTTTTTATTATGCTTGTACAAAAGTACAAAGCCGGCCACCAAAGCCACGATTGCAGTTACAACTAATACTATAGGATTGGCATCCATGACCGCATTAAAGATTGCTTGACCTGCGGCAGCTAGCTTAGACCAAACCGACCAACCTTTAAGAGCTTTCCAGCCATCGGCTAAATTAGAAGCGACTTTACCTAACCCTGGGATATTCTTCAAACTTTTAGTATAACTAACGGCTTTCTTTAAATCATCAAGTCCAGTTATTTTACCAAACATGCCTTTAATAATTGACCCGACACCTTTAGCATCATTAACATTTGAAATCACTTTGCCAAGATCAGTAATTAAGCCAGCATAAGCTTTGCTAGTATACTTAATGGTCATCATCGCAACAATGGCGCCAATCAACCACTTAACAATCGTTTGATGTTTATCGGCCCATGATGATATGCCCTTCAAGGCGCCAGCTAATGCTTTCAAAGCACCGACTACTACACCACCAGACCATTTTGCTATCGGCTTTAGGAAAGATTCCCAAATCCAATTAAAAAACGGCTTAGCCGCCTGAATGACGCTATGCACTACTTTAAGTGCTGCTGCAAGCGCATCTAGAAATGCAGGAATTAATTTTGTAATTGTAAACTTAGAAAGAGGTAACAGGATATTCTTGTAACCCCAATCTAAGCCATCCCACACATCTTTAACAACCGGACGGATAGCTTTTAGTAATCCGTCGATTGATTCCAATAGTGGCGTAAAGTTTAGCTTAGAGGCCCAAGTAACGGTTGCTCCGGTTATATCAGTTAAGGCATCTAGCATGTCATTAACCATACCCAGAAGAGTCTTAAAGATGGAGCTTCCCACATCGCCGTGCTTCCAAGCCTTATCAAATTGACCAGCCAAGGCACCAATTGTGTTGAAAACATTAGTGAATATCTTATAAATATTAGTGGCTATTTTTTCGCCAGTTCCATCATTCCAAGCATTCCTAAACGCCTTTGCAACGTCATTTAACACAAAAATAACTTTGTTTAATGCGTTAAGAATTGATTGAATTAGTTTGGTGCCCACATTGCCATGCGTCCATGCACGGTCGAACGCTTTAGCAATATCACCAATAGCGCCAACTACGTTAGTAACCAGTTTAATCAGATTAACAAATATTCGTTCACCTAAATTACCGCCATTCCAAGCATCTCGAAATGATGTTGCAATATCGTGAATCAGTTTAAGGACGTTATTCAACGAATTAAAGATTGTTTGAATTAACCGGGTTCCTCGGCCACCACCGCCCTCCCATGCTTGAGAGAACGCTTTAGCCACATCACCAATAATATTTAACATGTCAGCTAGTAGTTGCAACAAGTTTTCAACCGTCTTTTTACCAGTACCATTGTCCCAAACGTGCATAAAAGATTTGCCGACATCTTCAAGTGCTCGTTCAACTTCTCGCCATGCGTATTTAGCGCCATCAGTAACTGCCTTACCTTTTGAGTTCCATGCGGCTTGCATGGGGTCAAAAAGCTCGCCCAATATCTTTTTAAGCCGTTTGGCAGCATCGGCAGCACTGTTAAATGTTGCACCTAATGGCGTGTCAAAATTAACACCACCATCATCACCACTATCAGTTCCAGAATCATCAGCAGATTGTAACGGCGTTGATTCTGGTGCAGTTTGTGTCGGAGTAGAATCTGGTGAAGCTTGCTTATCCTGTGGCGTGAAGATTTCTTTCTCTTTCTTGTCGTAGGACGAGTCGTCGTCACTGCTACTCTTATCCAAAACGTTCAGTTCATCGAAGCCCATCAAAGACTGCATCAATTCCTGATTTTTCTTCTTAGTGGCTTCCATGGCCTGTTGTGAACGCTTATTCGCTGCTTCTATTTGAGCATTAGCCGCTTTAACTTGCGCAGCTCCCTGCCGATTAGCCTTAGCTATTTGAGCATTGGCCTCGCGAACTGATTGTGCCTGTGCCTGATTCTGCTTTCGAATTTGGGCATTGGCTTCCCGGGTTGATCGGGCTTGCGCTTGATTTTGCTTAGTAATTTCAGCATTGGCTTTTTTTACTGAAGCTGCTGCCTTACTAGAAGCTGTTGACGTATCATTCATGGCTTTAGTCTGTTCATACAGGCCTTGGGCCCCTTGACGTGCTTTGGAGTAACTCATACCAGTCAAAGCCGAGCTAAATTGAGCTAGCCAACTCGTTGCCTTAGATAATGACTTCATCAACGCATTAATTGCTGGCAAAATATAGCTATAAATCGGATAAAACGCCGTTAATAAATTAACCTTGATTTGATTTAGACTAGTTGCAAATTGCTTGTTAGTTTGGAGTGCCGAAGCAAAGCCTTGCGATAACTTCATAATTCCTTGATAGAGTAGCCCGAACACGATTAATTGCGACGGTAAATATTTAAGCTGTTGTGCTAGACCACCCATGGCACCACTGGCCTTTTTAGTACCAGCTGCCGCTTTACCCATTGAACGACTGCCATTGTTACCAAAACTAGTCATACGGTTTGCAGCTGACTTGATTGAGTTGCCAATACGGCTAAACATTCCAGACGGACCTTTACCAGAACCAGCTATTCTACTCATAGCGTTACGAGCGGAGTTCCCCAATTGACCGAATGCACCACTTGAGCGACCCGCTTTAACGCTAGACTCGCCAAGTTCTGTATTTAACTTACCAACAACTGATTTAAGTTCGGTACCACGATCAGAAACATACGCATAAGATTTATTTAGTTTATCGTTGGAACTGATAAGCTTATCCATCTTGCTACGCGTACTCATGATACTTTTTTCGAGAGCGCTGCTTTGCTTAGTCAGTCGGTCACTGCGACCCATGGTACTCATAGATTCTTGAACGTCTTTATTAGACGTTTCTAAGGATTTTAATTGGCGCCGATAAGTTTCAATTTTGACTTCGTTCTGGTCCATGGCTTGGGCGATTTCTTTTAAGGAGCTTGGGACAGCGTCAAACTCGCGTCGCATGGATTGAGCTAAAGCTTTAGCTTGGTTCTGATAGCGTGTCAGTTGCGCTTGGGCCGACGCGATTTGACCATCGAACTTAACACCCTCGGTACCACTTTTTTGAGCCGTGCTTAAAGTGTTTTTACGATTAGTTAAGTCGCGCATACGAGCTTGAGCCGCTCTTGCTTGGTCCATCTTAGCGTTGATATCAGAAACCATCGCTTGTAAATCTTGTTTAACTTTGATTCGACTACCAGAAAACATTTTACCGGTAGCTTGACCAATCTTGCTAGCGCCAGTCGAAGCCGTGCTACGAACTTTTTCAAACGAACCGCTCGCAGTTTCATTTAACTTTGACAATTGCTCTTGAATCTTTGTCAGTCCCTTACTAACATCCATAGATTCCTCAGTTTTGGTCATGCCGGCTTTAGTGGAATCAACTACCTTACCCATAAACCGATCAAACATTGGTTGGACTCTGGCAAACTGTGCCTCCATTTGTTCTGTATTTGCTTTAAATAGGACTTCAAGCTCTTCTAATTCCAAGTCATTACCTCCTTCCTATGTATTTTTTGCTTGACGTGCTGCTTTGATTTTATTTGCCTGTGTTATAAACTCAAGCTGGTCTTGCTGCCATTCTTGAACTTGTTCGACCGGCTTAGGAGTAGGACTACTATCTTTTAAGAATGGATAAGCCTCTTCAAGCTTAGGCATCTTAGATGGATCGTTAAGTGCAAAGGCCATCATCTCTGACTGCTTATGATCCATAAGTGCTCGTGTCCGCATATCTAACATGTGATTGCGATTGTTAGCAATAATTTGAACCATTAACTCGTTAAAGTTAAGCTCCCAATAGTGATCTGAATCAATTCCAGATTGAACGGCCATCGGATAAATGGCAGTCAACAATTCGGACACAGTATTGTAACTGTCTTCTACAGCTTGCTGTCCGTGTTCGCTGGTTCGCTGTCTAGTGTTGGTTCCGATTCCGTAGTTGTCTTCGAAGCCGAATCCGTCTTGCCGAAAAAACCAGATTCTTGGAATAAGTCGGTTAAGACAGAGAACAAATCCATTGGGACGTTGCCAGCTTCATAGTATTTGTCAAAAGCTTTGATGATTTTATCGTCAGTAATACCATGAGTTTGATTAGCCCCTTGTAATACAATTAACATTTCATTCAAAGGTGGTAACTTCATCCCGCCATCCGCACTCATAAACAGTGACATCATCGACTTACCCAAACGTTTTTCAATATTCAAAACACTGCTACCTGTTAGCTTTAAGTCAAGCTGTAGCCCACCAAATTCAAATTTATCAGTTGCTTTTTTTACAGTCATTATAATTCCTCCATTATTTTAAGTGATCGTCTCATATCCGCCGTTAAGCTTACTCGTCTCTTACATCATTACTTAATCAGATTATCGCTTAAGCACCAGCTGAAACAGCCTCAGCTGCAGTAAAGTTGGGACCATCAGATAAGATGATTGACACGGTATACTCCAACGCACCATTAACTGCTAAGTTCCCAATCTTGACAGTATAAGAACCAACAAATGTAGCTGTCATCCCATCAGGATAAGTAACCTTCCAGTGATATTGTTTGTTGTCCCCATTGTGTTCTAATACAGTTGCAAAGTTTGAACCCTTGTAAACAAAGGTGAATGCTAACGTCGCTGTATTTTCAATTCCAGGGATGCTCTTCTTTTTGTCATCAGACAAGTCAGTAACATCAATATTTTCTGGGTCAGCTCCCATATCAGGAACGGTCTTAACACCGCCCAATACGTCAAACTTAGTGCCATCCGTAGACATCTCCAATTTGGTACCAGTAGCGGCTAATCCAGCACTTGCATCAGCAGCAAAGCGTTGTAAATCAAATACTAGTTTCGTTTTTTTCAATTTAAATCATCCTTTCATTTTTGAAAAACTCTTTGTTCTTCGTTATCAATAATCCCAGTAAGTCTAATGACACACCGGACCATTCCAGCTAAGTTACTATCACCAACTTCATTAGAAAAGCCCATATCACTAAAACGTGATATGAGCTCATCAGCAATGTTGGTTAACTTGCCCTCATCAGTGAACAAATCAATCGTAATCGTCCATTCAGTCTGTAATTCGTGCATATTGCCATCACGAAAATAAGCCTTATGACTAGTGTAGTAGACCGCGCTTGGATATTGCGCAAAGCTATTTGGATAAGATGTCGTGATTTGCTTGATAGCTGGGATTGAAGTCAACGTTTTGTAGACTAGCGATTTCACATTATAAATCGTCATTATCAGTCCCCCAACTCACTTTTAATGGCTGCCTTGACCTTGTCCTTCATAATCTTAGGTGCCTCATCTTTAACATTGTTGATAGCAGGCGTTAAAAACTGCCGAGCCGGTTGCCCGTTTGTCCGATAGAACACCTTACCGTTAATTTTAATTTTGGGCATGCCATAAATCTCATTAAGATCAATGTCAACGGCATCGGCTGGAATAAACCAAGGCGTTTGCCGATAAGTTGGTTCCATACCGTCTGGCAAATCCTTTGGTGACATCTCACCAACACGGCCAGTCCCAAGTTCCCGGTATAAAGCAACGGGGTCATCTGACCAGACCCGACCGACACACTTACCATCACGATCAACAACTTCATACTTAAGGCTTCCGGCCAGCTCGCCATTGCCATGCTTTACACTTGATTGCAGTTCTTGAACGGCATATCCTTGGACCTTCTCAACAATATCAAAATTGCCATCCCAAATAGCATCATGTGCGACCTTAGGTAGCTTAGTTAGCTTGGCCTTTAGGCTGTCATAGCCTTTCCATTCAACGTCAGCCATTAGCGACACTTCCCTTATTACGCTTTTCAAGCATGATGTTTTTGTGAGTGCTAAAAGTCTGAATCGAATTAATTAGATAGTCTGGATTATCACCCTTATCTACATTTAGACAAAGACCCCAATTTTCTTGTTTACCCTCAGTAATCGAATTTCCTTGGTACTTACAAGACTTGATATACTTAAGGTCTTTACCCCAGATTTGAGCATTAACTGCTCCGCCGGCACTTTGAACATTCATCTTTAACTCGACTGGGACACTCCAACCGCCTGTAATTACATTGCCCTCATCATCAACACTCTTTTGAGGAGCCCGTAAATAAACTGTCTTTAAGTCAGCCGATTTAAGTCTCATTAGAAGCGCCTCGTCTTAGCTACCCGATAAGGTGCTAATGCTACTCGAATATTACTGGGAATGCCCGTCTCAAACGTTTGCGACACGCCACCCTCTGAACGCGACACTTCACCCTCAGTCCCTTGCCCGTTATACATAACTATCGCTAACTTTTTAGCCTGAATCAAAATAGGGTTGGTAAGTTTTGATTGCGTGTAATCCAAACACATCTGAATTGCATCATCAAACATATCCGAAACTTTTAATGCCTCACCTGAGTCAGCCGTGATATCAAGTCGTGTATACAACTTGGCTAGCTGTCCCACCTTATCAGGTGGGCTTAGTTTAGCCATACTGTCACCCTCTATTCTTCATCCGTTTCGCTCTGATCATCATCCACCAGTTGGTCATCTTTTTTGGTATCGAGGCAGATAAAAAGACCATCGTTAAATGCGTCTTGCGCAATGTTAAGCTCCTCGTTCTTCAAATATCGCTTATTCTTATAGCGAACCGGAAAATCTTTAACTCGTACCCGCATTTAAATCACCTCTATGCTAAAACTTTTGCTTGGAAAACTTCGTCAACTGCAGCAAAGGCTGGTAAGGCTACCGCTGATGCCTTTTCCCAAGTACCAATTGGGTCGTGTGATTCCGTATAAATCATATCGTAGACATTCCCAACAGAACTAATTTGTGCCGAACCATTAAATTGTGCTAATTCTTCTGGGGTTGGACCATAAACTTTGTTCCCCAATGGATCGTCATTCATTAGGACAATCCGGTCTTCTGGGAAGTAACGACTTGATTTACCTGCAGCATCCTTATACTTCTGATCATAAGTTCGAATGATTGGTAGGCCTTGCGCTTGCATGAAAGCATCGAAGTCAGCTTGACCCAAAGCTCGGGTTGAAGTACCAAATACGGCTTGTAGTAGCTTAGCATTAGTCGTAATTTGACGGTAAACCTTGCGACTAGTCAATGCTCTGGTCGGCGTGATATCTAGCGTGTCACACCAGCGGTAAATGTCATTTAGCACATCGGCTTCTGACCCATCCCAAGTTTTGCTGCCAGTCAACGCCTCTTTGTGAGCTTCTGGAACACCATAGTCAAGTGTTACACTCAACTTGCCATTTTCATCTGCTAAGACAGTCTTACCATCTGATAAAACGTCCATTGCCATTTTCTCAACACGAGCAAAGATACCTTGGTTAAGCACATCAAAGTCATCGAAGACGTGGTTCTTTAAATAGGCTGCTTCGGCTGGTGTCCGTGGATTAAGTAAGGCATATAAATCTTGTTCTTTAATCTGCATCTTCCGCTTAATTAGAGCTAGTTCAATTGCTTTACTTGCCGCTGAGCGGTTTCCAATTTCAGCTTCGGAATCAAACGCTGAAACAGATGCAATAACTGGTACTCGATTTTGACAATCTAAAACATCAATCGTCAAAGAATTCACCTTAGTAGCTGGAAATAATTCGTCTCCGGTCATTGCTGGATATTGACGATCCAACGAAAAATCAATTAAATCATGTTGTGAAAATAAATCTGCAATTTTTGTCATGAGTTCCTCCTTTTAATTAAGCTTCAACGCCAGCAGTAGCTGGAGTATCAACAAAAGTAATCTTAGTCAACGCAGCTACCGCAGTAGCTTCTGGTTCAGCCGGTAGCTTACTATCGTGTAAATAGCCTTCTACAATAACGCCAACTGGTTGAGCACCATAGGTAACATCCACTTCATCAATCGTTACCCCCTCGGCTTTAGCATCATTGGTTGGATAAATTGCTCCTGCTGGGATAATCTTGTGCCCTCGCGAATCAGTCTTTACCGCATAGCTTGTATCGTCCACTTGTCGTGGGAATGACACAAACTTTTCTGACGCAAGAAAATTAATTTCTGAAACTTCGTCTGTTTTGCTTACATAGGCCATAATCTAATTCCTCCTTATTTTGTCGTCCATAAACTGGACGAACTACCTTGTTGTGAACCATTCAATTGTTCAGCTACTGTGGCTCCTTCTGACTTTTTAGCATCACTAGTGCCAGTAGGCGGGGTTGTCGCCGAGGCCGTGATTCGCTTGTCAATTGCCTTTTGCAAGTTATCCTTAAATACCTCTTTGATAGCTTTATAGGCTTCTCCAAGCCCATCATCAGCAGCAAGCGTGCTTTCACCAAACATAGCAATAAGACCAGTAGGCAAGCCATCAGCTCCAAGCTGTTCAGTCATCTTAGCCCGGTTTTCAATAATCTTGCCGTGACGTTCTGCTTCGGCTAGCTTAGTCTGCAAATTATCACGATCATACTGCGCTTTTTCAAGGTCTGACATTTTGTCATAGTCCTTTTTCTGTTCAGCTGCGCTGGCTTGCTTTTCGTCATGTGTCTTAATGGCTGTCTGGATTAGCTTGTCAACACTTGACTGCCATTCTTTCTCGTTGGCAAACGATTTAAATGGTGCGGCTGGTTTACCATCCTCATCGTTGCCGCCCTTGCTATCATTTTGACCAGCATTGTCATTATCGGCCGCAGCATCAGCAGCGTTGTCGCCATCACCACCGGCTCCATCGCCACCTTCGGCAAACATTTGTAAATTCATCTTTATTTTCAGTAGCTTCTTCATAATTAAGTTCCTCCTGCCCACGCATTCCTGATAAATCAGCCCACAAAAAAAGCACCCCATGCATTGCCCGAAGGCCCCACAAATTGTGCTAAATTGATCGTGGCATCCTTATCAGACCCACGCATGCTATTTAGTTTGAGTAGTTTAGAGACTTACTCAGGTCAAATTAAAAGCCCCTGATCTACGTTGATTGATCAAGAGCTTACTCTGCATGATATGTGATTTCTTTTATATCTTTCAATTGGATTGAAATAGTATCCCAGTCACTCGGATTAGTCCCGACGTCTGCCAAAAAGTGCGAACTATCAAACACTTCTACAATGGCCGCCTCACGTCCATCCATTAACGTAACATTATCAAACTCATGAATTTTCATGTTTGACCTCCTTAATAAGTGCCGTAGTCATTCTTGTTTCACCGTGTTCATTAATCCAAGTTACTCGCAAGTTGATCGGACGATTATGCTTATTATAAATAATCATGTCCTGTTGATATAACTCACCATGCCCGTTATAGCCCTTGTCTACTGCTGGGTATTTTCCTACATTGTCCGTAATAAGGTTCTGCAAACTAGAGTAGTTTGTTTTATCAAAGCCTAGTTCCTTAGTAATCAACTTACCCTTTTCATATCCGCGTTTATTTTCCAGATTAAACAAGTACTTTTCAAACTTAGCATTAGGTAAATTCAAATTATCCTGATTAGGTAATGATAACTTGGGATTATTTTTAAGACGATGCTGACGTAAGTAATCAACATGTAAGTTACGCCAATCTCTATCATCATTATACTTCATCTCTTGGAAATTATCGAAGGCTGGCATGTGTTCATCACTAATAAACTCGGACATCTTACCATACAAATCTTTATCCGAACGATAATTAGCAGCTCTTTGCTTAAACACACTAACCCCATGATCACCATGCTTCATCACTAAAGCTTTTTCCCAGTCAGTGTATGTAGCATCAGGCTTTAATTTAATTAGCTTACCATCAATTGGATCGTTAGCAGTTCGCTTTAACTTATACCGACTGTTTGGCAAGTAAATAACAGCAATGGTCCGGCAGTTAGGGTGAAATGGCGGGAAAGTTACTCCCATCACCGCCCGGCTAACGTCTAATATTTCACCATCGATATCGCGACAAAATCTAGAAGTTCGCATATCTAAAACGGCTATCAACTTATACTGCTTAACGCCGCGTTGCTTCCAACTATCCAAATTAGTCTTGTTGTGAAAGTAGTTAGCTTCAGTACGAATCAATGTTTTGGCTTGAGCTATACTAGCACCAAATTCATCTGCTAGTGCTTTAGCCATGTCACGTTGACGCATACCGCTCATCTGTTGAGCTGTAAACAACTCACTTACTCGTTCAGCTAACTTGTCAGTATTGCGCCAGATTCGCTGTGAAAAGTTGCGGCCGTACCACGGTGTATCAAGTGCAGCCCTTACATACTTACCGGATAGCTCTTTAAATCCATTAATTGCCGGATCAGGTTGCACATCGACTGTAGTAATCTCTTTGCCTGTTTTGGAATCCGCAATAATATGCTTCTCCGGCTTACGGGACCCATTAGGCTGCTTAGACACCTCAACATCTTTATGAAAGTTATTAAGCAAGCCATCCGCATTGACTTGGTCAAACGCATCCTGAATAACTTTGGTATAAAGGTCCGTGGACTTATCCAGTTCGATACTAGCAGCTTGTTTAGCGGCAATGTAACTCTTAGCCTTCAGTTCTTCTAGTCGTGTGATACGTCCTTTGGCAGCCATTGAAGACAGATATTTGTTAACTTGCTTTTTGGACTCCTTGTCACTCACATTATCAGCCAACGCACGTAACGTGACTAATTCAGTTGGGCTAACTACTGTGTTTAATATCTGTTCGGCCTCAGCCTCCGTATAATCGCCATCAGTAAAGTAACGTCGGTAAATCTGGTTGACCTCACCAGTCAGATAGTTCTGAGCACGGATATATGCCCGTGTAATTGTCGGAATGACATCGTTAGCCGCATCATGTGCATGCTGCTCGTTGTAAATTGCTCGGAGTTGCCAATAATTAAGCTTGCGCTCTTTCACCATGCATTACACCCCCGTTAAAGGAATATATACAAGCAAAATAAAATGAATACGACCGGTACCCATCCGAGGTTAGCCAACCCCAGCAGCTTTAATATCACGATTGCAAAGACACCAAGTGTTTTCATAGCCTTATTTAGCTTCACTTTAAACATTAATAATCACCTGCAAATTTTCAGGATGTTGGTCGCTGACCTGCTGTAGTCCATGTAATAATGCATTACATAACACAGCATTCTTCTGGCTAGGGACAATCAGGCCAACAAAAAGGCCACCATCATCGCTGACAGTAGCTTCGGTTAACTCGTTAGTAATTACAGTGCTCATTACTGAAACGGCCGCACAAACAATATCATAGCCCTTTAAGGCGTGCATTGCGTGTCCCGTTATCTGGTAGCTCACTATCTGGTTTTGTTTGTACTGAAACTTTGCCTTGATCATCACTAGTCACCTCTTGACTGTCAGTTTGTGGGTCACCACCTAAAGCTGCCTGCTGTAATTTCATTGATTTATCTTTTTCCTGATCTAACATTTTTATCAGTTCTGCTGGGTTATTTGTACCAGGCAACCAACCTAATGCAATTTGTTGTGGGATAATGCCATCTGCATTTTTGATGTTGCCAATAATATCAGCCATGTTAACCGGGATATTCGGGACAATTTGAATCGTTGCGCCAGCAGCGTCAGCCCTTGATTTATCTACTGGGTTTTTCAAAGCTAGGAAGTTCTGAATCAGTTGCAACCGGCGACGAATCCCACGCGTTAAATAACGTTGCTTAGTCGCTAGCAGTTGTAGTAAACCGAATAGCTTATATTTCATAGCCTCACCACTAATATTGCCAGCAAAGTTTTCATCATTCATGTTCGGGACGTAGGAAGTTTGATGGATATCGTCCTTGATAGACTTAACTAAGACCTGTAGTTCGGTTTCATCAAAGCTCTTAGTCAGCCACTCAACACTAACTCCATCTTCACCTTTACCGGGAGCCTCTAAGACACCATCCTTTAAATGACTGTCATCACCAAGGCTGAATCCGTATAGCACTAATAAGGCATCAACAAAGTTACGTTTGTCCGTGAGCCGGTCACTTTGCAGTTCATTATATGCATCGATTAAGCTAATCGTTTGTTCAAAATCACCCTGTTTTTCCTCATTATTCCTATAGCCAATCAGTGGGATGCCCTTAAAGTAATGCGGCTTAATATTCATACTAGTAACGTTAGTCGCTGATAGATGATAGCCTGTCTTGGTTCGATACTGAATAACCTTCGTTGCAGTATAGATAGTAATCAAATAGCCGTTTGAACTGCCACGCAGATCCTTTTTCTCAACGTAATAAATTCCGAACAACGGGTTCTTATCCAAAGTATCATCAGTGACTAAAACACAGCCGCGGGGGTCAATCTTCTCAATCGCTAGTTCAGTTGTCTCATCAGTGGTCTGTTTTAAATATAACAACTCATAGGCACAACCGAATACGCTTAAATCCTTTTCGAGCTCTGTATTGTGGGCATCCACATCCATTTGGTCTTGAACGTCGCTAATTGCAGTGATGTCTTTACCTTGCGCTGCTGAGATACTAATCGGGTTACCTGTCGTAAATCCTGTAATCATGTCAGTAATATACTTAGCATGATTGGTCATAATTTTTTCATTAGCTTGGTCAAGGCCACTAGAATTAAGAGTTCGGTAAAAAATATCCTGCTTACCCTCATAATAATGCTCAAGATTGTCATATCGCTTAACTCGTCGTCGTTGCTGGTCAATCGCATAGTTAATGACGTCAAAGCTTGGATCAGCGATATCTCCGACCAAATCACTATCAATCGCAATGTTTGAGCCGCGCTTCTCACTCGATTTAAAATTCATATTTATATCACCTATCCTCTCAACCAAGATGGCTTCTTGGTAATCCTACCAGTCCGGTTCTTATAGATAACCATAAAGACAAAGTATCTCATCGCATCCATCGCATGATCGTGCTGCTTGACGACTTTGTCTTCGCCACGCTGTGCAGCTTTGTCATCCCAGACATAGCTAGCAAACTCTTTAAAAAGGTTTGATAATCCCGGTGCAAACATAATTTTGCCGAGATTCATCGCCGATTGAGTTGCTCGAATACCATCAAGAACATCGTTATCAGCCTTAATGACCCGATAGCCACGTTGCCTAAGTTTTGTGATAAAGGATGCCGCTGATGGGTCCACAATGATTGGTGCTTTAATATCTCCTAAGAACTTGTCTAAGTCCTTGGCATACTCATCATCCGTCTTCTGGCGACTACTATGCCGACCATCGTAGTAATATTCTTTTAGGCAATACCACGTCTTGTTAATAAGCCCCCACAGTAGGAATGCTGTTGGGTTCTTAGTGCCATAGTCACAGGACACGTAGTACTTAGTTGGAGCCTCGTCTGGCTCTTGAATCATCATTTGCTGGTCAAAGTTGTCATAGACAATCCCGTCGCTAAGGACCCATAGCCCTAAGATGTAACGCTGATAGAAGACACCTGAATACATTCGCTCATAACGTTCAAGCACTTCTCTACCGTTAATCGGATTATCAGCCATCGTAAAGTGAATGTGCAGTGCTTTTTTATTGTCTAAGTCGTCTATCCAATCTGTCTTAAACCAATGGTAGGGGCCTGCCGGATTACAGTTAAACCAGTACTTTGAACCGGAAATATTGCAACGAGCTAACGCTTGGTTAACAAATGATTGTGGCATCAAAGCTACTTCATCAAAAAAGAATCCCGCCGCTGTAAAACCTTGAACAAGGTCTTGGCTAGATTCATCTTTACCACCAAATAAATAATAATCATTGCTAGCCACTCCATACACTACGGTTAAACGATTCTCAGTTCGATGGTCCGTGACGTGATAGCCACGACCCTCTAACATCTGAATCAGGGTACTCACAACGTTGCGCCGTAGTGAACCGATAGTTTTGCCAGCCATGCCGAAGTTTCGACCATGAAACCGGCTCATTGACCACATCACATAAGACAGCGACATAATCAGTGTCTTGCCGGCACGCACGGAGCCGTCACAAATAATTGCTTCATCGTCCATTGAATCCGGATTTAGCCACCAACTAAGGACTTCGAACTGTTTGGTAGATAAAGGGGCAAACTCAAACTGATGTGCCTTAATCATTAGTCAGTGCCTCCTTTGTCATTGTTCAACTCAAGCCCAGCCTTTAAAGCCTCAATCAATGTGTCACTAGAAGCCTCATGAACTTCATCAGGCAGCCGGTCAATCAACTCTTTCATAGCTTTCTGTTTATCGTAAAGCTTAACGACCAATCCATCTTTACCTCGATGAATATCTTGTATTAGTGACCAATCAATCTGATCACTTGGCTTTAAGTAAATATCAGCAACGTGTTTTTTAATCGGTTCACCGTCTACGTCTTCATATGCAATCCCTTTAGCATCTTCGACATATTCCTCATGCACCTCGTAGTCCAATACATCACCAAGACTGGCAAACGCTTGTTTAGCGTATTCATGGGTGATGTTTTCGCTTGTTACAAGCAACTCAGCTTGCTGCTGTTTTTTTAGCACAGCAAGCTGTCGCTTTACTCCAACATTTCCCAACATTCTTGGACCGGCTCGAAGTGCACTATCGTAGTTAGTGTCATAAACTTTCATATACGCCCACGTTGCATTAAATCGTTGTAAATAAAAGAGGCAAAACAGTTTTTGCTTATCTGTAAGCTCACTGTTTGCCTCTAGTTCATCGATTATTTTAGGTGCAACCTTGGGTGCACTACTTTTAGCTTTTGTGTGCACACCTTTTGACTTAACAGGTACATCCTTTTTGCGGCTAACACGTTGCCAGCCATAGCGGCCTTTCCACGACTTAACTGTATTCAAGCTAACATCATACTTGGTAGCGATGTCCTTGTACTTCATACCAGACATGTAATTCTGCTCGGCCTGTTCATACTTTTCTGTCATTACATATCACCACACCTCCAACTAAAATCCAATAAACGTACAATTTATCAATTAAGCATACTAATTACTAATCCGATTGTAGACAATACCGCACTTATAAACGCAATAACAATGGGCAGCAACTTCCATTTATCATCCTTACTTTGCTTGAGAAATTTTTGCCAAATATATTTTTCAAATACCAGCGGTAATGTCACTACAAATCCACAGTAACCAAAATACATGAATGCCATTAATCCGATTCTTTCAATGTCATCGGCGGTAGTCGAGTACATTAAATTAGTAACCGGTATCACCACTGTACAAACTAAGAAGATAAATCCAGCGGCGTCTTTAACTTTTGACCACTTATCATGATTGACGCTTAAAATAATGCCCAGTGCAACTATCAGTATCATCACGTTTAAGGCATATTTGGATGTCTGAATTCCCTCATCAAAATCTTTGAGCATCATCAAATTTAAATCTGTCAAAATAAGAGCTAACATAAAACAATTTGTGGCTTTTCTCTTTGAAAACAACCTATCTCCCCCAAACTAATACAACTATACAAAAACTCCCGCCAATAAGCGAGAGCCAGTTTGAATGATATTTATATTAAAACGCATTTACATACTTACTATATAAGCAATAACTTTCAGTTTAAAACCCAGACAGAACTCATTAATACAATCTAATTATCATCTTTTTCATCATTCAAGCGCTGATAGCGATCTTTAGTGCTTTTATCACTTTCACAATGTTGTTGTTTTTTACGACTCTCATCATCTGAGTTGAACATAATGTTCAATAACAAAGTAATGGCACGAAAAGATGTGGCAACAAAGTATCCAACAAGCAAAGTCCAGATGTTTGTAACACTTCCAGCAAGAACACCAGGATAGTAAATTAGACTCTGCATTACCACACTTGTGATTAACACACAAAATGATACAGTTAACGAATCATATAACTGAAATTTTAGAATCCCAGTTAATTGATTTTTTCTAAATGCGCGCATTATATCTGAATCTTTCAAAGTGATTAATACGCCATACATTGCTGTATAAAATCCAATGATTATGGATGAAAACGTTATTGTTGATTCAAGTATCTTGTCAAATCCATGAATAGTATAGTTCAAATCCAACAAGAACTTTATGCTTATGAAAAAAGCTGAGAATAGTAATGGATAGATTAAATTCAGCAAGGTACCTAGTTTGTGAGACCTTTCATCCATCTACAATCACTCCCATCCCGTCAATATGTTAATTTGTCGGTACTATAGTCAAACAGTCTTTTACGACGTTCACCATGTTGCCACCATCTTCTCTGTATTCAGCCAACATAGAAGTCCAAACAGCGTCCTGATCTAACGGTTGTTTCTTTGGAATATTAAATGGGAGTGTGCTCTGAACCTTCCCATGCATTAAATCTATATAAGCGAGTCCGGCATTGTCACCACCAGTTGCCTCAACAGAATTTGTATTAACTTTCTCTCCGTTCCTAAAAGAAACCTCTGCCTTCTTAAATAAGTCCCTACTCTTTTGGATTTCATCAATCATCTCTACCACACCAGACCGTTTAAGAAAAGTATCTGGTTTTCTAGATGCGGTTATTTTCACTTCAATATCTACCCCATCTAGCGGTTTCATAGTATCAAAAATTGCTCCGACCTGTCCCTTAAAGGGATTTGAAAATGAAGCCTTAGAGACCTTATTTGCCGTTTTAAACGCAACTGACTCAAACTTACTAGCGCGTTTTCCTTTACTGAAATTATTTTTTTGAAAGACTGGTACAAGATGTACATACTCTAAATCTTCCTTTTTCTTTCCAGCATTCCACAGCTCACTCACATATGCTTCTAACACTCCTCGAGACAAACTATATATATTTTTTTGAAGCATCAGAACACTGTCTGCAGGATCGAACAATGCTGTAACATCTTCCGCAATATATTCATCTGGCTTTAAATTAACTGGATCAAGCTTGACATCATGAATACTACCGACCGCTGGAGAATTCTTTTCACGTAACTTTGTAAAATGCAATCTCGCTAACGGTAACCTAGTGCTTACTCCCACCATCCCGGAATGATCACATCGTATCTGTTCTCCAAAGAAGTTTAGCGTCACACTAGCTGGTTCTTTTTCATATTTTGGTCTTATCATATCCATCCAACGAGTTAAGTCAAACATTTTTACTTCTGCCTTTTTTGCCTTTGCAGACTTTGTCGCAGAAACCTGCACTTGAAAATAATCAAACTTGACATTTTTTAAATTTGTTTTAGGTTCATTTACCATTTCATTACATCCCCACAATATTATTAGTTATATTCAGTAAACTATAAAAAAGGCAATAGTTCAATAAACTATCACCTTTAACTAATAATATTTGGAACGCTTACATCGTACCAGAACGCACGTTCGCAGTCAATTGATGAGTTCTTTTTTCGTTCATAGATTGCTGACGGACCTCGAACCCATATCCTACTAGGCTTACCAATTAGTCCAGAGCCACAGCAACACCGTACATCTGTAATAATACTTTGGAGGAGTATTAATGCAATTGCGTATCAATTAAGACACTTGGCATACTACCAATTTATCACTATTACAAGTAGAACTAGCCTCAAAATAGTCTCAACTTATATCATATAGTCCAAAACCCTCAGCACATTCCGTAATAAACTGTGTCTTTAATCTGAATGCGGTTGCACGGCTACAATGCAACAAATGATTAACGATCAATCCGTCAATCGTATACCGTTGCCGTTTGCGAAAATATAACTCGCTAACAATAACTTCTGTATCCTCACCCACACCATCTAAACAGTCATCAATCACTTCACGTTGCCGTCTAAGCGCATTGAGGCGTCGGTCCTCGTCAATAGTGATTAATGTACTCAAAGTCTGATTGCTGTACTTGTACTGCGCTCGACCACCGCCTACATTCTCATCGCTAATCCCAGTTGGATAGCGCAACTCTTGCTCACGCTCTTCGATATATTTATTAATTTTGGGATAGTCTCGCAAGATATCTTCTACTTTTCGAATAGTTGATCGCTTCAATTTAATTCACCTCTGTCTGTCCCCACTTGGTATCCGTCTAGCCATGCACGTGCAAATTGATTCGAGTGGTAGGCAATCCAATACCCGGACTTCTCATACTCGGCCGCTACAATAGCTCCTACCAGCGGGTGCTTGCCTTCCTTTTCCCCTTTAATAAATTCAGCCACGTACTTAGGAATCATAGGTAGCTCGGCATATCTCTGCTTGAAGACATCATCAGTGATTGGCCAACATTTACCGTTGTCGTCGGTAGCAATCCAGTCACCAGCATATACGCCTACCCAACCGTTATTTGTTCTAATTTCCCAGTGTTCAGGCCCTGTATAGCCGTATTGAGCATAACGACATATGCCATATTTATCTATCATTCTCTTGCTACCGTCAAATTGCTCGGCTTTGATGGCTGATGTTTTATAATACTTTTTAAACATTTTGTTTCGCCACCTTATATGGCGCATAGTCATGCTTAATCCGTGCCCGTTCTCGTGATTCTGCGCTATGTTCGCGTGCGTGTTGTCGCATCCGCCGAGCTTTTTTTCTGAGTGCTGACTTCTTTGTGTGTTTCCGTTGCTTCGTCATCTAACCCGTCCTCCATAACTAGATAATTTCTATCTACGACCTTAGCCATTCTTCTACGTAACCAAGAATTAGAATGGCCTAAAAGTTGAGCAGTAACGGCCTCACTTATCTCACCGTTAAATCTCCGCTTCATAATCTCAACCTCATAACGTGTTAGCTCAATTTGATTGTCCTCTGGGCCCGCATGAGCCAACTTCTGAATTTTAGCCAGCACATCCGATGGCGCTTCGGTAACCGAATCATACTTACCTTCAGCATCTTGAATCTTAGCCAGCAATAGTTTGTGATCAATTCGTGCCATTGCTAATTGCCTCCACTTATAAATTATGAGCTGTATTTGCACAATTTGAGCAAGGTTGAATGATTACTACCCCCGGCATAATCTCGATATGCGCAATCTTTGTGTCATGACATAATTCGCACGTCATACACTTCGTACCCCTTTCATCTCATCAAACAGCAATTGGTGTTCTTTAACTTTGCTCAATAGCCGATCAACAATCTTTGTATCATACATATTTTCTAGTTGACCACGTGTATTGTTTGTCGTCACGATAGTCGAATGTTTTACTTCGTTACGTTCAAAGTCGCAACGCGCATTGGCAACTTGGTACATCATCGCCTGCAAGTCACGATGAACCGGTCGATAATAGCCATTTTCAGTCGCCTTACCACCCTCGGTACCAAAGTCGTCAAGAATCAACACATCAACTGACTTCATCGCTTGGGTAATCTCGATTAACTTCACTCGTACATCTGGTGCCTCATACTTGTCATTAACAAGACGCAGCAGTTCAGCTGTTGAAACAAACATGACAGTTTGACCAGATTGTCGTAGTTGGTCGGCGATTGCTAATGCAAGTGACGTCTTGCCAACGCCATAAACACCAGATAGTAACACATTGAATTTGGCCGATTTCAATTGTTTGGTTAATACAAATGCTTGATTACCTAGTTTTCTGGCTACTTCGATATTTGACTGCTTTTGCACGTCCCAATCTTTGAATTTAAACTGTAGGTGCACGTTCCCTGACCATACAGACATGGCACGGTAATAACGTTGATAATTAGATTTGACCACTTGCTTGGCTTGTCTTAATGTTGCCTCGTCTAACTGTTCCTTGGTCGGTAATTTACTCATATCGATACCTTTAGCCACTGCAATTGCTTGGACTTTATCTAGATCGAATAATTCTTTAGCTCGTTTCACCAAACCAGTCCTCTCGTGATTTTGGCTCACCATTTTGGGGGTTGTTATTGAGATAACCTTCAAATTTAGAAGCCCTAAACAAGGTTTCTGGTCGTAAATACTGAGTCATATCTTGATTATTAATGGTCTTATTGAGCCAAGCGCTGCATTGATTATCAATTACCTGTTTCATGTCATCGACAGCAAAATTGCCATCCTTATGCCTAGCCATGATAATTTTTTTATTGGACGCTGTATGTCTAAAATGCTTACCAGCTTTGTCATTGAGATAGTTAATTACTGACTTCCAGTCAAATGGTTCGGCTTTAGCCGGACTACGTACTTCTCTTTTATCTTTATCTAGCTCTAATTCTGAATCTAAATCTAGTTCTAGTTCTAACTCTTTCTCTGTGTTACACATCGTTACATCGTTGTTACTTTGTAACGCTAATTGTTTGGCACGCTTACGATAAGCCCTGACACGCTTGGCTGAACCGGTCTCTTTACCAATTAATCCTGCAACAACATCATCGGCAAATTTAAAGGCCATGTCGTCCTGCTCAGCAGAAAATTCAACTAGTCGCTTGCTACGCAGAAATGTTAGTAGAAACTCCACATCAACAGGTTCTTCATCCAAAGTTAACGCGATTTCCTCACTAAACGATTTTCCAATACCCGTGAAATAGATATAGCCACCATCATCTAATGACAACAGAATCATCTTCAAATAAATAACTGTATAGGTCGCACCACCTGACATCTTTCTTAACAACTTGACTACAGGTGTTTTAAAAAAATCCATTTGGAGTTTAATCCAATAATAAGTTTTCTCAGCCATTAGGCTCCTCCTCACTACGGGCCTTCCACCCATCCGGTGTGTTAGTCACTGCTATATTTGCCTTTCAAGCCAATTCGTTTTAAGGTTTCTCTGTCCAATTTTATGCCGTCCACTGGAACATGATACTTGGCACTGAATGCCATTGTCCCAATCTGTTCAATCTCACTATGATGCTTGCGACACAATGCCATTACGTGACGCTTGGTATGGTCAATATGCGTCCGATTCACACCTGAGCCAACAACATCAACATGATGGATATCAGCACGATTACCGCAGATCATGCAAACCCGATGTCGACAACATTCAAACAAGTAATAGTCTTGATCACGAGGCAATAACTCATAACCCTTTTTAAACGGCACACGCCATTCAAACATGAAGTCGATAACTAGGTCGAGTAGCTCATTAACATCACTTACACTCGATTTTGTGGCGTCTGATAGGCTAATTTGCTTACCATCGGTATAAATCTGATACTGCAGGTAAAACATCGCTTTAAGAAAATCTGGTGGCACGATAAATTCATCAACGATGTCATTTAGTAAAGCAAAGAACAGTCGCCGTTGTTGGGGTCTGGCTTTGCGTGTATCGGCTATTTCCCAATCCATATAGAATTGGTCTCGTATGCCACTAACCGTCTCAGCATGTTCTAAATTAGGGCGCTTATCCAATTCTACGAGCAAGTAATATCTGCCGTTGTGTTCAAAATACTTCGACCGAGACCGTTGCACCTAATTCACCTCTCAAAAGGGTAATTCTTGATCTGTTACTTCAATCGAATTGCCTTGATGTGACTCCTGTTTGCTATCTACAAAATCGAACCCATCAACGACTACATCTTGTGTATAGTGAGTTTGACCATCTTTTTCATATTTGCCACTGGCTAGCCGCCCATTAATCACAATTCGACTACCTTTGTGGAAATAATTAGCAAGTGTTTCCGCCCGCTTATCCCACACTTGGCAGCGAATAAAATCGGTCTGATCTTTGCTATAACCACGAACTGCAATCGAAAGTCTAAGTACAGCTTTATTAGATTTTGTGTATTGCAATTCCAAATCATTAGCAATTCGACCGTATAAATTAACTGCATTCATTTAATTCTCACCCTCCAAACTATGTCGCAATTCTTTTGCGGCATTGAAAAATATTACTGCATTCTTGGTATCGTTCAATTCCGTATCCATGTAGCCAGTCTGGCCCATCAGTTCACGATAAATAGCTGCCTGGTCTTGACCATTGATTTTACTAATTAGCTCAATTTGGTGCATAGCCTGATGTAACGGGCCACTATTAGCGTCAATATTTTCACGTGGCTTCACATTATTACGCTGACGCTGATTCTGACTACGTTGAGCGTTTGATTTATGCTGCCGATTACCACTCTGTATGCTGTCTGCTTTAGTTGCACTTCCGTCATCATCTGCCTCTGAACTAACCCCAAATGACGTTCCAAGTGAATATCTTTTCGCATACGTAATGGCACTACCAGCATTCTGTGGTTGCCCACTAGTTGCAAACTTCATCCAAGGTGATCGGTACATCAGTCCATCCTTATGCGTGATAACTGTTCGCACTCTGATGGCATTAACATCAGCCTCAGCCTCTTGATACCAGGCCAACCCGGTCTCTTTTAGGCCGTTATCAATTGATTTAATCAGATCATCTAGTAATACATAATCGTACGACTTACTTCCACCTTTAACGGCATAACCAACATGTCCATTTTTGGCTGGTGCTTTAACCTGTTCCCTGAACTTAGTTAACCCATCGTTGAACGCAGCTTGTAATTCAATTTGTTTTTCAGGTGGTAATACCGACGGTGCCATTTTATTCGTTACATCAGCCACATTTATCCCTCCACTGTTTCAAATTTAATATCATGCTGTTTCATATAGGTGGATAAGTCCCACATCTTATCTCTAGTAGCCGTAATTTTTAAAATACGTGTTAATGACACCACTTCGCCCGTATTGGTATCTACAATTTTCCCGCTCTTTGTTTGAACCTGATGTTCCGCATCCACCTGTGCTTGCAAGTCTTGTTGACGCTGCCGTTCCTTGGTAGATTTAACTTGTTTGTCAATTGCAACTAGCAAGTGCTGAACATCCTGACCCTGATCTAGCTGATCAACCCATGGTAACGGATCAACATGCTGGACAGTCGCATAGCGATTAATCATTTGAGTATCAGTTTCTAATTTATCCTTAGCATTTTTTATTGTAGTCATGCTAGCAGCAATTTCAGTAATGACTTGCTTATGGCTGATTGACTTATTCAACCAGCGCGGATCGATTTCAATTTCGTTGACTTCAATCCCATAGTTCGGCGCCATTTCATCAAGTAGCACCAGCAGCTCATCTTCACGTTGCTGACGACGCTGAACTTCAAGTTCACTTAGTCCCATATCAATCGGCGCAATGACCGTATCAATCTGGTTTTCAAGCGTTTTGACTACTACTTCAAATTCTTTTAGTGGTTGATTATAGCCACGCTTAATTTCCTTACGACGTTCATCAAGTGCTCGCTTCAAAGAATTCAGTTTCGCTCGTACTTGCTTAGTATCTTTAACATTGCCCTCAGTAATTACCAGGTCAGAATATCGAGCTACATACTGAGCAATAGCAGCTTGCAAACCATCCAAATTATTGATAATGATTGGTACCGGCTTATAGTCAACCGTGTAGTCTGGTAAGTTAATTAATGAATTGTCCATTTAAACAAGCCCCCGTAGTTTGTTTAGTTGTTCGTTGTCAAAGTCTAATTGACGGTACAACTTACGCAGTGATACCGTGTCACCAATCCAGATACTTCCAATCAACGTTTTTATGATGTCGATGTGCAAGTTATAAAAATCTTCCATTACAACCATCCCCTAACACGTTGCCAAAACGTCTTTTTAGGCGTATTATTAACTCGAAAAATGATATGCTGTGTTTCTAATTTGGTACCCACGACTGGTTGCACCCGGTGGTGGGTATTTTGTTGTTCCGGCCAAATTTCAAACAGCATTCTGCTTACTTTTTTCATCTAATCCTCCTAACCGACTACTTTCAATGCTGATACAAACATTTCAAACTGTCGTCCATGGCGACCTTTGATGACTGCAACTTTCCGCGAAGTCTTACCATACGAATCTGGCTTAACTTCAATCACTCGACCAGTCCCACCTTCAATAATGACTTGACCTAAAGTGATAACATCTGGATAACTGACACGGTCATTGACTTTAATAACCATGATATTCACCCAATTCTGGTAACAGAAAATGCCATTGGCCATCATCCGCTAAATCTGCGGCCCGGTAATTGATACCACTTTTGTTCAATGCCTCTAAAAATGAATGACGATATGTCTTATTCGCTGGCTTAGTGAATTCTGACTTATAAGCCATAAATTTAATTGTAGTTAACAAATCGGCTTCATCAGCCATAATTTTGTCCCACACAGCCTTATGCTTGCGATAGCTTAAAGCCGCTTCAACTTCATCTTCGTTGTACATACTGAAACTCCTCCTTAAATTCCAAATAAATTAATTACTTCCTTAATCATTTGTCGGCAGCCAACTTGAAATGACCGGAATAACAAACTTAGTACAACAATTCCAAAAAACATTTCCATTTTGCACCTCCACTTAAATATTTTTGAATCATCATCTACCCGCCTAGGTTTTAAATGTGCAACTGTTGATGATCCATTAACCATTTTTCGACTGCCGGTGCATACCATTTACCGTCTTTCTCCGGTTTTGGGAATCCATTAGCATCCCGATAATACTTATCAAACGAATCAACTTTAATTCCAAATTCAGCATCAAACGCTTTACGACCAATCATCTTATGGTCAACAGCCTGTTCTCTACGCCCATCTGCAACACCTTGCTCATAAGCCCGTTGAAACAATCCCGCTAAGCTTGCTGCCAAACTATCCATTTTTATCATTCCTTTCGGTGTATAATTTTATTAATCTATTAAATCGAGGTAAAAATTGTGGAACTTAATTACGATTTCGTTCGTGAGATTTTACTCACCTGTGCTGCTTCTACACATCCTATGGGACCATCTGAAGATGAGATTCGAAAACTTGCTGACGATTATGAAGTGTCTTTAGATCAGTTGGCATACACCGTGACTTGTCTGTTTCAGGCTGGTCTAGTTGTAAATAAGGTTGCATATACACTTAGCGGCCCATATCTTGTCTCTCCTGGCAATCTGACTTGGGACGGAAACGAGTATCTCAATAATATTCGGAATACCTCTGTTTGGGAGGAGACCAAGGATAAAGTGAAAAAATCAGGTTTATCTGTTTCTCTACAAGTTCTGGGGGCTGTCGCTACTGCCGTAGTCAAAAACAAACTAGGATTAAATTAATTTGAAAACATAGTTATCAACTAAGACATATAGATTATCTTTAGACGGAACTAAGCTAAAGATATCCTTTTTTAATTGTTCACTTGGAAATAGAATATTGTTTAAATCTGTTGATCCACCAGTTAATACTGGAATATTATTTTTCGCTAATTTATAGAAATACACGTAGTCATGCTTCATTTACATCTACCTCATGTTTATTCGTTCAAGCTTAACGATGTTTGTCGAATAATGGTCTTAGTCGCTGTTGACGGCTCCCAATCATTAACGAAGTCCATTACCATCCGATAATCCTTTTTACGTAACATTGACCGAGCACTTACACCGGCAATCTTCTTAACGCCCCCATTAATATCTTTGAACAACTCACCGCGCTGCTGTTGAGTAATCTGACCATAGCTATTTGATAACTCAGACACTCGCTGATTAATCCGACGTGCCAGCACATTGTAATCTGGCTGAGGAATAACTTGGTTCTCTTTTAGATCCTTTAAATCATCCTCAACATCATCTAGTCGTTGATTAGTTTCTTCGTTTGCGTCCAGTGCCAATTTTGCAAGTTCACGTGGTGACGTTGGTAATGCTGGACGTGATGGATTAAAATAATTTTCTTCCAACTCGTCAAACATGTCCCAGGCTCGACCAGTACCTAACATTTTTGAATGTCGGCTTGCGCCACGCTTAGTCCACAGATAAAGTGACCGAGTCATGGGGCTAATTTGCAGGTCGAAATTTTCGACTTGCAATTTAAAGTGTGCCAACTGTTCACGATTCAATTTGAAGTAATGTTTTCCTTCAGTAAATTTATCTCGATTATTATTGAAATTTTGCTTAATTCGTTTAGAAGTAGTCCCGTAGAAGTTCGCTAATTGCTCAGTTGTTAAAATTAAGTCACCCTTAAATTTCACTTGCTTTAATTCGTTCATTTTTACACTTCCTTTACTAATTGATGCTGCTTAAAGCGCACATATTCCATAATCCTTGACCAGCGTTCCTCATCCAATTTTGAAGCAGTTAATTCTTTGCCAAGAACCATTCTTTTTACTAACTGAGACATCTGACTTTTGCTGAGACCAACAATCTTACCAGCATCTTCTTGTAGAAGATGTGCTTTATTTAATTCACCTTCCCATGTCCACTTATCTTTCATAACGTCACCTTCTTTCCTAAAATATAGTACTAAAGTTGTTAAACTTAGTTGACTTAATACACTTTTAGTACTAAAATTACAATCATAAATAAGCCATATAAATAGCTGCTTAATTCTTGATTATTGCCCGCCTGCCAGTTGGCTTGAAATCAGAAACTTTTTATATACACTGTTTAACAACTTGGTACGTTTATTAATATAGTACTTATTTAGTACTTTGTCAAAGAAAAATAGTACTTTTATAATACTAATAATATTTGTACCCTTAGGGGTGTTGATATGACGCTGTTTGAGCGCGTTAAAAAAATTGCTAAAAAGAACGGATTTTCACTTGCCGAAGTAGCACGTCAAGCAAATATCGGTGAAAAAAGTATTTATACTTGGAAACCATCTAAAACATATCCTAACGGAGTGAATCCAAGCCGCGACGTGCTAGACAAAGTAGCAGATGTGTTAAGTGTGTCCACTGATTATCTGCTTGGTAAAACGGATGACGAAAATATAGAGAGTGATCCAAAACACATCGACGTTGATGACATCGTGAATAATTCGGCTATGCTAACTTCACGTGACCACGCCCTATCGGATGAGGACCGCGCTGCCATCAGTGCACTAGTATCAACTTACCTCAATAGTAAAGAAGGCCAAGACCGACTACGCAAATATGGTGGCTATGACAACGAGGGAAATAAAACTGAAAAGCGAAGTGATTAGATGATTTTTGAAACCTTGGACGACGCACTTGCTGATATCAGCAAGCTGGGTACATGGGATTCTGACCGTCTAATCGCTCACTATGATATTAGCTGTCAATACACGGACGACTTACCCGAAAATGTAAATGGATATAGTATCCCATTAACTCGAACTATGTTTGTAAACGAAAGAGCTGCCTCTCCTTACCATGTACAGGATCATGAATTGATGCACTGTCTAACTGATTCTAGTAGCGAGCCACTTATTGAGACTGCCATGGTATCAAACACTAAAATTGAATTCAGAGCAAATTTTGGTGCCTTCTGTATTATGGTAATGGATTACATCACAAAATCTGGAATTGAGCCAGAAGACTTTGATATTCTGCGATTTGGAAAAGCTTATAACATCGACACTAAATATCTTCTAAACGCTCGGAACGCTGCGGAAAAAATGCTTAAAATCAAAATTAACAGTGGCGCTTTCGGCTTGTAAATAACTGACCAATCCATAAGCCACCCATTTCCTAGTAAGTCTAAAACTACTGACCAACGATCTCATGTCATTAAAAGGTGTTTCAACTAACAATAATATTGGGGAATATCGTTGTTATACGGGGGGGGTAACAAGTTTTACCGTCAATCTTAATGGGGATCAATATTATCTTGGAGGAATTTAAAATGACTGTTTTACAGCAAATCTATTATCTATCTTTAGTTATTTTTGCAATACTTGCAGGAACATGGCTTTATGGCAAGAAGGCCGGTAAATGGCAATTCATATCTGGAAAAATAGTGCTTTATTCATTAGCAACTGCGATAGTTTTGTATCTAATCTTTATCGTTGCTGGGCTATTTTTTGGAAATCCTGCAAACAAGTCCAATACCGAAACAGAACAGAGTTCTTCGGTCATATCGTCCTCTTCATCCAGCAGTAAAAAAGAAAGTAGCAGTAGTAGTTCTGAAAAAGATGAAACAGCTGGCAATATTCTCAGTAATATGGATGCAAAAGAATTAAAAGAATACAATGATAGTCTACTCAAAAGTTTAAATGAAGATCAAGGCTATGCAAACGATGGTAAGAAAGGTTATGAATATGCAACTTACATTGACACATTAGCATTTGATCATAACAAAGGATTAATTGTGAAAGTTAACTCTGAATTTACAACCCTTAACGATGCACAGAAGACGACTGTTGCTAATGGTGCACAGAAATTAGCCGCAGCTCAACTTGTTATTATTGGTAAGGATATAAGTGCAGACAGTTCACCAATTCAAACCAATGTACATTATGGTGCTGATCGTGTTGGCCACTCTAAATATACCAATAGCTCCGAATTTAAATGGACTAAATAAAAAGCGCATCCCCTCCCGCCAAGAAGTTGGATGTGCTCTGACCAAATACTGATGTCTTTAAAAACTGTAAATAACTAAAGAGAGTACTAGTTAAGGAGAGGATTATTATGATTACGTTCGAAATTCTAAAACAATATTATGAAAAAGAACTTCTTCCCAATAGCTTGAATTTAGCACTTATTTCACTCCACTATAACAAAAGAGAATATTCTATCGTCATGGAAGGACTTGATGATAGAATAAACGCTCAATTTCACAATCCTAAAGTTACTGGTTATAGTCTCACTTTTGACAAGGTCGGAGCCACTGATAACAAAGAATTTACATTGAAGCTTAATCATAAGTTTCAGATGCCTAGCTCTTTGGATAAAAAAGACTACTATAAGCTTCGCTATTTCTTTGAAATACCTTACAATCGAAACGCTACAACTAGTTTCACACTTTTGACATTTATTAATGAAATTGATGGAGCTTTCCAATTCGCAAACTACTCTCAATATTCAAGAATATATAAGACATCTAAGTTTAAGCTACCTGATCCAAATGCAGTTTACTTCAAGGGCTTAAAAAACTGGGATAAAATCAATCGCTTATCAAGTGGAAAAGACAAACACGTTACATTGACTAATCGACACAAAACCAGCATTTTATTACCAGATCTTTATTCTAAAATTAAAGACGAAAACATCAGCGTAATTTATACTCCCAATGAAACTGGTCCGCGTTCTGAACAACAACTAATTCAGCAAAAGCTTCGGAAAGATTCCTAATAATGAACATCTCTCCACTAGAAGATTAGATGTGCCACCCTCCTCGGTAGGTAGTACTGGTTCGACTCCAGTCGAGGGAATATTGCTAAAATTAAATACAGAATGAATCAGCCCACTCGAGTTTCTGGTCTGATTTGTGTATACTATAGAAAAACACGTGAACTAAGGAGCATTGCACTATGAATATTAACGCAGTTGACCTCTTCTGTGGGGTAGGTGGATTAACACATGGATTGGAACAATCAGGCATTAACGTTGTCGCTGGAATTGACATTGAAGAAAAATGCCGCTTTCCGTATGAACAAAATAATCACACAATTTTTATTCAAGGTGATTTGAAAAAGATCTCAAGTAAAACTATTGAGTCCCTATATCCGGCCAACACAGATATTAAAATTCTTGCTGGGTGTGCTCCTTGCCAACCATTTTCTTCTTACAGCTATCGTTACAAAGGAACTGACACTTCCGTTAACAAATTAGATCTCTTGGATACATTTGGAAGAATTGTTAAAGATATTCTACCAGACATCGTCTCCATGGAAAACGTTCCACAGTTAGCAAAAGAACCAATTTTCGAAAAATTTATTGCTACCCTAGATTCTCTAGGATACAAAACACGCTGGCATGTCGTATTTGCACCAAAATACGGAGTTCCGCAAAAGCGCAAACGGCTTGTATTATTAGCAAGTCGCGTGGAAGAAGTTGATTTAATTCCTCCTCTCTTCGACGAAGATAATTATCCAACTGTACGTGAGACGATTGGTACGCTTCCACATATTGAATCTGGTGATACCTGTGCAACTGACCCAATGCACAAATCTGTTAAACTTTCTGATCTAAATCTCAAGAGGATAAAACAATCCGTACCTGGTGGAACTTGGCACGACTGGGATCATGATCTTCTACTTGAAGCTTACAAAAAGAAATCAGGACAATCATATACTGCGGTTTACGGTCGAATGGAGTGGAACAAACCAGCACCCACAATAACAACAAAATTCTATGGGTATGGTAACGGCCGTTTCGGTCATCCCGAACAAAATCGCGCTTTGTCTTATCGAGAAGGTGCTATGTTACAGACATTTCCTAAAAAATATGTTTTTTTTGACAATCAACATCCAATTTCGACTCGAGACTTAGGGGTCATGATTGGTAATGCTGTACCAGTAAAATTAGGTGCAGCCATTGGAAAAAGTATACTAAACAGACTATATCAAAATTGGAGGCAATGAATTGAACAAAATAATAGATGATACAAAGCTAAAAGAAGCAGCAAAACAAATCAACTTACTCCAGAAACAAGTTGATTACGATACTCGAGATTATCCAATAAAGTATTTGGTGGACGGCTTTGAAACAGATTTATTTGTAATCCCTAATTATCAGCGTAAGCAAAGCATCTGGCCTCAACATGATAAAGAACGGTTTATCGAATCCTTAATACTTGGTTATCCAATCCCACTTATATTTTTATCAGATACTGAAGACGGTCAACTGGAAATTGTAGATGGCCTTCAGCGAATTACAACTTTAAAAGAATTTATAAACGATGAATTAACTCTGAAAAAAATGGATAAGTTAACCTCTCTTAAAAGCTTCAAATTTACTAACTTGCCGCTTTCCGAACAACGACGCCTAAAGGCTAAACCATTGCGCGTAATTGTTCTGAGAAAAAGTACGGATGAAGAGACCAGAATTGATTTATTTAACAGAATTAACACCTCTGGAACTAATGCAAATCCTGCTGAAATACGAGGCGGATCTCAGGCCCTAAATAAATTTATGGTACTTATAAAAGAATTAGCCAATCATAAAACTTTTTTAGACCTAGTTAATTTATCAGACAACAAGCTTAAAAGGCAAGAAAATGTTGAACTTGTTTCTCGTTTTTTCGCGTTTGCTCATAACTATAAAAAATTCCAACATAATGTAGGTCAGTTTGTGGATGAATATATAAAAATAACTGGAGAAAATTTCAAGTCTAATATGAAAAAAACTTTTTCTGCAGAATTCAAAAATACGATTAATTACATCTCACATAATTACCCACAGGGGGTATTCAAGAATGCGAACGGTCAGACACCTCGTGTCAGATTTGAGGCTCTGACAGTTGGGACATTTTTAGCCTTACAAGAAAACAACAACTTAGAAGTAGATGCAGCTTTCATCAATGAGATGGTTGCCACAGACGAATTCAAGATACTAACAACATCGGATGGTAGTAATTCGCTTAAACGAGTCACTGCACGAATCGAATTTGTAAAAGAATATCTTCTTAGTGGAGAAAATTAGCATGGACTTTGACAAAGAAGGTTACAATGACAAAAAAAAGGAACTAAAGTTTTATTTAAAGTGTTTAAACGCAACGTACGAGATTGAACTTGAGGCAAACTCAGGTATTCCCTATGGAAAACACTTCCAAACAAAATTTTCAAAATATAGCTATGAGCTGGGAGATTTCATAGTAATTTTGAAATCAAACACCTATTTAATGGTATACAACATAGTTGAATCCACAACTCGAGAGTTGATTTCTCACATATACGATGAAGTCAACGGATCTTCCCTACGCTACCAAGATATCAATGACAAACTTCAGATTTTATGGAAAGACTATCATTTTCGCAAAATAGAGTCTGAAATTCATGCTTCGTCACAAACTTTCATTGATACAGCAAGCAAAATGATCGATGAAATATTTAGTGAGAGCTCCATTCAGTTTAATAATGAGGATATATCATTATCAGGTGATGCAGATTTAAGATCTATCTCTAAATTATTTCACTCCCACGGTATTGAGTTGGATAAAAACACAACGAAAAGATACAAATCTGATTTATGGAGTGTTAAAAACTCAAGAAACAGCTTAGCCCATGGTAGACAATCATTTATCGATCTAGGTAGGGACACCACAATCGTAGATCTTGAAAAGATTTCAGATCATATTTTTAAGTTTTTGGAGTATCTAATTCGTATGACCGACAGACTTATTCAGAAAGAATATTTTCAAAATTAAAAAGCACATCCCCTCCCGCCAAGAAGTTGGATGTGCTACACATAAAACATAGTGGAATAATCCACTCTTTTTACATACATAATTTTATCACAACAAAGGAGGTGATGCCGACAAGTCCTTAAAATTCTACCCGCCTAGGTGAAATTTAAGGAGGAAATATTAATGGCAAGTATTACTAAAAGAAATGGCAAGTGGGCCGTCCGCGTTAGTTACTATGACGAATTCGGCAAACGATGCTTTAAAAATAAAAGTGGCTTCACTCGCAAAAAAGAAGCTGAACAATGGGCTACCGAATTAGAGCAAGCTAAGTTTGATAAATCCATTGGTAAAACTGATACAACAATACTCTTTTCAGATTACTATGAACAGTGGTTGGAAACTTATAAATTTGGCAAAGTCGCACGAATTACTGAACAGGAATACCGATACACACTGCGTCAAATAGTTGAACTCTTACCAAAGGTTCAACTATCAGCAATGACCCGGTTACGGTACCAACAGTTCATCAACGACTTTGTTCATGGTAACTCAGAACAACGTGACAAACGTGACCTTAAAGACGACCAGCCCTATCATAGTAAATCATCCGTTGAAAAACTGCACGGCCATATTCACGCCGCTGTTGTAGATGCAGTAGCGGACAGATTAATTAAGTCCGACTTCTGTCTGCATACGGAGTTAGGCGGTCACGCTGGTAAATCAGCACAATTGAAGTATCTTGATGCTGAGGACATGCAGAAACTAGCTGCTGAGGTCAATAAAGACATCAAGCTAACCTCTACCAGTAAATCGATGATCTACACCGGCTTACTAACTGGAATGCGAGTAGCTGAAGTTTCTGCACTCACTTGGCCTGATATTGATTGGCAAAACAAAACTATATGCGTTAATAAGTCATGGGACTATGTTTATGGTCAAACATTCAAGAAAACTAAAACCGAATCCAGTATCCGGACAATCACCGTAACTGACGATCTTTTAAACCATCTGAAAACATTGCACGCTTTACAGATGGCTGCTAAGTTAGCTAACCCTGACCATTTAGTTTTCTGGAATCAACGTGGCCGTATTCCCAGTCCGGGAGCATGCGATAATCTGCTTAAAAAATACCATGACTCATTGGGTATTAAACGAATTAGCTTTCACGGCCTACGTCACACCCATGCTAGTTACCTACTCTACTGTGGTGTAAAGATGGAATACATCTCCAAACGACTAGGTCATAAGAACAGTTCCATCACTCGTAACGTCTATGCTCATATGATTAAAGAAGACCAACGACAGGAAGACGAACGGACCTTAAAAGCCCTCTCTCAGGTCAACTAACATGGTGCACTTTTGGTGCACTCAACAAAAATGATGGCGCTAAAAGGCTTGATATCAATGATACGAGAGTATACTCGAAAGGTTGTACTCTCCTTATTAAAACAGTAGAGACCAGATTCAAAAAATAAGAACCCTGACAAATCAACGTTTGTCAGGGTTCTATTTTTTTAGAAAAGGCTAGAAAGGGATAGAAAAGAAAAGCATTTTGCGCATATTTTGTGCGTAACATCGATTGATACGTATAGGGTTAGCCTTTGTTTGAATTTAGCATTTTGCGCAATTGGTTGAGTACAGGATTTGACAACTTTGATACACCAACGTTTTGAAGGTGCGCGCGCAAAATTATTTAAACGAAAAATCCCCGTACCAGTCAATTAAGACCAGTACGGAGATTAGTGTTTATTTTATGTTTCGGCTAAGCGTAATCGCACTTAATGTAAAACCATCGATGATTGTTCTTTTCTTGACTTCATTTGTAAGACTAGCTTCATTCATTAACCTGTACTCTACTATCTTCTCCGAGGACTGTAGTTTAATTTTTTTCAATTCAGAGAGTTCTACTCGTACAACATGAATTGAACTTTTAATCAAACCAGAATCGGGTTCTACTTCTCCTAAATCAATCGTCTTTATTACAGTCGATAAATTTACATTTAGTTCTTCTTTCAACTCACGTTTGGCTGCTGCTGAATAGTTAACCACCCTACCGTCTATTTCATCTGGCTCAACAAACCCTCTCGGAAACTCCCAATTAAACCGCCCGTCAGACCTTTTAATCTTAATCATTAAATACTGATTTCCAATAGTTGT
Organism: Lactobacillus sp. CBA3605; assembly: GCF_002970915.1. Taxonomy (NCBI): domain Bacteria; kingdom Bacillati; phylum Bacillota; class Bacilli; order Lactobacillales; family Lactobacillaceae; genus Lactiplantibacillus; species Lactiplantibacillus koreensis. The sequence continues at coordinate 352,699 of NZ_CP027190.1, forward strand.
AACAGTAATTACACCAGCTGTATTTTGTTTTAATGATAAAACCCCATGATTAATATTGATATCATAATAACTGAAGTTTTTCCTACCATTACTGTAATAATCAAAGTCTAGTATCCAAGTTTTATAGCTTTTTGCGCTTTCAACACTTTCATTTAAAAGTTTATACATATGACGAAAATAAACAATGAACACCAGAGCAAATGCCACTATTAGAATGGTAAATAATACTGCCTGTTTGCTTCCCCAATTAACTAGTTTGTAGATACTATGCTCAATCATAATCAGCGGAACCATTGAAAATATCCAAACCCCGTAGAACATACTATCTTCAGTAGAATTAATAGTGTGTTTGAACCATTTTATGATTGACCGCTTCTTACTCTTATTTTCCTTTCCATTTGCCCTATTATTTACCAGCATTTCCTGAATTGTATTTTTCAAATCATCAACTGTCACATACTGGTTTTGATGAGCCATGGCATAGTTAATCACATATATTGCATCCAAATACTGTGTATGCCACCCTCTTAAACTAGCAATTGAAATACATACTATCGCACCAATAACACAAAGTGCCAAGTCTAATATCATCATCATGACTGGCCCACCAAAATTCGCTTGAATCGTGTGATTTGCGGTTATTATAAAACTAATTAATACTGCGTAAAAGGTAACCACCTGATCACGTTTATGTTCTTGTTCACGCAAATGCTCGTTCGTCTGATCATATATTTGCCTTAAGTAGTCTAGAAATACTCTTTTATCTTCATTCATATTCATTAGATAACAACCTTTCGTTAAAGTAATTATACAATAGTCACTAAAGCAAAAAAATCCCCACACCAGCCATTATGCTGAGGTGCAACAATATGCATGGTTGGAAAAATTGGAAAATATGGAAAAAAGTAGTTATCATTGGCATGATACTGCTAGTAGTATATGAACTAGTAACGGCCGTCCAAGCACTGATAAGCTTTATAAAATAAAGAGTGAGAATACGGCTGTAAGTGATGCACGGTCCGGGCAAGCAAAAAAATATGACACTAAACATCCTGAACAGGCGCAACAACGTAAAGCTAAATCAGCAGCACGTAGTTTCATTAAAAATCAGGCTACTCTTGATGATTTAAAAGAATCAGAAGAACTTATTAATGAACATGAAAATGATCTCAAATAGCTTAAAAAATCAGAATCCTAGCTAACCCAACGTTTAGCTAGACTTCTGATTTTTAGTTTGTACTGACAAATTGTCAACCAAGTGCAATCACGTGAAACAAAACTGGTCGAACACTTTAGCCGTACGGAGATTGCTCGTTATGCCTTTAGTAAAAAGTTCTAAGATACATTCTCGTACAGATATAGTAAGATGATGATAGTTCATAGCGAGTACCCTTTTACTTTTCTTAGTCGTTAAGTAATTGTACTCGCTATGAATTTTTTTGTTCAGCTACAGGTTGCACTTCAATTGTAAATTCCTCATCCTAATAATTGTGCAACCAAGCCACGGCCATGCGCACTGCGGCGAGCGACAGGTATTAATTCATCACAAACCACTACCGCTGAATCCACTGCAGCAATACTTAAGGTACCCAATAACGTAATGGGCGATACTGTATCACCAACACGCACTTGCCACTCAAATTGACCAACCAATTGCGTCGCACCAGCCGCTAGCCGTAACCAATATTGGCGGCCATCCAGGGCTTGAAATTTAATTCGTTGACTGGTTAATGCCAAAACCTCACCATTTACCGGTGAATAAACCGCATCATTACTTGGTTGTAATGCTAAGACTGCCGTCGCCGCCGTCATTGCTGGCACTGCTGCTAAATCCACCGTCCGGCCTTGAACAGGTGCCGAAAGTTTCGATAATTGCTGTTGTCGCCAGAATCCCATGAAATGACCCCCTCTATTTTTCTATGCCTTTACTCTAACCTATGAAACCCGTATCAGGTCAAGGCGATAATCAGAATTCCTCAAAAAAAGCGAACCGCTAATAAAACGCGATTCGCTGATAGATTCTTTAATTAAGCTAATTCTTGCATTAATGTTGATAATGCTGGCTGAGTTGCTTCATCCAAAGCATATTGTTGCCGATAACTTGCAATCGTGTCTGCATCAAAATTAGTAGGATCAACGGGCATAAAACTCGTGTCAATTGGATCAACATTCTTAATCTTTGCGTCCAACACGATTGGCAATTTATTCCCAGCGGCTTGAAGTTGGGCAATCTTTGCCATGGCTGCTTTTAATTCGCTCAAATTAGTGGCTTTCAAACCAATAGCGCCCATGTTCTCCGCCATGCCAGCCCAGTCAGCACCAATCAAATCAATCCCGTATGGCGCTTGACCAGCTGCAATCTTTTCATGACCAATATAGCCCAGTGCTTTATTTTCTAGGACCACATTGATTACCGGTAACTGGTATTTCACTTCAGTTAGCAAGTCTGGCATGACCATGGCATAGCCACCATCACCTGAAATGGACCAAACCTGTTGATCAGGATAGCTCAACTTAGCTGCTAAACCAGCTGGCAAACCAAAGCCCATCGTGCCATACCAAGCTGACATAGCAAACCGTTGTTGCTGGTTAAACGGTAATTGTCGAATTGCCCATTCTGTATTATTCCCAACATCTAAGCCAAAGACTGCATCCGGTGTTGCAGCAGCTTTAATCGCTGCCATCACGCCTTCAGCCGCTAAACCAGCATGATCATCTTCAGCTAATTGGATTAACCATTTATCCCAGTTGGCCTTGTCTTGTTTAGCAGCCTGAACAAAGGTTGTTTCAGGACGTGTGATCTTCGTCGCAGCTAAGGCGGTTAAAAACTCACCCGCATCCGCCAAAACAGTTTGATCCGCGTCCCGTTGCTTGCCTAAATCTGCTAAATTATTGTTCACTTGAATAAATTTAATGGTTGCTGGCAGGAAGCGGGCAAAAGGATAGTTGGTCCCAACAAATAAGACTAAATCAGCAGCTTGTGAAACTTCAAAAGCGGCCTTGGTACCCAAACGCCCACGAGATCCCATGAACAATGGATGATCAGTTGGCATCACACCAGTTGCAGGTGCGGTCGTCAACACTGGTAAATTGAATTGTTCGGCAACTTGAACCACCGCTTCACGCTGACCACGAGCTCCCTGACCAACCCACATAATTGGATGCTCAGCTGCTTGTAACTTAGCTGCGACCGTGGTCACATCAGCTGAATCCAATACGGGTTTTTGCATCACTTTAGCTAACGGTGCCGTCTTAAACCCATCAAAATCAATCGTTTGACCTGATAAATCATCCGGTAAAATCACAACCGAAACTGAGTGGGTCGCATAGGCTGAACGAATTGCTTCGTCAACAACATATGGGATTTGTGCTGCATTCGTGACTTGCTTATGAAATTCTGCAACATCCGCAAAGACGGGATCTTGGTTCATTTCTTGGAAAAAGTTCGTATTCATAATCTCCGTTGCGGATTGACCAACTAAGGCTAAAACTGGCACTTTATCCATTTTAGCATCATAAAGGCCATTTAATAAATGTACCGAGCCCGGCCCAGCGGAACCAAAACTAACGCCAATTTTGCCGGTTAACTTTGCATCAGCCACTGCAGCTAAGGCGCCAATCTCTTCATGGCGTACTTGAATATACTTAATTTGTTCACGCTCTTGATATAATCCATCCACAGTATTATTAATTGAATCAGCTGTAATGCCATATAAGTGATCAATTTGCCAGCTTTCTAATACTTTTGCTAACGCTTGACCAGCAGTCATTTTTGTCATGTTTAATTCCCCCTAGATTGTTTGTGTCAATTTTAAGCACATCGTTACTTTAAAGCTAACTGTAAGCCTTGTCAAAATTTTTGTCTAAATCGATTGATAACTTGCCAAATCATCTAGCACATCTTGTAAGGTTATTTTTGCCATGCGACCCTCAGCACTACTTTGAATTTGTTGATAATACGTCGTCATCACTTTCGGAATCACACTACCAACTGGACAAGTTACCGACGTATCTCGGTCAACTGATAATAACTCACGATGCGTGCTAACTGCCAGATAAATCGCTTTTAGGCTAATTGCTGCTGGCTGAAAAGCAAGCTGTGGCTTAGCGATGCCACGGGTTGATTGTAATAAACCAGCCTTTCGTAACTTACTCATCAATCGCCGCACCATCGTTGGATCGGTATTTAAGCTAGCTGCAATGCGGTCGCTCTTTAACTCATCCGCCTGATGGAGAGCCACATAAGCCATGATATGGGTTGCATCACTTAATTGGGTATTTGCCATCATTTTCACCTCAATCTAGGCCCTAATGTTGTGTTAAATAATAGCACATCATAACTAAAAAAACGAGCTTTAGCAACTTGCCAAAGCTCGTTTGGGTCATTGATTGCCCATTTTATAGTCGTTCACGGTTGATACGGGCTTGATTTAGAAACCAATAATCCGCAGCATCCCCCACCAAATGATGATAGGGTACTGGTGTAATCCCTTGTTGGACTAACTGTTGCGCTAAATAGTTCCGTAAGATCCAAGGGTCTTCAATCCGCTGCACCTTCAATGCTAACACGGCTTTAATCCGTTCTGGCGTTGTTTGTAACGCTACCGCAACTTGTGCGCATGATAACCCGCTACGGGTAAAATTCGCTTGTAACTCTTGGCTAGTCGTTTGACGTTCAACTGGATTTAATGACATTTAATCAGCGGTCCCTTCCAATAAAGCTTGCATGACTTGTAATAGTGGTGCTTGTAACTGTGTCTGTTGTGCTGTTGTTAGGCCACCTTGAACTCGTTGGTCCAAAGCGGCAAAACTTAACTTGATTTTTTGACTTAACGCCGTCCCGGTAACTGTCAAAAATAGCTGTTTTTCGCGATCATTCGCCGGTGCCGACCGCCGTTCAATAAGTTGTCGCTGGCTTAGCCCTTTTAATAAATTAGAGGTACTGGCCGCTTGCCGATTCAGGTGGTCTCCAACTGCCCGCTGGTTCGTTCCAGGGTGATGATGAATATAAGTTAAGGTACGTGCTTGCTCAGGATTTATCCTCCATTGTTTCAATTGACGACTCAACTGCTGCTCTTCTAATTTGGCAATTTGATAAATCAAACTGGCCAATGATGGTTGCGTCTGCATAACTTGTAGCCTCCTTACTACCATGACTATCATAACACCGATAGTTTTAATCACAAGTGTTTTAGATAAAACTATTAACTAAACCAATAGCGCTGAACAGCCGACTAAGTAACGTCTGAAAGCCGATACGCCGTTCAGTCACAACTAAAAAGTGTGCTACTTTGAGTTAATCTTCAAAGTAGCACACTTTTTTCATTTCTTAAAATTCCATCAAGCTTAATTTATCGTAACCTTTTAGCTTGTCGTCACCGTGTAACGCTTTTAATTCGACTAAGAAAGCCGTACCGACCACGTTACCACCCAACTCTTCTACGAGCTTGATTGTTGCGGAAATGGTCCCACCAGTTGCTAATAAATCATCTGTCACCAAGACATTTTGACCTGGTTTAATCGCATCTTTATGCAAATAAAGGGCTGATTGGCCATATTCTAAGTCATAAGTTGCTTTCACGGTTGCCCGTGGTAACTTTCCCTTTTTACGGGCAGGTGCAAATCCCACGCCTAATTCATAGGCAACTGGGCAACCCACGATAAAGCCCCGCGCTTCTGGTCCAACAATCATATCAACATGCTTATCACGCGCAAACTTGACGATTTGGTCAGTCGCTTCACGGTAGGCTTCACCATCCGCCATTAAAGGCGAAATATCCCGAAAGATAATCCCAGGTTCTGGATAATCGGGAATACTTGCAACATACTTTGTTAAATCTAATGCCATTGCTTAATAACAGCTCCTTCAATTCTTCTCTGCGGCTTGATTTTTTACCCAGGTTTGGAGGGCCGCAGATTTACTATACAAAAGCGTTTCTTCAGCGACGATTTGTTGCTCACGTAACTGATAACTAGGGGCGTGATGTAAGTCCGCTTTAGGCGGATTCGAAACGCCATTCATGACACCATCATTTATTTTAACAAATCCGACCTCAAAAAACACCTGTATCATAAAAATAAGCAAATTTCGTTGTAAATGTAAGTGACTAGCAACTAATGATAATTGATGATGAATGTCCACATCTTGCTGGGTCATCGCAAATTTATATAAATTCGCAAATTGTGTTCGGCTTGGCATTCCTGCTAAATAGAGCGACTCCCGCCGATATAAATACAAAGTTAATTGATTAAGCGGCAAGGCGGTTAATACAGCCGTTAAATCGGCCAAGGTATCCGGACAATCCACTACAAAGACCGGCTGATCTGGCTTAATCGCACTAAAATCAGTGGTCTGATCATTCACTAAAATTGCTTGCGCACTTGGATTTAAATAATCCGACAACCGTTTCAACAATGCAGCATGGAAAAATAAATAAATCCCCGGCGTACTAAAATTAGTTGCAGCCAAATGTTGCGTTCGGACATCAATCACTTGCGACCCCGTAATGGCTAAATCTTTAATCATAATCTGCGGCGTCGTCCGTCCATTCCATGTATTGGCATTTAGTTCACCAACCACACTAACATCCGTTGGGCTAGCCTGAATAGCTGGCGCTGCAGCCCCCATTGAAAAGGCAATCGCATCTACTTGTTGCTTACCATCACTTAATTGTAACTTTAAATGCTGATGTTCCGACCCAATGGCCCGTACTTGTGGGACTGCGGTTGGTTTTAATTCAAAGAGTGGCGCTGGATTATCCGTGCCAAATGGTGCGAGACGTTTGAGTGCCGTCAGTGTTGCTAGCGAAGCCGCTTCAATAGTCAATTCACCGGCCAAGTTTAGCTTTGGTTGCGCATTTTCAGCCAAAGCTTGCGACGCAGCTGCCGTTTCTAGTGCCGCTTTAAGTTCAGCTAATTGATCAGTCATCACGGTTAACCCAACGGCCATATGATGCCCACCAAAAGCTACTAGATTTTCCCGAATTGGATCAATCGCCGCAAATAGATTATAGGCCTCGATACTCCGACCACTGCCCTTCAAGCGACCGTTTTCGTCCGCATTTAAGACTAAGGTTGGTTTACCGGTACTTTCCACAATCCGACTCGCAACAATCCCAAGAACGCCTTCGTGCCAATCGTGACCCGTAATAACCAAAGTTTGTCGTGCTTGGTTTTCAGCTGCTTGGGCTTGGGCCAACGCTTGATCCGCAATATCATGAACTAAGCTTTGTCGTTGTTCATTCAACTGATTGATTTGAGTGGCTAACTCAGTTGCACGGGCCTCATCCAAAGTCGTTAATAATTCTACGCCAGACTGCGCCGATTGTAGCCGCCCCAAAGCATTCAGCCGCGGCGCAATCCCAAATCCAATACTGGTTTCATCGAGCTGATCCGGCGTAAGCCCGGCTGCTTTGATTAACGCTGCTAAACCTGGCCGGGACGTTTGCTGCAAAACTTTTAACCCTAAAGTCACTAAGGTTCGGTTCTCACCAGTTAGGCTAACTAGATCAGCCACCGTCCCAATGGCGGCCAAGTCCATTAACTCTTCTGGTATTTCTTCTAATAACGCTGTCGCCACTTTAAAAGCAACCCCAGCACCAGACAGGTCTCCAAATGGATAGTGCCCTTCTGGGTGTCGCGGATGCACAATCGCATAGGCTTTTGGTAACGTGCTCGGCAATTCATGATGATCGGTCACCACCACATCAATGCCCTCAGCCTGTACCGCATCAATCACGGCATTGCCTGCAACCCCATTATCTACCGTAATAAAGAGTTGAGTCCCCGCCGCAATCAACCGGTCAAAGGCCGCCTGATTGGGGCCATAACCATCTTTAAAGCGGTCAGGAATATAATAATTTACGTTAGCCCCAATTTGTTCCAGCGTTTCGTACATAATTGCCGTACTTGTCAGCCCATCGGCATCATAATCTCCGTAAACTGTAATCTGATCATCCGCCATGATGGCCGTTTGAATCCGTTCAACGGCCCGTTCCATATCGTGCATTTGTAACGGGTCATTCAACGGTTGCGCCGCTGCATTTAAAAATTGTTCTGCTGCCACCGTCGTCGTAAACCCACGTTCAATCAGTAGTTTTGCAACTAACGGCGGGACATCGACCGCCGCTGCTAACGCCGTCACCGCAGTATCATCAGCTACCGCTGTCGGTAAAATCCATTGTTTTTTAGCCGCTAACATGGCATGCTTCCTTTCAAAATGCTTTATTTAGTTGGTGTCGTTGGTTGCGCAGCACCTTTACCGCTAGTTTGCTTTCCTTTATTATTTAAGCGTAACGTCAATCGTTTGTTTTCCGCCGTTAAATCAGCGATTTTTGCTTGAGCATCTGTTAAAGTTTGCTTATATTCGTTATTCTTTTTCACTGAATTAAACGTTGCCATTAAAACAGCAATCGCAACTCCTAAAATCAGTGTAATTAAAATAACGAGAATTAACGGCCATTGAACTTTGGCTACCCCAAAATTAACTTGGACTGGATCCACATTTAAAATAGCAAAAACGACAATGACCAAAACAATCACTAAAGCACTCACTAACCGCCATTGATTCTTCATCCTACCAACCCCTTATTTAAAATTAAATACTGTCCCAGCTAACCAATCGCCAAGTTTGGGCGCCATCTGATACCCTAGATTAGCGGCAGCCATGAGCCGTGGGCGATTAAGCTCGCGGCGTTGGTGCCCTAACTTACTCACAATTAACGCCGCTAATTTAACGGGATTTAACGCAATTTTATCAACTTGTTCCAAATAATGACCAGTCGGATCGGCTGTTTTAAAGAAATCAGTCGTGATTGGTCCAGGATTAACCGTCATCACATTGACCTGCGCCGGCTTTAATTCCAACCGTAGTGCGTTGTCATAAGCAATCAAGGCGGCCTTAGTCGCAGCATAGACCGCTGACTTCGGAGTAGCCAGCTTGCCAGCAATTGACGCCACATTCACAATTTCCCCGTGTTGTGCCAACACCATGCGTTGAGCCGCTAATTGACTAACATACATGACGCCCAGTGTGTTAACCCGAAACATGCGGGTCATCATAGCCGGTGAAATCGCCACTGCTGGCGCTAAATACCCAAAGCCGGCCGCATTAATAACGATATCTAAGTGTCCAAACTGTTGATCAATCGTCGTAAAGACCCGTTCAACCGCTGCCACTTGGCTAATATCGCCGGCACAAACTAACGCTTGCGCCTGAGATAACACCCGACATTGCGCAGCCACGGCTTGTAACCGTTCTGCACGTCGGGCCATCAAAACAACATGGGCCCCCTGTGCAGCCACTGCCAAAGCGAGCTGTTCACCTAGTCCACTAGATGCCCCGGTAATGAGCACCGTTTGACCCGTTAAATCTGGCATATTGGTCACCTCAACTTTCTTATTTAAGCGGCACCTCAATTAAATCAAAGTCCCGCACGACCTTAGTGTTTTTAAACACTTGTTGCGCTTGTTTTTGGAGTTCTTTTGATAATTTACCCGTATAACGAGCAGAAATATGGGTTAATAAAAGCTGGGTCACACCAGCTTGCTTCGCCACTTGTGCCGCTTGCGTACTAGTTGAATGATAATAATTACGGGCCAACTTGCCCTCGTCCTTGCCAAAGGTGCTTTCGTGAACTAACACGTTCGCATTTTCAGCTAAACTAATGGCATTCGCCGTTTTGCGCGTATCCCCTAGAATCGTCACAATCCGACCAGGTTGCGGTGCTGCAATAAAATCTTGACCATTAATCGTCCGACCATCGGGCAACGTCACTGTGAGACCAGCCTTTAATTGACCATATATCGGACCGCTTGGAATCTGCATAGCTTTCAGCTTCTCGGCTTGTAACTCGCCTGGATGCGCCGCTTCCTCGACCCGATAACCGACCGTTTCAATCCGATGTTCCAAATGTTGGAAAGAGACTTTAAACGTCGCATCTTCAAAGATAACCCCATCATCACCCAGTTCTTCAAAATGGAGTGGATATGATAGCCGCGTGCCAGAAACCCGCAGTGCAGTCATCACAAAGTCACGAATTCCCTTAGGCCCATAAACGGTCAAGTCCTCATCACCGCCTTGAAACGATCGTGAACTTAAGAATCCTGGTAACCCAAAAATATGATCGCCATGTAAATGCGTAATAAATATTTTAGTAATCTTGCGTGGCTTTAACGTCGTCCGTAAAATTTGATGTTGTGTCCCTTCGCCCACATCAAATAACCAGACCTCATTGCGCTCATCAAGTAGTCGCAAAGCTGTGCTTGTTACATTTCTAAATTTCCCCGGTGAACCGGCACCGGTACCTAAAAATTCTAATTGCATATTTTTGTTCGTCCTTATCTGTACAGTCTGCTAATCATTTTACCGAAAATAATTGAATTCGACAACGATTAGTCTTTGTATTTAGTCTCAACCTATTGTATCATTTCAGACGGAATTATTAGTAACGAATTATTGGAGGTTCCCGATGCGTTTAATTGATTTCAAACTTTCAACGGTGGATTTGGACCGCCAGCTCCCACTCTATTGGGAACACGACCACCAACAGTTCCCGATTGACACCTTGACCTTAGTCGCGTCACACTTGATTTTACAGTCACACCCCCAGGCGAAACCCATGACCTTAGACCAATTAACGGCTCGCACGCGCCAAGTCAATGGTCATGTTCAACTGATGGTACAACCGGCGGCCGACCTAATCCCATTATTTGGCTATCGGTTAAGCCAACACCACCTATTATTAGGCTAAAAATAGTAAAGAGACGTCAGCTCAAAAATGGGCTCACGTCTCTTTTTAGGACTAGGTACTAGTCCATGAATTGGAATTGGTAATCTAAAATTTGAATGGTATCATCGTTCTTTGCACCAGCAGCCCGTAAAGCATCGTCGATTCCCATTCCGCGAATCTGACGTGCAAACCGCATCAAGCTTTCTTCACGATCTAAATTGGTCATCTTAAATAAACGTTCCAACTTTTCACCAGAAAGGACAAACAAGCCTGGTTCTGGATTATCAACCGTGAATTCTTGACTAGGTTCAGCTTGATACTCACGATGGGCCACATCATCAATCCCTTTAATTGGGAATTGAGGCGTCGTATCTAATAAGTCCGCCGTTTGCGCAAGTAAGGCTTTAATCCCTTGTTGCGTAATGGAAGAGATTGGGTAAATTGCTGGCACCGTGGCCAACGTATCATCCTTTTTTAACTTCGCTTCAAACTCAGCTAAATGTTCGGCTGAATCAGGCATATCCATCTTTGTCGCCACCACGATTTGTGGTCGTTTTAGCAATTCAGGATCGTAACTCGTCAATTCATGATTGATTTTTAAGTAATCTTCAAATGGGTCATTCTCTTCGACACCGCTCATATCAATCAAATGTAAAATAACACGCGTCCGTTCAATATGCCGTAAGAACTGAATCCCAAGACCAACACCATTCGCGGCGCCTTCAATCAATCCCGGTAAATCTGCCATAACAAAGTCACGCCCGTCATCCAACCGAACCATCCCTAAGTTTGGCACCAACGTCGTAAAGTGATAAGCCGCAATCTTAGGCTTGGCGCTAGTAACGACGGATAAGAGCGTCGACTTACCAACAGATGGAAAGCCAACTAAACCAACATCCGCTAACACTTTCAATTCTAAGCGAATCGTTAATTCAGCGCCGGGTTCCCCATTTTCGGAAATTTCTGGAGCCGGATTTTTAGGACTGGCAAAATGAATATTACCACGACCACCACGACCACCTTTTGCAATGACGAGTTTTTGGTCTTTTTCGGTAATATCACCAATTAAGTCACCACTTTCAGCATCCGTTACGGTTGTGCCAAGTGGCACTTTGATGATGCGATTTTTAGCGGAACGTCCTGTCATCTGCTTAATCATCCCGTTACCACCGGATTCTGCCTTAAACTTACGGGTATACCGAAAATCCATTAACGTCCGTAACCCTTCATCGGCAACCAGCACGATACTCCCACCGCGACCACCGTCACCACCGGCTGGACCACCGTTAGGCACAAATTTTTCGCGCCGGAATGCAACCATCCCATTGCCACCGTTACCGGCTTTTACATCTACTTTTACTTGATCAACAAACATCGTTTTCTCCTGTTTCTTCTATATTATTTATCTACGAAATGGTTCGTGCGAAATTAGATACCTGACCTAGTATACAAATGTTCAGTGACTACGTCAAAGTATCCGCTGTAATCGCCCGTTTGTGACTACGCTTAAATCACAATGACTGCTTTTGAACTAAATTGACGTTTTTTGAAGCTTTTTGTTGCGTTTTGACGATTGAACGTGTATATTATTCTTCGGAGGGATTTGAAAGTGCTTACAGAAGAGCGTCAACAATACATTTTAAATACAATCCGTTTTAAGGGCATTATTAAAATCAAGGACATTTGTTCAAAAACTAATTGTTCAGAGTCTACGGCTCGCCGCGACTTACAACAATTAGAAGAACAAGGTGACTTATTGCGCGTCCATGGCGGCGCTAAATATATGAACTCACTCCAAGAAGAACCTGCCATGAATGACAAGGTTTCTCGTAATGTGGATGCCAAAGATCGAATTGCCCAACAGGCCGTCGCCAACATCCAAGTTGATGATGTCATTTACTTAGATGCTGGGACGTCAACTTTAGCGATGATTGCCCACCTCAGCCCGCGGTACAACTTGCGGGTCGTCACTAATGGCGTCGTGCACGCTTCAGTCTTAGCCGACATGGGCATTAAGACTTATCTACTTGGTGGCAATTTAAAAAATACTACCAAAGCCGTCATCGGACCGGAAGCCGTAAAATCCTTACAAGAATATCGTTTCAATAAAGTTTTCTTGGGGATTAACGGTGTCCATCCTAAGTTTGGGCTCACGACGCCTGACCCTGATGAAGCCATCGTCAAAAAGACTGCGATTGCGCAAAGTGAAGAAAGTTTTATCTTAGTGGATAACACTAAATTTGACCATGTTTCCTTTGCCCGGGTTGGCGATCTCGCTAGTGCGACGATCATTACCGACCATTTAACGCCAACTTTGGCGGAACAATATCAACCATTAACCACTATCCAGGAGGTCACATCATGATTTACACCATTACCGTCAATCCTTCGATTGATTACGTGGTTCAACTGCCCCACATGACACTCGGCAGCGTTAACCGCCTTGCCCATACCGCTAAATTACCTGGTGGTAAAGGCATCAATGTTTCACAAATTTTAAACGAATTGGCGCAACCCAATATTGCACTTGGTTTCTTAGGCGGTTTCACGGGTACTTTTATCAGCACCGCTTTAACTGCCAAAGGTTTGACCAGTCGCTTTACGCCAATCGCCGATGACACCCGTATTAATGTTAAAATTCATGCGGATGCTGAAACCGAATTAAATGGCGCTGGCCCCCAGATTACCGCAACCGAAATCGACCAATTCTACCAAGAATTAGCCCAATTAACACCAGACGACGTGGTTGTCATGTCAGGGAGCTTAGCACCTAGCCTTCCCGACAGCTTCTACTATGACATCATTCAAAAAGTAAAAGCGGCTGGCGCAAACTTCGTAATTGACACTACTGGTGAAGCCTTAAAGAAAACCTTGCCAAGCCAGCCATTGGTCGTCAAGCCAAATAATCATGAATTAGCCGCTTATTATAACACGACTTTCAATAGTCAAACCGACATTATCGCTGCTGGTCAACGGATGTTAGCAGAAGGTGCCCAACACGTCTTAATTTCAATGGCCGGTGACGGTGGCTTGCTAATCACACCAAACCACGTTTACTTTAGTCCCGCACCGAAGGGTCATGTAATCAACTCTGTTGGTGCTGGTGATTCAATGATCGGAGGCTTTGTCGGTACCTTTGCTAAAACCCACGATGCGGTTGAAAGCTTTCGTTATGGCTTAGCTTGTGGGTCCGCAACTGCTTTCTCTGAAGATATTGCCACCCGGGCTAAGATTGATGAAATTTTACCTTTGATTAAGATTGAAAATTTAACTAACTAACCAGTTCAGAAAGGACTGTTACACAACATGGATATCCGCGACTTATTACTAAAAGATGTCATGATCATGGACATGACTGCCACGACCAAAGACGAAGCCATTGACGAATTAGTTCATAAATACGCTGAACAAGGCGTCATCAATGACGAGGCACTGTATAAAAAAGACATTATTAAACGTGAAGCTGAATCAACTACTGGGATTGGCGATGGCATTGCGATGCCCCACGCCAAAGATAAGGCCGTTCAACGAGCAACTGTCTTGTTTGCCAAGAGTGACGCCGGTGTTGACTTTAATGCTTTAGATGGTCAACCCGTCCACTTATTCTTCATGATTGCTGCACCTGAAGGAGCTAACAACACTCATTTACAAGCTTTAGCCGCGCTCTCAAGCCTCTTGATTGATCCTGAATTAGTCGCTAAATTGAAGCAAGCGCAAACGCCAGATGACGTTCAAACGTTATTCGGTGATGCCCAGGCTGCTAAGGAAGCCAAAGATGCTAAAGATGAAGCAGCCCGCGCTGAAAAAGCCGCCGCACCAGCCGCACCAACTAGTCACTACGTCGTTGGGGTCACCGCTTGTCCAACTGGGATTGCGCATACTTACATGGCTGAAGCAGCCCTAATTAAGCAAGCTGAAGCTATGGGCGTTGATATTAAAATTGAAACCAATGGTTCTGAAGGGGTAAAACATCTTTTAACCGCTGACGAAATCGCCAAAGCTGATGGCGTCGTCATTGCCGCCGATAAAAAAGTTGAAATGGCCCGTTTTGATGGCAAACATTTAGTTAACCGTCCAGTTACCGATGGGATTAAAGAGCCAGAAAAATTAATCAACGAAGCCATTAGTGGTAACGCCCCTGTCTATCATGCTGATGGTAGTGATGTTGCCGCTGATACAACTGGCAATGCTGGTAGCGGTGTTTGGAATGAAATCTACAAGAACTTAATGAATGGGATTTCACATATGTTGCCATTCGTCGTTGGTGGTGGGATCTTAATGGCCCTCTCCTTCGTCATTGAACAATTTGCTGGTGGTGACAAGAGCACGGCCTTTGTCTTCTTGAACCAAGCTGGGAATATGGCCTTTGCCTTTATGATTCCTGTATTAGCCGCCTTCATTGCCGAATCAATCGGTGATCGTCCAGCCTTAATGCCTGGGTTTGTTGGTGGGTTTATGGCAACCGTCTACACTGGCGCTTATGGTGGTGCTTACACAGCTTCCATCGTGGCCAATGCCAAGAGTCCAGCCGGCTTCTTAGGTGGGTTAGTCGCTGGGTTCTTAGCAGGTTACATTACCGTTTGGATGAAGAAAGCCACTAAGAATATTCCGGCTTCCTTAGACGGTATGAAACCAATGCTGATTTTCCCAATCTTGGGCTTACTATTAACTGCCCTCTTAATGTTCTTCATTGTTAACCCAATTTTCTCAGTCATTAACATCTGGATTACCAACTTCTTGGAATCTATGGGCACTGGGAATGCCATTCTCTTAGGAATTGTCCTCGGTGGGATGATGTCAATTGATATGGGTGGTCCTTTCAACAAGGCTGCTTACGTCTTTGCAACTGGGGCCTTTACCGCCACCAACGATGGTAACCTAATGGCTGCTGTTATGGCTGGTGGGATGGTCCCACCATTAGCAACTGCCATCGCCACTGCCTTTTGGCCAAAGAAGTTTACGGATGACGAGCGTAAAGCTGGGATTTCAAACTGGTTGCTTGGGATTTCCTTTATTACCGAAGGTGCTATCCCATTCGCCACTGCAGATCCATTGCATGTCATTGGTTCAAGTGTCGTCGGCGCTGCTATTGCCGGTGGTTTAACCCAACTATGGCAAGTTTCCGTTCCTGCTCCTCATGGTGGCCTCTGGGTCGCACTCTTAGCCACCAACATTTGGGGCTACGTTGCTGCTACTGTGATTGGCGCTGTCATTGCTGGGGTAATTCTCGGTATTTGGAAGCCCGCTAAAAAAGCTTAATTCAAACAAAAAAAAGTGATTGCCGAAGATCTTTTGATTTTCAGCAATCACTTTTTTTGATTAACCGATGCTGCCTCAGGTGAGCATTTTTATTTTGCAGCACTAGTTTAATCCTGCAATCAAACGGTTATAATAAAGATATAAATTAATTTATCATTTGAAATGAGACGATACTTTTGAGAGTCAAAGCAACAGTCCTTGGTGGCCTGGTAATTGCCGCCCTACTCCTACTAACCGGCTGCCATCAAGCAGCTATCACAAGCATGCCAGCGGTCAATAAACCCACGCTCACCGCTATGGTGATTAGTGACGACCATGTGATTGCCCCCAGTCTGCATGATAACGGCGCAGCCTTCACATCCTATGCAGCCAGTGACGCAGGTGCTGATTTAAAATATAGTGCCACTATTTTTAAAGCGTTTATTGCGACTGCTTTAACCAAAAAACCAGATGTCGTTATTATCAGTGGCGATATTACCAACAACGGTGAAAAGGCCAGTCATGAATACGTGGCAAAACAACTTAAGCGGTTAACTCAGGCTCATATACGAGTCTATGTCGTCCCCGGCAATCATGACATTAATAATCCCCTAACTCGGCGTTTCAAGGGCAAGAAGCAAGCAGAAACAGTTGCCGTGAGTCCTAGTGACTTTAAACATATTTATAAAAACGATGGCTATCAGCAAGCCACCGAAACCGACAAAAATTCATTAAGTTATCTGGTTAAACCGAGCCAAAAAACTTGGTTTTTAATGCTTGACTCAGCCATTTATCGTAGTAATTACCAGCAAGGCAGCTCAACTGTTGGTGGCGGCTTTAATGCCGGTACCTTGGACTGGATTGCCAAAGTTGGTCGCACAGCTAAGAAACAGCATGCGACGTTAATTCCAGTCATGCACCACAACTTAATGAATCACACCGCTATTCACCAAGACTATACCATTGGGTACGCGGATGAAGTGCAACAAGTTTTCGCTAAAGCGGGTATTAAATTAGCATTAACTGGGCACTTACATGCGCAAAACATCAAACAAACGACAACTAACGGCCAATCGTTAACTGATATTGCTAGTGGCGCCCTTATTCTTGGCAGCCATTATTACGGGACGCTCAAGCTTAATCAAACGACTGGGACTGCCAGTTATCAAGCACAAGCCACCAATGTCGACAATTACATTCGAACTCATCAAGGCGCAGCGGCCGTTCAAACTTATCAAAAATACGACCATGACGTCTTATATGCGGCCGGCTATAACGCCGCCTTACAATCACTACTAGAAGACCCTGATCTTAAATACTCAACTAAGCAAACAAAAACGTTAGCAACAGGCATGGCCGCAGCTAACATTGCGGTCTTTCGTGGCACTGCTGTTCAAGCTAGTGCGAACATCACGGCCTGGGAACAGCTACCCAAGTCAACGCCACTACGCCAATTTGTATTGGCCACCCGCCATTTAAGTGGTAATCTCGCTTGGCACGGCCCCGTTCGGTAACTAAATTGGACGTCCACTAAAAAGCCAGGCACTGCAAGAATTCACAACTTCTTGCAGTGCCTGGTTTTCTTTTGGTCTACGGGCTAAGTAGCCCCTTTTTGATAATGTTTAGGTGTCACACCACCACCAGCTAATGAAAACTTAATGGTCTGTGCGACATTTTTTGCAACACCTAGCTTCTGAATTTCTTCCACGGGAGCGGCCGCAATCTTTCCCATTGAACCGAACTGACGTAACAGCTTGTTACGCGTTTTCGGACCTACTCCTGGAATTTCATCTAGGCGTGAGCTTAATGAATGTTTCGTATGCACTTGTCGATGGAACGCAATAGCAAAGCGATGGACTTCATCTTGAATTCGTTGTAGCAAGTAAAACCCCTGGCTCTTCGGATCAAGATTCAAATGAGCATCACCCGCGGAGGCTAATAAATCCGCCGTTTTATGATGATCATTTTTAACCATGGCCGCTACTGGCGTCGTTAGGCCTAATTCGTTTTCTAAGACGTCTTTAGCGGCATCCAACTGAATGTCCCCGCCATCCATTAGAATCAAATCTGGTAAAGCTGCGTGCTCTTTTAGTAACCGCGTATACCGACGCCGGATGACTTCCCGTGTCGATGCCGCTTCATCCGCATGATCGACCGTTCGTAATTTATATTTTCGATAAAGCTTTTTATTCGGTTGACCATCCGTGAAGACGACCATTGCTGAGACCAAATCCGTCCCTTGAATATGCGAGTGGTCAAATGCTTCAATCTTATGACCGGCTGGGATACCTAATGCATCCGTAATCTCTTGCATGGCACCCGTCGTTTTTTGCTCATCCAACTCTAACAGCCGGAACTTTTCTTCTAACACAATCCGGGCATTCTTTTCTGCTAAGTCAAGCAGGTCACGTTTCTGTCCACGTTGTGGCGTTCGCACTGGAATCCCTAGAATTTCGCTTAACACCGTCTTATCTAGCCCCGCTGGTACTAAGACCTCGCGTGGCAAAATATTATTTTTACGATTATAAAATTGTAAAATAAAACTTGTCATTTCTTCAGGCGCCGTCGAGACAATTGGAAACAAGCGTTTTTCCCGTTTCATTAACCGGGCTTGTCGAATGAAGAAAACTTGAATCGACAACCAGCCTTTATCCAAATAAAAGTTAAATAAATCTCGGGGGGTATTGTCATTTGAAATAATTTTTTGTTTTTCAACGGTCATTTCAATATAAGTTAACTGATCCCTTAATTCAGCGGCCCGTTCAAATTCCAAAGCCGCTGCGGAACGCGTCATCCGTTTCGTTAATTGTTGTTTGACTGTCTCAACAT
Organism: Lactobacillus sp. CBA3605; assembly: GCF_002970915.1. Classification (NCBI taxonomy): domain Bacteria; kingdom Bacillati; phylum Bacillota; class Bacilli; order Lactobacillales; family Lactobacillaceae; genus Lactiplantibacillus; species Lactiplantibacillus koreensis. Next base: position 371,496 of record NZ_CP027190.1, read on the forward strand.
GCCCATTTAAAAAGGACTTAATCCGTTTGATTTGGGCCGTATATTCAGCCTCCGGCACCGTCTTAAAGCACGCGCCCAAACATTGTCCCATATGATAATACAAACAAGGCCGATGTTGAAACCCATTGCAACGCCGTAGCGGATAAACCTTTTGAATAAAATTAACCGTTTCTTGAGCAGCGTAAACGTTCGGATATGGGCCAAAGTAATAACCACCGTCTTTACGCACATCACTCACAATCAGAATTTGTGGGTCACGTTCATTCGTGATTTTAATATACGGATAACCAGTGCCTTTTTTTAATTTGATATTAAAATACGGCTGGTGCTTTTGAATCAACGTGATTTCTAACAAAAAAGCTTCCTTGTCTGTTGAAGTCACGATAAACTCAAAATCGGCAATTTCAGAAACTAGGCGCGCGGTTTTACCGGTATGACTACTTTTAAAATACGACCGGACGCGATTCTTTAAATTCTTCGCTTTACCCACATAAATAATCTGACTATTTAGATTTTTCATCAAATAACAGCCTGGTAAATCAGGTAGTAAAGCAAGTTTATGTTCAATATGTGCCAATGCCATGACGCGCGCTCCTCTCATTAATTTAGCGATACTAGTATACCGCCTGACACTAGGTGTGACAAGCAATCTACTCGCTAAGCTACTTTTAATAAAAAAACGGGCCCGACTGGACTATTCCCCAATCGAACCCGTTTATCACTCATAGAATGCTACATTAAAATTTTTGATAGAAAATCTTGCGCCCGTTCCGTTTTAGGGTGAGCAAAGAAATCTTCTGGCGTGTTATTTTCTTGAATATAACCATCCGCCATAAACCAAATTCGGTCGCCAACTTCTTTTGCAAAGCCCATTTCGTGGGTGACAACAACCATCGTCATCCCATCTTTAGCCAACTCCTGCATGACATTCAAAACTTCACCGACCATCTCTGGATCTAAGGCCGAGGTAGGCTCATCGAATAACATCACTTTGGGATTCATGGCTAATGCGCGGGCAATTGCGACCCGTTGCGCTTGACCACCTGATAAGCTGGCAGGGAACGCATCCGCATGATCATCTAACCCCACACGTTCTAATAAAGAATGTGCCGTTTTAGTCGCAGTGGCGTCATCGGTGCCTTTGACTTTCATTGGTGCCAGCTTAATATTTTCCAAAACAGTCATGTTCGGGAATAAATTAAACCCCTGAAAGACCATGCCCATTTTTTCGCGTAACGCATTAACACTCTTTGTATCAAGCGTCGTTAAGTCTTGCCCTTCAAATGCCACTTTACCGCTAGTTGGGGTTTCAAGTAAATTCAAGCACCGTAAGAAGGTACTTTTCCCACCACCAGAAGGTCCGATAACGACAATCACCTGGCCGGCATCCACCTGTTCGGTAATATTTTTTAAGACTTCATTTTCACCAAAGCTTTTCGCCAAGGCTTCAACTTCAATAACTGGTTTAGGCATGTTGCATTCTCCTTTCGAAGTAGTTCAAGATCCGAGAGGCAGTGAAGGTCAAGATGAAGTATAAGACCATGATGACCACAATTGGTGCCACCCCACGATAAGTATCTGAACGGACGATATTACTTTGATAGATTAATTCGGTTACCCCAATAATTGACACGATTGAACTATCCTTAATTAAGGTAATAAATTCATTTCCTAAGGAAGGCCAAATGTTCTTCAAGGCTTGTGGCAAAATCACGTATCGCATGGTCCGACCGTTTGACATCCCTAAACTACGAGCGGCTTCGGTTTGACCAACATCCACGGAATTGATCCCACCCCGAATATATTCAGCCACATAAGCGCCAGAATTTAATGAAATCGCAATAATCCCCGATGTTAATGCCGGTAGATTGACGAATAACCCTAAGCCAAAGTATACAAACATCACTTGAACCATCATTGGCGTTCCTCGAATAAATTCGACGTAGGCCGTGGCAATCCACCGCAAGATTGTCTTGAAGACACCACCTTTGGCCATCCGTGCTAAGGCCAAGACAATCCCAATGATAAATCCGAAGAAGACAGAACAAACGGTAATAATTAACGTATATTCAATCCCCGTCAAGAAGGCTTGCCAGTAATGCCCCATTGAGGTATTAACTGTATTCGTTTTTAAGTATTTACCAGCAGTTGGCAAATACGTCTTTTTAACCAACTTTTCTTGCTTAATTTCAGCAACAGTCTGATTAACTTTGTTAACTAAGCTCGTAGATCCCTTCCGAAAGGCAATCGCTGAACTTGTTGCAGAAGAACTCATATTGAACTTACTAGGAATCGCCGCTAATTGTTTGTTGTTAGCAACGTAGGCTTCTGCGGACGGCTTTTCCATCGCAACACCATCAATTTTATGACTTTGTAAGGCTAGGATTAAGTCCGACTGCGACGTCATCCCTTTAACCTGGGTATTTTTAGTTTGCTTTTTAGCGGCATTATATTGGGTCGTCCCGGTTTGAGCGCCTAGCGTCCCCCCGTTAAATGAATCTTTGTTCTTATACTTGGCAGCATCCGTCTTGTTAATGACGATATCATAGCCACCTTGATAATAAGTATTTGTAAACGCGACATTTTTACGCCGGGCGGGCGTTGGGTTCATCCCAGAAATAATCATATCAACTTTACCCGTTTGGAGGGCAACTAATAGTGAATCAAATGACATTGACTTGATTTTCAGTTTCACACCTAAATCTTTAGCTACTTTTTGGCCAATCTGCACATCCATCCCGACGACTTTACTCTTACCATTGACCGTCGCTTGAAATTCATATGGTGGATAGTCTGGCGAAGTTCCCATGACTAGGACACCCTTTTTTTGAATATCTTGTAACGATGTATCAGCGGCATGTGCTGATTGCGTCCCTAATGGCATCACCAGCATGACTAACGCCGTTATAATTGCTAATAATAATCCAACTCTTTTTTTCATAAGCGTTCTCCTTGTTTTTGGTTTACAAGAACAAAGTATAAACGCATATGATTATTTATGCAAGTAATTTTGATTATTTCTTTATTTTATGCATAAAAGGACCATTTATACGATTTTTAATGTATATAAAGCGGATAACTGACAAACGCGGCAAAATTTGCTATGATTAGCCATAATTGAAAGGAATGATTGGATGAGTTTAAAAGTTCAGCGTCAAGACAACCTCGACAAATTATTCGATAAATTTGCGATTGGTCCCGATGACAAGGATAAATTAACGACTAAAGCGATTCAAACGACTATTGATGAACATGCCAAACGGCAAACGGTTGAACCTAAGCCTAAGGATCAAGCGACCAAAAAATAGGCTAACCTAAAAATGACAAGTTTGAGACTTTCGTCTTAAACTTGTCATTTTTTTAGTTTATGGGTAAATGAACAACCTCGCTGAATAGTGCCAGTTCAGCGAATTGCTTAGTCGCTTCTAAATATTGTGCATACTTCTGAGCTAAATCTGGCTGAACCGCATTAGTTCCCGGTGTAAAATGAATCGTTTCAGTGTGAGCTACCACGGCTGTTTCATAATACCATTTTTTAAATTGAAGATAAGCCAAAGTTTCCTGTAAATCTGAAATTTTGGTTTTCAAGGTCTGCTCATGCGTCGTCAATAAGGCATAACGTTCATCCAGCGTCTGATCACCAGCTAGGCGTAACTGCACAAAAGTTGCAATATCCGCAACTGACACCCCGGCATTTTTCAAACACATGATCGTTTGCATCAGATGCAGATCATTCGCAGTGAATTGTCGTCGTCCGGCGGTATCCCGTTTGACGAATGGGAGTAAACCAGCCTTATCATAATAACGAATGGTATCGACCGTCACCCCTAATTGTTTGGCAACTGTTCCAATGCCAACACTCGTTAAGCCTCACTCCTTTAATCAGGTTACTATAACATAACCAAGTAACAATTGGTGCCGTTTAATCCGACTTTTATCCCCAGCAGCTAACTGTAATCAAGCATTAGCTGCTGCGTTAACAAGCCCATCAAGCCAAGCCTGATGGCCATTAAGCATCAGGTTAGGCGTTTGTTTAGCCATGTCAGCGGCCGGCTGTCCAAGTTGTGATTCTTGGGTCAAAACCCGTACCCGGTTACCAGGCAACGCCTCGATTAAGAAGGCATGATAGACATCCAACGCCGTTTGGGCATCCCCATCTTGCCAACCATGCCAGCTAATGCGAGCCAATTGATTATCCTGTGGGCTCACTAATTCCATAACTTGCGCATCAATAGGGAAACCAAAAGTTTCAAAATGGAAGCGCTCACCCTGTTGCAAGTCCGTCGTACTTGAATCACTCAATACAATCTTTGCGGCATTTTCATAATACCCTTCCCACTTACTGGTATCCACTAAGTACACCCAAACTTGTTCAACTGTCAAACCAGCAACAATCACCTCATTCGACACAAAGTTATCGGTCGTGCCTGGTAAATATTTACTTGGCCAATTAATTGTATTCATCATAGTTATCGTCCTCCTTGACTTAGCTCATCATTTTTGATGATGGACTTAGCATACGACCTGGAGCTGACTTTAGGTCAAGGAGAAAGTTGCCATTAATCTTAATTATTTTCAGCCTGCTATATATTAATAGTTGCTGCATGGCGTACCGCAAAAAGCAGTGATTTTCATCACTGCCACTTAATCACTGATTCAAATTTTTAATTAGCAAATTTTAGTCCCAATTGTTTGCATCTTTTCGCGCCGTTCAGCTTCTGTTTCAGGGCTAACGTTCCGCCAGTCAACTACTGATAATGCACCATCTAACATCCCACTGTCATCTTTTAAGGCGAGCGCATTGTGCCAACGTGAGATGTTCAAACCATTACCAAGAAAGTCTTCATCAGCTGGTGCTGTTGCCATGTCATAGTCGGCATTATTTTCCAATGATATCGTATAATCTGGATCGGCCTGCTTTAAAATAACCAATTGGAACTTATTCCCAATCGCACAGCTACCACCCAAACTGGAGTATTTATTGGAACCATCATCAGTAGTCAGAATTACACGGCTCCCAGCTGGAATCTTATCTGCCAAATAGGCCTGTGCGTCATCTTTAATGTTAATCTTCATCGTCAACACCCTTTCAATTACAGCAATTTAGTTGTGCACAACTCTTCTACACTTAATAATATAACGCAGACCGGTTTAAATTGCAATCAAGATGCCTTTTATTCAAAGAAAGCCATGATTTCAACGCCTGAATGCGTCGAAATCATGACTAAATTAACTATTACGCCACTTACTTGGGTGCCTTACCATTAGGATATTTCTGATTAAGTTTGGCAATATTTTGTTGCGCAACGTCATCAAAAGGAATATCAGCCCACTCAGCAACTTGCGACAGATACCATAAAACATCGCCCATTTGCTTCGTTAACTGGTCTTTATTCAAGCTCTTACCATGAAACGTATATTTTTTAACTAAATCAACCACTTGACCAGTCTCAGAAGCTAAGCCTAACGATAAATTCGTTAAAACTTGTTCATTGCCGTAAAGTGTTCGATTTGCTAAAGCTTGATAGTCATTAAAGTCCAATCCTACTTGCCCCCTACTGTATGTGCTTCAATCCACTGCCAAACAGCGTCTTTACCATCCTTCGTCTTCGCAGAAAAGGCGATAAAGTCGTCCTTCGCTTGGAACCCTAACGTCTTTTTAATGAGACTCTCTTGCTTGTTCCACTTACCCCGCGGAATTTTATCGCTCTTAGTGGCAACCACTAGTATTGGCATCTTATAGTAGCCCATCCAGTCGTACATTGCCACATCATCTTTGGTCGGTGCATGGCGTGCATCTACCAAGATAATGACACCACGTAATGTCTCACGGTTAGTTAAATAAGTTTCAATCATTTGACCGAATCTTTCGCGGTCTTTTTTAGAAACTTTCGCATAGCCATAACCAGGAACATCAACAAAGTACAGTTGTTCTTCAATTTTGTAAAAATTAAGCGTCTGCGTCTTCCCCGGTTGCCCCGACGTCCGCGCATAGCTATTACGGTTGATCAACACATTGATCAATGATGATTTTCCGACATTGGAACGACCCGACAACGCAATTTCCGGATAGCCAGTCATCGGATATTGGCTGGGCGCGACCGCGCTCATGACAAGTTCTACGTTATGCACTTCCATCAAAATAGCTCCCTTACCAAATAGTCTTTTTCCATTCTAACACATTTCATCCGTCACATACGGCATTCAATCAAAACCGAAAAGGTCTTAAACAGCATTCAAGACCACGATGAACAAAGTCACCGCGGTCTTGAAATTAAATTAATTCACTTTAATTAATCCTGCTACTTAAGATGCCTTTTGATCGGCTAAAACCAATTCTGGTTCAGCGTGATTTTCAACTGTAGCCTCGTTAATAATCACTTTTTTAACGTCTTTGCGACTTGGAATATCAAACATAATATCCCGCATCGTATCTTCAATGATTGACCGTAGTCCCCGCGCACCCGTATTACGAGCTAGTGCTTCACGGGCAATGGCTTGTAGGGCTTCTGGCTTAAAGTCTAACTCAGCATCATCCAAGGCAATCAATCGTTGATACTGTTTAACTAAAGCATTCTTAGGTTCCGTTAAGATCCGGACCAAATCACTTTCAGTTAACCGTTCCAACGCCGTTAAAATTGGTAAGCGTCCAATAAATTCAGGAATTAACCCAAATTGTAATAGGTCTTCGGGAACAACTTGTTGCATCAAGCTCTTCGAGTCGTCCAAGATGGTATTCTTGCCATCAGTATCCGTGCCAAAACCAATTGTCTTATCACCTAGTCGCCGCTTAACAATGTCTTCAATCCCATCAAACGCGCCACCTACGATGAATAAGATGTTTGTCGTATCAATCTGAATGAACTCTTGTTGTGGGTGCTTACGTCCGCCCTGCGGTGGCACATTGGCAATGGTCCCTTCCAAGATCTTCAAAAGGGCTTGTTGAACCCCTTCACCGGAAACATCCCGCGTAATCGAAACATTCTCACTCTTCTTAGCAATCTTATCAATTTCATCAATATAGATAATACCTTTTTCAGCCCGTTCAACGTCATAATCGGCATTTTGCAACAGCTTCAAAAGAATATTTTCAACATCTTCCCCAACATAACCAGCTTCAGTTAAGGTCGTGGCATCCGCAATAGCGAATGGCACATCTAAAATTCGAGCTAGGCTTTGAGCTAAGAAGGTCTTACCAGAACCAGTGGGACCAACTAAACTAATATTACTTTTTTGTAATTCAGGACCATCATTATCTTCATCGTCACTCTCAGCCATTGCTTTAACCCGTTTATAATGGTTATAGACCGCTACTGAAAGTGTCCGCTTAGCTTCACTTTGACCGATGACGTATTGGTCTAAATCGTCAACAATTTCTTTAGGTGTTGGTGTATCTGTTAATTCGTGTGTGCGTTCTTCACTGAATTCTTCATCGATTATTTCCTTACATAAATCGATACATTCATTACAGATATAAACGCCGGGTCCGGCAACAATTTTTTTAACTTGATCTTGTGACTTGCCACAAAATGAGCAGTTAACTGGGCCATTTGTCTCGGTATTTTCAAACATTCATTCTCACCTCATCGATGTATTTACATAAGCTAATCATAACAGAAAATCCGGGTCAAAACCAGCTGCGACCCGGTCATCTACGCTCATTACTATAACATGCTCCCATGAAAACAAAAAATAATTTGTCTATTAAGTTTCAAAACCAACCAATTGATTTCCAACAAAGAAAAAGGCCTCGAAGGTTAACCCTTCAAGACCTCTCTCATTTTAGACCGATAAATGAATTAGTCTTTATCGTCCTTTTTTTCATCAGCTTTAGCAGTTTGCTTAGCAGAATCAGTAATCATATCAACCGCTTGGCGAATTGCGATGTCATGTGACAACATATCATCAGTTAAAGCGCCACGAACAGCACTTTCTTCCATGTTGTATTGACCAGCTAAATCTTTAACTTCAGCATCAATTTCATCCTTAGATGGTTTGATGGCTTCAGCTTCAACGATGGCTTCTAAGACTAAGTTTGTCTTAACCCGACGTTCAGCATCCGCAGCGAACTGTTGACGTAAGTCGTCTTCAGTTGTGCCAGTTAACTTATAATAAGTTTTAGCATCAATACCTTGTTGTTGCATGTTAGCCAAGTATTGATCCATTTGACGATGAATATCGTCTTCCTTCATCGCATCAGGAACGGCTTCAATTTCAGCATTGTCAACAGCTTGGTTTAAAGCTTCGTCTTCAATGGCATCATGAGCAGCCTTTTCTTTTTGATCTTTAAGGTCATCTTTAATCTTAGCTTTTAATTCTTCAAGCGTATCAACATCTTCGTCAACATCCTTGGCAAATTCGTCGTCTAAATCAGGGAGTTCCTTAGTTTTAACTTCATGAACGGTAACCTTAAAGACTGCTTCTTTATCTTGAAGATCTTCAGCTTGGTAATCTTTAGGGAAAGTTACTTTAACGTCTTTTTCATCGCCGGCTTTAACCCCAACTAATTGATCTTCAAAACCAGGGATGAATGAGTTAGAACCCAATTCAAGTGAATAGTTTTCTGATTCGCCGCCTTCAAAAGGTTCGCCATCAACGGAACCCTTGAAATCAATGACAACCGTGTCGCCATTTTCAGCTGGTTGGTCTTCTTTCAAAACTAATTCAGCTTGCTTTTCACGCCGTGATTCTAATTCAGCATCAACGTCCTTAGCATAAACGCGTGTGTTTTGACGCGTTACACTGAGTTCCTTGTAGTCGCCCAATTTAACATCAGGTTCAACCGTTACAACAGCCTTCAAAACCCAAGGCTTGCCTTTTTCCATGCTGTCAACATCAATCTTAGGTTGATCAACTGGTTCAATTTCAGTATCTTTAATGGCTTGTTCGTAAGCTTCAGGAAGCACAATGTTCAAAGCATCTTGATAAAGGGCTTCTTCACCATACATTTGATTGAAAATTTGACGTGGAACCTTACCCTTACGGAAACCAGGGACATTTAAGTTCTTCTTCGTGTTTTGGAAGGCTTTGTCGATTCCTTCTTTGATCTTGTCAGCACCAATTTCGAATGTTAATTCGCCTTGGTTGCCTGCTTTCTTTTCCCACTTTGCAGCCATTATATTTCCTCCGAAACATTAATATTTTCTACAATTCAAGTCAATTGCATACTTGTTAAGTTTAACCTATCAAATCCATAAAGTAAACCAAATCAGTTAAAAAAGCGCTAGATGTGGCCGCCTTATTTGCGATTTTCTTAAAAAAAGAGACTTGGAAGAATCTCCCAAGTCTCTCTTAGATGAATCAATGAAAATCAATTAGAGATTAGTCATCAATTTCAGAAACAACCCCGGCACCAACAGTATGGCCACCTTCACGAACAGTGAACTTAGTACCCTTTTCAATCGCAACAGGGGAAATTAATTCAACTGTAAATGTAACGTTGTCTCCAGGCATAACCATTTCAACGCCTTCTGGTAATTCGATAACACCAGTAACGTCAGTGGTATGGAAGTAGAATTGAGGACGATAGTTTGAGAAGAATGGCGTATGACGGCCTCCTTCTTCCTTGCTCAAGATATAAACTTCACCCTTGAAGTTTTTATGAGTTTGGATCGAACCTGGCTTAGCAAGAACTTGACCACGGACAACTTGTTCGCGGTTAACACCACGAAGCAAAGCACCAACGTTATCGCCGGCTTCACCAGTGTCAAGAGTCTTACGGAACATTTCAAGACCTGTAACAGTTGACTTGAGTGTTTCGTCATGCAAACCAACGATTTCAACTTCGTCACCGACTTTAACAGTCCCACGGTCAATACGACCAGAAGCAACTGTCCCACGACCAGTGATTGAGAAGACATCTTCAACAGGCATTAAGAAAGGCTTTTCAGTATCACGAACTGGAGTTGGGATGTATTCATCAACAACGTCCATTAAGTGTAAGATAACCTTCTTTTGTTCTTCGTCGCCTTCAAGCGCTTTAAGTGCTGAACCGCGAAGGACAGGAATATCGTCGCCAGGAAAATCGTATTCTGAAAGTAATTCACGTACTTCCATTTCGACCAAGTCAACTAATTCGTCATCATCAACAAGATCAGTCTTGTTCAAGAAGACAACGATGTAGTCAACACCAACTTGGCGAGCCAACAAGATGTGTTCACGCGTTTGTGGCATAGGACCATCAGTTGCGGCAACAACTAAGATAGCACCGTCCATTTGCGCAGCACCGGTGATCATGTTTTTAACATAATCAGCATGTCCTGGGGCATCGATATGAGCGTAATGACGCTTTTCTGTTTCGTATTCAACGTGAGCAGTATTGATTGTAATACCACGTTCACGTTCTTCGGGAGCAGCATCAATTGAGGCAAAATCTTGAGCTTGGGCTAAGCCCTTTTCAGATAATACCTTTGTGATAGCAGCTGTCAAAGTAGTCTTCCCATGGTCAACGTGGCCGATAGTACCAATGTTTACATGGGGTTTTGTTCTTTCATAATGTTCTTTTGCCATTAATGAAACCTCCTGTGATTTTCGCAAGAATGATGTCAGGCCAAATTAATGCCCCGACAATTCTTTAGTTAATATTATACTACATCCTAATGAAAAGGCCAAATCACTCGCCTATCACTAGGAATCCTTAAACATTATATATAGTACCATCTGGTTTGTAAACAGATATTATTCAAAAAGTTTAATTTTTGTAAATTAAAGGGCATTGTTTTCAATTATTGGGCAAAATCAAGGTTCAGTTGTTGAATTTGTTGCTGAATGTCAAGCATTTTTTGACCAGTCACTGTTAAGTTTCGGGGCACGGTCCCTGTTTGAGCTGCCAATAATAAGGTTAACCAGAGTTGCGCATCCGTCATTATTTTTTCAGTTTCTGGGTATAAATACATCAATTGTAAGGATAAAACTGCCTGTAAATTTTCAAACATCGTGACATCAGTTTGCGCAAATTGTTGTTGTAAGGCATGCTGAACAGTTCGACTCCCTGAATCTTGGCCCATTGCTGGCAAAGCTGACGGAATGACTGCCAAACGCGTCTCGTCAAGCCAGAGGAACTGAACGGTGGTTGCGACGCCTAACGCCCGCAACGTGTACAGGACCTCCACTCGTGACAATTGGTGTAAAAATGGATCAATTAATAAAAATTTAGCGGCCGTCACATATTGTGCATAGGTTAAATGTTGGGCGGCCAACAACTGGTCATTTTGTGCCGCCACTGGTTGATCGGACATGTGATAGAACTGACGCATCGTCGTCTTTAACGTCTGTTGCAACGTCGTCGTTGCCAGCGTCTCAGCTGCCGTAATTTGGGCAAGCGTCTGTGCATACCAGTCAGTCTGGGCAACTCGTAATTCTGCAGCCATGCGCGCTTTAATAAATTGATGGCTTTCAAGTAAAGCAGTCAGATATAAACTTGCCGCTGCATCTGTTGCCAAATAAGTGGGTTCATACTCAGCTGCATAGGCGCTGGCCAGTGTATACTTTTGCGTGGCGACCAAGGCCGTGACTAACTGTAAGTTCAACGCATAACTTTGCGCCGTTTGATAAACCGTTTCAAACAAGCTTGCCGCTGTGGACCAGTCTGCTTGGTCAGCGGCAACCTGAGCCGCTTTAAGTTGTTGTTCAGTGTCAGGTGTCATTGGCTCCTCCTTTCCGTTAGTAAGCAAAAAAGCCGGGAAGTTCCCGACTAATTGCTTGCTTAAGCCTCTGTTTCGGCTGGCGCTGGTTTCGCCTTTTTTGTCCGCCGATGATGTTGATTGACTTCCATAATCACGGGTAAAATCACAGGATGCCGCTTCGTCTGATCCCACAAATAGTGGTTCAATTTTTCACGAACAGCTTGTTTTAAATGACCCCAATCAAATTCTTTATTATCTAAGTTAGATTGCACGGTTTCTTTGACCAGTTCCGCACTTTCTTGCATCAAATCTTTGCTCGTCTTCACGTAAACAAATCCACGTGAGGTGATTTTAGGTGTCGCAATAATTTTCTTTTTCTTCCGATCAATCGTGACTACCGCAACAAAAATACCATCCTCAGATAAAATCTTACGATCGCGCAAGACGATATTCCCAATGTCGCCAACACCAATGCCATCAATCATTGTATCGCCAACTTCAATCGAATTAGCAAGATGCATGTCGGTCCCATCATAAACGAATTGATCACCTTTAGCAGCAATGAAGATATGGTCAGCAGGAATACCAACCTCTTTCGCATATTCAGCATGCGTATCTAATAAACGATACTCACCTTGAATTGGCATAAAGTATTTAGGTTTCATTAGGTTCATCATCAACTGTAAATCAGTCTTAGTTGCATGACCTGATGAATTCATCTCATCCGCAATCGCTTTGACATCTGCTCCCGCCCGATAAATCATATCACGAGTCTTGGCAACCACTGTTTCCATTGAATGTGAGGGGGTCGTCGTAATAAAGACCAAATCACCAGTTTCAATATTCAACTTGCCTTCTTGCTTATTGGCCATTCGTTGTAGTGCCTTGATAGGTTCACCCATCCGACCAGTTTGTAAAATAACCACTTGAGCTGGGTCTAACTTATCAATTGAATCCAATGGTACGACAACATCCGCTGGCATCCGCAGCTTACCGAGCTTCAAGGCCGTATTAATAATGCTTTCGACATCGCCGGGCATCAAGGCCACTTTACGACCTGACTTTTCAGCAGCATCTAACACTTGTTGAATACGCAAAATATTCGAAGCCACTGAAGCCACAATAATGCGCCCAGTATGATATTTGAAAGTATCCAAAACGTATGCCGCAATGGCGTGTTCGCTGACAGGTTGATCAAAGTTTTCAGCACTTGCTGAATCACTCAACAGTGCCAAGACACCTTTGGATCCAATCTCAGCTAGCCGAGCAAAATCAGTCTGATAATTAGTAATAGCTGTCTGATCAAACTTAAAGTCACCGGTATAGACGACTTGTCCGGCACTCGTTTGCAACACAATTCCCATAGAGTCTGGAATCGAATGCGTCGTCCGGAAAAATGACGCCGTCACCGTTCCAAAATCAATTTCAGTTTTTTCATCAATAATATGAAAATCATCGAATTGCTTAGCCTTAGGATCTTTTTGTAATTGAATCTTAGCCAATTCAACGGTTAATTTTGACCCAAAGACTGGCACATTAAACTCATTTAAAAAGTACGGTAAGGCGCCAATTGCGTCCGCATGTCCATGGGTTAAGAAGACCCCAACAATGCGGTCCGCATTTTCACGCAAATAACTGAAATCGGGAATCACTACGTCGATACCAAGTAATTCATTTTCAGGGTATTTCAAACCGCAATCCAAGATATAAATTTCTTCATCGACTTCGACTGCGTACATATTTTTACCGTTTTCACGGACCCCACCAAAGGGGGTAATTTTAACTTCACTACTCAATTATTTCACCTTGATTCATTTAATATTTAGAGTGACAAACAACTTAGCTTCTTGTTCGGAATTTAACGGTAAGATTGGTAACCGGGGGTCGCCCACTGGTTGCCCTAAATAATTCAACGCCGCTTTCACCGGTGATGGCGATGGTGCGCTGAACAAAGCGGCCATTTTAGGCGTTAAGTCCCGTTGGTACTTCGCGGCTAATGCCACGTCACCCGTCGTTACAGCTTGATACATCGCTGTCATTTCATCGCCGTATAAATGACTCGCTACCGAAATGACGCCAGCACCGCCAATTTCTTTGGCAGCTAAACTTTGCGCATCCTCACCGGTGTAAACTAAAAAGTCAGCCGGCGCTTGTTCGACTAAGGCCCCATATTCTTCCATTGAGGCACACTGCTTTACCCCGATAATATTAGGCTGTTTGGCAAGCGTTAAGATGGTCGCAACTGTCATTTTCACAATAACCCGACCAGGAATATTATAAATAATCACAGGTAACCCACCCTGTTCGGCAACTGCCGTAAAGTGCGCAATCATCCCAGCTTGATCAGGCTTGTTATAGTAAGGGACAACAACTAAGGCTGCATCAATGCCTTTAATTTGACTCACTTTTTGGGTAAATGCAATCGTTGCCGCCGTATTATTTGATCCAGTCCCAGCCACGATTGGGACCCGACCAGCCACAATCTTAGCGGTTTTAGTCAATAAAGCTAGTTTCTCTGCTTCTGACAACGTTGGGGCTTCACCCGTTGTGCCACCCACGATTAAACCTTGTGTACCGTGAGCCAACAAATGTTCAATCAAACTAACTAACCGTTCATCATCCAATTGTTGTTGCGCATTAAACGGGGTCACCATCGCAGTCATTAAATCAACATTTTCAAAGTTCATGAATTAAAAACTCCTCATAATAAAAATTTACAAGTACCATTGTACTTGCGCCGAATAAGTAACTCACCCCAGTTTACCACATTTTAAACTAAAGCAATAGCTAGACCTTTAACCACTCTAATTAGGCGTAATCCTGCATTTTATGTAAAAAAAAGGAACCGCCAATTGGCAGTTCCCTCAATCTCAATATTAACGACGAAGACCAAGACTTTGGATTAAGTCACGGTAACGGTTAACGTCTTCCTTACGCAAGTAAGCTAATAAGTTACGACGATGACCAATTTTCTTCATCAACCCACGTTGTGAGTGAAAATCTTTCTTATGAACACGTAAATGTTCGTTTAATTCGTTGATATCCTCCGTTAAAACTGCAACTTGGACTTCAACTGAACCAGTGTCGCCTTCGTGACGGGCATACTTAGTAATAAGTTCCGTCTTCTTTTCGCGTGAAATTGCCATGTGTATCAACCACCTTTCGAATAATTGCCCTAAACTGAGTAAATCGTTGGTGGTGCTCGATAAACTAAGTAAAGGGTTGCTGAACACTTGATATAGTCTAGCAAAGTCACGTTTAAAAAGCAAGTTTCATTGCATATCAAGTTAAATTACTTTACACATAACAGTTGCAATCAGGCCGGGCCTTATGTATAATAACATTTGTTGAAAAAAAGTTGGTCCTTGATGGAGGTGAATCTATATGCCAATTATCAAATCCGCTATTGAACGCGTGAAAACAAACAATAAAGCAAATGCTCGTAATACCACTCAAATGAGTGCAATGCGGACTGCTGTTAAAAAATTCGAAACTGCTAAAACTACCGGCGCCGATAACGTCGATGATTTATACTTAGCAGCCGTTAGCGCGGTTGACAAAGCTGCTTCTAAGGGGCTTATCAAACGTAACAAGGCTGCCCGTGACAAGTCACGGATGGCTGTTCGTTACGCTAAGTAAAGCGCAATTCGACTCCCGAGCATTTGCTTAGGAGTTTTTTAATACCTAAAAAGTGCTTCAAAACTCATCTAAATGAGTTTTGAAGCACTTTTTAGTTTTTAGCTAACACTTGCCGTTCATTCACAAATTGCACCATGAATAATTCAAATAATAATTCAGGATCACGTTGCGTCGTTTTCATTTGGACTTCCGTTTGCAATAAGCCTAGATAAGCCGCTCGCAATGCTGGCTGATTAAATTGTCGGACCGTTTGCAGTGCTAACTTCACACGATATGGGTGCACTTTTAAAGTACTCGCCAAGCTCCCCTGGCTGTACCCGGCTCGTGCCAAAATTTTAACTTGTAACAATAAACGAAATTGGCCCAACAGAATCGCATTGATTTTTAATGGGGCCTCTTGGGCCGTCACTAACTCATGATAGAGTTCGACGGCCGCTTGCGTTTGATACCGTAAGACATTGTTGACTAAGTCAAACACATTTTGTGTTAACGACTTAGTGACCAAGGCATCCACAGCTGGCAAATCAATTCGTTGCGACCGGGCGGCATAAATCATCAGTTTGGGTAACTGCGCCATGATTAGTCCTAATTGACCATCAGTCCGGCTAACCAACGCTTGTAACGCATCCGGATCAATCGAAATCTTTTTGGCCGCTAGTTCCGACTGCACATACTTTTGCGTCTCATGTTCTGAAACCTGATTGATTTCAATGATGGTCGCTTGTTTTTTTAACGTTTTGACTAGCTTTTTCCGTGCATCTAACTTTTCATAAGGCGCCATCAAAACCATGATTGTATCTGGTTCCGGATGGTCGAAATAACTTTGTAACGTGTCTAAATCATGATCAATTTTATTTTTTTTAGTCTCACCGGTTAAAAAATAAGGATGATTGATAAAAACTAACCGACGTTCACCAAAGAAAGGCGCCGACATTGCGTCGTCTAATGCAACCGCAACGGGCGTCGTTTCCATATCATAACTCCCCACATTCATGGTCTGTTCTTCACTGGGAATCACTTGGAGTAACTTGGTTTTCAGTTGATCTGCTAAATAATTAACCGTCCCTAAAACCACATAAATTGAGGCTAATTTACCGGGCTGAAGGTCCTGCATGGCCTGCTGTGCGTTGATAGAAATTACCTTCCTTCAAAAATGTTTGCCAGGTGCTTGCGCGACCGCCACCAAAACGATACGTAATCATCCCCTGCAACGCTGTTGAATACGTGATAATGTGTTGTTGTGCAAGCGTCGTCAACGTTTCCTGGTTGGGATGACCATACCGATTATGCCGGCCAACTGACAGAATTGCTCGGCGGACTTGTAACTGTTGTAAGGCCTGATAATTTGAGGCCGTCTTACTACCATGATGTCCTAATTTTAACACATCCACTCTTAACATCGGATACCGAGCTACAATGGCACGCTCTCCAGCCTGATCCAGGTCACCAGTGAACATAAACTGCTGCCCCCCAAACCGCCCCGTTAGTACTAATGAATCAGCATTCTCTGCATGACCGGGCTGAAACGGATGGAGCGCAGTTAAGCCATCGGCAAACCGTTGTCCGGCAACGACTTCTCTAACCCGTGGTCGCCACTTCGCTTGTGCTAATAGTTGCTTAAATTTAGGCAAACCTGCCATGCCAGCCGGAACCACCACTTGTTGCACCTTAATCAGTTGCAACAATCGGCCTAAATCACCAATATGATCCACATCTTTATGCGATAAATAAACCGTATCCAGATGATTCAGCCCTAGTTGATGCAAATAATTAACCGTAATCGTCTCAACTCGTGCTTGCGATTGCCCACCAGTTTGCCAGGCCGGTGTTGGAAAATGTAAGCGACCACCTGTATCAATCAGACTAACTTGTCGATTAAATGGCTGTCGGATTAAAATCGAATCACCTTGACCGATATCAATAAATTGTACTGCGCCACGTAACGGCCAGCGAATACTCAAAATCAGCCCTAAATACGCTAATCCTAAGCGAATTGCCCAGCGTTTAGCGGGAGTCCGTAATAGCCATAGCGTGGTTAAAGTCAGCCCCCAAGCTAACCAGGGGACCGGGCGGCCTATCGTCAATAACCCTGGCAGTGTCCCGACCCAATCAATCCCTCGTTGAAAAAGAGCTAATCCTTGCTCACACCAAGTCGCAATTGTTAGCGAATATTGTCCTAGACTGGCGCCAATGATAGTCAATGGCAGTAACCCCCAACTAAATAGTGGCGCCACAATTAAATTGACCAGCAGCGTCAATAGATGCCACTGGGCAGTTGCCGTTAAAATCACAGGCAAACTAAGCAGTTGCACCCAACCGCTTAACCGCCAAGCTGGCATTGGTGGCGCTAAAATCAAGAGCAATGCTAACCCATAACTTAATTGCCCACCTAATTGTAATAACACCAAGGGATTCGTCCAAATCCCGATTAACAAGGCCAGACTCCACCCCGCTAATGCGCCACTAGCTTGCCGCGTTAGCAATTGCCAGCCCAGCGGTAACCAAGCAGTGATTACGGCACGTTGCAAGCTATCCGCGCCACCGCCAAAGACCAAGTATACTGGCAATAAGCCTAATAGCCAATAATCAATCGCCGTCTGGCTCAAGTGTCCCCGAACTAGTACCCACCGCAACATCCTAACCAGTAAAATCACATGGAGTCCTGACAAACTAAATAAGTGCATCAATCCCAACTGTTGCACGCTCGTCATTTGCGGCCGAAAATTAACCGGCCGTAGTCCCACCAACAAGCTTTTAGCATATAATTGCAACGTCGGTGGTAACCGTTCCAATGTCAAGCTAAACTGTTGTCGCACTTGATGAATCCAGTCTAGACCACCTAGCCAACCAGTTCGTGGTGCCGAGGTTAAAGCCGTTATTTTTTTAATTGTTAATTGGCGATAAATACCTTGACTACGATAATAACTAGGCCCATCGAATTGACCAGGATTGGTCGGTGGCCCAACCGGTGCTAGTTCGCCCACCACTTGCCACTGCGTCCGTTGCGTGATCTGACTTAACTGTTGCTTTTCAGCAGCTGAAGCTAGCCGACCATAGCTGATTAGCCGACCATGGACACTGGTTGCCAGCAACTGATACTGACCACCTTTAAACCTAATTTGGTCGGGTTGAACCGTAATCGATAACGTAACCGTTTGTGGCATTTCGCCACTAATCTGAGCAAACTGTCGGTTTTTAAAAATCAACCAACCGGCCATGACCACCATGATACACACCGAGCCCATTAGTAGTCGCCGTTGTCGCATATAAATAAGTCGTAGTCCCCACAGACCTAACAACCCGGCTGCTGGCCATTGTTGTCCAACAAGCCAACTACTCAATAAGCCACTACCAATGGCCGCAAAAAATAAGCCCCGCAATTAGTTATTTTTTAATAAAATTTGATCCAAACTTAATTTATCTAAGTCAGCTTGGTCAAATTTAACTTGTTGTAATTCGACTTGCTTACGTTCAATTAATGACATCGCATAAGCGTCATTATGATAATTTCGTAAATAATGAATTTTTTTAATCCCAGCCTGCAATAACATTTTGGTACATTGCAAACAAGGAAAATCTGTCACGTAAATTTCAGCACCGTCCGTGGCGGCACCAAACTTAGCACACTGTAAAATAGCATTCATTTCTGCATGAATCGTTCGCATACAATGCCCGTCAACTAAATAACATCCTTCATCAATACAATGGACATCGCCTGAAACTGAGCCATTATACCCACCCGCAATAATGCGTTTATCCCGCACGATAGTTGCACCAACTGATAATCGTTCACACGTACTGCGCGTTGATAACAGTACCGCCTGCATCATAAAATATTGATCCCATGGAATTCGTTGATCTTGCATTAATTTTGCCTCACTTTCAATGACCGTAGTATACCAAATAGCAGACAATCCGCCTAGACCGTGAGCTGATCACGGAATTTTTCTAACGTTTTATCGCCAATTCCACTGACTTGCTTCAAATCGTCAACACTTTTAAACCCACCATGCGTGTCACGATAGGCAATAATTCTTTCTGCCTTCTTTTGCCCGACTCCGGCTAACTGCTGTAATGCACTGACATCCGCCGTATTTAAATTAATCGGCCCCGTACTTGTACTAGCATTGGCCTGACTGGGCACCGTCGTTGCAGCCTGACTTATACCATTACCGCTAGCTACTGAACTGGCACTGGCACCTGCTGGTTGTTTAGCAGTGGCTGGCACCTGTTCACCTTTTACTGGCACATAAACAACTTGTTGATCGGTAACCTTGGCAGCTAGATTAAGTTGGGTCTGATCGGCTTGAGGTTGTAACCCTTTCGCTAAAGCAATTACATCCGCAATTCGAGTTGTGGCCTGTACCTGATAAAGACCTGGCTGGTTGACCGCACCTTTAACATCAACATACAATGGTCCTACCGAACTAGCCGTAGCATTAGCCGGCGGTGTGGCAATGCTACTACTGCTAACTAAGGCAGGTGAACTGCTATGCTGACTGGCAACTGGTTGCGATTGACTGCTTAGCGCATCATCGGCTACTGGTGCTGGCGCTCTTGGAGATTGCAAACTCATCATCAGTCCAATACTAACCACGCCTAAACTCAAGCCACCTAGGGCAATGGCAACCCACCGATGGCCTTTTAGCCATGCTAAAATTTCTAATCCCATAATAACCTCCCTTATAGTCATCAACTACGTGGAAGATTAGCCTTTCGTTTTAACTTCGCAAAAAAGGGACCGGTTTCCCACCGAATCCCTAATGTCGTGCTAAATAATTAACTGCTTGCTTAAATGACGTTACTGGTACGACCCGTAATTTAGGCGCATAACGTTTAGCCGTCGCCTTTGCAACCTGATAATTGGTTTGATGCCCATCCTCTAATGCTAAGATGGCCTTTGTCGGCTTCACATAAGGGGCTAAAAAGATTGTCGCACCTGCTTTTTTAGCTGCAATAATTTTTTTATCAATGCCACCAATTTCACCGACTGACCCATCCGCCCCAATCGTTCCAGTTCCAGCAATCTTACGACCACGCCGTAAATTCTGATTGGTTAGTTGTTGATAGATTTGGAGACTGAACATTAACCCTGCCGAAGGTCCCCCAATTTCACCCGGATTAACCTTGACCGGAATTTTAGTTGTTACTTTAACATTATCGGTCAATGCAATCCCAATTCCAGCACGCTTAGTACTTAATTTAATTAATGGCGCAGTGAACTGTTTAGTGTGCCCATTATGCCGATACGTAATAGTCACCGACCTGCCGATACCTTGTTTCGCAATATAGGTCTGATAACCTTGTGCATTAGTAAAATGACGGCCATCGACTTTGGTAATCGTATCGCCCACTTTGACCGCTCGTTTAAATTTAGAGTTTGCTTGAACTGCCAAAACATAAATACCACGATAAGTTTTATGAGTCGTTTGCTTAGCTGCCTGATAGGCCGTTGCAATCGCTTCATTAATTGCACTTTGCATATAAAAGGTCTGGACCTTGTCGTAAGTAGCATCATCCTCGCCCCCGCTAATCTCAGCCGCACTAACGACGGAATAATGTGGGTTTAGTTGCGCATATAACCACGTAATCGGCCGTGCTTTTGCCAAGGTAACCGAAGTCAACATAAATTTACCAGCCCGCTTGTCTGGATGCCCCTTAACTGTGACCAACGATTTCAAGTTATTAGCACTCCCGGGGCCTTCAATATAATCTGGTAAAGGCACTAAAAAAAGCCCTAATACGACGATTACTACTAAAATGCCTATCCAATAACGATGGATAAATTGGCGCACATTTTTCATTAGCCCTGCCTCTGTAACCGTTGTTGTAGCTTAATTGCAACAGCGGTCGGCACATAGGTCGAAATATCCGTGCCCATTTTAGCGATTTCCTTAATTAAACTCGACGAAAAATAAGCATACGGTGGCCGAGCAACCAAGCAAACTGTCTCAATCGTGGCATTTAAGGATTGATTCATCCAAGCAATATCTCGTTCGTAACCAAAATCCTGTTCATTACGTAAGCCACGAACTAAGACTGTGGCCTGTTCTGCGGCCATAAAATCGACTGTCAGACCAGTGGCCGCCTTAACTTGGACATTGGGCAAGTCCTGCACTTCAGCCGCAATCATGGCAACTTTCTCAGCGGGTGTAAATAGTGCTTGCTTACTGGTATTGACCATCACCGCTACGATTAATTGATCAAATAATCGACTCGCCCGTTGGATTAAATCTAAATGGCCGCGCGTAATCGGATCAAAACTACCAGGAAAAACCGCAATTGTCATGGACTAGGCCTCCACTTCTACTTTTTGATAAATCGTAATGACTGTAATCCCATACGTTTGCCGCCGAACCAGTTCAAAACCGGGAATCATCGTCGGCAACTCAGCTGTCGTGTCCGTTTCACAAACAATCCGACAGCCCGGATTTAATAACCCTAGTGAATCAATCGTTTGAATGGTCTTCACAATTTGTTGCTTAGCATAGGGCGGATCTAAAAAGACCATATCAAACCGTTGCTGCTGAGCGGCCAAATGGGACATTAACCGCTGCGCATCCCCCTTTATAATCTCAAATTTTTCTGAGGATTTGGTCACTGCGACGTTATCCTTAATTGTCTTAATGGCTTGATACTGTCGATCAATTAAAACAGCTGCATCCATGCCGCGTGACACCGCTTCAATACTCAAGCCACCGCTACCCGCAAACAAATCTAATGCGCGGCCACCATCAAAATAAGGCCCAATCATATTAAAAACAGCTTCTTTAACTTTATCTGTGGTTGGTCGGGTTTGCATGCCCGGTACTGCCTTTAAGCGCCGACCACCAAAATCACCTGCTACAATCCGCATATACTTTCACCAACTTTAATCATCATCATCTTCGGGTGCCACACCAGTTTGGGGTTTAAAGAAGCCTTGATCCACTCGTTCACCAAAGTTCATATCAACATCTGGTCGGTAAGATGGTTCGACCCGCCGAACAAAATTGAGTTTTCTTAAGCGAACAGTTACTGGTTGCACTTGGCTTTCATCTAAATAAATCACAACATAATGGCCGCGGCGCGATTGATATTGAATATTGCCAAAACGTTTCAATTGACGCACCTGTTTCATTGAATGCAAATAAACAATCAATGAGCGACGTGGTTTTACGGTAAATTCCATCGAACGGTCACCTCTTTTAACTTTCTATCTTTTTAAATGTTAGGCTAGATTAGAAGTTTCGTCAACTAAGAGTATGGCGATAACTTAAGTTTCATTTCGTTGACCACTAAAAAAGCCTGAGAGGCGCTCATCTCAGACTTAATTTAGGTTATTTAGGTAACACTTCTAATAACAGATCATCCGTTTGAATGACATCGCCAGCTTGAACATAGACGTGTTCAATCACGCCAGCTTCCGGTGCTTGAATCGTCGTTTCCATCTTCATGGCTTCCGTTACGAGCAACGGTTCACCTTTCTTAACTGTCTGGCCTTTTTTAACCAACAACTTTAAGACTGAGCCACTCATCGTTGCCCCAACTTCATTTTCATTCGTTGGTTCAGCCTTGCGCGTGCTGGCAGCCGTTTGGTGCACGGCATTGTCTTTAATCGTGATTTCTTGGCTTTGCCCATTGACACTAAAGTACAAAGTCCGCATACCATCAACATCAGGATCGCTTAACTGATTTAATTTCAAAATCATGACTTTTCCTTTAGCTAACGTGACATTTACGGTTTCACCTAAACGCATGCCTTGGAAGAAGGTCGGTGTATCTAATAGTGAAACGTGCCCATATTGCTTATGTTGCGCCTGATAGTCTAGAAAGACTTTCGGATATAAGAGATAGCTCAAAACTTCTTGCTTCGACGGTGTATGTCCGATTAATTTAGCTAAAGCCGTTTTAGTTGCTTCAAAATCAGCAGGCTTCGCCAAGCTACCTGGTCGGACCGTTAATGCCGGATGGCCCTTCAAAATGATTTTTTGTAGTTTTTCTGGGAACCCGCCGACTGGTTGACCAAGATTACCAGCAAAGAAATTAATAACCGACTCAGGGAAGTCTAACTTCTCCCCATGATCGTAAATATCAGCCGTCGTCAACTGGTTTTCCACCATGAATAAGGCCATATCACCGACCACTTTTGAACTTGGCGTCACTTTAATGATATCGCCAAATAAGTCATTGACCGTGGCATACATTTGTTTAACTTCTTCCCAACGATCGCCTAACCCTAAGGCTTTGGCTTGTTGTTGTAAGTTAGAGTATTGGCCGCCTGGCATTTGCGTTTGATAGATATCAGTTTGCGGTCCGGTCATCCCATTAGAGAAGTCCTGATAATAAGGGCGAATCCCTTGCCAGTAACGATTAATCGCTTCAACCTGGTTAATGTCGACTTGCGGTTGCCGGTCATTATGTGCCAAGGCATAATAAAGGGAGCTCATCGATGGTTGACTAGTCGTCCCAGATAGGGCACTGGCGGCCACATCGACCACATCGACGCCAGCATCAACAGCTCGCGCATAGGTAAAGATACCATTGCCAGTTGTATCATGTGTATGCAAGTGCACTGGGATGTCCAGGGCATCCTTTAAAGTGGCTACTAATTCATACGCAGCCTCTGGCTTCAAGACACCAGCCATATCTTTAATCGCAATTATATCCGCACCAACTGATTGCAACTCTAACGCTAATTGCCGATAGTAAGCTAACGAGTACTTCTGCTGATGAGGGTCCATGATATCGCCCGTATAACAGATTGTTGCTTCAGCAATTTTGCCTGTTTCCTTAACTGCCAAAATACTTTTTTCCATTTGCGGTAGCCAGTTTAAACTGTCAAAAATCCGGAAAACATCAATCCCGCTATGCGCCGCTTCTAGAATAAATTCCCGAATGACATTATCAGGATAATTCTGATAACCAACCGCATTACTCCCACGGAATAGCATCTGAAGTAATGTCCGTGGCATCGCTTGCCGTAGCTTTTTCAACCGATCCCATGGATTTTCATTTAAGAATCTAAAGGCAACGTCAAACGTCGCCCCGCCCCACATTTCGTAAGAGAAGAGTTGTGGCAATGCCTTTTGTGACGCCGCAGCAACGGCTAACATATCTTTAGTCCGCATCCGAGTCGCAAATAAGCTCTGATGCGCATCTCGCATGGTCGTATCCGTCAGTAAAACATCCTTTTGACCCAACAACCAGTCCTGTAAGCCAGAAACGCCCTGCGCATCTAAAACATCCTTAGCCGTCACAATCTTTTTAGACAGTGGGGCAAAATTATCTTGAAACTCGACGTCTGGATAGTATTTCTTAGCATGTTGTGCTACATCAGCAAACCCATTAACGGTCACGTTGCCAATATACTTCAACATCTTATCTTCTTGTTGGGTGCCCTCAGGAAATTTAAAGAGTTCCGGTGTCATATCAATAAAGCGGGTATTGGCCTGACCGGCTTGAAATGTCGGGTGATCGATCACATTTAACATAAATGGAATGTTGGTCTTAACCCCGCGAATATCAAATTCAACTAACACGCGCCGCATTTTATGCACTGCTGCCTTAAAATTACGAGCGACAACACAGGCTTTAACTAATAAGGAGTCAAAGTATGGTGTCACAATTGCACCTGAATACGTATTCCCAGCATCTAACCGGACGCCATTCCCACCAGGAGAACGATACGTTTCGATGCGGCCAGTATCTGGCATAAAGTCATTGGCCGGATCTTCAGTGGTTACCCGACATTGAATGGCAACCCCCGTGTATGTTAAATCTGATTGTTGTGGTAAATGCAGGTCTTTAAATAAATCGCCACCTTGGGCAATTTTTAGTTGGGCGTGGACAATATCAATTTCGGTAATCATTTCCGTCACGGTATGTTCAACTTGAACCCGCGGGTTAACTTCCATGAAGTAGAATTGATCCCCTTCGACTAAGAATTCAACCGTTGCAGCATTCAAATAATGGACGTGTTGCATTAAACGCACCGCTGCCTCACAAATACGTTGTCGTAATGCTACTGGCAATGAAACAGCTGGTGCAAATTCAATCACCTTTTGGTTCCGCCGTTGCACTGAACAGTCTCGTTCAAATAAATGTAACATGTTCCCATGCGCATCCCCTAAAATCTGTACTTCAATGTGCTTTGGATGTGCAATAAATTTTTCTAAGTAAATTTCATCATCGCCAAAAGATTGCATGGCTTCAGAACGCGCTCGGTCAAAGGCTTCTTGTAACTCTGAAGCCGCCCGGACGATACGCATCCCACGACCGCCACCACCCATAGCCGCTTTGATCATAATGGGAAAGCCATATTTTTGAGTGAATTGGAGTGCTTCATTCAAGCTGGTAACTGGGTGCGTGGTACTAGGAATTGACGCGACCCCAGCTTCCTGAGCGACCTGTTTAGCGGTAATCTTATCACCGAACATCTCTAAATGTTCGGGTTTAGGCCCCACAAAAGTTAACCCTTCTTCAGCACAGCGACGTGCAAAGGTCGCATTTTCTGACAAGAAGCCATACCCAGGATGAATCGCATCAACTTGATTTTCTTTGGCAATTCGAATAATGTCTTCGATATCCAAGTAAGCCGCAATTGGGGCTTGACCTTCACCAACCAAGTACGCCTCATCCGCTTTAAAACGATGTACCGAAAATTCGTCCTCTTTAGCATAAATCGCAACGGTTTGTAGGCCTAATTCATGACAAGCCCGAATGACCCGCGTCGCAATTTCACCACGATTAGCAATCAATACTTTTTTCATCAGAATTCTCCTCATTTCCAGATTAAATCAATCCGCCTGGCGAACGGCATTTGCTTGCGCCATCTTTTCTAACGCACTAATATTGAGCACTAGTCCAAGCGACAGCGTCAATACCATCATACTGGAACCACCATAACTCATGAATGGGAATGTTACCCCAGTAATCGGAATAATACCCACAATCCCACCAACATTGATAAAAGCTTGAATAGTCAAGTAAGCTGCTACGCCATAACACACGAGCGTATTAAATGTCGTCGTGGCTTGAACACCAATATAAATTATCCGCCCCACAATGACGAGCAACAGCCCCATGACAATCAATACCCCAATCAAGCCAAGCTCCTCGGCTGTAATGGACATGATAAAATCGGTATTAGGTTCTGGTAAGTAGCCACGTTTTTGCAAGCTATTCCCGATACCTACCCCGGTTAGACCGCCATTTGAAATGGCATAGTACGAATTAACTAGCTGGGTTCCCGCTCCTGAAACCGTGGTAAATGGATTCAAAAAGCCTAAAAACCGTCGGAGTTGATAAGAATTAGATAACGTACTCTTAGGCAAATGGCTCATCAATGGCACTAGTACCCACTCAAACCCCACGACAACGGTCGCAAAAGCACCAATTCCAACGAGATAAGACATCCCAGTGGCAAATAAAATGACGGCCGCAATTGCCAAGTTAATTGTCGCCCCACCAATATCTGGTTGAATGACAATTAAAAAAATCATCATAGCTAACATTAAAATCTGCGCACCTAAATCGCGAAATTTAGCAACGCCTAGTCGTTCTTCACGTTGGGCGATAATGGCCGACAAGTAAACAATTAAGTAAAACTTACAAAATTCAGCCGGTTGAATTCCAATCGGCCCAAGCGTAATCCACCCAGCAGCCCCATTGATCGTATGACCAATTAACCGCATGATGACCAAGATACCTAACATGATAAATCCAAATGTCCCCCATAAATTAGTGCGCTTAAAATAAGTGATTTTTAGATTCATACTAATCATCGTAATCATTAAACCACCAATGACCCAGATTAACTGTTTCATCAAATAGCCGGTTGGCGACGAGCCATTACTAGCAGCAACGTATGAACTTGACGAATAAACCATGATAATCCCAATCCCACATAGGATAATATACGGGATGAAGATAACATAGTCCAAGTAGTGCAACTTCTTCAACATGACCTTTAATCCCACCTTAAAACGTTTAAATTCATGGCACGTTCGTCAATAATAATCATAAAAATTAACTTGCAATAATTATAGCATAGTCGCAATTACCACAACCCGTGAAATTATTAAAACCGAGTAGTTTTTATTTTTCTTAACAAAAAAAGATGGCACAACCCTTGCAGGTCATACCATCTTGATGCATCGACTGTTAATTTACTTACCAGTCTTACGTTTTTTAGCTTCTTTTTCACGCATATTCGTGTTCAAAATTTGTTTCCGTAGACGAACATGGTCTGGCGTAATTTCACAGTATTCATCACTGTTCAAGAATTCCAAAGCTTCTTCAAGCGTCAAATGGGTTGGCGTCTTGATGCTGGCAGTTTGGTCCTTATTTGATGAACGCACATTGGTCATATTTTTACCCTTTGTGATATTAACTGAAATATCATTTTCACGGCTATTTTGACCAACAATCATACCTTCATAGACATCCGTACCGGGATCGACAAAAATCGTCCCACGTTCTTCAACACCCATAGTTGCATAAGTTGTCGTCTTACCTAAGTTAATAGAAACTAAGGCACCATTCCGACGACCAGGATTCCAGTTCGTAATAACTGGCATGTATTTTGCAAACGTATGGTTCATAATCCCATAACCACGAGTTAATGAAAGGAATTCAGTTGAATAACCAATCAAACCACGTGATGGGGCTAAGAATGTCAAACGAGTCTGGTTGTTACCAGTACTTTCCATGTTCTTCATTTCAGCTTTACGTTGTGACAACGTATCGATAATCGTCCCAGTATATTCATCAGGCGTATCGATCTGAACTGATTCAAATGGTTCGCTACGTTTGCCATCAATCTCACGATAGATAACTTCTGGACGAGAAGCTTGTAATTCATAACCTTCACGCCGTAACGTTTCGATTAAGATTGACAAATGCAATTCACCACGGCCTGAGACAACCCAAGCACCAGGTTCATCAGTGTCTTCAACCCGCAATGAAACATCAGTTTCCAATTCGGACTTCAAACGAAGTTCCAATTGACGAGCGGTAACAAATTTACCTTCTTTACCAGCAAATGGTGAGTTGTTGGTCCGGAAAGTCATCTGTAAAGTTGGTTCATCAATCCGTAAGATTGGTAAAGCTTCTGGATTGTCAGAAGCAGCGACGGTTTCACCGACGTTAATATCTTCCATCCCAGAAACGGCAACTAGATCCCCAGCTTTAGCTTCATTGATTTCAAGCCGTTGTAGGCCAAAGAAACCAAAGAGCTTAGTTACTCGGAAGTTCTTCTTAGACCCATCAAGCTTCATGACTGAAACACTGTCACCAACCTTGATTTCGCCACGGAAGACCCGCCCAATCCCAACTCGGCCAACGTAGTCATTATAATCAAGTAAAGCAACTTGGAATTGTAATGATTCGTCTGAGTTGTCAATTGGTGCTGGAATGGTCTTGATAATGGTTTCAAAGATAGGCTTCATCGTATGTTCTTGCTTTTCAGGATCTGATTCGTAGCTTGAAGTCCCATTTAAAGCTGAAACATAAACGACTGGGAAGTCTAATTGTGATTCGTCAGCGCCTAATTCAATGAATAGGTCCAGAACTTCATCAACAACTTCTTCAGGACGCGCACCAGGACGGTCAATCTTATTAATCACAACGATTGGTGTCAAATGTTGTTCGAGGGCTTTTTTAAGCACAAAACGCGTTTGTGGCATCGTCCCTTCGAAAGCATCAACAACAAGTAGAACCCCATCGACCATTCGCATGATTCGTTCAACTTCACCACCGAAATCGGCATGTCCAGGGGTATCCAAAATGTTAATTTGTTTGTCGCCGTAACGTACGGCCGTGTTCTTTGAAAGGATCGTGATACCGCGTTCCTTTTCAATGGCATTAGTGTCCATCGCCCGATCGTCAATCTGGACATGTTCATCTAAGGTATCCGATTGTTTAAGCATTTCGTTAACCAAGGTTGTCTTACCGTGGTCAACGTGGGCAATAATGGCAATGTTGCGGATATCATCTCTAAATTTCAAAATTGATCTTCCTTTCATCCTTCAAAATTCATACTATCCAATTGATAGCTGAAATCTTACATATATTAATACAAACTGGCGCTACTATCAAGTTAATGATGCGCACTGACTAACTCGTAACGACGCTTTCATCTGGTTTTCATCGCTTGGCATAAAAAAAGCTGTGACGGATGGGTCACAGTCACACCGTTTACTTGACAATTGCCAAAATAGCACGCTGCGCACTTTTAGTCGCTATTAGTACAGCACCAGATGATAACATATTTACGGGCGTGCCGTCAACTTGTGTCACGCTCAAGCCGAGGGTCTCAGCCAGTACTCGACCAGCCGCAAAGTCCCACGGTCGTAGATACGACAGGTAACCGACTAGTTCCCCAGCCAAAACTTGACTGATCTGAATACCAGCACTGCCAATGATACGTGGCCCTAAACTAGTCGCCGCAATTGTCTGCATCTGATACCGATTATGAATCAGCAATGGCGCACTCGCACCAAATAATCCCGCTGACAAAGCTAAATCAAGCGGCGCTGTTAGTGTGGTGCCGTTTAAGGTTACGCCAATCGCTGGGCCACCAGCATATAATTTGGCCGCCATCACATCATAAATATAGCCTAGCGTAGGTTGCCCATCAATATACAAGCCAGCCATGATAGCAAAATGATTGCGTTGATGCACAAAATTCATGGTGCCATCAATAGGATCCACAATCCAAACATGTCCTGCTAACGTAGTCACCTGGTCACCGGCCCCCTCCTCACCTAAAATTTGGGCCCCGGGATCTAATTGCCGTAACGCTTGCACTAAAAAATGTTCGTTGCTGCGATCAACGTTGGTCACCAAATCTTTACGACTCGTTTTTTCCATGACCGTCATGGCAGTCCCCATCTTAACTAATACCTGTGAGCGTGCTTGCTGCATCACCGTTTGAACGGCCTGATTAAGTTGCTGTAAGGCTGCTACTTCCATTATAGAATCACCTAGATTCGATACTTAAAACGTCGGGTATTCGTTGCTTGAGCAGCTTGCATCGTCCGATAAATGTTTAACCCAGCTGCCGCTTCAAATTCTCGAGACAATTGTTTTTCTTCTGACTTAGCAGGTACCACCGTTTTAAACGCCTGATAAGCGGCTAATAGCTCAGCTGTTACAACCGTGGCTTCATTCGCCGCCTCAATTTGACGATAAAAGGTCGTCACTGTAATAATTTCAGCGGTGGTCCACATTTCATTTAGTGGATATTGATAGTTTTCATGTCTAGCCGTCATTTTGTTCAAACTCCCCTGCTTCAACCCGATCCAAGTCACCACGGATTTGGCTCGCAATTTCAGCATATTCTTTTTGTTCCTCATCCGACAACACCATGTCAGCCAGACGTTTAATGCCATTGGCACTAACTAGCACTGGTGACGCTAACCCCACCAATTGTTCATCGCTACCGCTTTGGACATTGGTAACAGTCCCAATAAATGGTGCTTGGTCATAGAATGCCCGTAAGACTTGCATTAATGCTAACACATTCAACGTTTGATTGGTAACGATGGCTGGATTATCAATTTGATCCAACGCCGTGCCCATGACTTCCGCACTAAAGTTCGTATCCTGGTTAGCCACATAGGTTAAAACCGGCGCCGCACCAATATATGACCGACTCCACGCAATCAATGGTGCCTGCGCCGTACCGACGACAAACGCATGCACATCATGTTGACCAACATTTAATTGGTCGCGTAATAATTGTTCTAATAATCGGCTTTGCGACAAGGTCCCTAACCCCAGTACGCGCTGATGGTCCACACCGCTAAAACGTGCCGCCAGCACGCTTAGCACCGCATCATTACTCCCGGCCAAAACTAACTTACCGTTAAACCCGTTCGCCATCGCAAGATTAACAAACGTCCGAAATAACGGTAACGTTTGCTGTAAATCGGCCTCAGGTCCGCTATCGGTCGCTAATGGTGCCAAATTACCGATAATTAAACTATCAGCTTGTGAATAATCTGGTTTGGCTTGTGCTAATAACGAAAATTTTCGACAAGCTAGACTAGCCATAATCAAAGCTTGATACCGCGGTGCGTCATCCACATCTGTGGCGACAATTAAATTCACTGGTAAATCTTTAGCAATTGCAATTAATATGAGTTGTTGTACAAATTCGAATAATCCACGAATAATAACTGAATTGTTCATGAAATCCCTCCCAACCTTCGCTAACAATTGTACCTAAGCTGTCAATGAATTCAAGTAAATGTTAACGAAATGCTTACCCTTTTGTCATCTTAGCCAGTATCATCACCGGCTACCCCGCCAATTTTGCTAAAAAACAAAAGTTTGAGCCCACCTGCGTGGCCTCAAACTTCGCTTACTCAAACTTAATTTAAGTCAATCACTTTAAATATGCGTTGGGTAACCCATCGCAACATCAGCAGCTTCTTGAACCACTTCACCCAAAGTTGGGTGTGGATGAATCGTCAAAGCTAAGTCTTCTGCATTCATCCCACCATTAACGGCGACACTCAATTCAGAAATCAAATCACTAGCGCCAGGACCAGCAATTTGGGCGCCCACAATCGTACCTTCATCCTTAGTTGTCACTAAGCGGAAGAACCCGTCCGTGGTATTCAATGAAATTGCTCGGCCATTCCCAGCGAATGGGAACTTCGAGGTTATCACACTCAAACCAGCTTTTTCAGCTTCGGCTTTAGTCATGCCAACAGTTGCAAGTTCTGGATCAGTGAAACAAACCGCTGGCACTGAAACATAGTCATTTGCCGTCTTTTTATCACTGATGGCGCCTGCCGCAACCTTACCTTCAGCAAACGCTTTGTGCGCTAAGGCTGGTCCAGCAACAATATCACCAATGGCATAAATATCTTTAGCGGTTGTTTGACCCTGTTCATCAACTGTAATCAGACCACGATCCGTTAATTTAACATCGGTATACTCTAAGCCCATGTCATCCGTATTCGGCCGCCGACCAACGGTGACCATCACATAATCAGCACGAACCGTTTGGGCTTTGCCGTCAACTTCATAAGTGACCGTCACACCGCTGTCATCCTGTTCTGAATTTTTAGCCATGGCATTAGTGACAACATCCACGCCCTTGGCTTTAAAGCTATTCAAAACTAGCTTAACCATGTCTTTTTCAAAGTTAGGTAAAATTTGGGGCGTCCCTTCAAGAATCGTCACGTGAGCGCCTAAGTTTGCATAAGCCCCCGCCAATTCCGAACCGATGTAACCGCCACCAATTACGACTAGCTCTTTAGGCACCACTGGCAAATTCAAGCCACCTGTTGAATCTACGACGCGACCATTAAACTTAAAGCCTGGAATTTCAACTGGGCGTGATCCGGTCGCAATGATTAAATGTTTGAATTTATACGTTTGACCCGTATGATCACCATTCATAACCCGTAAGGTATGGTTATCATGCATGTAGGCTTCCCCACGTACAATTTCAACCTTATGCTTTTTGAGTAACATTGCCACCCCGCCAGTTAAACGGTCGACTACTTGATGATCCTTCCAATCTTGGGTCGTCTTAAAGTCCAAAACTGGTGCTTGAATATTCTTAATGCCAAAGATTTGACTATCTTTAACTTCTTGTAGCCGGTGACCAGCGCTAATTAACGCTTTCGATGGAATACAACCCACGTTCAAACAAACGCCACCGATATATTCTTTTTCAATTACAGTAACTTTTTGACCGAGTTCAGCGGCCCGAATTGCGGCGACATAGCCCCCAGGGCCGGCACCGATGATCATTGTATCGCGTTCTTCAGCAAAATCTCCTACAACCATTCTGACCTCATCCTTCCATCAAAAGTAATTCTGGATCATGCAGCAATTGTTTCAATAAGTTCATGGCCTTTTGCGCCGTTGCGCCATCAATTAGTCGATGGTCAAAACTTAAGGACAATTTTTGCATCTTACCAACGACAATTTCACCATCATCGTTGACATAGGGTTCTTTACCAATCCGTCCAACCCCAAGGATTGCAACTTCTGGTTGGTTAATAACTGGCGTAAACCAACCACCACCAATTGATCCAATATTGCTGATGGTAATTGAAGCACCGCTCATTTCTTGCGACTTTAGCTTGCCGTCATAGGCTTTTTGCGTATTGTCAGTAATTTCCTTGGCAATGGCAAATAACCCTTTACCTTCAGCATGCTTAATATTTGGTACTAACAATCCACGGTCAGTATCCGTCGCCACACCAATATTGTAATAATGCTTGTAAACAATTTCTTTATTCGCATCATCAATTGATGCATTGAATTCTGGGAACTGTTGTAAGACTGCCACTAGCGCTTTGACAATGTATGGCAAGAACGTTAAATGAATATCACGATCTGCGGCTAAAGTCTTGTACTTCTTCCGATGAGCCATTAATTCGCTGACTTCAACTTCATCAAATAAAGTCACATGTGGCGCAGTATGTTTACTGTTGACCATGGCTTTAGAGATCGCCTTCCGAATTGGCGTCATCTTTTCACGGGTTTCTAATTCGGGAGTGTCAGAAACATAAGGTTTCACTGGTTCTGGCGCCACTGTTGGTGCGGGTGCTGCTTCTGCTGCAGCCGGTGTTGGCGCACCAGTTGCGGCTGGCGCACCGGTATAATTATCAATATCTTGTTTGGTAATTTGTCCATGGGCCCCGCTGGCAGTCACAGCGGTAATTTCAACCCCTTTATCACGGGCATATTGCCGGACAGATGGCATTGCCAAAATCCGCCGATTAGGATCAGCTGGCGCGACTGGGGCCATAGCTGGAGCAGCTTTCGCTGGTTCAGTCGCCGCTGGCGTTGGTGTGGCAACGGTTGCATTTTCAGCCGGTGCTGTAGCTGGTTCAGCATTAGTCCCAGAACCATCATCAATTTCAACAATCACATCGCCAATTTTAGCAGTTTCGCCTTCAGGGATTAAAATTTTGACAATCGTCCCATTAACTGGTGATGGTAATTCTTCAACTGATTTATCATTTTGAATTTCAACTAGAGAATCGTCTTCCTTGACTTGATCGCCAGGTTTAACGAGCCATGATGCAATTTCGCCTTCCTCAAGTCCTTCACCAAGCTCTGGTAGTTTAAACTCGTAAGCCATTGGATAACTTCCTTTCATAACAACCGTCACGGTTGCTTATCACGACCGTAAAATAATTAATAGTTTAAAATTTCACGGGTTTTTGCTTCAATGTCGTCTTCAGCTGGTAGCCAGTCATCTTCGGCTAATCCAAATGGATAAACCGTATCAGGTGCATAAACGCGACCAACAGGAGCACTTAAATAAAGGGCACCCTTTTCAGCAATTAATGAGGCCACATTGGCCGCAATCCCAGCTTGACGTTGCGCTTCTTGAATCGCAACAGCCCGCCCTGTTTTTTCAACGGACTTCAAGATGGTGGTTTCGTCTAATGGAGATAAGGTTCTTAAATCGACCACTTCAACCGAAATACCTTCTTTTTCAAGCTTCTCAGCAACTTTGAGTGACTGATTAACTTGGGCACTGTAAGCAATTAACGAAATATCAGTTCCTTCTCGAACCACGTTGGCTTTGTCCAACGGTACCGTATAGGCTTCGTCTGGAATATCGGCTTTCATTGAACGATATAGTTTCAGGTTTTCAAGGAAGAAAACCGGATCATTATTACGAATTGAGGCAATTAATAACCCTTTGGCATCATAGGGATTCGATGGTGTCACAACCCGAAGACCTGGAATTTGTGCTAAATAACCTTCTAAGGAGTCAGCGTGCATTTCGGGCGTATGGGTCCCACCACCATAAGGTGACCGAATCGTAATTGGCATGTGACGCGTGCCACCGGTCCGGAAGCGTTCACGTGACATTTGACCAGCAATTGAATCCAAGGTTTCAAAGATGAACCCTAAGAATTGAATTTCTGGAATTGGACGAAACCCTTCTAGGGCTAACCCGATTGAAAGACCACCGATTCCGGATTCAGCTAAAGGAGTATCGAAAACTCGGTCTTCACCAAATTCAGCTTGGAGGCCATCGGTTGCTCGGAAAACCCCACCGTTTTTACCAACATCTTCACCAAAAAGTAAGGTTTTTTCGTCAGACCCTAACTCTAATCGAAGTGCATCAGTAATCGCTTGAATATACGTTTTCTTTGACATGTTACTTCGACTCCTTTGCTTGATATTCCGTAATTTGTTGTTGAATGTTTTGTGGTTGTTCTTCAAAAACATTTTCCAAGAATTCGGTCATTTTTTGCTTAGGTGCATCATCCGCTTGTTTAACAGCGGCTTTAATATCAGTTTTAACTTGTTCAACATAGTCGTTTTCTAGGTCTTCTGACCAAACGCCTTGATCCGTTAAATATTTGCGATAACGAATTAATGGATCGTTGTCAAACCAAGGTTGTTCTTCTTCGTGCGTCCGATAACGTTTCGGATCATCGCCGGCATTCGTATGGGGCCCAAACCGATAAGTTAAGGTTTCAATCATGACTGGGCCATTGCCAGCTGCCGCATATTCGCGGGCAGCCTTGGTCACTTCATGAACAGCTAAGAAGTCCATCCCATCAACTTGAACACTTGGAATCCCAGCAGCAACTGCTTTTTGCGCCAAGGTTCGAGCGGCCGTTTGCTTCCGTCGTGGTACTGAAATCGCGTAACCATTGTTTTGTACAATGAAGACAGCTGGCGCTTGGAAAGCACCGGCAAAGTTCATTCCTTCATAGAAGTCTCCTTGTGACGTCCCACCATCACCGGTGTAAGTGTACGCAACTTTATCTTCGGTGCCGTTCTTTTTAATACCTAAAGCGACACCCGCAGCTTGAATATATTGTGCCCCAATAATAATTTGTGGTGGCATCGCATGCAATTCAGCTGGATATTCATTACCTAAGACGTGTCCCCGTGACCAGAGGAATGCTTTATATACTGGTAACCCATGTTGAATCAATTGTGGGATATCCCGGTAGGCTGGCATTAACACATCCGTCGACTTCATGGCTGAGTTAGTGCCCATCTCACTGGCTTCCTGACCTTCAGTTGGGGCATAAAAACCTAACCGACCTTGACGGGTTAACGCATTAGAGCGTTGGTGTAAAGTCCGTTCCCAAATCATTAGTTTTAAGAAATCAACTAATTCATCATTTGAATATTTAGCAATAATTTCTGGTTTAATCACCTTAGCTTGACCATCCATCACTTGGACTGGTTTAAAGTCTTTTCCAAGTGCATCCCGGATCGCGCTAAAATCGACAATTGGTTTTTCGTTGTCCATAAATGACACATCCCTTTCATGAACGTATGAGCCTTGAATTGATTCGCTTAGCTCATAATCGTTTTCATAATTACAAGTCTAATTTACCATTGGTTTTCAATTTTTGCAAGCCCTTTCAAAACGCTAAATAACGCCTTTTTAGCCGTTTTGGATTGTGAATTACTTCATTAGGCTTAATCCAACGATTTCAGTTTTTTTTCGAGAATCATTCTACTTTTTCATTTTTAGTTATGCTAAACTTATTTGGAAGCGTGAATTGTGAATAGCAATTCCTACCATAGAATAGTTTTTGGAGGTAATTTGGGTTGATTAAAATGAAAGATATCATTCGTGAAGGTAATGATACGCTACGGGTAGAGGCCCAACCGGTCAAATTTCCACTAAGTGCAACTGACCAGCAGTTGGCCACTGACATGATGGCTTACTTAGAAAATAGCCAAGATCCAGAATTGGCTAAAAAATATGGCTTACGCGCCGGCGTTGGGTTAGCTGCACCCCAAGTCGATGTTTCTGAACAAATGGCCGCAGTCCTAGTTCCTGGGGAAAATGATGGTGATGAACCGGTCTTTAAAGACGTTATCATTAATCCCGTGATTATTAGCCACTCCGTTCAACCAGGGGCTTTAACAGAGGGCGAAGGCTGCCTTTCCGTTGATCGTGATATCTCTGGTTACGTTGTCCGACATGATCGCATCACCCTCCGGTACTATAATATGGCCGGCGAACAAAAAAAGCTGCGGTTAAAGAATTATCCGGCGATTGTTTGTCAACATGAAATCGACCATTTACATGGTATTTTATTTTACGATCACATTGATACTAAGAATCCCTTTGGTGCCGATGACGACCTCGTCTTAATTTCATAAAAAATAATGCAAAAAATGCTCAGGACTGCGATTCAATCGCACCTGAGCATTTTTTGCACTCACAAGTCATCAGTTTTATCAATTTTAGATTGTGATGCAGTTTCGGTCGTCACGGCCTCATGATTTAATCGCCGTAAATCCTCTAAATATTCTAAAGTCGCTTCGTTCATTAAATAAGCAATATCAATGTGCAATTGACCAGCCCGTAACCAAGTATCAGTCACCCGCAAAGCGGGTTCACCGGCCTGAAAAGTAGCAAGCTGTTCATCACGAGCATAAGCCTGTAGATGATTATTTAAGATTCGTCGAATTTCCGGCAGATCAGCTCGAACCATTCCCGGTGCAGTTAAAACATATTCAAAGGCCATCACACCACGCCCCCAAACATCGGCAACCGGTGCCGAATGGACTGCCCCACTAACGGTTTGTGCCGCCGTGACACTATTTAGCTGTTGCAAGACCGTCGTCATCGCTGCATCCGCCGTTCGTTGACCTTGCAAACGAATTTTAAAAGCAGCACGTTTTAAAACCCGCCGTCGTAACACTTCATAGATTACGATAGCTAAAATTACGCCAATTAAGAGTGTTAGCCATTTGCCCATCACTGTTTCCTCACAATTCAATTGTTTATTTATTCACAATTTCAATAATAAACCCTTTTTTTAATTATTATTAGCATAGCATGTTTGCAAAAAAAAAAGACATTCCCAGCATCGTTTTTGAGGAAAATTAACATTGTATACACCTCTCCAAAATTATGCTAAAATGTAAGTTAATTGTTGTGTTTACACAACCTAGTGTGCGGATCAAACTTTTATTTTTGCTGCTATTTAGAATCTTCAATTCTAAATAAATATTTTTTATAAGGAGTTTTGTTAATGATTTACAAAATTTATTACCAAGAAAACCAAAAACGGAATCCTCAACGCGAAACCACGCAATCACTTTATCTGGAAGCGGATACTGAAGTTGCAGCTCGTGTTTTGGTCGAAGACAACACAACGTACAATATTGAGTTTATCGAACCGTTAGAAGGTAACTTCTTGGATTATGAACAAGAAAATCCAGAGTATCAACTAACGGAGTTTAATAAATGAAACGCTTAAACGTCAAAAATAACGAAACTGCCGTCTTTGCAATCGGTGGTTTGGGTGAAATTGGGAAAAACACTTATGGTGTCCAATTTCAAGATGAGATTATTCTAATCGATGCCGGCATCAAATTCCCTGAAGACGAATTACTGGGAATTGATTACGTCATTCCAGATTATTCTTATCTAGTTGCAAACCAGCAAAAAATAAAAGCATTGGTGATTACGCACGGACACGAAGATCACATTGGTGGGATTCCATTCCTACTTCAACAGATTAACGTGCCAGTTTACGCTGGGCCCCTCGCCTTAGCCTTAATCAAGGGTAAGTTAGAGGAACACGGCTTATTAAAAACCACGGAACTCCATGAAATCAATGAAGACACTGTCTTAAAATTTCGTAAAACCCGAGTTTCGTTCTTTAGAACGACCCACTCGATTCCAGATACTTTAGGGATTGCAGTTCAAACACCACCTGGTACCATTGTTGAAACTGGGGACTACAAGTTTGACCTGACACCAATTACGAACCAGCCGCCGAACTTGCAACGGATGGCACACTTAGGTGAACGAGGTGTTTTGGCATTACTATCTGATAGTACCAATGCTGAACGACCAATTTTCACTAAGTCCGAACGATGGGTCGCACAGTCGATTCGTAAAATCTTCGATCAAATCGAAGGTCGGATTATCTTTGCCACCTTCGCCTCGAATATTTCTCGAATTCAAGAAGCCGCCCAAGTTGCGCTCGAACATCATCGAAAAATCGCCGTCTTCGGTCGTAGTATGGAAGCCGCCATTGTTAATGGTCGTGAACTGGGCTACCTCGATATTCCAGATGATGCGATGGTCGATGCCAATGACATTAAGTCCCTACCGGCTAACAAAGTAATGATTTTATGTACCGGCTCACAAGGTGAACCAATGGCGGCCCTATCACGCATTGCTAATGGGACCCACCGTCAGATTTCAGTTCAACCTGGTGACACGGTCATCTTCTCGAGTTCGCCAATTCCTGGTAACACCTTAAGTGTGAACCATGTTATCAACGAACTTGAAGAAGCTGGCGCCCATGTTATCCATGGGAAAGTCAACAACATTCATACTTCCGGCCATGGTGGTCAGGAAGAACAAAAATTAATGTTGCGCCTCATGAAACCAAAATTCTTTATGCCGATTCATGGTGAATACCGGATGCTTAAGATTCACACTGAATTAGCAGAACAATGTGGGGTACCATTAGACCACAGTTTCATCCTAGAAAATGGGGATGTTTTAGCGCTCACTAAAGATTCTGCACGTGTTGCTGGCCACTTTGGTGCTGGTGATGTTTACGTGGATGGTTCTGGAATTGGCGATATCGGTAACGTTGTGTTGCGCGATCGTCAAGTGCTTTCTGAAGAAGGTCTAGTGGTCGTAGTTGCCACAATTGATTTGAACAAGAAAGAGATTCAAGCCGGACCAGACATCTTATCTCGTGGTTTTGTTTATATGCGTGAATCTGGTGACTTGATTAATGAAGCCAGACGGCATGTTTTCCGAACCATTCGTCGTAAGATGAAGAGTGATAAAGTCAGTGAAGCGACTATCCGAAATGCCATCATTGATGACCTCCAAAGCTTCTTATTTGAGAAAACAGAACGTCACCCAATGATTTTACCAATGTTAATTATGAATTAGCACCTTGCCGGAACGAACCTGTTCCGGCTTTTTGTGGTGTAAGGGTCAGTTTTAACTGATTCGATCTTTGTGAGGTGTAAATTTGATTGCTGAATACAACATTATTATTAACGAACTAGCTGGCTCTGGTCATGGTAAAACCGTTTGGGAAACTGTTAAACCAATCTTGGAACAACGTCAAATCCGTTTCGAGTATCACGTGTCCGAATATGCAGGACACACCACCTTGCTAGCCGCCCAATTTGCGAAAGATTTGCACCGGCAGCCAAATATCACCCCCATCCTGCTAGTGATTGGCGGTGATGGTTCCTTAAACGAAGCACTGAATGGCCTCATGCAGGTCCCATTAGCAGAACCCATCCCAATCGCATACCTCCCCGGTGGCTCTGGTAATGACTTTGCTCGCGGGCTCGGTATGGCAACTGATCCAGAAATTGCGCTCGCTCAAATTCTAAATAATTTACGTCCCCGACCGTTAAACATCGGTGTCTATCATGAAACGCTAAAAAATGACCACCGTTACTTTGTCAATAATGTTGGCCTAGGCTTTGATGCTCAAATCGTTGACGATACCAATCGGAGTAAACAAAAAGGCCGCTTAGGACGTTGGTCCTACTTGAGTAACGCCCTCAAAGCATACTCCCAACAGATCGGCTATCCATTAACTGTTCATGTTGGCCGGCAACGGGATACTTACCGGCATGCCTTTTTATGCACGGTTTCTAATCACCCGTACTTTGGTGGTGGCGTTAAGATTCTGCCCCAAGCGAATATCCACGATGAACAACTAGAGTTAATCGTCGTGGAAGAACCGCATTGGTGGATTATCCTGTGGCTGTTTACCCTCTTATTAATGGGTGGTCGGCATCTGAACTCACGCTTTGTCCATCATTATCGTAGTGCAAAGTTACATTTGTTAGTTAATTCCGTTGAAATTGGTCAAATGGATGGTCAGATTATCGGTAATCGAAATTACGATTTATATCTATCAACTCAATCTTATCCTTTTTGGATTGATACTAGTATTCATGATCATTATTAAAAAAGTCGGACTTACGAAAAGATGTGTTTTCGTAAGTCCGACTTTTTAATTAATCTTCAGAAGCGTTAATTGCTTCCAGAAGCATATTAAGCTGTTCACATTTTTTTGAAAGATGACTAACCCGCTCATTCAAATGTGGGTAAATCGTGACCACTCGTGAACGATCACGTTGCCGATCAGCTAATCCTTTCAAATGATCCAATTCTGTATTAGCTTCTTGGTATTCTTCCAGAATTTCAAATCTGTTACTCACCTTAAACACTCCCTTAAAACCAGCATTCTTAATTTTTTAATTTAAAAACAGCAGATTTAATATACCACAACGCCACCAAATAATAAATCAAAATTTTTAAAAAACAACTAACGCAAAAACAGCCAAGCTAGCCCACTGATCGTAGGAAGCTGGCTGTTAGTTTTATCGTTAATTTATTAGTTCACTGTACCGGCAAAACTTGGTGCAAAATAGGTGCTAATTGTTTGAACTTGCACATTTTCACCTTCGGTTGGTGCGGCGACGTATTGGTTGTTACCAATATAAATCGCGTCATGCCAAGTCGAACCCCGGCTACCCCAGAATAAAATATCACCTGGTTTAGCATCTGCAACTGAATGCGTTGTAACATAGCCTTCTTGTGAGACAGTGTTATGTGGCAAACTAATCCCTGCAGCATGCTGGAAGACGTAAGAAACTAAGCCAGAACAATCCATCCCGGACAAGCTTGCGCCACCCCAAACATAAGGAATATTGGCATCAGCTAACTTCAAAGCTAGGCTAGTCACTGAACCAGTCGTCAAATCAGACGTGCTGGTTGTGGCAGTACTACTATTGCTAGTCGTCGCTGCTTGTGAGCTTGAACTTGCTTGTGACGCAGTTGATGTTGCTGAACTACTGCTTTGAGTCGTTGTTGTAGCTGCTGCAGTGGAACTGCTTTGACTAGCAGCAGAGCTACTTTGCGTTGCAACTGAACTGCTAGCACTTGCAGTACTGGTACTTTGACTCGCTGAACTACTACTCTGACTCGCCGTAGTTGTGCTGCTTTGGCTAACTGTACTACTACTTTGGCTAGCAGCGGAACTACTTTGTGTCGCCGATGAACTACTTTGACTCACTGTACTACTACTTTGAGTAGCGGCAGAGCTACTGCTTTGACTAGCGGTCGTACTACTACTGCTAGTCGCCACAGTATTCAAGACAACTGATTCAGCAACGGCGGACGTTGAACTTGAAGACGTTGCTGCTGATGAACTAACTTGACTGCTGCTAGTTTCAGAGCTAGCACTGGTAGCATCGGTTGTTGATGAACTGAGACTGGCACTTACAGAACCCTGAACTTCTGTATCGCTTGTAGCGCTACTACTGGTTGATGCAGCTGAACTAGCACTAACCTGACTTGTTGAGCTAGCGCTAGTCGCTGCAGTACTACTACTATTATTGTCAGTCGTAGTCTTCGTTGCTGATGAAGACGCTGCAACTGACGTCTTATTCGCCGTCGTTGCGTTGGCACTGGTCTTAGCCACTGAGCGCGTTGCTTGCTGTGTGCTTGTCCCAGAAACCTTCAATGTTTGACCAACGACAATAAGATTGCTAGACAATCCATTTAGCTTTTGTAACTTTTGAACTGTCGTTTGATACGCGTCAGCTAAATCCCACAGCGTATCGCCAGCTTTAACGGTATATGTACCTTTTGCTGATGATGTCTGACTTGATTTACCACTAACTTGTAATTTTTGACCGACATAAATTAAACTTGTGTTTCCGTTAAGTGCTTGTTGATTTAACTTTTCAATACTCTTAACCGACACCCCATGTTGCTGAGCGAGGCCCCAGACCGTATCGTTTTGCTTAACGGTGACTGAAGCCGCATTGGCAGCTTGTCCTGTGGCAAGCAATAACCCAACGGCACCAACCGTACTGGCTAGAACCTTGCCCGTTGTATGTGCTTGTGACATTAACTTCACTCCTTTGGAAAATTAAAATTTCCTAAATCAGAATTAAAATACCGGTGCGCCGCAATTAGACTTTAAGAAAAACTTAACACCTTTTACAAATCATAACTTTATTGTAGCACATTTTAGAAAAATACAAACTACAATCACTTACTTTTTTATAAAACGATCCGTTTAATTTCGTCAATTAATTGCTATTGCCAGATTAATACAATTAGCCGGTAAACCAATGTTTGAAACCACTATCATTTTTCTAACAGTTTGATAACCCAACGGTTTTAATGGCGACTGAAACCAAATTCAAGCTGGTCAACTTCGAGTCTCAACCGCTCGCACAAAAAAAGACCTTTTAGCAGGCCTTATTCTGACTATTTACTCATTTAAATCGTTAGTTTTGCTATTTTCCAAGTCCAATATTGTGCTTTAACCATTTCGTTCGATCGGTCGAACATGAATTTCACTAATCAAAACGTTAGTCCCAGATAAGGCACATTGATGATCTGTGTCAGTCAATTC
Organism: Lactobacillus sp. CBA3605; assembly: GCF_002970915.1. Classification (NCBI taxonomy): domain Bacteria; kingdom Bacillati; phylum Bacillota; class Bacilli; order Lactobacillales; family Lactobacillaceae; genus Lactiplantibacillus; species Lactiplantibacillus koreensis. Next base: position 415,144 of record NZ_CP027190.1, read on the forward strand.
TAATTGCGGTTAGTTCGCTTTTGAGTGACTAGGAAAGCATTATATAACAACAAGGTCACGCTGGCTACCACAATCCCAAATAAAATGAATGAGTTCTCAACACCAAACACCGAAAATAACACCGACGTTAACATGGTCTCGAAAAACATTAATCCCGCAGTCAATGTATTCACACTTGAAATGAGCGACGTGCGTATTTTGTCATTAGCTAAGTCTTGTACAACCGCATTTAATGAAGTATCGACAAATTCAAAACTAAATTGGATTAAGAGAAACCCCAGTACGATTACCGCAGCCGTATTACTCTTTAAACTAACAAACATCGCAATTGTGACAGACAAAAATAAAAAGATAGCACGTCTGTTGCCAATTTTTGCTGAGATTTTTTCAATCGACACTGACGCTACAGCAGAAAAAGCTAGCGCAATCGTCAAAATAATCGCCGTTTGAAAAGCTGAAAAATGTTTGGCAGAGAATAAAAGTTGCGCAAAGTTAAGCAACACCGAAATCGCACTTTGAAAAACTGAAATTGTCATGACCAAGTATCTGACATGCTTTTTTTTTAACATTTTAAGCAGTTCAATAGCCAAGTTTTTCAATGACATAGGCAGTTCATCATCGCTAAGCTTCTCTTCATGGGTTTGTTCTTTTAAGAGGATTAACAATATTATGGCAACTAGTTGCGTCAGAATACCTGCAATAAAAATAGCATCCCATGAAATAGTTGTTAAGGCCCCACCTATCAAAGAACTTATCGTGAGTCCAATAATCGTAATTGCTTCAAAGATACCTATCTTATGCTGATAGCTTTGCTCTGGATTGATCTGATAAATCAACGTTTGATCACTACCAGAAATAAGCGACAAGCCAATACCATAGGCTAAAAATCCAACGATTAAACTAAAATAGTTAACCGCAAAGAGCATCGTTAATAAATAGATGATGATTAAAACATGGCCAAAGTTCATCGTCCTTCTAGGCCCAAGTCGGTCTGTTAAAACTCCAGACGGCAATTCAAAAATGAACATGGCTAAGGTTAATAGCGTTTGCAGGAACCCAATTTGTAAAGTCGTAAATCCCTGATGGTGTAAATAGTTGATCCAAATAGAACGCTCAAAAAACAACGCCCCCCAAAACGCATAAACATATAATCTATTTCTTTTTACGATTGTCATGACTTAATCTCCCTAACGTGTATTTACTGGTGTTGCTGTTTTTTCTAATTGCTTTACTTTTTCGCCCAAGATAAAGTTAGCAGCTGCTATCATGAAAGTGGTATCCCAATTATGACAAAATAAAAAGGCAACAGATCAAGCTAAAGCCCTTGTCATATCGCCCTTTAGAATGCTATTAACCACTGATGTGTCATTCACTAAAATTGCTATATTAAACGTTCTTTCAATTTCTCAATTAATTTTAATATTAACATCAGATTTTAATTTGTCAATTGAATACCAAATAAAAAGAGCATTTGGATGGCCCCAAACGCTCTCAAATCATTTTTAAAACTCATTTTAAATCAAAACAGTGACCGTAGCTGCAACTAAAATCAGGAGCAGTCCAAAAATCGTAATTCGCATTTCCTTTGGGGTTTTCTTTTGGCCTAAGAACCAAATTCCAGTTAACGTTGCTAAGACAACCGACGTTTGCGACAAGATAAATCCAGTTGCCAACCCGTTCATATCCGGTTGGGCCGAAATTAAATAGGTCAACGCTGCAAAAGCAAAGAAGAGTCCTGAAAAAATATGCTGGTAAGAAACTTTTTCAGCCAGCGCCATTTTTTCACCACGCATGGCTAACCAAAGTGCATAACCTAGCCCAACTAATAACATCCCAATAGCTTGTGGTAAAAAGGCCTGCATCCCATTCAGTTTAGTTGCTTGTGGGGCGGCAGAATAAGCCCAATATCCAATCTCACCACCAGCTAACCACAATACAGCACGCCGCAACAAACGCATGTTGCCAGCATCTCGCTGCTCTGACCAAACTGTTAAGCTAGCCCCAATAATAATTAAAATCAAGGCCAAGCCGCCGAGAATTTTCGCAGTCATCCCTGGCCAATCCCCCAAAGCAATGACGCCCCATAACGAGGCTCCCAACAATTGAAAGGCCGTGGTTACAGGCATTGCCCGGGACGATCCAACCATTGCGAAAGCTTTAAACGTAATAATTTGGGCACTGGCCCAGCCAATTCCTGATAAAATGGCAAAAAATAAATCATGCCCTTGGGGGAGTGACAAGCCTTGGGTCCAAGCAAAAATTAAGGCAAAGATGAAAGTCCCTAGCGTTGAGCCTAAAATCTGATTAACGGGACGTCCCCCAATTTTTGAAGCGATGGTAGGATATAATCCCCACCCAATTAAGGGCCCTAGCCCAATTAGTAATGCCGTTGCGTGCATATTGTTTTCCTCCTAGGTGTTTTTAAGCTAATAAGCTAAAAGGTGACGCCACTTTCCAATAAGATATTTGCGTAGGGTGTCATTTCACCAGTTCGAACAAACGCGCGACACTCACTTAATGCTTGCTTCATTTCAGTATGCGGAATAAATGTAATCGGCGTATCTGGTAACCGCTTTTTAATTTGCGTCAACATTTGGGGATTATCCGTTTTAATTTCAGCAGCTAGATAAATCCGTTGTACTTCTAATTCTTCTAACACATTGTTTAAGACCTGCATAAAACTAGGAATGCCGTTGTCTACAGCTAAATCAATTTTTTCAGTTCCCATTGGGACTGGCATCCCAGCATCTCCAAGACTTAGTTTATCAAAATGACCCATTTGGGCAATGACCCGAGATAAATCAGAGTTAATCACTTTACCTTTTTTCATTTTACTTATCCTCCTCGATTAATTCACTTTTATATGGAATAGATGGTTGCGCACCAAACCGTTGCACCGCTAATGATGAAGCTCGATTGCCATAACGAATGGCGGTGGCTAAATTACTAAAGTCGGGTTCTAATTGGCTACTCATGGCACCAATAAAGGTATCGCCCGCTGACGTCGTATCCACGGCATTCACTTTAAAAGCCGGAATAATCCCATGTTGACCAGCCACATCATAAAAGGCGCCTTTGCTGCCAATCGTGATAATGACTGCAGCAATGCCGAGTTGATGTAAATCAGCCGCCGCTTTTAACATGCTCGCTTCATCCGTAATTTTAATTTCTGTCAAAGTCTCGGTCTCAGTTTCGTTGGGGATAATCATATCAGTAACGGCTAATAAATCAGCTGGTACCTTAACCATCGCAGGTGCTGGATTCAAAATTGTTTTCACACCAGCCTGCCGGGCAATTTTGAAGGCGGTCGTTGTGCTATCGACAGCGCTTTCAAATTGAGCAATGACAAAATCACTGGCTTTAATCAGATTGGCTTGTTCAGCAACATATGCTGGCGTAAAGGCCATGTTAGCCCCGGCATGAATCATAATTTGATTCTCACCAGCATCGTCAACAACCACGTAAGCCTGACCAGTTGATTGATTTTTTAAAGTGGTTACTCCGGTCAAATCAATTTTTTCTTGCGTCAACAATTCCAACATCGCTTTACCAGCATCATCATCACCAACTGCACCAATAAAGTTAGTTTTCGCTGCTGAACGTTGCGCTGCGACAGCTTGATTAGCCCCTTTACCACCACCAGCTGAAAAAATTTCTTTTGTATGCATCGTTTCACCAGGCTTAGGCATCTGTTTAACTCGAATTGTTCGATCTAAATTGATACTACCGATAATTGTGATTGTCTTCATTATTGTGACCTCCAATTAATTGTGTGTTTTAATAAAATCATTTGCTGATTAAAACGTTTTATGAAAACGTTTTAATAGGCCAACAAAAATATAGCACATTTTGAAACTTAATTCAAATGTGCAGTTGAATATCTTTCAATTAATTGAACCGGTAACCGTTTTTCCTCCCATGGTTTCTGCGGCTGTTGAATACGTTCTAACAATAAGGCGGCGGCCGTTTGTCCTAGCTCAACTATCGGTTGTGCCACGGTTGTTAACTGTGGGACCACGTATTGACACATTTCAATGTCATCATAACCCACGACGCTATAATCAGCCGGAATTCGTTTACCGGCCCGTGCCAATCCTAAGTACAGTCCAATTGCAATTTCATCACTAACGGCAAATAGAGCCGTGACTGACGTCGCTAGAATGGCTGGTACCGCCTGACACCCCGCTTGCTTCGTTAACGCCGTATAAATGATTGGACTATTTTCTGGTGCATAGACCGTTCGAAATCCAGCTAATCGTTGCAAAATATTGGCAGGCGCTGCGGCTGGCAATAGGATAGCGACTTGTTGATGTCCCAATTTTTTTAAATGCTCAGCTGCCAAGCAACCACCCATAAAATCATCCGTTAAAACCGCATCACTAACGCCTTCAGCCTTCTTTTGATCTAAAACAATAAACGGATGCTGATTCGCCCGTAAAATCTGATTAATGGCTTGATTAGAAACCGCTGAACTGGCAATAATAAACCCATCAACACCGCGACGACTTAACTCAGCCAGATAACTTTGCTCCTTAGCTTCATCCAAATCGGCATTACAGAGCATCGTAATAAAATTCTCTTGATACAAACCAGCCTCAACTCCCCGAATTAAGGCACTAAAAAATGGATTCGTAATATCCGGAACTAATACCCCAATCGTTTGACTCCGTTTCATAACCATCCGCCGGGCAAAATAATCGGGCTCATAATGAAGATCATCTTTAGCGGCAATAACTTTGGCGACTGTTTTAGCACTAAATTTATCGCCGTTACCATTTAAAATTTGTGAAACCGTTGAAATTGATACCCCTGAATGCTTTGCGACATCCTTAATCGTAATGGCTTTATTCTTCAATTACAGCCACCCCCTTAATAACAATAGCCCTATTGTATAACAGATTGGTGTCTTTACCTAGCCAAAAAAGAGAACCCCTGGTAACTGGGCTCCCATTATTAAACAACTTTAAATTTCTGAATTAAATAACCGATCAACTGGCTGTTGTTCATGAACTAACTTAATGGCATCCCCTAACAATGGGCCCACTGAAAGTTGAACTAACTTGTCAAAATGTTTAGTGGCCGGAATTTGAATCGTATCCGTCACAATAACTTTTTCTAAAGCTGAATTTTGTAGTTTTTCCGGCGCATCTTGTGAGAAGATGGCATGCGTTGCACAACCATAAATCTTAGCTGCACCAGCTTGTTTTAAGGCCTGCGCTGAAACATCGAACCGAGTTCCAGTATCGATCATATCATCAATAACAATCGCAATGCGATCCTTAACTTCACCAATAATACTACTTGGCACTTGGCTATCATCATCAGGATGACGATTGTCAATAATCGCAATTGGTGCCCCTAATAATTCAGCCATTTTGCGGGCTCGTGAAACGCCAGCGTGATCAGGTGAAACCACGACCAAATTATCGGTAATGCCACGATCCTTAAAGTAACTTGCCAAAATTGGTGCGGCAATTAAATGATCTACTGGAATATCAAAGAACCCTTGGATTTGAGCGGCATGCAAATCAATCGTTAAAATCCGCGTAGCCCGATCCTTTTCTAACAAGGTTGCAATTAGCTTAGCTGTAATTGGTTCCCGTGAACGAGCTTTCCGATCTTGGCGTGAATAGCCATAATAAGGAATCACCACGTTAATTTCAGCCGCACTAGCCCGACGTAGCGCATCAATCATAATCAATAATTCTAAAATCGTATCATTGACTGGTTCTGAAATCGATTGAATGACAAATACTTCGGCGCCACGAATACTTTCTTCAATATTAATTTGAATTTCGCCATCACTAAACCGCTTGACCGAACTTTGACCTAACGGAATACCGACGCGTTCCGAAATCTTTTGCGCTAATGGCATATTAGAATTCAAGGCAAATAATTTCAGCTTGGTATTTGATTCATCTACTGACATAACAACCTCCAAAAAATAGTTTCATGACAAACATTCTTAATTATAGCAGTGTCGTCTAACAAAAACAGGCCCAATCTGACTGAATCGTCGCTTTTTAAACTAGTTGTAACTAGCAATTAATTCAAACTAGGTTAATTGCCCCATGAAATCAGTCGGTTTAATTCCTTGCATTCCAATCATCGGATCAATCTGGCCATTTCGAATCATAGTCGGTGTTAATCGCTGATTGGTGGTTGGACTTTGGCTTGGTTCAGCCGAGGTCACTGGCGTTGGCGCAGTGACTGCTGGACTTGGTTCAGGTTCAACTGGATTAGTGGCAGGATTAGTGCCTGTTTCACCCGCAAAAACTTGTTGTAATCGTTGCGTCAATGTCGTTAACCGATTGACCGATTCATTGCTAACGCTCCGCTCAAATGATTTAACATCACCCACTAAAATCAGCATCTGCTCGGCGCGAGTTACGGCCGTATACAATAGATTGCGTTGTAACATCCGTGAAAATTGTGGCACCATCGGCAAAATCACCATCTTAAACTGACTGCCTTGTGCCTTATGGATTGACATACTGTAAGCCAATGTTAATCGGTTCCAATCACTCCGTTGATAAACCACTTCATTTTGTTCAAAAGCAATCGTGATTTGATCCTTTTTGCTCTTATTATGTGGGTCATTTGCCAAATCAATGCCAACAATTTTTCCAATATCACCATTAAAAACATTATCTTCCGGCGAATTGACCAAGTGTAAAACTTTATCGCCAACCCGAAATTGTTGTCCATCATAGGTTAATTGTTTTTGTCGCTTAGACTTAACCGGGTTAAAAATATTTTGAACCGTCGTATTTAATTGATCAATACCAGCGGCACCCCGATACATTGGCGCTAAGATTTGGACATCGTCCGCTGAAAAGCCACGCGCCTGAGCTTTAGCCACAATCTGTTCAATGATATGGTCAACTTGATACGCCCCGCAAGCAATGAATGAGCGGTCCTTTTGATTGACCGTAAAATCCGCTGGCAAGCGCCCATTCTTAATCGCATGGGCCAATGGGATAATGCTCGAATCATCATCTTGGCGATAGATCGTCGTTAATTCAATTTGCGGTAATTGCGGACTTTTGAGTAAATCATGGAAGACTTGTCCCGCGCCAACCGATGGTAATTGATCCTTATCCCCCACCAAAATGACTTGCATGTGACTGGGTACTGCTTGTAATAATAACCGGAAGAGCTTAGTATCAACCATCGACATTTCATCAATGATTAAAATACCACCTTCTAAATCTTTCGTTGGCATCTCCGGACCATCTTCACGCCCCGTCAACCCCAATAACCGATGAATGGTACTAGCTGGTAAACCAGTTGTTTCAGCCATTCGCTTGGCAGCACGACCCGTGGGTGCCGCTAACAAGATAGGAAAAGATTTATCTTTATATTGTTCTAAATCTAATGACACGTCATGGAGTTCAGCAAACAATGCCACCAACCCACGAATAATCGTTGTTTTACCAGTCCCCGGCCCCCCCGTTAAGAGAAACAGATGGGCCGTAATCGCTGACTTTAATGCTTGGGTCTGCGAGGCATCATAAGTTAATTGACTCGCCTTAGCAACATGTTCAATCGCCCGATCAACTTCTTTTGCCGTTAAGTTGCCATCATTATCCGCATCATTTAAACGTTTTAGGTGCTCCGCAATGCCCCATTCGGCCTCGTACAAGTCACGCAAATAAATTCGATTCTCATCGCCAACAATTTGATTAGCTTGTGCTAAAACCACTAATTGATCGGCTAATTTTTGTGGGTCAATGGCGACATTGCGCGAATTTTCAAGTAATTGCATCGTCGCCGTTAGTAGCGGTTTAGCGGTCGTATACGTATCACCATTTTGAGCACTGGTTTCAGTGATTTCAGTTAATAGCCCTGCTCGTAACCGACTATCGGCTTGCGGATCAATTTGTAATTGTGTTGCGATTTGGTCCGCTTTTTTAAAGCCCACCCCTTTGATATCTTCTACCAATTGATAGGGATTTTCCTGAATCACCGTTAACGTGTCGCCTTGATATTTGGCATAGATGGCAGCCGCTAACCGACTCCCAAAACCGTACGCATTCAAGCCAATGATGGTTTGCTCTAAACCATTATTCACTCGTAACGTATCCAACAGGGTCTGCTGGACTGAAGCTCTTAATCCAATTGGGCTTAAAACCTTAGGATCAGCTAAGATTGCATCAATGGCATTTTCACCTAAAGTATCAACAATCCGTTCAGCTGTACGGCGACCTAATCCGGGAAAGTCACTCCCCGCTAAATACGCAATGAGCCCGCTGCGCGAAGTCGGCGTCTCATTTTGATAATTATCAGCTTGAAATTGAGTCCCATATTTAGGATGTCGGACGGTCTTACCCGTAAACTTATAGGTGGCTTCTTCCTGAATATCTGCAAAACTCCCAGTGACTACAATTTCGTCTTCTGACCAATCAATATTTTGTTCCGTTACTTTGACCAATAAAACTTTGTAAAAACTATCCGCACTACTAAAAAAAACGGTCGCCACTTTACCAACTACAAAGTGAGTCACCGTTTGGCTATTATCATCCGCAGAAAATAAACTTGGATTCGTTGTCGTCACTAGGACACCACCTTACTTTTTTTGATTTTTATGTGGCACTTTATCCGCTACCGTAACAGTCTTTTCAATATCACTTAACTGTTGTTGATGGGCTTTAAAATAGGCCGCATCATATTGTTTGGCCCTAGCAAACAATTGGGCATACGGTTTGCCCAGCACCATCGCTGTTAAACCAGCATTGAAATTAGCCGGACCATGTTGTGGATCTTGAACCAAAACTTTTTGATAAAAATCGTATGCCTGCTCATTATTGCCTAACGCAAGTAATATATTTGCCGTTAACAGATTCACGTCAATCGCCGTGGGCCGTTGTTCTTGGGCTGTTAACGCCCAGACCAGCGCATGTTGATAATCTTTTTTAGCCATTAACGTCTGCGCCATCATTAAATAAGCATCTGCTTTTAACTTTGGATCATCAATCGTTTGGTAAGCCGCTAATGCTCGATTATACTCCCCAGCTTGATAATAAATATTACCAAGCGCATACGTTAAGAGATTATGTGCGCGCGCCACTTGATCAAAACGGCCTAACGCTTTCATCGCTAACGCCTCCGCTTGCTCATAATCTTGACCAGCCGTTAAGACCACGGTCAAATCATAGTAAGCTTGATAATCATCTGGATGGTGGTCAATCGTCGTGACCAGTTGATGAATTAAAGCTTGTTGTGCTGCTTTGGTTGCTGCCGCCGTCTTAGCCAAATCCGGCCACCTCCTAAATCGTATCCGTGGGATCAGGTTCCCGGGACAAATATGACGTATCATTCCATAGTAATAAGTTATAATGCTTGCCACGATCACGCGTTTCTAAAATCGTCGTACTCGTATTTGATAAGCCACCACGTTGGCGTAAGGTCGCTAATGAGGCTCCCAGTAATGTATTCACTAAGGCATTTAAAGCCGCACCGTGACTCACGACCAACACATTATCTGTCCGTCGTGGATTAGCCGCAACAATTTGATTAATTGCCGGCGTCATGCGTTTTAATAATTGCTGAAAGCTCTCACCATGAATCATTGTAGGATCATAATGATCAGGATGTTGCCGAAAATCTTCAAATTCCAGTGGATAGCGCTCCGCCACGTCAGTAAACGCCATCCCTTCCATTTTTCCTAAGTTAAATTCACGTAAGCGACTCAAAATCGTCAAGGGCAAACCCGGTTGGCTTAAATCTTGTTGAAGTGTCATCGCCGTATCCCGTGCTCGCTTTAAGGGACTCGCATAAATATGGCTAAACTGAATATCATGTAAAGCCGCCGCTAATTGATGAATTTCGTCATAGCTCGCTGGTAACAACGGCGAATCACCTTGAGAACCTTGATAACGGCCCTCCAAGTTCCATTCCGTCTTTCCATGGCGAACAAATAGTAGTTTTGTCAAATCATTACTTCCTCATCTCAATCACAATTTCGACCCTAATTATACTTTCTATTATGCCAGTTTTAACCTTAGTTTTCAAAAAGTTCTCAAACTGATATAAATTAAAATTATGTCAACTAGAAAATTAAACGCAGCGACAAAAAAACGGTCCCGTCATGGTAACCGTTTTAGTTTACTTCGTTAACGCTGCATCTAATTCTCGCACCCCTTTAATCGGTCCAACGACAGTTAACACATCGTGTAGCGCAATCGTATCAGTTGGTTGTGGTGACACGTTAATATCGGCCCCGTGTTTAATGGCAATCACGGTCAACCCATACCGTTTGCGAAATTTTAAATCAATTAAATTTTGGTTCGTTAAACTATCATCTGTAATCTCAATTGCCGCTAAAGTGTATTCATCACTTAAATCAATAAAATTCAGAATATGATTCGTCAGTAATTTTCGGACGATGGTATGCCCCATATCGCGCTCAGGGAAGACCACCTTGTCAGCCCCGACACGTTCTAGGACTCGCCCCTGATCGCTCGTCTCGGCCTTCGCAATCACGTGTTTAGCGCCTTGCTCTTTACTTAACATTGTCGTTAAAATACTGGCTTCCATGTTATTACCAATCCCGATAATAACATAATCAAAACTATCAATATTCAATTCTTTTAAAACAGCCTCATCGCGTGTATCCGCAATCATCGTTTGCGTCGCAACGTCCATCAATTTATTAACAGGGCCCTCTTGAATGTCCACGGCTAACACCTCTTGTTGCGCAGCCGCTAACGTCCGGACCACGCTTTCACCGAAGCGTCCTAAGCCAAATACTGCAAAATTCTTTTTCATGCGACATCGTCCCCCCTTAACCAATCAAAATATTTTCTTCAGGATAACGAATCAAATTCGTTTTCGCTTGTCGCCGTGATAATGCATAGAGCGATGTAAAAATACCCACCCGGCCAATAAACATCAGTAGCATAATCACAAATTTTCCCACTAGTGTTAATTTAGCCGTTAAACCAAGACTTAAACCGACCGTACCAAAAGCTGACAAGACTTCAAAAACAATGTATTCTAAGCCCATCCCTTTAGGAATCGTCTCCGTTTGTGCTAAAATCAACGCCGCCACGGTTAAAACCACGCTCGCTAAAAAGACTAATAATAGTGCCCGATTCAAGTTATTCTGGCTAAAACGCCGATGACCGTATTCGACATCCGCACGACCACGCAATTGGGCAATACTTTGAAAGACCAAAATCCCAAAAGTAGTCGTTTTAATCCCCCCAGCAGTTGACCCAGGTGTCCCACCAATAAACATCAGAACCATAATCACTAAGACACTCCCAGCCTGTAACCGGGTGACTGGAATCACTGAAAAGCCCGCAGTTCGTGGTGAAACACTCATAAATAAGGTGTTCATGATGCGGTCAAGCCAACTGGTATTCGCTGGCAATAGCGCTAGCCCCCGTTCCGTCACTAGCAACAAGATAAAACCGAGGATAAATAAACTGATGGTCGTGACTAACGTTAATTTTGAGTTCAAGCTTAAGCGATGTCGTTCATGATAGAGCAATAAGTCACGCCAGACTAGGAAGCCCAGGCCACCAGCAATCACGAGCACCATCGTCACAAACAAGACGTACGGATCACTCTGAAAAGTCGCCATGCCATTGGTAAAGATATTAAAGCCGGCATTACAAAATGACATGATGGCATGAAATAACGATAAAAAAAGACCTGACTGCCAGCCATAGCGCGGGACAAAATCAAGGGCTAATAGCCCAAAACCACCTAATTGAAATAATAATGACAGACCAATGACATATTGCATGACACTTTTCGTATCACTTAAATTCTCAAGGTTTAGTGATTCCTTAACTAATAATTGCGTTGACAAGCCCAAGTTGCGCCGCATTAAATTTGAAATCAAGACTGCAAACGTCATGTAACCCAGTGCGCCAACTTCCGATAATCCCATAATGACGATTTTACCAAACAACGTCCAATGGGTCATTTCAACCACATTCAACCCAGTGATACAAGTGGCTGAAGTGGCTGTAAATAACGTATTTATCAATGCTGTCGATTGTCCACTTTGGGCTGCAATCGGCAACGCCAATAAGCCCGTCCCAATCGCAATCACTAAAATAAATCCCGCTACCATTTTTTTTGATAACGTGTCAAAAAAATTAAACTGCCGTAATTTTTCCATAATCGCCCAATCCTATATATCCATTCTTTCCCTTAGCTTAAGCAACCCTAGCTAGAAATGCAAGACCCCATTTCAAAAAAAGGACCCCTAATGGCGACAAGTCGTCATCAGGAGCCCTAAATAAGCTCATTTAAGTCACTAACCGAACTTAGATGTATTGCAAAACACGCTCTTCATTATAAGCAGCATCAATCATTCCAGAACCTAAGCATTCCTCACCATTGTAAAAGACCACAGCCTGACCAGGCGTAATGGCACGCACTGGTTCATCAAAGGTAACCCGCACCTGGGTATGATCGTCATTAAAGTGCACAGTCACACCAGAATCAGTCTGCCGATACCGGAACTTAGCGGTCACATGAAAATCATTGCCTAAATCTTCATTAGTTACAAAGTGCAAATCGGACGCCTCTAAATAAGTTGCATACAGGTGTGGATTATGATACCCCTTCCCCACATACAAAATATTTTGCTTCAAATCCTTACCAATGACAAACCATGGTTCGTTATCCTCACCATCGCCACCGATTCCAAGACCACGACGCTGTCCAATCGTGTAATACATTAACCCGGCATGCTCGCCCTTAACTTCGCCTTGGTCCGTCATCATCTTACCAGGTGTTGCTGGTAAGTAGTGGCCTAAGAATTCCTTGAAATTTTTCTCGCCAATGAAACAAATTCCGACTGAGTCCTTCTTCTTCGCCGTTGCTAAGCCCGCATTCAAAGCTAATTTCCGCACATCTGGCTTAATCATATCGCCAAGTGGGAACATTACTTTTGACAACGTCTTAGAATCCAACTGACTTAAGAAATAAGTCTGGTCTTTATTGCTATCAACGCCGCGCAATAGGTGCATTGTGCCATCCTCATCATGCTGCAACCGTGCGTAATGACCAGTGGCAATATAATCGGCCCCTAAATCCATCGCATAGTCCAAGAAAGCCTTAAACTTAATTTCCTTGTTGCAGATAACATCCGGATTTGGCGTCCGGCCTTTTTTGTACTCATCTAAGAAGTACGTAAAGACCCGATCCCAATACTCCTTTTCAAAGTTGATTGAATAATATGGAATCCCAACTTTATCGGCAACTTTAGCCACGTCCTTGTAATCCTCGGTCGCGGTACAAACCCCGTTTTCGTCAGTATCATCCCAATTCTTCATAAAGACCCCCACCACGTCATAGCCTTGCTGCTTTAACAACAACGCCACTACGGATGAGTCAACCCCACCACTCATGCCGACAACGACACGCGTGTTACTGTGATCAGTCATACTTTTTCACCATCATTTCCAAAAGATTCTGGAGAATCCACGATTTGAAGGTCGTACAATTCCAGTAATTACCATTATAACAAAGAAAACGCCAGCTGCAAGCCAGGCGTTTCCTGATTAAACTTCAACTAAGACTTCACGGTCAATAAAACTTGCTAAAATGAACTGTAATTGTTCAACTGCTTCTGGATGAGCGTCATTTTTAAAAATATCCGCGCGTTGCAGGCCATTGCCTGTCACTGTCGACATTTTAAAAGCCGTTAAATCAGCATTAACCGTCATTTTTAACTTAAAAGCTGCTTGATAAGGTGTATTGGGGTCCAGCGAACGTTCAAAAGTAAAAACCCCGGATTTGCCCTTAGCAAAGCCCAGATCCATTAATGTGTACTTCTTGATTGCAGGACTTAATTGATACGTTTTCGTAGCACCCGCAAGTTTCACCGTCGTTGTATAAGCCATGGTGACGACCTCCTTTTAAAGTTTAACGCTTTGATAACCGATTAACCGTATTCGTTAACACAGTGATAAATTGATCCAAGTCCGCCTTAGTTGTGTAACGCCCGAAACTCAGCCGGATAGATTCATTCACCCGTGGCGAGTCTTTGCCAAACATCGCAATTAACACATGTGACGGCTCCAAGCTCCCCGCAGTACAAGCTGAACCACCTGAAACCGCGATACCACCCAAATCTAGATTCGTTTGCATCGTATAAGTCGAAATGCCTTTAATCCAAAGATTCAAGACATGTTGTAAGTTATCTGGTCCCAAAGCGCCGTTCACTTCAAAATCAATATGATTAGCAGTCAATTGGTCCACGACATATTGCTTGAAATCAGCATACTTACTTTGGCGATGTGCTTTTTCAGTCGGTGTCAGTTCCTTAACGGCTTGCGCAAATCCCGCAATGGCTGGCACATTTTCAGTTCCAGCCCGCCGCTTGTCTTCTTGCTCACCGCCTGTAATTAAGCTAGGAAAGTTAATGCCATTACGTTTATACAAGAAACCAATAAACTTAGGGCCATTAATCTTGTGCGCTGAAGTCGACAACATATCAATGTGATCACGTTGAACATCAATATCCAATAAACCGTATGCTTGCACTGCATCTGTATGGAACCAAGCTTGATGATCTTTCAAAAGCTCACCAATCTCATGAATCGGCATGTGGGATCCGACTTCATTGTTCCCCATCATAATTGACACTAGGATTGTATCTGGACGTAAAGCGGCTTTAAAATCAGCTAACTTAATATTACCGTTGGCATCCACAGGTAAGTATGTCACTTCAAAGCCTTGTTGCTCTAAAACGGCTAATGACTTTAAAATGGCTTGGTGTTCAATCGCCGTGGTAATAATATGCTTGCCTAAGTTTTGCCGCACTAACGCCGTTTGCATGATGGCCGTATTGTCGCCTTCCGTCCCACCACTATTAAAAATAATATCATCGTCAGGCGCGTTGATACTTTGCGCAATGACATGGCGACTATCATCTAAGACTTCGCGAGCAGCCCGACCAAACGCGTGGGTACTCGAGGCATTGCCAAACGTATTCGTCATGCGCGTCATCATTTCAGTGACAACTGATTCCGCCATGGGAGTGGTCGCCGCGTTATCTAAATACACTTGCTTCATTTGAACGCTTCCTTTTAAAAATAAATTTACTTGTTTTGAGCAGCGAATAACGCTAATAACATCGCTGCCGATTGCTTACCAGCGGCCAAGATGAATTCATCAAAGCTGACACCAGCATCTTCGTTGCCAACATCAGACATCGCCCGAATGACAACATACGGCGTGTTAAATTGATGACAGGCTTGTCCAATCGCTGCGCCTTCCATTTCACTCGAAAGTGCCGTTGGAAAATGGCTCAAAATTTGATCGGTTGCAGCCTGACTGGCAATAAATTGATCGCCAGACACAATTAGCCCCGTCTTGGCTTTCAAACCGGTTGCAGTAGCAGCCTGAATGATTTGGTTGACCCAATTTTTGTCCGTGTCATAATACAACGGTTGTTGTGGTAATTGCCCATAGTCGTAACCAAAGGCCGTCGCATCAACATCATGATAAGCCGTCGCAGTTGCGACTACTACATCGCCAACTGCAAGGCCGGCCCCAATACCACCGGCTGAACCTGAGTTAATCACAACATCAACATCAAAGTTCGTAATCATTAAAGCGGTGGTCATCCCAGCTTGAACTTTACCAATTCCAGATTGCACCAAAACGACCGCTTGTTGATCAATCGTGCCTTCATAAAAGACAATATCTTTAATTGGGGTGACTTTTTCATCTTGTAATGCAGTTCGGAGCGTCTTAAGTTCTTCTTCCATTGCACAAATAATGCCAAATTTCATGTAAGTTGCCTACTTTCTTTAAGGGGTCAAAAATAAAATTAAAAAAACAATAACAATAGCTAAAACTAAGCCTAAAATAACCCAATTGAGCTTGCGACCCAATCGTTTAGTTTTGGCCTCTTCCAATAAACGGTTGTTCTCAGCCGCGTAACCGCGCCGAGAAGCCGCTGTATCTGATTCATTTTCCGGCATATCATCGGTTTCAGTAGCCGTGGGTTGCGTTTGTTTTTGATGATATTGTTGCCGCGTCATGCGATCTTCATCAGCCATGTAAATCCACTCCTAACGCTTGATGACTTTGCCAATACCACACCGCCATCACCGTCTTAGCATCCACTAATTCACCACTAGTCACTTGACCCATCACCACTGGTAAATCCCGATAAACTAGTTGGAGCTGTTCATCAGCATCTTGCGGCAATGCCGTGGTGACCGGCTGCAATCCTGTGGCGACGTATAACGTCATATATTCATCGGTGAAGCCTGGAGACGTGTAAAATTCAGCAATTGGTGTTAACTGATTAGCCACTAATCTGGTCTCTTCATTTAATTCACGGACTGCTGCGGCCATCGGCGTTTCACCGGGTTCAACCTTGCCAGCTGGAATCTCGAAGGTTATCCCGTTCGTGGCCGCTCGCCATTGTTTAACGAGCACCATCTGTTGTGCGGCCGTCACTATCAAAATCGCTACGGCTGGTTGATGGTGGACAATTTCACGCGTCGCCGTCGTCTGATTGGGTAAGGTCACGACTTGACGTTCCACCTGCACCAAGCTACCGTCAAAAACTTGAGTTCGCGTCTGTACCTGCTCTTCAAAATCCATCCGATTTAACCTCCTGATAACAAGCGTTCTCAATAAGGATACCGATTTTTACGTCTGAATGCAATTCTTAGCCGGAGCTACCAACAAAAAAAGCGTCAGCTAGCCAAATCGACCACCCAACGCCTCTTCAAACGACCTTCTAAACTGTGGCTAACCCTGCAATAAACGCTTCATAAGCTGGTTGTTCACCAGTAATAGTGGTGGTGGCTTCACTAAAGTCCGCCTTTAAAGCCGCCGCTAATGGCAACGTCACAAACTTAACAAAGGTTGCATTGCCAATTAATTCCATCCAATATTCTTCATCGGCCCCCTGGTGGACGACTGTTTTGACCATGCCGCCTGGATTAGTGACGTGAATTTCTTGGTTGAAGTCAGTGCTTTCTTGGTGTAATAACACGTACATCAATGAGGACGCCGACATTGCCGTACCACAAGCATCGGTGAACCCAACACCCCGTTCAAACGTCCGAACAAAAATCGAGTTAGCACCAAGCACTTCAACAAAGCTCACGTTAACGCCGTCTGGAAAGAGTTTATTTTGACCATCGTTTAGCCATTGCCCAATTCGGCCTAACTCAGAACCCGTCAAGGTCGTATGATCAACAAACGCAATTAAATGTGGATTGGGAACTGAAACTGCTGAAAACTTTAAGTCCGCAGAGATTTCTGGAATAGCTTCATTAATAATCGTAGTGGCTTCATGATTAACATGCATGCCTAAGTTTTTAGCATCAAAGGAAACTGGTGAGATTTCAACGCTATATGCTGGGACATGATCCGCAAAATCAGCGACCGCTTGCACCTTTAAATCCGCATACATCGTTTCCACTCGGAAATCAGTCTGACCATTCTGAGTGCCTAAGTAGCGGGCAACGGTCCGTAAGCCATTACCGCACATGCTAGCCTCGGTCCCATCAGCATTGATGACCCGCATCCGGCCAAGCACTTGCGCATGGTCAGATTTATCAACCACTAAAATGCCATCGGCCCCTTCATAAAGGCCAGCACCATTTCGTTTGCAACTATTAATTGCCAGTTGTTTCAAGTCAGTATCCGTCAACGGTTCTGGAAATTGCGCTTGATCCAATAAATAAAAATCATTACCGGAACCGTGCACTTTGATCATTTTCACTACCATCAGCATCCTATCTATTTATAATCTCGAGTTAACTACTCTACTATCATACTGATTTTTCAAGCAGAATTCAATTCCTAAGGACCAAAGTTAAGCCTACAAAGACATGCGCCAAAATAAAAAACAGTTGCTACAAGAAGCTGTGAATTCTTGCAGTAACTGTTTAGGATTAATCTTCAGTGACTAATCTTCTAAACCAGTGGTTACTGATTCAGGATAATTAGCCCGAACAATTTCGGCACATCGCGCACATAACATTGGATAAGCGTCGTCTTGACCAACATCAGTCTTCGTCATTCGACAACGTGAACAAACTTCGCCCTCAGCATGACTCACTCTAATGGCTAATTGATCACCAAACTTTTCGACCGTTTGATCAGCCTCTGCTAAGTCATGAATCGTTAAGGCTGAAACCATCAACATTTGTTGGACGTTCGTATCTAACCGTTGTAATAAGGCTTGCGTCGTATCAGCCACATATAAGTCCAAATGAGCCTCTAATGATTTCCCAATTAGTTTCGCATCCCGGGCTTCTTCTAAGGCCTTTAAAACGGCACTCCGAAGTTCCATGAATTGACCCCAGTCAGTCGTTAACGTTGCCGCATTTGGTAAAGTTTGTACAGTTGGCATTTCAGTCAATTGCGCAAATTCTTCTGGTTCTTTCAAGAATGGCCAGATTTCTTCCGTCGTATGTGGCAACATTGGCGTGAACAACTTCGTCAAGGCAACCAAGACATCGTAAAAGACCGTTTGCATTGACCGACGTGAATGGCTATCTTCAGCATCAATATACATGATATCCTTAGCGATATCCAAGTAAAAGTTTGATAAATCAACCGTTAAGAAGTTTAGAAGCTTTTTGTAAATATCCAAAAAGTCATAATGATCATAATGATCTTTTACTTCAGCAACGAATTGGTTAAGTCGAACTTCCATATATTGGTCGACAGCTGCTAAATCAGTCGTCGCGACCCGGTTCACTTTTGGATCAAAGTCCGTGGTATTCGCCAACATAAACCGCATTGTATTCCGGAACTTCTTATACCCATCAGAAACTTGCTTGAAGCTCTCCATTGAGACCCGCACATCAGAACTTGTATCAACAGATGCCACCCAGAGCCGCACAATTTCAGCACCCATTTGCTTAATAACTTCGGCAGGTGCAATCGTATTGCCTAAGGACTTACTCATCTTTCGGCCTTGGTTGTCTAACGTGAAGCCTTGTGATAAGACTTGTTTGTATGGTGCCTGACCAGTTACAGCCACACTTGTAATCAAACTAGAGTTGAACCAACCACGATATTGGTCAGACCCTTCCAGGTAAAGATCCGCTGGATAAGTCAGATAAGGCCGTTCTGCTAGAACACCTTGGTGAGAAGAACCGGAGTCAAACCAAACATCCATAATATCGGTTTCCTTGGTAAAGGTCCCATTAGGTGAATGTTCATCAGTAAAACCAGCTGGTAACAGGTCTTTCGCATCTCGTTCAAACCAAACGTTTGATCCATATTGGCCAATTAAATCAGCAACATGTGCAATCGTCGCTTCAGTCATGATGGCCGTCCCATCTTCTGCATAGAAAATTGGTAGTGGCACACCCCAAACACGTTGCCGTGAAATAACCCAATCACCACGGTCACGAATCATGTTATAGAGCCGTTTTTTACCCCATTCTGGTGAAAATTGAACCTCGTCAATTGCCCCCAGAATTTCATCACGCATATCACCAACAGATGCAAACCATTGCGGTGTTGCGCGGAAAATAATTGGCTTTTTAGTCCGCCAATCAAATGGATAACTATGTTCATAAGGCATGTAATCCAATAATACGCCATTAGCTTTTAACTTATCTAACGCAATTTGATTAGCATCTTCATAAAAGACGCCAGCAAAATCAGGACCAGCTTCAGCTGTTAAAACCCCTTTGCCGTCAACTGGTGCAAATACTGGCAAACCATACTTCTGACCGATTCTGTAATCATCTTCCCCATAACCAGGCGCCGTGTGCACTAATCCGGTCCCAGCGTCTAAGGTAACAAAATCACCTAACATAGTCACAATTTGGCGATCAGTGTCAAATGGATGCTGACAAATAACGCGGTCTAATTCGGCACCCTTAACTGTTTTGAGGACTTTAACATCTTCCCAACCAAAACGGGTCACATTTTCGGCCAATAAATCAGCAGCTAACACATATTTCTTTGAATCGCCGGCTGGTTGCACAACCACGTAGTCAAAGCCAGCATCAATCGTAATCCCTTCAGAAGCAGGAATGGTCCAAGGGGTTGTGGTCCAGACAACCATGTATGTTTCAGTATCTAGAACCCCTTTACCATCAATGACGCGTTCCCCATAAAACGCAGATGGTGACGTCACATCATGATATTCAACTTCGGCTTCTGCCAAGGCTGATTCTGATGACCATGACCAAAAGACTGGTTTTTTACCACGATAAATCAAATGACGCTTGGCAAAAGCACCAAAAACGCGAATCTGGGCTGCTTCAAACTCTGGATTTAACGTCAAATAAGGTTGGTCCCATTCGGCAGCTACCCCTAAGCGTTTGAATTCATCACGTTGCCGATCGACTTGTTTCAAAGCATATTCACGACACAATTCTCGAAATTCATTAGTGGTCATTTTCTTACGATCATAACCCGCTTGCTTTAATTTCTGTTCAATTGGTAATCCATGGGTATCCCAGCCGGGAACATAAGGTGACCGGAAGCCATTCATCGACTTATAGCGGACAATAAAATCTTTTGTGATTTTATTTAACGCATGCCCCATGTGAATATCGCCATTCGCATATGGTGGTCCATCATGTAAAACGAAAGTGTCTTTACCTTCATTTAATTTTTGCCGTTGTTCATAGACCTTATTTTCGCTCCAAACGTTTTGCCGTTCGACTTCTTTAACGGGTAAGTTGCCTCGCATTTTGAACTTGGTCTTACCGAGATTAAGTGTTTCTTTAATGCGCATTTGATCACTCCTTAAAATTTTTGGTGCTAATCAATCTAATTTTGGCAACAAAAAAACTCCATCCGCAAGGGACGAAGTTATCGTGGTACCACCCAAATTTAGAATTGTTTAGATTCTCTCTTAGCATGGTTAACGGCCATGAGCCGGTCGACCCTACTGAATTTCAGGCCCACATTCGGAGATGATCTGCAACCAAGCCAGGGACGACCGAATTCACATTCACATCGGCTCTCTGAGCGTTTAGCAAGGTTGTTTGCTGTTCTCCTCAAAATTTTAGTAACATTAAATTATACCCTGATTTTAGTCGACTTAATTCGTGGCGTCAACATTATCATCTGGGAAAATGACAACCGTTTGCTGTTGTGCTTGATCGCCACCATCAGCTACTGGGGTTTCACCGACCGTTGCATTCGTGATTTCAGCGGCTGCTTCTGAGTTTACGCTCGCATTAACCCCATTGTCAAGGTTGTCTTGCTTCAAAACGTGTTGGATTTCTGCGTAACTAGAGGTATCGGTTTCACTCAGTAATTGGTCCCAATCCTTACTCTTAACCACTTCTAATTGTGATTCAAGCATCACTTGTAACCGTTGACGGAAGACCCGTGTTTGCTTCTTCAAGTCATCGGTTTCAACCGACAAACGTTTTGCCTTTTGTGAAGCTTCATCAATCATCTGGTTAGATTTATCCGTCGCTTCACTGACAATATCAGACGCTTGCTTTTGGGCTTCACGCGTAATAATGTCAGCTTCTTTCTTCGAATTTGTCTTAACCTTATCCGCAGCTTCTTGAGCCACTAAGATGGATTGATTCAAAGAATCTTTCAATTCATTGAAGTATTTCAATTTACCTTCACTAGCGTCTAAACGTTCCTGGAGGTCCTTATTCTGCTTCAGAGTAATTTGATAATCCTTAATAATTTGTTCAAGAAAATCATTGACCTCGTCAATATTGTAACCACGTAATTTCGTGGAAAACTCTTTGTTATGAATGTCGTCAGGACTTAACACCATACTAAATTTCCTCCAATATCTATCTATTTACTATGAATAATCTTTAACGTAATCCGCAAGCGGGCCTTTTTAGTCTCACTGCCAATCTCAGCCAACTGAACACGCCCATAATGATTGACACTTAACATGTCTAACAAAGCTAGTTCATAGTCAGCTTTTGGTAAATCGGCCCAATTCAACCGGACGTGTGCCCCTTCAATTAATTCTTTGGCATGATGCCGTGAAAGATTGAAGGCTGCTTTAATAACACTATCAGCTCGTAGTGAACTAACTGTCGTCGTGATGGTTTCCCAATCATTCTGCGGATTAACCGCCGCCGTTAATGGTACGGCCGTTAAATGAACTTTCGTCTTGCCTAACCGATCAATTTGTTCCGTAAAATAATCAAACAGTTCGGTCTCACAGAAAAACTGCCACGTCTCGCCATCCGAGATAATATCACCAAATACATCGCGCTCGACACCAGAATTAGCCAAGGTGCCTAAGATATGCCCGTGTTTCAACGTGGCAAACTTAATCGGATAAACAATATTCACTAAAGTGATTTGAAAATCCGCTGACTCTGGGTCATAATAATCCGGATAAAATAAAATCCGTTTTAATTCTGCACCTGCGTAACCACCGTTAGCCTGCATCCGAACCCCATCTAATTGATTGACCATGGTCTGGGCAATATAGACTTGGCGAGGATTCAAAAAAGCCGTCAAAATGGGCCGGTACTGATCAGTTACTCGCCGTAACCAACCGGTCACTTGTTCAATAAAGGGGGCCTCGTTTGCGCGAAAATGTTGCTTTAAATTTTCATCCACGATCCTATCCTCGTTATTTCAGTTTAAAATCCAATAAAGGTTAATAAATAATATAAGCCTTGCTCAGCAAATTGTAAAACCAATAGCGCAATTAACGGTGAAAAATCAAGTCCCGCAATTGCGGGCACAAACCGCCGAAAGATGCTTAAGAACGGTTCACAAATCTGCCCCAAGAAACGCCCAATGCTTGTATTATAAGCGCCTGGAAACCAGGACATTAAAATATAAACAATCAACGCCAGTTGGTAAATTTGGAACAAGCGGGAAATTAATGAAATTAGCAGCGCAATCACTCCTTACTTACAACGTGTTGGGATTGAACTGATTGGTTGTACTTCCTGAAACTTCATAATTTTCAGGAATACAGAGAAAGATTTGATCACCAATCCGTTCAATTTCGCCGTTAATGGCGTACACGGTCCCAGTTAAGAAATCAACAATGCGGCGGGCCATCTGGTCATCAACATGATCGAAATTA
The DNA here is from genome assembly GCF_002970915.1 of Lactobacillus sp. CBA3605. Taxonomy (NCBI): domain Bacteria; kingdom Bacillati; phylum Bacillota; class Bacilli; order Lactobacillales; family Lactobacillaceae; genus Lactiplantibacillus; species Lactiplantibacillus koreensis. The sequence goes on from NZ_CP027190.1 coordinate 438,146, forward strand.
ATAATAACCGCTTGATTTTTTAATAACTGAGCCGCAATTTCTTTAACATCTGAATAAATTTTAGGCTCAAACAGGGCAATCTTACTATTGACAGACTTACCACCTTGCATCGGCACTACCTTTGGTGAAGTTGCAGCATTTGCGGGGGTCTCACGCGGCGTATTGAGATTCGTTGCCGCTTCCTCAGCTTGCTCGTCACTAACCCCAAAAAAGTTACTCAAACTAAAGCGTCCGGCCATTATTCATCGCTCCCCTTCAACGGCTTATTTACGGCGCCGTTTGAAGAATGGCGGCGTATCTAATGAATCACCATTGTCATTAGTCTTGGTTTCTTCCACTGGTTGATTGTCATTAAAGACATCAAAATCAGTTTTTTCAACATTTTTAAATTCTTGCCCATTGTTAGGCGTCGTTGGTCGCGCACTGTTAGGTTCGCGGCGAATATCCCAGTTACCAAAAGGATCATTATTAGCTGGTGTTTGGGTTTCAGCAGTGGCATCCTGGTTAGACTGCTTTGCTTGACTTTGATTGTCAGCTGGCGTCGTAAACATGCCGCCACGTTGTTGCCCTTGTTCACTACGATTATGCGTTACGCCGGTCTTTAGTTCTCGTTGCTTCTTGTCAATCCCAGTCGCAATAACCGTCACACGAACTTCATCGCCTAAGCTTTCATCAATTGACGTCCCAAAAATAATGTTAACGTCAGTAGTTGCTGCTTGGGTCACGATATTTGAAGCTGCTTCTGCTTCATATAAGGACATATCTGGACCACCAGTAATATTAAGTAAGACTTGTTCAGCCCCATCAATAGAGACTTCCAACAATGGCGATGAAATAGCTTCCTTGGTTGCATCTGCAGTCCGGTTTTCACCACTAGCAGACCCAATTCCCATCAAAGCAGAACCTTGATTTTGCATAACCGTCTTAACATCCGCAAAGTCCAAGTTAACGTAACCAGGTGAGGTAATTAAATCGGAAATCCCTTGTACCCCTTGGCGCAACACGTTATCAGCTTCTTGGAAGGCTTCCATCATCGGCGTCTTTTTATCGACGATTTCTAACAAACGATTGTTAGCAATGACGATTAAAGTATCAACATTGTCTTTCATTTGCGAAATTCCTTCAGCGGCATTGCGAGCCCGCTTAGGACCTTCAAACGTAAATGGTCGCGTGACAACCCCAACGGTTAAAGCGCCAGAGTCCTTTGCAATCTTAGCAACCACTGGTGCGGCCCCGTTACCGGTTCCGCCACCCATACCGGCCGTTACAAAGACCATGTCGGCTCCTTGTAAGGCTTCCGTTAAGGCCTCTTCACTTTCCTGAGCTGCTTTGGAACCAACGTCTGGATTAGAGCCAGCACCAAGTCCACGGGTCAGTTTAGGTCCCAATTGAATTTTAGTTTCGGCATTAGCGGTTTGTAAGGCTTGCACATCGGTATTAGCAACGATGAATTCTACGCCTTTAACATCTTCCGTAATCATCCGGTTAACGGCATTACCACCACCGCCACCAACCCCGATGACTTTAATATTAACCCCTGATTCTTGGGCTGAATCTAAAGAATATTCCATAATTTTTCCTCCGTCATTCCTATCATAGTTTTAATCGAAAAAGTGATTAAAGAAGCCTTTGAACCGGTCAAATGTCCCGGTGCGATCAGAATCTTGCGCTGGTGCCGGTTTAGATTTCGTTGATTTAGGCGTTGTTGGCACCGCAGTTGTTTGGCGATCAGCCGTACTAGTGCTGATTGCTTCTGAAAAATCTAATGCCACACTAGCACGGGTATCACCGGTTAGCGCACTTTTAACCAATAAGGCGACTTCACTTAAGGCCGCTTGATATTTGATGACAGCCAAGGCCTCATCAAATGACGGATGTCTTAAGCCCATTTGGTTGGGAATAAAGACGCGTACATTCGTTCCGAATAACTGTGAGGCTAAATCCGTAATTCCTGGTAGCGCCGCAACACCACCAGTTAAAACGACACCACCAGGTAACTCTAACGCACGGACTTCATCTAAGTGTTGCTTTACTTTATCAAAGATTTGATCTAAGCGCGCTTCAATAATTTCGGCTAGATATTGTTCGCTAATCTGAGTTGGGGTACTTTGACCGACAACTTCAACTGGGAACTCATCATCATCAGAAGCTTGTTGCGCATCTGCATAACCATAGTCACGTTTGAGCTTTTCGGCATTTTCAATCGACGTATTTAAGACGACTGAAATATCTTTCGTGATGTATTGACCGCCTTCTTGATCCACATAAGTATATTTAAGCTGATGGTCATGAATTACGGCAGCGGTCGTTTGACCACCACCCATATCGACAATAATTGATCCAAAATCCTGTTCGCCGTCATTAAGCACTAATGAACTTAGTGCTAACGGCGCAATCACAATTTGTTCAATTTGCAAACCGGCCTTTTCAATGGCCTTGCGTGTATTGTGAATAATCGTTTTAGGTCCCGTAAATAATGTCCCATGCATTTCAAGCCGGACACCGACCATCCCACGAGGGTCCTTAATTCCGTCAAAGCCATCAACGACAAACTCATCTGGAATCACATCTAACACTTCACGCTCAGGCGGTAAGCTTTGAACCAAAGCTGCTGCCGCAACGTTTCTTACATCTTCATTGTTAATTTCTTTTGATTCATCAGCTACAGCAATCATGCCCCGACAACGTTCAATCTTAACTAAGTTGGCCGGTACACCCGCAATAACTTTTTTTATTTCGATACTTGCTTTTTCTTCCGCTTGGCGCACTGCCGACTGAATCGCAGTAGCGGCTTTGTCAATATCGACAATAACCCCACGACTCAGACCATTAGAACGTTCGCTGCCCACACCAATAACGTTCATTTGTCCCTTCACACGTTCAGCAACAATGACTTTTATTGAGGTGGTCCCTATATCAAGTCCGACATAAATTCCTGAATTATCCATAATAGAGGAACCTCCTAGTAATTACATAAATATTTAAATATTCAAAGCTTTAGCTAACAGAACTAATTATCCCTTAGTTTACCATATACTAAGCGCTTTAATAAAGGCTCCCGCCTACATTTAACTCAATTATTCGACTTTTTAAACGAATACGAATATGCGCCAACTTCAAGGTTAATCACACCACTGGTTTTCATTTTCGCAGCAATTCCTGAATAATAAGTCATTTTGCTAGCAAACGTGGTAATTGTCGCATAAACTTCATTGCCATCATTCATATACAAATGAACTCGCTCAGGATTAGCTTGGTTCGGCGAATATTTAATTTCTGAAATATTATGCTTTACCGCAGCTGGTAACTTAGCATACTGGGCAATCATTTTTTGCAGACGCGTCCCGCTTTTAAAACCAGCATAAATAGGATAACCGCCACCTGGTTGGGTCACTTTTTTAGTCAAAATCGAGCCATTCTCTAAGACCCGCTGATAATAATTCCCACTGACTAAATAACCAGCAATTCGAATCTCTTTAACCTGTAACTTAATCTGATTAAAACCAACCAGTTTGGTGGTTACCCGCCCGATTTGTGGATTAGCTCGCCGCGCCACCTTGCTCGTTGTGGCATCTTGACCGATTATGGCCCAGATTGCATCACCATTTTTTAAATTCGCCGCAGTTTTAACTTGCGTCGCCGTTAATTGTTCAGTACCGCTTACCGTTATTTTTTGGACATGGCTTAACGGTGAAATAAAATACCCAGCAATCACCATGCCCATTAAGAATAATCCAATCAAAATACTGGCGCGTTTGACCACTAACTTACGTCGTTGCGACATCAGTTTAGGCAACTTATCACCAATTCGAATTCGTCTGCCTGACCAATTAAAATGCCGTTTTTGGGCATTCTCATGATTCGTCGCCGCTTGCCGTTGATACCGTTCCCAAGGGGTTAGCTGGTCAGGCTTCTTTTCTTTTGGCTGCCGTTTAAAAATGGCCATCACGCCCACCCTTTCACTCTTAACCGATGCCTAGTGGTTAATTGCCGTTTCTAAAACAGTTAATAATTGATCCGCTGCATCCGGCATGCCTAACCCTTTTGCATTAGCGGCCATTTTCTGCCGTTGATCATCAGCCAGCATCAAGCCGTCCACAGCTGTCAATAGACTGGCCGCTGTCAAATCAGCTTCCTTAATTAATTCAGCCGCTCCCGCATCAACCAAACTTTGCGCATTCTTAGTTTGGTGGTCGTTGGTAACATACGGGCTGGGAACCAAAATCGATGGAATCCCTAATGCCGTAATTTCAGCAATACTCGTTGCACCAGCGCGCCCAAGAATGGCCGCAATTTCAGGTAAAATTGCTGGCATATTTTTGATATACGGCACAATTTTAACATTCGGTGCTAACGCTGTCTTTCCAAGACCATTACGAATTTTATCATAGTGCACCTGACCGGTAACAAAAAGCGTCTGATAGGGCCGTTGATTCAACTCTGGCACAGCCGCTAAGGTCGCTTGATTGATGCGTTCCGCACCCCGACTCCCACCAAAAATCAGTACAGTTGGTTGCTCATCTGATAGCCCTAACGCCTTTAAAGCCGCCGTTTTCTGAATGTTAGCAACTTGCTGGGCACGTGGATTACCAGTCATCACAACTTTTTTGGCTGGAAATTGAGCCCGCGCACTTTCAAAGGAAATCGCGATTTTATTGACAAAATGGCTCAGAAATTTATTGGTCACGCCGACAACCGAATTCTGTTCATGAATCACCGTTGGAATATGCATCTGGCTCGCCGCAAAAACGACTGCGCCGCTGACATAACCCCCGGTTCCCACAACCACATCCGGTTTAAAATCTTTAATATAGCGTCGAGCAGTAACGACACTCTTTAAAAACAAACCAATCGTTTTAAAATTTTGAAGTGATAATGATCGTTTAAAACCCTGAATTTTAATCGTTTTAAAGTCAATGCCACGTTCGGGGACAATTCGACTCTCAAGTCCCCGGTGCGTCCCAATATACAGGACTTCTGCCTGTGCATCGTGTGCTTTTAGCGCATCAATTAACGCTAAGGCTGGATAGATGTGTCCACCAGTGCCACCGCCAGAAATCATTAATCGCATTAATTTTCCTCCGCCTTTCCAGTAACTTGCTCGATGGCCTTAATATACCGGTCACCACGAATTTCAAAGTTTGGATACTGATCCCAGCTCGCGCATGCCGGCGATAACATAATAATGTCACCTGGGGCGCTGAGCCGCCACGCAACTGGCACGGCTGTTTCACAGTTTTCAGTTACTTCAATGGTTGGAATACCAGCCAACTGACCAGCTGCCGTCATCTTATCAGCCGTTTCACCAAAAACAATCAAAGCCTTAACATGCGCTTTCAATGCTGGTGCCAGCTTTTCAAAAGTATTCCCACGATCTAAGCCACCTGCTAACAAAACAACGGGTTGATCGAACCCTTTTAATGCCATCTCAGTTGCCACTAAATTAGTGGCTTTAGAGTCATTATAGAATTGTCGCCCTTGATAAGTCTCCACGTATTGCGTCCGATGGCGAACACCGGAAAAGGTCTTCAAGACTTGCACGATTCCGGCAGTTGGGACTTGCTGCAACTTAGCCACCGCAATAGCAGCTAAGGCATTTTCAACATTATGGTCACCAGGGATTTTAATATCTTTAGCAGCCATGATCAACTCATCTTTAAAGTAAAGTTGCCCGTCTTGTTCATAGGCCCCAGACTTAGAATGACCTTGCCGAGAAAATGGCACAACTTGGGCCGCCGATTGCTGACTCAAAGTTCGCCATTCTTCACTATCCCAATTAATCACTAGATAGTCGGCAGCCGTTTGATTTTCAGTAATGCGCATCTTAGCTTTAACATAGTTAGCGCGGGACCCATGATAATCCAAATGGGTTGAATAAATATTCGTAATAACCGCAATATGTGGATGTAACGTCTGAATTCCGACCAACATAAAGCTAGACAATTCAGTGACCATCGTATCCGTTGGTAACGCTTTTTGAGCCACAGCCGAAGCCGGCACGCCAATATTACCGGCCACGTAAGCTTTACCTGCATTTTGCCGTTGATTCAACATCATCGCAATCAAAGTCGTGGTCGTCGTTTTACCGTTGGTCCCAGTTACCCCAATCAATTCACCAGCCAAAATTTGTGACGCTAATTCCACTTCCGTAATCACCGGAATGTGCTTAGCTAAGGCGCCAGCGACAATCGGATTCGTATAAGGAATACCCGGATTTTTGACCACAATTTTAAAATCTTCATCCAAAAGTGATAACGGATGCCCACCAGTAATCACCTTAATGCCATCACTCAATAACTCTTGGGCATCCGGATTGTTTTCAAAATCTTTTTTATCATTAACGGTCACGAAAGCCCCCAATTGATGGAGCAAACGGGCAGCGTTCATCCCACTTTTTGCTAAACCTAATACCAATACTTTTTGGTTGCGATATTGTTCAACCGACTTCATATGCCAAGATCTCCCTAAATTTGTTTAATTATCCGCTCTAAATAATGGTTGCCACACTGATTGCCGCTGCCACTAACCCGACTGTCCAAAATACCCAATCAATCTTCCATTCACTCCAGCCTTTCATCTCAAAATGATGATGAATGGGGCTCATTAAGAAAATCCGTTTGCCAGTTAATTTAAATGAAGCGACTTGTAAAATAACCGATGCCGTTTCAATCACAAAGATAATCCCAATAAATAGTAGCGATAGCTCATGATGCAGTAAGATCGAAACTGCCGCTAAAGCACCACCTAATGCTAATGAACCCATATCGCCCATAAAGATTTTAGCGGGCTTATGATTATAGACAAAGAAGCCAAGTAATGCCCCCACTACGGCGATGCAAAATAGTGCCACGTCTAATTGATGTTGATGAATGGCAATTAATGCATAGGCGCCAAAGGCAATCGTCGCTTGGCCGGCCACTAAGCCATCTAAACCATCTGTTAAATTAACCGCGTTAGAAAAACCAACGAGCCAGATAATGACGAAAATAATATACCAAAGCCCTAAGGACCAATCACCTAAACCAGGTATCCGTAAGCCCATTGGCAAATGTTCATGTTGATAGACTAAAGTGAAAACCACCGCGCCAACAATCTGACCCAATAATTTCTGCCAAGCTTTCAGACCTTCATTTTGTTTTCGCCATAGCTTAATACTATCGTCCCAAAATCCTAAGGCCCCATAAAGCACTAGAATAAACATTAAGATCCAGGTAGTTGGCCGTAATTGACCTTGCCACCACCCCACTAAAATGGTGGTCACCAGAATGGCGATGATAAATAATAAGCCACCCATCGTTGGTGTCCCTGATTTTTTTTCATGCCATTTAGGGCCTTCTTCTCGAATCATTTGCCCTTCTTTGCGTGCACGAAAATATCGAATCAAAGACGGCATTAACGCAAATACAATCACAAAACTACTAACTAAGGTCACTATCCATTCCATTAAACTCACAACAATTCTCCATTCTAAAACTTAATCATTTATTTCAACGTGACACTTAAAGCTTGCTTGGCCTCAATCGGATTGCCTGCTGAAATCCCTTGAGCCGTCACATAACCTGTGCCGTTAGTTGTTAATTTCAAGCCAGTTAATGAGGCAAAATCAGCGACTTCACTGGCAGACCAGCCCGTTAAGTTCGGCATATACATCTGTCCGTTCGTGACTAGAATGACGCGCTGCTGACGTGTCAACACCGTACCAGACGTGACCGACTGCTTCACAATGTGGGCACCTTTACCAATAACTACCGGTTTAACGCCAATCTTTTTGGCCGTTGTTTGGGCCGCACTGGTGGCTTTCCCTGTCAGGTCCCGCATTTTAATCGTTGTCGTTTTAGTCTCACTGGCTTTTTGTTCATCTAAAGCTCGTTGCATCACCGGTTTAAAAATCTCGGCCATGTCTTCAGAAGCAGAAGTTCCTGCCAAGGTCGGCTGTTTCATCGTAATATACATGATGTATTTCGGATTTTTGGCTGGTGCCATCCCTACTACCGAGTACAGGTAAGAATTATCGCCTGTTTCGTAAGTAGAGCCATTACTAACCTGAGCTGTCCCAGTTTTAGCAGCAATTCGATAACCGTTGATTTTATAAGCAGAACCCGTACCATAAGACTTATAGACCACATCTTGCATATGTTCCAAAACGGCGGCCGCCGTTTTGGACGTTACCGGTTGACCCACGACTTTAGTTTTTGCTTGGTAGGTGGTTTTTCCCGTATTGGGATTATTAATTTTAGAGATGTAATAGGGCTGTAGCATTTTACCATGATTTGCAATTGCCGTGAAACCACGGAGCATCTGCATCGCCGTGATCTGAATACCTTGACCAAATGATGTATCAGCCTGTTCAATTGGATACGTAAATTGAATCGAACCAGTCTGTTCATTAGCTAAGCCGCTATTTGTACTGCTTCGTAACCCAAACCGCTTAATGTATTTCAGCCACGTCTTCGCACCCATTGTTTGTTCCAAGTGCGCCATCGCCACGTTACTAGATAAGGCGAACCCTTTGGCATACGTAATATTCCCCCAACCAGCCGTGTTCCAATCAGGGACAGTTTTGCCACCAATTTTATATTCACCAGTTGGGACGGTAATATTACTATTATAGTTATCACTATTGATAGCCGCCGCCATCGTAAAGACTTTCATGGTCGACCCGGGTTCATACGTGTCTTCAACTAATAAGTTACGCCACATTTTCGATAAGCCCGACTTAGTTTGCGAATTGAACGTCGGCCGCTGACTAGTCGCCAGAATAGCCCCCGTTTTCGCATTCATCAGGGTAGCCGTCATTGTTTTAGGATGGACTTGTTTTTCAACTTCAGCCATCTTGCTCTCTAACAATGTTTGGAGTTTACTATCGATAGTCACGTAAATATTATTCCCATTTTTAACTTTTTTGACACTATCGGTCGTCCCTTGGTAGCCACTCTTAGTCACGGTTTTATGACCGTCAGTCCCTGAGAGTTGCTTATTGAAGGCTAGTTCAATCCCCATCGACCCCGTTAGACGTGTCCGTTCGGAATTCTTAATATTCTTAGACGTCGTTAATCCAACCAAGTGTGACGCAAAGGTCCCATTTGGATACAACCGTGCCTCTGATTGGATAAAATGAAGTCCAGTAATATTTTGAGCTTCAATCTTCTTCTTAGTTGTCAATGAGATATTTTGACCAGCCGTCCCAAATTCAATCTGGAACTTACCATTGCCTTTTTGGAGCGTTGTCAGGGCCTGCTTATAACTAATAGATAGATACTTAGCTAACACTCGTGCGGCTTTGGCATCATTTTTAACATATAAAGCTTTCCCATTGGCACTTCGCTGATTCTTAGCCATAATCGCATAAATCGTATACGTACTGGTATCTTCCGCAATTGCATCTCCATTAGCACTATAAATTGTCCCGCGCTTAGCGGCAACTGTTTGATCTTCGGTATAAAGTTGTTTCGTCGCACTCGCCAAGTTAACCCCATTAACATGACGACCAATCGCAATATATGAAAAACGAATGATCAAAACACCAAAAACGACAATCGCCCCAAAGAATAGCCATTGGCCAAAGATTCTACGATTTTGTTTTGGTGACCGTTTCGAAGTCATTCGTTGTTTATTCTTATTCATTTGTAAACATTCCTTATGCTACCATTATTCAACGATAGCCCAAACTCTTTCGCAATTTTATTTAAGCGCGTCCGGCTGGAAAGCTCGCTAATTTGTTGCGTTGCTGAAGTGTTGCTAGCCTCAACCTTTGTGATTTTGTTTTGAACTGTCTGCAACTGGCTTTCAGTATTGCCAATTGTAATATTAATCGAAACTAAAGCGATTGCAAGGGCAAAGACAACCAAACTAAAACTAACACACAGCGCCTTTTCAAATCCTGAAAATGGGATGCGTTGCGTTTCAATAGCTGGATTTGGGGTTACGACAGTTTTATGTACTGGGGTCGTCGACGTATTCGGGGCTTTGCGGGGCAACTCCCGCGCCAATCCATTTTGGGCCATTTCATTTCACTCCTTAAGTTCTAATTATGTTTTTTATTTAAACGTTCAATCACGCGTAATCTAGCACTACGCGCCCGGCGATTAGCCGTAATTTCAGCTTCACTAGGCACAATCGGCTTCCGACTCACTAGTCGATAATCCGGTTGCATGTCGTCTGGGATTACTGGTAACCCTGGCGGCAATTCTGGCAAATCGCTATGCTCTTTAAAAATTGTTTTTACTAATCGATCTTCTAATGATTGAAAGGTAATGACACTAACACGGCCTTGAACACCAATCAGGTCAACGGCTTGTTCCAAGGACGTCTCTAGTACGCCTAATTCATTATTAACAGCAATCCGAATCGCTTGAAAAACTCGCTTGGCAGGATGACCACCCGTTCGCCGGGCTCGCGCTGGAATCGCACTTTTAATTAACTCAACCAACTCACCGGTCGTTTCGATTGGCGCCGTTTCCCGGGCCCGCTCAATAGCGCGCGCCACCTGTTTAGAAAACTTTTCTTCACCATACCGATAAAAGATTCGGACCAAATCAGCATAAGGCCATGTATTCACCACAATCTGCGCCGTCAACGGGGCACTTTGATCCATCCGCATATCCAAAGGCGCATCATGCTGATAAGAAAAGCCTCGTTCAGCGTTATCAAACTGGGGTGATGACACCCCTAAATCATACACAATTCCATCAACTTGGGTAATACCGCGAGCTGCTAATTCCGTTTTTAAATTTGCAAAATTGCTTTTTATAAAGGTTACTTGATCAGTTGCCAAGTAAGCAGCCAGATTTTCTTGATTATAGTCAATCGCCGTTTGATCTTGGTCAAAACTAAATAAATGACCGTTTGGTCCAAGTTGTTCTAAGATTCGCCGCGAATGACCACCGCCACCCAACGTACAGTCGACATAAACGCCGGTCGGCTTAATTGCTAACGCCGCGACGGCCTCTTCTAATAACACCGTTGTATGTTCAAATTCTGCCACGCCAAGTCCTCCTCATACGTTTACATTTTTAAGTTAAAAATCAATCAAATTTTCAGCTAAATCATCAAAGTTAGCTGCCGTCTCAGTTTCAAAAGCTTGCCATTTAGCGGCACTCCAAATTTCAAACCGATCAGAAACCCCAACAATGACACATTGTTTTTCTAATTTCGCATATTGACGCAATGACGACGGAATCATCACGCGCCCTTGTTTGTCTAGTTCACACTCGGCCGCTGCGGCATAAAAAAACCGGACGAAGGCACGGGCGTCTTTCTTAGTTAACGGTAAATCATCTAATTGAGCTTGTAACGTCGCCCACCGTGCGGCCGGATAGCCAAAAATACAACCATCCATCCCGCGAGTAATCACGAAAGTTGTTCCTAACAGGTCTCGAAACTTAGCTGGGATGATTAAACGACCCTTAGCATCTAAGGCATGTTCAAACTCACCAAAAAACATCTTAGACGCCACAGTCAATCAACCCCTTTCATTAAACATAATTAAGTCTACCACACCCCCCCACTTCCTACCACATTGATTTGTGACCTTTTCAAATTTGTTAATAAAAATGATAAAAAAGCCCCCACCAATGAACAATCATTGGTGGGGGCTAGTGGGGCTAATTTTCAGTAATTGGCACATTTACGCAATAAAATGGAAAATTAACGCTAAACCATAAACTAAGATAACTACTAAATCACTGGCACGCCAATAGAGCTTTAAAAAGCGTCCGTAAAGGATTTCTCCGCGTTGAATGACCTCCAGAATGGTCAACCCAATGCCCAAAATCATTAACGAAATCACTTCATAGGGTACGATTGAATCGGCCATGGTCTGCAGGGTTAGGAAGTGAGTAAAGATAATTAAAAATGGACACCAGAAATCAATAATTAATAACCCGGTTGGCCAGTGACGGCCTAACAGCCGTTTTAAGCCCATTAAAATAATCGAAAATACCACAATAAAACTTAATTGTCCTAGCCAAGTTGTAAATAGGTCGTGCATTGCGGCTTCCCTCCTATTAGGTTCGCTATTATTATAGGGATTCTCGATTGACTTTTCAACCAGTCCAACCAGCCTTATAATAATATTCAGGTTAAGAAATGGAGGTATTCCCCTTGTTGCAATACTTTTCAACTCATTCGGCTGGGTTAGTCATGACACCGAAACAGACCGCTCAAACGGATTGGATCAATATTGAACGTCCCACTGCTAGCGAAATCGATACTTTGGTTCAGAAATTTAACTTTCCACGTGATTATCTGACCGCGGTCCTCGACGACGCCGAAGTGTCACGAACTGAACAACTGAATCAAGCAACGCCGGACCAACCCGCTTTGATTGTGATGCAATTTCCGAAACTAACCACCAGTGACCTCGGTTACTTGGAATACCAGGTCTTTCCATTTGCCTTAATTCTCACCCCAACGGTCATTCTCACAATCAGCGATTACCCAGCTAGCTTTATTCAAGATTTCGTGCTGGCTCCAGCAGCATCACGCCTGAGCTTGGATAATCACGAAGCTTTTGTGCTAACAATTATGTGGTCGATTTCACACGCCTACGTGACGGCGTTAGAAGCAATCAACAATCAGACTGCGGCCTTAGAACGACGTTTAACACGGGCCACACGTAATGCCGAAATTTTCCGAATTATGGCTTATCAAAAATCTTTAATCCGATTTAAAGCGGCCTTAACTCAGAATGCCCCCATTTTAAAAATGGTCGAAAATTCACCAACTTTATTTAACACGCCTAAACACCAAGCCTTAACAACTGATATTATTGTTGAAACTAAGCAAGCAGCTGACATGGCTGCCACCACCAATCAGATTTTACAGCAGTATAGTCAATTAGTCAGTGCCGTTATTTCGAATAATCTAAATGATGTGATGAAAGTTTTAACTTCATTAACGATTATCTTAACTATCCCAACAATTATTGGTGGCATTTACGGCATGAACGTCCATTTACCAGGTGCTAACCTCGTTCACGCCTTTAGTTGGCTGATGTTAGGGACTATCATCTTATGCATTTTAAGTATCGAATACTTAAAAAATCATGACTATTTTTAATTGTTAATTGAAAAAAGGCCCATTCCACGTTAAACTATGAAAGAATTACTGAAAAAGTGTGGTGCATATTAAACTAATGAAGAAAAAATCAACGTTCCAGAAAATTACAATGGTCATTGTTTGGGTCATGATTATCTCAATGATTGGTTCACTGATTTTAACCGCCTTATCCGGGCTAGGGTTATTATCCTTTGGTTAATGCGATTGCAAAAAAATAAGTTGTTAAATTTCTAAATTAGAAATTTAACAACTTATTTTTTATCTTAAAGTGCCAATGGCGATCGCTGCGCCAGCTTCAATTACAGGATAATCGCCTTGTTCAACGTATAGCGTTCCTGGCAATTCCGCCGTCGTTTTCCCAGTAAAACTAATGGCAATGTGCCCTAGATTCGTGAGATTTCGTTGCACTTCATCGCCAACGGCAGTAATTTGATAACTGGTATCATTAATTTTCAACTGCATCCCAGTCGTAATTGCCGCCTTAACTGGCTGAACATTAATGATATAGCAAGATGATCGTAAGGCATCCGGCGCTTCTTGACCGAATAGGATCAACATATTAATCGCACTAAAATCTTGAGCTTCTTGACCGACTTCAATGACTTGCGTTTCAAAAACTAATTCTTGCTTATTATTTAACATCGTAAATGACCCTCACATTCTTTTTTATTTACCAGCGTACAATCCAAAACTTGCAATCCAAGCTACGAATACCCGCGGCACACCATTAATAAAACGTGAATATAATACTGATGGCACACCAACTTCAACTGTTGCGGCGTCCGCTTCTTCTAGTCCTAAACCAACTGGAATAAAATCACACCCATTTTGAGTGTTGATGGCAAATAACGCTGGCAATGCAAATTGTGGTGAAATATTACCTTTACCAATTTCAACCCCAATCAGCGTACCAATAACTTGACCGATGACCCCACCAGGTCCTAGTAATGGTGATAGAAATGGCAACGAACAGATAAAGCCAAGAATCATGAGTCCCCAAATATTACCAGCTAACGGTGACATTAACTTAGCAAACGCTTTACCTAGTCCTGAACCATTAATAATGCCAATTAATAAAGAGACAAACGCCATAAATGGAATAATCGTATTAATCACCGTTTGAACGGCATCTTTAGCAGCTTGATTAAAAGTTGCCACGACCCGACCAGCTGCCACCCCAACTTTAGCAATCAGACCAGGCTGATTACTAGGTTGCTGAGTCAAAGATTTAGTTTGATCATACTGAGGCGTTGGCTGAGCTGCCTCAGTGCCCATCGTCTCAGAGGCTTGCCCATCGTGGTCATTAGCTGATACTTGGTCAACATCGACATTGGATACATATAATTCTGGCGTAATAAACTGGGCTAACGGGCCACTTTTTCCAGTTGGTAAAACATTAACCGTTAAAATCCCTTTTTTAGGGTAAATACCACATCGTAAGGTCCCGCCACAATCAATCACAGCTAGGGCAGTTTCTTCATCCGGGATTGAGGTCTTAAAGCCATCGACTGCTTCCATCCCACTTAACCTAGCAATTTTATCAACAATTGCCGGACGATTACCACCGGTTACATAAATAAATTTATGTTTTTGTTCCGTGGGGGTAATGATTAATGGACCACCAAAACCACCGGTGCCTTTTACAATCCGAATACTTTTCCATGCCATCATTTATCTTCTCCTTAGACTGTTGTCTGCCTTGCCGTCAGATCAACGGTCTTTGATAATTTAACACCAGATGTTCGACAAACGTACGCAGTCGTAAAATCAGTTACCCAACCGCCAATAAAGTTCATCACTAAACCAACCAATAAATAGCGCATCGCTAAATCCATCGTATCTAACCCTAGTTTTTGAACCCCTTGGGCTATTCCCATCCAAATAAAGAGCTCCCCTGGATTGATATGTGGAAAGACCCCATTACTGGTGTGACAGAATTGAGCTTGAGCCGCATAATAACTCGGTTTATAGTATTCTGGTAAGAATCGTCCTAGTGAGAATGCCATTGGATTACCTAACATAAAGGCCGAAAGAAACGGTAAAATCATATAGCGTGTTAACACATTACGTGAGGAGGCCTGTGCTAACCGCGTCATCCGTTTTTCACCTAAGAATGCAATGATTGTATTCATTAACACGAGTAACAGTAACACGACCGGTACAATTGATGACATCCAACCAATAAAAGTTTTCCCACCGCTTTGAAACAAGCCCATAAACCCAGACGCAAAATCAGTAATAATTTTCATTTGATATTCTCCCTCTCTATCCGCGTACGAAATGACGCTTAAGGGTTCCCAACATTTGGCTCCCTTGTGCTTTCACTTGATCAACTAATGGCAATGAAAAAATATTAACGTGGGTATCAAACGCTTCCGTCGTTAAATGACCTGTTCGATAATCGATAAAATTTTTATACGCATTTTGAATACATTGCCGTGTCAAACGTTTAAATTGATGCAGCTGTGTGTAGTCGGCCACTAATACGGCAATATTTTGCCCTGCTAATGCTTTAACCGGCCGAAAGTGGGCAAAAACTGTCACGCCCTGTAATAATTGCGCCGATTGAATATTGCCATCTTGGTCAATTGCCATTAAGATCAAGCTTCCGGCTTGAATCTTACGTGGATTCTTACCGATTAAAACTTTACCTTGTTGTCTTAACAGTCGATATTGATGTGCAAAATTTCGAATTTGAAAGAAACCCAAGACACCTTGTAATAAAAATGCAGCAACTAAGATAAAACCAATCATCAACATTGGTGACATATTAAATTCCCTCCGTAATTTGAATCAATGGTCGACTAGGATCGTAATTCAATAGATTATGATAAACGCCTTGATTTTTTGCGATTGAAAAAATAAAATCATAGACTTCTGATAGTACCCGACTCAGCGATTGATCAACTTCAGCCGGAATCCCAATTAAGAAGACTAGGCGTACTTTTCGATCTTGGTACTCAATTTCATGGTCAAAAACACCAACGCTAATCAGGATTCGGTGCTGATTGGTATGATCAATCACATGTGGAATGGCCACGCCACCTTCAAAGACACATGACGATTTTTGTTCTCGCAATTGCCAGTCTTTTAAAAAAGTTTTGTTTAATTTTCCAACTGCAATTTTTTGTTCGATCATTTTTTGCGTTGCGACTAAATACCCATCTTGATCATCTAAAATTTGATAGCTAAAGTCACATTGTTGATTTTTAATCGCCTTTTCAATCAAAGAAACTTGTAATTTACTTTGCAACTCATCTGCACGAAAGACTGTGCTAATTCGGACAATCGACGATACCCCATCATCATAATTGATTGGGCCATTGGTAAAAATTAATAAGAAATGTTGATGTTGCGACTTTAAAGCGGTTACATCATTGAACACTGTAATCGTAACTGATCCTTCAAAAATAGCATTCAATCGGTGTTCAATAAAGCGCGTCACATTTTTTCCAATCGCACCCACCATCGCAACTGCGACAGTATTTTTTAATGCGCTTTGATTTTCTTCTAATTCCATTTCAAAATAAATTGTTAAATAACTAATTTCAATTGGATTAATGGACGTTGACAACGTTTGTTCCAGCGTTTGAATCGTCAGAACCGCTAAATCATTAGCCACGGGATACTGATTAGCGACATTTTCAGGTAATAAAGCAGTTGAGCTTACCTGAAAGATTGCTCGATTAATTAAAAATAGTAAATGATACTTAATTTGTTGATAAAAGTGCGTAAAATCAAATTGAACATTCAAAGCCGCCGTTTGGGCGACTGTACGGAATAATTGCTGGTTGGTAGCCACCTGCTTAGCTACTAACTCATCGGATAATAACTCATTGGTTTGAAAGGTTAAGGGCGCCAGTAAATAGGTCATCTCAGCTTCAGCAATTGGCCGATTCAAAACAAACTCAATGGTCGCCGCTAATTCTTGGACAGCTTCACTATGTTGCCACAGCGGCTGGAAATGAGGAATCGGTTTTGTGAGCTGATGTCCCCCATTAAAAGCCAGATAATCAGCAACGACTTTGCGCTCAATTTGAGCACTAATATGACTCGTCAGCTGTAGTTCATTACAAGTATTACGTAACTCCGCCAATCGTGACTTTATTGGTAACGTCGTCACTGGATAATAATCATAGACAAGCTGTTCAATCACAATTGGCACATGATACTCATCATTAAAAACTAACCGAATACCATTATTGGTCATCGATTCAATCGTAGCTCGATATTGACTTAATTTTCTCCGTAAACTCGTAATATCACGGGTTAGCGTCGGCTTACTAATCGACAGCGATTCAGCCAGAGCATCTAAAGTAACGTAACTAGTTGCTTGAATCAATTGATTCACGATATATGCCTGACGCTTATCTGGATCGTTAAAATCCAACTTTTGTTTTAACTGACTAGTTTGTAATTGTGCTAACTGCTGATAATCATTAACTTGTAAGAAAAAGCGCTGCTGTTTTTGTCGAACTTCTGCAATTCCTTCAAGATCATCATTCAAATTTTGAATATACTTGTGCATCGTCCGTTTAGAAACGTGCTCGTGGGCAAGTAATTCAGCCATCTGGACTGAATCATTAGCCACCAAGTAATTTAATAAACGAAAATCTTGATTATCCAATCAAACCAAATCCTTTCATCCGCGCGACTTACCACCCGCAACATTCGTGGTAACACCCGTAATATAGCTAGCACGTGTGGATAGGAAGTAACTGACTAAATCAGCAACTTCAACTAGATGTCCACTACGACCCAACGGTGTGGTAGTCGTACTCTTATACCCAGCTCTTAAATCCGCAACAGTCTTATGCCGTGTATAGGCTAGTGCTTCTTCATATGCCGGTGTTCGTAACCCAGTTGCTTCCATAATGCCTGGTGCAACCCCAACAACACGAATATTAAATTCACCCAATTCTTTCGCCCAAGAACGCGTTAACCCATTAATAGCGCCCTTAGTACTTGAATAAATACTTTGACCCTGTGACCCTTCTAACCCAGCCTCAGATGACATATTCACAATGACACCTTGCTTTTGCTTGGCCATATAATGTCCAACTGCCTGTGACATCAAGAAGACACTCTTAACATTAACAGCAAACATCTTATCAAAGGCCCCTTCATCCAATTCGTACTGACTTGCTGGCATTTGATTGTCGACTAATAGTCGTGGTAAATTAATCCCAGCATTATTTACTAACCCATCAATTCTACCAAACTGGTCAATGACTTGTTGAACTAAACTGGCGACCGCCACTTTTGAAGTCACATCCGTCTTAATAAAGGTTAACTTATCGGCTTTAAATTCACCAGCCTTTAAATCAGCATTAATAACTTGAGCGCCATGACCAATTAATTCTTGAACAATGGCATCCCCAATTCCAGATGAGCCTCCGGTAACAATCATGACCCGGTTTACTAATTCTAACCAATCTTCTGACATATTCATGCACTCCAATCAAATTTTTGTTTTTTTCTTTTCAACATCCTCATCATATGGCAAACGCTTTCATTAATTAAGAACGTTAATTTCACGACCATTTGAAAATATCGTATTTAATTGACCCCTGCCTACGAAAACACGTAAAAAAAGCCTGATGATGAGATAAGGAACACTCATCATCAGGCTATCGTCATCATATTATTTTATGGTTCATCAGAAGTTGGCGCCGAATCATCCGCTGGGGCTTGCCGATAAACCTGGCGCGCCTTACTACCTTCAGAAGGTCCTACCACGCCACGTTCTTCCATCTCATCAACAATTCGCGCCGCCCGATTATAACCAATTCTAAAACGTCGTTGCAGCATCGATACACTGGCCGACTGCTGTTCCGTCACTAATTCAACCGCATCGGCATAGTATGCATCTTCACCATCACGAGGATCACTCCCCTCACTTGGTTCATCATCTTTAACGAGCATACTTTCATCATAATCTGCACTTTGCTGTGCCTTGATATAATTAATAACTTCTTCAACATCATGATCCGAAACGTAGGCTCCTTGGACCCGCAATGGTTTATTCATGCCCATTGGTTGATACAACATGTCCCCGCGACCCAATAGTTTTTCTGCCCCATTACTATCAATAATCGTCCGCGAATCCGTCCCACTTGAAACAGCAAATGCCATTCGTGATGGGACGTTCGCTTTAATAAGACCCGTAATAACGTCAACCGAGGGACGTTGCGTAGCTAGGATCATGTGAATACCTGCCGCTCGTGCCATCTGACCAAGCCGAATAATTGCATCTTCAACTTCACTAGACGTGACCATCATCAAATCAGCTAATTCATCCACAATCACGACAATATAAGGGAGTACGGGCCGATTTTTATCATCAGCCGCATTTTGTTGTCGAATATACTGATTATAGCCTTGCAGGTTACGTTGTTTGGAATCAGCAAACAACTCATACCGCCGTTCCATTTCAGCGACAACCTTATGCAACGCCCGTGCCGCTTTTTTCGGTTCCGTCACGACCGGGGTTAGTAAATGTGGAATCCCATTATAAATCCCCAACTCAACTTTTTTAGGGTCAATCAGCATGAACTTGACTTGGCTCGGTTTGGTAGTCATCAAGAGACCGGTAATCATGACATTGATTGCCACTGACTTCCCACTCCCGGTCGAGCCAGCAATTAACAAATGCGGCATTTTCGATAAATCTGCGGTAACTAAATTACCTGACACATCGCGTCCCAACGGTACCTCTAACGGTTTCGTTGGATGTGCTGGTTGAGCTTCGACAATATCGCGAAATGAGACTGTCGAAACCTGTTTGTTTGGAACTTCAATCCCAATCAGCGACTTTCCCGGAATCGGTGCTTCAATTCGCAAGTCTTTCGCTGCCAACGCTAATGCCAAGTCGTCAGCTAGGTTAACAACCTTGCTAACTTTAACCCCAACTGCGGGGTGTAGTTCATACTTAGTGACAGAAGGCCCTAAGCTAACGTTTTTCACTTCAACACTGACACCAAAACTAGCCAAAGTCTCTTTTAATTTTTTCGAATTGCTTTCAATTGTGGCATATTCAGCACTTTGATCAGTTTTCGGGATTTTCGTCAACAGCGCTGACGATGGTAACTGATAATTTGTCTCATCAACTGTCTCCAGTCCCTGTAAATCTGGCTCAACTGGTGCTGCCGTTTTAGCGATTGGTGCTTCTTGTTCACTAGCTACCACAATTTTCATTGGCTCAGTCGATGCCGCACTAGCTGGTGTAGTCACGACTGGTGCTGGTTTTGGGGCCACGGGTGGTTGCTTTTCAGCTGCAGCCGCTTGTTGGTTGGCCTTAACTTGGCGTTGTGCCCGCCAACGCGCAATCTGAATCCGACTATAATGCGCTATCGTTTCGTAAGCATCTTTTAGATGAGTACCGCTGATGATTAATGCCTTTCGAACCGCTATCATCGTCTGATGAAAAGGTAAATTAAAGGCAATAAAGACCCCGGCGACGATTAAAATAAGCGCGACTAACACCGTTCCTAAATTGGCCACTAATGGATATGTTACACTGTATCCTGCTGCACCAACTAGGCCGCCACCAAGGTGTACAGATACACCACCCTTAGCAAAATCATTCTTAATTAAGTGCCATGTAATCGACCAAAAATCAGTATGTCGATTAAGCTGATTAAACATGGGGATTTCTAATAAGAGTAAATAGCTAAACCCGATTAAGTTCAGCCCAGTCCACCAACGCCAGCCAATTCGGGGCAATCGGCCAAAAATCGTTAAATAACCCATCAAGCCCAGTGTCAGAATTGCCAGCACCTGATAAGCATCCCCGGCAACTAACCGAAAACATTCTATAAAGAAGACACCAATTAGACCAAGCTTAAACAGCGCCAGTACGGTAATCAAACTGCCGACAAACCCAATAATATTGCCGGTCATTTGTCGCTGTACGGTCCGATTTGTTTTTTTAGTCCGGGCTGGCCGACGCTTTTTAGTTGTTTGTTGCTTTCGTGCCACGCTGTAATCGTCCTTCCATTTCTAAATTAATTCCATTGTACCAAACTTATGTTCTGAATAGTGCTATTTTTAATAACCATCTGTGAACTACTCGGTCATAAATGACTGAGCTTCTGAGAACACTGCTAACTTACACAATAGCGGCAAGCACTATGCCCAGCGGTTACAGCTATTTATCACGGCTCGTTCCGAGCCTAGTTAGTCTTTAAGCATTCAATATGTTTTTGGCGGCGTTAATATCCCGATCATGGTTAACACCACACTTTGGACATGTCCATTGCCGGATAGATAGTAGATGCTTACCATCATCGTAACCACAGTCAGCACAGATTTGACTAGTTTTTCGAGGGTTCACAGTGACCAACCGTTTACCATACCAAGCACATTTATATTCAAGCTGCGTGCGTAGTTCACGCCAAGCTTGATTGGCAATTGCGCGAGCGAGCTGATGATTGCTGAGAAGATTTTTGGTTTTCAAATCTTCGATTTTAATCACATCGTAGAGCGTTACTAGTTTCTTAGTGAGTTGATGTAAATAGTTATTCCGCTGGTTAGCGATCTTTTCGTTATATTTAGCAACCATGATACGTGCCTTGCGATGATTACTGAAATCGATTAATTCACGCGGTTCTAAGACTTGATTGTGTTTATCCCACGCAATTTCTTTCATGGCTTGTAACCGACGTCGGGCTAACCGTTTTTCCCAATAATGTTTCTTTCGCGATAAGGCTTTGTCAAAGCGAATAGTGGGATATTTGACACCATCACTGGTAATCATTAAATCCGCAACACCCATGTCAATCCCCACCGATTGCTTAGTTTTAGGCAGATTTTGTACGTCATTATCAACTAACAAAATAGCGTAATATTTGCCGGTAGCGGATAAACGGATTGTGACATTTTTAATCTTACCGGTGAGTTGTCGGCCAGACTTAAATGCAAGACGGCCTAATTTTGGTAATTTGATATAGTGTTGACTGATTTGACTAATATTATGATTGACTGAATTAGATCGATAACTCTGTTTGGGGAATTTACGCGATTTGAACTTCGGAAAACCAGTGTGCTCCTGAAATAACTTCTGAAAAGCATGATGCAAGTCACGGCTAACATGTAAAAGACTGGTTGATTCGGCTTGTTTAAGAAAAGGGTATTCCTGTTTGAGGCACTTAATCAGATAATTCATACCAAATTCATTGACGTAATCTCCACCGTTGTTATGACGCTCAATCTGCATGCTTAATAACTGGTTCCAAACGAAACGACAGCAGCCAAAATTGTTAATGATTTTTTTCTTTTGGTCAATTTGGGGATAGATCCTTGTTTTAATCGCCCATAGCGTCATTTAAAAGCACCTCTTTTATTCGTTGGTCACAGCTAGCTTTGGCGGTGCCCTAACCAATAAGTGGACATGGTCGTCTTGACCAATTTTCATCTGTTCAATACTAAATCCGTATTTTTAAACGATTTCTACCAATATTCTTTTCAAAGCAACCGCGATGTTTCTTTTTAACATGCGATTGCAGTATTTAGTACCCCCAATAACAGGGTAATTAAGATGATTGACCATACGTAAGCCTGCTAGTATCTTTTATAGATATAATTATTGTAGCTTAACCCTATGCACCACATATAAAATAAAAAACGATTCATCACGTCCTTAAAAGAACGTATTTCCTCGCCTAGTTTCAAAAAAACGTGCCCCAGCGTTCGCCAAGTGCGCCGCTAAGTCACGTCTAGTGCTAATCACTAGGTTACTTTAATTTATCATCCTCATAACGGTGCGACCGTTCCAGACTCAAAAAGTTTTGTTGCCGCAATGCTTCATAGATGACGATAGCTGCTGAATTAGATAAATTCAATGCCCGAATATGTGAATCATCTTGGGGAATCCGAATCGCTTTTTCTGGATATTGGCGCATAAAGGGTTCGGGTAGACCAGTCGTTTCCTTGCCAAACAAGAAATAATGATCTTTAGTCGTATCATGGTAATCAACATCCGTGTAATCATGGGTTGCAAATTTTGAGACAATGTATAACTGGTCCAAATCCGGAATACTAGCTAAAAAGGCCGGTAAATCAGCATGATAAGTAATATCTACACTATCCCAGTAATCTAATCCAGCACGTTTGAGGTGTTTATCATCAACTTTGAAGCCCAGTGGTTCAATTAAATGCAGGGCCGTATCCGTACCGGCACAAGTTCGAGCAATATTACCAGTGTTAGCTGGCATCAATGGTTCAAATAAGGCAATATGATTTGTCAAAATAATCTTCCTTTTAATTATAATCTTAATCATTATCATACCATGACTAACAGGGCAACACCTAGTGTTTCTATCGTAAAAACTGATTATTCGCTAACCTACCGAACTTTCTCTATACTGAACTTGTGACTTAAATAAAGGAGGAATTCAAATAATGAAAATTATGATTATCGGCGCCACCGGTATGACCGGAAGTGCCTTAGTTACAACCGCCCTTGACCGTGGCCATCAAGTTTTGGCCGTGGCCCGTTCCGCTGAAAAGTTAGCCGCCCTACCGGCACATGCTAACTTAACGACACAAGTTAAAGATGCCTTTAGCCTAACTAAGGCCGACCTCTCAGCAGTTGATATCGTCGTTGATGCCATGGCAAGCGCCCCCGACCATGCATACTTACACGTGGACTTAGCCACTAAACTGGTTGCCACTTTACGGCAAACGACGGCACCACGCTTAGTCTTTATTTTAGGTGCCGGAAGCTTAACAACTGGCGATGACCATCATTTAGTTGTTCGTGATATTGAAAGTGACCCTGCTAATGATGCCTTTGTTGCAATTCCTAAAAATCAGTTGAGCGAACTTACCTTCTTACGGACAGTCACCAACGTGAGCTGGGTCGGGATTTCACCAGCCGCTGACTTTCATGATGGCCCGGCAACTCCAGCTATCATTGGGACCGACACGTTACTCGTTAACGCGCAAGGTCAATCAGTCACAACAAGTGGGACCATGGCTGTTGCAGTCTTAGATGAAATTGAACACCCACAACACCATCAAACTCGTTTTACAGTTGCTAATCAGTAAACATTATTCGCAGAACTTAACCCCGCTTCATTCGGGACTAAGTTCTTTTTTTATGTGCCTAAATTAGCCGGCTTTAATCTTTTCTTCACGGAAACATGCTAAGCTAAATCTTATTCAATTCTGTCATGAAAGTAGTGATTCCATGCAAAACCGTTTAACCGGTCGTCAATTGCTCTTTATTAGTACCATGTTATTTGGCTTATTTTTTGGCGCTGGTAATTTAATTTTTCCAATTTATCTTGGGCAACAGGCCGGCCAACATGTCGGGCCAGCGATTATCGGTCTTCTAATTACAGGTATTGGCTTACCATTGTTGGGCGTAATTGGGATTGGACTAACGCGCAGTGCCGGCGTTTTTGCACTCGCAACAAAGGTAAGTCGGCCTTACGCCTATATTTTTACAATCCTGTTGTACTTCACTTTAGGTCCACTATTTGCAATGCCGCGGTTAGCGACCACGGCCTTTCAGATCGGATTAGTGCCGTTTTTAACCAAATCGCAGCAATCTTGGGCCTTACTAGCCTTTTCCTTAGGCTTCTTCGGCGTTACTTGGGGGTTAGCGCGCAATCCAGGCCAAATCATGACTTATATTGGCAAATGGTTAACACCAATTTTTTTGCTTTTATTAGGTAGTCTGATGTTAGTCGCCCTCGTTAAACCGTTGGGCAATTTCAACGTCGTAGCCCAAGGCGCTTACGTTACCCATCCCATTTTAACCGGATTCACTGAAGGCTATAATACCATGGATGCCTTGGCGGCTTTAGCCTTTGGTATTATCGTGGTTGATGCGATTCGTGGATTGGGCGTCACCGAACCAAAACAAATTGCCACTGACACTATCAAAGCTGGTCTAATCAGTATGGCACTCATGGCCTTGATCTATACTTTATTAGCCGTGATTGGGACAATGAGTTTAGGGCGCTTTAGTCCCGCAAGTAACGGTGGGATTACCTTGGCACAGATTGCGCATGCCTACTTCGGTCGCTTTGGGAATGCGCTCTTAGCTTTGATTGTCATCACCGCATGTCTCAAAACGGCCGTCGGATTGACTGCGGCTTTTGGTGACACATTACACACCATGTTTCCTAAAGTTTCCTACATTTTTTTAATTAGTGGGGCTTGTTTAATTCCAGCTATTTTAGCTAATATCGGTCTCACGCAATTAATTACGTACTCAACGCCCATTTTAATGAGCCTGTATCCACTCGCAATTGTCCTTATTTCATTGGCTGTGCTCTCACCATGGCTGGGCACGTCTCGCTGGTTATTTGCGATGACCACCGCTTGGACGTTAATTCCCGCATTGCTAGCAGGCTTAGTCGCCTTACCACAATCCTTGCGCCAAGCCCATTGGCTACGTGTCCTGGTGCATTTAAATGCCTCCTTACCATTGGCAGAACTCGGTCTTGGCTGGACTGTTCCAGCTCTAATTGGCTTAATTCTGGGTCTGGGTGGTCGTTATTGGCAGCGCCGGCAAACTGTTTAAATTGGCCATTTCAGCTATCTTTCAAGCCTAAAAAGGCATCAGAGTTTATCCCTGATGCCTTTTTTTGATATTAAATTTGTTAATCTACGATAAATACAAGCTAATAAAAAAACGTAGTATTTCGGTGTGGGCACGGCGAAACGCTACGTTAATGAAGTACAACTCGGTAGTCACCAACGATTTACACCGATGTTAGCTATCAAACGATTTCTCATGGGTTATCTTAACACCCGTTTTACAATCATGCAAGCATCCGTCGGGTTGCAACTACTTGGTCATCGTTAACAAACTAACATCGACCGTGATTTTGTCCAAACCAGTCGCGGTTGCCGCAGCTAAACTAGCCGCATTGGCCCCCCAATGTAAGGGTGTCATCACCAATAAGTCAGCAAAATCAACCGCCCCTAAATCAAATTCATAATGAATCCGTTGTTGGGTGGCATGGGGATAGTGTTGCTGGAACAAATCTAAGACCCGCTGATTATCATAATGATATTGACGGTCTGTTGGCTTGAATAATAAATGCCGTAATTCCACTAAATAGTCACTATTTGGAATAACCTTTAATAGTCGGCCACCCGGTACCAAGACCCGTTCAAATTCCTGATAAGCGGATGGTGAAAAGACATCCATGATTGCTGTAAAAGACTGGGCTGTAAAGGGGAGCTGGGCCAAATCAGCCACACAATAGTAAGCCGCCGTGGGTAACTGGGTTGCAAGATTTACCCCCGCCTTACTAATATCAAACCCAATTCCCACATCTTTTGGTTGTTGATGCAATTGCAACAAATCGGCTAATGGCGTCCCTTCCCCACTACCGATATCTAAAATCCGTTGTGGACTTGCCGGTAATTGGGCATTGATTGCTTCAACAATTGGCCGAAAAAAGCCAGCCTGTAGAATTCGTCGCCGCGCTGCTAACATCGCCGCATCATATTCACTTTGCACTTGATGCGTCAAAAAATACAACGTCCCTTTTTTGGAAAAATCAAGTTGATGGCCATTAACACAACCGACACTCTGTCCTTCAATCCGGTCATAAGGTTGGTCACAAACTAAACACCGAAACAAGCCCAGATTAGCTTGGACAAACTGAATACCGCGCGCCATTTTATTCACTATTTTCACACTCTCTAAATTGATTTAAATCAATCATACCATAGTCCTTCCACCGGATTGGAACAAAATAGTAGCTATTACGATTTAGCTATGATAGATTAAATATCGTTCTAAAAAAACACTAATTGTTGTTCCGAATGCTTTGCTAATGAATCGCATCTAAAATTCAATTGCAAAGGAGCATAAGTTAAAATGGCTAAAAAATCTAAAATTGCTAAAGAACGCCGCATCGAAGCCACAGTTGCCCGTTATGCCGACCGGCGCGCTGCCATGAAGGCTGCCGGCGATTACGCTGGGTTAGCAACCTTACCACGCAACGCTTCGCCTGTTCGTATTCATCGTCGGGATCACCTTGATGGTCGTCCCCACGCTTATTTACGAAAGTTTGGGATGTCCCGGTTGAACTTCCGACGCTTAGCACATGCCGGTCAAATTCCTGGTGTCAAGAAAGCCAGCTGGTAATTTCACCGACTAAAATCATAACCATCCCTAAAACGGGTGGTTATTTTTTGTGGTGGCTGATTTAGCTCTTAACTAAGCCCAGAAATAAAAACTGGCTAACTAAAAAGTTAACCAGTTTAATCCACCTTTAAAACGAGTTGATCTCATAAGCAAGCCAGCTCAGCCACAACATAAAGCCACACGTTTCAACTTGTAATAACCACAAATAAACTAATGTCGCTATTGATCGTGCCTGCGAATGACCATGAAAGCTAGGAATGTTCTGCGATAATAACAACTGATGCTGCCGATAAAGTTGTCGCAATTGACGTAGCGTATGCGCCATACTATAAATCGATCCACTGCCTAGTCCAAAGGTCACTACTGCCAAGGCTGCAAACGCCCCCCATAATGGTAACTTCGTCAATAATAGCAGTAAGCCACCTAAACTCACCACTAAGTTCACATAAAAGATAATCAGCGCATACCGATAACGTTGTTGATAGCGATGCACGAGTGGCTGTTCCCGATTAAACAACAGCTGCCGGTGATAAGTTGCCGTTAACAAATCCAATTCCTCAGTGCTCACTAACGTACCATTCACAATCGCTTCACTATATTTACTTAACTTCAGCCTATTGATAAAAGCCAAAACTGACGTCACAACGACGCAACCCATCCAAATTAATTCTGCCATTTTTTGCCTCAATTGATTGACTTAACTAACATTCTTGCCGCCGTTCAGTGCCACTCTCAGTAACAAGATTCTAGCTGCGAGTCATACTAAGCCCGCACCCATATTGACTCAATCATCCGCTTCGTACAGTCCCGATTGGTGCCGATACCACGTAAATAAATGGGTAATCAACACTTTCAAGATAGCGTACCCGGGAATCCCAAAGATTACACCCAATAACCCAAAGATTTTCCCTGCGGCTAATAACACAATCAATATGGTCACCGGATGAATCGCCAAGCTACTGCCTAAAACTAACGGTGAAATCACGCGGCCTTCAATCGTTTGCTCGATTGCAAAGACGATTAACACCTTAACTAACATCCACGGTGAAATGACCATCGCAATCACAACCGACGGAACCATTGCTAGAAACGATCCCAGATATGGAATTAAGTTCAAAATTCCCGCCGCAATCCCTAATGTTAAAGCGAATTTTAGGCCAATCACCCAATACCCAATCGCAAACATCACTGCGACAAAGAAAGCAACGGTTAATTGACCACGGATGTAGTTACTAACTTGCGTATTAATTTCGGTCAGCATTTGTAAGAAGCTGGTTCGGCCCTTGTCAGGGATGAACTTCACTAAATACTTCGGCAATTGATGCCCGTCTTTTAACAGGTAGAATAAAATAAATGGCATCGTAATTAGCCCGATAATAACCGTCGTTACAGTGCTCACCACACTCGTAATCGAGGAGACCGTCCCAGTTAAATATTTAGTGACCTTACCATTTAATAACTTACTCGTATCCGTATTCCATTGATCGACTTGATCACGTAACGCTGATAATTTTGGATCATTTAACCAGTGATTGACCTCGCTACTAGCATTTTGCCAATATTTTGGCCATTCATTAATGATCGCCAAAGTCTGAGTGCGAATCGTCGGAATAATCGCAACAATCCCCCAAATAATCAGCCCTAAAATAATCACAAATAACGCAATAATCGTCCAAGTACGCCGAATGTGGTACTTCGTTTCCAACCGATCAACGAGCGGATTCATCAAGTAATACAACACCCCAGCTAACACAATCGGAAACCCAACAATGCTAAAGAACTGCTGCACCGGGGTCAATAGCCAATCAACTTGTTTTCCTAAAAAGAAACAGGCCAACACTAATAAAATAATAACCAGTGTGCGGATTGTTTTGGTACTCGTCCACCGCTTTCGGCTTGGTTGATCTTTCAAATTACCGCCCCCTTTTTAATTATGCGCGATACGTAATAACACTCCCAACTTTAATTGTGGGTAACGTCGTTGGTGCTAAGTAAACGCCGTTTTGCATCGGTTTAGTAGGAACCTCAGTAAAGTATAACGTAGCATGCCCAATACTTGCGAGGCTCGTATTCACCAGTTCACCCACATAAGCAACCGTAAACTTTTGATCATCAATTTGCACTGTACTGCCAATCTGTAATGCCAAGTCGGTCACTGGCTGTGCAAACTTTTGAATGATCGCAATCTGTTGTAAAGCGGCAGTGGCCGTTTCATTAAATAAGATTAAAATTGGTTCCGCTGGTGAAATGGCTTGTTGTCCAATTGATTGTACCGTTGCTGTCGTTGCCATAGTTACAAAACCCCATTCTTTATATTAGATGTCTTAATTGTAGCATAGCCTAAATGTTTCACGCCAATTTGTCATCGCTTACAAGCCGTTAACTTATGCTATACTAAAACTAATTATTGAGGAGGCTTTTTTGCATGCAAGAAAAAATTCTATTTGGAACTTATACGAAAAAAACGAGTCAGGGGATTTATCAAGGCACCCTGGACACCACGGCAAAAACATTAACTAATGATGGCCTCTTAGCCAAAACCGCTAACCCAACTTACTTAGCTTTATCTGCTAAAAATCGGTTATACAGCGTGGCTAAAGACGCTGATCAAGGTGGTGTTGCTGCTTGGCAATTAACTGACCAAGGCGCCACCCCTTTAAACAAAGTTGTGGCTCCCGGCACGCCGCCCGCTTACGTCGCAGTTGATGAAGCCCGCCAATTAGTCTACAGCGCCAATTATCATCAAGGCACCGCTAGCGTCATGACGATTGCTGAAAATGGTGACTTAACATTAGTTGACCAGCTGACCCATACCGGTAATGGCCCTCGGCCAGAACAAGATAGTGCGCATATTCACTACACCGACTTAACACCAGATAACCGCCTCGTTGCGATTGACCTTGGTAGTGATAAAGTTTACGTTTATAATGTAAGCGCCGCTGGTAAGTTAACTGCTCAATCAGTCTTAACATTAACGCCTGGTTTTGGCCCCCGCCACTTAGTCTTTACGCCAGATGGTACCCACGCGCTCTTAGCTGGCGAACTATCCAGCCAAGTAGCCAGTCTCGCCTATGACTCAGCTACCGGTAGCTTCATGCAACTAGGAACTGTCAAAACCATTCCTGAAGATTACACTGACCATAACGGTGCTGCCGCAATCCGCTTAAGCAACGATGGCCATTACCTCTACGTTTCCAATCGCGGTTATAACAGTTTAGCTGTTTTTGCAGTCGCAGCTGATGCTCACCTGACTCTGATTCAAGAAATCAGTACTGAAGGCGATTTTCCTCGCGATTTTGACTTAGATGCAACTGAAGCATTCGTCGTCGTTGTCAATCAGAACACTGATAATGCAACGCTGTACGAACGTGATCTAAGCTCTGGTAAACTCAGCTTATTGCAAAAAGACCTCACCGTTCCCGAAGGCGTTTGCGTTCTATTCGCAAAGTAAAGGATGATTAACTGATATGCTATTAAAAGAAGTCGCCCTTGAAAACTATACTAACCTGCCAGCAGCAATTGCTGCTGGCGCCCAACGGATTGAATTAAATGATAATTTAGCCGTCGGTGGCACGACTGTTAGCCGTGGCGTCATGGCTGAAGCCGCTA
Organism: Lactobacillus sp. CBA3605; assembly: GCF_002970915.1. Classification (NCBI taxonomy): domain Bacteria; kingdom Bacillati; phylum Bacillota; class Bacilli; order Lactobacillales; family Lactobacillaceae; genus Lactiplantibacillus; species Lactiplantibacillus koreensis. The sequence continues at coordinate 468,930 of NZ_CP027190.1, forward strand.
AGTACACTCAAGAACATGGCGTCACCTTAATTGCGATGATCCGACCACGAGGTGGTAACTTCGTTTATAATGATACCGAACTGAAAATCATGGAAGCCGATCTGCTACAAGCCCAGGCCTTAGGCGTCGATGGCGTGGCCTTAGGCGCATTAACTGCAGACGGCCAATTAGACACAGAAGCCATGGCCCTATTAATTGGCGCTGCTGGTGGCATGAATGTGACTTTCCACATGGCTTTTGATGCCTTAGCACCTGACCAACAGGCACCAGCCCTAGAGTGGTTAGTGGCCCATCAAGTGGACCGAATTTTAACTCATGGTGGTCCTTTGAGCACCCCTATTGAAGCCTGCTTACCAACGTTGCAAGCGACCTTGCAATTAGCCGCAGGACGGATTCAAATCTTACCTGGTGGTGGCATTACTGCCGCGAATGTCGATCAAATTACAACCACTTTAAATGTCCCCCAAGCACACGGGACAAAAATTATCGCCTATTAAAAAAATCGTTTAACGACAGCTTAGTAAAGTTGTCGTTAAACGATTTTTTAATTGGACTTAATTAAGTTAGCCAAATCTGCCGGTAACGGCGCAAAGGTTGTTAACGTCTGCTGAATAAAAGGATCCTCAAATTCTAACTGCATACAATGCAATGCCTGCCGTTGAATGAACGGCGACCAAGGTCCTTCGTACAATTCATCGCCAACTAACGGATGACCAGCTGCTGCAAAGTGAATCCGAATTTGATGCGTACGCCCAGTGTGTAAGCGAACCCGGACGACGGTCATCGTTGGGAGTCGTTTGACGACCCAGTATTCCGTTAATGAGGGCTTCCCGTCCGGTGTAATGGCACGCTTAATAAATGAACCCGGCGCGCGACCAATCGGTTGATCTAGCCAACCATGGTCAACTGGTAACGTTCCGCTAACAACTGCTAGATACATCTTGCGCATCGCGTGTGCTTTTAATTGGCGGTCAATGACCGAATGAGCAAAGTGGTGTTTAGCAAACAAGACAATCCCACTAGTATCCCGATCGAGACGCGTCGTAATGTGCACGACTTCATTGTCATAGCCATGTGCTTGATAATAGCCTTTAACCCGATTAGCTAAGGTGTTGTCCGGATACAAATGCGCTGGCACGGACGCCACCCCAGCAGGCTTATTCACAATCAAATAATCACGATCTTCATATAGGACCGTAATTGGTAGCGTTGAAACGCCTAGGTGGTCGTTGCCAACTTCACGTGGCGTCACCATTGTAACGGTCTCCCCACCCGTTAGCATATGAATTGCTAAAACAGGCTGCTCATTAACCAAAATGGCGCCCCCATGAAACTTCACCTTTTTTAGTAAGCTGCGGGTAACCCCATGTTGCGCCAAAATAGTCTTAACTTTAACCGGCGTCGTCATTTGATTGATCCACGTAAACCTCATTTTTCATCCAATCCGATGAAGGATGTGCCCACTCGACGCCAAAAGCGATTATGCCGATGCTGTGCAAAGGCAATCCGCCGATTTGCAATTGAATACCGAATTTGTTTAATTGGTCGTGGTTGCGTATCCATCTGATCCGCCGTAAAAATAAAATGCGACTGTTGTTGCGGCTTAATCGTAATTGTTTCATAGGGCGCCACAATTACTGGCGACCCTAACGTTCGAAACACACGATTATTGATTGAGGCGATTTCAGCCATCTGTAACGCATCCAAGCGTGGATGAATCACAGCGCCGCCAACTGACTTATTATAAGCTGTTGATCCAGTCGGCGTAGACACGCATAGGCCATCGCCTCGAAATCGTTCGAATAAGTCATCTTGGATAAAGACATCCGCTACCATCGTACTCCCAAGCTTCTTTAACGTTGACTCGTTCAACGCCAGATAATGATCTGTCTCCTCGGTATCCGCATACGTAATTTCAATTGATAACAACGGATACGTGACACTTTGACCATTGTCATCCAATAAGCCAGCAACCAATTGATCAATCTCGTAATCACGCCAGTCAGTATAGAAGCCCAAATGCCCCGTATGCACGCCGACAAAACGAACCTGATCAACCATGTTACTGTAGTGATGAAAGGCTGACAAGAGCGTGCCGTCGCCGCCGACCGTTAACACAACGTCTGGTGAAATATCATCAATTTCAAACCCTGCCGCGATTAATTTTGTATGTAGTTCTGCTGCCACTTTTTTGGTTTTTTGATTTGAGTTAGCAAATATCGTTACTTTCATGACTTATTGATCTTCCTTTGTCGGTGTGGGCGCTTCACTTGTCGGCGTCCCTTTGCCATATGAGAATAAGCTCTGTGCTTCTTGAATTTCTTCCCGAATTTCGGACATTTCTTTATCTAAACTAAAAGCTGCTTCCGCCGCCCGTTGTAACCGTTGGCTGAGACTTTCTGGAAAATCACCTTGATACTTATAATTCAAAGAATGTTCAATTGTCGCCCAAAAATTCATTGCCAAAGTGCGAACTTGAATTTCTGCTAAAATTTTCTTTTCGCCACCCACCATTTGGACCGGATATTCAATCACGATATGATAAGACCGATAACCAGATGGCTTTTCATTACTAATATAGTCGCGCTCTTCTAGAATTGTCATGTCCGTGCGCTTACGCAATAAATCCACCACTTGATAGATATCCTCGACAAACTGACACATGATTCGCAGACCAGCGATATCCTGCATATCTTGTTCTAATCGCTCTTCTTGAACCTTGCGCCGCACCACTTTTTCCTTGATACTGTCAATGGGCTTCACCCGTCCCGTCACAAATTCAATGGGTTCGTGTTGGTTTAAGTCCCGAAATTGTTTCCGCATTCCCCGTAACTTAACTTTTAACTCATCCACAGCTTGCTGATAAGGCAATAAAAAATGGTTCCAGTCTTCCATTGTGGCACCTCCGTTTAAAAACTATACCTATAAAATTCTACCATAATTTCGCAGAATAAAAAGCGCAGGCTTCCCAGTTTAATAAATGATTGCAACAACCTTACAAACCCATTAGTCAAGAGCAAATTACTTTACGAATCACTTAAATCGGTGCATGATAACAGTCGAAGGTTTATTTGAAGTTACGATTTAACTGAAATTAGTATAAAAATAATTATGAAATTTAAGACTTGCAAATACCATGGTTCATTTGGTATTCTGCACTATGACGCGAAAAGCGAAAATGGAGGAATTATGACGTGTTAGAAGTGTATTTATTTGTAAATCCATTGGCAACTCAATGTGTCCGTGATGAAAAAAATGTTTTGCGGTTAGCCAACGATTCGGATAAACAAATTCGATTTCAATTCATCCCCTTACTAAATATCAACGTGGTGCAAAAAGCGCTTAAAAGTCAGGGTATTCAAACCGCTGACTGGCAAGCTCAGAATCAGCAATCGCAGACATTGTACCGGGTCATCTTAGATTATAAAGCCGCCCTTTTTCAAGGTAAAAAACGCGGCCGTAACTTTTTAATCGCCCTTCAAGATGCCATGTTGAAAGCGGGACAACGTTATTCGGAAACCTTAGTACAGTCCGTTGCCGAACAATGCCAGATTGACCTTGATATGTTTATGGAGGATCGTAATGGCCGCTTAGCAAAGCAAGCCTTTCATGCCGACCAACGATTAGCTTCCGAGATGAATATTACCGAAGCTTCATCCGCAGTTGTTTTCGACTGTGATCAATATGATTATGGGGTTTTATTGGAACAATTTAACTACACAACCTTGTTTAATTTAGTTAACGGTCGTTTAGATCCATTTAACGACCTAGCCCATCAACAAGCGGGCTTTACTGATTTAGATGCAACGCAATTGCACGTGTTATAACCAACTTAGTTATTGCAATTATTAGCCATACTAAAAGGCCTAGAATGAGTTTCTAGGCCTTTTAGTATGGCTTTAATTAGGCTTTAATTAATTGTTCAAATTCAGTTAACCGTTGTTCAAAAACAGTAAAGGCAGCTGTTAAATAAGCTGACTGTGTCATATCTACGCCCGCATTTCGCATCACCTCAATTGGAAATTCGGAAGAGCCAGCCTTCAAATAGCTCAGATACGCTTTAACCGCTCCTGGTTCATTTGTGGAAATCTTTTGAGCCAGCGTTGACGCAGCAGCAAAACCAGTCGCATATTGATAAACATAATAATTATAATAGAAATGTGGAATTCGTGCCCACTCATCCGCAATTTGAGGATCGCTGACTACAGCATCGCCATAATAGTGCTGATTGAGCTTTAGATAGTGTGCTGAAAGTCGGTCAGCCGTTAACGCTTGACCCGCAGCTGCTTGTTCATGTAACCACTGCTCAAATTCAGCGAACTGCGTTTGTCGGAATAAAGTCCCCTTAAAACCATCCAAATAATAGTTAAGCACGTAAGCACGAACCTTAGGATCAGTTTCATGGGCTAACAGATAATTGGTCAGCAAATTTTCATTTGTCGTGGAAGCAATTTCAGCCACGAAAATCGCATAATCGCCATACTGATAAGGTTGTTGATGCGTCGTAAAATACGAATGCATACTATGACCCATTTCATGGACCAACGTATATAAATTATCGATATTATCTTGCCAATTCAATAAAATATAAGGCGCCGTATCATACATTCCCGACGAGTAGGCCCCACTCCGTTTACCTTGGTTCTCCACAACGTCAATCCAGCGTGAATTAAAGGCTGTTTTGACTGCTTTTAAATAATCAGGGCCGAGAACTTTTAACGCCTTTAAGATAGTCGCTTGGGCCTGTTCATAAGTATAGGTCAATTCTGGTTGCCCAGTTAATGGTGTATATAAATCATACATATGCAACTCATCAACGTTTAAAATTGATTTTCGGAGTGCGACATAGCGATGAAGTAAGTCTAAATGGTCATCGACCGTCGTAACTAACGTGTCATAAACCTGGGTTGGAATTTGATTCGCACTTAAAGCTGCCGTCCGGGCATCTGGATAGTGATGCGCTTGGGCCACAAAATTATGCACTTTCACTTGGCTAGCCAAAGTAGTGGCCAACGTCCGCCGAAATTGAGAATAAACTTGATATAATGCCGTAAAAGCTTCACGGCGAACAGCGGGGTTAACTGATTCCAGTAAGACGCCATAAACGCCCTGTGATAACTTAACGGGATTACCTTGTTCATCATTAACAACTGGGAATTCAAAATCTGCATTATTCAACACACCAAAAGTTTTTTCAGAAGCCGCAAAGATATCACTGGCCCCAGCTAAAAGCGATTCTTCAGCGGTTGATAAGACGTGCCCTTTTTGTAACCGCACGGTGTCTAATAAATGGCGATAATCACGTAAAGCGACATTATCATCCAAATACGTGTCCAATTGCGCCGGTGTCAACGTTAAAATTGCGGGTTCAAACCAAGCGGTCGCTGATGAAACTTGCGCCGTCAAGCTCCCCGCTTGATCATCTAATGCCTGATTTTGACTATTACCTGTATCTTGATCACTCTTTAAGCTCGCATAAACGGCGACTTTTTCTAACCGCCGATACAGGTCTAAAACACCTTGAATCCCTGCTAAAACAGTCGTTGCCGAATCTGTAAAATGTTCAGCTAAAGCTGAAACCGTTGGCAAAGCCACTTGAATTTGTTTAACATCCGCATCATAAGCGGCTTGATCTGCATAAATGGGCGTTAAGTCCCAGGTCAGTTGCGTCGGGACGGCTGACCGCGTCGGTAGGTGCTTCGTTGCTACCATATGTTAGTCCCTCCAATTAAATTGATATAATTTAGATTAACACAAAATTCTATCAGCACTGGCTTACTTGTCTCAATTTTAGTGGGACTGCCATTTAAGCTGAGTTGGATTTAAACGCCAGTCAGTCCCTTCTGATTCAATCACCTGTGCTTGCTTTAACTCATGCACAACGGCAATGATTAGCTGGCGGGATAAGCCATTTTTAGTAGGCAAACATGACCTTAAAGCCAATAAAGGCTGTAAGGTCTCCCAAATAACCGTAGTTAATTGAACCATACTAAGGACCATGGGCTGCCGACGTAATTGGATGAAAAGTTGCAAATACCAGACAAGATAGGCCGTCCGTAAGATTGGTGGTTTCGCACTTACGGGGACAACCCAAGCTGGCAGTTGACTCAGCGTTCCACCTTGAGCATAGCAAATTTTTTGTAACTTAATAGCTGATGCCTGATGTGCTAAGCGGCCTAGCGTTAAGCGCTGTTGATACATTTGATAACGTGCTGGAACTTGCATTGGCGCAACCAAGTCTGGTTGGTAAGCTAGCATGCCTAACACCGATGTCGTTTTAGCTAATACCAGCTGGCGTTGATATGTCAGTGGTTCTCCATCATACGTGGCTAAGTTCAAGACCAACAATAGGCCGTTAAGATTGACCTGCCAAAAAGCCAAGTAACAGCCCCATTGCTGATTATAGTGTAAGAACTTCAAAGCTTTGGCATTGATCCGTAACGCTCGTTGATAAGGTGACCCCAACAGCCATAAGACACGATAGCCATGATTGCGATAACCTTGTGTGCGTTCAGCTAAACGTTCAACTGACAATGGTGAACATTGAAATTCTAACGCAAGCGGTTGATGCTGACCTAATTGCACTAAGATATCCGGTCGTTGATGGATTGCTGGCAAGGGGGCTTCTAATTGAACCGTATAACCACTGGCCTTAAACCACGCCGCTAATTGTTGTTTCCCTTGTAAATGTTCAGCCGTCTCCCCTTCTGAAAAAGTGTGGCACTCCTGGACTGATTGATGGGCAAAATGGGCAACCATGACGGAGCCGTGCTTTAATCGCACAGGTGCCCGGCAACCCGGGCAACGATAGGTTGTCTGGCGTAGTGCATTGGCTGCCGCAATTAAGTGGTGCTGTTCATCATGAGCCATCAACATAGTCGTCACGCTCCCTTTACCCACCAACTCCGTAAATGCCGTTTATCCCCACTAAAAAAGCCGCCCCAAAATCGGTAGCGACTTTTTTAACACTATTTAAAGTAATGACGAACAGTTTCTAAAGCGGCATTCGACATAATCTTTTCACCATGTTCTAGTAAAACATCTGCCGTTACCTTAGTGGCGTTGGCGTATTCCAGCACAACGGCCACATCATCTTTAATGACACCACTAGAAGACTGGTCAACAAAGAAGACAAGTTCCAAATAGTACTTATCACGATATTTGAATAAATTTGACGCCAAACCTTCCGGCCGGAAAATATGTGCCAATGAAATCACATCTTCAAAATTATCAAACTGCAATACGAATTCTTTGGTTGGTGTATCAGGATCATCAATATACGGATCTAAATCATTCGTATCCTTAGTCTGATTGTGCTTGACCCCTTGTGGTTGATCATTATCATCAGTATCAGTTTGCATTAATTTACGCTTTAAATAATCTGAAACATCATCTTGCATCGCATGGTCATCTGATTGATCGGACGAATCGGTCGTCTTAGCAATCGTATCCTGCAAGCTCTCACTATTCTTGCTAATAAATAATTCTAACCCATTTCGATTAGGTAAAACTTGGAATGTTACCGCATCATTATCTTGAAATTGATGATCAACATCAACTTCTTCTAAGATACTATAAAAGAAACTTTCAATTTGCTTATGATTCCCCAGTAAATCCAGTACGCGAATACCGCGCTCATTGAGATCATCGTTGCCGATTAGAACTCGAATCGTATCTTCATTGATTCGTTCCATCTCCATTGCAGATCCACCCCTTTCTAAGTGTCAAGGGCCATAATCACTATCATAATTTTAACTTATTTTAGCGCATTGTAAAGTAATCTATCTGAAAATAAAAAAATTGACTAAATTAGTCACCCAATTAGCCAATTGTTTAAGTTATAAATTTGCGAGTTGTTGTGCTTTTAGTAAGGCTAACGTCCGAATTTTACGTGGTAAGAAGCGCCGAATTTCATCTTCATTATAGCCAACTTGTAGCCGTTTTTCATCTAACATAATCGGTCGACGCAATAAACTAGGATCCTGACTGATCAACTCATAAAGTTGATTTAAAGAAATATCATCAATGTCTACTTGCAATTTCTGAAAAGCCTTGGACCGTGTCGAAATAATCTCTTCCGTGCCATCCTCAGTCATTTGCAAAATACCTTTAATTTCTTCAATTGAGAGCGGATTGGAAAAAATATTGCGTTCAACAAAATCGATATCGTGCACCTTTAACCAAACTTTTGCTTTTCGACATGAGGTGCAACTTGGTGAAGTATATAAAGTAACCATTGAGTATCCTCCTTTTGCGTCGCCAACATCTATTCTTTGCTACAAATAATATTATACCTTTTTTTACTATAATTGTGAATACTTTTCCTAAAAATAATTTAATCTAATTTTTAAACATATTATACATATCTCTTTAATATGTTCTATATCGAGCTAATAAATACAAATCATCACTATTTCGTCGTTTATTTAATAGTGCACAATTTAGAAATGGCTTATTATGTTTATAAACATAAGACAATTAAAACAAATTAAAAAGCCAAATCTTCACGACTTGGCTTAGAATTATATAATTAATCTAATGCTAATTGTAAATATTTTTTTGCAACAACGACTGGAATTTCTGGTCCAGCAGTCGTCTGAGCTTCAGTTCGTAATTGCTCAACATCAACATCCTGTGGTAAATGTGTTAACAATAGCTGCTTAACGTGCGCTTGCTTGGCAACTGCACCTGATTGTGCCGTGGTCATATGCCACATTTTCCCTGTCTTATCAGCCGTAAAATTAGTATCCGTCATTAATAACTGAGATTCGGCTGCGAATTCAGCTAATTCTGGTATCCAAGCTGTATCCGCTGAGAAGGTCAATTGTTCACCAGTCTCCCGTTCAACTAATTTGACCGCAAAAGCTGGGACCGGATGCTTGGTCTTCATAAAAGTCACATCGAATGGACCAATCTGGTTAACCGCTGCTACGTCATATGCACGACCTTCAGTTGCACCGGCCCAAGTCAGTGCCCCAAAGTTCAAGGGGTCTTCAGTATGACCATAAATGGGCAGAATTGGCGTTTTACGCTTGCCTTGACGTAATTGCCAATAATATTGTAAAACACCGACATCGGCTGTATGGTCATGATGATAATGGGTTAATAAAACGGCATCTAGCTGCAAAGGATCGAGAATTTCCTCTAAAGCATTCAACGCGCCAGAACCACAGTCTAATAATAGTTGGTAATTTCCAGCCGTAACTAAATAAGCACTTGTCCCGACACCGTTATAGGGATAGCCACCATAATATCCTAATACTGTTAATTTCATTATTACCATTCCCTTCTGGCTCTATTCTAACTTAGATTTTAAGAAAATTGAAACCGTTCACCTAACATATTTTCAATTGTTTTAGAAAACACGTATAATAATAAGTGTAATAATTTAAGGAGTGATAATGATGAGTAAATCTATTTCAGCAACATTTGGTACCCGTAAAATTTTGACGATGATTCAACAAAAGCATGCGGACCGCGACTTACTACTCATGCAAGCCAACGCTACGGAAGATCGCTATATGCTACTTGATCTTTCTGGCGATAATACTGTTTTTGCCAGCCCCGTCGCTTATGATGTGCTACTTGCTAAAGGTAATGAAGATTGGCATGGCATGACTAGTTTTATTTTTGTCGATCTACCAATTGAAGAACAAAAAGTCTTCAATTCTAAATTTTCAGCTTTTCGGGCTGATTTCGAAAAGCCCAATGGCCTTAAGCACTTTTGGATTTTACGTGAAGCCAAAAACAATGCTGCTTTCGTGATTGTAACTAATTGGCATAGTGATTCTGAATATGCAGTTTGGTTACGGAGCGAGTCTTTCAAGCCCTTTGCTAAGTACCTTAGCTCGGATTACGATTACCACGAAAGTCGTTACGCCTTTGTTCGTTCATTAAAATCATAATTTCAAAATTTAACTTTAGCATCCAAACCAATGTTATCTTGCGGTTTGGATGCTTTTGGTTTGGCATAAAATAAAGACCACAAAAAAACTGATATTCTATAAGAATATCAGTTCAATAAGACGGTCCGTACGAGACTCGAACTCGTGATCTCCTGCGTGACAGGCAGGCGTCCTAACCAGCTAGACCAACGGACCAATTGCGGGAGCAGGGTTTGAACCTGCGACCTTCGGGTTATGAGCCCGACGAGCTACCAGACTGCTCCATCCCGCGATAATTTGTATAATGACCCCTACGGGATTCGAACCCATGTTACTGCCGTGAAAGGGCAGTGTCTTAAACCACTTGACCAAGGGGTCATGTTTATATATGGAACTAACGGAGAAGGAGGGATTCGAACCCTCGCACCGCTTGCGCGATCTATACCCTTAGCAGGGGCACCTCTTCAGCCACTTGAGTACTTCTCCAATGGGCCTAAATGGACTTGAACCATCGACCTCACGCTTATCAGGCGTGCGCTCTCACCAACTGAGCTATAGGCCCCTAATAAAAGCGGGTAACGAGAATCGGACTCGCGACTACAGCTTGGAAGGCTGTCGTTTTACCACTAAACTATACCCGCATCATTTAATGCTATGGCGCGGGACAGAATCGAACTGCCGACACATGGAGCTTCAATCCATTGCTCTACCGACTGAGCTACCGAGCCATTTTAGCCATAAAAAATATTTACTTAGTGTAACGGTCCGTACGAGACTCGAACTCGTGATCTCCTGCGTGACAGGCAGGCGTCCTAACCAGCTAGACCAACGGACCAATTGCGGGAGCAGGGTTTGAACCTGCGACCTTCGGGTTATGAGCCCGACGAGCTACCAGACTGCTCCATCCCGCGATAATAAAAGGAGGATGAGAGATTCGAACTCTCGCGTGGTTTGACCCACCTGACGGTTTTCAAGACCGTTCCCTTCAGCCAGACTTGGGTAATCCTCCATATAAAGTTGTAACTAGGAACTTGTCCACTATTGTTAGTAGATGGACCTTGTAGGACTCGAACCTACGACCGGACGGTTATGAGCCGTCTGCTCTAACCAACTGAGCTAAAGGTCCGAGCACTTATTCCTATCGCGGCAGGGGGGATCGAACCCTCGACCTCCCGGGTATGAACCGGACGCTCTAGCCAGCTGAGCTACACCGCGATTTTGATAAATAATCAATAATGACTATCTAATCGGGAAAACAGGATTCGAACCTGCGACCCCCTGGTCCCAAACCAGGTGCTCTACCAAGCTGAGCTATTTCCCGTTATATGCACCCAGTAGGAGTCGAACCTACAACCTTCTGATTCGTAGTCAGACACTCTATCCAATTGCGCTATGGGTGCTTCATAAAAGTGCCGAGGACCGGGATCGAACCGGTACGGTTATCACTAACCGCAGGATTTTAAGTCCTGTGCGTCTGCCAATTCCGCCACCCCGGCAACACTTATTGAAAAGCGGAAGACGGGATTCGAACCCGCGACCCCCACCATGGCAAGGTGATGTTCTACCACTGAACTACTTCCGCATAATTATTCAGTTAATGCCGACTAGAGGATTCGAACCTCCGACCCCCTGTTTACAAGACAGATGCTCTGCCAACTGAGCTAAGTCGGCATGACTTAACGATTACCACAACTATAACATCTTATCATGTTAGGTCATGTAAAGCAATAAAAACTTTTTAAAACTTAACTATTGAACCGTGCCAATGAGCCGTGACAGGCTCGAACTGTCGACCCTCTGATTAAAAGTCAGATGCTCTACCAACTGAGCTAACGGCTCAAATGGAGGATACAGGGCTCGAACCTGTGACCCTCTGCTTGTAAGGCAGACGCTCTCCCAACTGAGCTAATCCTCCAAATGTGCATGGCAACGTCCTACCCTCGCAGGGAGCGATCCCCCAACTACTCTCGGCGCTAAGAAGCTTAACTTCTGTGTTCGACATGGGAACAGGTGTATCCTTCCCGCCATCGCTACCACACTATTGGAACTAAATTTTCAAATGTTACATTTAACCTTGCGGTTAAATGAGCCGTGACAGGTTCGAACTGTCGACCCTCTGATTAAAAGTCAGATGCTCTACCGACTGAGCTAACGGCTCAAATGGAGGATACAGGGCTCGAACCTGTGACCCTCTGCTTGTAAGGCAGACGCTCTCCCAACTGAGCTAATCCTCCAAATGTGCATGGCAACGTCCTACCCTCGCAGAGAGCGATCCCCCAACTACTCTCGGCGCTAAGAAGCTTAACTTCTGTGTTCGACATGGGAACAGGTGTATCCTTCTTGCCATCGTCGCCACACTATTGAGAAACTTGTGCTCTCAAAACTAGCTAATATCAAATTGTATTTTTCATCTTACCGGAACACCAATTACTTGGTTAAGTCCTCGACCGATTAGTATTAGTCCGCTTCACACGTCACCGTGCTGCCACTTCTAACCTATCTACCTGATCATCTTTCAGGGGTCTTACTTCCATAAAGGAATGGGAAATCTCATCTCGAGGTGTGTTTCACACTTAGATGCTTTCAGCGTTTATCACATCCATACGTAGCTACCCAGCGATGCGCCTGGCGGCACAACTGGTACACCAGAGGTATGTCCATCCCGGTCCTCTCGTACTAAGGACAGATCCTCTCAAATTTCCTACGCCCGCGACGGATAGGGACCGAACTGTCTCACGACGTTCTGAACCCAGCTCGCGTACCGCTTTAATGGGCGAACAGCCCAACCCTTGGGACCGACTACAGCCCCAGGATGCGATGAGCCGACATCGAGGTGCCAAACCTCCCCGTCGATGTGGACTCTTGGGGGAGATAAGCCTGTTATCCCCAGGGTAGCTTTTATCCGTTGAGCGATGGCCCTTCCATACGGTACCACCGGATCACTAAGCCCGACTTTCGTCCCTGCTCGACCTGTCTGTCTCGCAGTCAAGCTCCCTTGTGCCTTTACACTCTGCGAATGATTTCCAACCATTCTGAGGGAACCTTTGGGCGCCTCCGTTACTCTTTAGGAGGCGACCGCCCCAGTCAAACTGCCCACCTGACACTGTCTCCCACCACGCTAAGTGGTGTGGGTTAGAGTGGTCATACAGCGAGGGTAGTATCCCACCAACGCCTCCACCGAAACTAGCGTTCCGGTTTCTATGGCTCCTACCTATCCTGTACAAGCTGTACAAACACTCAATATCAAGCTACAGTAAAGCTCCATGGGGTCTTTCCGTCCTGTCGCGGGTAGTCCGCATCTTCACGGACAATATAATTTCACCGAGTCTCTCGTTGAGACAGTGCCCAGATCGTTACGCCTTTCGTGCGGGTCGGAACTTACCCGACAAGGAATTTCGCTACCTTAGGACCGTTATAGTTACGGCCGCCGTTTACTGGGGCTTCAATTCTGAGCTTCGCCGAAGCTAACCCATCCTTTTAACCTTCCAGCACCGGGCAGGCGTCAGCCCCTATACGTCATCTTACGATTTTGCAGAGACCTGTGTTTTTGATAAACAGTCGCCTGGGCCTATTCACTGCGGCTGATCTTGCGATCAGCACCCCTTCTCCCGAAGTTACGGGGTCATTTTGCCGAGTTCCTTAACGAGAGTTCACTCGCTCACCTTAGGATTCTCTCCTCGACTACCTGTGTTGGTTTGCGGTACGGGTAGTTAAATACTCACTAGAAGCTTTTCTCGGCAGTGTGACATCAGACGCTTCGCTACTAAATTTCGCTCCCCATAACAACTTGTCCTTAAATTGATAAGCATTTGACTCATCAAAAGACTTGTTGCTTGGACATCCTAATCCAACAGGATGCACATCTTAGCCTACTGCGTCCCTCCATCGTTCAAACGCATTTAACTAGTACAGAAATATCAATCTGTTATCCATCGTCTACGCCTCTCGGCCTCGACTTAGGTCCCGACTAACCCTGGGAGGACGAGCCTTCCCCAGGAAACCTTAGTCATTCGGTGGATGGGATTCTCACCCATCTTTCGCTACTCATACCGGCATTCTCACTTCTAAGCGCTCCACAAGTCCTCACGATCTTGCTTCACCGCCCTTAGAACGCTCTCCTATCACGTGACCTAATGGTCACATCCACAGTTTCGGTAGTATACTTAGCCCCGGTACATTTTCGGCGCAGAATCACTCGACTAGTGAGCTATTACGCACTCTTTAAATGGTGGCTGCTTCTGAGCCAACATCCTAGTTGTCTGTGCAACTCCACATCCTTTTCCACTTAGTATACATTTAGGGACCTTAACTGGTGATCTGGGCTGTTCCCCTTTCGACGGTGGATCTTATCACTCATCGTCTGACTCCCGGATATGAATCAATGGCATTCGGAGTTTATCTGAATTCAGTAACCCAAGACGGGCCCCTAGTCCAAATAGTGCTCTACCTCCATGATCCTTCATCCGAGGCTAGCCCTAAAGCTATTTCGGAGAGAACCAGCTATCTCCAAGTTCGATTGGAATTTCACCGCTATCCACACCTCATCCCAGCAATTTTCAACTTACACGGGTTCGGTCCTCCAGTGCGTTTTACCGCACCTTCAACCTGGACATGGATAGGTCACCTGGTTTCGGGTCTACAACCTCGTACTAAAAACGCCCATTTCAGACTCGCTTTCGCTACGGCTCCGACTTTTAAGTCTTAACCTTGCACGGGATCGTAACTCGCCGGTTCATTCTACAAAAGGCACGCCATCACGCATTAACGCGCTCTGACTTATTGTAGGCACATGGTTTCAGGAACTATTTCACTCCCCTTCCGGGGTGCTTTTCACCTTTCCCTCACGGTACTGGTTCACTATCGGTCACTAGGGAGTATTTAGCCTTGGGAGATGGTCCTCCCGGATTCCGACGGAATTTCACGTGTTCCGCCGTACTCAGGATCCTGAACTGAGAACGTTTAATTTAATCTACTGGGCTATCACCATCTATGGCGGATTTTCCCAAATCCTTCGACTATCAAACGTTTTGGTAACTCAAATGTTCAGTCCTACAACCCCAAAGAGCAAGCTCTCTGGTTTGGGCTGTTCCCCGTTCGCTCGCCGCTACTTAGGGAATCGAAATTTCTTTATATTCCTGCTGCTAATGAGATGTTTCAGTTCACAGCGTTTACCTCCGACTAGACTATGTATTCATCTAGCGGTAACAGTTGATTAAAACTGCTGGGTTGCCCCATTCGGAAATCTCCGGATCATAGCTTACGTACAGCTCCCCGAAGCATATCGGTGTTAGTCCCGTCCTTCATCGGCTCCTAGTGCCAAGGCATTCACCATGCGCCCTTGTTAACTTAACCTCATTTTCCTAACGGAAAATGCGATTAATGAGTTTAGCGATTTAAAACTTCTTTAAAAAACTCAAAAAACGCGGTGTTCTCGGTTTAATTATGAAAAATTATATTTGATATTATCTAGTTTTCAAAGAACAAGTTTGAGAGTTAGACCTCTCAAAACTAAACAAAGTTTCAACAATCATGTGTAAGGTTTCCGTAATATTCCTTAGAAAGGAGGTGATCCAGCCGCAGGTTCTCCTACGGCTACCTTGTTACGACTTCACCCTAATCATCTGTCCCACCTTAGGCGGTTGGCTCCCGAAGGTTACCCCACCGACTTTGGGTGTTACAAACTCTCATGGTGTGACGGGCGGTGTGTACAAGGCCCGGGAACGTATTCACCGCGGCATGCTGATCCGCGATTACTAGCGATTCCGACTTCATGTAGGCGAGTTGCAGCCTACAATCCGAACTGAGAATGGCTTTAAGAGATTAGCTTGCTCTCGCGAGTTCGCAACTCGTTGTACCATCCATTGTAGCACGTGTGTAGCCCAGGTCATAAGGGGCATGATGATTTGACGTCATCCCCACCTTCCTCCGGTTTGTCACCGGCAGTCTCACCAGAGTGCCCAACTTAATGCTGGCAACTGATAATAAGGGTTGCGCTCGTTGCGGGACTTAACCCAACATCTCACGACACGAGCTGACGACAACCATGCACCACCTGTATCCATGTCCCCGAAGGGAACGTCTAATCTCTTAGATTTGCATAGTATGTCAAGACCTGGTAAGGTTCTTCGCGTAGCTTCGAATTAAACCACATGCTCCACCGCTTGTGCGGGCCCCCGTCAATTCCTTTGAGTTTCAGTCTTGCGACCGTACTCCCCAGGCGGAATGCTTAATGCGTTAGCTGCAGCACTGAAAGGCGGAAACCCTCCAACACTTAGCATTCATCGTTTACGGTATGGACTACCAGGGTATCTAATCCTGTTTGCTACCCATACTTTCGAGCCTCAGCGTCAGTTACAGACCAGACAGCCGCCTTCGCCACTGGTGTTCTTCCATATATCTACGCATTTCACCGCTACACATGGAGTTCCACTGTCCTCTTCTGCACTCAAGTTTCCCAGTTTCCGATGCACTTCTTCGGTTGAGCCGAAGGCTTTCACATCAGACTTAAAAAACCGCCTGCGCTCGCTTTACGCCCAATAAATCCGGATAACGCTTGCCACCTACGTATTACCGCGGCTGCTGGCACGTAGTTAGCCGTGGCTTTCTGGTTAAATACCGTCAATACCTGAACAGTTACTCTCAGATATGTTCTTCTTTAACAACAGAGTTTTACGAGCCGAAACCCTTCTTCACTCACGCGGCGTTGCTCCATCAGACTTTCGTCCATTGTGGAAGATTCCCTACTGCTGCCTCCCGTAGGAGTTTGGGCCGTGTCTCAGTCCCAATGTGGCCGATTACCCTCTCAGGTCGGCTACGTATCATTGCCATGGTGAGCCGTTACCCCACCATCTAGCTAATACGCCGCGGGACCATCCAAAAGTGATAGCCAAAGCCATCTTTCAAACTCAGACCATGCGGTCCGAGTTGTTATGCGGTATTAGCATCTGTTTCCAGGTGTTATCCCCCACTTCTGGGCAGGTTTCCCACGTGTTACTCACCAGTTCGCCACTCACTCAAATGTTATATCACTCAGGTGCAAGCACCGTCATTCAACAACCAGAGTTCGTTTGACTTGCATGTATTAGGCACGCCGCCAGCGTTCATCCTGAGCCAGGATCAAACTCTCAAATTAATGATGAGTTCTAAAAAAGCTCATTTAGTACTTGATTTAAAAATTGTTTGTTTACGAATTGACTTCGCAAATGTTTGCTACCAATTCAAGAATTGATAGACCCTACACATTTGATTTGTCGAAACTTTGTTCAGTTTTCAAAGGTCTAATTTGTTGGTTGATTACCTCAACGCAACTATTACATAATATCATCTCATCTTTATCGTGTCAACAACTTTTTTCAAAAGTTGAATATTTATACAACAACGATGATTTTCAATTATACTATCGAAACGTTTTGGACTAGCTGTTTGCTAGCTCTCTCGCAGCGACAAGATATATATTATCAAGAATTAGTATGCAGGTCAACCCCTTATTTGAATTTATTTTGATAATTTTTCAAATGCAGGGGTCATATCCACTTTAACACTAGTAAATAATCCATGTAACTGACTAGCAGAAACAAAGTTTAACCCACTATTGGCAAAGGATTGACGAACATCAGCATTAACTTGCAAATGGTTAAAAACAAATAGTGCAATCTTTTCACCATCAACTTCAGCAGTGACGGAATCATATAGTCGGAGTTGGTTAACATCTATCCCAACACCATTTCTTAATTCCGATAACACTGACGCTAAGGGACTTTGCCCAGTTAGAACCGTTAAATGATAGAAGCGATACTGATTCTTTTGCTGCTGAACTAAAAAGCTCGTCCCAGTCGTATCCATATTAATAATCGTTGCCGCTACTTGCTTAGTCATGAATGGGCCTCCGTTTTCAAACGATGTAATGAGTCTTCAATCCAACCATCTAAATGAGTTGCAATTGGTTGAAAGCCATTATGGACATGGCGATTCGTCCAAAAGTGTTTATGCCGGAACGTCTTATAAATCTCTAGATCACTAGTCGTCTGGTCTGGTCGTTGTTCAACACAGCGTAACGACAAGCTGATTTTCTCCGTATATTCATCAATGTCTAAAACAACAACATCCACAGCTTGACCAACTTCTAAATAATCAGCCACGCTTTTAACATAGCCTTCATGACATTCGGAAATATGAATTAGTCCCTGATGATCAGCATCTAATGTGACAAACGCCCCATAAGGTTGAATACCAGTGACGTGTCCATGGACTTGCATGCCAATTCGATAATCGCTCATTCGTAATCCCTCCCTAAAATAAGTTATCGTCATTAAATTAATAGTCTCATGTATTATAACCTGAATCAATTGGATTTCAAAAGATATGTAAAAAGAGCGCTGCTTTCGCAACCCTCTTCTTTAAAACTTTAATCTTCAATGGTAATCGTTTCAATAACAACGTCTTTAACTGGCTTATCTTGCATACCCGTTTCAACAGCTGCAATCTGATCAACGATTGCCATGCCATCACTAACTGCACCAAAGACAGTATGATGAAAGTCAAGCCATGGTGTGCCACCATTACCATAAGCTGTGACAACTTCTTCTGGATAACCTGCTGACTTCATTTGATCAGCCATGCCAGCATCTAACTGTGGCTTTTGCACAATGAAGAATTGACTACCATTAGTATTTGGCCCAGCATTAGCCATTGATAAGGCCCCGCGCATGTTAAATACTTCTGGTGAAAATTCATCTTCGAACTGATTGCCCCACAAACTTTCGCCGCCCATGCCAGTTCCAGTTGGGTCACCACCTTGAATCATAAAGTCTGGAATAATACGGTGGAAAATAATGCCATCATAGTAACCTTTTTTCGCTAGCCCAACAAAGTTCTCAACACTTTTAGGTGCTTGTTCTGGGAATAATTGTACCTTAATGTCCCCATAGTTAGTCTTAATTGTTGCTTTTGGTCCTTCGACCTTGGATAAATCTAATTGTGGATAAGCCACCAAAATCACCTGTCTTCTCTTTAGAATACTTCGATGATACAAGAGAATCCCGATAAATGCTAGTAAAGTTCGTCTAATTTCTTAACGATTTGTTTGCGATTTGTCGACACGAATAGTATTCATTAACGTTATCTGGTATGCTATATCAGAAATATTTATAACTACTTTGGAGGTACCTATGAGTTTTTTAATTGATTTTGTGCTACATATTGATCAACACTTGATCACAATCGTCAATAGTTTTGACATCTGGACGTATTTAATCCTGTTCGCCATCATCTTCATTGAAACCGGTGCGGTCATTCTCCCCTTCCTACCTGGTGATTCATTACTCTTTGCTGCTTGTGCTTTGGCAGCTAACCCCAGCTATGGCCTGCACATCTGGACCTTTGTTGGATTATTCTTAGTTGCAGCCTTAGCCGGTGACTCGTTGAACTTCTTAATTGGCCACTCCTTAGGTGAAGCACTGACCAGAACGTCGTGGTTTGGTAAACTCATTAATCAAAAACAACTGGCTAAATCTGAAAAGTTCTTTGAGAAACATGGTGGTATCACCGTAACAATTGCTCGCTTCATGCCCATTATCCGGACCTTCGTCCCCTTCGTAGCCGCTAGTAGCCGCATGGACTATCGTCAATTCATCCGCTATAACGTCATTGGCTGTCTCCTTTGGGTCGCATTATGTTGTGGTGGGGGTTACTTCTTTGGTAACATTCCGTTCGTCAAAGAGCACTTCTCCATGGTGGTCATCGGCATTATCTTAGTTTCCTTAATTCCAGCCGTTTATTCCGCCCTAAAGGCCCGCTTTGGTCAACCAACAACTAGTGATGATTAATATCTAATTCAGCAAAAAAGCACGTCACCCATTCACGGTGACGTGCTTTTTTGCTTTAATCTAAGGTTTTTAGGGCTTGCTTTCCAACTGACAAACCGTATGCGAAAGCCCATTCTAAAATTATAATGGCTAACCCAAAACACTGTAAGAAAAACGTATCCGGCAAAACAATGATGATGCGATCCAATAAGGGATCAAACAACCAATCTGAATTGCGGAACAGAACTTCATGAAAGAAAATAAAAAACTGATCAAAATTAACTGCCATGATTGCTGCTACTAATGAGGGCACCCACAGCGCAGTCTGCATAGGTAAAACTAACCGCCATAGTTGCCGTTGTCGCTTTAACCGACGCCAAAAATAATAGGTTGTCACACTAGTCACGATAAAGACGACGTAATCTAACAAAAATAAATTTTTAACATCCGCAAAATGAACCAAAGCACTAGTTGAATCCGTAAAATCAGTCATCTTTAATTGCCTGACCCACGGAAAGTTAAGGTAGGCCAACAATTGAAAATAATTCGTCATTAGCCGACCAAGCGACAGATTCACCAAAGCTCCGAGATGTTGACTCCAAGCATTGATATAATACAACCAAGTTGCATTAATGGTTAAGATAATGGTCCCACTAAGCAACCATAGGTACAATCCTAGCCATTGTAACCAATTTTTTAGCTTATTTAGCCACACCATTGTCTAAGTCCCATTCGTCCAATGAATTCACTTCATTAGTTGGCTTAATCGACTGTTGCGCCACTAATTCCGGTGTCGAAACGCCTGTATAAACCAATAATGAATCAATATCAAAGTTAATTGCTGCTGAAATGTCAGTCATATAGTTGTCCCCAACCATGACACAGTCTTGCTTGGCTAAACCGATGCGATCAACCGCCTTTTGCATAATGATGGTTTCAGGTTTACCGACATACGTCGCCCGCTGTTGCGTGGCCCGTTCAACCATCGCAATAACCGATCCGGCCCCCGGCACAAGTCCACGCTCATTAGGTAAATTAGTGTCGGCGTTCGTACCAATAAACTTTGCGCCCCGCTTAATCGCTAAAGTCGCTAATTCAAACTTATGGTAAGTCACATCATAATCCAAGCCGACAATAACGAACTTAGGCGTCGTTTCATCAAAGTAAAAGCCCTGCGACAACATCGCACCTTTTAAACCAAGTTCACCGATGACATACATCGACTTTTCACCATTTCCCGCTAAATCGTTGACATAATCAGCCGTGGCTAAGGCCGCCGTATAAACATTGGCGGGACTTACATGAATATCATGATTGTCCGCCAAGTTCGCCGCAACATCCGCTGGTGACTTCGTCGTATTATTAGTCACTAATAAAAAATCAGTTTCTGTTGCCTGCAAGCGTTCAATAAAACGCTTGGCTGCTGGAATCCGTTCCCGCCCACGATACACCGTTCCGTCTAAATCAATTAAATAACCCTTATACTTACCCAATCTAAAAAATCCTCTCTACTTCTGCCGAATGGTAAAATGCCGTTTACCGCTCGTTTGTTTAGTGGTCTGTGCTTGTCGTCCGCTGCCAGCATTAACTTTTGCAGGTGTCTGACGTTTTTCGCTGAACGGCGCCGCTTTTTGCTTCGTCGTAAAGCTCTTACTCTTATGGCGCTGCTTACTCTTACTACTACTGCGATTGCTGCGGCCGCGTGACTGGTTAGTCGTATTACCACTGCCCCGTTTGCCATGTCGGTCATCCTTACGCGGATGGCTGGTCCGTTTCGGCTTAATGACCCGTTCGTTTTTTAAAATAAAATAAGCGCAACCGAAGTTACAGTATTCATACAAATAATCCTGAACAGCCCCGATTGTTTGTGACCGCTGGACTTCTTTAGTTTCATCACGGAAAAAACCTTTTAACCGTAATTGTTCAAAGCCCCAGTCGCCCACAATATAATCATATTTATTTAAAATTGGGCTAAACCGCTCGACAAATTTATCGAGATCAAAGCCATCATGGTACTCAAAAACAATCTCAAACGGGTGTTTATTGACTTCGACATGCGTTTTATCCGTTCGCAGTCCTTGATACAGATTTCGCCGTCGTTCGGCTTGTTGTTCAGCAAGTTCATCAATATGCTCGCGATTCAAAGCGACACCACCTTTCTTATGATAACGGCCATTGGGTTCGTAAATAATCCCCGACAACCGTTCTAAACAATGCTTTAAATAAAATTTCTGTCCGACCATCAATCGTTAAGGTCGGGAAAAACGGGATGAATAAATGATGATCTAACAAAGCAATTTGATAATTTTTTGTGAAATCAACAGCCTGACCCGCCACTAATAACTGATGCTCTTGCGGCAACCATTGGAGGCCTTGATACTGAATATAGCCGAAGACTTGGCCGCGAAATCCCATGCCATGAATTTGATACTTATTCAAAAATGGCCGGGCAATTTCCATCTCGTAAACCAAGCGCCATAATGCTTGCCCCGATAAAGTGACACTAATAACATGCATGGCATGGGGTAACATCGTATGCAAGTCATTCAGATTCACCGGTCCAGCCGGCAAATCACGCATGAACAGGCCGCCATTTAGCATCCCCAATTCAGTTCCAGCATAGCTCGTAATCGCCGCTAAACCAAGCTTGGTCAAATCACTTTTATGATGCCAATGTGGTCGCAACTGTTGCGGCGACACGGCGACAACCTGTTGCGCTAATAACGCTTCGCCTTGTGCTTGCCACCCAGTAATCTCACCTGCATCCGTTGCCACTACTGGTAACGTTTTGGTTGCGACCGTATGTGCCTGACTAGCTACGACTTGGTGGTGACCGTTTAACGTAAGATTAATCTGACCGACATACTCCCCATATTTACCAGCGGCGGCAACTAAGACGCCATGATCATTTTCACCATTCACCAGTAAATGATGCGTATGACTCCCGATAATCACATCAATGGACGGAAAGTGCTTCGCTAACCAACGATCCACATTAATACCTAAATGTGACATGACTACTAATACATCATACTGACCGGCATAGGCTTGCAGTAGTTGTGGTAAACGTACCTTAACACTCGTCGGGGTCCACCCATTAAGCGGATACGTTAAAATAAACGGCGCCGTAAAGGCCAACAACATGATTCGAGTCCCAGCAGATGTCGTAATGAACTTAACCGGCTGAGCCCAGTCTGGTAGCGCGCCAGTCTGAGTAGTCGTGATATTATCTAAAACCACCTCAAAATTAGCCGCTACATATAACTGATTTAACTCCTGATGAGTCAAACCTAAGCCTTCATTATTGCCAATCGTGACCGCATCATACCCAATTTGATTCAATAACTGAACATTCGCTTGTCCACGCGTCGCTTCTGACAACGGGTGCGCCCGATCGACCGCATCACCTAAGTCTAAGGTAACGACCGTTGTTCCAGCCGCCCGTTGAAATGCCTGTTGCGCTAGTAAGTATCGGCGAATCCGTGGCCAATTTTCAAAATGTGAATGTAAGTCATTCGTATGCAAAATGGTTACTTGTTCACTCATCATCGTCGCCTCTCAATAATTATCTCTGTTAATCCTAAAGCATTCCACGAAACCGGTCAAGCACCCGACTAGTGCCGTTTAGCAAAATCAGCAGCTTTGCCAATGACCATTTGTTCAATCTCTGCTAATGATAACGGCGCACCAAAGGGCACCGAATGGTCTAGATAGGCCACTTCTGGCGTATCAACACCCACGTTTAAATTCTCTTTAACGTTAACAGCATAGTGATGAATATGCCCGTGTAGATTAATAATCTGATTAACAATACCCAACATCATTGGATAGTGGGTCATGTAATACTGCCGGTGATCATACTTAATCAAGACGCCCACATCATGGAACTCAAACTTAGGCTGCCCATTTAACTGCGGATCATGCGCCGCCAAATACTTAAAAAAGTCACGCGAATCATGGTTGCCCTTAATGAAGATAATCTTACCATGTAACTGACTTAAAATCGCTAAGACCCGTTCGTAAGATAACTTAGCCGGCCGGGTAAAGTACAAGGCAACATCACCCAAATGATAAACCGTATCTTGATCTGTCACCCGCGCATTCCAATGCGTGATAATCGCTTGATTCATCGTTGCGACATCTGGAAATAATCGCGGTGCAAAATCATTTTGACCTAACAAATCGGCATGATAAAAATGCGTATCCGAAGTAAAATATTGCATACTAGTCCCTCGTTTTTTATTAATTGACGTTAGCTTTAATTGTACCGCTTCGCCTCCTAAAACACACTGTCCTACGTTTCAGCGCACCAAAAAAGCATTTGGTTTTTAATACCAAATGCCCAATTTTTATTATTTAGTGGTCGCAAGCCGTTCCTGCACAACTTTGATGACATATAGTAAGACTAACCAAATCAAGGACGCAATAAGCGCAATTAACGTCTCAGTCTTCAGACAAAGTACCACCGCAATAAAGGCCAAGAAAATCAGAATGAAGTAATCTGAATATGGTGCCAATGGCATCTTAAATCGCTTTTTCGGTTGACGACCAGCCTGTTTGCGATAAGCCAAATGAGCGAGCACAATCGCGCCCCAGATGAAAATAAAACACGTCGTTGAAATGCTGGCAATCAGTGAAAAGACCTTCCCTGGCATAAACAAATTCAATAAAACGGCAAAACCGATAACTAACGTTGAAAACCGTAAGGCGTGTGTTGGCACCTGACGTGTTGATAAGCGCCCCATCTTTTTAGCAAACTTACCTTGACCACCATAGGTTAATGAAAATAGCATACGCCCGGTGCTGAATAACGCACTGTTACACGATGAGGCCGCCGCCGTTAACACGACAAAGTTAATAATCGCGGCCGCAGCGGTAATCCCAAGGTTCGTAAAAACTTGCACAAATGGACTATGCGCCGCTGAAAAGTACCGCCATGGATACATACACATTAAGAAGAATAATGACCCCACGTAAAATAAAATAATTCGGAGGGGAATATTATCAATGGCCTTCGGAATAACTGTTTTAGGATCTTCAGTCTCTGAAGCAGTCATCCCTACCATTTCAATCCCAATAAAGCTAAAAAGGACCATTTGAAATGAGAGAATCAACCCTTTGAGTCCATGTGGCATAAAACCACCATAATTCACTAAATTGCCTAAACCAGCATGACCAACGGGCGTCTTCACCCGAAAAATGACCATGCCAATACCAACTGCAATCAGCGCCACAATTGCCGCAATCTTAATAATTGCGAACCAAAATTCGGTTTCCCCAAAAGCCGAAACGTTGACTGAGTTCAAACCTAGTAACAAAATCAGGATGACAAACCCTGGAATCCATTGTGGCAACTTTGGAAACCAGAATTGCATATATTCACCGACAGCGGTAATTTCAGCCATCGCAATTGTGACCCAGCAAACCCAATAGGTCCAACCAGCCACAAAACCAGTCCGATCACCTAGATATTGCTTAATAAAATCAATGTAAGAATGGGTATTTAAATCAGACAATAGTAACTCACCTAAAGCCCGCATTAATAAGAAACACACCAGTCCCGTCACTAAATACGCAATTAAAATCGACGGGCCAGCTAAGTGGATGGACTGACCAGCACCTAAGAACAGACCGGTCCCAATCGTGCCACCAATCGCAATTAACTGCACATGGCGGCTTTTTAACCCGCGAGAAAGTTGCGTCTTCTCGGCAGGCTGTTGATTTTCTTTCATAATATCAGCACTCCCCTTAGCACTCATTATACGGGTCATCAGAACCGCATTCAAAAGGGCACGCTCTAGTTTTTACCGCTATTGGTATAGTCCAGTGACGGTGATTAGCGCCAATGTACGTCGCCACGGGGTCGCTTGCGTTCGACCATTTCAGCATTAGCTATGGATTATCATTGAGTCAACTAACTAACCA
The DNA here is from genome assembly GCF_002970915.1 of Lactobacillus sp. CBA3605. Classification (NCBI taxonomy): domain Bacteria; kingdom Bacillati; phylum Bacillota; class Bacilli; order Lactobacillales; family Lactobacillaceae; genus Lactiplantibacillus; species Lactiplantibacillus koreensis. The sequence continues at coordinate 494,542 of NZ_CP027190.1, forward strand.
ATTAGCATGAACAACATGAAGTCAAAGCACATTAAGATGAATAAGTTTCAATTGAATACAGCATGGCCTTAAAACGTGACCATGAAAAAACGCTGTAAAACCAATTTGGTTTTACAGCGTTACGTCTAACTCACTAGTTATCAGCTAACCTTCAGGATGACCAACACGTTCAACGTCACGCGCAATCATTAATTCTTCATCAGTTGGAATTAATACGACACGTACTTGAGCCTCATCAGCACTCAAGTCCCGTTCAACCCCACTAACCTGATTCTTAGTAGGATCAAGTTTAATGCCAAAATAGCTCAACTTATCAGCAATCCGTTGGCGCATCCGGGCATCACGTTCACCAATGCCAGCCGTGATTACGATTGCATCAACGCCTTGTAGTTCGGCAATATAACTACCAATATACTTGACGATGCGATTAACAAAGATATCAATGGCTAATTGGGCCATCGGATCATAATCGCACCGTTCTTCTAATTCCTTCATATCGGCAGAACCCGCCAGCCCCAATAATCCTGACTGCGTATTCAAAATTTTCAACATCTCATCAGAATCAGTTAACTTGAGTTTTTTCATCAAATAAACCATCAACGATGGATCCAAGTCACCAGAACGGGTCGCCATCGTAATCCCCGCCAGTGGCGTAAAACCCATTGACGTATCGATACTTTTGCCATTCTGAATCGCAGTGATGGAACTGCCCGCCCCTAAATGAACCGTGATTAACTTTAAAGCGGTCAACGGTCGGTTTAGCAAACGGGCGGCACGTTCAGCCACATAACGATGACTGGTGCCATGAGCCCCAAATTTACGGGCACCGAATTTTTCATAGTAGTCATAGGGTAGTGAATATAAATAATTCACGGCCGGCATACTCGTATGAAATGACGTATCAAAAACCGCGACGGCTGGTACATTGGGTAATACCCGCTTAAAGGCCCGAATGCCAACCGCATTAGCCGGATTATGCAACGGTGCGTATTCAGCTAAATCTTCAATCTGTTGTAAGACTTTAGCTGTAATCACAACAGAGTCTTTAAAGATTTCACCACCCGCAACCACCCGATGGCCCACGCCCGTAATTTCATCGTAGTTTTCAATAATGTGTAACTTAATAAGCTCATCTAAGATGATATTAACAGCAGTGAGATGGTTCGGTACCGTCTCATTTTCACGATATTTATGATCTAATCCATACCGAATATGAACTGGTGACTGTTTGAAGCCAATCCGTTCAATCGCCCCACTCGCAATCACCCGTTCTTGTGGCATTTCAAACAATTTAAACTTTAACGTCGAACTACCAGCATTAATTGCAATCGTTTTCCCCATACCGATTCACTCCTAGCGAATAATATTTTGACCAACCCAAGTATCAATTTGGGCAGTAAACGCCTCAAAAGCGGTTTTATCTTCAAAGGATGGAAATTCGCCTAATAAGACTTTACCAGCTTGCTGCGCTTGCCCGCCCCGTTTTTGTAAGACGACTATTGATTTACGTGACTTTTCATCCAAAAACAAATTAGCCGGTAAATTCAACAAGCCTTGCAAATAAGCCGCTGAACTCATCCATTTCAATAGGCCCTGGGCTTCTTGGGATTGGAAAATAGTTGTTGGCACTAAGAAAACGCCCCAACCGCCTGGTAATAATTGTGACATGGCCTGTTCCATCAACAGATGATGGGTATATGAATGCCCATTAGTTGCTTTTGTTTCGAAATCTTTAACCCGTTCGTCTAATGGATAATAACCGACCGGTAAATCACCAATCGCCACATTAGTCTTAGGCATCACTAATGGATCAATCCCATCTTGATGAAATAGCTCAACTTGTGACTGTTGTAATTCCATGCTCATCGCTGCAATTGCCAATTGGTTATCGTCGTTATCAACCCCATAACCTTGAATAGGCGTTGACCGCGTTGGCTGTAGCTGATTAATCACCGTTGTCAACAAGTTACCGGTACCGACTGCAATATCTAAAATGGCTAATTGTTCATTCGACCCAACTAACTTAGCAATTAAATAGGCAGTCAATAACCCAATTGAATCTGGCGTCATTTGATGATTCGGGTCTACCCGGTCATTATGAATCGCTTTTAATAATGCGAGTTGTAATGATCGGCGGATCGTCTCCGCATCATATTGGCTTAACGTTACCGTCTGATAGAGCTGTTCCAAAGTTGTCACCTGGGCAGCATCAGGCTTCCCATCTTCGACATGGACTGATTGACTTAATAAATTATCGCCGGTTTCAATCAACGCATCGACATAAGAGACTGATAGCTGTTGCATTAAAATTGTCACTGATTGATCTAAGACCTTAAAAAGCGTCTCAGTTGCTGTTTGTGCCAGAATACTCACCTCTCCAAAAAACTTAAATACTCACTCATCTTACCGATTTTATGGGTTGAGTTCAAGCTGGAGCTTTGATGATGCGCTAAAAATAGCCGTTAATTAGTCGCAACCGAGTTTGATGTTTTAGTGATTGGACTAGGTTGCAACAGCAATGGTTCACGATACGCTTTAAGCATATACCGATAAATCGTTTGTCGCTGCACGTAACTGATATACCGATGACTTTCAAAGGCACCAAAAATCAATAAAAAGCTCATGACTGATAATAGCATCATGCCACGCCGTTTCTTCATGCTGGCACCTGTTTAGGTAACAATAACCGGGCCTTAAAGGTCTGTCCACGGTCGGTCACAATCGTCATTTGTTGATTAGCAGTGACGGCATACTTTTTAACGTGTGCCATTAAATAAATATAGCCACTTTTTGTATGGACATCGACTAATTTAATTTGTCGCCCATCATACTTTAATAGATACGTTTTCTGGTCTGCAAACAACTCAACCGTGCCACCTGGCGAAATTCGACCAACTTTAAAATGATGAGCTGGGTTTTCTAATTCATGTAACATCAGATACCACTCAATAGCAGGCATGGTTTTCTTCCCGCGACTCATTAAATCACGCTGCCCTTGAAATAAAAATTGACCCACAATTAATAACACACTTAGCGCCAGCACGACTTCTATCAGGGTAAATCCAGCCCGCCTACGCATCCGCAACCGCATTCAATTGTGGTAATCGTTGCTGTTCATACTGATAACGCGCTTGTTCAATCTGTTGAATCATTGCTTGATCACGTCGTTGCATCATGACCTCCAGACCACCCCAAAAGCTGACCGCCATCGTTAATAGGCTTAATGCCACTAGCGTTTCAGCCATCACAAAACCCGGTCGTCGTTTAAGTAACATAGGCAATTCGATACGCTCCCCACCCCATAATTGACGTTAATTTAATTCGTACATTTGGTCTTAAACTTGACTGTAGATACACCGTCAATAAATTTGCATGACCATTTTTATTAATACTAATGAATTGCACAACACCAGCATGAAAAAGTGTCGCCGGCATTTTTACATCCGTTTGGGAAAAAGTCGTCGGTTCACCTGGAATCCACTGATTAAATCGAATGAAATTACCGTGAATTTCAACCTGTTGGCGATGACCATAGGCGCTCGCCAAAAAGACTTGTTCTTGCCATAATGTTTGAAATTGCTCCCAAAAAAGTTTTTCATGCACTCGCTGCTGCGGTTGACTAGGAAATCGATAAGCGCCAATTAGTAACATCGTCCCCAGCAAGGCCAAAACCACGGTCGTTTCAATTAGCGTAAAACCTTTAAGTGGTTTTCGCATTTTTATTTTCTGGCCGGACTGGATCAATTTTTTGGTCTAACGCTTGCTTGGCCTGTTGTGAATTCAAATATTTAGCGGTCTGAAGATCTTGAATGTTGACTGTCGTAATATCTTTATTCATATCATTAGCATACATTTCAGCTTGATTTTGTACGACTTCAGTCAACGCTTTATTTTGACGATTCCCCGCCGTCTTGCGTTGGGCATTTAAATTTGGGACTACGATTAGCATTAACAAGGCAATAATCGACAAAACAATCACCATTTCGATTAACGTGAACCCTCGGCGTGGTGCGCTGACTTTATGCCAGAATTGCTTGACAGTTTTCATTTTAAAATATCCCCCATTGAATTATACATTGGTAATAACAAGTTCAAGTAAGTTCCGACAATCACCACCGCTATCACCATAAACATCAGCGGTTGAATCCAGCTAATTAGCCGATTTAAGTCGCGAATCAAGCGGTCATATTGGACAGTGGCGAAATAGAGTAATTCTTGGCTCAGTTGTTCAGTTGGACTTTCTTTACTAACTAATAACGCTAACTCATTCGGTAATAACCGATCAGCCTTAATAATTGCTGGCAGTGCTTGCCCGGCTAATAAAGCCTGTTCAACAAAAGTGCCCTGTTGCTGTAATAAAGATTGGGCTTTAAAGTGTGCGCTGACCTCACAGATTGCTCGTAACCCCAGTCCACCTGATAACAGCATGCCAGCATTTAAGGTCAAATAATATCCACAATATGTTTTCACCAATGGCCCAATTAACGGCCATGGTGCTAACCAGCGAAAACGTTCACGGACTGGCAGGTGCTTTAGGTGTGCGCCAACAATGCTTAAACTCAATAAGCCTAGCGTACCGAAGCTTCCCAGTAATAATTGCCAAGTCCGTGCTTGGGCCGGCGCCGTAGCAACCTGACTAAAATTCGGTAAAATGGTCGTCTTCACCATCACTAAAGTTCCCACAAGTAGTAACAATAAAACCAGTGGATATTGTAACAAGCGTTTGATTTGCTGCTGTTGAAGTGCTTTGGTCCGCATTAAATGGCCGGCTTGCACTAAAGTTGGCGTTAAATCACCATGTTGTTCGGCAATCAACAATTGATAATATAAGTCAATGCCAATATAAGCTTGCAAGGCAGCTGCTAAGTTATCCCCCGCCTGCAGTCGTGCAATAACCGGGGTAAGACGTTTAAACTTTTGCCCATGAATATCAACAATGAACCGCATGGCATCACGTAATGAAAACCCATTACTAATCAAATCAGCTAAGGTTTCAAATAAAATAGCTTGTACCCGGATGCTCAACCGTTTATTCGGCCTGGAGTCGTTGGGCCAGTGTCGCACTAATCCGGCCAATGGCTTGTTGTTCTTCAATTAATTGCCCCCATCTTGCCGTCATCATCGTCGTTGATTGTGCAGTGACCTGCGCCGGTGTCGTCACAATATCAAATAACGCAGCCTGTGAGCCATCGGTCGTGGCGACTAACCGTTGATAAGTCGCCGCCACTAAGGCTTGTTGCAAAGTCGCCGGTGCAATCCCTAACTGTTGCAACCGGGGACCAATCCCAAACACGCCCCGGGCATGAATCGTACTCAACACCAAATGCCCACTTAAGGCTGCTTGAATAGCCACCTGGGCCGTCTTTTCGTCCCGGATTTCACCAATAATAAAAACTTCCGGATGGTGTCGCAACCCCACCTTTAATAAATCAGCATAGGTCATCTGGGCTGCGTCATTAACTTGTAGCTGTAAAAATTTAGGTTCATATATTTCAACTGGATCTTCAATCGTCATGACTACCTGAGGTCGTTCAACTTGGCGAACTAAATCATACATAGTTGACGTTTTGCCTGACCCCATTGGTCCTGAAAACAGCACTAACCCAGTACGTTGCATCAACTGCTGTAATTGGTTGCGTTGACTCGGAATCAAATACTGTAAAGGCGTCTCACTGGCCTGATAAAGCAATCGAATCACTAATGACTCCCGCCCCAAGAAATCCCCCACAGTAGAAATCCGCAAGTTCAAAACGGTCGCCGCTAGTGTATACGTCATCGCCCCTAATTGTGGCCGCCGATGATCGCTAATGGCCATATTACTTTGGTACTTAATATGATTAATGACTTGTTGAGCAGTTGCTAAATCTAATGTCATTAATGGTTGTAATTGTCCCGCTGCTTGCAGCAAAACTTGATACTCAGTCGTCGCTGGTAGCCAATAAATATCACTAGCTTGTTGCGCAACGGCTGCCTGAATAATCGTCATTAATTGTGTTTCAACGGACATCGCTTCACGCTCCTTTCATCCCACAACTCCGTAAAATCAGTTTATTCAGACGAAAAAAAAACACCCGAATTAAGAAATAACTTAATTCAGGTGGTCACATAATTAACGTCTTTTTTCGTCTAAGCGCGTTCAGCAGCAGAAATTTCAGCAACCGTTGGAATTGACGGTTGCGCACCCAACTTTTGTACAGCCAATGAAGAAGCCCGGTTGGCAAAGCGTACCGCCGCATTTAAATTACTGAAATCAGCTTGCAATACGGAACTCAAGGCACCAATAAAGGTATCCCCCGCAGCGGTGGTATCAATCGCAGCCACTTTATAAGCAGGGACAAATCCATGGTCGTGCTCTCGCATCCAAAAAGCCCCCTGACTACCAACAGTGATGATGACGGTGCTAACCCCCATCGCTTGGAACTTTTCTGCAGCTTTAATCATAGAGTGTTCATCCGTGATGTGCACCCCAGTCAAGGTTTCTGTTTCCGTTTCATTTGGGACAATCAAATCAGTCACGGCTAATAGTTGTGCGGGCACTGTGTTTGTCGCCGGTGCAGGATTCAAGATAGTTCGCCGATTAGCGGCTTGTGCTAATTCAAAGCCATGTTGCGTCGCTACTTGTGGCGTTTCAAATTGCGCAATCAAAAAATCACTGGCGGCAATCACCGGCTGCGCTAAATCCACATCCGCCGGGGTCACTTGTTGATTTGTCCCACCATCAATTAGAATTCGATTTTCGCTGCTATTATCCAACAAGATAAAGGCCGAACCAGTGCTAGCAGCCGTACTATGTTGCACATAATCGGTCACCACACCACTAGCCGTTAATTGTTTGACCATAAATTGCCCTTCAGCATCTTGGCCGACCTTACCAATAAATGTAGTTTGAGCACCGGCCCGCGCCGCGGCAATGGCTTGATTAGCCCCTTTACCACCGCCAGCAATACTTTTACCAGTCAGCGGCAACGTCTCACCAGGCTTAGGAAAGCGTTTCACCTGAAGAATAGTATCGACATTCAAACTACCTAATACGGTTACTTTATTCATTATTTTTCGTCCCTTCAAAAATACGCTAGCCTAATTTTAGCAAAGTGCCGTCTCAATCACCAGTTTGAGCCAATATAATTATAAAAAAAGACTGGTTTAGTCTCATTATAAGACTAAACCAGTCACTTTAAATTGATTAATCTGGGAAATTAGCGGCTTCATAAACTTCTGAAACATCGTCATTATCTTCAAGTTCATCAATCATGTGTTGTAACTTTTCAACTTTATCCGTTGGGACATCCGTCAAGGTTTCAGGAATCATGGTTAATTCCGCATTTTCAAGCTTATACCCCTTAGCTTCCAAGGCATCCCGAACTTCAGCCAATTGCTTTGGATCCGTATAGATTTCGAAGGCTTCATCACTGGATTGTAAATCATCGCCACCAGCATCTAAAACATCCATCAACATCGTGTCTTCGTCCGTGTCTAAATCTTCACGCACAATCACGATGTAACCTTTACGATCAAACATGTAGCTCACTGCACCAGAGGCCGCTAAAGCACCACCATGATGGGTGAAAGCTGAACGAACCGCTGCGGCCGTCCGGTTTTTGTTATCCGTCAATGCGTGAACCAGAACAGCGATACCACCAGGGCCATAGCCTTCGTAGGTAACTTCTTCGTAGTTCGCCGCACCGGAGCCACTACCTTTATCCACTGCCCGTTTGATGTTATCTTTAGGCATGTTGGCAGCTTTAGCCTTATCCATAATCAACCGCAATTGCGAGTTAGAATCTGGATCAGGACCTCCGGCTTTAACAGCCATGTAAAGTTCGCGAGAGATTTTTTGGAAAATCTTCCCACGTTTAGAATCTTGGGCGTTTTTACGTCCTTGAATGTTATGCCATTTTGAATGTCCTGACATTGTGACTCCTTCTTTCTTTATTTATTCGATTTATGATTAAACATACGGTTAGTAGTTTAACAAATAAAACGGTTCATTTCAAGGTCTAGACCTAGTCTAACCGATTTCACGTCAAACTCAGGCATCCATTAAGGTCGTAAGTAGGCAAAGCCATGACCCTCTAATTCAACAATCCGGACAACCCCGGCTGGCACGACCGTCACCCCGGTCACTAACTCACTAGTGGCAACGTGATGACTATTCAATGCATTTTGACAGGCATCAATCTCAACTTGGGGCTGTGCTTGAATAAATGGTTGCCACGAAGCTGACGTTAAAGTGGTCACAGCCGGTCCGTTCACCACTAGCACAATTTCACTAGTCGCATCCGCCGCCAGCAAATTTTCAATATTACTCATCGCCATTGCAACTTTTGCCACTTCATCTAAATGCACCACAACTTTTGCCATTATTTCACCGTCGACTTTCTAATCCTTTAACTTCAAGATTTCTTAAATAGTGATAGCTCGCCAACATGTTCGCACAAGTTGCATCCGTTTCATCGGGCACCTCATAAATCATGCTGGCCGTTGCGTTTAGTACTGGCAAGACGCGTTGCCAATCAATCAGCCCGGCACCTAAAGGTAAACTATCATGTTGTTGGCCCAATGAGTCCACCAAATGATAATGTTGAATTAATGGTCGGAGCCGTTTTAAGCTCAGCATGGTCAATGCCATATCTCCGTGCAACCCAATAAAAACATGGCTCAAATCACAAACTAACGGTAAGTGATGTTGAATAATAAGTTCATCCAACTGCGGATCACCATACATAAAACTTGGCGTGATGCCATTCTCAATCATCACGTGCCCTTGACCTTGCCGTACTAACCTATCTAAGCGTTCAAAAACAGTAGTTCGAGCATCAGCCAGCGAGGCGTATTCTGCAACCAATGCTTCACTTTCAGGACCACCATAGCCACCATGAACCAACAATCGAACATCCAGTTCAATGGCTACTTCTATTAATTGAGTCGTTGATTGCTGTAAAAATTGATATGCCTTAGCTTCACGGTTAGGGTCTAATAGTTGGTCTAAATGAACACCCTGATAACTCATCGGATGATGGACGATTACATCCGCTGTAACCTGTTCCTTAACAAAAGTAATCGCTTGTTTTAACCGCTGAAAGGCCGCGGGTTCAAAATCGGCTGCACTCGTAAAAAATTCAAAGGTCGTCGGTCGGTATTGCAACCGATTCATCAATTGGTCTGGCTCGGTAGACGCCTTTAAGCCTAATTGGACAATTCCCGGTCGTTTCGGTAACTTCAATGTTGCCATCTCGCATGCCTTCTTTCTAACTTCTATCGCAAAAAAAGCTCAGAACCGAAGTTCTAAGCCTAGTATACCCTACCTGAAACTATTCAGCGGATTTGGTTGAATCACGCCGGACAATCCCATATGGTAAGGTGATTGTCTTTTCTTCGAGTGGTTTATCGTTCATTAATTTGGTCAACATCCGCATCGCCACTGCCCCGATATCATATAAGGGTTGGGTAATTGACGTAATTGAAGGCCGCGTAATCTGAGTAATAATCGTATCGTTACTCGTAATCACTTCTAGGTCACCAGGGACATCTACACCCGAAGCCATGCTAGCATTAATGATACCGGCAGCCATTTCGTCGTCACCAACGAAAACTGCGGTGGCGCCACTGTCTGCAATGACCGGTTGTAATTTTTTACCGGCATCATAAGAATAGCCCGCTTCATAAACCAAGCTATCGTCAAATGCCACATTCGCTTTGCTCAAAGCTTGCTTGTAACCAGCTAAGCGGTATTCTGCATTAATTGATTGTGACAAGGGTCCTAAGGCAATCGCAATCTTTTCATGACCACGCTTAATTAAATTAGTCACCGCTTCTTCAACTGCTGTCACATAATCGATATTGACACTAGGCGTATCCCCTTCAGGATCAACCGTCCCGGCCAAAACAACTGGTGCTTTAGCCCGTTTGAATTCAGCACGTAACTTATCATCAATATGGTTCCCCATAAAGATAATCCCATCAACTTGCTTAGCCATCAACGTATTTAACACGTTAACTTCTTGTTCACCGGCATCATCGGAGTTCGTTAAAATAATATTGTATTTGTACATCATCGCAATATCATCAATCCCCCGAGCAAGTGACGCAAAATAAATATTAGTGACGTCGGGAATAATGACCCCGACCGTCGTTGAACGTTTGCTAGCTAATCCACGTGCAACCGCATTTGGTCGGTAATCAAGCCGTTCGATAACCGCCAAAACCTTCTTACGGGTAGCTGGTTTAACATTTGGGTTCCCATTAACGACCCGGGAAACTGTCGCCATTGAAACCGCCGCTTCGCGTGCCACATCATAAATCGTTACTGTTTGTTTTTCCATATAAAATAGCCCTTTCTTACTTGGTATCATTTGTTTTCATTCGTTTTCATGCAACATCAACCAATATAGCAAAATTATGGCATTGTTGCAACTTTATAACCTGTTGAAATCGCTTTCATGAAAATAATACCTTACTTGTTTCCAAAATTCAAGATTTTGCAACGCCTTAACCAAATTTTCACCATTAAATCTGCCCCTTTTCTCAAGCAACAGCGCTATACTATCTTATATGGTAGGAAACAAAAACTTATTTTTGAGGAGTGATTGAAGTGGCAGATTACACCAACCTGCAACAAGTACGCCAATGGACCGTCGATAATCACGTTGACGTCACCTATGTAAGTGACTTTCACACAATTTCATATTTAACCGGATTCGGTAGTGACCCGATTGAACGAACATTAGCCTTATTCGTTTTTGCGGATGCGGAACCCTTCCTATTCGCGCCAGCTTTAGAAGTTGAAGCAATCAAAGGTACCGGCTGGCCTTACCCTGTATATGGTTATTTAGATCATGAAGATCCCTATGCTTTAATTGCCAACCATATTACGGCCCAATTAACTGACCCTAAAGTTTGGGCGTTAGAAGCTGGCAACTTAACGTTAGATCGGTTCCAAGCGATTCAACAACAATTCCCAGCAGCTCACTTCGATAAAAATCTGTCACCAATGATTCAGAAGTTACGCCTAGTCAAAACACCGGCCGAACTTGAAAAACTACACGTTGCCGGCAAATGGGCAGACTTTGCCTTTGAACAAGGCTTTGCAGCCGTCAAAGCTGGCCGGACTGAACAACAAATTGCAGCCGAACTTCAATATGCCTTAATGAAAAAAGGGGTTATGGAAATGAGTTTCGGCACGTTAGTTCAGGCAGGTACCCACGCGGCCGAACCTCATGGCGCCACCAATCAAACCCAAATCAAACCGAATGAATTAGTGCTCTTCGACTTAGGTGTGATGTGGGACGGTTATGCCTCAGACGCTTCGCGGACAATTGCTTACGGTCAACCAACTGCTAAGCAAAAAGAAATCTATGAGGTTTGTCTCGAAGCCCAGTTGACGGCCCAAGCCGCTGTTAAACCAGGAATGCCAGCTGAAGACGTCGACAAGCTAGCCCGCGATGTCATTACCAAAGCAGGCTATGGTGACTACTTCATTCACCGCCTTGGTCATGGCCTCGGCCAAACTGACCATGAATTTCCATCTATCATGGCCGGGAATCACATGCCATTAGTTGAAGGGATGTGCTTCTCAATTGAACCTGGAATCTATATTCCAGGAGTAGCCGGCGTCCGGATTGAAGACTGTGGGGTCGTTACTAAGGATGGCTTCGAACCATTCACACACACCTCCAAAGACTTGAAGATCTTAGCCCTTTAATCACTAACGTCAAAATCGCTCGGACACCAGCTGGATAGCTGATGGCCGAGCGATTTTTTTTGCGTTAAGGTAAATCATTGCCCGCAGCAAAGTAAATATCATACCATTCCTGCCGGGTCAGATTTACGCCAGTCCCAGCAATACTTTCCGTTAAATGTTGCGGATTCATTGAACCAAGGATGACTTGCATATTTGCCGGATGCCGGAGAATCCAAGCTGTCGCAATCGCATTTTTAGTCACCCCGCGACTGGTTGCCAAGGCTTGCAGTTTCGTATTCAAGGTCGGAAACTTAGGATTATCAATAAATGTTCCGGCAAACATCCCATATTGATAAGGCGACCAAGCCTGAATCGTCATCTGGTGTAACCGCGAATATTCAATGATTTCACCGTCATGATTAATACTGCGATTATCTTGCATATTGGTATGCAAACCAAAGTCGATCGGCCCAGTATGCATCACCCCAAATTGTAATTGGTTAACAATTAAGCGTTGACTTAAAGCTGATTGTAATAAGTCCACTTGCATTGGGTTAAAGTTAGATACCCCGAAGTGACGAACTTTGCCAGCGACTTGTAATTCATCAAAAGCTGCGGCTACTTCAGCTGGTTCCATCAGAACATCCGGGCGATGCAATAAGAATGCATCCAAATAATCAAGTTGCATGCGCTCTAAAATACCGTCGACAGCCGAAATTAAATGGGCCTTTGAAAAATCATACCGTTGTCCAAATACTAAGTCGCCCTTACTTCGCTTGGGGTCAAGCACAATGCCACCTTTAGATTGAATAAAGAAATCCTCACGCTTTAAACCACTTTGTTTAAGCGCCATCCCAAAAGTCGTCTCTGATTGACCATTCCCATAAATATCGGCACCATCAATAAAGTTAACCCCTTGATCGTGGACAGTTGCTAATACCTGTGCTGCCTGAGTGGGTGTCAAGCTCACCATCCGCATAATGCCCAAGGCCACAGCCGAAACCGACGTGGTCGTTGATCCTAATTGAATTGTTTTCATTGCCATAAAACTCCCTCCAACTTCATTAGCTACACAAAAAAAGACTGAGCTCAATGCTCAGTCTAGCAGATATCATTATTTTATTCTTTAGTGGTGTCCGGCGTAATGCTTGAATCATCAGCATCAGTGGCCACGTTAGTTGTGTCACTTTCCGCATCATCTGGCATTGCGTTGGTCGCCTCACTAGTTGCCGTAGCTAAGTCAGCATCTGCTGAATCACCAAAAGCCGCTGCGCTATCAATTACAATATCATCATTGGTGTCCGTTGAATCAGCTTCAACACGAGCTAATTCAGAGCGTAAACTATCCGTAGCTTGATCTAAGCTAGAACTGAAGCTTTCACCCGCCTCACCTTTAGTGGCTTGATATTGATCAGCAAAATCAGCGACTTTTTGTTTAGCATCTGCAAATTGCTGGCTAGCTTCATCTTTAAAATCAGCCGCAACATCATTAGCGTAAAAGGCATAGTCAATCGCCCGGTCTTTAAAGTCAGCCACCCCTTGTTGTGCCCGTTCCTTTAAAGCGGCTTTTTTATCAGCATCTAGCTTCATGACAGCCGTCGTAATCGCGGCGCCACCCAATACTAATCCGAATAAGAATCCTTTTTTTGACATTGTTAATCCTCCTCGCTATTTTTCTTTGATCGCCGGTTCCGATAAACATCAAAGGCCGCTTTACCAACCTTGGAAGCACTTGAAAACTTGCTGCGCTTTTCGTTGCTTTTTCCAACTTTAGCCGTTAATTCACGGGTCGCTGCATTCAAATCAGAAACACTCTGGCCTAAGTCTCCCATTGCTTGGAACGCTGGATCAATGGTGGCGACCTTACCATTAACATCTTTTAATAATTCATTCGCATTGGACATGATTTTTTCAGTTTCATGTGAGAGTGCATCGACATCATCCGTGATGGCACTCAAACTCCGGTTAACTTCTCCCATCGTTTTCGTAATTCGCACTAAGAAAATCCCAATGAAACAAACTAGTAGTAAGAATGCGATAGCGGCAATGATTCCCGCAATATGTGTAATCATCTTAAAATTCCTCCTTCAACTGCCTTTAACATTAGAATAAGCATAGCATTGTCATAAAAATACTGCAACGAAAAAAGTGCTTACATCCACGTGAGCATAGTCTACCAGTTCTATTAAACCGTTACCACTGTTGTTAGCTCGCACACGCCCTGTAATACCCAACCGCTAGCTTGGTTCCCACGTTCAAATCTGCTAAACTAGACTGCAGACCAACTTAACGAGGGTGAAAACATGTTTTTTTCAACACACTTAGGGGTCAATACCCCCAAGCAAGTCTCCGTGTGGGTAAAACTCGCGGCTAAAATTGATTGGCAACAAATCTTAATCAACATTGGTGGTAAGCTACTCGAAATCGTACTATTCAGTTTACTCTTTTGGATCATCGACCGCTTAGGTAAACACTTGATTCATCATGTGTTTCTCACTAACGCTCAGACCAATGATACGGCTTCTAATCGTATTTCGACGATTTTCACGTTATCCTTGAACATTTTCCATTATGTGATTATCTTCTTCTGGCTCTATGCGCTCCTATCCGTTTTGGGAGTTCCTGTGGGGACCTTAATTGCCAGTGCTGGGATTTTCAGTGTTGCATTAGGCTTAGGTGCCCAAGGTTTTGTTAGTGATATCGTCACCGGATTTTTTATCTTATTAGAAGATCAAATCGACGTGGGGGATTACGTTAAGATTGAAACTATTGAAGGCACTGTCTCAGCAATTGGCCTAAGAACGACCCAAGTCACTAGTCCCGACGGTTCATTGAACTTCATTCCCAATCGTAAGATTATGATTATCAGTAATCAATCTCGCAACGATATGCGCGTTTTAATTGACTTACATATCAATACCGACACCCCGATTGAGGCCTTGGCGACTGTGATTAAAGCAACAAATCGTACTTTAGTCCCTAAGTATCCAGACATTATCGGTGACCCGGATATTCAGGGTGTGGCCACTCAAACAGATGGCACCTTAGTCTTTCGCGTGCAATTTTACGTAAAAAATGGGATGCAAGTAACCATTCAACGAGATTTTTTAGCGGCTTACTTGGCCGCAGCACAAGCAGCTGACATTCAACTCCCATCACCAACCTTAACGTTACAACCGCATTCGAAAGCTTAAGTGACAAAAAACAAGCCTCGGCCGAGCCCCTAATGGGTTCGACTGAGGCTTGTTTTTGCAGTTCTACACAGTTCGTAACTGATTACGATGCGTCAAATAGCCAGTCATCGCATTAACTCCGGCCATGATGGCACTAGTATTTGGCACCATGTGCTCTGAATGAAGAGAATACGGACTATCCACGCCTAGCCAGAACATCGTCCCAGGAATTTGGTGAATCAGATACCCAAAATCTTCACCCGTCATTGCTGGCTGAGTTTCGATAAAGTTAACAGCAGCATCATTTTGCATGTACGTCATAAAATCAGCGGTAATTTGGTCATTGTTTTCGACCGGATAATAACCACCCTGATGCAAATCCAAATCAATTTGGCAATCGTAAGCTAACGCAATGCCTTCGACAATCGTTCGTACACGTCGTTGAATATGCAAATTCATTTCCTGCGTTAACGCCCGAATCGTCCCATCAATCTGGGCTTCACCCGCAATGACATTCCCAATGGTTCCCGCCGTAAAGTGGCCTAACGTGACCACCCCACTTTGAATGGGATCGACATTACGCGCGACAATTGTTTGTAATTGTTGGACCAAAGCGGCACCCGCAACGACCATATCATTGGCCTGGTGTGGAAAAGCGGCATGACCACTCTTGCCAATTAAATGGGCGTGAATCTCACACGTTCCCGCAAACAAAGTCCCCATGCGACACCCGATGGCCCCCGCTGGTAAAGCAGGATTATCATGAAATGCAAAAATTTCATCAGGCATCCAGTCATCCAAAGCGCCACTTTCGTACAGGCGTTTGCCACCAGAAGCATTTTCTTCCGCTGGTTGAAACATGAAAATCATATCCGTCGTTGGTTGATTAGCGGCAAAATAACTTAGAATTCCCAGTGCAACTGACATGTGAATGTCATGCCCACACGCATGCATCTTACCTGGATGTTGTGACGCAAATGGTAAATCGGTTGCTTCCGTCACGGGTAACCCGTCAATATCAGTCCGATAACCGATGCGATAGTCATGGCGTTGACCACTCACTTTAACCAAGATAGCCGTTGGTACCGCAGCGACCGTTTTGATGGTCAACCATGTTTGTGGCATCGCTTTAATAATTGATAGCAGATACGCCTGCGTTTCGTGTTCTTCCAAGCCAAGCTCAGGAATTTGGTGGAGATGTTTATAAATTGGTATTAACTCAGTTTCCTGTAAGACCATTGGTTGTCCCTCCACGCTTAGAGTTGACGTAATTCACTCATGAGTTCTGTTTTACTCTTAGTTTTATCATCAATATCTTTTAATTTACGTGCAGGTACCCCGCCGACAACGGTGTTTGGTTCAACATCATTAATCACGATGGCCCCAGCTGCAACCACGGCGCCTTTACCAACATGCACGCCTTCCAAAACGACGGCATTGGCTCCGATCAAAACATCGTCATCAATCCGAACTGGTTGTGCCGACGGTGGTTCTACCACACCAGCTAACACAGTACCGGCACCAATATGACAATTCTTACCCACAATGGCCCGGCCACCTAAAACAGCGCCCATATCAATCATGGAACCTTCACCGATTTCGGCACCAATGTTAATTAAGGCCCCCATCATAATCACGGCATTGTCGCCAATCAAAACTTGATCACGAATAATCGCACCAGGTTCAATTCGCGCATTATATTGCTTCAAATCAGTTAAGGGTACCGCTGAGTTGCGCGCATCATTTTCTAATTCAGAATCCGTGATTAATGCTGCATTAGCCTTTAAAAAGGGTTCAACGTCGGTCCAGTCGCCAAACAAAACGCCAGCGTCACCGCTAAAAAAAGTCTTAATTGTCGCTGGTGCGTCTAATTGGTCTAATTGACCCTTCACATAAACTTTCACTGGTGTTTTTTTCTTCGCATTACCAATGTAGTTAATAATTGCTTGTGCATCTAATTTTGCCATTGGAACCCCTCCATGATGTTTTTTATTTAGCTTTTTCGCTAACGGAAAAATCTTTCTCAATCATATCATATTGCTTACCAATTTCGTGGGCTAAGAAGTTAAAACTCTTCATAAACTCCCGGCGCGTAATAATCCCACGGAAAACGCGGTCAGCCGTTACCACCGGCACAAATGGATTATCGACCATTAAGTGTAATGTGGTTTCGACATCCGTCACGGTTGCCACGGTTTTAACCTCGGTTTCCATCACATCACAGACCCGTTTTTTCATTAAAACATCCGTATTCAATTGATCAAAACCAAGCATCTGTTCAGTAATTAATGGTAATGAAATCAGGCCTTCAAAATGCCCTCCATTATCCAATACCGGAATTCGCGAATATTTAATCTTCGTCAATACTAAAAAGGCATGGTACAAATTGTTATCAGTTTGGACGTTAGCGACAATATCGGCCGGAATTAAAAAATGGTCTGTATTGCGCATTAATAAATCCGCTACTGGTTTAATTAGCATCGTGTGACCCTCCCTTAAGAAGCTACCCCTTTATTCTAACCGAAAATCAAGGTAAGTTGCGGGGAATCTGCTCATCTTTAAGGATTTTTTAGCGAGCAAAGTGAAATTTCAATGCTGTAACTGGCTGTTGCTGACGGTCATAATACTGCACATCAATTGCGGTTGCTTGCACATCGACAATCGCATATGTCCCACCTAACTGGGTGAATTCACCACGCGGATAACTAATGCTGCCAGGGTTTAAAACCAATAAACCAGCATGCCGTTCTACGCCCAATTGATGGGTGTGCCCAAAGAAAGCCAGCTGGGCTTTTGCCGCTTGTGCAGTCGCAATCAGATGATCCAAGCTCAGATTAACACCAACTAGATGACCATGCGTCATATAAACCTTAACGCCCGCCACTGTAGTTGTCACCGCCGTTGGGTACTGATTATCAAAATCCATATTACCTTGAACGACATGCATCTGATCAAAGACAGCATCATCCGCTGCCAACTCTGAATCACCACAATGGAAAAAAGCATCTACTTTATCTTGATAAGCCGCTAGTAATTGCACCAAAATATCGCGATCACCATGACTGTCACTCACAACTAAACATTTCATTTTTGAGGTGCCCACCATTCATCAAATTTAGTCATTAATTGACGTAAGGCTGCGCCGCGATGACTAATCGCATTTTTCTCAGCCGCCGTTAATTCCGCCAATGATTTTTGATACTGAGTTGACCAAAACAACGGATCATAGCCAAAACCATTATCGCCACGGGGGGCAATTAGGATACGTCCTTTTAACTCACCGGTGACAACTAATTTTTCGCCAGTCGGTTGCAGCGCAACCAAAGTCGTGTGAAATGTCGCTGTCCGTTGCGCTTCCGGCACACCACCCAAGTTGGCTAATAATTTCGCATTATTGGCCGCATCATTATGATCACCCGCATACCGCGCCGAATAAACACCCGGATCACCATGCAACGCCGTCACCATTAATCCCGAATCATCAGCAATAGCTGGTAACCCAGTCGCTTGAACGACGGCAGTCACTTTCTTAGTCGCATTTTCTTCAAAGGTTATCCCATTTTCCTTAATCGGTGGTATCGTTGGAAAATCCGCTAACGTTTTAATCTCAATCGCATATGCCGCAAGCATTGCGCTAAATTCACGGGCTTTATTTTCATTATTTGTCGCAATAATTAAAGTTTTCAATTTAGTCCCCACCTAAAGTTGTTTGTGTGACTTGAAAAGCTGGTTGTTGAAGCCAATTTTTGGCAATCGTCGCAAAATGTTCCGGCGAGCCAGTCGTATAATAGGCATCTGGATAAGCTTTGGTCGCACTCGTATTTTCAATCCCAAGATAATCTAACATGAAAGAGACGTCATTAATCGTTTCGGCCCCCGAATCAATCAAAGTCACATCTTGGCCAACGACATTTTGAATCAAGGGAC
Organism: Lactobacillus sp. CBA3605; assembly: GCF_002970915.1. Lineage (NCBI taxonomy): Bacteria > Bacillati > Bacillota > Bacilli > Lactobacillales > Lactobacillaceae > Lactiplantibacillus > Lactiplantibacillus koreensis. The sequence goes on from NZ_CP027190.1 coordinate 513,322, forward strand.
GCAACAATGGATAATGGGTGCACCCTAAGACCAACGTGTCAATCCCGCTCGTTTTAAACGATTGCAGCGACTCTGCAACGACTTTTTTAGCGACTGTTGACTGATACTCGTTAGATTCCACTAATGGAACAAACTTCGGACAAGCCTTGGAAATCACCGTAGCAGTCGGATCTTTGGCTAGAATTGCATCTCGATACGCATTACTGCGAATCGTCCCTTCTGTCGCAATCACACCAATTCGGTTGTTCTTGGATGCCTTGAGCGCCGCTCGTGACCCCGGAGAAATAACCCCAATCACTGGAATTTTAAGTTTCGCACGTAAATCGGGCAAAGCTGCAGCGGTGGCCGTATTACAGGCAATCACCAGCATTTTGATGTCTTGTTTTAGCAAAAAAGACGCCATCTGCCAGGAAAAGTCGCGGACTTGTTCACTCGGTCGCGGCCCATAAGGGAGCCGGGCCTGATCGCCAATGAAATTAATGGTTTCCCGTGGCAATTGCTTAAGCGCTTGCTTGACGACCGTTAAGCCACCCACGCCGGAATCCATGAAACCAATTGCATGTTCATTTGCCATATTAAAAATCTCCGTTCGCTGAATTCTGAAACTTCATTATGGTCTTTTTTGAAACTGATTTCAAGCCAGACCCAGCGGCTTAAATTAGTAAAGTTTCCACTCAGATGGTCGAAAAAGTTCTGCATCTGTCCAGAAACAAGGTATAATATTTATTATGAAGTGGCAATGATGCCGCGATTAGACATGGAGAGGACTTATCATGACGAATGCCTTTTATTCTCAATTTGCAGGTAACACGATTAAGACTTCAGTTTTAAGTGTTGAAGTTTTACGTGATGCCTTGTTACCAAACTTGCTGGGAGCAGATAGTAGTGGGATTCTTTACTGGGCTGGTAAGGATTTAGCGCGCCAATTTCCAGTCGCAACGACGGCTGACTTGGTCACTTTTTTTGAACAGGCTGGTTGGGGACACTTACTAGTCATCAAAGAAAGCGCAGATTTAATTACCTATGAATTAACCGGCGAACCCGTCGCTCGTCGAAGTTATGCCATCAAAAAACCAGACTTTATGCTCGAAACTGGCTTTCTCGCTGAACAAGCTGTTCAACGCGTTGGCTGTGTTAGCGAGGCTAAGTTGACCTTTCAAAATAAGATGCGGATCCGGATTGCCGTTACGATTGATCATAAACAACCCATCACCAATCACGATCCAGCCACCCCAATTGAAATCGTGCAGCCGTTACTTGACGACACCCCAGCTGACGAGACCACCCCTGAGAATCAAAACTAACCCATCACTTTTTAACTGATGGTTGAAAAAAAGACTAAGTTAGGCCAACCGCCATCACTTAGCCTTTTTTGTCGCAAAAAAAGACGCACAGCCTGAACTGCGCGCCTCCTTAACCTCGTCATAACCGTCTATGCTTCAACGTAAGTTGCTAAGGTCTTTTTAATTTGTTCCTTTGAATGGTAACCAACCAAGGTATCGACCACTTCACCGTCTTTTTTAACTAATAAAGTTGGAATACTCATAATACCAAAGTTTTGCGCCGTGTTTGGGTTCGCATCTACGTCCATTTTGTTGAAAGTAACTTGATCCCCCATCTCACCGGCTAATTGTTCAACTACTGGTGATTGCATCCGACAAGGACCGCACCATGTTGCCCAAAAATCAGTTAGTGTAACGCCCTTTGCAGTATCCGTTTCAAAAGTCTTATCAGTAGTAGCTTCGACCATTTTGATCGGCCTCCCTATAATTAGTTATTTACTATTTGTAAGTATATCAGTTATGCCCAAAAGAACAACTAATTTGCCTACAACCTATTTGAAATTAACTTCGGTCGCCCCATTGCCACCGTGGTTCGGCGCAGCAAAGTGGAATGACTTCACTTGGCGGTTCGTTTGTAAATAGTCAGTAATTCCTTGTCGCAGCGCACCAGTCCCCTTACCGTGCACAATCGTGACGGCAGGATAGCCTGCTAACAAGGCCGCATCAATGTAGCGATCGACTTGCGTCATTGCATCTTCATACCGCACGCCACGTAGGTCAAGGTTCGGTGCCACATGACTGGCATTAGCACTTTGGACCGTTGCGCGGGCTCGCTTTGGTTCGGCTTCGGGCTTGACCTTTTCTAAATCAGCCACTGAGATCTTCATTTTTAGAATCCCCAGTTGGACTTCCCAAGCTTTGGCCCCCATCGACCGTACTAAGACGCCGCGTTGCCCATATGACTTAACTAGCACATCGTCGCCTTGATGGAAATCTTGTTTCGCCTTTTCATGTCGCAAGACCCGATTCTTTTTAAGCTTAGGTTGCTGCTCCAAGGCATTTAAGGCGCCCTTCGCATCAATTAGCTCGTTTTCTTTGATTGTCGCTGTCCCACTAGCTAATTGCTTCTTGCGCAGGTCACTAATGATCGCATCCGCTTGCGTTTTACTCTTTTCAACAATTGCATTAGCCTGAGCCTTAGCAGCCTCAACTAATTGATCTTTTTGTTGCTCATAAGCATTGAACTCACTCTTTAACTGCTTATGGAGTTTATCCGCGTCAGCTAGGTCAGTTGTAAGCTGCAACTGTTCGTCTTCAACCTGTTTGCGCTTAGCAACTAAGTCGGCAATCATCGCATTCAGGTCTTGGCTATCCGTATCTGTTAATGACCGAGCTTGCGCAACAATACTAGCTGGAATCCCTAATCGTTGTGCAATATCGAGGGCATTACTCCGCCCAGGAATACCCACCAATAAGCGATAAGTCGGCTTCAACGTGGCTTCATCAAATTCCATGCTGGCATTGATGGTATCCGGCCGGTTAAATCCATATGCTTTTAATTCGGGATAATGGGTCGTAGCAACCACTTGGGTATTCTTAGCCCCAATGGCGTCCAGAATGGCAATAGCTAATGCGGCCCCTTCTTGTGGGTCAGTCCCGGCACCCAATTCATCCACTAAGACCAAGCTACGGTCATCGATTTGGGCCAGAAAGCTTTCGATATTTTCCATGTGGGATGAAAACGTACTTAAGTTTTGTTCAATCGACTGTTCATCACCAATATCGGCAAAAATTTCATCGTAAATCCCAATCCGACTACCTTCATCCGCGGGAATAAACAACCCAGATTGCCCCATCAATTGTAAGAGTCCCAACGTTTTTAACGTGATGGTCTTCCCACCAGTATTAGGACCGGTAATGACAATCGCTTGGTAATCCGTCCCCAATGTAATGTCGTTAGCCACGACCTTCTTTTGATCGATCAACGGATGCCGGGCTTGACGTAAAAAGACTTCATTTTTGCTAGAAACTTGTGGTTCAGTCGCATGCATGGCATGGGCGTATCGCGCCTTCGCATTGATAAAATCAAAATGGCCCAGAATCGCGGCATTAGCTAAAATTTCTGTCTGATAAGGGGCAATCAAATTGGATAGTTCCTCTAAAATACGCTGTTCTTCTTGCTTTTCAGCAACTTGATTCTGTCGTAACCGGTCATTTAGTGCCATCACAGCTTGTGGTTCAATGAATAACGTCTGTCCACTGGCACTTTGATCATGGACGATTCCCCCAAAGCGACTGCGGTTTTCAGCCTTAACGGGAATCACGTAACGATCATTACGAATGGTGATGATTGGATCACTGAGATACTTGGAATCCTTACCACGGGTATATTGTTCCATTTTTGCCCGAATCTCAGCTGCTGTTTTACTGATATGCCCTCGAATGCTGCTTAACTCCGGTGACGCTGAGTCAGTGATGTGACCGTCACCTTCGATAGCATTCGCTAATTGTTTCGTCACCGCTGGTAAAGTGACCAGTGCTTGGACTTCATCAAATAAGCGGCGGACGCCATTTTCTGGTGCTTCCGCTAAGAGGTCCTCAAAAAAGCGCGTAATCGCTTGCGTCGTTTTTAAGACCCGGCCAATTTGTCCAAGTTCACTCCCATTTAACGTCGCACCAATGGCTAAACGCTTCATATGTGGCGCAATATCCGCTAACCGAGCAATTGGAATACCGCCTTTAAGTCGGTAAACCTCGGCCCCGTCGTTGGTCTCATCTAGGGCCAATTGAACAGCGTCTAAAGCGGTCATTGGCTGTAACTCATTCAGTTCTTTTTGACCAGCAGCCGAGACCACATAGGGTAAGAGCTGCTGTTTAACTTGTTGGTATTCTAAGGTGGTTAATACTTTGGAATTCAATGTAATCCCCTCTCATTGTACGACTTACCTAGATGGCAAAAAAAAGACGATGCAGTTATTCATTGGCATCATCCGCTTGCATCTTTAATAATTCTGCTTGTTTATCCACCTGATCTGAAATCGCATTGAAAGCGAGTAACGTCGCAATCTCTTGGTCGGACAGATCCGGGGCTAACTTCTTTAATTGTTCAATTTGGTCGTTCATCATCCGCGTCACCGTTTGCATGTGACGATCGGATGCACTGCCGATGATCGTATAGGTGTGACCATCAATCTCGGCTTTAAAACGCCGCTTGTTCGCAGTCATCAACATCCAGCTCCTTATTCAATAACACATACTTTGTAACCTAAGTATATTTTAGCATGAAAGCCGTGGTTATGCGACCTTTGAGCCTAAGAAGACCCAAACTCACCATTAACTTAATCAGGCTATCTCAAAAAAGCCATTGCCAGTAATCAAGCATCGATTACCAACAATGGCCAAACTTAACTTATTCGTGTTTTTTTGCAGAACGCTTCGATCGTCTTCGACCCAAGTAATAAGCTAATAGGACCAATAAAATAATGAGTAAGAGCAGCCCAATGAGCAACCACCACCAGAAATGAGTCGTTTTTTGTAAGTTCCGGTTGGCATGTTGGGCCTGCGCAGCTGTAATCGTAAAGTTCCGATTAAAAACCCAGCTCTGGGTCCCTGACTTCGCCACTAAGTGTAGGCGATACTTGCCAGCCTTTAATCGCTGCTGATTCGTATTGATTTTATAATCAAAGTCAGAATCCGGCGCCATCCCTAAATCATTTTGGCGAGACGTATAAACAGTTTTACCAGTTTGCGTCATCACCTTACTATTAATCGTTAACTTCTGAATGAGCTGTGGCGCCGGGTTTGCTAAATTAACTAACACGGCCGGACTGAACTTTGCCTGACTATCCGTCCCCGTTGTAATCTTAGTTAACTTCAGCTGTGGCGCAACTACGTCGACCACATCTTCACGCAACACAATTCCTAGCGCTAATGCATATTGATTGTGAATTCGAAAGCCTTTTTTGTTAGTCGCTTTTCCCGTCGACTTTGCGGTATTGACAACATAGAGCGCCCCTTCTAACATGCCCTTAAACGCCGCTTGTGGGACGTGATACGTTAGCTTAATTAGGCGTTTTTCATGTGCCTGAAGTGTCACCTGCTGCGGCACTTGAAAGAGTTCCTTCAATTGATACGGCACCGTCGTTTGTTGCGCAGTTAAGTTTGTCGTATCATAGGCTTCTGAGCCGCTTTCAGTTGTATAGCCACTGTTCACCGCCAACTTGAGCGTCAATGGCTGATCTGTCAAGTTAGTCGCCAACACCTTTAACGTGCCTTGCTCGTTCGGCTTAACTTGTAAATCAAAATACGACACCCGCTTTTGCTTTAACTGGTGGTGATCACGCACCATTTGGAGCGTAAAGCCGGCGCCCGTATCGGCTTTCGCTAATAACGGAACACTTAGCAGCCAAAAACTCAACGCAATTAGCCACCAACCGGTTAACTTCAAAATGCACTTTTTCTTACCCATATTATCCGTGGCCCCTAGTCTCTCCTAAGTTAAATTGATGAGTCGCTTTATGGTGTGGTCGTTGACGCTGTATTACTCAAGGTCCAAGTAATCGTGGCATCATAGGTCCCGGCATTCACACTAGAAGCTTGGTCCAATGCTAAGGTACTCGTATCAGCTGTCGTGGCCGTTGCTGCGCCAATCCCACCGGTTTTAGCACTTGTATTATCCCAAACCTCAGCCGCCGAAGTTCCAATGGTCTTCGCATCAATCCCGTTGCTAGCGGAATATGTGATGGCCCCATTAACAGATGTACTACCGTTCTTAAATGGACTGATTGCCGCTTGCACGTTCCAGTCTGGGGTGGTGGCCCCACGATAGTCACTCACCGTTAATTCAGCGGTTTTGGCCCCGACAATTGTCCCACTTGTTGCGGTAGCCGGATTAACCACCCCAGCGCCAGTGTAAGCTAACGTCGGATTAGTCGTCATGACCGTCTTAACATCCGTATTCGCAAATTCAAAATCTGGGACACTAGTCAATTCCAGTTGACCAGCATCAACCGTAAATTCACCAACTGAATTGCCCGCAGTAACAGCGGCAGTATCAGCGGCTTGCACTGGGACAACATAAGCAGTGCCTAACCCTAACGTCGCAACTAACCCTAAAACAAGTTGCATCTTCTTCATGAAATTACCTCCAATATATTTTTTTAATCACGCTAATCATCCGTTGTGGTTAAATCATAGTTCAGGACCCAACGTAATGGCATTTGGTACGTGTGCCCCCGTTGAATATTGGCTGAACTTTGATTCGCATCAACTTGCATTGCCAACGTTAATTGGGTACTGGTGGTTGGCGTGGTCGTCTTAGATAGTAAGTCAGTTGAATCATCATTAAGACTCATCTCCTTTGAAGTCGCTGCATCCCCGATTTGATACTGGTAAGTCATAATCGAATTATCTGCGACCGGCAAGGCACCATCGGTCAAAGTTTGGTTCAAGTCAGCATCGGCTTGTAAACTTAGACTCACTGGCACTTGCCAATCATTCGTTAAAGTTACGGTTTGTTGACCGCTATAGATTAAAGCTTGATCAGTGACTTCATTTAATTTAAAGACATTTGGAATGGTCGCTTTGACTTGCCCCGTGGTCACAATGTTTAAAGTCGTTGTAGGGTAAGTCGTCGCATTGGTTTTCAAGAAATCCGCCACATCGCTAGCTTCAATTTGATCCCCATTGGTCATTGTTTTCGGTAAAACCACTAATTTAACTCGATTCGTCTGCGCTAACGTCGCGTAAATGGCTTTGGTTAGTTGCGAGGCATGCTCAGTAGGATCGACTGTACTGCTCTCAGTTGCTTGGTCATCAGTTGCGGCTAACGCCGACTTGAAACCGGTTAAATCTTTGACCGCACCAAGTTCAAAGGTATTAGTTGTTTGCGTTATATCATAGTTATCGCTCGCTAGCGGTACGACTTGCCAAGTTGAACTATCATTCAATTGATAGAATAACTGATAGTCCGCTTTGTTAGTTGTGACGGTGGTTTTTAACTTAAGTGGTTTAGCCGCCGTCACGGTCCGCGTATCCGTTGCAGTACTGCCACCAGCAGTCGTCTTCACAGTAGCATCAGTACTCGTCCCGTCACCTTGGTACGCTGTCACCGTCTTTAGTTTCGGGACCCGGACCTGATTAGGGTCAAGTTGATCAATCACATCACTCGATATATGGGCCACATCAAAGCTACTAGCCATGACCCGCGCCGGTAACATGTTATTTTCAACTAAGACATTTTTCCCTGAAATAACATTGCCATAGAAGTATTGGCTCGACCCAACGTTGGAAACTTTAATACTGGCATTGGGCGCCATAATACTGCCAGTAAATAGATTATTACTATCGCCTTGATCCGCAGTGAGATAGTCGTCACCGGATGTCGTTGCATTCGGAAAATTGTTGAGAATATGACTGGACAGTAGCTGGTTAACTGTCGCCTTGGTGCCATCAGAATTCGTGACCGTATCATTTTGACTGTTAGTAATCACCTTGCCGGTCGTATCAGTTACACTGAATTCGTAAGCGCTTCCCCAACTGAATGGCATACTCGTCGTCACCCCCGTCCAATTGACGAAGATATACGGTGCATACCGATACGTGGCATAAGCTTGGTCATCACCGCTGGCATTGCTAGCCGTATCCGTGGCCATATTTTTAATAGTAACTTTGACAGAACTTGGTTTACCAGAGAAGTTCAAGAAGACCATCGGTGGTTCAGTATCAAAAACACTTTTATAATTATCCGCTAACGTTATCGTTACGCTCGGACTACTGCCACTTAAATCACTGTTGGCAGTGACCCCCGTGACGCCCCCATTGGCAATCGTCGCTTGCTTAGTTGTAAAGGAGTTATAATAGGAAGAAATACTTTTAATTTGGGCAGCAGCCGCTTTAAAATAATTGGTAGCGTCGGTCGCATCAGGGTCCAATGTCAAGCTGGCACCATCGTTTTCCTGCGCGTAGTCTGCCAACATAGACGCCTGATTATCTTTAAAATAGGTCACATCGCCAACGTTGGCCGCGGCTAAGTGACTAATCAAAGTCTGATAACTCGTCTTTTGACTGCTTGTCCATACACTAGCTGCTTGATGACGTAGATTATTCGCCACGACCGTATCATCAGTAGCTAACTTGCCGGCATGATTCAAAATATCAAACATATTTTGTCCTTGCGACTTTAGCGTACTGTCAGTCGAATCATAAGGAATCTCATTGGCAACATACACCGGTGAAAATTGCGACAATTTGTTCCACTCAATCCCGTTATTATCAATACTACCGTCACGTTCCACAATCTGATTAGCCGCATACCGCCCCTCTAGCGTCGAGATCGGACTCCCACCAATTGTCAACTTACCAGCTGCAAAGGCGTTATAGTATGACCCCACACCGAAAACATAATTACCAACTGACGAATCCGGAAATGGTAACGTGTCGGCTTTAGCTGCTGGCTGAATCAACCCGTAGCTAAATAAACTGATCAACGCTAAGAACATGAATTTTAGTTGTTGTCTTTTTTTCATAAGTCCCCACACTTTTGATTGGTTGGAAAATAAATTTAAACTTATTTTCGACTCTTGCGAACTTGTAACATCTCATTAAAAATTGACTCGATTTGGTTTCGTTTTAGGATGCCAATCAAGAGTATTGCTAAAATTAGCCCATATCTTAACATCCGATTGGTATATGAAATCAAGAATAGGAAGCCAACCAGTAGAAATACTGCCGTTAATACCAATAACTTTTTAGTGTCGTATGGTTGTTCGCCAAGCTTCTCGCGACAAATTATATTCATAAAGACATAATGAAAGATAGCATAGGCAATATAACAAATTAACGTCACATAGCCTGCAACATAATATCCAAAAACTGGAATCAATAAGAAATTCAACACAACATTCAACACTGCACCAATTAAACTAGCAATCATAATTAAGGTCGTTTTCTCATAATAAAATTCAAACTTAGCAAAAAGATCATAACTGAACATAAAGAAAACACTCATCGCAACTGGCGGAATAATCCAACTTGCATTGTAATATGATTTAGGCGCAAAAATCGCTACTGCCTCTGGTGCAAATGCAATAAGAATTAAATTAGCAATAGCAATTAAGATAAGCGCACCATATACGACCCCAGAAATATCAGAAATTTTCTTGTCTTTTATTTTTTGGTACATCCATGGACTTAACGTTTGAGAGAGCGCTGTATTAAACAGAATCATTATTTGTGAAAGTGAATACGCTAAACTGTATATACCAGCGCTTTCCGGATTAACCATCTTCGAAATCATGATTCGATCAGCACTACTCAAAACAATCTGCGACAAATAGTGCGGAACTAACGGTAGATTAAAAGCCAGTGCGTGTAACCAAAAACGCTTTGAATAGAAATGCTTACCTCGATACATCTGTACGATAAACAATCCTGTATAGCCAATAACTTCAACGAGGGCTAAACCGACTATTCGAGCTGTAACTTTATCATTTGAGTTTAGAACTAGAAATACACCAACAATCGGCTTGGCTAACGATACCAGTAATGTCACACCCACTAATGCTTTGTATCTTAAGATCACTCTTTGTTCCGCTGCCCAGAAGTTAAAAACTGACGAGGTCCAAACCATTATTAACATTGCTAACATTTGCGTTGTCGTTAGTGTAAATAGGCCATTCCAAAAATTATGAAATACCAAGTAAATAAGGGTCCATAGACAAACCAAGATAAAGGTTAGCCCTTGTAGTGAGGACGAATAAAGTGGTCGCTCTTTATCGTACTTAATCAACCCCTGCGTATAAACACCGTAGCAAAGATTCAAAGAAACGAAAATCGTCACAATCCCTAACCAAGAATTAAAGACATTGAATTGTCCATATTGAGCTGTAGATAATAATCTAGTGAAAATTGGTGTTGAAATCGTTGAGATTCCTTTTTGTAGAAAAGAACACGCCACAAACCAAATGGATGCCTTAACTTGTTTGGGTAGTCTTCGGTATTTATCTTTGACAGTGACTAGCATGGGACCCAACCTTTCATTCTTATCTACAGCTATTAAAACTATTTGTCTACAAAAATTTAAAAATCATAAAAATCCCCGTCCTAGTTAAAATGAACAAATCGAATTTCTATGATTTATAATTTGGATGGCATTAATCTTCAATTTGATTAAGAAACATTTCAAGCGCCATGACTAACCATTTCTGATCCCCTGACATATCATCAGTACAATGCGGATAAAATTCTGGCCGTTTAGGTCCTGCCCAATCCTTCAACCATTCATTGGTTGCACGTGGCATTGGCCGTTTTTCTGGGACATTAAAGCCTTTAAACAAGTAATTAAAAATTTCTCTGACTAGATATTTATTCTCGCCGTTTCGAATCCGCTGATAATCCAGATCTCCTTCTAGATAACAACGTGAAAATGGAATTACGACCCCAAAATTTGCGGTTTCTGAAGCATTGACATAAGAACCCAGGCTCTCTGGCAAAAATTCAGTTGACAGAAATTCATGCGGATCCACATGACCATCTCTTTCATGTCGTTGAATAGGATCTAAGACTAGTTCAGATTCCTTAAGTACCTTATATGGTTTTACAAACTCATAACGTTCAATAAAATCACCGATTAACCAATCCTTTGATAGAAGATTACTTAGCCCACCAAAAATACAATCAGATGATTCCCCATAAATCAATCGTTCGAAGCCATCAGCTTTTGCCTGTAGTGCAGCTTTATACACTTGAACCTCAATCGAATGAATCGGCGCACCTTTATGGTTCATTAACAGTGGTGCAAATTTTTCAAAATCTTCCCAATAAACTTCAACAACTTTATGCTTTAATCCACATTCCTTAGCATACTTAGCTGCGGCTTCAGTTTCATCAGTCACCTTTACACCTGGAACAACACATTTAAAGGTATAAGCCGTAGATCCTTTTGGCATGAATTTTGCCAGAATCGCTGAATCAATTCCTCCGGAAAGTGCAATCGCGGCCTTACCATCTTTAGTTGCTGCTTCAACTTGTTTTTTCAAGTCAGCCATTAATTCTGTGCTGTTGCTAACACCAGTTCTTTCAAATTTCATATCTGGTATATTGGGTATAATTCCCGCTTTAAATTGTTTCTGGGAATCGACTATTCTTCGATACATCAGAAAAGAACTCATACTATATTTTTTATCAACAATCATTTTTAATCACCTCTAACAGCTTTAAGCGCTGCTGTAATTTTGGTTGAGGAAACACCTTTCGTGTATGGGAAATAAGTAATACTAATCCCCGCTTCATTAAAGTCTTTTTCATACTTATTCCATTTTTCAGTGCCGTACCAATCGTCACCAACAAAAAGCATTGTTGCACCAAGCTTCTTACACATCTTTAATTTATCCATATCGTATTGTGGCACTACTGCATCAACATACTCACAACTCCGAACAATCTCAATTCGATCGGAGAAAGGAATCATTGCATGTTTACCTTTATACGTCACTAAATCATCAACTGTTACACCAACAATTAACTTGTCACACATACTTTTTGCATTTTTTAATAAAGTTAAATGACCAATGTGGAATAAATCAAATACCCCGGCAGTATATCCAATAACCATTTTCTTATCTCCTTATAAAAGTTCTAATCTAATTGCCATCAATCACGGGATTCAATGCTTTTGTCGATATAATTTTTGATAATATTTATAGGAATGTTCTAAATCATTAATTCCTTGATTAACTTCATGGAGTGACCTTTGTTCCTTTTTTGACGGTAATTTCATATAATCACCGAACATTTGCGTTAGCATGTTATCCCATCCAATCGGCATTCTAACTGTTGTATCCTCAAACTCAACTTTCACATAGCTAGAAAACCACTCAATTGGAAATATTAACCGCTCAATTTTGTCCGACCATACATAACCCGTAAAATTACTATCATTAAAAGAATATGTTGCAATATAAGCTAACCATTTATTCCAAAAATAATTATTTGGTATAAACGTCTTTAACATTTGAACGCCTAGCCACAATACTTTCCCACCAATGCTATTTTGCATTAACATATGTGTCCTAATTTTATAATTGTAACGTGCATATTTTTTTAACTGGCGCAAATACCTTTTTCGTCCAACCCCTTCATCGGGTACACCAGCTAATGGCATAATGTCCAACCACACACCTTCAAAGGTATCTTCCCAATTAAGGAACGTTTTTTCGGTCATTGTAGTTCGATTATCCATAACCTTTAAAAATCTTAAGTAATCATGATCTGAATCAGCAGGACTCATAACAGTGAGATAATCAGGAAGATGCTTTGCAACAATCTTTTCCAAAATCAAAAAATCTTCAACCGGCATAGCTATATCCATATCGTCGTCCCACGGAATAAACCCTTGATGACGTGCCGCGCCTAAGCAACTGCCACCAATAACAAAATACCTCAAATTATTTTTTTCACACAATTTTGCGACTTCTTTATATATATTCAAAATATAGCTTTGGGTTTTAGTCATCATAATTTTATTGCCCTTCCTTAGGCCAAAAATAACATCATCTAAAAAACAATATTTTGTTTTTAGTCTGATTTTAATTAGCCTTGATTTTAACCATGAAATAAAGTAATAACCATTGTTCAGAACGCAACAATGCCAATATTACTTTTTCAGTCTTACTTGGCATTAACTTCATATTTAGTTTTCCAAAATCTTCATATTTTATTATTTCATTAATATCGCTCTTGAAATCTGAATATGAATCTGATGAATTTAATAAGGTCAATTTGATCGATCTCATCTCTAAAAAAGCCCATGAACAATTAAATTTATAATTAAAGACATCATTTCCAGATTTAACAATATTGTCAACCTGGGTCCATATGTTTTTTATTTTTTGTCTAGATAATGTCCCTTCAACAACTTTATTTTCATATCCTATGGATGAAATTATTTTGATGTTATTAACATATTTCAAATAGTTAAACACAAAAATAGTATCTTCTCCGTACTGTTGATTTTTAAACAAAAGATTGTTTTCTTTTATAATTGAGCTTTTATATAATTTGGCCCATGGAACAGAGAACAATGGAAACATTTCTTTGTTAAAGATATACTTTTCAATACTACCAAAATTCATAATACTGGCTTCCTTTGGGCGGAAACTAATTTTCCGATTTTTACTATCATATAGATATCCTGACTGAACCAAGTCGTACCTTGAGAATGCATATAGATCAGCCAGGTAATCCTTTGAGAGAACATCATCCCCATCAACAAATACGACTCTTTCACCTTTCACATGCATAAGTCCTGTGTTCCTGGCACTCGAAACACCTTGATTATTTTGAGAATATAATTCACAATATGTTTTGTATTGATTTTGAAATTTACGACAAAGTGCCTGGGTCTGGTCAGTTGATCCATCATCAACAATGATGACTTGAATATCCTGATAGCTTTGATTTATGATACTTTGCAAACATCGAATAACATATTTTTCTTTATTATAAAAAGTTACAATTACACTAATATGACACTTTTTCATAATTTCTCCCAGTATCAAAATAATGATAAGAATTGATTGTTATAGAATATATCAAACACAATTGTCTTTATCCCCAAACTTGAATTTAAATCGAATGCATAAAAAGAAGTCACAACCATCATTAATTGTATTAAAAATGCTATTAATCCCACTTTCGAAATCGCACCCTTTTTAAACCAGAAACTGTTTCCAATAATAATGTAGTTAAATACCAATATTGACCTAAAAATTCTAGAGAAAACTGGATCAAATGAATATAAGGGAATGAGACACAATGCCCACATATTAATTCGCCAGATTGATGTATTGAGCTGACTTTGCGGTTTTCGTTTATAAATATAAAAGATTATTCCCGCTTGTAAGATTTGCCAAGTTGCCCAAAAAATATAATGCGAAATAGTAGAATTAGCTGCCAATGTAGAAAAATATAAATTTGATTTTTCTGCCATAGCATCACCAGAAAAGCTACTGACTATCCCATAAATACGACTTCTAGCAACTGTACCTAATAAAATCACTAAAACTGTCAGCACATTTTGAATTTTATTTGATAACAAAAGATATATTGGTAAAGTAAAATACAAAATTGCTCCTGTATGGAACTGACACGCTAGCAACGCACTCAAAACTAAGATAAGTGTTCTGTTTAGTTTAGACTTTGCATGTAATGACATATATATACCAAAAACCGTTATTCCCATCGCATAATACCAACGTTTTTGAATAATATCATCAATAAATGGATAGATAAACATAAACGAAAGAACGATCGTAGGACTTGATGATAATCTAAAAATAACAAATGCTATCAGCAATGTAGATATCGTGGTCAATATGAAATTGAACGTAACATAATTCATAGCATATCCTTTAGCTATAATTGCTAAATATTTATATAAAAGCATTAAAATCCCGGATGAATATATACTTGATATGTCAGCAACTTGAAACGTTTCAAAATTATTTATCCAATCAGCACTGTAAGTATTTAACCCGCTAATTAAGATTAACCATACTAATTGTATGAAAAAGAATGTTTTATTTCGAAAAACAATTCCAAATATAATCATGAATAATGTAATGCTCAATCCCATTCCAACTACCATATCTCTTCTCTCCTTCTATTGTTCACCTACCTCTTATTAACTTTTTTCTGATTTTATCAAGTAAGTTACTGGTCCGTAACCGAAAATAATGCATGTTAAAATGTTTGTATTTAGGAAAATTTTCCGCAGTTAAACTTCTATCCTTAAAATCATCAAAAGAATTTGGGATGATTTTAAAACGTTCGACATCCGTTAGTTTTAGACTCATCTGTCGAGACTGCATATGCAAATATAGATACTCATGATGCTCTATATTTCCATTTTTTTTAATATATCTACTTAGATTACCTTTGTCCCACACAAAAATATTTTTTGACTTTCTTTCAATCTGGTACTTTTTATCTTGATTTAACATTGTCAACCTAAAATCAGAAGACTTAGTATAAATATTCGCCATAAATAATGAACTAGGATAAATTTTCAATCCTTTCGACATAAAAATCGTATTGATGCTATTCTTATACTCTTCATCAAAAGAATTATTGTAACTTGAACTAAAAACTTCTTTATACAATAATCTTCCATCTTGAGGAAACATAAACGCACGATTGTTGTTATATTCATTTCTAAAAATTGTGCAATGTCCCATATCACCGATTTTATCGTATTCATTCAATAATTCCGGTCCAATAAACTTTGAAAAATCACCCCAAATTAAATCAGTATCACAATACCCCCAAGCATCATAACTTGTTAAATAGTCTTCAAATACGTATCCATAGGAAGGTCTATAATCACAAAGCTTATACGGTCGATCTAAACTTATTGGGAAATCAAATTCACCTCTGAATTTAACTTTCATCTCTTCAAAAGTTGTATAATAAACAACAACGTTATTTGGATAATCAAAATTTGAATGATCATCTGTAAAAATTAACCAGTCTACATTTGGATTATATTTACAAGAATTGAGAAACAATTGAAAATAATTCTTGAATTTACCGAAATACGGAATAATAAAAGCAATTTTCATTATTAAATCCTTTCACTTCAAAATTCTTTTCATAGGTTCAGCGATTTTTAAAATAGTATAAATAAGTACTGATTTATTTTGTTGACACAATTTGTAAAAAAGAGACCATTTAATTGGTAGCAACGAAAAATCAAACTCAGCAAAAGCTTGCCTATAGATACCATCCTTTAATACGCCATTCATCGCTTTTATTTTTGAGTGGAAGCTAAGATTAGAGTTTTCAATGTTCCTCATTAAACTCAACAATTCAACAACAATCCTATTATTTAAAGCTCTGGAATATGTAGCGTCGAACCTATTCGTATTAATATAATTTTGCATTAAAACATACAATCTTTTTCTACCATTAAATAAATTTGAATTGTATTTCGTCACAAGTGAATCATTATTTTGTTTAAAATAATGATAATAAGCCCCTCCAAAATATTGGGCATTAGTTATTTTATTAATGTAGTTTATATTAAACCAAGAATCCTCTGTGCCAATGAGTTTAGTATCCACAAACTTTATATTTTTGCATATTGATGCCTTATAAAATTTCCCCCATGCAGTAGACAGATCATCAATACTAGCAGGACATTTCAATTCATTCCCATATTCTCCAAACAATCTTCTTAATAGATGAATCTTTACTTCAGTCTTGTTAAAATGAATGCTTTTTGTCTTAAATAGATCATTTATCATAGGTTTGTTTTTATATTCTCTAATATATGGCGTAAATAGCAAATCAACATTAGCCCTTCTAATGACGTCAATACACTTTTCAAAATAATCTGTATCTAACCAATCATCCGGATCCAAGAAAAAAATATAATCTCCAATAGAACCTTCGATACCCGTATTTCTAGCATCTGAGAGTCCACCGTTTTTTTTGTGTATCACAATTATTCGAGTATCTTGTGTTTTCAAATGATCACAAATATCACCTGAATTGTCAGTTGAACCATCATCCACCAAAATTATTTCGATGTCCTGATAGGTTTGATTCACAAGAGTATTTACACAACGTTTTAAATACTCTTGAACATTGTAAATAGGAATAATGACACTTATTTTCATTGTTATACTCCGCCTTACATTTAGTAATTTACTAATATTTAGATTTTATTACTACCAGTGGATAAGAATCCCTGGCCTTCTATTTCCTTACTCTCGTATAATTTCATCAATCTATTCGACAATTGATAATAATTATATTTACTTTTCAAGATATCTAAACCGATATTTCCCATTTGACTAACAGATTCCTGAGACATATCGCTAAAAACTGTAAGAGCTTCATTTAAACTCATTACAGAATTAGACTTAAAAATTAAGCCACTGTAATTGTTGATAATAATCTCAGATAATCCACCAGCATCTGAGGCAATGACCATTTTCTTATTCTTCATTGCTTCCAGCGCAACAAGTCCGAACCCTTCCCATTTAGATGGAATGATAACCGCGTCACAAAAATTCATATATGAATCAATATATTTGTTATCTTTCCATCCCAAAAATCGTACATTCTTATTCTCTTTATTGATGCTCGCATTTTTCAGAACTGATTCACCAATGATAACTAGTTCAATATTTTCTGTTTCAAAATCCGTATTTTCCAACAAAAAGTTCAACCCTTTTTGTTCATCAAAACGTCCTACAAACAGTAATTTTTTTGTTGATACGTTTTTAAATGGATTTTCTACTGGTAATATTGTTTGTTTATTTGGAATAGTATTATAAATTAGTTCCATCTTTTGGGCTGGCAATCCATGATCTAAAGCTTTTTGCTCTTCACTTTTTGAAATATTTATAATTAAATCGGTCTTTCTTGCAAGTATCCGTTCAATTATTTCATACACTTTTCTTTGAAATCTTGATTTGTTTTTTTGCACAAAGCTCCAGCCATGTGCACAATAAACAATCTTATATGATGCAGGTTTTAAGTAATAGGTTAATCGAATAACTCCAGCAAAACTGCTATGATAGTGAACGATATCAGGTTTTAATGCATCTATAGTCTTTCTTAATCGTAAAAGCTTTCTAACATTGCTAATAGACCTTGAATAATCAAAAGTTATATGTTTAAATTTTTCAGAATCAAAATTTATATGCTCTGAATTTTCAATCGAATTTATTAATATTACTTGATCAACATCATCCTTTTCCAATTGAAATGAAATTGTATTCCGTAAATACGTAGCTACCCCGCCGGAAGCATACTCTGCAACATGAACAATTTTCATAAATATCCTTTCTTCATTTAATAAGCCCCGTTCGGTCTTAAAAACACTACTACCGTCATTATTAAAATTCTAAAATCAAAAAGAAAATTACACTTTTGTATGTACCGCAAGTCCAGATACACCATTTCATCAAAGCCAACACTATTACGCGCAGTCGCTTGCCAAAGTCCAGTACACCCAGGCTTAACTATTAAGCGTTGCTTATCATATTCCGTATACTCATCGACTTCCCGAGGCAATGGTGGTCTTGGACCTACTAAACTCATATTTCCAACTAAAACATTGACTAACTGTGGTAATTCATCAATGCTGTATTTCCGAATAAATTTACCAACTTTAGTAATGCGTGGATCGTCCTTCATCTTAAACATGGCGCCACCAATTTCATTTTTTACCAACAATGATTGTAGTAATTCATCAGCATTCGAAACCATAGAACGAAACTTATACATTCTAAAAGGAACCTTATCTTTTCCTAATCTAGTTTGAGAATAAATTACTCGTCCACGTGGATCTTCCAACTTGATTGAAATTGCAACTATCAGTAATAATGGCGACAATATTATCAACCCTATTAAACTAGCGACAAAATCAAAACAACGCTTAATTAGGTGATAACCATAACGGTGTTGTTGATAGACTTGATCAACGGTAATTGATTTTAAATTATTTTCGTTATATTCCATTTCAACCCCCAACACCTTTTATAATCAGCATTATCGCTAATTAAATGGTCTTTAAAACAACCAAAACCGGTGCTTCTTTCGTGGCATTTCAATCGCTTGAACATCAACTAAATCACCATTCAATAAGTTCCGGGCATTCATTGCGAATTGTGTCGCATAATCGGTATCAAGCTTCTCCAAAACTTGATACGCTGCTGTCATTGCAAACTGCCGATTGGTTAGTGTATGGGCATCCGAGGCCACAACCTGCACTAAGCCACACTCGACAAACTCCTTTGCCGTTCGCTGAACCTGCTTGCCAAAAGTCCCCACTAAACTCGTTGCGGTTACTTGTGCCAGTACACCCTGCTTAACTAATTCATATAATTTTTGTGGTTCTGCAATCAATTGTGCATTGCGCTCTGGATGCGCAATCACTGGTGTAATCCCCTCACAAGAAAGTTGAAAAATGAGTTCTTCCAAATAACTCGGTACCATCTCGTGTGGTAACTCCAGCAACAAATACTGTCGATCCACATCAATCCCTAACAAATCATCCAAATGAGTCATCAATTGCCCATTTAAGTGCACCTCTTGACCAGGAAAGATCTCCAAATCTATCCCTTGACGGTCAAGTTCACTTTGAAATGCTTGGACGGCTTGTCGAACCGCCGGTGCATGATTAACATAATGTCGATCGAGATGATGTGGTGTGGCTAAAATATATTTAATACCATCAGCAACTGCCGCTTGCGCTAACCCAATTGATTCTGCTAATGACGGTGACCCATCATCAATGCCTGGTAAAATATGACAATGAATATCCACCAAATTATTTTTCTTCATCACTGTAATACCCGTTGCTATAGCCGTAATAGCCATTATGCTGACCATCTTGCACATCATTTAAAATTGACCCTAAAATGTTGGCATGTGACCGTTTCAGAACTGAAACGGCCTCACGGACCGCCGCCTTTTGCGCCACACCCTGACGAACAACTAGGACCGTGCCATCAACTTTATTCGCCAATAATTGCGAATCTGTCACGGGTAAAATCGGCGGTGCATCAATAATGACCAAATCTAATTTTTGCGTGGTTTCTGTTAAAAAGGCATTCATCATCTGACTACCTAACAGTTCTGCCGGGTTCGGTGGCTTGGGACCGCTCGTCATTACAAAGAGATTATCGATGGTTGATTGAATGGCCTGATTCACATCATCTGTTTGATGACTTAACCAAGAACTCAGTCCCCGCTCATTCGACAGCCCAAATGTTTTATGCACAGTTGGCCGCCGTAAATCAGCGTCAACTAACAATACTTTTAGTCCTTCATTTGCGTACTCCACCGCTAAATTGGCACTAACAGTGGACTTACCTTCGCCTAAAGTTGCTGACGTCATCATTAACGTCCGTAACTCGTGATCAGTAGCCGCAAAGTTAATATTGGTTCGAATTGTCTTAATTTGTTCCGTAATCACCGACGTCGGTTCATTAATCGTAGTTAAATTAATTGGTGTGGTTAACGTCGTACCCTTGCGCTTTCGATTAAACATAATTTGCCTCCTCTCTAAATTCGTTTACGTGACCGTTGACTAGTCGTCATTTCACTACTAGC
This sequence comes from Lactobacillus sp. CBA3605, assembly GCF_002970915.1. Lineage (NCBI taxonomy): Bacteria > Bacillati > Bacillota > Bacilli > Lactobacillales > Lactobacillaceae > Lactiplantibacillus > Lactiplantibacillus koreensis. The sequence continues at coordinate 533,730 of NZ_CP027190.1, forward strand.
ATTACTTTGAATATTCTCAACTTGGCGTCGAACATGTTGATGCCGATGTTGATGATTCACTTGGCCTAAGTTTGCTAAGCCTAATTCATCAGTTAGAAATTCAACATTATGAACCCGTCGATCAGTAATCACCCGCACACTAGCGTAAACAAAGCCCAATAATAATCCGACAACTAAACCAATGAGTAAATTGAGTCCCTTTTTGGGCGTCACTGGACTGGTAGCAATACTTGCTGGCGAAACAATCGTCACATTATTCACTTTGATAATTTTCTTAACTTGTTTTTTGAAGCTTTCAGCAATCTGATTGGCAATTTGAGCCCCTTGAGTAGCACTAGCATCCACGACATCAACCGAGAAAACTTGTGAATTTTGAGTACTAGAAACACTAATTTCGTTCTTTAAGATTCCTAACGAACGCGTATAGCCATACTTTTTTTGTAGCGCTTTGCGGGCCGGATTTAAAATAACTTGATTTGTAATTAATTCCTTATAAGTCGTAATCATCTGTACATCGGCTTGTTGGTCAGTGTATTGGGTCGCCGAATTCTCACTATGACGACTAACCAAAATCTGCACACTCGACTTGTACTGCGGCGTAATGACAAAAAAAGTCATTACAGCGGCCACTAAAACACCGGCCACAGTCCAGGCGATAATGGCACGCCAATACTTACGAACTAGTCGGATAAAAAAGTCAAAACTTACTGCTTGATCCATCATTCACGCTCCACTCAACATAATCTCTTATACGAACAACATTTTCACGTTATACATTAGTCGTGTCATCATTTTGTAAATAATAGTTCCATCTCTTACTAATTATTGTTAGCAATTTTAAGTTTACTGGCTAAAAACACCCAAATTGGCTCTTTTGGGCACAGTTTCTTCAAATTACATTGACAATTTATTCAATAATGTTAGATTTATATATAGATTTACTTATAAAACGGCATTATTTTTTACAAAATAATGCCGTTTTATATTAAGAAATATATACACGATCCATCATGTCACTGTTATACGATTTAGCTTGATAAATGATTAATGTCGTTTAAAATTAATTATTAATCATCTCTATTAGTAATTAATGAAGAAAGTAGGCGTTAACATGCAATACAATGTGGAGCCCTTACGAAGTCCGGCGGAAATTGCGGAATTCGTTAACCTAGCAAGCCTGGGTGCCCACGGTCAGCGAAATTCACTGTTAGTTTTAGTTGGACTTAATACTGGCCTGAGAATGAGTGATATTCTTAACCTCAAGGCCGGCCAAGTCCGTTATCAAGACATTGTCACCATCATCGAACAAAAAACGCAGAAAAAACGGCTAATCTTATTAACGAAGTTACGACCCAAACTCGACTTGTACATTTGTAATCTGGCTGACGACGATTATCTTTTCACGGGCCAATCACCACAACACGCCCTCAGCGTTAATGCCGTTTATAAATTTTTTCAAACGATTGCGCGTAAAATGCATCGTAACGATATTGGGACCCATACCCTCCGCAAAACTTTTGGCTATCACTACTATCAACGCACCCACGATGTTGGTACTTTAATGATGATCTTCAACCATTCCAGTGAAGCCATCACAAAACGCTACATTGGGCTTAATCAAGACGTCATTTTGGCACAAATGGCCAACTTTTCACTCGGGCTAGATACTTAACTGCACACAAAAAAGGCGTACCGACTCATTTCAAGTCGGTACGCCTTTTTCGATTCTACTTGCTTACTGCATCCCACCATCATCGGCTAGGAAGGTATTTAAAACTTGTTCAACCATATCCCATTCATCATCGGATTCGATCAATTGTAAGTCGCCATTGTCACCATCTTCTGGATCAAAGATATAGGCTTGAATATCAACTTCATCATCTGCCGCAGCATCAGCTGGGTAGATTAAGATGTATGAATGACCGAAGTCTTCAGAATCAAAGGTAAATAAGATATTAAATAAAGTTTCGTTACCTTCGTCGTCAACTAATGTGATGACATCGTCTTTACTGTTTTGGTTTTGGCTCATTTCGTTAAGTTCCTCGCTATCCTTGGGTGAGTTTACCGTGGCGATCTAAGTAGTTTTGCAAGATCAAGCTTGCTGCTAACTTATCAATCACCTTTTTGCGCTTTTTACGCGATGTATTGGCTTCTTCGATTAACATCCGTTCTGCTTCTACCGTTGTCAAACGCTCATCTTCAAAGTCAATTGGTAAGTGAAACCGTTCCGTTAATAGGTCCCCATAATGTTGCGCTGCTTCGGCTCGAGGTCCCAAGGAATTGTTCATATTCTTAGGTAATCCCAACACAAAGCCCCCAGCATCATGTTCTTTAATTAATTCTGCGACCCGGTCAAGACCAAAGACTTCCTCGTCTTCATTGATACGAATGATTTCGACCCCTTGAGCGGTCCAGCCGAAAGCATCACTAATCGCTATCCCAACCGTTCTAGAACCAACATCTAAACCCATTAACTTCATGCATTAACATCCTTATCTGCCTTTAAATAAGACTTTACAAGTTCTTCAATAATTTCATCCCGCTGGTGCTTACGAATTAAATTACGCGCATCATTTAAGCGCGGGATATACGCTGGATCGCCGGACAGCAGATAACCAACAATCTGATTGATTGGGTTATAGCCTTTTTCTTGTAACGCTTCATAAACTGTCGTTAACGTATCGTGGACATCCTTAGCGCCGTCATTATCGAAGTTAAAATACATGGTTTTGTCTAATGAACTCATATAAAGCACCTCCCGCTCGTTTCCGCTTCTAGTCTATTCTACTAAATGCTTATATGAAGTACAATCAATCCACTTTGATGTAACACATTCGTAATAAAATATCAGCTTTATTGCGCCGCTAACCATTCATGCGCCGCTTTCAAAGCTGCTGGTAAGCCCGCTGGATTTTTACCACCAGCTTGTGCCAAGGTAGGCCGGCCACCGCCGCCGCCACCGACTTTTGGTGCGATGGCTTTAATCAAGTCGCCGGCTTTTAGCCCGGCTTTGACTTTGTCATCACTCACAGCGACCAATAAGTTAACTTTATCGCCTAAGACCGTCCCTAAAACGAGGACATCGGAATAATGCTTGGCTTGCCAAGTATCACTTAACTGTCGGAGTTGATCCATGCCAGAAACTTGCACTGCTTGGGCAATCAAGGTTGTCTCATTAATTGTATCAATCTGTTCAAAGACTGCCCCGGCCTGTTGCTTAGCTAGCTTACTTTCTAAAGCAGCCCGTTGCTGTTGTTCAGCCTTTAAGTCGGCCTGTAATTGGCTAACCCGGTCCGGTGCATCCGTCAATTTTGGTGCCTTAACTTGACTCGCAATCGTCTTCAACAACTGTTCCTCATTAGATAATAATTCAAAGGCTTCTTTAGATGTGACGGCCTCGATTCGACGAACACCAGCGCCAACCCCAGATTCAGAAACAAGCTTGAATAAGCCTAATTCACTACTGTTCTTGACGTGAGTCCCACCATCAAATTCAATCGAATAATCGCCAATTGAAACGACCCGGACCACTTTACCGTACTTTTCCGTAAAGACAGCAATGGCGCCCATCTTATGACCCGTTTCTTGATCAGTTTGAATGGCACTCACTGGTAGGGCCGCCCAAATTTTATCATTCACGATTTGTTCAACCTTAGCTAATTCTTCAGCTGTCACTTGACCAAAGTGGGTAAAATCAAAACGCAAGTAGTCGGGTTCAACTAAGGAACCCGCTTGTTGCGTATGTTCACCGAGCACATCTCGTAACGCTTGGTCCAACAAATGAGTCGCCGTATGGTTTTTTTCGACCTTGGCATGAAAGGCCAAGTCAACATTTAACGTGTAAGTTGCATCCTTGTGCATCGGTTTTAAGACTTCAACCGTATGCAAATGTTGCTTGTTAGGCGCATTTTGGACATCCGTCACCTTGGCAACTGTCTGACCATCTGCATCTAAAATCACCCCACGGTCAGCAACTTGCCCCCCCATTTCAGCATAGAAAGGTGTCTTGCTAAAGATCATCTCAGCAACACCATTGCTGACTTCATCAACCAAGGCTTCATCGACAATAATAGCTGTTAATTGACCAGAGACGTCCGTCAACTCATCATAGCCCACATACTCACTCGGGGTCTTAATATCTATTAGCAAGCCCCGTTGAACACCCATTGATTTGGCACCACTACGAGCATTCCGCGCCCGATCACGTTGGGCCTTCATTTCAACTTCAAACCCAGCTTCGTCAACGGCCAACGCTTCATCGCCCGCATATTCTTTGGTTAATTCAAAGGGGAAACCGTACGTATCGTATAATTTAAACGCCGCCGCGCCGGATAAGGTCGTCTCATTGGCCGCTTTAGTGCTGGCAATCAAGTCATTTAGTAAACTCAAGCCATCATTTAACGTTTCATTGAAACGACTTTCTTCGGAACGCACGATTTTAGCAATATAATCACTATTCTTTAAGACATCTGGATAGTGTGACTGCATGATTTCGCCCACGATAGGTACTAATTGGTCTAAAAAGGCGTCTTTCAGACCCAACTTTTGACCATGCAAAATTGCCCGCCGAATTAAGCGGCGAATAACGTAACCCCGACCTTCATTAGAAGGCAAAGCCCCATCACTGATGGCAAACGTAATCGTCCGTGCGTGGTCCGCAATGACCTTAAACGACACATCGTCTTGATCATTTTCGCCATAATGCTTATCCGCACTAAGCGCTTCCGTCTTATGAATAATAGGTAAGAATAAATCTGTTTCAAAGTTAGTCGGTGCATTTTGGAAGATTGACACGACCCGTTCAAGCCCCATCCCCGTATCAATATTCTTCCGGGGTAGCGGTTCGTAAGTGCCTTCTGGGGTATGGTTAAATTGTGAAAAGACGATATTCCAAACTTCTAAGTACCGTTCATTTTCACCACCAGGATAATTTTCTGGATCATCCGCCGCGAGATTATTAAAACTTTCCCCACGGTCATAAAAAATTTCGGAATCTGGACCAGAAGGGCCTTGACCAATATCCCAAAAGTTATCTTCAACTTTAATAATATGGTCCGGCGCAACGCCGGTAGCTTCCCAAAACTTAGCGGCATCCGTATCTTTAGGATAGACCGTCATATAAAGTTTCTCTGGGTCCCAGCCAAACCATTTTGGCGACGTCAATAATTCCCAGGCCCAAGCAATCGCTTCTTTTTTGAAGTAATCTCCCACTGAGAAATTCCCCAACATTTCAAATAATGTATGATGCCGTGCGGTCCGACCCACGTTTTCAATATCATTGGTTCGGATACTCTTTTGTGAGCTCGTCATGCGGGGATTATCTGGCACGACTGAGCCATCAAAATACTTCTTCATCGTTGCTACACCGGAGTTAATCCATAATAGGGTTGGATCATCAACGGGGACTAGCGATGCACTAGGCACGATGGTATGGCCCTTTTCATGGAAAAAGTCCAAATACATTTGCCGAATTTCACTACTGCTTAATTTTTTCATTGCTTCATAGCACCCTTTCTGGTTAGGTCTAAATTAAGGCAAAAAAACACCGTTGCTAGCAAAGACGCTGTTAACGCGGTACCACTCTGCTTGCAACGATGTATTCGTTTACCTCTTAAGCTCATTAACGCTGAGAAACGGACTAGTTAACTAGTCAATCATACCTAAGGGAGCATGCGCTGTGCACCGCGTTTCTTGCAGCCAAACAAAACGTCTCTAAATCGGTGTCAGCATCGCACATATCCTTACTTTAAAAGTATAGAAAACTTAAGCCGTGTTGTCAACTAAGCAACCGCCAAACCTTAAGCATCCAGCCAAGCTTTTAAGGCAACTCCAGTCCGCGATGTCGCCACCTTAATTGCCGCTTTCGGCGTCCCACTATACTGAATTTGACCGCCATATTGACCGGCATCCGGCCCCACGTCAATTAACCAGTCCGCTTGACTAATGATAGCTAGATTATGTTCGATGATAATAAGTGAGTTGCCGGCTGCAACCAGTTCATTGAAGAGCTTCAATAAGCGTGCGGTATCTTGTAAATGTAAACCGGCCGTGGGTTCATCTAACAAATAGATGGTCCCCTGCTTACCAAGTTCCACGGCTAACTTCAAGCGTTGCAATTCACCACCAGATAACGTCGTCAGCGGTTGGGCTAAGGTCAAATAACCCAAACCAACTCGATCTAAATTCGCTAATTGACGCGCTAATTTAGGCGTATCCTTAAAAAATTTGGCTGCCGCAGTCACGGATAGTTGCAGAACAGCTGCAATATTTTCATGGTGATATTGATACTGTAAGGCAGTTTGATTATAACGTTGACCTTGACACAACTCACAAGTTTGCACGACTGGATCCATAAAAGCCATATTGGTAATCGTGACCCCTTTCCCCTTACAGCGTGGACAAGCCCCCTTACCGTTATAGCTAAACCAACTGGTTGCAACTTGGTTAGCTTGACTGAATAACTTCCGAATCTCATCTAAGATGCCCAAGTAGGTGGCGGGCGTCGAGCGAATGTTAATCCCTACCGGAGCTTGCGCTAAATCAATATAATCACTGGTCAATTGTGACCGTAATGCCGTCACCAATGAACTTTTGCCAGAACCGGCTACCCCAGAGATGACGGTCATCACACCTAACGGTACCGCTACACTCACATCTTTTAAATTATTCGCATGGACGTGGGTTAATGCCAAGTGACCCGTAGGCCGACGTTCCGGACCAAACTGATGCGGGCGCCGCAGCCAGTCCCCTGTTAACGTCTTTGAGGTTAACAAGTCTTGATAAGTTCCCGTAAAGGTAACAGTCCCGCCAGCTCGACCGGCTTTCGGCCCCATCTCCACAACATAATCCGCCAATGAAATCATGGCCGGATTATGTTCGACTACGAGAATCGTATTCCCTTTTTCTTTTAATTTAGTTAAAGCTTGACGAATCAGCTGAATATCATGTGGATGTAGCCCGACACTCGGCTCATCCAAAATATACACCATATCAACCAACGCGCTAGTCAAGTACTTGGCAATCTTAATCCGTTGGGCTTCACCACCAGAAAGTGAGCTGGTCCCGCGGTCTAACGTTAAGTAACCTAGCCCGATATCAATCAATGATTGAATTTTCGTCGCCAATTCACGAACAATCTCCGTTGCTAGGGGTGCCGTAATCCCATTCAAAAATTGCAACACGTGCTGTAAATCCATTGCCGTGACCGCCGCAATGTTTTGACCATTAATCCGATTCGTTAGAACTTCCGCACGTAACCGGGTCCCATGACAGACTGGACAAGCACGACGTGTCACAATGGCGCCAATCGCAGCTTTATGATGTTCTGCTTCCTTCTTCCCAATAATTGACCGTTTAATCCGAGGCACAACCCCTTCATATAAGGCGGTCCTGGGAAAACCTTCCCCCGGTTGCTTGAGTGTCTGTTGCGGGGCATGCATCAAAAGTTCATATTCCGCCGGTGTATAATCTTTGATGGGCTTATCATTATCAAACAGCCCACTTGTCGCATACCGGCGCCACCGCCACGTATTTGGCTCAAAGCTGACAAACGTGATTGCGCCCGTATTCAATGATTTTTCAGGATCAATCAACTGCGTCTCATCAATGTCGTCCACATAACCTAACCCCTGACAATTGGGGCACATCCCCTGTGGTAAGTTAAATGAGAAGGTATCAGAATAACCAATAAACGGTTGACCGACCCGTGAAAATAACAGCCGCACTAAAGAATAGATACCCGTATACGTTGCCAATGTTGACCGTGCATTCTTACCAAGCCGTTGTTGGGCAATTACAATTGCCACCGGTAAATGATCAATTCGCTCAACGTGCGGTTGCCCATATTTTGGCAAATATTGTTGGGTAAAGCTTGGAAAGGTTTCATTCAATTCGCGTCTTGATGCCGCCGCAATCGTGTCAAATACCAACGACGACTTCCCCGACCCCGATAAACCAACAAAGACGGTTGTCCGATATTTAGGAATCCGTAAACTAACCTGTTGTAAGTTATTTTGCGTCGCACGATACACATCAATGGACCCATCCTCAAATACTGATTGCATGCCAAACTCCTCTCTTTTATTAATCCGGTTCATGATTCACCTGTATCGTTTAATTATAAGGCTGGTCGCCTTAATGGTTAAGTAAAAGGGCCGTTAGTTAACCGATTCGTAAGTGGCGACTGATTAACTAACGGTCCTTTTATTGACGAGGCATTTAATTTAACTCTTACGATCTTTACGTGCTTTTCGCGCTGAAGCTCGTTGTTCAATCCGTCGATCCATCCGCGCTTTATCCGAAATTTTAGTCCGAATACGACGTCGATAACCAGGCTTAATCTTTTTCTTAGCTTTCTTAACATACCCAACCAAAGTTGGATCAAGCTTTTCTTGATGCTTGCCCCGTTTTTCACGACGGTTACGGTCATAAGAATCCACGATTTCGTCATCCCGAATAGCTTTCGGTTTGAACTTAATCCCTAAGGCTTCCACTGCACTGACCTTATCTTCTTCACCGGGACTGTAAAGCGTAATTGCGGTTCCAGCCATCCCATTACGACCGGTCCGGCCAACCCGATGAATAAAGAATTCTAAATCAGTTGGAATATCATCATTAATGACATGTGAGACCCCTTGAATATCAATCCCACGTGCGGCTAAATCAGTCGCCACGACGAATTGATACTTCAGATTTTGCACGTCACGCATCACCCGCTTACGTTCACGAGGCTTTACATCACCGTGAATCATCGCTACCGTTAATCCTTGCTGCTTCAAGTAACGAGTAATTTCTTGAACTCGTTCCTTCGTATTAGCAAAGACCAAGACAAGGTAAGGTTCACCAATTGTCAATAATCGATAAATAATACTATTCTTGTCATGACTCTTCGTTGAAATCAGCCAATTATCAATGGTTGGACTAATGACGGATTCAACTGGAATTGCCTCCATAACGGGGTTATTCATATATTTCTTCAAGAATGGCGTTAACTTTTGTGGCATCGTTGCCGAAAAGACTAACATTTGCAAATCTGCTGGCATCCGCCCGGCAATTTGGTCGACCACATTTAAGAAGCCTAAATCAAGTGTCATATCAGCTTCATCCACGACAAGTTGACTTGCGGTATGCACATTCAAAGCTTGTGACCGCATCAAATCTAAAATCCGACCCGGTGTTCCAATAATTAATTGCGGTTGGTGCCGATTTAATTTATTAATTTGTTCCTGCTTATCCGTCCCACCGACGTACAACCCAATGTGAATCGCCTTTGGGCTATGTTGGACTAGCTGCTTTGCGGCAGCTTGAATCTGGTAAGCCAGTTCACGACTAGGCGTTGTAATCACGGCTTGGACCCGGCGTTCTTCAGGATCAATACGATTGAGCATTGGTAATAAGAACGTGTGGGTTTTCCCACTCCCGGTAGCTGATTGACCGATAACACTCCGCCCCGCTGCAATCACGGGAATCAATTTTTCTTGAACTTTAGTTGGGTTAACAAAATTAATTTCTTGTAACGCCTGCATTAAAAACGGCTGCAGGTTAAACGCTTTGAAACTTGCGGTCATAGTTAAACCTCTTTCTCATATTGACGAGCAACTTGGTCGAGTTCACGCACAACTTGCTCAATTTCTTGTTGATCTTGCGCTTTAGCACCACTCGCCATTGGATGACCACCACCACCATGATTTTTAGCCAATTCATTGATAGCGGGGCCTTTGGACCGTAATCTGATTCGGAAGTCGCCTTCCTTTTGTTGTAAGAAGATGGCCCAAGTTTTAACCGTATCAATCCGACCGGGTAAGGGCACAACGCCTGCAGTACTAGCATCACCAATGTCAAAAGACGCCATAATATCATTCGTTAAAATCACATAAGCCGCACCAGAATCCAGTTGCGTCAAATGTTCATAAACATACGCTGACAACCGGGCCACTGGTAACGTGATGGTATCTTCAATTCGATTAACCGCAGTTGCGTCTGCGCCGGCTTCCATTAAAGCCGCCGCAGCCCGCATCGTGCTAGGCTTCGTCGCTGAATATAGAAAGCGACCGGTATCGCCAACAATCCCCGCATACAGTAGCCGGGCGGCATTCGCCGTTAAGGTTAATTCTGCCTGACAAGCAGCGTAGAATTCATAGACCAATTCACTAGTACTAGAAGCATCGACATCGACCCATTGGGGGTCACCAAAAGCATCGTCATTAGGATGATGGTCAATCTTAACTAACGTTTGACCGTTATTGTAAAACTCCCCATCAATCCGGGGTTGATTAGCCGTATCTAAAACTAAGACTAAGGCCCCTTCATAGTCGGCTTCGGTGATGTCATCCATCTGGCCGAGCCAATCGAAACCATGGTACTGTTTACCAGGAGTTAACACTCGTTTGGTTGGAAAACTGGTCTTAATAATATCAGCCAATCCCAATTGGCTCCCGATAGCATCGGGATCAGGGCGTTGATGGCGTTGAATAATAATGGTTTTTGCTTGTTTAATTAAATTAAAAATTTCTGTTTGGACGGTCATAATGATCCTTCCTATTCCAATATTTACTGGTGGCTCAAATTCGTGTCACAGTACTTTAGTATACCGAACAATTGCCCTCACGCCAAATTAATTAATTATCACCTGGATATAATGGTAACGTTAAGTTTTCAAATGCAAGGGGCGCTAGCCCAGTTAACGTAATCCCTAATAGTCGAATCCCGGTATCAAAGTGCTCATCAACAACGGTATCAAAGATTTCTTCCGCATATTGATCAAAGACTTCAGCATCATTGGGTAAGAACTCAGTGAACGTCTGCCGCTTCGTAATCGTTACAAAATCCCCATAACGTAATTTCAGGACTAAAGTTTTTCCATGTCGTTGGTGTGATTGCATCGTCGCCGTCACTAACTTAGCCAGCTGTTTTAAATGGGCGCGGACTTCCGTTTGGGTCTGCAAGAACGGTCCAAAAGTCCGTTCCTTACCAATTGATTTGCGTTCACGTTGATATTCCACTGGCCGATCATCGCTCCCGCGTACCCGGCGATACAAAATATAACCGAGCTTACCAAAATGTTGAATTAAATCCATTTCAGTTCGAGCCGCTAAATCCTGTCCCGTCCGAATCCCTAAATCATGCATCTTTGGCACCGTCTTTTTACCGACACCCCGGAATTTTTCAATCGGCTCCCGTAACAGAAAAGCCGTTGCATCGTTAGGTAACACAATGGTTACCCCGGCCGGCTTGCGATAATCCGAGGCCAACTTAGCGATGAATTTATTGTAGGAAATTCCCGTTGAACAAGTTAAATGCGTTTTCTGCCAAATCTCGCGTTGTAGCTGATGAGCCAATTGAACCGCACTATGGATACCAGGCTTATTAATGGTCACGTCCAAGTACGCTTCATCAAAAGCAATTGGTTCAACCATATCCGTATATTCATGAAAGATTTCATGAATTTGGGCCGACACCTCGCGATACAACGGAAAATTAGGTGTCTTAAACACAGCTTTGGAACAAAGTTCTAAGGCTTTTTGGGCAGGCATGGCCGAATGAATGCCATACTGACGTGCCACATAATTAGCGGTAGTCACCACACCACGACCACCTGTCTGACGGGGATCATGTGCGATAACCAGTGGCTGTGTACGGTAAGCCGGCTGCTCACGTTCTTCAATTGACGCATAAAAAGCATCCATATCAACATGAATAATTTTACGACTAGTATCAATATTTATAGGTGCTGCAACAATTGCTGTGGCCATCTGATCCCCTCCTAATCACTTCATTATACACAAACGTGTGTTCTGAACGCAATCAGGAAACCCTTAGTAATGAAAAGAGCCCGAGATTTAAAATCCCAAGCTCCTAACACAATTGATCTTAAAATCAATGCCGTTTCAAGAAATAATAAGCTAACCCACTAATAACTGCCAAAATGCCAACTACGGCTGCTGTAATAACTGCACCATGCGTTGTAATTGCGCTCGTCTTAGTCGCTGACTTAGTCTTAGTTTGAGCAATTGCAGCCGCCTTGGTCTTAGGTGCAGTAGTTGACTTGGCTCGAGCCACTGTCCCGGCTGACTTCGTCGTTTTTGCCTTAGTTGCCTTAGCCTTGGTTGTTTCAACCGCTTTGGTAGCCTGTGCTTGTGCCGTTGCTAAGGTCACTTGTGGCGTTTTAGTTGCCATTGTCGGCGTAGCGACCACTACTGGTGCCTGCGATTTTTCGGTAGTAATTGCCGTTGATGTGGCAGTATCCCTAGCCACCGTTGTGACTGGTTTAGTCGCTACTGTCGGCGTCATCTTTGCTTGATACCGAGGCTGACGCGCTTTAGTTGCAATTGCACTAGCAGCTGTCGCACTGGTTGGGTTAGTCACCTGACTAACCGGACTTCCCGCCTGGCTGCCAGTGGTCGGTGCCTGTGAACCAGGTACACTTGGCTGCGGCTTAGCTGACGGCGTTGTGATCACTGGTTTGGTCGGCTTTGAAGCCGCCACGACAGTAATAATCGCCGTACTAGTCTGCGTTTGACCATGACTATCGGTATAGCGATACGTCACTTGATAACGTCCAGGTTGTGTGGTATCCACCGTACCGGTTACGGTCACATCGGCCAACGTAATGGCTTGACCATTGGCATCGACCCCACCGTTAAAGTTTATCGCCTTATCCCATGACGTATTGACGACTACCGTACTGTTATTAACAGTAAAAGTCCGTGCCGGCGCCAACACTGTGACATAAGTCGCTTGCGTAATCACATTGCCTTGGCGATCGATATACGTGTAGGTCACCTTTGTCGTTCCTGGTTGACGCGTATTAATTTGCTTATCCACCGTGACAGCCGTAAAACTTAGTGCTTGCCCAGTAATCGTTGTCCCGGCAAAATTAGTTTGTGGCGACCAACTAGCCCCATTTTCAACGGTCACGGTCGCCGGCACAGTGATGCTAGCTTTAGAAGCCACGACCGTCACCGTCGCAGTTTCAGTCTGCGTCTGCTGATGACTATCCGTATAGGTATAGGTCACTTGATAAGTGCCGGGTTGATTCGTTTTAACTTGATCCGCACCAGTTACAGTCAAATCCGCCAACGTAATGGCTTGACCATTGGCATCTAACCCTGCCGTGGCAAAGTTAGCCGCTGGTAACCAGGTTGTCTTAGGGCCAGCGATGAGTGTCTGGTTCTTCACAGTAAAGCCTTTAGCTGGCGCTAACACCGTCACAATTGTCGTCGCCGCTTGCACGTTACCTTGGCTATCGGTGTAATGATAAGTCACCTTATAAGTGCCAGCTTGCGTGGTTTTAACCGGATTATCAACCGAAACTGCTGAATAGTTCAACGCCTTGCCGGTCACATCTGTCCCAACAAAGTTAGTGGCTGGTGACCATGTCGAGCCGTTCTCAACCGTGGCCGTCGTTGGCACCGTGATACTGGCTTTAGAAGCCACAACTGTAATGGTCGCAGTTGCAACCCGCTTTTGCTGATGACTGTCCACATACACATAACTAATTTGATAAGTACCGGCTTTAAGCGGATTCACTTGACCTTGAACCGTGACATCCGCAAACGTAATTGGCGTGCCATTTGCATCTAAGCCCGCACTAACAAAATTATCCGTCGCCGACCAAGTCGTCTTAGGTCCCGCAATTAAGGTGCTATCTTTGACGGTAACGCCTTGCGCTGGAGCTAAGACCGTCACTTTAGTCGTGCCAATCTTAACGTTGCCTTGACTGTCGGTATACGAATAAGTCACCGTATACGTCCCAGCTTGTGTGGCTTTAACTGGATTATCGACAGTCACTGCCGAGTAGGCTAACGATTGACCCGTGGCATCCGTCCCGGTAAAGTTCGTCGCTGGTGTCCAATCAGCACCATTTTCAATGGTAGTAGCAGTTGGCACCGTCAGACTTGCTTTAGAAGCGACCACCGTAATCGTCACCGTCTCAGTCTGCGTCTGCTGATGACTATCCGTATAGGTATAGGTCACTTGATAAGTGCCCACTTTAGTTGGATCAACCGTGCCACTCACTTGCACGTCTGCCAATGTAATCGCCGTCCCATTCGCATCTAAGCCAGCATTACCGAAATTATCGGCTTGTGTCCAAGTCGTTTTTGGTCCCGCAATTAAGGTACTATTTTTTACAGTAAACCCTTGGGCCGGCGCTAAGACAGTCACTTTGGTGGTACCAGTCTTAACGTTGCCTTGACTATCCGTGTACGAATAAGTCACCGTATAAGTCCCAGCTTGCGTTGTTTTGACTGGATTATCCACTGAAACTGACGCGTAATCTAACGGTTTACCAGTGACATCGGTCCCGACAAAGTCTGTTGCTGGTGACCAATCAGTCCCATTTTCAATGGTAGTCGTAGCGGGGACCGTCACACTGGCCTGAGAAGCAACCACTGTAATCGTCGCCGTTTCAGTCTGTGTCTGCTGATAACTATCGGTATAGGTATACGTTACTTGATAAGTGCCCGCTTTAGTTGGATCAACGGTGCCAGTCACTTGGACGTTACTTGCCGTAATGGTCGTCCCATTGGCGGCTAACCCAGCACTAGCAAAATTATCGGCCTTTGACCACGTGGTCTTAGGGCCAGCAATTAACGTACTATCTTTGACAGTAAAGGCTTTTGCCGGTGCCAAGACGGTAACCTGTGTCGTTACTGGGGTCATAACGTTGCCTTGACTATCCGTGTACGAATAGGTAACCGTATAAGTTCCAGCCTGCGTTGTTTTGACTGGATTATCGACAGTCACTGCTGCATAATCCAACTGATTACCAGCAGCATCCGTTCCGGTAAAGTTAGTTGCCGGTGACCAGTCCGCACCATTTTCAACCGTAGTGGTCGTTGGCACCTTCAGACCAGCTTTAGAAGCGATCACCGTAATCGTCACCGTCTCAGTCTGCGTTTTCTGATGACTATCCGTATAGGTATAGGTCACTTGATAAGTGCCCGCTTTAGTTGGATCAACCGTGCCACTCACTTGCACGTCTGCCAAGGTAATCGCCGTCCCATTCGCATCTAAGCCAGCATTACCGAAATTATCAGCCTGCGACCAAGTAGTTTTAGGACCAGCAATTAAGGTACTATTCTTCACTGTAAATTCTTGGGCGGGCGCTAGCACTGTCACAGTCGTCGTGCCCGTTTTAACGTTCCCTTGACTATCAGTATAAGTGTAAGTGACCTGATAAGTGCCAGCTACGGTAGTATCGACCGGCTTATCATAAGTTATCGCCAACTTCTCATCGGTCGCACTTAAGGCATCACCGGTGGCGTTAGTTCCTGTAAAATCAGTTGCCGGTAACCAGGTTGCACCATTCTCAACAGTCGTCTTATCTGGGACTGTCACACTCGCTTCAGAAGCCACCAAGGTTACTGTCCCAGTCGCTTCAAATGCATAACCATATTGATCAACATAGCGATAAAGCACCGAGTAAGTGCCAACATGGTCATTATCAAAGACTGGTTTTTCCCCAGCCGTCGCGGTCGCATCATTTTGACGAGTCCAAGTTGTTGTCACATTATCCGCCACAAGCGGATCACCAGCTTGACCATCTTGACCATTAATAACAGGTTGCCAAGGCGTCGATGGTCCTACAATCAGTTGTTGATCGCCAACACTAAATGTGGTCTGCGTCCCTTGCCGCCGAAAGGTTACATTTTTAAGCTCATCATGTTCGTTATAATAATCGGGATCAATCATCTGTTGCATGGTATAAATCGTCGGGTTCATATCATCAACACTAGCAGTCCATTCATCATCAGTTGTCTTAGTGGGAAGGCCCATAGCCGCAGTTAAAAAATAACTACTTGGTAATTTCAAAGTGGCTAAAGCAGTCATCCCATCAAACATGGCAGCAGACCCAGTGTCATCATCCCATTCAGTGTTACCACTAGATATCACTTTGCTCATATCAAAACCAGACAAATCTAGCATAGCCAGCTTCGTATCCCCTTGAAACATACGTTCAGTCCCAACCAATTGGTCACTAGTAACCCAACCAGTTAAATCAAGCGTCATTAAATTGACCATCTGACCAAAAGTATCTGATAAATCGGTGACATTATGAACATCCCAATTCGCCAAATCTAATTTAACTAAACTAGTGTTATAAAACATGTTATCCATATCTGTTACCTGGCTTGTATCCCAACCGGTTAAATCAAGCGTCGTTAAACTAGTATCATTGGTAAATAGCAAACTCATGTCAGTAATCGTACCGGTCTTCCAATTAGAGCTATCTAAGCTAGTTAAATTCGTTAATCCTGACAAAAAAGACGTAATTGAATCCGTTTGCCCTAGATCCAAATTAGCTAAATTTATCGTAGCTACATTGTATGCGCTATTTAACCAGTCGCTCACGTTTTTGCCCAAGATAACATTGGGTGCGATGATTGTTTTCAAATTTCCGGAATTAAACATATTTGAAACTGTTGACATGTTCACTAGATTCCAGCCAGAAATATCAACCGTATCAATACCTTGCACATTTCGAAATAAGTAAGTAGCTTTGTTTACTGAACTCATATCCCAGCCGGATAAATCTAAAACTTTATCGTTACCATCAAAGGTTGCATTTGCAAACATAGAATTCATTGAACTAACTTGTTTTACCACCATACTGCTTACCATCTTTGCTGATATTCCTGTCGTCCCTGCAAGTAGCCTAGTTAAATCAACACTATTTTTAAAAGTCCAATTTGAGAGATCAATCGAACTTGCATTGCTCATTGAAAACATAGAGTCCATGTTAGTCGCACTAGCCGTATTCCAATTTGCTACATCAATAGTAGCCAGTTGATTATCACCATAGAACACAGCATCCATCACTGTTATTTTACTTTTATTCCAATTAATGAAGACATCATCAACCGTGGTTAAGCTAGAATCTTGGTAAAACATCTGACTGATACTCTCTACCTTACTAACATCGAAGGAACCAGTCGCCGTTTTCGTAATGGCAGTTAAATTCTGATCATTAGCAAACAATAAGCCCATATATGGCGCACCGACTACTATTCCTTCAAAACTAACCTGCTTAATATTTTTATTATTCTGCCAGGTATTCGTTGTAAGCGCATGGTTTCCGTCAATATCATCAGCAGAATCAACCAAGGTTCCGGCTTGAATATGCAGAACCCCTTCACTGTCTAACGTCCAGTCCGCTGTCCCAAAGGTGCCACTTTCAATCGGTGTCGTGGCTGTCGTAGCTAATTTCACTTGCGGCTTAACCGCTGCGACTGCTGCCACTGCGGTTGTTGTCGGCAATGCGGTTGTGCCCGTGGTAGTCAAGGCACTAGCGGCCGTCGTCACACTTGTGACACCAGCGCTAGCCACACTAGTTGCCACTTCAGAGCTGGTAGCTGATACTGCACTAGTAGTTGCAGTACTGGTACTGCTGGCTGAACTAGCTGTCGTCACAGCACTGGCGCTACTACTAGCAACCGTCGCCCTACTGGTGGTCACCTGACTAGTCACGGTGCTACTGGTACTGCTGCTCGAAGTCACAGTCTTGGCCGCTGATACCGAACTTGTCACGGCTGACTGACTAGTTGCAACGCTACTGGTAGCGGCACTGGTTGTACTGATACTGCTAGCGCTCACTGCAGTGGTACGCGTCGCACTGGTACTAGTCGTACTACTAGCTGCGCTGGCTGAACTTGTAGCCACACTACTGGTGGCAGTCGCCGCCGTACTACTTTGATTAGTTGCACTGACGGTCGCCGTCACACTGCTACTCTCAGTACTCGTCTGATTAGTAGCGGCCCGAACGGTCATTGTATTTAACTGCCAAGTGGTCATCATGATTCCGGCAAATACCCAAAAGCGCCCTTTTTTGTACATTTTATAAGTTAACTTACCATCTTTTACTTGTCGCATCACTTATCAACCCCCGCATTAATTACTACCCTATATTTAAGTTTAAATATTGTTTAAGTTATATTTAGTTCAAGGGTACCACAATTAATAGCATTATAAACAAAATATTATTAAATAATTTTAATAATACGGAGGTTTCAATGATAATCTAGTTATCGCCTTAATTACTGCCTATTAGACCCATTTTTATCCTTTAAAAACCAAAAAAATAAGCCCAAATCCGCTAGCGGACTTGAACTCATTATCAATTAACTTATTTAGCTTCAGAATCGTCAGCAGCACTATCCGCACTAGTAGCGGCACTGTCAACGTTACTAGCAGCTGAATCAATATGGCTTTCAGCACTAGTGGCAACTTCAGCATCGGCTTTTGGTGCAGCCGTTGCAGCGATGTCAGCTTCATTAGGCGCAATCTTAGCAATTGCACTTAAATCAAAAACCAAAAAGATCCCGTCACAGTCTAATGTAACTGTCTTGTCAGCTTCGTTGACTTCATCAACGACACCGTGTAACCGACCAATCGTCGCAACCTTGTCGCCACGTTTGATTTTACTTAACATTTGTTGATGTTGTTGTTGTTGTTTCCGTTGTGGCCGGATCATGAAGAAGTACAAAAATGCGAACATAACCACAATGAAAAGAACTGATGTTAGTTGACCCATTAAATATCGCTCCTAATCTATGTTTGACTATCTTTAACTTTAACAAATTACGCTTAAAATTACTAGTATGACTAGAAATTTTTGGCGTTTTTCTTGTTAAAACCGTACATTTCAAAAAAGTTTTCGCGGAATTCCAATAAGTTATCATCCATAATGGCCTGACGAACTTGTTGCATCACGTGCAATAAGAAATACAAGTTATGGTAACTCGTTAACCGTAAACCGAATGTCTCATCAGCTTTAATCAGGTGACGGACATAGGCCCGCGTGTAGTTACGACACGTATAGCACTCACAATTCTCATCAATCGGCGTAAAGTCATGCGCAAACTTCGCATTCTTGACGACCAACCGACCATGCGACGTCATACAGGTCCCATTCCGCGCAATCCGCGTCGGTAAGACACAATCGAACATATCCACGCCACGAATCGCTCCATCAATTAAAGCATCGGCCGAACCAACGCCCATTAAGTAACGGGGTTTATTAGTCGGTAATAATGGCGTTGTAAAATCAAGGACATGATTCATTTCTGCCTTAGATTCTCCAACAGATAACCCACCAATTGAGTAACCAGGAAAGTCCATGCCGACTAAATCTTTCGCACTTTGTTCTCGTAGGTCTTTGAAGCCAGCCCCTTGGACAATCCCAAATAGCCCTTGGTAATCTGGATGCTGATGTACTTTTTGACCACGTTCAGCCCACCGACTCGTTCGTGCCACTGACTTACGAACATAATCGTAGCTTTCAAAGAATGGTGGGCATTCGTCTAGGCTCATCATGATATCTGGTCCTAAGTCATTTTCAATTTGAATGGCTTTTTCTGGTGATAAAAACATCTTCGCCCCATTCAGATGATTCTTAAAATGCACGCCTTCTTCAGTAATATCTCGATTCTTAGCTAGCGAGAAGACTTGGAACCCACCGGAATCCGTTAAAATTCCCTTTTTCCAATTCATGAATTGATGTAAGCCACCCGCTTCTTTAACGATCTGTTCACCAGGTCGTAACCAGAGATGGTACGTATTCGATAGAATAATCCCCGCACCCATCGCATCTAATTCTTCAGGCGCGAGTGATTTCACACTCGCTAACGTCCCCACGGGCATAAACATTGGGGTTGGGAACGTGCCATGTGGCGTGATGATTTCGCCCAAACGGGCACCCGTATGTTTTTCTGTTTTAATTAATCGGTATTTAATTGCCGGTTCCATATAATTCCTCCGTTAATTGTTGCGTCAAACCATTAAGTCACGAAAGCGTCTGAGAGTTGCCCCAGACGCTGACTTTGCTGCAAAATACGCTTTTTTAATGAATAAACATGGCATCGCCAAAACTAAAGAAACGATACTTTTCATCAATGGCGTGTTGATACGCGTTTAAAATCATGTCCCGTCCCGTGAAAGCTGCGACTAGCATCACTAGGGTTGACTTTGGTAAATGGAAGTTCGTAATAAACGCATCGACCACTTGCCACTCATAACCAGGCTTGATGAAAATATCAGTCCAACCAGAATCAGCCTTAATCTCACCATGAAATTTCGTCCCAATCGTTTCAAGCGTTCGAATCGACGTCGTCCCGGTTGCAATAATCCGACCACCATTTTTTCGGACATCGTTTAACGTCTTAGCAGAAGCGGCATCTAGTTGATAGAATTCACTGTGCATTTTGTGATCTTCGATTTTATCTTCTTCAACCGGGCGGAACGTGCCTAGACCAACATGCAAGGTTAAATAAACTAACTTAATCCCTTTATCTTGCACCTTTTGTAAGAGTTCTTTCGTCCAATGTAAGCCTGCGGTTGGTGCTGCTGCTGACCCATTTTCCTTGGCATAGACAGTCTGATAACGATCTGGATCGTCTAATTTTTCTTTGATATATGGTGGTAATGGCGCTTCACCTAAAGCTTCCAGGATTTCCATAAAGATGCCATCGTAATGAAATTCAATCAAACGAATGCCATCTTCTTTTTCAGCTGTCACGGTCGCCGTTAATTGACCATCACCAAAAGAAATCACCGTACCAACATGGGCCCGCTTAGCGGGTTTCATTAAGGTTTCCCATTCGTCACCTTCAGTATTGTGTAATAACAAGACCTCCGCATGACCCCCAGTTTCGGGCTTAACGCCGTACAACCGTGCAGGCATGACCCGCGAGTTGTTCATAACCACGGCATCGCCGGGATTTAAGTCATCGATAATGTCATAAAAATGTTTATCTTGCATGACACCCGTTTGGCGATTCAAATCAAGCAACCGCGACGTATCGCGTTGTTTGATGGGCGTTTGGGCAATCAATTCATGTGGTAACTCATAATCAAAATCTTCAAGTGTTAAGCTCATCACTGGGACCTCTTATCTTTTTATTTAGTTTCGGGGAATGGGAACCCTAAATGTTGGTACCCTTTGATGGTGACGACTCGGCCACGTTGCGTCCGCTTTAAGAACCCAATTTGGAGTAAATAAGGCTCTACCACTTCTGCAATTGTATCCGTTTCTTCACCAATATTGGCCGCTAATGTCGCTAAGCCGACTGGACCACCATCGTAATATTCTAACATGGTACGCAATAATTTGTTATCCGTTTCATCTAAGCCGGCTTCATCGACCCGCAGATAGGTGAGCGATTGGCCGACAATCACATCATCAATCGCCGTTTGATCAGCGACTTCCGCAAAATCACGAATCCGCTTGAATAACCGGTTCGCAATCCGAGGCGTGCCCCGTGATCGCCGCGCAATCTCATGCGCACCAGAAGGCTTGATACTCGTTTGAAAAATAGCTGCCGTCCGTTTGACGATGTCTTCTAAGTCACTGACCGCATAATAAGCCATATGCTCAACAATTCCAAACCGATCGCGCAGTGGCGCTGACAACATGCCAGCTCGCGTTGTCGCCCCGATTAACGTAAATGGTGGCAACGGGAAATGCACGGGATGTGCCGTCGGGCCTTGACCAACGACAATATCAACATAGAAGTCTTCCATTGCTGAATAGAGCATTTCTTCCACAATCTTAGGCAACCGATGGATTTCGTCAATGAATAAAATATCACCAGGTTCGAGTTCATTTAACAAAGCCACTAAATCGCCGGGTTTTTCAATCGCCGGGCCACTGGTTGTCCGGATATTAACCGCCATTTCGTTAGCAATGACCATTGCTAAGGTCGTCTTACCTAGACCAGGTGGCCCATATAATAAGACGTGATCTAACGATTCTTCTCGTTTTTGGGCCGCTTCAATATACACACTAAGTTCATGTTTAACCCGATCTTGACCAATGTATTGGGCTAACCGTTGCGGACGCAGCGACTTTTCTAAAGAAGCTTCGGTGGCATCCGTTTTGTCCCCCGATAATAAGTTGTCGTCGTCCATTCAATCCCTCCTACTTCGTCAATAACCGTAATCCTTCACTCAATAAGTCGTTGGTATCCACAGTTTCAGTTTGGCTAAAGTCTTCTAAAGCCTTGGTAATCTTTTTGACCTCACGCTGTGAATAACCCAAGGCAGTTAAGGCGGCTAACGCATCTGCTAGTGCACCTGCATCCGCTGTTGTCGCAACATCCAGCTCAGTCTGTCCAGTAACATCGACGTTCAAGTCGTTTAACTTTCCTTTTAAATCTAGAACAATCTGTTGGGCTGTCTTCTTACCGACCCCGGGAAAACTCGTCAAATAAGTCGCATTTTCCTGATTGATGGCTTGAATCAACCCCGAATGATCATTGTTCGCTAAAATCGCCAATGCTGACTTCGGCCCAATGCCAGAAACCCCCAAAAGCTTTTCAAATAACGCCTTTTCGTCGGCATCATAAAATCCGAACAACGACATGGCGCTCTCGCTGACTGCCTGATGGATGTACATCTTAACGGGTTCAGATGCGACTTGATAACGATACGGATTGGCCGTCAACACTTTATACCCGATGCCCGCCACTTCAATCACGACAAAGCTGGGGGTCACATCGGTAATTTGGCCGAAAAAATATTCATACACGGTTGTTAAGCTCCTTTAAAATAAAACGTATGTTTGCTTGCTAAATTGTACCACAATTACGTGGTCGCTTAATACCGCTAGTCTTTCAAATGCAAATTAGTCAAAATCTGTCTGACTAGACTTGCCGAATCGCGTCAAAACATGCTATGCTCAGGACCTCAGGAGGTTATTTTCTATGCAATTAAATCCTTTTACCGCCGTCTTACCCAGTGCGACTGGCTTAACAAAATTAAAAAATAGCACCACACCCTGGACAGCCGCCGATGAACACATCCAAACAGGTGCCAGTTATTATTGGTACGAACTGACTCAAAATGGCATTCATCAATGGCGTCTCATCGCCCAATGGCCGGATGATGTCACCGTCACCACCATGGTTCCGGGACCGATAAATACCGTGCTCTATCCGCAACAACCCGTCATTGAAATGTTAATTGATGATTGGGTCGGTCATTTTCCTAAAGCCTTTGAACTAACCGATGCGGCGGGTATCACCCACCGGCTCTGGCAGATTACCGATGCCGACGTCAATGCCGACATTACGACAGCTATGGCCCCCGTTGAACCTCGGCAGACTTGGTTAACCACCACCAGCACACCGTTAGTCATGCTAGTTACCGACCAAGAATGGGCCAAATTCAAGACGCCCGTCACCATTCCAGACCATTTCATTAATCTACTCAAAGTTTAACTGACAAGACCGATGGCACCTAGCGTCGGTCTTTTTTGCACCACCAATGCCAGCTAAGCCACCCCACTAGCCCGACACTAATTACCCCACTAAGGACACTTAACCACAGTCCCAGCCTTAACCCTGGCGTCCGATAAGTCAATTTAATGACGTGTTTGCCAGCCGCTAAGTTGGCCCCAACAAAGGCTTTATTGACTACTTGAGTGGCGGTCGTGTGACCATCTACTTGTAACTGCCATCCGGTTGAATATGGGATACTCGTCGTTAACACGGTGGGCTTAGTCGTCGTGGTGGTCCCGGTCACCTGATTAGCGCTAACCTTTAAGTGCGCTAACCCTTGGCGTTGTAATTTTTGCGTTTGCCGAGTATAACTTTTACCGAACGGCACGGCGACTAATTCAGCCTGCTTGAACTTTAAGCCTTGGACCTGCGTAAAGTTTAAGGTAATGACTTTGCGCGCATGAGTGCTGTACCCCAAATTGATGACTGCTGATTTCCGGGGCTCATAATCAGACATGTTGGTCGTCCCTAATTGACTAAAGCTAGCAAGATTATCCGTCGTTTGCGCCGTCAACGTATAACCACTGGCACTTAAATTGCCTTTTAAGCCATCCCGCAACCGATTGATTTGATCAATTTTAGTATTGGGGCGGGCCATTAGCGTACTAGTCTGCTGACTAACCGTCATAGCATGTTGAATCGAGGACCGTTGATAAGTGATGCCTTTTAAGACCAAATAAAGTTCCGTATGCCGATATTTTTTCGGCTGCTTAATCGTTAATTTGACCGGTAAAGCATGACCTTGAACATCACTGGTTAACGCAGTCAAACCGTTTTGATTGGCCGCTTGGTTTTGAGTAACTATTTTTTGATTAGCCGCTACTAAGGCCAATACTTTTTTGGTTGGCATGGTCATCCCAGTTGCCGGAGCCAAGCTTTGACGTTGTTCCGGCGTTAACATGATGGTCGTCGCTGGCAACTTCGATAAAATATTATTCGAACTACCAGTTGCATGTTGATTGCGATAAATGATTACTTTATCCGTCGAATCTAACGTCGTCGTATCATCGGTTTGGGCCGTATAAGCCACTGCTTGACTTCGAGACCGTGGTCGGACTGTCGTGACACCCTTCGCTGGTGTCGTCGTTAAGGCGCCTTGTAGTAGCGCTTGTTCTCGGTCAACCGCTGATAAGCGATCAAAAGCCGTCGTTGTCAATTGTTGCGTCTGCGTATACACCAGCGGTAACGCGCTTTTAGATGCTAACAGCACCGTGCCCGTATGATTACTCAACCCATATACAAATTGATCGGCGTAAATTTTAGGCAAGCCTTTAGCCGTCTTAACGACCCGATAACCAGCCGGTAGGGCTTGCCCTTTCAACTGATCTTCGCGAACAAACAGATAGCGCACCCCTAATAAATTACTTAAGGTCGTCCGTTGATCCAATGTTCCCAACGGTGAATTCATCGCATAATCCACATTACCTAAAGCTTGGCTCAATTGACCAACGTACGCATTTTGCACGGAAAAATATGATCCAACTGTGTGTGTGCCTAAAACCATTGGAATATCACTTTCAGCCGAACGCATCGTATAGTAATTTGGACCTAATGCCGTGCGATAAAAGCCCTGTTTCGGTAAATTAGCTTGGGCCCCGTCTAAGTATCCGTGAACCCACTTCAGCGCCGTGCCCTGCCGCAACTGTTCACTACTCCCCGAAGTCGTATTAATACTCAACCAACCCAAACCATTATTAGCCAAGTTCAGCGTGACCATCCCCATCAGGAGCCAATTAAATTGTCGGTGCGATAGTTTCAGACTCGTTTTAGCTAACAGTAACCCCATTAAAGCCAATAAAATCAGGTAAGTGGCAATGTCATGTTTACGAATATTTAAATAAAAGCCATTAATTAACCAGATGACACCTAACAAGCCACAACTGATTCCAGCGAGCCATTTTAAATCGGCCGCTGTGAGGTGTGGTAACTGGTCAATAAAAATCATCGTGGCATAGGCGAACACCAACGTTGCCATCAATAACCAACGATTAGATGGTGTCGATAAAACATTGAAAACCGCCGCAAATGCCGGCACTAAAATTCCCACTAACATCGCCAGCAAGACCCAGTTCAAATAGCGGTAGCGTTTGAAATGCCGTAAGGTGTAAATCGCCCCGATGAAACTAATACTACTGAGTCCTAAAGTAACCCAATATTGCACGCTCCCGCCATTAGTTAATAACCGGTTCGGCAAATTAACGTAATAGTTGATTGGATACGTCCACAGACCATTGGCAAAATCAAAGCTCGTTCGTGTCGCATGTAACATTGCAAAAATGGTGGGCACCAAAATCGCCCCCGCCATAGTCACGCCGAGCGTCACCGCTACTAATAACCGCCAGAACAGCCCCCAAAACGACCGGAGTTGCGCGCCACTCGACCGCAAATGACCATAGCGGACTAACGCATAAATCAAACTTCCTAACGCTAATAAATAAGCAAAGTAAAAGTTACTCATAATCACAATTGCGGTGATCAAACTCAATGGTAACCAGTGATGCCCACGTAAAACCCGTTCAATTGCCCAACAAAGGAGTGGAAACCAAATCATGGGTAACAAAAAGAAGGGATGATGCATGCCCACGTAAAATGTATAGCCCGTAAACGTATACGTCAAAGTCCCGATCAAGCGACTGAGCCGACTGAAATGAAACTGCCGACTAAACCCTAAAAAGGCCAAACCGACTACATATAATCGCAAAACAATTAACGCTTGATAGCCAAATTCTAGCTTGGCTGGTGGTATCAACGCCACCAAATAATTAAATGGATCACCGACGACATAATAAGCAAACGTGGTTAATTGATCGGCACCTAACCCTAGGTTCCACGACCAACTAAACAAACTTTGCTGACCGCTTTGCAAGATATGCTGAAATTCCAATAGGATTGGAAAATGTTGCGCCATGCCATCGACTTCCCAAATCAAAGTCCGGCCGGCCAAAAACAAACTACCAAATGTAATCGTCGCAATGACTGCAAATAGACCTGTGTACCACACCCATAACGGAATTTTTCGTAATTTAAGCAAACTCTGGTCCCCTTTATTAATTGTGGCACGCCACAATCCCCATTCTAAATGCGTTAAAATAATGGTTTAATTTTACCATGAAACCATTATTCGTCACTAATTTGCTGACAATCTTTAGGGTTTTCTACTGATTAAATTTCGTATGTAACAAAAAACGAGTTTGAGCAGACCCCCAAACTCGTTACTGCCTATAATGGCTGTTGCGCATCGTGATTATCTTGAATGCGTTTGAACATTTTTTCCATATCGGAATTGGTAAAGTGAACCGTCACTGGCCGACCATGCGGGCAGTTAAACGGATTCTCACAACTTGGTAATTTTGCTAATAACGCCTGTGCTTGCCGATCATCTAAATGATGATTGGCTTTAATGGCCCGTTTACACGACATCATAATCGCCGCTTTTTCGCGGAATTGAGCGACAGTTAGCTTATCGTCTTGGAGCAACCAATCCACCATCTCTTTAATCGTCTCGGTCTCTTGACCGGCTTTAAACCATGTTGGATGAGTATGAACAATAAAACTATTGCCCCCAAAAGCTTCTAGGTTAAGCCCTAGCTCCGCCAATAACGGCAACTTCTCTTGGATTTTCAGGACATCACTAGTCGGATAATCTAGAATAATTGGGACTAACAAGTTCTGCTGATTCGGACTGACCTCACCAATTGCTTGCCGATAATACTCATAATTAATCCGCTCTTGTGCCGCATGTTGATCCAAGATATACATGCCATCTTCCGCTTCCGCTAATAAATACGTGCCATGCATTTGACCTAAATAGCGTAACGTCGGAAAACGCGCCGCAGCTGGGGCGGTCGTCGTAGCCGGTTGAATCGCAACCGTCGCCGGTTCAACCGGTTGTGGCTGCGCTGGTCCAAACGGTTGGACACTGGCCTCAGCCTGATACTTTTCATCAAACCGAGTGACCGCTGGCGTCGTTAACTCAGTCTGATCACTAATCATAATCGGCGTGGTTGATGTCTCTGTGGCGGCACTCGTTGCCGCTGACGAAGTCGCACTGACCGGACTAGCTGCCGTCGCAGTCAGTGGCGTCGTCGAGGCGGTCAACTGGGGCTCATACTGCGAAGACGCCGCATTCAAGTCAATCGCTAATTGATCCGTATTCAGCCGTTCTCGTCGATGACTACCCAGATTAGTTAACGCCGATGGAATTAAATTAATTTGGGCTAACCGGTCGGTGATTGTTGTACTAATAAGTTTAGCTAATTCAGGTTCTTGGCTTAACCGGACTTCTTGTTTTGTCGGATGCACATTCACATCCACTAATAAGGGATCCATCGTCAAAGCGATGACCGCAATCGGGTAGCGACCGACCATTAATTTTGACCCATAGCCTTTAATAACGGCCTTCGTTAACTGCTGATTTTTAATGGCGCGACCATTGATTAAAAGCGAAATATATTGCCGACTAGCACGGGTCAATTCAGGTAATGCAATGTAGCCCTTCACCTGATAGTCTGCCGTGGTGCCCTCAATGGCAACCATTTTACGGGCATTTTGGACGCCATAAATTCCGGCAATCACCTGTTGCAAATCACCACGTCCAGCTGTTTTCAGTAACTCTTTTTGATTATGCACTAATCGAAACGCTACCGCTGGATAGCTCAACGCTAACCGATTAACCACATCTAAAAGATTGGCTAATTCAGTTTGCGGTGACTTCAAATATTTTAACCGCGCGGGCGTATTGAAAAACAACTCAGTGACCGTAATATCAGTGCCTTGACGCAATGGCGCTGGTTTTTGTTGTAGCAGTTTGCCCCCTCGATAATGAATCTGGGTTCCCGTCTCACCAGTACTCGTCTGCAAAACGACATCTGCAACTGACGCAATACTAGGTAACGCTTCACCCCGAAATCCGAGTGAGTGCACTCGAAACAAGTCTTCACGTGACGTGATTTTACTCGTGGCATGCCGCTTAAATGCCGTTAAGACATCATCAGCGGCGATGCCAGTGCCATCATCAATCACCCGAATGGATTGGACACCGGCTTCCGTCACTAAAACATCAATCCGCGTGGCCTGCGCGTCCAACGCATTTTCAACCAGTTCTTTCACTACCGATGCCGGTCGTTCCACAACTTCCCCAGCGGCAATTTGATCCGCTAAAACGGATGATAATTCATGGATTTTTCCCATCGCAATCGGCCTCTTTTTCTAAAAAACTTACTTCTCTAATTTCTGTTGCCATTTATATAATTGTGTCATGACATCCATTGGCGTCATCGCCATCAGATTCAATGTCTTCATTTGTTGCAGTATCTTTTCACCCTTGGTATCCGTTAACGTGGGTTCACCAAACAGCGACAGTTGTGTCTCCGCAGCGGGGTCCGGGGTAACGACTGATGCTGACGCCGGTTCACTAACCGTTGGCGTCACGGACGCTACTGCTGTCGATTCAGCGGGTTCCGCTGTCGTCACCGTTGTGGCCTGACTTTCCAAGTGCGTCAAAATCGTGTTCGCCCGTTTGAGCAAGTTCGTTGGCATCCCCGCTAGCTTTGCAACGTGGACCCCGTAAGATTTATCGGCCGCACCGGGTTCAACTTTATGCAAAAAGACTAACTCGCCATTTTGTTCCGTCGCTCCCACGTGCACGTTTTGTAACCCTGCCAGTTCCTGATCCAAGGTTGTTAATTCATGATAGTGGGTTGAAAATAACGTCTTAGCATGAATGTGATTATGCACAAACTCAATAATTGCTTGCGCTAACGCCATGCCATCATAAGTCGCCGTTCCCCGACCAATTTCATCAAATAAAATCAAACTGTTGGCCGTCGCATGCTGTAACGCATTGTTCGCTTCTTGCATTTCAACCATAAAGGTACTCTGCCCAGAAATCAGATCATCCGTCGCCCCAATCCGAGTAAAGATTTGATCAAATATCGGTAACTGTGCTTCTTTAGCTGGCACAAAACAGCCAATTTGTGCCATGATAACCATCAAAGCTAACTGCCGCATATAGGTGCTTTTCCCAGACATATTCGGGCCCGTGATGAGTAAGACGGTTTCGTCAGGCGTCATTTTGACATCGTTTGGCACATAGCTCTGATTCCCCATCACCTTTTCAACCACTGGATGCCGCCCATCAACAATCTGCAAATCATGCGACTTAGTCAACGTCGGCCGGACAAATTGATAATCTTCACTCACAACCGCAAAACTTTGGAGCACATCAATTGCGGCTACCGCCTTAGCCAAGGTCTGAAGTCGTTTGATAGCCCCTTTAACCGTTTCACGAACTTTCGTAAAGAGTTCATACTCGACTTGGGTAGAATGGCTCTCAGCTTCTAAGATTAAGCTCTCGTGGGTTTTAAGCTCTGGTGTACTAAAACGTTCAGCGTTCGTTAATGTCTGTTTGCGTTCATAACGGTCGGCTGGTAGTTGGGCCAAGTTAGCCTTAGTCACTTCAATATAGTAGCCAAAAACCCGGTTAAAGCCAATCTTTAACGTTTTAATGCCCGTCGCTGCTCGCTCTTGGGCTTCAAGTTCGGCAATCCATTTCTTTCCATTATTCATGGCATCACGATACTTATCGAGTTGTGGATCGTAACCGTCCTTAATCACACCGCCATCGGTAACCGATAAGGGGGCTTCTTCAACAATCGCTTGTTCAATTAAGTCAGCCACATCTTCGACCGGGTCTAACCGACTCACTTCATCTTTAAAGACCGTCGCATCCAACTCAGATAAAATGTACCGTAATTTAGGGATTTGACGTAAAGAGGTCTTTAATTGAATCAAGTCGCGACCATTCACGCTCCCAAAAGCAACCCGGCCAGCCAGCCGTTCCAAATCATAAACTTTTACAAGTTCTTCTTGTAAATTACTACGTTCAAAATAATGATCTAATAACGCCGCAACTTTATTTTGCCGAGTTTCAATATCCGCCTGCACAATCAGAGGACGTTCTAACCATTGCTTTAATAGCCGACCACCCATGGCCGTTTTAGTTTCATCTAACAGCCACAGTAAGGTCCCTTGCTTCTTCCCCGTCCGAATTGAGCGCATTAATTCCAAATTATATTTAGAATTATGATCTAATTTCAAGAAATACGACGGTTCATACGCAATTGCTTTTTGTAAGTGCGCTAAGCTACGTTTTTGCGTCACGTTGATATACATTAGCAAGTGCGCAACCACTTGTTTTTCAAGTTCAATCGTCAAATCTTGAGTTAAGTAACTTAACTCTGCCTGTAGTTCAACTTGATTTTGTTCAGAAATCAAAATATCAAGGGCTTTAATCTGTTGCCGCAACGGGGTTGTGACCGAATCGTCCACCACAATTTCTTTCGTCTGTAAACTAGTCAACTCATTGATTAAGGCGTCATTCGTCGTTAACAAGCTAGTTTTAAGTTCCCCCGTCGACAAATCGGCATAGGCAAACCCATATTGGTCTTCCGCTTGCACCAAGGCTGTCAAGTAATTATTGGACTTGGCCTGTTCGGCACCACGTTCCAACGTCGTACCAGGCGTCACTAATTGAATGACTTCCCGTTTAACCATGCCCTTAGCAAGCTTAGGATCTTCCATCTGTTCACAAATCGCAACTTTATAGCCCTTATCGACTAAAATATCAATATAATTTTGAACCGCACGATGTGGTACCCCACACATAGGGATTGGGTTGGCCGCCGAATGATTTCGCGTCGTCAACGTTAACTCTAAGAGCTGGGCGCCTTTAATGGCATCGTCAAAAAACATTTCATAAAAATCACCGAGCCGATAAAACAAAAATGCATCTGGGTATTGGTCTTTAACCGCAAAGTATTGGCGCATCATCGGGGTATCTTTGGTTTTTTGTGGCACTGTTGTTCCTACTTTCTATTTGAAAATTAATCATCAAAATATGGGTGATCAGGATTAATTAAAATACGTTGAATCTTTTTCGCATGCCCCGTTTTACCATCCACATCAATCAAACAACCAGATAAGACGGCGGGACTATCTTCTTGTACATTAAAACGTGTCGGCATCTGTTCCAAAAAGCGACCAATGACATTTTCACGTGTCATCCCTAAAATTCCATTATAAGGACCTGTAAAGCCAACGTCACTTAAAAAGGCTGTTCCGGCTGGTAGGACCCGATTGTCACTCGTTTGAACGTGGGTATGCGTCCCAATAACCGCACTAACTTGCCCATCGAGATACCACGCCATCGCTTCTTTTTCACTAGTTGTTTCCGCATGCAAGTCGATAAAAATATTGGGCGTCTGTTCCCGTAATTCTTTAATGAGTGGTGCCACAGTCAAGAATGGATTCGCAAGATTTTGTCCCATAAAAACATTGCCTTGTAAATTAATAACGGCTAATTTTTCCGTATTGACGTTCACCATCGTATAACCGGTACCAGGGGTCGTTGCGGTCGGGAAGTTCAACGGCCGTACTAACTTTTTCGCATCGCCAATGAAGTCAAAAATTTCATCATTATCCCACGTGTGGTTTCCCATCGTGATTACGTCGGCGCCTGCCGTTAGAAAGTCCTTGTAAACTTCCCGATTAATGCCACGTCCACGAGTAGAATTTTCACCATTCACAATGGTCACTTGGGGCTTGTAACGTCGCTTCAGTTTTGGCAAATACGTCTCAATTGCCGCCTGACCGACATTACCCATTACATCACCTACAAATAGAATTCGCATAAATTGCTCCCTTGTTTAAGTTATACCAATTATTTTAGCATTAATTTCCATCGAAAAGTGAATTCATTCTTTGGCTTTGGGGCAAAAAAAATAAGTTTAAGACAAAATTGTCTTAAACTTACTGCCAAATTATTTAGCGTAATCAACTGCACGAATTTCACGAATCACAGTCACTTTAATGTGACCTGGATATTCAAGTTCATTTTCAATTTGCTTTTTAATATCGTGTGCCAAAACAGTTGCCTGTAAATCAGAAATCTCTTTTGGTTTAACGATGACTCGAATTTCACGACCAGCTTGAATGGCATAGCTCTTCTTGACGCCATCCTCATCATTCGCAATCGCTTCAAGTTTTTCAAGTCGATGGATATAATTCTCCAACGACTCACTTCGAGCCCCTGGACGCGCTGCAGAAATAGCATCCGCAGTTGCAACCAAGACCGCAATAATTGATTTTGCTTCAACATCCCCATGATGTGACGCAATCGTATTGATTACAGTTGGACTTTCTTTATACTTAGTTGTCAATTCCACGCCAATTTCAACGTGAGAGCCTTCGATCTCATGATCGACGGCTTTACCAATATCGTGTAATAACCCTGCGCGTTTCGCTACAGTAACATCTTCACCAAGTTCAGCGGCCAAAACGCCCGCCAACTTCGCAACTTCAATTGAATGATTTAATACATTTTGACCATAACTAGTCCGATAATTCAATCGGCCCACCATCTTAATCAAATCAGGATGCATCCCATGCAAGCCTAAATCAAAGACAGTTTGTTCCCCGGTCTCACGAATCTTTTCATCCATTTCTTTCCGGGCTTTTTCAACCATCTCTTCAATCCGTGCCGGATGAATCCGACCATCTTGAATTAATTTTTCGAGCGCAATTTTAGCAATTTCGCGTCGAATTGGGTCAAATCCACTCAAAACAACCGCTTCTGGGGTATCATCAATAATTAAATCAATCCCCGTAAGCGTTTCAAGCGTCCGAATATTTCGACCTTCACGACCAATAATCCGGCCCTTCATGTCGTCATTTGGCAAGGAAACCACTGAGACGGTGGTTTCAGAAACCATATCCGCCGCACTTTGCTGAATCGCTTGCACGATTAAGTTTTTGGCTTCCTTTTCAGATTGCGATTTAACTTCGTCCGTACTTTCTTTGATCATCACGGCTCGCTCATGCGTTAATTGATCCCGCGTTTGCGTTAAAATCCGTTCCCGCGCCTGGTCTTGTGACAAGGCGGCGACCTTTTCTAATTCAGCTTGACGTTGCGTGATTAGTGAAGCTGCACTTTGTTGCTGTTGTTCAACCCGTTTTTGCTCATTGGCAATTTTATCTTCCTTTTTGCCTAAAGCGTCCTCGCGTTTTTCAAAAGTATTCTCTTTGTGGTCCAAAGTTTCTTCGCGCTGTAACAACCGGTCTTCCTGCTTTTGCACTTCATTCCGGCGTTGCTTCAACTCGTTTTCTACTTCAGATCGATAACGGTGACTCTCTTCTTTGGATTCGAGAATCTTTTCCTTTTTTTGAGTCTCCGCTGCTCTTTTAGCCTCAGAAATAATACCTTCGGCGGTGTTCTTGGCCACGTCCAACTTTTTCTCTTGGACATTCTTACGAACATAATAACCAATCCCATAGCCGACAACAATTGCGATGACTGCGAGGATTATACCGAAAACATTCATGTTTCCACCTCCGCATCACCAAAATCCAGTTAACATAAAATCAACTACAAATTTTCAGATGTTATATTTTGATTACTTACACACTTGTTATTCTAATGTTTGAAACTAGCAGTGTCAACTTAAAGTCTTATGTGAAGCCATTAATTTCCCGGTCATCCGCTCATCAATGACCAATTAATCAGCCACTAAATCCGATTCTTCATCACTTGTGTGTCGACTAAAGCAACGCTACTTGTCCCCAAACATCGTCGCTACCTCTGGCTAATAGTTCGTTTTAATTGCCCTAGTACTGGCATCAAATTTTTGCACAACAAAAAAAGACGCTTGAAAATTTATCCAAACGTCTCAGGTTTAACTTTATTTATCTTTTTTAGTGTCATCTAAATCGAGCTTAATGGCCGCTTTTTTGTCCGGTGCTTTACCCGCAGCTTTATCATTAGCTGCCTTCGGGTCAGTCCGCTTACCATCCACGGCTTCAGTCTCTTCATCGGCAGAAGCATCCATCCCATAAGCATTCCGAACTTTCTGACGAATTTCGGTCATGACATCTGGATGTTCAACCAAGTATTTCTTCGCATTTTCACGGCCTTGACCAATACGGTCTTCACCATAAGAATACCAAGAGCCACTCTTCTTAACGATGTCTTTATCAGCAGCCATATCCACGATTTCACCCGTTTGTGAAATCCCATGACCGTACATAATATCGACTTCAGCACGTTTGAATGGTGGCGCAACCTTGTTCTTGACAACTTTGATCCGAACTCGGTTCCCAATAATATCGGTCCCGTCTTTAATCTGTTCCGCACGCCGAACTTCCAAACGAACGGTTGCATAGAACTTCAAAGCCCGACCACCTGGGGTAACTTCAGGATTACCGAACATAACCCCAACTTTTTCACGAATTTGATTAATAAATAAGGCAATGGTTTTAGTCTTATTCAACGTCCCAGATAATTTCCGTAACGCTTGTGACATTAAACGAGCTTGCAACCCAACGTGCGCATCACCCATTTCGCCTTCAATTTCAGCACGTGGCACCAAGGCTGCAACTGAATCGACGACTAAAATGTCAACTGCCCCACTAGAAACTAAGGCGTCCGCAATTTCGAGCCCTTGTTCACCAGTATCTGGTTGTGAAAGCAATAAGTCATCAATGTTAACGCCTAAATGTTCCGCATAAACGGGATCTAACGCATTTTCAGCATCAATATACGCAGCCGTCCCGCCTTGCTTTTGCACTTCTGCAACTGCGTGCAACGCAACGGTCGTCTTACCAGAACTTTCAGGACCATAGATTTCAACGATGCGGCCGCGGGGATACCCACCAACACCTAAAGCATCATCGAGGGCTAGGGACCCACTAGAAATGGTCGAGATTGCTGTATTAGCAGCATCCCCCATTCGCATAATGGCGCCTTTACCGAAGTTCTTTTCAATTTTTTTTAAGGCAGCATCTAGTGCCGCTTGCCGTGCATCAGCCAAATTATTTCCTCCTTTGGTTCTCGCTCTTAACTCTTAATATCATAGCGGTTCATTTACATAAATGCAAGCAAAAAGCGAACAAAAGTTCGGTTTATTTTTTAGTCCCTTGATCAGCTGCTAATGTCCGCCGTAATAAATCAAGTCCGGCCATCACACTACGCTCGCGAATCTTTTGGCGATCCCCCGCAAAATGATATTGCTTGGCAATCGTTGGTTGATCACGGTAAGCTAGGCCAATCCAAACCGTGCCAGCTGGCTGACCTTCAAGCTCATCAGGACCAGCAACGCCCGTAAAACTTAAGGCGACAGCCGTATTCAGTTGGGCCCGGCCACCAACCGCCATTGCCATCGCTGTTGCTTCTGATACCACCCCAGCTTGATCAATCGTTGCCTGTGGCACCCCTGCTAATTGATGCTTAGCAGTATTGGCATATGTCACCAGGCCACCGGGAAAGATGGCTGAAACCCCTGGAATACTGCCAATAGTACTCTGGAACAATCCCGCCGTCAGACTTTCAACTGCCGTCAGACTCAGCTGCCGCGCAATCATCGTCTCAATAACGACTTGTGCCAACGAGTTGTCATCACCGTACCCATAAAAGTAGTCGCCAACCTGGGTCTTAATTTGGGCTTCCACCGCATCTAAAGCAGCGGTTGCATCCGCTTGAGTCGCAGCTTGCGCACTCAAACGGAGCGTGACCTCATTGGTTTTTGCATAAGGTGCAATTGTGACCGCTTGTTGGGTCGCAATCAAATCCTGTAATTCCGTCACTAATTGCGATTCACCAATGCCGAAAAAGCGTAACACTCGGGAATAGATTTGGGCTTGCTGTCCATACGCTTGCTGGAGTCTAGGCTTAGCTTCCGTATCAAACATCTTCTTCATTTCTCGTGGTGGTCCTGGTAATAAGACAAAGTCCGCGGTATCCGGATTTTGATAAAAGGCCCCTACGGCTAACCCATTATGATTAGTCAGCGGTTGTGCGCCTTGGGGATAAAGTGCTTGCAACCGGTTATTTGTCGTCATCACTTTACCCGTTTGGGCAAACCGCTGTTCAATAACTTGCATCGCTGGGTCATCTTCAACTAATGGAACGCCTAGATAGGCCGCCAATGTTTGCTTCGTTAAATCATCCTTAGTAGGCCCTAATCCCCCCGCTAAGATAACAAGATCGTTGCGTTTCGCCGCAATGGCAATCGCAGCTGTTAGGCGGGCGGGATTGTCACCCACTACCGTTTGATAATAGCTGTCAATGCCTAATTCAGCTAATCCCTGTGCAATATGGGTACTATTGGTATTCGTAATCTGGCCGAGTAAAATTTCAGTACCGACCGCAATAATTTCTGCTTGCATTAATTCAATGGCCTCCTGGTAACCCGTTTTTGTGGTTACATTAATTATATACGAAATTAATTTGATTCGACACTCAAAGGATTGGGTGTATTGACCGAAAAAGTTCCGTTAAGCCAGTCTGGCCCAACGGAACTTCCATATTTTTATTTAAATCCGTCGGCAAAAACGTCACGATTCTGGACAAAATAATCAATGCCCGAATAAATCACGAAGAAGAGACAGATGTACAACATAATGCTAGCAAACGGAATATTAATCGCCGCAAACAAGACATTGTTTAACAGTAAAAAGATAATCGCAATCATTTGCGTGGTTGTCTTAATCTTACCTGGCATGGCAGCAGCCATGACCTGACCATTATTTTCAACGATTAAGAGCCGTAATCCAGTCACAGCTAATTCCCGGCACATAATAATGGCCACGACCCAATCGGGGGCCATGTTCAAGCGAACCAGCACAATAAACGCAGTCATCACTAGCATTTTGTCGGCCAAGGGGTCTGCAAATTTCCCAAAATTAGTCACTAAGTGGTTGCGTCGTGCAATCTTACCATCCGCTAAATCAGTCAATGATGCCCCAGCGAAAATAATCGTTGCGATAACTTGGGTCACTGGAATCGTGGTGCCCGCCCATACAACTTGGCCCCAACTTAATGGTAGAACCATAATTAATAAGAAGACAGGAATCAAGATAATGCGAAAAACGGTTAATTTATTGGGTAAATTCAAAATACTAGCTCCTCTACAACGTTTATTTAATGGTTAAAGTAATCGTCCGAACTTGGGTCGAACTGTTCTTGGGATTAAAGTTAAACTGCTTGCCGTTGATGGTCACTGACGTCGCCGCAGCGTTCCCAAATTGGAACTTAACCGTGCTGGCATTCGTTGGTAACGTCAACGTATGCGTGCCATCTGCAGTCAAGGTGCCTTGCCAAGTTTGGGTGCCATCAGTCGTAACTGAGGTCCAAGCGGCTTTGCTAGCCTTAACAACGACTTTGTTTTTATCCGCGCCATTTGTCAACGTATAAGCAGTATCACTGCTCCCATTGGCCTTAATCGTTTGTTCAGTCGTTGACTTTTTGGAACTATCCTTCGCGGCACGACTACTACTAGCAGCTTTTTTAGCGCTAGCGGCCGCTTGCTTACTGCTAGTATTCTTCGAGCTAGAAACCTCGACAGATGAACTGCTAGCAGTATCGGCTGAACTGGCCCCCACATGAGTCCGGACGGCCATAAACCAGATGAATAGTAAAATTAAAACAACAATTGCCGTTACAATAATCGTTGGCAAATAGTTGCGCACCCGACTACCCGTACTGGTGGGTTGTTCTCGTGATTCAGTCCGTGTTGGTTGAACCTCATCAACATTTTGCACAAAAGTTTCGGCATGGGTCTTTGGTAATTCATCGCGATATTCTTCCAATAACGCATTCCCATCTAAATCGACCGTGTCGGCGTATTGTTTAATAAAAGCCCGGACGTAAAAATCGCCTGGTAACTTATCGAACTGTTCGTCTTCAATCGCAATCAAATAACGTTTTTGAATCTTGGTGATTTGTTGTAAATCATCAATCGTCAAACCTTTCGTTGTTCGTGCGGCCTTTAAACGGGCCCCAATCTTGCTTTTTTCTTCATTTTCACTCATTTGACTTTTTTCGCCACCCTAAGTCTAGTTTTCAAAATCTTTCGCTTCATAGTATATCACAGCCAACTCAATAGTCGACTAAGACGAAACGAAATTTCACGGTTCCTTAACCCTTCGTTGCTGGTCGGATTTGATATTCGCTAATTGCTTGCGACGTTAGCAGTTGGGACGCAATTGCTTCGATATCAGTTAACGTCAAGCTGTCGATAATTGCGGGTTCATCAAAAATTGTTGCCGGCCCATAAAGTCGTTGATCATAACGACTCGCAATTGCTTCCAATGAGTTAGCCATAAAAACGACCCGTCCAATCATTTCTTGCTTCACAATGGCTAATAACTCGGTTTGGTCCATAACTGCCGTTTGCCAATGTTCAATGACCTCAATAATGGCGGCATCAAACGCGGCAGGATCGTCAGTTTCACCACTAAACGTAATGAAGTTAAAGCCATTTTGTAGCTCAAAATCATACCCAAAGGTATCATCAATAATACCTTGGTCGTATAAGCGCAAATAATTTTTCGAGGTATCGCCAAATAATAATTCTAATAAAACGTTAACCCCCGCACGATATTTAAGCGCTGCTAAGCCAGGCTCAATCGGTGTTAACCCTTTCACACCAACAATAGCTTTTGCCCGGTTAACTGGCATATCAATGGTCCGATAAGGAATAATATCATGTCCATCCGTGGCAGTTGCTGGAATCTTCCGTTCAATTGGTTGGAAATCATCAAAATGCTTAGCCGTTTGATTAGTCGTAATCCAGTCTAAAACTTCATCGGGGTCTAACTTACCGACCACAAATAATGTCATGTTTTCAGGATGATAAAAGGTCCGATAAGCAGCATATAAATCATCCGCCGTAATTTTAGCGATGGATGCAGCCGTACCAGCAATATCGTATTGGAGTGGATGATTAGGATACAAGTTGCCAATCATCCCAAAGTACAACCGCCAACTAGGATCGTCATCATACATTTCAATTTCTTGTCCAATGATGCCCTTTTCCTTATCAACCGTAGCCGGCGTAAAGTATGGCGCTTGCACAAAATCAAGCAAGGTGACCAAGTTTTCACGTAAGTTTTGTGTCGCAGAAAACAAATAACTTGTCCGAGTAAAACTTGTAAAGGCATTGGCACTAGCGCCGTATTGCCCAAACGTTTGGAAAGCATCATGGTCCGCTTTTTCAAACATTTTATGTTCAAGAAAGTGGGCAATGCCATCTGGGAAACGGTGCATTTCAGTGTCACCGGCTGGGACAAAAGTATTGTCAATTGAGCCATAATTGGTCGTAAACGTTGCATAAGTCTTATGGAAATCTGCCTTTGGTAACAGCATGACCGTCAAACCATTAGCGAGTTTAGTTTGGTAACTCACTTCATTAAATTGCTCATATTTTTTTACTTGCATGCTGTCGCCCCACTTAAAAAGAAGCCTTGGTTTAAGGTAACTAACTGCGCAACGGCCTTAATTTGGTCACGAGTGACGGCCTTAATTTGGCGTAACCATTCCGCATCCGTCACCGTCCGTTGCGTCAAATCATCAATCAAAGCCTGAACGGCAAAAGTCCGTTGACTGTCTAGGCTTGACTCAAAATCATTAATCAAGCCGAGCTTCACTTGTGCCACTAACTCATCCGTAAAGTCCCCGGCTTGAATCGCCGTTAATTGGGCTGCAATAATGGCTAAGACTTGATCATGGTTTTGCCCGTCAATACCGGCCTGCACCTTCATAACGCCCCGAAAGGTATCTAATGAGCTACTTGCGTAATAGGCTAAACTGGCTTTTTCCCGCACGTTCATAAAGAGCTTGGATAACGGCGAGCCACCAAATAGTTCATTAAAGACTAGTGCGGCATAATAATGCTCATCACGATAAAAGACCGGTAGATCATAACCTAAGTTTAACTTAGCTTGACTCAAGGCTTGAACCTCACTGGTTTCCACGTAAGTCCCCGTATTCTGGTGGCGATAAAAGGCAGCGGGTTTGGTTGTCACTGGTCGATCTTGAAAACCAATTGCTTGCCATTGAGCTAAGACTGCAGCTTCGTCTAGGTCACCCATCATGATAATATCCACTTGATCAGTCGCTAACAGCTGCTGATAATACGTGTAGACACCCGTTGCTGTTAAGGTCGCTAAATCTGCAACTGTTCCATAACTCGGCATCTGTTGTGCAACATCATCTGCAAATAGGGCCGCATTCAATTGTTGTGCCGCATAATACTGCTTGTCATCATCGACTGACTTGATTGAAGCTTTCAAATTCGTCACTTGGCGGGCAAACGTCGGCTCATCAAAATGACCCGCTTGCGCTAAAGGCCGAAAAATCACATTCTGTAAGAATTGAATCGCTTGCGCAGTTAACGGCTGTTCGGTCGCTAAGAAACGCTCGTTGGGTACTGTAATGGCTAATTGTAAGCTGTGGGTCGGTCCTTTGCGACTGACACCAGCACCAAATGCCGCACCATACATACCGGCTAAGGCATGGGCCAACGCCCGTTGATCGGGATAGTCTGCGGCGCTCGTTTCTAATAAGTTGGCTAATAACGCCCGTTGGGTAATTGTCGCCCGATTAATGGGCGTTCGAAAATTAACAATAATTTGATTGGTTTTGAATTGATGACTCATAACGGTCGTCAATTGTACCCCTGCTGCTAACTGAGATTGCAAATTAAAATCCTCCTTGCATATGTACTAAATAATAAGCGAAAGGCTCTGCCGACGCAACTTTCCACTTTGAAACACCAGCTAAATCATTTAGTTGCAGTGGTCAGCGGCACTTTTTATTTGAATATGAGATTTTTATGAGTCGAGAATAACATTGCAAACTCGGGGTTTGTCTGCTATTCTTTTCAGTATTGATATAATCGAGGAGCGATTTAATGTGAAAGTAATTAAATTTGGTGGCAGTTCGCTTGCCAACAGTACCCAACTGAAAAAAGTGCTGTCAATTGTCAAAGCTGATGACCAACGGCGTTATGTGATTGTTTCGGCCCCAGGTAAACGGTTTGACGGCGATACCAAAGTAACTGATTTGCTTATCCAATACGCGCGCTTGACGATTCATCATCAAGCCACAGCTGCCATTGTCCAGACTATTATTGACCGCTACGCCGAAATTGGTCATGGATTCAACGTGCCAGAAGCCCAATTGACCCCCATCTTCACGACCATTAAGAATTTACCGAACCAGACCTACGCCGACAATACGTATTTAATGGCAGCCTTTAAGGCCCACGGT
Source organism: Lactobacillus sp. CBA3605 (assembly GCF_002970915.1). Classification (NCBI taxonomy): domain Bacteria; kingdom Bacillati; phylum Bacillota; class Bacilli; order Lactobacillales; family Lactobacillaceae; genus Lactiplantibacillus; species Lactiplantibacillus koreensis. The sequence goes on from NZ_CP027190.1 coordinate 575,109, forward strand.
GAACGACTTAATGCCCAACTGGTTGCCGCTGTGTTCCAACAAATGGGCCTCAATGCCCGTTACTTAGATCCTAAGGATGCTGGGATGGTTGTCACCGACGTCCCTGATGATGCCCAGCTTATTGCTAGCAGCTATGCTAACCTGGCAAAATGGGCAGCTAGTGAACAGATTCTAGTCATTCCTGGCTTCTTCGCTTACAATCGCAATGGGCAGATTTGCACGTTCTCACGGGGCGGCTCTGATATTACCGGGGCAATTGTTGCACGTGGGGTGCAGGCTGACCGGTATGAGAACTTTACTGATGTAGATGCCATTTATGCGGTTAATCCGAAGCTGGTCCACCAACCAGCTGCCATCAGTGAAATGACATTCCGTGAAATGCGGGAACTCTCCTATGCAGGTTTCTCAGTTTTTCATGACGAGGCTTTAATTCCGGCCATTGAGGGTAACATTACAGTCAACGTCAAGAATACCAATCATCCGGAAGCCCCAGGAACGCTAATTAAGTCGACCCGGGCCTGCAATACCGCTTATCCGGTGACCGGGATTGCAAGTTCTTCAAGTTTTTGCTCATTATATTTACGAAAATACCTTTTAAACAAGGAAGTTGGCTTTGGTCGCAAAATTCTAACAATTTTAGAAGACCACCATGTTAGTTATGAACATATGCCATCTGGGATTGATGACTTAACGATTATCTTCGATGAGCATCAGTTAACGACTGCCTTAGAGACCGAATTAACGGCCGAGATTGCCGCTGCCGTGCAGCCAGATGAGCTCTATTTCACCCATGACTATTCCATTTTAATGCTAGTTGGAGAAAACATGCGCAACCGGGTCGGCATTATGTCACGCGCCGCAACGGCCCTCGCTCAACATGGCATTAAACTAATCATGGTTAATCAAGGCGCCTCTGAAATTTCAATTATGTTCGGTGTTCATGATCGTGATGCCGACCAAGCGGTTATTGCCTTATATCATGAATTTTTTAAAGCTTAGCTAAAAGCCGATTCGTTTACTTTTGGGACCCGTTTTGGTCCACCTGATGATCAATGTAAAACAGTCGCCACAAGAAGTTAACTTCTTGCAGCGACTGTTTTCTTTTGTCCAAAGCTGGTCCTCGTTTAGTTAAGCCTGCAAGTCCGCTAATTAGTGGTACCGAACCATTTTTCATTGATTTTAGCCAAGGTGCCATTCGCCTTCAAGGTCTTTAGACCAGCATTGATTTTACTTTTCATCGTCCGATCACCTTTACGGAGACCGACTGCAAAGTCTTCGGACTTAAAGTTACCTTGGGTCTCTTGGTAATTCGCTGAGTTGGCTTCGTGCTTAATATAATAATTGGCATATACGTTATCAATCAGTAACCCTTGAATCCGACCAGCATTTAAGTCTAAGAAAGCATTATTAAAGGTATCATATTGTACCGGTGTTTTTTTAGCAATTTTGTCTTTTAACAGTTTGGGGTTATTTTCGAGTGATTCATAACCCGATGACCCCGACTGAACCCCTAGTGTCTTTCCCGTCATATCGTTGAAGGAACTAATTTTATTTTTCTTCAATGAAACTAAAATCTGCTTATTCTTTAAATAAGTATTGCTAAACGCAACCACTTTTTCACGTTGTGGATTCTTCGTGTAACCATTCCAAATCAAATCAATCGTGCCATTGCGAAGTTCCGTTGCATTCATCGACCAATCAATCGTTTGGAAATTCACTTTAATCCCATATAACTTGAAGACTGCCCGGGCTAAATCAACGTCATAACCGACTAGCTTCCCAGACTTTTCGCGAAATCCCATCGGCACAAAACTATCATCTAAGCCGACAATCACGTACCCACGCTTCTTAACCTTCGCCCAAGTATCCTGAGTGTTAGCGCGTTGTGTCACACTCTGACAACCAGATAAGGTCCCAACAACCCCCACCAACATGACCACGAGTAAGCACATTGAAATTATTCTTTTTTTCATGCCAAGGCCCCCTATTTGGTCGTATTTGGTTCAACGTGTAACACATCATCCGCAATATTTTGTGCAAAGGTTAAATCATGGGTTACGACAATTTGCGTCATACCGTCAGCTTTTAAGCCTAAAATTAATTTTTCAACTTCTTGACGCAAATTTGGATCTAATGCTGACGTTGGTTCATCATAACAAAGAATGTTAGGCTTCATTGCTAAGGCCCGGGCAATCGCAACGCGTTGTTGTTGCCCACCAGAGAGTTGGTATGGATATTGATCAGCGTGATCGCCTAAGTCCAATCGGTCCAATAACTTTTGTGCTTGCTGATTGGCTGCCGCAGCATTTTCTTTTAGGACCATCGTCGGTGCTAACGCAATGTTTTGCAACACGGTCAAATGTGGAAACAATTCAAAATTTTGAAAAACTACTCCAATCACACTCTCATTACTCCGATTCGTATACGGATCGAATGCTTGACCATCCACTAAGAACTGACCACTATCGACTTGTTCCAACCCGGTAATACACCGTAACAAAGTTGTTTTACCAGCCCCTGAAGGCCCTACGATACTTAGGATTTCCCCATCTTTAACGGTCAAATCCAATTGCTTGATAATAGTCCGATTTCCAAAACTCTTTGTGATTTGTTTAAGCTCTAACATGGCAAGGCCTCCTTATTTCCAGTAACTGTAACGTTTTTCGACTTGACGTAACACAAAGGTCGTCACCCCAGTCAGTAACAAATAAATGATACCAACTAAAACTAATGGTACTAAGGTCACGTCCCGAGCGGTTGCGACGTTGCCGGCTCGTAATAAGTCGCCCAAGCCAATGACATAAACCAACGATGAATCCTTGACCAAGTTAATCACTTCATTACCCACGGATGGCAAGACAATCTTAACTACTTGTGGAATGATAATCTTACGAATCGTTTGTGGATAACTCAACCGTAAGACCCGGGCACTCTCATACTGACCATTATCGATTGATTGCAAGCCACCACGGAAAATTTCTGCGAAGTAAGCCGCATAGTTTAGGATAAAGGCAAACAGTGCCGCATCATAACGTTGGAAGACAACTCCGATTAGGGGTAATCCATAAAACACGAAGATTAATTGGAGTAACAATGGTGTTCCTCGCATCAGCCAAACATAAAAAGTCAACAGCCATTGTAATGGTTTAATATTTGAAATTAATCCCAAACTAATTAATAACCCCAATGGAATCGATCCGATTAGCGTCCAAATAAAAATCTGTAGCGTCATGCCGGCGCCGGATAATAATGATGGCAAAATTTCTGAAATATAATGCATAAGCTTAACCCTCCCAAATTTAATTAACAGTAACAAAAAAGTCCCCTTGAGAAAAAATCTCAAGAGGACGTCTATGCGCGGTGCCACCTCACTTCGCAGCAACCTCACAGTCACTGCCTCAGGGAGTTTAGTGATAATAAAAAAATCGTCCCTAGGTCTAAAACCTAAGAGGACGATTAATATCGCGGTACCACCTCAACTTTATCAATTGCTCACGCAACTGAACTCAGCGAGTTTATCACTAAACTCCACCGCTAACGAGGCCAACCGGAACAGCTTACTTCGTTCAGCCATTCAACTCACAGATGTGGTTCGTTGTTTAAACGTGATCGACTTTCCAGCGCCGTCGACTCTCTGCTCACCGTCTAACCAACTACTCTTCTGTTCTTTGTTTTTTAATGTTGTTCTCATATTAACCAAAACTTAACGCATCGTCAAGTCTTTTTTATTTATTTCGATGAAAAATACCAGTAATCCGTGACCAGACCCCTGGTTTTTTGGTTTCAAGATTCATTAAAGGTACCGTCTCGCCCTCTAAACGCCGCGCAATATTTCGATAACCTTGTGCAGCCGCATTTTTAGGATCTAACACAATAGGTTCCCCATTATTAGAGGTCCGAATCACTGCATCATCGTCAAAAACAATTCCTAACAAATCAATGGACAAATGATGGGTAATCTCATCAATATCCATCGTTTCACCATCTTGCATCATCCGGCGCCGAATCCGATTAATCACTAACTTAGGCGCTTCTGCTAATGGATATTGTTCCAATAAGCCCACGACCCGATCAGCATCACGAATGGCCGAGATTTCAGGCGTTGAGACAATAATCGCCGCATCAGCCCCAGCAATCGCGTTCATAAAGCCGCGTTCGATCCCAGCCGGACAGTCTAACAAGACATAGTCAAAATCAGGCTTCAATTCCTCAACCAATGCTTTAACTTGGTCCGGATTCAAAGAATCCTTATCCGCATTTTGAGCCGCTGGTAGTAAGAACAATAAGTCGTCAAAACGTTTATCTTTAACTAATGCTTGTCGTAACTGAGCCCGATTTTCAACCACGTCGACAATATCATACAAGATTCGATTATCAAGGCCTAAAATGACGTCTAAATTACGTAACCCAATATCTAAATCAACTAGGCACACTTTTTTGCCCATTAAGGCTAACGCCGTCCCGAGATTGGCCGTCGTAGTTGTTTTACCAACACCGCCTTTACCTGAGGTAACGACAATTGCTTTTCCCATCAAAGATGTCCTCCATTCCGCGTGAATAATTTTGGTCGTACACGTTTGAGTTGATTCAAGGGTTGATAATCAAGCACCTGAATATCGTTAATATAAACAACATTCGTGCCGGTCACAATCTTCTCTAAATCAACCAATTCTAATAATTCACCAACCCGCACCCGAGGAACGGTTGCTAAGTCGCTCACAATCACGGCATCATTATGATCAGGATAGCCAGCCTCTAATGCACCAGCCACTTCACCCATGACAAAAATACTACCGGTTGCGCGTAAGATACCACCTTCGTGAATCTTACCGAAAAATAACACGTCCCCCGTCACAGCAATCACTTGCCCATTACGGATAATTTGATTCACTAAGTGGACCGTATTGCGATCAATCATGGCTAAGGCATCCGCCGTCACAATAACATCAGCCGTTAATTTATGAATACTAAATAACGGATAACGATTGACCAGCTGAGTCACTTGCTTAGTTTGGTCGGCCGTTAACAACCGACCTTCAGTACTCATATCAAAAGAAATTTGTTTTTCAGTCGTATTGTCAACTTGCATCCGGGTTAACAAGGCCTTCAGATCAACCATGATTTCATCGAAACTGGCGGCTTGCCGAAAAATCAAGTCATAGCCATCATTGCTGGCTTTTAAAACCACACTTTGCTGCATGTTAATTCCTTTCCACCGACTACTTAATTAACCCTTAGATACAACTGCCGTACCGGATAATACAAAACAACGAAAATAGCTAAGTTGACGGCAATCGTCGGGCCTAGCGTATAGACCGCAAAGTCAGTTATGTTACTGGTAATCACTTTCCCAATTAAGTACCAAATGTACACAAATGATTCAACAATCGTCAAATTGATAATGTAAACCATCAGCATGGTCAAAAAATTTAAATCCAACCACGGCTTAAATTGACGACACAAGTACACCACTAATGGCAAGGCCAGTAGGTAGACGCCAAAAACGCCTGTATAAAACCAATCAAAAACCAAGCCGGCAAAAGCCGACCAGATTCCAATGGCCAGTTCATTCCGATCATCTAAAAAGACAGCGAACACAATCCATAGTAGGACTAAGTGCAACACACTGGAATATGGATATTTAAATAAACTGCCAGCAAACACGTTGGACAATGACCCATCTAAAAACAAGGCAATGAATAGGCCCACCGGAAAGATTATTTTTAACCGTGAATACCTCAATATGATGGCCCTCCCCTTATTGTTCGGCGACCGTTACGACCGTCAAATCACTAAGGTCAGCAGCGGGGGTTATCTCAACTTCAGAAGCTAACCCATAATCATCTTGTTTAACTTTGGCAACGGTGCCGACGTATAGGCCTTTAGGGGTAATCCCACCAAGCCCACTCGTGACAACCTTGTCACCTTTTTTAATCTTAACTTTAGACGTCACTGAACCCATTTCAAGTAGATTGGTACTCTTATCATAGCCAGAAACGATGCCATTAACAGTTGCGCCTTTGCTATTCGTAATCTGAATGGCAAACTTATCGGCCGTCGAACTCGTATTTGAAATTAGTTCCACTTTAGAATTGGTCTGATTAACTTCAACGACCCGGCCAATTAAGCCAGTTTGTGACATGACTGGCATATTCTTCTTGACCCCCGCCGTAGCACCTTTTGAAATCACCAATTGGTTCATCCAAGACGATGGCGTCCGGGTTAAGACATTTGCGGTCACAGCCGTATAGTTAGTCAGTGAGTCATTCAATTTTAGTTCTTTACGTAACTGTTTATTTTCAGCAGTCGTCGTTTGAGCAGTGACCTTAGCTTGCGCTAACTGATCAACTTGCTTCTTTAACTTTTGATTTTCTTGATAAGTGTTCAATAAGTCAGACACTGAATTAGTCGCGCTTTGTAACCCATTGACCGGCCAAGCAATGACTCGGTCAACTGCCCCCGCCACATCGTTCCCAAATTGTTGGACTAATGGCGGCGTTGACTTACGGTCACGAACAGCGACAGAAACGCTCATCAAGCCGAAACTGATAAGTAATAAGATGATAACAATCACCAATTTACGGTTAGAGAAAAACTTTTGCATAATGAACCCCCGGTCGAAAATCCTATGATTTAACAATAAATAAGCGGGAAGTCATCTTCCCGCTCACCTGTTATCGCTTTTTCATAACGTCGATGCTCTTGAGTGATTCTCCAGTCCCAACGGCCACACAATCGAGTGGTTCATTAGCAATGAATACTGGCACTTTAGTTTCGTCAGCAATCACTTCGGAAAGATTCTTTAATAAGGCACCACCACCGGTTAACACAATCCCATGATCAATTACATCAGAGGCAATTTCGGGAGAGGTCTCTTCCAAGGTCTCTTTAATGGCTGAAACCATTTCAGAAACAATTTCTTGGATGGCTTCGGCAACGTCAACTGCGGAAATTTCAACGGTTTTTGGTAAGCCTGAAATCAAATCACGGCCACGAATCGTTGATCCTTCAATGTCAGCTGCAGCTTCTAATGAAGCAGAACCAACGTCGATTTTCAATTGTTCGGCAGTCCGTTCACCGATTAACAAGTTAAATTTTTGACGAACATGATAGATGATTGAATCATCAATCTTATCGCCAGCCATTCGAATGGACCGACTTGACACAATTCCACCTAATGAAATGGTCGCAACATCTGTCGTTCCGCCACCAATATCAACAACCATGCTACCGGTTGGATCCATGACTGGCAAGCCAGCCCCAATCGCTGCGGCAAATGGTTCTTCAATGACGTAAGCGTCACGCGCACCAGCGACCCGAGTCGCATCAATAACGGCCCGCTTTTCAACTTCCGTCACACCACTTGGTACACAAACCATGACATATGGTTTACCGTTTGAACGGCCCAATGTCTTCTGAATAAAGTATTTCATCATCGCAACGGTGGTATCATAATCCGCAATGACCCCATCTTTCATTGGTCGAATTGCCACGATACTTGCTGGGGTTCTCCCGATCATATCTCGTGCTTCTGAGCCAACTGATACAATTTCGCCAGTTTTCGTGTTCTTCGAAACTACGGATGGTTCCCGTAACACGATTCCCTTGCCGTCAACATACACGATTGTATTGGCCGTACCGAGATCGATCCCGATATTTTTTGTCCCAAATCCGAACACTACATTCATCCCTTCATCATTTACAATTTAATTTATTTATTAGTCATAATAGTAAGTATTATAGCATAGTAGCTCAGCATTAAAAATACTGCCTGAATCCTAGCATACCGTAATCTATAAAAAAATACAGTCCCATTATTGAACTTAGATAAAATTTAACAAAAAAATGGCGCTAAGTCGAGTGATTACCCGTCCTAACCCCATTTATTTTAACACATTATATTATGAACCTATATTACAATTTAATAAGCCTCGCTCTGCAAAACTAATGTAATCCGTCGCTCCCACCACAAAACTATCCAATACCGGCACTCCCAATAAATTGCCGCTAGCCACTAAGCGTTGGGTAAATTCCGTATCTTTTGACGATGGTTCTGGATCACCACTCGGATGATTATGGGCAATCACAATTCGTGCCGTTGGACTGTCTAACGCCACGCGAAAAATTTCACGTGGATGGACAGGACACGCATTCAAGGTGCCTTGAAACACAATTTTCTGTTTAATAATTTGATTTTTAGTATTCAAACATAATAAAACTAATTGTTCTTGGTCAAGCCCTGTAAACTCCTGTATCAATTGCGCCCCTAGTTGCTGGGTTCCGTAAACTTGACCGAACTTAATGCGGGATGATGGTTGTTGTAACAACTGACCACACCGAATTGCCACTAGTAAGCTTTGCCACAGCGGCTCAGTAGCAGGTTGCAGCACCCATTCATCCACCTTTTGTGCCGGATAAGCCGTTTCAAACGCAACGGTCGACCTTTGCGCTGCGGCAGGCGCCAAAAAGCCATTGAAAAATTGTTGAATTAGCGCGTGAATCTGAGTCAGTTGTGCGTCGGTTCGATTGGTTAATAAACTCATCTAAAAGCCCCCTATTCGATATAGGTCAACTCCGTAACATCAGTCTATTCTGCTTTAAAGTAAGCCCGCACAGCCGAAATAAAATAAAGCGATCCCGTCATTAATAACACATCATCACTCGACATCTCACTAGTGACATGTACCAAGGCCGACTGCCAATCAGCAAAGATTGGTGCCGTATAACCCGATGGTAGTTCTGCTTCTAAGGTTGCGGGCGCCGTTACTTGGCGGGCATTTGGTCCTGCAAATTGGGTCAATATTAATTGCACATTGGCAAGCTGCGCCAACGTCTGAATCATTTTAGTGTGTTGTTTATCTGCTAAAACCGCAAAAATGACATACACCGTTTGTTGCTTAAAACGGCTCTTTAAGGTCGTCGCTAATTCTTGAACAGCTGGTTCATTATGCGCACCATCGATTAGAATCAACGGTGACTCATTCAGCCGTTCAAAACGACCCGGCCAAATTGTTTGTGACAAAGCTTGGCGAATATCGCGGGCTTGAACAGGTAATGATTGTTGCTGATGATACGTCAAGTAAGCTGCGAGGGCGAGGGCCGCATTATCTACTTGATAATCACCCAACAATGGGGTCGTTAATGCTTTAAAATGCTGATCAATCCCATTAAAATCAAACCGCTCTTCCCAGCCCTGTGGTGGTAACAGTCGCGTCGTAAAGTCTTGTCCCAATGTTTGCAGGGGTGCAGCTTGCTTAGCGGCCGTATCAACCATGACTGCCTGTGCTTCTGCGGGCAAGCGGCCAACCATGATTGGCACGCCAGCTTTAATAATCCCCGCCTTTTGGGTCGCAATCGCTGTTAAGGTGTGACCGAGAATCTGCATATGATCGTACCCAATCGTGGTAATAACACTTACTTTGGGCGTGAAGACATTGGTCGAGTCGTACAGCCCTCCCAACCCCACTTCAACAATGGCAATATCAATCGGTTGGGTCGCAAAATAACAAAACATCATGGCAGTGATAATTTCAAATTCCGTCGGGCCCCCAGTTGGTAACTCAGCATCCAACTTTGCAACCACTGGCTGAATCATTTGAACTAATTCAACCAAATCAGCATCACTAATCGGTTGACCATCAACACTAATCCGTTCATTGAAGCGGGTAATAAATGGCGAGGTAAAGGTCCCCACCGTCAAGCCATCGGCCATAAACAACTCGCGCAAATTGGCGACGGTCGACCCTTTGCCATTAGTCCCCGCCACATGAATGCCATTCACCTTTAATTGCGGATCACCAAGCTCGTGTAAAAATCGGCGCATCCGATCTAAAGTCGGCAACTTTTTAAACTTAGTGCGTCCATGAATAAACGCTAATGCCGTTGTATAATCGGTTATCATTACTCTTAATCCCTCCCACACTTAGCAAAAAAGGCCCCGCGACACCTTCCAGTGACCCGTAGCCTTTTTTGTAAACTTTAAGCTTGCGCTTTAATGTCAATTAATCGTTGCTTTGTAGCAGCTAACTTAGTCTTATTATCAGCTAACTTAGCTTGTTCACTAGCGACAACATCCGCTGGTGCATTTGACACAAACCGTTCGTTGCCTAACTTCTTAGTTGCCCGGGTAACTTCACCTTCAAATTTTGCTTGTTCTTTTTCAAGTTTTGCAATCTCATCATTTAAGTCAACCAGTTCAGCTAATGGCATGTAAACTTCGGCGTCACTAATCACTTGCGTCATGGCTAACTTCGGTGCCACCACCTTTGCGCCAATCGACAAACTCTTAGGATGAGCAAAGCGTTGAATATAATCTTCATTAGTCTTGAAGACTGTCTGTAAACGTGTGCTATCAGTCTTAACCAGGATATCAACTGCTGATGACAACTTAGCGTTGGCTTCGGCCCGAATACTCCGAACCGCTGTAATCAATTCGATCAAGGCTGCCATGTCTGTTTCAGCAGTAGCGTCGTCAAAGTCAGGATGATCTACTGGATAAGCGGCGACCATGAGGGATTTACCCTCGTGTGGCATTGATAACCAGATTTTTTCTGTGACAAATGGCATGATTGGTTGTAGTAAGCGGAGCACCTGGTCCAAGACATAGGCTAAAACATTTTGCGTATTTTGCTTTGCTTGGGCGTCGTCACCCGTTAAGATGGCTTTACTCATTTCAATGTACCAATCACAGAAATCATTCCAGATAAAGTTATACAAAGCCCGACCGGCTTCACCAAAATCAAACTTTTCAAAGGTCACCGTAACTTGTTTGACCGTCGTATTCAAGCGGCTTAAAATCCACTTATCTGCTAAGGTCCAGTCTGCTTTAGCGGGTAAAGTTGGCACCGTCATATCACCTAAGTTCATGATAACGTAACGGCTGGCATTCCAAATTTTGTTAATGAAGTTCCAAGCTGCGTCCATCTTCGTATAACTGAAACGCACATCTTGCCCCGCAGTTGACCCATTCGATAGGAACCAACGTAAGGCATCCGCGCCATACTTTTGAATAACATCCATCGGATCAATCCCATTACCTAAGGATTTACTCATCTTACGCCCTTGTTCATCACGAATTAAACCATGCAATAAGACGTGTTGGAACGGCCGTTTGCCAGTGAATTCCAGGCTTTGGAACATCATCCGTGAAACCCAGAAGAAGATAATATCATAACCGGTAACTAATGTATTTGTTGGGAAGTACCGCTTGAAATCAGCAGCATCTTCATCCGGCCAGCCCATGGTTGAAAATGGCCACAATGCACTTGAAAACCAGGTATCAAGCACATCGGGATCTTGTTCCCAGTTTTCAATATCCTTTGGTGGTTCAACATCCACGTAAGTCTCGCCAGTCTTTTTATTGTACCAAGCTGGAATCCGATGTCCCCACCAAAGTTGCCGTGAAATAACCCAGTCATGAACGTTTTCCATCCATTGATTAAAGGTCTCTTCAAAACGATCAGGCACAAAATCAACTTTATCAGCGGTCTTTTGGTTCTTCAATGCTTGTTCAGCTAATGGCTGCATCTTCACGAACCATTGCGTTGATAACCGGGCTTCAACTTGAACCCCAGTCCGTTCAGAATGACCAACACTATGCACAATTGGGTCAATCTTAAGCATTAAGTCTTGGGCTTCCAAATCCTTAACCATGGCTTTACGTGCTTCAAAACGATCCATACCGACGTATTTACCGGCATTTTCATTCATGGAGGCATCTTCATTCATGGTATTAATCCGCTTTAAGTCATGCCGATTTCCTACTTTAAAGTCATTAGGATCATGTGCAGGCGTGATTTTAACCATCCCAGTCCCAAATTCAGGATCAACATAAGCATCCGCAATAATCGGAATTGCCCGGTCTGCTAGTGGCAAAATAACTTGCTTACCCACGAGTTCCTTATAGCGATCATCACTCGGATTAACCGCTACCGCAGTATCGCCCATCATGGTTTCTGGCCGAGTTGTTGCAATTTCGATATAGTGCTTGCCATTGAACGTATAATCTTGATCTGCAAAGGGATACTTCACATGATAAAAAGCACCTTCGTCATCCTTATGAATAACTTCAATGTCAGACAGCGCTGTTCGCGCCTGTGGATCCCAATTAATAATGTATTCGCCCCGATAAATCAGGCCCTTTTTGTAGAGGGTGACAAAGACTTTTTTAACAGCCGCTGACACGCCTTCATCCATCGTGAAACGTTCACGTGAATAATCTAATGATAAGCCCATCTTTGACCATTGTTGCTTAATAATGCTGGCATATTCATCTTTCCAGTCCCAAACTTGCTGAATAAACTTTTCCCGGCCAAGGTCATAACGACTGATGCCCTGTTCACGTAATTTAGCTTCAACTTTAGCCTGCGTGGCAATTCCAGCATGATCCATCCCAGGCAACCAGAGTGTGTCATAGCCTTGCATCCGTTTTTGGCGAATAATAATATCTTGTAAAGCCGTATCCCAAGCATGGCCTAAATGTAACTTACCCGTGACATTGGGTGGGGGTAAAACGATGGAATATGGTTGTGCTTTTTTATCACCCGAAGGCTTAAATAAATCTTCATCGAGCCAAGTCTGATACCGACCTGCTTCCACGGCAGTCGGATCATATTTAGTTGGCATATCAGTCGTAACTTCTTCTGACATATGGAACACGTCCTTTCATTTTTGGGACAAAAAAAGGCCACTCCTCCTAGAAATACTAGGACGAATGGACTTCGCGGTACCACCTAATTTTGAAGAGCGCTCTGAAAGGCGTTCAGCTGCTGAGCATAGCCTAACTAATCGCCTGATGCGGTTTTAGCATCCGGTGATTAGTGTAGCTAGCACAAGCCGCTGCCTTTCATAGCGCGTTTCGACTATTCAGTCAAAACCTCTTCACACTTAAACTTTATTGTTAACGAACGTGTTATCCGTCCGGTCACCCCTACTACTAATTCAGGGCAACAGCTCGCAAGCTACCTTCACCTAAAAGTCGCCGAAAACTTCCAATCCCGTTTTCTTTCTGAAGACGTCTTTTTAAGCTACTCTCTTGCTCATTGCTGGCTGACACTATTGTAATGAATTTAATCACTATCGTCAATGATTATTCAAATTGTTTTAGAGCGTCTAAAGCCGCCACATAGTTTGGTTCATGACTTAAATCAGGCACGATTTCATGATAAACAATCTTCCCAGCCGCATCAGCCACATAAATGGCCCGGGTTAATGTCCCGTTATTTGGCAAGTAAAGGTTGGTTGCATACCCAAAAGAAAGGTCTTCATCTGACACCACGGTCAAATTTTTGACGCCTTCTTTAGCACACCAGCCAGCTTGATCGGCAATCGCGTTATTTGAAATGGCTAAGAAGCGGACCCCGGGATACTGGTCGGCTTGTTGGTTAAACTTCCGCGTTTGGATTGAGCAAACCCGAGTATCAATATCTGGCATCACACTAAACAAAACTGGTTTACCTAATAAATCTTTGGTTTTTAGCTTTTCATCGTGGGTCGTAAACACTTTAAATTTTGGCAACTGGTCGCCATCGGCTAATGGTTCCCCGACTAAATCTAACGGCTGATCATGAGATAATACTTGCACATCCAACACCCCTTCATAACTTGATTACACTGACACATACTAGTTTCAGTTAGCATAAGTTAAATGTACCGCAAAGTGGCAGGAGTCGCAAATAATAACTTTAGGAATTGATGAATTTTTGATTAATTTTAGCTGAATTCAAGGTCTGTTTTTGAGCGCGTTTCGCAAAGGCAGTCGCGATAGTCTGCTGGTTTTGGCCTTGAATCAATTGCCACCATTGACCAGCCACCGTTTGACTGGGAGTCCTTAACTGACCTGCTAAGCGACGCAATAAGGGCTCATAACCAGGCAATTTAAATTGCTGGACCACGGCTTGCAGCGTTTGCATCAACCAATGGCCTTCCGTGCTAAAATGCATCGGCGCTAATGGTGCTGTCAGCGCCGTCTGTTGATTGCGTTGGTCACCAACAGCCACCCAGTCATCGGCTGTTTTAGGTTCATCTAAAATCAACATGGTGATGAGAAATAGTTGCAAGAATTGTACTTGTGCCAGACTAATCCCGGTCACTGTCAAGGGATTCAAATCCAAATGTCGGATTTCCAAATATTGAACGCCCGTCCGCTTAACATCGGCGACCTGCTGACCACCACGCAACCGCACTGCGCCATAAAATTCTTGCATGCCACTTAGCTTACCTTGATCAACTAACGCCTGTAAGTCATCCCAATAATGATTAAATGACGCATAAGACACCTTAACTGAGGGGTGATTATGATACCCATAATGACTATTACGAATACTGCGGACGGGTTCTTTGGGGCCGGTTTGCGGGTCGAAAAAATGGGTCTCACTAATCGGCGTCGCTCCGAATAAATAGGTCACAAACCAACGATACCGTAAATAGTTGCGCGCCATTTTTAAATACATCGCCGTCTTAAAAGCAGATAAAGTCGCATAGTCCGTTTGTTGCTGAAATAACTGGTTCATCAAAAATGGTGAAAATTCATAGTTAAAGTGCACCCCACATAACATTTGTCGTCGCCGACCGTACACCTGCGCTAAATGTTGACGATAAGCGACGGCTTGGAAATCGGCCAACTGCGCAATGGGAATGTTTTGCGTCAGTCTTGGTAACGCCGGTGGCATGCTCAACGGCCAAATCAGTTCATCTGGTGCTAAGACGCATTGCGTCGTTTGATGTAACTGCATCAAGCTAGCCATGAGGGCCGTGGGTGACGTCGTGATGGGTGTGACTAACTCTAATTGCGATTCTGCAAAATCACGACCAATCCCCAATTCAGTCTGTAACTTTGTGGGAAAGGCCGTCATCGCCAATTGCCCGGCCGGGGTTATCCGCTGGCCTTCCCGCTCAACACCGAAACGACCAGCTAGTAACGTCGCTGCAGTTGCCTTGGCCCGTAACAACGGTTTAAAGTTCATCCTCGCCACCTCCGTATCCTACTCAGTAGAAATTAATGACATTATTTTATCATTTTTCAGCTATAACTTTAGTAATATTGCACTAATTAGCCGGACTTGGTTTAGCGAACGAAAAAACTGCTTAGTTAACAACCAATACCGCAGCAAGCTCAAGTTGGCCCAGCTAAGTCATACCTTGGAAAATAAATTCAAGTAAAAAAAACGAGCTCAGGATTATCCCAAGCTCGTTGCTTAAACGTTTAAATTAGTGTGGTCACCATGTCCTGCATTGCCGAAACGTGCTCACCACCACTGCCCCTGTGCTTAGGGACGTCACGAGCACCATGCTTAGAACCGCATGATACTCGAACCCGATGGTGCTTTTTTGCCGAAACGTGCTCACCACCACTGCCTCCTGTGCTTAGGGACGTCACGAGCACCATGCTTAGAACCGCATGATACTCGAACCCGATGGTGCTTTTTTGCCGAAACGTGCTCACCACCACTGCCTCCTGTGCTTAGGGACGTCACGAGCACCATGCTTAGAACCGCATGATACTCGAACCCGATTGTGCTTTTTTGCCGAAACGTGCTCACCACCACTGCCTCCTGTGCTTAGCTACGTCACGAGCACCATGCTTAGAACCGCATGATACTCGAACCCGATTGTGCTTTTTTGCCGAAACGTGCTCACCACCACTGCCTCCTGTGCTTAGCTACGTCACGAGCACCATGCTTAGAACCGCATGATACTCGTGACTAGGCTATGCTCGGAAGCAACCCGTGGTGGTGAGCACTCTTGTTTTACAACAATTCCGCAAAAACATCTTCTTGGGCATTCATATAATTCTCACCCGGTTTAATTTCGCTAATCTTAATCCCGTCCATGGCCCGTTGCATTAAGCCTGCCACGTCAATCCGTTCTTCATATGAACGTGACCGGTCGAGCTTAGGATGCGTCTTAGGTGCTGGTGGTGCAAAAATCGTACAGCAGTCTTCAAATGGCATGATTGATAAGTTATACGTATCAATCTTTTCCGCTACTTTAATGATTTCAGTCTTGTCCATTGAAATCACTGGTCGCAATACAGGAAGTGCCGTCACGTCATTGATGGCAATCATACTGTCCATCGTCTGTGAGGCCACTTGACCTAAAGATTCGCCATTAAAAATAGCCTTACCATGGCGTTCCCGCGTAATGGCATCCATTAGACGCATCATTAACCGTCGTTGAACCGTCATTAAATAACCTTCAGGAACCTTTTCTTTGATTTCTTCTTGGATTTCCGTAAATGGAATCTGGATAAACTTCACACTACCGGAATAGCTCGCTAACGTTGAGGCCAATTGCTTGGCTTTGGCTAACGCTTGTTCACTCGTATATGGCGGACTAAAGAAGTGCACCATCTCCATATCAACACCACGCTTCATGCCTAAGTATCCGGCAACAGGTGAATCAATCCCACCAGACAGCATCAACATTCCTTTGCCAGCAGTTCCAACCGGCAAGCCCCCAGCACCGTTAATGGTCTCAGAAGATAGGAAAATGCCATTCATGCGAACTTCTACCCGAATGACGATATCGGGATGTTGCATCTTCACTTGAATACCAGCAACATGATCTAGAATTTGGCCACCTAACATGTCATTGATTTCGTTCGTGTCGTATTCAAAATGATGATCAGAACGACGAGTATTGACCTTAAACGTCATCCCTGGTTTGAATTGCGCCTGCACCATGGCAATCGCCGTAGCATAAACCTCATCCATATCTTGAGCGACCCGAATACTGGGTGAAAAGTTTTGAATCCCAAAAACCAATTGTAAACGATCCATGACACCTTGTGCATCTTCATCATGTAATGAGATATGCATCCGGTCACGGTCAGCATGTACTTTTAACGTGGGAAAGTCGTGGAGCGCTTTGCGGACGTTACGGCCTAAGCTATCAATAAAGTTGCGGCGATTCTTGCCCTTAGTTGATAGTTCGCCATAACGCACCATAATTTCAGTATATTGCATTAACAGGTTCCTTTCAGTTATGCGTCAGCATTGATCTTAGAAAATTTCTGATATAAGTTATCGAAGACACGATTAAATTCATCCGCTTCGGCCAACGTATTGTTCTCATCTAAACTAATCCGAATGGCACTCGTGGCAATCGCTTCTGGTACTTGCATGGCCATTAGCGTACTAGAAGCCAAATGTTTTTTAGATGAACAGGCACTCGTCGTCGAAATGTAAATGCCTTGGTCTTCGAAAGCATGCACGATAGTTTCACCACGAACCCCATTAATCGTAAAACACAAAATATGGGGTGCAAACCCAGTCGTTGGTTGACTAAAAATAGTGACTTTCGGCAGATCTTTGATATGGTCATAGACCCGTTGCTTGATGGCTCGTTCACGGGCAACTTTAGTCGTTTCATCCGTTAATAAGAGACGTAAGGCTTTCGCCATTCCTGCAATTGCTGGCACATTTTCCGTGCCTGAACGCCAATTATCTTCTTGACCGCCACCCGTCATTAATGGCGCTAATTTGCGACCTTGGCGGGCATAAATAAAGCCCACGCCGCGGGGCGCATGAAACTTATGCCCCGAAAAAGTGACGAAATCAACTCGATCATTCATAATCAAGTTTTGAATTCCTTTGCCAATTCCTTGGACAGCATCCACATGAAAATGAATCTTAGGATAGGGTTTTAAAATCTCAGCTACATCTAACAACGGTTGAATCGTGCCAATTTCATTATTGACAGCCATCACTGATACTAAAATCGTATCGGGTCGAATCGCCGCTTTTAAGTCGGCGGGATTAATCCGGCCCTCTTGATCGACCGGTAAGTACGTAATATCAAAACCTAAATCAGCCAATTGTTCCATTGAATTATGAATCGCCGGATGTTCAACCGCTGTGGTAATGAGGTGTTTCCCAAAACTCCGCTTTTCAATGGCGGTACCTTTAACGACCCAATTATCGCCTTCAGTTCCCCCAGAGGTAAAGAAGATTTCACTCGTTTTCGCACCAATTAAATCCGCAATTTGATGCCGCGATTGTTCCAATAAATGAAACGCATTTTCACCAAAATTGTGTAAACTTGATGGGTTACCCCACACCTTTTGCGACACCTTAGCATAGGTTTCAACCACTGCTGGAGCAGCTTGCGTCGTCGCACTATTATCAAAATAAATCATACATGAGCCTTCACTTTCCAAAAAAGTAGCGCTAAGCACTTACTTTCGATAAGAATTCTTTGCAATTATACCAAATAATCACGTTGAAACAAGTCCTGCTGTCTGGCCGTTCACCAGTCCGGCCACCAACTAAGCCACCATTATCCCAATAAAAAACCACCGTCACCGGTGGTTTTGCTTACTCAACATCATCTTTCTTTTGCGCATAATAACTATCTTCAATTCGTTTATAAGCACCTGGATCGACCTTGTCAATGGCCGTCGCAATCACTTCTAAACTGTGGGCATAGTCGTGGTCCTCATTAAATAATTGTTGTGCAGATACACTAGCCGCTTGAATCTCTTCATGATTCGTTTTATAGCGATTCGCATACTGCAGTAGTTGTTCGGCTAAAATCGCTGAATCCATTAAATCAGTTGTTTTTTCTTTTAAGGTTGCCAAGTCAGCTTGAATCACAATCAACTGTTTCGTAATATCATCCATATTAATCACTAACTTATTAATATCGTGATCTAAGCGTTCGATTTCTTTGCTGACAACAAAAAAATAGTCCAAATAAGCTTGCGGTAACCCTGGCAAATTGAGATTTTCCACTTGCCGTTTAATGGCATGAATTTCGAAATCAAAGCGTTGTAACGTTGATTGGGCTTTTGATTCTTCAGCCGCTAAGCCAGCGACACCCTTATCAATTGCAACTTGCTCTTCCTCAATCCCCTTTAATTGCGTTGCTTGATCAGTATAATGCGCCGCAATTTGGCTATAGACTGCTTGCTTACTCGTGATAGCCGTGACATCGGCTTGATAAACAGACTCAATATTTTTCAACTGTTCATTAAGTTCCCGCGTGCGTTCAACTTCATGGTCATTCAACGTATAGCTTTGTGCTAACCGATCCAATTCAATCTGTAACCGATGATTTTGATTCATCGCATGCGTTAGAAATTGACTGATTTCAGCTTGTTTTTCATCAACAACCGCTTTCGCATCAATCTCGACCTGTAGCACATCGTAGATATGATCAATCCGCTTCTCAATGGCATGGTTACCGGCTTCAGCCTCGGCGACCTTTAACTCGCCAAGCAACGCTGTGTTCGCATCAATCGCTTGCTTCAAGGATTGAATTTCAGGCTCAATCGTGGCAACTTCGAAATGAAAATGTTGGTCAACTAATTGCTGATATCCCGTCGCCAATTCCTTGATTTGATCTGGAAAGCCAGTGACCAAATCCTTATAAATTGGTGGAATCCGGTCAATATCTGCTTCTAAAGCACTCGTATCATGCCGCAACTGGTCTAATACTTGTTCAGCCGCATCATGATCGCCCGCTTTCGCTAACTGTGAAAACCGATCAAAATCACTTTCAAGATTAGCAAGGCGATCTTCTAATTGGTCGATACTTGGCCCAAACGAAAAGTTTTGTGATAACAAGGTTTTTCGTAAATTCTGATATTTCTTTTCTAGTTGTGCGACTGCTTGCCGATGCGCTTGATCAGCGTCATCTAACGCTTTCAATCCTTGTCGTGTCTCATCAATACTTGTTTTGATGATGGCTAAGGCTTGGCTGGCTTTTTTCAGATTCTGCCGGGCCTCGACGAATTTGATTTTGCGCGTCAATTCTTTGGTTTGCGTCAACTGTTCACTGACCGCTGGTAACCGATCATTTTGAACCACTTGATCGTCATTTTGGAGCGTCGCTAACTTTTCTAACGAGCCACCGGTTAATCCCAGTCCTTCGATTTTTTCAAAATCAGTTGCTTGTGCAGCGGCGACTAACGCTTGCTGCTGCGACGTTAGCTGCTGAATTTGTTTATCTATGTACAGTTGAAATCCTTTGATCGCAGCGTAAATCACAATCGCGACAACCACAATACCGATTGCTACTTGCATATAAATGCCCCTTACTTAATTTAAATTACTGTATAATAGTTTAGTTGTTAGTTCACCCTGTCGAACTGCAACCTTGCATTTTGCTACCATTCCAATTAAAATCTAACACAAATTATAGCATAGTCGCAATTATCAAACAGTATGAATTTATTAACTTCTAGGAGGATTTTTTATGTCAACGACCGAAACATCACTTATGAACCAACAATTAGATGCCCTACTCTATGAAGAAACCAACTTAATCGCGAATTTAGCGAACGCCAGTGCCTTAATTAAGACGACCGATACTGGCCTTAATTGGGCCGGCTTTTACTTATATAATAGTGAGACCGACCAGCTTGACTTGGGCCCATTCCAAGGTAAAGTCGCTTGTATGCATATCAAAGGTGGTGCTGGCGTAGTCGGTACCGCCTTTGACGAACAAACTAGTCGTCGGGTCGCTGATGTTCATCAATTCCCGGGGCACATCGCCTGTGATAGTGCCAGTAATTCAGAATTAGTCGTGCCCATCACAAAAAATGGCCGTAAAATTGGCGTTTTAGACTTAGATTCACCTGATCTCGATCATTTCAGTGCTGCCGCTGAAGCTGAGATGGTAGAATTTGTCGCTATTTTGACGCAACACATTGACTAATGAGGTCTTTGCATGCTATGCTACTCATTGTGTAAAATAATGCAGCAGTAAGTGGTAAGCTCGTCAACAGATTGGTGCCAGTTAATGGTCAGTTAGTAACCTGCGGCTGCAATGGTGAAAACTGCAGTCTAATCTGAACGAATATCGAACTTACATCGGATTATTTTACTCCAACTAAAATTTATTGGAGGATACAACATATGTCTCGTTATACAGGTCCAAGTTGGAAGATCTCCCGTCGTTTGGGAATGTCTCTTTCAGGTACTGGTAAAGAATTAGCTCGTCGTCCTTATGCTCCTGGTGATCATGGTCAAGGTCGTCACCCAAAGCTTTCTGAATACGGTACGCAATTACGCGAAAAGCAAAAGTTACGGATGATGTACGGTTTAACTGAACGTCAATTCTCTAACTTATTCCTTAAAGCTGGTAAGATTCGCGAAGGTAAGCATGGTGTTAACTTCATGATCTTACTCGAACGTCGTTTAGACAACATGGTTTATCGTTTAGGTTTGGCTACTACTCGTCGCCAAGCTCGTCAATTGGTAAACCATGGTCACATCACTGTTGATGGCAAACGTGTTGACATTCCTTCATACGAAGTTAAAGTCGGCCAAGTTATCTCAGTTCGTGACAAGTCTAAGAAGTTAATCGTGATTACGGGTGCTGTTGAAGCCGTCGTTTCACGTCCTAACTTTGTTTCATTCGATGCTGATAAGCTCGAAGGTTCATTGACTCGTTTACCAGAACGTGAAGAACTTGAAGCAGATATCGACGAATCACTTATCGTTGAATACTACAACAAACTTTAATTTCCGGTCGTTAAAAACACGTCGCATTTGCGGCGTGTTTTTTTGCGTCCTAGGCTTCTAAAGCCTGCATAATCGCCATATAAATTGGGCTTAACGTCACCAGCGTCTGCTTTAGGCACGCTAACTGGTCAGCGTCATTTTGCAATAATGGTGAGGCTAACATTAAGCTACGCCCGGTGACTAATTCACTATGACGATACTGGTCAAACTTCGTAATCGTCTTCGTGATATTGTTCGGTGTAGCCGGTTCGGTCTGAGCGACTGCATGATTATGACTAATCACATAATCAGCGGATAACGGTGCCAACCAGGCCTGTAAGTCAGCTGGCGTCACTTGTGCTTGTAGCGCCGTCTTCCCCTCATCCAATAAATCTAAATAGATAAAAAGTCGATCCGGCCATAATCCTAGTTCGAAATGCGGTAACGCTTTATACCGCCGATGATCATCACTAAAGGCCACCCAAGTATCGACCGGTGGATTTTTATACCGCCGCAAATGTTGGGCCACGTGAGCATAAAATGGTCGCCCAGTTTGCGTCGTCAAAGTTGGGATTAGTTGAGCGGCTATGGCCTCAAACTTTGGATCGATGACCGTTTTAATTAAGTGCATCCGGCCCGCTAAAGTCGGCTCATCAAAAATCTTAAAATCACTTGCTGTAAACATGTTTATCCCCCTCTATCCATCGCTTTTGCCTACAGAACATGCTACAATATTATGATAATCGGAGAAAGGATGTTTGACAATGGCTGACACAGATAAGCAACCCGTTGATCGACTACAAACCGCGATGCATGGGACCCCTGAACTGCATCCAGATCAACAACATAAATATTTAGGCACGTTTCGCGAGCGGGTTGAAGTTGCCGTCACCGTCTACCAAATCAAGCGCCATCACTACGTTGATCAATTGAATCAAGCGTTTCAGGCGCACCCAGATTATCGCCTCTTAATTAATGGCAATCTTGACCAAGATATTCTGGGTCCTTATCTAAGGGCAGTTGCCCAGACGGATGTGCAATTCACCATCAAAACGGACGCTGTTTATCGGACTGAGGATACCAACTATGCCCTCGTCTTTGCCGCGCCGACCGCGATTAATCAAGCAAATATTGATATTGACCAGTGTTATCAACCGATCAATGACACCCCCAACAAACCCACTAAATCAACTGGTTTGTTAGGACACTTTAAAAAGTTACTTTAACAAAAACAAGCTTGGGTTGCGCCCAGGCTTGTTTTTTTGGCTCTAATTTGATTTTAAGTCACCGCTTACGCGGGAAATAATTGATCTAATAATTGGGTCGCAACTGGTTGCGCCGTCCCAAACATGGGAAAACAATGCGGATAAAGAAACGGTGCTGCATGGATGCCCAAGTAAACAGCCATTTCCGGATGCTCCGGCGTTAGTTCCGCATAGAGATTGGGAATCATGACATCAATCCCAGCGACTTGTAGCTTCAAAGCTGCCGCCAACGCTTCCACCGCATCAATGTAGGACTGATGCATATCAGCCGTAGCATCTAGGCCATCTGCGCCGTTACCAAAAGTTGCATCTTCCCGCAACAAGATTTGGGTGCCCCGACCAACGACTTGATCTAAATCCAAATGATAAGATGCTAACCGATACCGTTCGACCGTCCCCAACTTAAGCGTTGATTGCGGCGCTTTAAATGCTGGTCCCCGTAATGCCCGTGCATTTTTACGATCTAATAACATTTGTACCGTTGCGCGACCATCGCCGACAATATTGGCCGGAATCCGTTCAAGGATTGCGGTGACGCGGCCGCCAATCACCATAAACCGATAACTTGACCCCACTACTAATTCTTCAGCCATCACACTTTTAGTTTGTTCGAATAGCTGCTGGACAACTTGTTCAAATAATTGCCGTTCGGGCATGATTCGAAAAGCGACTACGGCATGGGATTGATCGGTCGCTTTCAAGACAATTCCGCCACCACGAACATAGCGATCATAATCTTTAATCAATTGATTAGCGGTGTGATAAGTTTGCGATGCGGGCACCGCCACGCCCTGCTCCGCCATGATTTGCTTGGCCGCGACTTTATGTGTTAAAACGGTTGTTAACGCTTGGGGATTCAAGTCGGTTCCACTCCCATTAACTACTAATTTGGCCCGATCACCTTGGGTCAATCGTAATATATCAGCTGTGGTCGAGACCACATCCACCTTAATCCCACGCGCCAACGCTAGCTCGATTAATAATTGACTCGATAAACTCAAGTCCGTAAAACCAGGTAATTCGAACGGCGTCGTTTGCGTCGCAGCCTGATAAGTTTTGGCCTGCTCAAGGGCCCAAGCTAAGGTATCCGGTGCCATGGCAATTTGGGCACTCAATGTCTGCTTCGGGTCCGCAATGCGTGGCTTTAAAGCCGTTAACATTGCAACATCACTAGCTGGTAACCCTTGGGCCGTGGCAAAATCCCGTAACGCATCTAAAACTTGTCGGGCCGGTTCCGCTTGCACACTCGCCGTCGTCGGATTTTCAGCAGTCACTTGCGTCATTAGTTTGTCCGCTTGTGTGTTGACCTGGCTAACCATGGCCGTTGGTAAGGCTGGCATCATCACAAAGTAACTGGCTAATAACCGCATAAATGCCAACGCTTGGGGATTAACCCCAGTTGCTTGGGTCGGGTCTAAATCTAGTCCTCGAAATTCTAAATAGTATACCCCCTGTTGACCAAGATCGGTTAATTGACCATTACTTCGTAACCGGACTGGCCCCGCAAAATCCCGGTCCGTCGCTAGTTGTCCTTGCCGAACCGCTGCTTGAATCTTCGTGACGTACCGGTCAATTGAACTATAATCGCCAACAACCTGATTGAGCCGGTTATGTGGCGCCTGCACACTCGTTCGTTGCCGTTTCGACTGCGTATCTGTCACCATCAAGGTTGGGGTGGCACCGAATAGGTACTGAATCAGCCAGTCCATTCGCACAAAACCTTGGGCAACTTTCAAATAAATGGCATTGCGAAATTCAACATAACTAGCATACTGTTGGTGAAACTTTTCGGTATATAAACGCATAAATAATTGTTCATTAAAGCTTAAATTAACATGGACACCAGTCGTCATCAGTTTCGTTATGTCACTGGTCTTTGCCTGCGCTTGACGGCGATTGAAGCCGGCCACGTCCGCATCGGCCAACGGAATCTGCGTCTGATCTGCTGGCAAAATTGGCGTACTGGATAATGGCCATAGATACTCATCCGCCGCCAAAGCCCGGCGTGCCGTTGTATTCAGCCCCTTCAAGTAAGCCATCAATGGGGTAATAGCGGCAAAAGCTGGCGTGGTTACCTTTAATTGGGTTTGCGCAAAACCATTATGCAACTGCCGGTTCTTTCGCTGATTGCCAAACGCAGTGGGATAAGGCTGAGTGCTTAACTCCCCTTGACCATTGATTCGTTGCATCGTGACTTCTAAGCCTAAGTTCATCTGGTGTACCAGGGGCACTAATTGATACTGCTTAATCGCTTGCCCAACTGCATCTAATTTCATTTTATCAATCCTTATCTATTTTATAATTTTACTGATAACCTCTGTCCCCAACATTAAACCGAATCTTTCAGGGTATCCACCCTTAAATGTTATAATAGTTGGGACTAGTTTTGCAAGAACAAGGAGGAGAACGGATGCAACAACCATTAGCTTATCGCATGCGACCCCAAACCATTGAAGAAGTTGTTGGGCAACGCCAACTGGTTGGTCCCGGTAAGATTATTGCCCGAATGGTCACGGCCAAACGCCTCTCATCAATGATTCTATACGGTCCACCCGGTACTGGCAAGACCAGTATCGCAAGTGCCATCGCTGGTTCAACCAAATATGCCTTTCGCATGTTGAACGCCGCAACCGATAGTAAAAAACAATTACAAATTGTTGCTGAAGAAGCCAAAATGAGTGGGACCGTCATTTTATTACTAGATGAAATCCATCGGCTCGATAAAACCAAACAAGATTTTTTATTGCCACATTTAGAAAGCGGCCGCATTATTTTAATCGGCGCCACGACGGAAAATCCTTACATCAGCATTAATCCGGCGATTCGCAGTCGGACTCAGATTTTTCAAGTGACGCCATTAACACCAACTGACATTGAAATTGCCGTTAAGCGGGCGCTACAAGATGATAAGCGTGGACTAGGTCAATATCACGTAGATCTCGATCCAGCCGCCTTACATCATTTGTGTACCGCTACGGATGGTGATTTACGAAGTGCTTTAAACGGCTTAGAACTGGCCGTCTTATCATCGTCCCCCACGGAACAGGACCATCGTGAAATTACGCAACCAATTATTGAAGAATGTTTACAGAAAAAGGCCCTCTCCGCTGATAAAGATGGCGATGCACACTATGATGTCATCTCAGCCTTCCAAAAGTCAATTCGGGGGTCAGACGCTAATGCCGCCTTGCATTACATGGCGCGGCTCGTTGAAGCTGGTGACTTAAAAAGTTTGACTCGCCGACTGCTGGTCATCGCTTATGAAGATATCGGCTTAGCCAACCCGCCTGCATGCCAGCGAGCAGTCGCTGCGGTTCAAGCTGCCGATCAATTGGGCTTTCCAGAGGCCCGGATTCCATTGGCTAACGCCGTCATTGAATTAGCGTTATCACCAAAATCCAATTCAGCGATGACCGCCATTGACAGTGCCTTAGAAAAAGTCCGCGCTGGTCACTTTGGTGATGTTCCAGCCGACTTAAAAGACGCGCACTATGCCGGTGCTGCTAAGTTAGGCCATGGGATTGGTTACGACTTTCCCCATGATCATCCTGGTGATTGGGTTGCGCAACAATATTTGCCAGACGCCATTAAACACGCAGAGTATTATCAGCCCAAAGCCAACGGCCGCTTTGAACCGGCCTTAGGTGACCAATATCATAAATTGCTTAAAGCCAATCAGCGTAACCGTTAACATGATTATGCCTAGGGCCATCGTTGCAACTTTAAAGCGAATATGCTAGACTAATAGTCGAAATTACTAAGGTGTGCGCATTGCTCTAAAAAAAGTGTTGCCGAACAATTAATACTACTTTGGGACTAACTTTAGCTAGTTATCATAACATGCCTTATCATTTGGTAGTTAGAGGGCTAGACAGCCGGTCCCACCTGCCTTGAAGCGGGTCAATACTGAAGAGCGATTAACGGCACCACTAGTTTTTCCGGAAGCTTGCTTCCGTGGGTCAGGACTTGTTCCTGGCCCTTTTTGTTTATGCCACCCTACTAAATCTAACTTTCGGAGGTTTCGTTTTGATTACCTTATTACTCAGCGTCTATACTTTAATTGCGGCCTTACTCGGGGTCTACTTAGTTCGGCATCAAACCAAGGCATTTCTAACCTTTGATCCGACTAAATCCCCGGCCGTTCATCATATTGCTCGTTACGGTGGCAGCCTGATGTTACTGGTTGCCCTCGGCAGTATCATCACAATCTTTTATCAAAACATCGTCTTAATTGCCTTAGTTTTAGCCAGCGGTTGCTTGATTATGATGGCAATTGCCCTACTTCTGATGACTTTTATGCAAATCTAAGAGAAAACGCTTTTTATTTTTTACGAAAACCTTTACAATATAAGTATCAAGTATTGAGGGGTGAGAATGATGTTACAACAATACAAACACATCTTAGTTCCCGTTGACGGTTCTTACGAAGCGGAATTAGCATTCAAAAAGGCCGTCGCTGTTGCGAAACGAAATGGACCAGACGCTTCAGTTCATATGGTACATGTCGTGGATACTCGGGCTTTCCAAAACATTTCTAGTTTCGACACAACCATGGTTGAACAAGTTACTGACACCGCACAAAAGACTTTAGACAAGTATGTTGCTGAAGCCAAAGCGGATGGACTTAACAATGTCGACTATTCCATCGAATATGGCGCACCCAAGACGATTATTGCACGCGATGTGCCTAAGGATTTAGGCGTTGACCTCATTATGATCGGTGCGACTGGTTTAAACGCCGTTGAACGGTTATTAATTGGTTCAGTTACCGAATATGTCACTCGGATGGCCGTTTGCGACGTCTTAGTCGTTCGGACTGACTTAGAGAACAAACCAGCACCAAAACCAAAGAAAAAGTAACTTCACTGACTTAAAGTGAATCGTTCCAAGCCTAATTGACTGGTAACCTGGTGACAGCTGTCATCCGTTTGCCAGTCAATTTTTTTATCCTAAAAAGCACTTAAACGCAATGTTTAAGTGCTTTTTAGGACTATTGTGGATCACCTGGTGCTTTGACTGTACCATCAGCTCTAACAATCCAACAAAGTCCGTCTGGCGTGACAAAAGTCCAGCCGCCAGTTGAACCTTGGTCGATTTTCAACTCATCCATTGAATAGCCCCCAAAATCCCCACCCGCAGGAAAAGCCGCAATTAACGCCGCCTTCGCTTGGTCTTCAGTTAAGCCAGTTGAACTGGATGCACTACTACTGCTAGCCGCAGTCCCACGCGTACCAGTGCTAGTTTCGGAATTTGACGCTTCATCAGTGGTCGTCGATGCGTCGTCGTCAGCATCAGTCGACGAGTCAGTCGTTGTTTCTTCATCACTGTAACCACTCACCGATTTATTAGCCGCAATCAATTTTTTGTTTTTCAGATTACTCGACTTGGCAACCCCATTCTTAAAATCAGCATAGGCCAATTTATTCGCTTTATTCAAGTATTCGATAATCCCACTACCCAAAGTACTTTGCTCAGGAATTGTCGTGAAGAGCTGATCAACACTCTGAGTTTGACCAGCTTTAACCTTTAGGACGCCACGCTTTTTTGATAATTTTTTGTCGCCATCTAAGATAAAGACAAACTTGGTCCGGTTAAATTTGATTGTCTTCTTTGATCCATTAGTGACCTTCATTGAAACCACGTAAACTGGATCCGCATAATTATCCTTGGTCTCATCTTGATCCAGCTTAAATTTAAATTTGACCTTGGCTTTATCGCCCTTTGTCAAATTTTGATAATACACCGTTTCAGTCTTCGTTGCTGTTTTTGTGGTGGCTTTTTTTGTCATCAGAGCACCACTATGCTTAAAACTACAACCGACTAACAACCACACACTCCCAATGACCATCACAGCTAATTCGATTTTACGTTTCATCACAGTTTATCCTCCAAAATTGCTGGTCCCCCGGCGCTAATCATTAAAATCATAAATAACCGTCCCATTTTCAACAATGTACAAATACCGATCCTCATTCTCAGGATTGACTAACTGAACTTTGACATCATGATCCTTCGTCGGCATTTTGTCGGCCATTTCCTCAGAGATTTTTTTGAATTTTTCCAGATAAGTTGAAATAATGCCATTACTGTCATCGTAAGTAATCACATCCTCAACGGCCTGATAAAGCTTGGAATCATAATCTGGAATCACTCGAATTGAGTTCGTGCGTTTTGAGTAATAAACTTCATTGCTTGAACCGAGGTGCTCGGTAACTACCGTTTGACTAATATCAGCAATCGCCTGTTCCGACAAATGGTTCCGCTGATAAGTATCATAGCCATACTTCCCCAAACCAACCACGATAACCAAGACAATCACGCCAATAATAATTGATAAACTACTGTGACTAGCTGGCGCTGTGGGTGCGGACTGACTGGTTGCTTGATTGACCGGTGGGACATCAGCAACTGGCACTGATTGCTGTGGCTGCGTTGCCGACGTTACCGGTTCAGATTTGCTGACCGCACTTGCCGGCGCAACAGCCTGCGGACTTGGCTTTTCAGACCTTGCCGGTTGCTTCGTCCCGCAAAACGGGCAAAATTCAGAATCAGCTTCAATTTTTTGACCACACTTAATACAAAATTTCATTTAGTTATCCTCCAAAATAGCCTGATACAGCTTGGTCCCCAGACTGTTCATTGCTGTAACTTGTTCGGTTTCATCACCATCTTGTGATAAGACCACGACAACAAATGCCCCCTGCGTATTCTTGATAATCGCCGCATCATTTTGAACGCCATAATCCCCATACTCACCGGTTTTGTTATAAACAATCGCATCACTTGGTAAATCATGCGGTAATTTAGCATGATTCGCATTTTGGCGCATGATTGTTAGCATGGCCTGATCCGCAGTCCGCGAAATCAGCTTGCCTGAGTACATCTTAGTTAAAACCGTCGCAACATCAGTCACTGAAGTGTAGTTATCCTTGCCATCAGCCAATGCAGCTGTATCCATCATCTTTCGTTCTAGTTGTGTTTCACTTAAATCTAATCGTTCAATTTCAGCATTAATCGTACTAATACCGCCAACTTTATCAATCATGATATTTGCTGCCGTATTATCACTTTCATCCATCATGCGCTTCAAGATTTCACGATAACTTAACTTACTACCAGTCGGCAGCCCTTGGAGCGTCCCCGTGCCACCAACTTTGTCGTTAGCCGTTAACGTATAACTCTCATCCAAGTTTAACTGGTCTGAATCAACTTGATGGTAAGCTGTAATCAAAATAAACAGTTTAATCAAGCTTGCGGCCCGTTGGGACTGGTCGTTTTGGACCACTTTGGCCGAACTATCCGTTGCGGCTACGGCTACTGACGTTGTCCCCTTTAGCCCCGACAAGCTCGTATTAATCGCCTGTTTAATGCTTGCTTTCGGAAATGACGTTTTAGTTGCCACCGATGACGACTGCTTTTTAGTTGATTGACTTGATTGTGCCGCCGTTTTTTTAGCAGTCGCCGGCGTGGCCTTTTTCGCTACTGTCATTGACTTGGATTGACTGTGATGCGTTATGACCGCATAGGATGCGCCGCCAACGATTGCGACCAGAACAATAATCACAATGATTAACCACCAATAATGCTGCTCGGGCGGCTTTTTCACCGTTGAACGTTGTGGCGCATTGCCCGTTGAATCAGCTTGGCCGGTCGCTGACGTTTGACTTGCACTGGTTGCAACCGAATCACTGCGTTGTGCTTGACTAGTGGTTACGTCGGCACTACTTGATTCAGTTGCTGCTAGTTGTGATTTAGGCGGCACTACTTTGCTAAGTGGCTGACCACAGTTACGACAAAAGCGTGCTTCCGCTTGATTTTTTGTCCCACAGTATTTACAAAACATTGCACTCATTTCCTCCAAATTTTCAATCTGTCTGCCCCTGTTGCAACGTCTTAATTTCCCGTAAACCTGCATCAATCAGCACCAATATAATGACCCACGCAATAATAATCAAAATGGTGTACTTTTCCATATTAAAAGATAACGGTGCATCCCAAGTGGCGTGCAAGGCGATTGCTAATAAGAAAAATCGAATAAAACGGCCATTCTGAAAAACACTGGTTGAAAGTGGCGCCGATCCCTTGGCTAGCGCTAAGGCAGCACCAACAATGGCACACCATAAGGTATGAGTCCCCAATGCCGTAACACCCCGCAGTAGCAATACGGATACCCCTAATTCACCGGCGTAACCAGCTGTTTCAAACGTCGCAAAGCCAGCACCGATGGCCGCGCCAATCAACATGCCATTTAAAATAAACTTGGTATTAATCCGATTAATATAGTAAGCAATCATGATTAACTTACCAGTCTCTTCAATTACGGCGACAATGGCCGCTGTCACAATTGACATTTGACCAATTTCAACAAATTGATATAATCCCAACGTAGCCAATAGTGAAGCCACACCACCCACCATGAAAATCTTAGTGACTTTAAAAATACTAATATTTTTAAACGTATTAATCTCAAAAAACATAATTAATAGGGAAAACGGCACTGCTAATGAGCTAATCGAAATCAACCCAACGTACATCTTTTGCCCATTTAAAACATAGAGACTGCCGACAAGTAAGCTAATCGTTAAAATAAATAACGCTAACACGCGTGAAAATAACCACGGTTTCACCGGTGAATCACTCACCTGTGCCAAAGTTGGCGTCGTTTGGCTAGTCCCAACAATGAAGAGCGCTTCGGCTTCCGTTTCAGAATGCGATTTAAAAACTTCACTGAACATGGTGCCCAAATGAATCGGTACCT
Source organism: Lactobacillus sp. CBA3605 (assembly GCF_002970915.1). NCBI lineage: Bacteria > Bacillati > Bacillota > Bacilli > Lactobacillales > Lactobacillaceae > Lactiplantibacillus > Lactiplantibacillus koreensis. Next base: position 606,578 of record NZ_CP027190.1, read on the forward strand.
TCTTCTGTTCACCGGTCCAACTGTTTAACTTTTCCGTCGCCGAATCAAACAAATTTTGCGTTGGATGAGCAGCTTGTGCTTGCTGCTGATTCGTCGCCGCAGTTACGTGCATGTCACTGACATTAAAACCACAATTAGTGCAGAACTTGGCCCCATCAGCCAATGCCTGACCACATTTGGGACAAAAACTAACATTATTCATACTAAAATCCTCTATTCAAACCGATTGGCTTGGGTATCCCCACGACGACATAACAAAACAAGTAAATAAATCCAACCTACAATTGGTAGTAGCATCCACCAGTAATTGGCAAATGACCGATTGCCATCATGCAAGCGGCGACTAACCGCCGTCAATGATGGCAAACAAAAGACCGCCGAGAAAATAGTCAGTAATAACTGACCTAGTTGCGCATCAAACAACAGATAAATAGCCATCAACACCAAATAACATAACTCATAGGCTAGGATTGACCACCAGTAGTTTGCACGGCTCATTCGACCACGGAACTGCGCATATTTACTAAAGTATTCCTTAAAGGCCCCCACCAATCCCAAATTCGATTGATAATCAATATTGGGTGTTGCTTGATTACGTGTCACTTGCGGTTGCGCTGGATTCATAGTGGGCGTTACTGGTGGCGTTACTACAGTACTCTCATCAGTGCTAATCTGACTTAAATCTAAACCACAGTTTGGACAAAAGCGGGTCTCACGATCAATCTTCGAACCACATCTAGGACAAAAACTCATTATAATTCCTCCAAAGTGTATCACTTTTGCGAACGTCGTTACCTAACTAGCTAGTATCGCAAATGTCACAACTGCTGATTCCATTGCCTTTCTCGACTTTGCAAATGACTTACCTGCAGTTGTTTCCCACTTTAACTAACAAATTAATAAACGTATTCACATATTCCTATACAAAATTATAATTATATCGTTTTACTTTAGCAAGCACTTTTAGCAATATCATCCACCTATCAGTATAGAATCCCTGCTTCCATTGCTATACTAATGTGATACAAGGGGTGATTTTTTGGTCGACAAAACCTTTGGTAGTCGTTTAAAAGAACTTAGAATGCAAAAAGGCTATTCCGTACGCAGAGTCGCTCTTTATGGCGGTATTTCTTCTTCCTATTATTCACAAGTTGAAAATAATAAACGTAAAATTCCAAAACCAGAAACCTTAAGAAAAATTGCAACGGGACTACGTATTTCTACTAATACAATCTTCGAACTAGCAGGACTTCTACCTGAGAATTCAAACCCGGAGCTTAACTTGTCACCGACTCAAACAGCACACAAAATTTCACTGATTGGCGCCAATGATCAAATCATCTTACCCACCAATCAGCGCGTCTACACCCAACTCCCACCATTAGGGGCCAGTCATCAAACACACTATTATTGGTTGCGCATTACCGAGGACAACATGCACAGTGAAGGTATTTTACCTGGTGATTTAGCAATCATTAGTACCAATCCAAAACTAAGTTTGTTTTCTGAAATTCATCGTAGCCGGCTAGTGGCTGTCAACTTAAAGCATCAATATAACACCGTCATTCGCCGCGTCCTTTGGATTACAGATGATCACTATTTCATTATCAATCCACGTGAAAGTGAAGAACCACTCGTAATAACTGGCAGTGAATTTAAAACAATCTTTACTGGGGTCGTGATTAACGTGCACCGCGCAATCAACGGCTGAGCCTGAATTTGAACGCATCAAAAAAGCGCTAAGCTTTCCTAAATTTGGAAAGCTTAGCGCTTTTGATTAATCACTCAGGCTTCTTTAGCCACTTGCAATGGTGCAATGTGATAATTGGCCATTTCTTCGGTGATTTTTTGGGTTAAAGTCGCATTATGCGTCACTAGGCTTAAGGCATAGGCCACATAATAATGGTCATGGGCCGCTTGAATATCGTTTAAAACAACTTCATTGGCCGCTTTTTGTGCATACAAGCGATCTAGCAAGTATAATGATTGACTTTCTTGTGCTTTCTTCAACGCTAAATCAATGAGCTCTAAGGCTGCTTCTGGAAAATTAATTTTAGCATATAATTGTGCAGCGGACGCATAGATTAAGATTTCATTTTGTAGATAATCATCATCACCAATGGGCAACGCTTCGGCATCCATGTTATCCAAAGTTGCCACCGCTTGCTTTACAAAAATTTCAGCTTTGTCGTAGGATTGCTTGCGTTCGTAAGCCAAGCCTGTGCCTAAAGTCGCTAAAATCGCAAACATATCATGACTTGATTTGACAAATTGATTTAATAACATTCCAAAGTTAAAAATAGCTTCATCCGCATTGTCACCTAACATCAATTGTAAGTAACCTTCATAATAATAATATTGTTTTTTATCAGTAATACTCCGTAACTGTTTCGGTCGGATTTTTGTAAAGGTCGTATTCGCCGCTTCCAAATTATCCTGCCGAATTAATAAATTAATCTTTTTAAAAGTCCGATATAATTGATCATCATTTTCAATGATGACTTCTGACAATCGAATGCCCAAACGATTACAAATTTTCATCATAATTTTCATGCTGGGAATCTTACTTTTTTTCTCAATTAAACTAATCGTGGCCTGGGTACAAATACCCTCCGCCAATTCCTTTTGCGACATGCCTTTTCGCTTCCGAAATTGCCGAACTTTCTCTCCCAATATTCTCATCTTAAACCCCTCTTTATGTCTGTTGCCTTTCAACCTAACACTAATTTGATCACCATTTAGTCCGACCCCACTCGCAACCTAAATGTCGTTAACCACCTTATCAATCCCCAATAGACCAATTCAATAATTGGACTGCCCACTTTTGATAAATTGGACAATACCAATTACGCATATTATTATATTCAGATAATACATAATACGCAAGAAATAAGAGTAATTCTTATTTAATATTAAGTTATATCATGTTTTATACCTGCATTCACTCATTAATCACCAGCAGTTCCAATTAGTTCACCAAACTTATCTACGTAAAGTTTGGTGACTCACCAGACTGTCGAAAGCGATTTAAAGTGGATAAGACCAGGATTTATTTTCGTCAAGCAACCTCACATCTCATTACCGTTTAGCGCACATCACGGCCCCTCATGCCATCATTAACTTTCTCATGCAACCCACAATTAACTATAACCAACCCATTAACCAATTAATGAGCTGATAGCCATAGTAATGTTGTGGTCGTTTTTGTAACTGCCGTAATCGACCAGGCTGATTGGTAATCAGGCCGGTTGCACCACTAACTGCCAACCGGCTTAGGGCTAGCCGGCGGTCCACCGTCCATAAATAAACGGCTTTATGTTCACGGTTAGCGGCTGTCAGTTGTTCACGGGTGACCGTCAATGCTTGTAACGAGTAAAAATCTGCCTGATTAGGCGCCAAGTTAGTTAAATAAAATGGCATGATATACCCCACCCGTAATTGCGGTGTGTGCTGTTTCAACCGCAGTACCACTTGATAATCTAACGAATGCACCGCATCGTGCCGCTGCTCGATTGTCGCCGCATAACGGTTAGCGAATGGCGTCATTAACGGTGCGACGTTGCCAACTGCCTTGATTTCAACAAGTAACGGTTGCTTCAACTGTTTCGAAGTTGCCAAATAATGATCAAAGGTACTTAATTCACCACGGTGCCCATGCTCGCGCAACGGTAACCCGGCGAGTTGATCTAACCGATAATCAGCAACTGGCCCCGGTCGCCGTGCTAAATTAGTCAAAGTGGCATCATGCATCACGACCCAATGACGATCAGCGGTCGGTTGAATGTCCATCTCGACCATCGTCGGTTGGGCCGCCTTAACCGTCCGTTTTAGCGCGCTAGTTGTATTTTGAACACCATCGGGTCCATTAACACCACGATGAGCAATTACCGCTGGTGTTGTCTTAGGTGGCGTTTGAAGCCACCAAGTTGCATAGCCCAAATTAAGGCCAACTAACACCAGCATTAAATAACGCCCAAGTCGCTGGCGCTGTGGTTGCATCGGTGCGACCAGCAGTCCCCAACTTCCGGCTAACACTAGCCAGACACCACTCTGCAACGTTGCTAAACTAACAATTGCCATCAAGCGCCCGGCAGTCACATTTAGCTGTTCAATCCCAAATGTTAAGGCTACCAGGAGGCTACTAGCTAAGATTCCCCAGCCAATCAAAGGGACCAGGCCTCGTAACAGCCGTTTGATGACTGACCACCAACTCGTCTGCCAGCCCATTGTCCACCAGGCGCGCCACGTCGTTGGCTGGCGTAATTGTTGTCGCCAACTTGGTAACCACTTAAAGGCAACCAACCATAAGCATAGCCACCCACCACCGACCCACGGTCCCCAGTCGTAACGTGTCATAAACAGGCTATTCTGTAATGGCACCGCTAACCGGATACTGGCTTGTAGTGTCGCTAAATAGCCACCCCAACCTAAAGGTAGCCAAATTAACCCTAATAAAAGTTGTAAGGCCCAAATCAACCGACGCTGTCGCCAAGACCAAGTCCGTGCCGCTGATTTTTCAGCTAACCACGGCAACCAGCAACTCAGTCCTAATAGACCAAATAAACTAATCATCCCGCCAAACTGAATACCTAAAACTTTGACACCCAGCGCAACTGCCAAGCCACCACTCCACCAAAGTGTCAGTGGCCCCTGTAACTGTTGTACGCCCCGGTTGATTACTTGCCAGCCCCGTGATCGCATGTCCCCATCTCCTTCGTTATCTTAAACTAAAGCTCTCTCAGTCTATCTTATGTGAATTTACCGCTAATTAAAAGACCCGCATCCCAATTTTCAGCAATCAAAAAGGTCCCTCAAATCACTCTGAGAGACCTAACTTGTACTAGACCATCCGACTGTATGGGTCAACGACTAGCGCTTCCGACATCAACACTTCCGTATAAATATCGTGGATAAGATCAACCGCCACCACATGTTGATGCGCCTGCTCAGCTAAAAAAGCACGTTCACTTGCAAAAGCCTGCATCATAGCCCAGCGCTGATCACGACTCTGAATAAGACTAACCGCTTCAGTCCGACTCGTCATTCTTCGCCAGCGCCGCACAAAAGCCCCCAATGGATTATTTTTTGTCTGGTCCTGCAAATCATAAATAACCGTTTTTTTTAGCTCGGGAGTTAAATTTAGCGCCTCTACCCGGGCAATTCCAACTGCCGTCATTTCGCGTCGTAAATGTGCTAATACCATCGGCTTATTCAACGCGTCGCCATCGCGTGGCAATAGCCATTTAAAGGCAATTGTGGGTACCAACATACTCACAATAATAACCACCGTCTCGACCAGAATAATCTGGTCAAATTGAGCCGTTGTCACAACGCCTGAAATCGAAAAAGTCATCGCGAGGGTAACTGCACCGTGGACACCGCCTAAAGCAAATAACCAACTTGCTTGCCAGTGCCGTTTAGTTACGAAAAGATAAGCATATCCTAGACGGCAAATGACTAATAAACCGTAAATAGCTAATCCTAGCCATAACCACCGTAACGAGACAAACATCTGCTGATATTGCGCCCGAAAGATCCGTTCAAGACTAATTCCTAAAATAACAAAGACACTACCATTTAAAATTTCTGAACCAAAATTCATTAATTCTGTGCCGAAATACATTTGGCGTGGGACCGTGAATCGACTACTATTGGCCTCTCCATTATGGATTAAACCAGCGACTACCACCGCAATAATCCCCGAAACCATTAGTTTCTCAGCAATTAAGTAAATAATAATCGGCGTTAACAAATAAATAAGCGTTTGTGATGAAACCACATTCGATTCTGTCCGGGCAAAGGCTTGTCGAAACAACATAAAGCCCAAAGCAAGTCCACCACCTACGATGACCCCACCAATCGCTGACACGAGTAACCGCCCTATATTGCCGGCTAAAGCAAGCTGGCTCGTTTTAAGCCATAACACACCGGCTTCCAGCAGAATTAGCCCAGTCGCATCATTAAAGAGTGACTCCATCTTCAAATGATCAACCAAGCGTTCACTGAACTTTCGGCCAGAAATAACCGATTCAAAGGCAGTCGCATCCGTTGGTGTACTGATTGCCACCATTATCAGCGCCACAGGAAGACCAATTGCAAAGCCCTTACTCAACCCTAAAGTTGCCACGATTGCTGACGCAATTGCCAAAATGAACGCAGTCCCTAAAATACTAGGAATCCCTTTACCAACCTTAACCATTGGTGTGACTTGACCTTCAAAAAACAACAGGGGTGCCAATATCAGCAACATAAAGACATCATTTTCAAAATTCGGAACTAATTGATTTAAACTCGGAATCATACCAATGATGATCCCCGCAAATAATGCCAAATACGTTTTTGAAATTTTAGGTAACCATTGTGCAACCAGGTTGGTTAATGCCACCGTGATAGCCAAAACAAAAATTGAAATAAGCAGTGCCATTTATTCTGCCTCCTATCAGGAGCCCTTATTGGTCCGACTCCCCCACTTTAAAACCATTAAAACGAGCCTAGGCCATCTTGCCTAAGCTCGTCTGCAACGCTCAAATATTCGATTACCACTACGTTATTCGGCGTCTAAACTCACAAAATCATAATGAATTTCTGATTGACGCTTGAATTCATCAAAACCGAGTTGAATCAACCGGTCGATTAAGTCGGCATAGCCAATTCCAGAAACTTCCCACAACTTAGGATACAAGCTAATGTTTGTAAACCCAGGTAAAGTGTTGATTTCGCCCAAATAAGGTTCGCCATCTTCAGAAACTAAGAAGTCCACTCGTGCCATCCCTTTTAAGCCTAACGCTTTAAAGGCATCCAAGGACATTTGTTGAATCCGTTTCGTTAAATCATCAGGTAACTCAACAGGCAATTCAAAGGTCACGCCACTAGCGTCCACGAACTTATTATTATAATCATAAAAAGTATCAGACTTAGGCACATCTATAGCGCCTAACTTCGAGGCCTTCGCATCTTCATTACCTAAGATTGAACATTCAACTTCACGGGGATTATCCACAGAAGCTTCCACTAAAATCTTGTAATCATACTTGAAAGCATCCGCTAAACCGGCCAAGTAGTCTTGTTCATTTTCAGCTTTATGAATGCCGACTGATGACCCTTGGTTGGCTGGCTTAATGAACAAATGATCACTCACATTTTCACGCAAATACGCATAAGTCATCTGATCCCGATTTTCCGGCGTCACCACCACATATTTCGTGTTTTGAATATGATGATGCGTCAAAATCTGCTTCGTAATATCCTTGTCAAAGCTGGCAGCCGACGCTAATACACCACTGCCGACGTACGGTTTTTTCAATAACTTGAATAACCCTTGCAACGTCCCATCTTCACCTAAATTCCCATGTACGACGGGATAAAAAATATCAATATCCTTAGCCGCTGCTAAGTTCTTGATGGGCGCCAATGGATCACTCATATCGAGTTTTGGCAGTTCGGTCGCCACAACTTGGTCTTCGGGCTCGCCATTAAAGACGCGTCGTGTTGCAGCGTCACTTAAAACAATCCCGTCCTTCGTTAATAAGAACAAATCGATATCATACTTCGTTTTGTCCATGGCATCGTAAATATTGTGCGCTGAACGCTTTGAAACATCATGTTCCGAAGAGTTCCCGCCAAATAACAAGCCAACATGGATCTTTGTTTGTGTCTCCATTATTAAGTTCATCCTATCAAGATTTATTTCATACTACGGCTTATCTAATTCTACAATATCTCATCACGATTGAAAACATTTTTGCAATGTTTAATCACAATTAAGCCTCAAAATCAGTCGTTAAGACTAATTTACCAAGCATCTGCCCCGTTTCGACAATCTGATGGGCTTGCTTTAAGTTGGCTGCATTCAGCCCGGTTATGATTTGCTGCGTTGTGGCTTGCAAGTCACCGTCATCCGCTAATTGGGCGACCCGAGCCAACATCATGCCTTGGGTCGCTAATTCTGGCAATTGATACTGCGACTTAGTAAACATGAACTCCCAAGCAAAGTTAAGTCCTTTATTTTTTAGCAATGCCATTGGTAACGGCTGAGCATTCGTTACCACGGCAACAATCGTACTTAGCGGCCGCATTAACGGGGCAACCAGTGGTAAATAACGATCAGTTGAATGCAATAATAGCGCACTATCCACGGTAGTAATCCCGTGAGCTTGCAACTGTGAGCCCAAGTCTTCATGATAATCCAACACCACATCAGCACCTAAGTTTTGCACCCAGGCTTTCGTTTTAGCTTGCCCGGCCGTCGTAATCACCGTCAAGCCGGCCCACTTCGCTAACTGAATGGCGATTGACCCAACCCCACCGGCTCCATTGATGATTAACACCGAGTGACCCTGATTAGCCTGAGCTTGAGCCTGCCAACCTAGCTTTTCGAAGAGGGCTTCCCACGCTGTCAGTGCAGTTAATGGTAACCCAACGGCATCCGTAATTGACCACGTTTTGGGTGCTAGCGCAATTAACCGTTCATCGACTAACTGATACTGGGCATTACTCCCCGGACGGGTCACATCACCCGCATAATAGACCACGTCATCCGTCATTATGGTCGTCACCGTTTCACCAACCGCAATGACCTTACCAATGGCATCAAATCCCAGGATACGTGGGATTGCCGTGGCAGATTGTCCCTGCCGTTGTTTCGTGTCAACCGGATTGACAGCGACCGCTTGAATTTCAACTAACACGTCGCGACCAGTCGGCGCTGGCACCTCAATCGTGACATCTTTAAAACTAGCTGGATCACTAATGGGTAACCCGACATAACTGCCTACTGCTTTTGCTCGCATCGAACTAGCTTCCTTCCTAACCTAAAAATTCCAATTCATCATCTAGATAATCCACCACTGACGTTGGAAAATCATCATGCAGTGCCATGGCTTCTAATAACCGATTGCGATTAAAAACTCGCGTCCAAGCAGCTTCCGTCGCTGGTGCCGGTTGCATCACTAATTGTTGATGCCAACGTTTAAACGCCAACAACAAATAATCCGCATACAAGTCATCACGACTGGTAATGGCAGCTAAATAAGTCGCTAAGCGCTCTGGTTCGCCAAAAATCAATGGCGTCGATAAGCGCTGATACCGTTCAATCAAGACGGCCAGCATCATCAACTTATCCGCCCGCGCCAACTTCTGTTCATCGCCTAATTCATCTAATAAGTTACCAATATGGGTATAAGCATGCGCCCAACCCGATTGGCCGATAAAGCCCCGCGTATCACGTTCTAAAACCATGTAAACGATAAATTGTTGAACTAACTGTTCTAACCGTGCGGCCGTCATAAATGATAGCCCGGCGTGGTCCGCATAGACTAAAATCGATAAAATTAAAATACTAAAGGACCGTTGATAAACGGCATCATTTTCAGTTTGATCAATGTGGGCAAATAACTGTTGATCTTGAATGACTAAGTCAAAGATAACGCCCAGTTGCGTCGCCGTTAATAATTGCTGTTGTAACGATTCATTTAATAAATAATAACACCCACGGTCACGAACTGCGGGATTCAATGAGCCTAAATGTTCAATTAATTGTTGGAGCTGTGCATCTGTAATTTCAGTTAACGTTCCGGCTTCTAAGCCATCGTGTAGTTGCTTAATTAATGTTAAGACTTCACCATCATCCGGTATCGTTACCGTAGTGGCTGGTTCGACTGGGACTTGATTGATTAAATAGCCCAGTCGTTGCGGCAATGATTGGTAGAGTTCGCCGGCACGCAAATGCTGTCGTAATTTCAAAACATCAGCTTTTAAAGTTGCTAATTTTTGTGTGTCCATAAATAACCTCGATTGCTTAGTTTAACCTTCATTTTAGCATGATTACCCCGCAAATCACATTAGTTACACGTTCTAACCAGCTTAAAAAAAGAGTTACTTTAGCCTCAAATGGCACTAAAATAACTCCACTTTCGTTCAAAATGACTATTGCGGTAAAACATCCACATTTGACTTGATGAACTTGGCTGAAGCGGTTAGAGCTGCTTGTTCATCCGCCGTTAAGTCCAAATGAATCAATGATTCCACACCATTTTTACCAATAACTGCCGGCATTCCCACATAAGTCCCAAATTCAGGATCAAATGCGGATACCGGACAAGCCAACTGCGCATCGGCACTGACGGCTTCTGCCAACCGTACGGCACAAGTCGCAATGGCGAAGTTGGTATAATGCTTGCCGTTCATCACAGCAAAAGCGCCTTGGCGTGCATCTTCTTCTAACTGGTCCAAATCCAACCCTTTGAAATTCTTAATTGGTTGACCATTAACACTGACTGTTGACCAAGCGACAAACTGAGAATTACCATGCTCGCCATAGACATAACCGGCGACATTCTTACCATTCGTACCAACTGCCTGGCCGACATATTTCTGCATCCGCGCCGTATCTAAGAACGTCCCCGTTCCAAAGACCCGGTTCCGATCAAAGCCGGTCATCCGTTGTAAATAATCAGTCATAACATCACAAGGATTCATAATATCAATGAGAATGCCCTTAAAACCAGAAGCCACAATTTTTGGTGCAATATCTCGGACAATGGCTTGATTAGAATCATATTCACCAAAGCGGCCCTTAGGACTGTTCATATCAATGGCTTTAATGTTCCCAGAGGCAACGATTAAAACTTCAGCATCAAGCAACGCCGCATAATCGTTCAAAATAATTTTCGTCGTTGAGGCTAACCGCGCTGAAGCATCATCTAAATCAAGTTTTTGGGCTTGCGCCAAAGCTTCATTATGATCAATTAAGACCAACTCATCGACAATCCCTTGTTGAACCAACGTATAAGCCACCGTTGCGCCCACTTGACCCAGACCAATCACACCGTATTTACGCATCTTGCTAACTCCATTCTGCAATTTATTTTCTTTAGTTTAGACTACCTTGCAGCCCCCGCAAAGTCAAGCTAGACAGCGTCTAATCCCTAGTTTGACGCATAAAAAAGCCGATCAATTTTTTAATTGACCGACTTTTGCCTGAACTAAGTTTTAGTTGGTTTTCGTCACTGGTAAGATGGCCCCTTTGTAATGGCTCTTAATCCAGCTTTGCGTACTCTTAGAACGTAACGCCTTCATCAATTTTTTGATAGCCGGCTTATTCTGATCACCCTTACGAACCGCCACAATATTAGCGTATGGTGAATCTGACTTTTCAAGGGCAATGGTATCCTTACGAGGATCAAGGCCTGCTTGAACCGCATAATTAGCATTAATAACGACGGCATCGCCTTCGTTATTCTTGTAAAATTGTGGCATGAGCTTGGCTTCATACGAATGCTTGAACTTCAAGTTCTTCTTATTCGTCTTAATGTCATCAAAGGTCGCTGACGTAATATCAGTCCCCTTCTTCAAAGTAATCAAACCAGCGTCTTTAAAGAGGGTTAAGACCCGGCCATAATCGGCCACGTTACTGCTGACTAAGACTGTCGCACCATTCTTTAAATCCTTTAGATTTTTGACTTTCTTCGAATAAACCCCGATTGGTTCCAAATGTACGGCCCCCGCTGAAACTAAGGTCCCATTGTTTTCTTTATTCCAATTATTTAAAAATGGCACGTGCTGGAAATAATTTGCATCTAATTCTTTAGCCGCCAATGCCTTATTTGGCAAGACATAATCTTGGAAGACTTTGATTTTTAAGTTGATGCCTTCTTTTTTCAGTTGGGGCTGAATGTGCTTTAAAATCTGCGCATGTGGCACTGATGACGCCCCAACCGTAATCGTTGTCGTCCCCGTTGAAGATGACGTCTTCCCACAACCGACCAACAAGATAGCCGTCGCAGCAACTGCTAATAGCCCTAAAATTCCTTTTTTTCGCATACTAAGTTTCCTCCTAAATTTTAATTCGTGCGTTTATCAATCCGTTTAACCGCAAAATCCCCGATAAATTGGAAAATAAAGACAATCAATACAATGATGACCGTGGCAACTAATGTGATGGCATTGTTATTGGATTGGAAACCATCTTGATACGCCAGGTTACCTAAGCCCCCAGCCCCAATGGCCCCCGCCATCGCCGTATACCCAATCAATGAGATTGTGGTCACAGTAATTCCGGAAACCAAAGCCGGCATACTTTCTGGCAGTAACACTTTACGAATAATCTGCCACCGCGTCGCCCCCATGGATTCAGCCGCTTCAATCACCCCGTGGTCCAATTCATGAAACGCTAACTCAACCATCCGGGCGTAAAACGGCGCGGCGGAAATAATCAATGAAGGTAGCGCTGCCCGTGGGCCAATGATGGTCCCTACTAACTTTTGGGTGATCGGTAACAGCAACACGATTAAGATGATAAATGGAATCGACCGGAAAACGTTCACAAACAAGGCAACGATGCCATTTAATAGCTTAACCAACGGGTTATGACTGTTCGTTGTTTCGAATAATAGCAACCCTAACGCAATGCCTAAAATAGCCACCACAATCATGGAACCAATGGTTAGCCACAAGGTTTCCCAAGTGGACGTCAACATGTTCCCCCAATCCACATTTGAAAATTTAAAATACGACGCTAATCCTTGACTATTCACGATTTAAGACCTCCGTTTCAACGCGCATTTTTTGTAGGTAGCCGAGGGCCCCGTCGATTTGGTCTGGCTCACCGGTAATCTGAATATACAGCGACCCAATGGCTCCCTCTTGAGTTTGATGAATGGCACCTTCAATAATATTTAAATCTAATGGGTATTGTTTCAACATTTCAGAAACAATCGGTAATTTTGCTTGGTCCCCATGAAAGGTCAATTGAACAATTGTTCCTTTAGGATACTTGGTCAGTAATTGATCCACGACGGCGGTGGTATCCGTCAATGACGGTGTCACTTCTTCGTTAACAAACCGCTTGGTAACCGCCTGTTGTGGCCGTTTAAAGACCTCTAAGACGGGGCCATGTTCGACAATCTTCCCGTTTTCCATCACGGCAACGTGGTCCGCAATCTTACGAATAACGTGCATTTCATGCGTAATCAGTACCACGGTGAGATTCAGCTTTTTATTAATATCCAATAACAAATCCAACACTTCATCCGTCGTCTGCGGATCTAACGCACTGGTCGCTTCATCTGACAATAAAATCTGAGGATCATTCGCTAAAGCGCGGGCAATCCCAACCCGTTGCTTTTGACCACCGGAAAGTTCTGATGGATAAGCTTGTTCCCGACCAGCTAAGCCAACTAAGTCTGCCAAGTGTGCCGCCTTTTGCTTAGCTTCAGCCTTGCTTAACCCAGTTAGTTCTAACGGAAACATGATGTTTTGCAACACGGTCCGGGACCACAATAAGTTAAAGTGTTGGAAAATCATCCCAATTTGATGCCGTTGCTGCCGTAATTTTGCCCCACTCAGAGCAGAAATTTCAACATCATCAATCGTGACATGGCCACTGGTTGGGGTTTCAAGACCGTTTAACATGCGTACCAAAGTACTCTTACCGGCACCGGAATAGCCCACAATCCCATAAATATGCCCATCTTCAATTTTTAGATTGACGTCTTGCACCGCGTGAACAGCGCCTTGTTTACTGGCAAACGTTTTGGTCACGTCTTTAAATTCAATCAATTTATTTCCTCCTTATGCACAAAAAAAGCTTCTCATCCCACTGGTAAAAATGATCTCAAATCATCATCACCAATAGGACGAGAAGCATAGTCTCGCGGTACCACCCATCTTTGTCACTTGCTCACGCAAGTCACCTCAAGAGTTAGTTCTAACTCAGCACAATAATGGGTGCTACCCAAGTCTGGTTAACCGAAGCTCACCAAACTACATTAATTCAAGACCATCTTCCATTTCACGATTAATCTCTTTTACACCGACCAGAGACTCTCTTGGTAATCGTAGCCATGTACTCATCTTTTCAAAATGACATTTTTTTAATGATTTATTAATGTATCGAGTATACCGAGGGCTTATAAAATTGTCAAGCCCATGGAATTAGTCCACGTCGATTAACCAAGCTTCGCCATCGACTGAACTATTCAAGACCGTGAAATCAGTCTTTAGCGCTGGATTAACGGCAATTACGGTACCGCTAATTGGGCAGTTGAACTCCGAAACTGCTTTGGTCGCTTCAATGCTTAAAAAGGCCATTTTTTGACTAACTTTGTCGCCGATTGCCGGTAATTCAGCGTATTTCACTTCACCCAAGGCTTCGTGGGCCGCTTTAGTTAACCCAATACGGGTATGACCATCAGTATCTTTTGTCCAAAAATAGGCTGCATCTTCACTCATTTAAACCACCATGCTTTCCTTGACTACGTTACTCAAACCGATTGTTACGACTAAACATATAAGACTTGAAATGGAACCGCATGGACATCATTAGCCCAATACCGGCCATATTGGCAATCAATGCCGAGCCCCCTTGACTAATAAATGGCAAGGGAATCCCCGTCATTGGTAATAGACCAATACTCATCCCAATGTTTTCAAAGACATGGAACAAAATCATCATAATAACCCCGGTCGAAATGTACGCATAAAATTCATTTTTCGTATCAAAAGTGACCCGAATCATTTGATAAATTAATAAAAAGTATAATAACACCACAACCGTACAACCAATGAAGCCAAAGTTTTCACCGATGACGGAAAAAATCATATCAGATTCACGAACAGGCACGGTGACGTGCGACACATTGAATCCGCGCCCGGTAATTTGCCCAGACCCAATCGCCTTCATACTTTGCCAAACTTGATAAGCATTATTCGATGTATCTGTAGCGGGATTTAACCACGTATCAATCCGTGCGAACTGATACGCCTTAAAGCCAACTGCTTCTAGCACTTGCCGACCACTGGTAGAAATCACCAGATATAAGACCGTGCCAGCAAACGCTGCAACTAGCGTGAAAGCCGGTGCTAATAACCGCCAAGAAATTCCCGAAACAATAATCACACCACCTAAAATGGCAAAGAACACTAACAACGTCCCAAAGTCATTTTGTAGCTTCAATAATACGGCAACGGGGACCGTGTACGCAATCAACTTACCAATTAACTGCCAATCCCCAGCCATGCTATGCACAGGATGTTCGGTGTTGTGCATCGTAACGACCCGACCTAACATTAAGATAAAGGCCGGCTTCATTACTTCCGATGGCTGGAACGTCAAGCTCCCAACGGCAAACCAACTTTTGGCACCGGTACTATTAAACATTGCTTTACTATAAAGAACTAACACAGCAACTAGTAGAAAGATGCCAAACCAATACGCAATTGGTGCCACCCGCCATAATTGTTCCGAATCAAATTGCATGATAATAACCGCTAAGGCCGTCCCAATGACAAACCACATAATCTGACTAACGACTTGTTTAGTTACACTAACGACACTTGAATCATGGGTAGCTGCGACATAAATCGACGCCAACCCAATCAAGCCCAACATCATTACTGAAAATATGATACCGTAATCAACACGTGAATCATCCGCTTGACCACGAAGTCTAGATTCTTCTGCCACAATAATGCTCCTTAATTTTCTAAGATAACCTTAATTATACAACAACCTGGCCTCAAAGGAACGAGACCAGGCTGAAGGTTAATTAAAAATTAGCCTTTATGCAAATGGTAAGCCGAGAGAATCTCTTGTAGACTCTCGTCAAACGATTTGTTATGGGCAAATGGTTTACTATCACTAGTTAGTTCAGCGTCAAAGCGATCGCCATTTTGTGTCACTTGACCAATCACTTGCTTGCCAATCAGGACTTCCGTAATGACTTGATCATTGACTTTCATCTCGTTTAACGTTACTGAAATTGCTTTATCTTTTTTTGACACTCATTTTCCCTCCTTTGCAATCGAGTTACGTCGCAATGAAAACGTCGCTGGTACCGGATCAAACCCGCCTTTAGCCAATGGATGACACCGTAAAATCCGGGCCCCACCCATCATGCTCCCTCGCCAAGCACCGAACTGTTCGATGGCTTCAATCGTATAAGCCGAACAGGTCGGGACATAGCGGCAATGGGCTGGGGTAAATGTCGAAAATGACCGTTGATACCAATGAATACTACTAATTAAAAACCGTTTCATTAGCGCTTATTTTTTCCCACTTTTTTGCATGTGCTCGAGTAAGACCCCAGCACCTTGGGCCACATTATTTAGTGGATTTTCAGCTACTGTAACTGGCACTTTCAAGTTCTCACTAATTAATTGATCTAGGCCGCTCAACAAAGCGCCCCCACCCGTCAACATAATGCCACGGTCAATAATATCGGCCGCAATCTCAGGTGGCAACGTCTCCATCACGTGATGGGCCGTCGTCACAATTTGCATTAACGTCTCATGGATGGCAACTTCAACTTCGTTCGAATCAATTTCAATTGAACGTGGCATCCCAGAAACGGTATCCCGACCACGAACTTGCATATGTTGATCGTCGTCGCCGTCTTGCTTGAAGACTTGGGCAATCTGCATCTTCACTTTTTCGGCACTGCGTTCACCAATCAACAAGTGATGTTGATCCTTCACGTAGTTCACGATATCTTGATTCATCCGATCGCCAGCCATCCGTAACGAACTGCTAGCCACAATATCACCTAATGACAAGACCGCAATATCACTCGTCCCACCACCAATATCAATCACCATATTGCCACGTGGCTGGAAAATGTCCAACCCAGCGCCAATTGCGGCAACTTTTGGTTCAACTTCTAGATAGACTTTATTACCGCCAGACTTCTCCGCAGCTTGTAAAATCGCCTTGCGTTCGATTTCGGTCGTGTTAGTCGGCGTACAAATCATAATACTTGGTCGTGACATAATGCCACGCACATTTAATTTTTTAATGAAATAAGACAACATCTCTTCGGTAACATCAAAGTCTGAAATTACCCCGTCCTTCAATGGTCGAATTGCCCGAATATTACTAGGGGTCTTACCAACCATTTGATAGGCTTCGGACCCGACTGCTAAAACTTGATTCGTATTAGTATCAATCGCCACTACGGAAGGTTCATTGAGCACGATTCCTTTACCAGAGACATAAATCAAAACATTGGCAGTCCCTAAGTCAATCCCAATATCTAAAGCCATTTTTTTGCTCCTCTCAAACATCCAGTTATACAACTTATCATTATAGCATACTCAATTATGCTTGTACGGCCTAGCTATCGCGCCGTTTGGACCATTGGTCGACCGTTAAAGAATAGAACACTTCATCTTCGAATTTACCGTTAATATAAATATTTTCAGGTAAAGTTGCGTCTAAGTGATAGTGCCGCCGTTCAGCCACCTGCCGACTGGCTTGGTTAGCCACCATTGCGCCTAACGATAATTTGTGTAAGTCAAGTTCTGTAAAGGCCAACTCTTCTAATCGTTCAACCGACTTTGTCATGACCCCTTTGCCAACAAAAGCTTGGCCTAACCAATAACCAATTTCACCATTTTTATTCACACTACTAATATTATGAATATCGAGCATACCAGCAACTTCACCATCAACCACAATGGTGGTGATGAAGACCGTTCCGTGGGCTTGCTTCGTCAACATTGCTTCAATAAATTGACGTTCATCAGCAACCGTCTTTGTTTGGTCCACCCAAGGTAACCAAGGCTTTAAATGGGTGCGATTAGCCGCGACTAAGTCAAAAAGTGGTTCCGCGTCAGCTAACTCAGTGGGTTTTAAAGAGATGTGTTTATCGATAATATTAATGAACATGTGGGTCCTCCTGAATAATTAACTTGATATTTTCGCAAAAAAACCTTCAAATACGAGTTTATCGCATTTTGAAGGTTTTGTAAGCCATTTTTTGATTACAATTCAACGAAGCTTAGTGAATTAACCCCTAAGCCCGTTCGGCCGTTTCACTCGCAAAATCTGGATTTAAAGCATAAACCGCTTCATCAGGCACGTTAATCCGTTCAATCTCAGCACCTAACTTGGCTAATTTACCGTGGAAATTAAAATAACCCCGATCAAGATACTTCAAGTTCGTGACCTCAGTATACCCACGGCTAACCAAGCCCGCAATCACTAACGCCGCAGCGGCGCGTAAATCGGTTGCCGTCACTTGCGCCCCATTAAAATTAGTTGGACCATACATGATGACCGAACGTCCTTCAATTTTAAAATCTGCGTTCATCCGCCGGAGCTCTTCCAAATGCATGAAACGATTTTCAAAAACAGTTTCTGTTAGCAAGCTGGTGCCTTGGGCACAGAGCTGTAAAATCGTCATTTGCGGTTGCATATCCGTTGGAAAACCAGGATGTGGCATCGTCTTAACCGAAGTTGGCTTTAACTTCAATGGTCCGATAACCCGAATACCACCAGCTTCTTCAGTAACCGTTACACCCATTTCGCGCATTTTAGAAATCAAGGGCTTGTTATGTTCCGCAATTGCATCTTCAATTAACACGTCACCTTGCGTCACCGCTGCTGCAACCATGAAAGTCCCAGCTTCGATTCGATCTTGCACAATGCTGTGTTCACACCCATGCATTGCAGGTACGCCTTCAATGCGAATGGTTTCGGTCCCGGCGCCAATAACCTTCGCCCCCATCTGGTTTAAGATGTTGGCTAAGTCAACAATTTCAGGTTCGCGCGCGACGTTTTCCATCACGGTTGTCCCTTCAGCTAAGGTCGCAGCCATCATGATATTCTGCGTTGCACCGACACTTGGAAAGTCCAAGTAAATCGTCGCCCCCCGTAATTTATCAGCGGTTGCTTCAACATAGCCGTCATGCCGCTCGATTTCAGCTCCCAAGGCACTTAAGCCTTTCAGATGTAAGTCGATTGGACGTGAACCGATGGCACAGCCACCAGGCATCGCAACTTTAGCATGCCCTAACCGCGCCAATAATGGTCCCATGACAACGATTGAAGCTCGCATTTTTGATACATATTGGAAAGGTGCTTCTGCTGACAATGGTTGACTCGCATCGATATCAACCGTTTTATTAATTTCATCAAATTCAACTTTAGTATTTAAAAAGCGTAAGACATTGTTCATCGTGAACACGTCGGATAACACCGGTACATTGGTTAAATGTGTGACACCTGAACTAGCCAATAAGCCGGCTGCCAAAATTGGCAAAACGGCATTCTTGGCGCCTTCGATATGGACATTACCCGCCAACCGTTGACCGCCATGAACTACAATTTCTTCCATGGATAACCCTCCATCACAAAACGATATTAGTAAACTAGCGACACAAACTGATGGGATGGCACCAACCCATAACTGTTACGTGACTGTTATGAATCGGTCATTCCAGTTGAGCGCCCAGTTTGCAATCGCAAAACTAATCACGCTCGGATACCATCCGAATGACTAAATAACTTAACAATTGACCTAATCATTGGTCGCACTTTAATTAACGCCTAACGGTTAAGTCCTAATTTCTTTCCTAATCATCATACCATAATTAGCTTTCTAACAAGCAGTATATTTTACAATAATATTACATTTTTAACAGCTTTGTCATTTAATTATGATTGGTTAATTAATTAGCTATTGTTCACTTAGTTTAACGGTTAACCAAAAGATTTGGCAAGGTAAACGCTTGCTAAATCCAATTAGCCACATTTTTACCACAACAAAAAAGGATCTGGGCTAAAAACCCAAATCCTTGATAAATTCAAAACTAATTAACGATGGGCAACATGTAGTCGGTTAACCGCCCGTCGCAAAGCGACTTGGGCCCGCGCCAACTCAGCATCATCATGCTTTTGTTGGGCATCTTGAATCCGACTTTCTGCTCGTTTCCGAGCATTTTCAGCTCGCGCAACGTCGATATCATTTTGACGTTCAGCACTGTCTGCCACAATTGTGGCCACATTATCACTGAATTCTACGAAACCACCATTAACAGCAATTTCGTCGTCATCCTGATCTGTTTCGAGTTGTTTAATACGCACTTCATCAATTGCTAACGAGGCCACCATTGGGATGTGATTAGGCAAAATACCTAACTCCCCATCAATGGTCCGCACAATCAACATCGGTGTTTTACTTTCATAGACCTGACCGTCTGGAGTTACGATGCTAACGGTTAATGAGTTTGCATTGTCAGCCATGATAACCCCTCCTAATCAGTTGCCATTGTTTTCGCTTTTTCCACGGCATCTTCAATCTTACCAACTTGACGGAAAGCATCTTCTGGTAGGTCATCATATTTACCGGCAAGGATTTCTTTGAAGCCCTTAACAGTATCTTTGATTGGCACGTATGAACCAGGTTGCCCTGTAAAGTTTTCAGCCACGAAGAAGTTTTGTGACAAGAAGAATTGAATCCGACGAGCCCGTGAGACCGTCGTTTTTTCTTCATCAGATAATTCATCCATCCCTAAGATTGAGATGATATCTTGTAATTCACGATAACGTTGTAAGACCCGTTGAACTTCCGTTGCAACTTCATAATGTTCTTGGCCCACAATTGAAGGGTCCAAGGCGATTGACGAAGAAGCCAACGGATCAACAGCGGGATAAATCCCCTGTTCAGTCAAAGAACGTTCCAAGTTAGTCGTTGCGTCCAAATGGGCGAAAGTCGTAGCGGGCGCTGGGTCGGTGTAATCATCGGCTGGCACGTAAACCGCTTGAATTGACGTAACGGAACCTTTTTTGGTTGAGGTGATTCGTTCTTGCAATTGACCCATTTCAGTTGCCAAGGTTGGTTGGTAACCAACGGCTGAAGGAATCCGACCAAGTAAGGCCGAAACTTCAGAACCAGCTTGGGTAAACCGGAAAATGTTATCAATGAATAACAAGACGTCTTGACCAGCCACGTCACGGAAATATTCCGCAATCGTTAACCCGGTCAAGGCAACCCGCATCCGGGCACCAGGTGGTTCATTCATCTGACCATACACCATGGCTGTATTCTTCAATACGCCAGAAGCCTTCATTTCGAAGTAAAGGTCATTCCCTTCACGAGTCCGTTCACCGACACCGGTAAAGACGGAAATCCCGTTATGTTCTTGGGCAATATTATGAATTAATTCCTGAATTAAAACGGTTTTACCAACTCCGGCACCACCGAACAACCCAATTTTACCACCACGAACATATGGGGCTAATAGGTCAATAACTTTAATTCCAGTTTCCAATACTTCTGTACTGGTTGTTAATTCATCGTATGCAGGCGCATCCCGGTGAATCGGGTCACGTTCTGCGTCTGAAGCGAATTCTGGACCACCATCAATGGTCTCTCCTAAAACGTTAAACACCCGACCTAACGTCTCTTTACCAACGGGAACGGTAATTGAAGACCCAGTGTCTTCAACAACCATCCCACGGCGCAAACCATCCGTCCCGTCCATTGCGACAGTACGAACGACCCCATCACCCAATTCTAGCGAAACTTCAACCGTTAAGGTATCGTCGCCATCTTTATGGATAATTAAGGCGTTATTAATATCAGGTAACTTGTCGTTTAGAGAGAATTCAACGTCGACAACGGGTCCAATAACTTGTACAACTTTACCTGTACTCATTAGTCGTTAATTCCTCCCAATTCGTTATTCTTGCGCAACCAAGCCACCAGTGATTTCAGTGATTTCAGTGGTAATAGCAGCTTGACGAGCGCGATTATATTTTAGATTTAGCTTATCGATTAAATCGCCAGCATTATCTGATGCAGCCTTCATCGCCGTTGACGATGAAGCATGTTCCGCAGTCTTAGCATCCAAGATTGCACCATAAACCAAGCTTTCAGCATATTGTGGCAAAACTGCCGACAAAATTGCTTCTTCTGACGGTTCCATTTCGTACTCAGGACCGACATCAACCCGGCTGTCTTTGGCTTTACGATTATCTTGTTCACTTTGAGCAAAGGTTTCTTCAGAAATCGGCAGCATTTTAACTGACCGGAATCCGGATGATAACCGGTTGATAAAGTGATTGTAGAAGACGTAAAGTTCATCAAAGACTTCATTATGGTACATCGAAGTGACTGTTTTAACGATTTCACGGACTTCTTTAAAAGTTGGAACGTCAGAAACACCGCGATATTCATATGCGACGTTCAAGCCGTTCTTCTTGTAAAAGTCCGCACCAGTGCCACCAACCGCTAATACAACGGCATTATCAGCATCTAAATCATGAGTTCGCATAAAGTCGTTTGTCTGTTTCAAGACATTACTATTATAACTCCCCACAAGCCCTCGATCGGAGGTGATGATTAATAAGCCAGTGCGTTTAACGGGGCGTTGGGCCAATAATTCACTCACCGAAATGGTATTAGAATTACTGTTTGGCACACCAGCGCTCGCTGACATCAGATGAGCTTTGGCAAGATGTGAAACGATGCTTTCAACCTTGGAGGCATACACTTGATACGTACTCGTATGCTTTTGAATCTGGTTCAACTTAGAGGTTGAAACCATTTGCATTGCGGACGTAATCTGATGGGTCTTCTTGGTTGAGTCAATCCGGCGCTTGACATCCATTAATGATTCTGCCATGCACTACTCACCATCCTTTTCAGCCATTAACTACTTAGCAGCGGCAGCGGTTGGCTGGAACTGCTGTGCAAATTCATCCAATGCGCCATTGATTTGGTCAGCATCTGGTAATTTTTTCGTTGAAACAATCGTATCAAATAAGTCTTGATGACTCGTCCGTACAAAGTCGAATAATTCACTTTGGTAACGGGCAATATCTTCAATTGCGACTTTATCCAAATAACCATTGGCTAAGGCGTACAAAATCATAACCTGTTCTTCAACCTTTAATGGTGAATGAACGGGTTGCTTTAAGACTTCGACGATCCGTTGCCCACGATTTAACTTCGCTTGCGTTGCCGCATCCAAGTCAGAACCGAATTGTGAGAATGATTCCAATTCACGGAAAGAAGCCAAATCCAAACGTAATGTCCCAGCAACAGACTTCATCGCTTTGATTTGAGCATCCCCACCAACCCGAGAAACAGAAGCCCCGGCATCAATGGCTGGCCGAACCCCAGAATAGAATGAATCGCTATCCAAGAAAATCTGACCATCGGTAATTGAAATAACGTTCGTTGGAATATAAGCTGAGATATCCCCAGCTTGGGTTTCAATGATTGGTAAGGCCGTCATCGACCCGCCACCTAACTCATCATTCAACTTAGCTGCTCGTTCGAGTAACCGTGAATGCAAGTAGAAAACGTCACCAGGATAAGCTTCACGACCTGGAGGACGACGAAGAATCAATGAAAGTTCACGATAAGCGGTGGCTTGCTTTGATAAATCATCATAGATAATCAAAACATGCTTGCCATTAAACATGAACTCTTCACCCATTGCAGCACCCGCATATGGTGCCAAGTAAAGTAATGGTGCTGGTTCCGCAGGACCGGCAGTAACGACAATGGTGTAATCCATAGCGCCATACTTCTTAAGGGTTTCAACTTGGGCCCGCACAGTTGAGTCTTTTTGACCAATTGCAACGTAGACACAAATCATGTCTTGGTCTTTTTGGTTCAAAATTGCATCAATTGCAACGGATGTTTTCCCAGTCTTACGGTCACCGATAATCAATTCACGTTGACCACGACCAATTGGTACTAAGGCATCAATGGCCTTAATCCCAGTTTGGAGGGGTTCATTAACTGATTGCCGTTGCATAATCCCAGGTGCTTTATGTTCAATTGGCCGCGTATTCGTGGTCTTGATTTCGCCTAAACCATCGATTGGTTGACCTAAAGGATTAACAACCCGGCCAATCATGGCGTCCCCAACTGGAACTTCCATGATGCGACCGGTCCGTTTAACAGTATCGCCTTCACGAATACCATCAAAGTCCCCTAAAATAACGATACCAACATCGTTACTTTCAAGGTTTTGTACCATACCATAAACCCCGTTATTGAATTCGAGTAATTCACCTTGTAAGGCGTTATCGAGTCCATGTGCCCGGGCGATCCCATCACCAACATAGGTGACAGTACCAGTTTCAGCAACTGAGAGCTCAGTTTGATAACTTTCTAATTGTTGTTTGATTAGAGCACTGATTTCTTCAGATTTAATGCTCATAAAAGTTTCACCTCTTCGTAAAAGACTTTCTAATTGTTGATGAGTGCGCGTCGTAAGTTGGTTAACTGTAACGCGACGCTGCCATCAAACGTTTGATTGTTCGACTTGACGATTACGCCACCAATAATGGCGGGGTCGACTTTTTGTGACAAGGTCACTTTTTCGGCACCCACCCGTTTGGAAAACGCTGTTGCAATGGCGTCTGCTTGCTCATCTGACAACTTGACCGCCGACGTTACTTCGGCATGCACGATCTTATGACTTTCATCATAACGTTGTTCAAACGCGTCGATAATGGCTACCAAGTTCGCCATGCGGCCGTAATCATACAACATTTGAATAAAGTTTTTAATGTATTCTGAAGCCTGGTCAGTCAAAGTTGACAACGTTGTCTGTTTTTGATCAACCGAAAGCAATGATCCTGTTAGGACCTCTGCCAATTGCGGATTGTCATTAAAGACTTGCCGTAATTGTTTTAATTCAGCCAGGAATGCTTCGGTCTGATCTTTTTCAACTGCAAGCTCAAAGAGTGCCTTTGAGTATCGGTTTGCAATTGTAAGATTATCAAGACTCATGCTTTCCCAACCCTTCAATATACGAATTAATTAATGCCTGTTGGCCTTTAGGGTCTAATTGCTTCTTAATAATTTTCGAAGCAATTTGAACAGAAATGTCAGCCACGTCAGTTTGGACGTTCTTTAAGGCATCTTGACGCTCCTGTTCAATATCTTTGCGCGCATTTTGCTTATACTGCGTCGCTTCGTTTTGAGCATCAGTAACGATTGAAGCCCGTTGCTTTTCACCACTTTGCTTAGCATCTGCGACAATGTCGCTGGCCTCGCTCCGTGAATGTGATAAAGCTTCGCGCCGTTGATCAGCCAAATCAGTGGCAGTCTGCCGTGATTTTTGAGCTGCATCAATATCGTTAGCAATTTTGTCGGCTCGGTCAGCCATCATTTTCGTGATGGGATTCCAAGCAACTTTAGCAATAATTGCCATTAACACCAAAAAACTAATCGCAATAAACAACATGTCGCCTAGGTATAAACCGGATGCACCGATAATTAAATGCGAGAGCATCTAATGACACCTCCTTCTTTCATTTTTATAAAATGAACTCGTTTAACCAATGGCCTACTTGTTCATAACCATTAAGGCAACAACGAAGGAAATGATAGGCATCGCTTCAATTAAACCAACACCAATGAACATGTTAGTCCGTAATTGACCAGACAATTCTGGTTGACGGGCCATACCTTCAAGCATTTTAGAAATAACCAAACCGTTACCAATACCAGCACCAATCGCGGCACCAAACATAGCAATACCTGCTGCAAGAGCTCCCATAATCTGTGTATCCTCCTTAAATTTAAAAAGCTGAAAATTTCTATTCCTCAGGTGAAACCTGTTGAGAAATATAAACTGAAGTCAAGGTGACAAACACGAATGCTTGCACACTACCGATAAAGACTGAGAATCCTTGCCAAGCTAACTCAACGGGGAATGAATAAATGTAACTGAACCAGTTATTACTACTGGTTAACCCACTGATCAGGGTCAGTAACATTTCACCGGCGAAGATATTCCCGAACAACCGCAATCCCAACGTTAGGAAGTTTGTAAATTGCTCGAAAATGTTAAGCGGTAGGAATAAAGTGAATGGTGCTAAATAGCCCTTAAAATAAGTCTTGGCACCATTTTTCGCAATTCCGGCATAATGTGCTAAAGCAATCGTCATTAACGATAACGTTAACGTCACAATCGGATCAGCGGTTGGACTCTTAACGTACGTATACTGGCCAACTTGGACATGAATTAATAATCCAATTTGGTTAGCAACGAAAATGAAGAGGAATAACGTAAACGCATATAGACCAAACTTTGATGCGTCATTCCCCTTAATTGAACCTTTGACAATGCCATTCGTGAACTCGATGAGCCACTCCAGCACATTTTGTCCACCCTTGGGTTTTAACGCGATATGTCGCGATAATAAAAAGACAAACAGAAATACAATCACACAAGTGAGCAAAACTGAAATGTCATTCGCAATATTGAACGTTAGACCCAGGAATTTGACCGTAGGAACTGGATCACCCACTGAATATCACCTCTTTCCTTAATTTCGATGTTTCACGATAACCATAACGTGTACTGCACATAACGTCAATTGTATCGAAACATGAAATAGTAAATTAGGTTCGCACCTAATTAAAATACAATGGTAATAATACCACCACCGCATCAAAATTTCAAAATAAATTCAACTTTTATTCACTTCACAAAAATCCCACAACATCAAGCTTTCATGTCGCTTTCATGCCGTGAGATTTTTAATATTTAGCTTTAGTTCATTTTTAATTACCAACGTGTTTGCGCTTACTTCTCATTCCCTGCTTGCTTTGGCAAGACTAAGTTCATTACAATTCCTAACACCGTTGCCACTGCTAAACCACTAAATTGAAACTGGCCAATTTGTAAATAAGCATTCCCAATCCCGATAACTAAAACGGCAGAGGCAATCATTAAATTACGCTTTTGATTAAAATCAATGTGATTATCAATCAAAATCCGCATCCCACTTGACGCAATCACCCCAAATAATAAGAAACTGACTCCACCAATAACTGGTGACGGAATACTTTGAATTAACGCAGATAATTTACCAACAAAGCTAAAGACAATCGCAAAGAATGCCGCCCCTGCTAGTACATAGATGCTGTGTACCCGGGTGATTGCCAGTACCCCAATATTTTCACCATAGGACGTCACTGGCGGTCCACCGACCAGTCCAGCAATGATTGAAGCCGTCCCGTCACCGGCTAAGGTATGGTTCAACCCAGGATCTTTAAAAAAGTTACGTTTGGTGAGCTTGTTTAAAACCATGATATGGCCCATATGTTCCGACATGGTAACAAAAGCAATTGGCGCCATACTAAAAATTGCGCCCCAATAAATTCCTGGCTGATAGCTGATAAATGGTATTTGGAAATTAGGTAACGCAAACCACTTTGCTGCCATGACAGGCGCAAAGTTGACAATGCCAAACAGCACCGCAATCAAATAGCCCGAGACAATGCCCAACAAAATTGGCACTAAGCCCATAAATCCCCGCAAGTACATATTAAAGATAACCGTTAAAATCATCGTCAACATTGCGACTGCAAAGAACCTTAAATCATAGTTACTACCATTAATAGTCGCATCCTTAGCTGCAGTTCCCGCCAACGACAAGCCGATGACCATGACGATTGGTCCAACCACAATTGGTGGCAAGGCTTTATCAATCCAATCAGATCCAATTAAGGTGACTAACAAACTTACAATTAAGTAAACCACCCCAACGGCTATCGTTCCTTGCGCAATTGCAGGATAGCCGGCAGTTTTCATCAACGATTGCATTACCACAATGAATGAAAAGCTCGACCCCATATAGGCTGGAATTTTATGACGTGTAATCAAAATGTACATCAAGGTTCCGACCCCAGAACTAAATAACGCAATCCCCGGGTTCAGACCCACTAAAATTGGCACTAACACTGTGGAACCAAACATCGAAAATAGATGCTGAATTGAAAGTCCCAGCCAACTACCAAACTTAGGCCGATCATGAATATCTAAGACAACATCATCATTATGAAATGCTTTTTGCTTTGCCATCGCGCACCCCTCTAAAAAAAATTTTACAAAAGAAAAGACAGACCCCCACTCAAAGTGGCTGGTCTGCCTGAATAGTATCCACTCTTAGCGAGCAAATTTCCGGTCAAATCCTTTTCAGCCTCTCTGAGCTAATTTAAAGGAACTGTTTAATTTTGATATAGTATAGGCTTTTGGGGCCTGGTTGTCAATTTTATCGTGTGAGATCCCCGGATAGCTTTTGAGCATTGCCTAGCCCTAGCACTATTCGGCGTTCTTCCGAATGGTGCTAGGACGTAGCCAGCGGAAAAAGCTGGGGTCCCGAACACGTTTCGACTGGCAAGGTTAAGCGCGATTGGACTAAATTTGCCGAAACGTGTTCACCAAACCTGAGGGTTGCTTCTCACTCTACTAAAAAGACCCCCCAGCCATTATAGCCAGCGGGATCTCCTCAATCAATTTAATTAAATTTACTTCGTACCAAATAACCGATCGCCAGCATCGCCCAAACCAGGGACAATGTAACCATCTTCGTTCAAATGATCGTCTAAAGCTGCCGTATAAATATCAATATCTGGGTGAGCTTCTTGAAGGGCTTTAACCCCTTCTGGTGCTGCAACTAAACACATAAACTTAATGTTGCTAGCGCCACGCTTCTTCAACATGTCCATCGCCATGATGGCTGAACCACCAGTAGCTAACATTGGGTCAACGACAAATAATTGACGTTGCGAAATATCAGTTGGCAACTTAACAAAGTATTCTACTGGCTTAAGTGTCTTTTCGTCGCGATACATGCCGACGTGACCAACCTTGGCTGCTGGAATCATATTTAGGACCCCATCAACCATGCCTAACCCAGCTCGTAAGATTGGTACAATTGCAACTTTCTTACCAGCCAAAGTTTTTTGCGTCGTCTTGACAATTGGGGTTTCAATTTCAATGTCCTTCAATGGCATATCGCGTGAAACTTCATAGGCCATCAATGTCGATATTTCATTGACCATTTCCCGAAATACTTTAGTCCCGCATTCTTTTTCCCGAATAATTGTTAACTTATGTTGAATGAGCGGATGATTCAAAACCTCAAACTTACCCATGTGACGTTACACGCTCCTTAGTGATTTCTTTCTATTGTAGCTAACTTGACGGAAAAAAACCAGACCTGAACGGAATTACTTAGTCAACATCAATTGGATGCTTAGCGGTTAATGCGACTGCTTGTTGCTTAACTGCCGCTAAATTGGTCTCATCTTCAGGTGCTTGCAACACTTGTAGAATTAACTGGGCCACTTGAGCTGCCTCATCTTCATTGAAGCCACGCGTCGTAATCGCAGGTGTTCCCAACCGAATGCCAGAAGTCTTAAAGGCCCCTAAAGTTTCATTTGGAATGGCTTCCTTATTAACCGTAATATAAACAGTGTCCAACAGATCTTGAACTTGACGCCCATTTAAGCCAGATTTTGTAATATCTAACGTCATTAAATGATTATCAGTCCCACCAGAAATGACCCTTACTAAATCAGATTGGTTAAAGACAGCCGCCATTGCTTGCGCATTCTTAATAATCTGCTGAGCATAGATTTTAAATTCTGGTTGTAAATCTTCACCAAATGCCACGGCTTTACCCGCAATCACGTGGTCCAATGGGCCCCCTTGATTACCAGGGAAAACGGCTGAATTAATCTTTTTACCATATTCAGCTTTAGCTAGAATCATGCCGCCACGTGGGCCACGTAAGGTTTTATGCGTCGTGGTTGTAACAACATCGGCATATGGGAATGGACTTGGATGTAATCCAGCTGCCACCAAACCAGCAATATGGGCCATATCAACCATCAACAATGCCCCAACAGCATCCGCAATTTCACGGAACTTTTCGAAATCAATCAAACGACTATAAGCCGAGGCCCCGGCGACGATTAATTTTGGTTGAAATTCCTTGGCTTGAGCCAAAATTGCGTCATAGTTCAATTCCTCAGTTTCAGGATCTAGCCCATAGCCTTCGAAGTCATAGAGTTTACCGGAGAAGTTGACACTTGACCCGTGGGTTAAATGACCACCAGCATCTAGAGACATCCCCATGACGCGATCACCAGGTTGAATTAAGGCCATGTAAGCAGCTGCATTCGCTTGCGAACCGGAGTGCGGTTGAACATTAGCATATTCAGCCCCAAATAACTGCTTGGCGCGTTCAATGGCTAAGGTTTCAACTTGGTCAATAAACTCATTGCCCCCATAAAACCGATGCCCAGGATAACCTTCTGAATACTTATTCGTCAAAACACTGCCTTGAGCAGCCCGCACACCTTTGGAGACGATGTTTTCTGAAGCAATCAACTCAATATTATGTTGCTGCCGTGCTTGTTCCTGCTTAATTGCCGTCCAAACTGCTGGATCTTGTTCTTGGTAATTCATGACTATTTCCTCCGTTTCGCAAGTGACAATCTTCGTGTTTTACTAACTGACGTTATTATACACTAAAATGGGTCTGGCCGGCAGATTTATTTAGCCGATTCATATACGCTGCCCCTAACCCCTTATTTTCAAAGGCTTGGCACAGAATAATCTTAATATCAGTTTCAGTATCGAAGTGTCGTAAGCCGGCGAACAGCTCACGGCTTGCCGATTGAATATCATTTCCTAACGAAAATTGTTCGCAATTTGCTGGAATCTGATTGTTAGTTAAGATAACATTGGTTGCCATCACCCCAACTGATGATGATTGCCGCTGCGCCCAAGTTAAGGCTTGCGGCCAGTCAGTAACCTGATCCACAATATAGACTTGGGCATCCGGCGCATAATGTTTATATTTCATTCCTGGTGCTTTTGGCACTTCTGTCACGCCAACATGCTGTTGTTCCGTTAAGACGGGTGACCCAATGATGGCTTCAATCTCAGCTGCAGTAACCGCCCCAGGCCGTAAAATGGCCGGTTGCGTACCGGATAAATCCAATACCGTAGATTCAACGCCGACTTTAGTCGCACCATCATCTAAGATACCGGCGATTTTGCCAGCTAAATCATGATACACATGTTGGGCAGTCGTGGGACTCGGCTTACCAGAAGTATTTGCCGATGGCCCGACGATGGGGGTCTGTGCCGTGCGAATCAAGGCCAATGTTGCCGCATTATTCGGATTTCTAAAAGCGGCTGTCATTAAACCACCGGTGACTTCCGGTGCCAAGGCAGCAGGCTTCAGCTTGAAGATCATGGTCAATGGACCAGGCCAAAAAGCCTTAATCAACTTTTTTGCCGCCAACGATAACGGTTGAGTAAACCGTTCCACTGTTGCCACATCCGCCACATGGACAATCAACGGATTATCACTCGGCCGGCCTTTCGCCTGGTACACTTGTTTAACTGCCGTGACATTGGTGGCATCTGCACCTAAGCCGTACACGGTTTCCGTTGGGAAAGCCACCAATTGCCCGGCTTGAATTAACTGGGCTGCTTGGGCCACGTCGGTAGGCTTAAAAATTTTTGTTTCCATAATATATGCCGTCCTTTTCTCTCATTAAGCTTGCATCATTACACGCAACATCCGGTCATGACCGGCTAAATCTTGTCGTAGCGTGATCGCTGCGGTGGGCAAGGCCCGTTCAAATAACGCTTGTACTGCCGGGCCTTGTTGATAACCGAATTCTAAATACAACCGTCCCTGTGGTGCCAAGTGTTGGGCCACCGTTTGGGCTAACCGTTCGTAAATCGCTAACCCGGCGTGGGCCGCAAATAACGCTTGCTGGGGTTCGTAATTTAAGACACTAGCATCCATAACCGACTGCTCTGTCGTCGCAATATATGGCGGATTGCTCACAATCACATCATATTGAATGGGTGGTAATGACGCGAACAAATCACTTTCAACCAAGTTAATCGCGAGTTTCAAGTGGGCAGCATTGGTTTTAGCTACCGTTAAAGCGGCCGCCGAAATATCGCTCGCCGTCACTTGCCAATCCGGCTGTGATTGCTTTAAAGCCAAGGCAATAGCACCAGAACCAGTCCCAACATCCAAAAGTGTTAAATCCGACTGAGCCGCCTGATCGGTTAAAATCCAATCTACCAATTCTTCAGTTTCAACGCGTGGAATTAAAACTGCTGGCGTAACAGCCAATTCTAAGCCATAAAAAGGCGCCCGGCCGAGTACGTATTGGGCCGGTTCACCAGCAATCACCCGTTGAACCGCAGCTTGAAATGCCTGCCAGTCAGCTAAGGGTATCTGGTCACGGTAATGAACCAACAGTTGCGTCTGATCTAAATGGGTCAATCCTAACAGTAAAAACCGGGCATTATCAGTGGGCAACTGGGCCGTTTTTAGACAAAAAGAAGCCCATTGCTGGGCTTCAAAGTACGTTGGTTGACTGGGGGCTTTAGTCATTAGTTAATTGCTCCATCTTTTCCGTTTGATCGGCTAAGATTAATGCGTCGACCACTTCATCCAATTCACCATTCATGACCCGATCAAGTTTATTTAAAGTTAAGCCAATGCGATGATCAGTCACGCGGTTTTGAGGGAAGTTATAAGTTCGAATCCGTTCAGATCGATCCCCGGAACCCACGGCGGACTTCCGTTCTGCATCGTATTGGTTCTGTTCTCTAGATTGATAATAATCATAGACCCGAGCCCGCAAAATTTCGATTGCTTTCGCCCGATTTTGTTGTTGCGACCGTTGATCTTGCATTGAAACTACGATACCCGTAGGTAAATGCGTCATCCGGACTGCTGAAGAGGTCTTATTGATATGCTGACCACCGGCACCTGATGACCGGAACACATCCACTCGAATATCTTTTTGTTCGAGCTTAATATCCACATCTTTAGCTTCCGGCATCACGCCGACTGTCGCCGTTGAGGTATGGACCCGACCAGCCGATTCTGTCACTGGGACCCGTTGGACTCGATGCGCACCACTTTCATACTTCAGTTTCGAATAAACTTTCTTCCCGGAAATAATTAAGACGATTTCTTTAAAACCACCCACTTCGGTTTCGTTACGATCAGCGACTTCAACACTCCAACCCTGACGTTCGGCGTATTTAGAGTACATATTAAATAAATCCGCCGCAAACAAACTCGCTTCATCACCACCAGCAGCCCCATGAATTTCCATGATAATATTCTTATCATCATTCGGGTCGGTTGGCAACATTAAGAGGGTAATCGCATGTTCCAATTGATCTTTTTCGGCATTCAAGCTCTTCAAGTCGTCTTTGACCAGCGTATTCATGTCATCGTCCAACTTTTCACGTAACAATTCGTCATTTTCTTTAATTTGACTCGTCACATCTTTGTACTGGTTGTATTTTTCAACCGTTTCACGAATATTACCCATTTCTTTTGACAGCTTCATGAAACGTTGGCTATCGGCAATGACTTCTGGATCACTTAACAATTCACCGAGTTCTTCATACCGATCGGCAACGGCTTGTAATTTATCAAAAAATTTATCCATGCTTGGTTAATTCCTCACTTCGTTAATTTCGGCGGACAGAAATAATGACGACGACAAACGGGATAATAGGCTTCATTACCACCAATTTGGACCTGTTCGCCCTCGTAAACTGGTTGACCATCGTGGAAGCGCAAATTCATAATCGCCTTTTTACGACAGAACCAACAAATCGTCTTCATCTCTTCAATCTTATCCGCATACAACAACAGGTATTTACTACCTTCAAATAATTCATTTCGAAAATCATTTTTGAGGCCAAAGGTCATGACCGGAATCTGTAACTGATCAACGACATGTGCCAGTTCAATGATGTGATGCTTTTTTAAAAATTGCGACTCATCAATGAGGACACAAGCAGCTTCCGGGTTAGTCTGTTCAACCTTTTCAAATAAGTTCGTCTCATCAAAAATCGGAATAGCTTGTCGTTTCAAGCCAATCCGACTAGCGACGTAGCCCACGCCATCCCGATTGTCCAAACCACTCGTCATAATAATGACTGACTTATTTTGTTCTTCATAGTTATGGGCAACTTTCAAGATTTCAATTGTTTTACCGCTATTCATCGCACCATATCGAAAAAATAACTGTGCCAAGCTACTCAGTCCCCTTTTTTACACATTTCTAATTAATTATAGCTGATTTAAGGTTGAATTTCAGCAATCAGTAGCGAAAAGCCATTAATGATTTCATAAATGCGGGCCAATCCCAACAGTATCGCTTTTCTTTTAGGCGCGTTCAGTATAAAATACTTGAGAGTAGGACACACAGTTCCACTGATTTTATTAAATAGTTAGGGGCCCATATACGATGTCAATTAATAGTACACTGGCAACTTGGACCGGTAAGTCTGCTTACTGGTTCCTGCACACTTTCCGCGGCGGTGGTAGTTCACTGCCTGGCAAATTAGCCTTAAAACTAGATCCAACTATTCTAAAACAACTAGCAAAAGATTACGACGTCATTGTCATCACTGGTACAAATGGCAAAACTTTGACAACGGCACTGACGGTAAAAGTTTTGCGGGAACAATATCCTGACATTTTAACTAATCCGAGTGGGTCAAACATGAAACAAGGGATTGTCACAACGTTTTTAACTGCACCACATGCCCACCAAAAACCGCTAGCAGTCTTAGAGGTTGATGAAGCTAACGTGATTATGGTCACTAAGTATATTACGCCAAAAGCAATCGTTTTGACGAATATCTTCCGTGATCAAATGGATCGTTATGGTGAAATCTACACCACTTATCAAAAGATTTTAGACGGCATTGCCTTGGCCCCAACGGCAACGATTATTGCCAATGGTGATTTGCCCTTATTTAACTCTAAAAAATTGCCTAACCCGGTTCTTTACTATGGCTTTGACTATCAGCCCGATACCGACACTAAGGCGCCAGCCAATACGGATGGTTTACTATGTCCGCGTTGTCAGCATATTTTACATTACCATACCCGAACTTACAGTAATATGGGGAAGTATTTCTGCCCGCATTGTGGCTTTGAACGACCACGTTTAACTTATCGGCTCAATGCTTTAACTGCGATGACGCCAACATCTTCCGACTTTGAAATCAACGGTCAAGCCATGCATTTAAACATCGGCGGCCAATACAACATTTATAACGCCTTGGCGGCCTTTGCAATCGGCCGTTTTATGGCAGTTGCCCCCGCTAAGATTGCGCATGCTTTAAGCGAAAACGATGAACAAGTCTTTGGCCGGCAAGAAATTTTCCACGTTGGTGATAAAGACGTCACGTTAATCTTGGTAAAGAATCCGGTTGGCTTAAACCAAGTTATCCAAATGATTAGCACTGATGATCGGCCCTTCTCATTTGCGGCCCTGTTAAATGCAAATTACGCTGACGGGATTGATACAAGCTGGATTTGGGATGGTGACTTTGAAAAGTTACCATCCATGCACGTCCCCGCTTATATCAGCGGTGGTGAACGCTACCGTGATATTACGTTCCGTTTGAAAGTCGCCGGGGTAGCACCTGAAAAGCTGACGATTATCCCAGACTTAACCAAGATGACCGCTGAAATCAAAAAATTACCCACGCAACAAGTCTACGTCGTCGCAACTTACACTGCGATGTTACAACTACGTAAACAACTGGCAAGCCAAGGGATTATCGATGGAGGGATGGTGTAATTATGACGTATACTTTAAAAGCGGCCCATCTATATGGCGACCTCATGAACACGTATGGCGATATTGGCAACCTCTTAGCGATGCGCTACTATGCCAAGGCCGTCGACGCAACCATCGATGTGGACTTAATTAGTTTAGATGACCCCTTTCCTGAAGACACTTATGACTTTGTGTTATTTGGTGGTGGTCAAGACTATGAACAGACCATTGTTTCTAAAGATTTACAAACAAAAAAAGCTGCCTTAACAGCCTATATTGAAAACGATGGGCCTTGTCTAGCCATTTGTGGTGGGTTCCAAATGTTAGGCCATTATTATATTGGCGCCCATGGTGAAAAAATTGCTGGTATTGGTGCCTTAGATCATTACACGCTCAGCCAAGATAACAATCGGTTCATTGGCAATATCACCATTAAAAATACCGAAACCGGACAAACTTACTATGGCTTTGAAAACCATAACGGGACTACCTTTTTAGGTCAAGGTGAACGGCCTTTAGGTCAAGTCTTACAAGGTAATGGTAATAACGGACAAGATCAATCCGAAGGCGTCATTTACAAAAACACTTTCGGTTCTTATTTCCATGGCCCTATCTTGGCGCGGAATGAAGCCCTCGCGAAACGGATTTTAAAATTAACCCTACAACGTAAATATCCGGCCGCTGATTTTAGCGCTTTGGATACGTTGACTGAAGATCTCACCAAAAATGTCATCATTAAACCTTAATTAGCTTCAACCAAGCACTGCCGTAGCCTGTGTGACACATCTGCGGCAGTGCTTTTTTTACACCTTTTAATACACCCCCTTAATAGATAAATTTTATTTATGCACTTTTAGAAAGTGTTTCAGCTATTCTGATAATATCAGCTGTGGTGCAAAAAAAGATTGACACTCGTAATCGACGAGTATCAATCTTTTTTATGGTTTAAGGGGGTTAACTAATTAAGCTTGTTTCCCTGGTTCAGAAGCAATCAATTGTAAATCACCCTTGATAGTCCATTGTTTAACATCAAATGGCAAGATAAAGTGGACACCCTTCTTCAAAGGATAGTCCTGACCGTCGACGGTAATACTCCCAGCACCTGCTAAGACTGAAACTAACGTATATGGGGCTTGACCACGATTAAAGGTCGCTTGACCATCCGTCAACCGCCATTGCCAAACGCCGAAGAATGGTGATTCAACGTATTTCGTGACCGTCGCATCGCCAACTTGAGTAGTGGTAATTGCCAAATCAGGATCATGATGCGGCACGTTCGTCGTATCAATCGATTGTTGCAAGTGTAGCTCCCGCTTTTGACCAGTCGTTTGATCCACCCGATCCCAATCATAAAGCCGATACGTTGTATCTGAACTTTGCTGCGTTTCTAAGACCATGATGCCCTTACCCACGGCATGAATCGTCCCAGATGGCACGTACAAGAAGTCCCCTGCCTTAACCGGAACCCGCCGGAACAATTTGTCCCATTCACCATTATGAATCCAGTCTGCTAATTGTTCGCGGGTCTTGGCATAATGTCCGTAGACCATTGTCGCACCAGGTTCAGCGGCAATAACATACCAGCATTCCGTTTTACCTAATTCATGTTCATGCTTTTCCGCATAAGCATCGTCTGGATGCACTTGAACGGATAAATCTTCATTAGCATCTAAAATTTTAGTTAATAGTGGGAACACATCACCCTTAGCATTACCAAAGACGTCGCGATGTTGGGCCCATACTTGGTCCAAGGTCATCCCTTGATAAGGCCCATTTTCAACGGTTGCTGGACCATGGGGATGCGCCGAAATTGCCCAACATTCACCGGTATGGTCGCTTGGAATATCATAACCGAAGTCGGTCTTTAATCGTTGCCCACCCCAGATTTTTTCATGAAAAACTGGTGCTAAGAAATAAGGTTCACTCATGACGTCACTCACTCCATTTACTTGATTTGTAATTAAAGTTTAGCATAGTTGTAAGCGGTTGTGAAACCGCTTAGCATTAATTTTCAAGCGTCTCAGCCACCCAGGTGCCAATTAATCGCCGTCGTGCTGGTAGGAAGGCATTGTTGGGGGCAGTCGGATGGACCCGATTAGCTAAGAAAATCAACGCCGATTGCGTCGTTTGATCCAACATCAGTAACGTCCCCGTATAACCCGTATGAAAAATAATTGGTGCTCGGTGAGGCCCTGCTTGCCACAAATTCCAGCCAAAGCTTCGCCGCAACCGCTGATTAGGTGTCCAATCTTGGTACAAGCTGGTAATCACCGCTGGCGTGAGTACCGCTGGTAATTGCCATTGACCTAACATGAATCGGGCAAACCGAACTAAATCAGTGACGCTTGCAAATAAACCGGCCGAACCACAATGCGCGCCCAAAATCCGAGCTTTGGGGTCATGCGCCACGCCTTGAAGCAAACCAGTCTTGGCTGAATAGACCGTTGGGATACAGTTAGCCGGTTGCGGGGTAAAAGTGGCATGTGGCAACCCGAGCGGCTGGATGACATGGGTCATAATAGCTGGTTGAATAGCCTGACCTAAGATTTTTTCAATAATTAAACCAGTTAGAAGTGGCACTAAATCCGTATAAACCACGCGGTGATTCAAGTTAGCCTGACTAATGGGCAACTGTTGAATCGCCGCCAATAATTCAGTGGCGCTTAACGTATTTCGCTGCGGAATATAGCCACTAATCCCACTCGTATGCGTCATCAGGTGGCGAATTGTGACCTGTTGATTTTTAAATGCTGGTAAATAATCATGAATGGGCCGGTTAAAGTCCAATGCGTCTTGTGCGCGCAATTGTAATGCTAAGGTCGTCGTCCCAATGACCTTCGTCAACGAAGCCAAATCATACAAGGCATCCGACCATAAGGGTTTGACTGCTGGTTGAATCTGAGCAACACCGACTTGACCGGTATCAACTTGTGACCCTTGCAGCAATGCATAGCTAACGCCTGGCACTAGGTGCTGATTAACTAGACGATCAATTTCAAGTTTGGTTTGGGTAAACATCATTTATAAGCGTCCTATTCTCTCTAAGTTTTACACCTAGTGTAACCGTCCTAACCGTGAACCACCACTCTTTTCTTCATAAAAAAAGCAGGAATAACGTCACTTGACGTCGTTCCTGCTTAATCACTACCTTAATCTAAAGGTACTTTTTGAATCCAACCAGCTGGAGCTGGTCGATCACCAAATTGAATACCAGTTAATTCATCGTATAGCTTTTTAGTTACCGGGCCGACTTCCGTTTCGCTATAAAAAACGTGCAGCTTACCTTGATGTTCGAGCCCGCCAATTGGCGAAATAACGGCCGCGGTCCCACAAGCGCCGGCTTCAGCAAATCGGTCTAGGTCGTTGATATACACATCGCCTTCTTCAACTGCCATACCAAATTTATGTTCCGCTAAATAAAGTAACGAATACTTCGTAACAGACGGCAAGATTGATGGCGACTTTGGCGTCACAAACTTATTATCCTTAGTAATCCCGAAGAAATTAGCCGATCCCACTTCTTCAATCTTTTGATGCTCAACGGGGTCCAAATAAACACAGTCAGAATAGCCATTTTGATGGGCTTCTTGTCCAGGGAAAAGACTAGCCGCATAATTACCACCGACCTTATAGGCCCCAGTTCCTTTATGGGCGGCCCGATCATAATTAGAGGTCGTAAAGTTAGTTGGCGTCATCCCGCCTTTAAAGTAACTACCGACTGGCATCGCAAAGACTGTGAAGATATATTCTTCAGCTGGGTGAACCCCAATATTACCACCGACCCCAATCATGAGTGGCCGCAAATATAACGTTGCGCCGGTGCCATATGGTGGAATGTAATCTTGATTAGCTTTGACCACTGATTTAACCGCGTCAACAAACATATCAGTTGGCATTTGTGGCATTAACAAGCGTTCACAGCTCGTTTGCATCCGCGCGGCATTCCGGTCCGGCCGGAACAATTGCACGTCGCCAGCCTTAGTCCGATAAGCTTTTAAGCCTTCAAAATCTTGTTGCCCGTAGTGTAAGGCCGTCGACCCTTCACTAATATGTAAAGTTGCATCACCGGTTAGTTCCGTTTTATACCAGCTGCCATCTTTCCAATAAGCGCGATAACGGTATGGAAGATTCCGATAGTTGAACCCTAAGTTGTTCCAATCCAATGCTACTGTTGCCATAACTTTCAACTTCCTTCGTGAGTCATTTACCCCAATTGGTTAATTGGAATTTAGTTAAAAGATTAA
The DNA here is from genome assembly GCF_002970915.1 of Lactobacillus sp. CBA3605. Lineage (NCBI taxonomy): Bacteria > Bacillati > Bacillota > Bacilli > Lactobacillales > Lactobacillaceae > Lactiplantibacillus > Lactiplantibacillus koreensis. Next base: position 645,999 of record NZ_CP027190.1, read on the forward strand.
TTGTTTATGAGAGATTTGTCAAGCATCGACTGGAAACAATTACTGTCTTTCGCCAATACTTTGGTATAATAGGTTTAAATTCAGCAAGGGACTGGTTCGTCGTGGCAAGTAATTCTGACTCAATCTATAACATTATGTTCTACATCGTCCATCATCCAGCAGAAATTTCGTTCACCATGCCGGAGTATACCAATGTCATTCGAATGGGCATTCCAGACCACCTAAAAGTCGCTAATCCAGAAATTTATTTTCCTGATAATAAGCTACTCGTCAATCGTTTTCAGGATGACTTTGTCGCTAAAAATGGTAATTTACTGGACTTCTTCTTCGATTACACTGAAAAGAAAGTTCCAAATTACCATGAAGTCTGGGTTTCAACTGCGCATCTCCCCAACAAACAACTCTATTTCTTAGAACTTTCATTCGAATAAAAAAACGTCAAATGCGCTTAGGAGCTTAGCCCCTGGGCGCATTTGACGTTTACATAGTGATTACTTAGCCATAAAGATATAAAGATTGGTCGTTGAGATACCGATGGTGAACCGGACCCCTTTCGAGGTAATCGGATCAATCGTCGTCGTACTACTACTATTATTTTTAGTTTCTTTATTAAACTTTTTCATAACTTGTTTCGCATTCGCCCCAGACATGCTGGTCATTAATGCAAATGACACGCCGAACTTCTTCTGACGGGTCTTATCTTTAAAGGCTTTGGTTGGGACAATCATGGCCGTTCCCATGACGTCACCAGACTGAACATTCATTCGAATCTTGTAGTCTTTAGTTGTGACCACGTTAGTAACGCCAGTTGGGGTCTTGGTTGGTAACAGCTCACCCTTAACTTGGCTTTTAGCCGTCTTCATTGCCGCTGCAACAGTCTTTTGACTGGCTTGCAAACTGGCAGCTTGCGTTTGGAGCTTAGTGGCCGCTGTTTGTTGCGTTTGCAACGTTTGTGCACCAGTCACTGCGGCTGTACCACCTTGCGCCACTTGGGCCTTCGCCTTTTTGACTGCGGCTTGAATCTGTGCCTGTTGTTGTTTCAGCGCTGCGGCTTGCGTTTGTAACTTTTTAGCCGCCGCTTGTTGTGACTTGGTCATCTTCGACGCAATCAAAGCTTGGTTATACGCCGTTGCTAACGTCTGGTAACTGGCAATCCGCTTAGCACCCTTCACATAGACCGTTTTTTGACGACTACCAGCGGTTAACTTAACCGCTTGGCGTTTCGTCTTAGTCGGGACTTGGATAATAAAAGTTCCATTGTGGACCGTCTGCTTTTTAGTCGCTTGACCATCAATCTGATAACTGACCTTTTTCGTGCTAGCCTGGCCCTTAACCGCTGCCACTAAGCCGTTACGCGTATAGGTTGACTTGGTCGTCGTTAATTTTGACTGACCACAGCCCGCTAAGACTAGTGCCATCAGACCGGTCACGGTCGCAATTACATATTTTTTTCGAAACAATTGACACCCCTCCTTTAGTCGAGACTAATATTACCGGTAAATTGACTGTTATATAAATCGGCATAGAAGCCATTTTGGGCCATCAATCCTTCATGTGTTCCAGTTTCAACAACGGAACCATGGTTCATCACAATAATATTGTCGGCACCTTGAATCGTTGACAAACGGTGTGCCACCACGAAGCTGGTCCGATTTTGTAACAACCGTTCCATTGCGTGCTGAATATGCACTTCCGTCCGGGTATCAACTGAACTTGTTGCTTCATCTAAAATCAAGATTTCTGGATCAGCAACAAAGGCCCGGGCAATCGTCAATAATTGTCGTTGACCTTGTGAAATATTTGAGGCTTCTTCATTCAGAATCGTTTGGTAGCCATCTGGTAACTTCCGCACGAATTCGTCAACGTGCGCTGCTTTAGCCGCCGCATAGATTTCATCATCCGTCGCAGTTTCACGACCATACTTCAAGTTATCGAAGATCGTCCCAGTGAACAACCAAGTGTCTTGTAAAACCATCGCAAAGTGTGACCGTAAGTCTTCACGTGAAATATCGCGCGTATCGACCCCGTTCAAGCGAATGGAACCCCCACTAATATCGTAGAAACGTTCCAACAAGTTAATGATGGTCGTCTTTCCGGCCCCAGTTGGTCCGACAATAGCAACTTGCTGACCCCGTTTGACATCCAAGTTATAGTCGGTTAACAATAAGTCACCATTGTTATAACCAAACTGCACGTGATCCAAACTAATCAAGTTATCATCATCCGTCTTCGCTGGTAGCGCCGACTTAGTTTGTTGCATGTCTTCTTCATCTAATACTTCGAAAACCCGTTCAGCAGACGCAATCGTTGATTGAATCGTGTTCAACAAGTTTGCCATTTGTGAAATTGGTTGTGAGAATTGTTGGGTATATTGTAAGAACGCTTGAATGTTCCCTAGGGAGACTTTCCCGTTGGCAACATCAATCCCACCAATAATCGCAACGAAAACGTAGCCAATGTTATTCAAGAAAATCATCAATGGCATGATAATCCCAGAAATAAATTGGGCTTTCCAGGCTGATCGATAGTAATTATCATTTTGGATTTCAAAGTCATCAATGGCATCTTGTTCTTTATTAAAACTCTTGATAACCACATGACCAGCATAGTTTTCTTCAACTTGGTTATTCAATAACCCCAAACTCTTTTGTTGTGTGCCAAAGAACTTTTGTGACTTAGGTGCAATCACGCCAACCACGACGACACTCAATGGAATGGTCACTAAGGCAATTAATGTCAACTTCCAACTAATTGAAAGCATCATCCACAACGTCCCAATAAAGGTCACTGTACTCGTGACCGCTTGCGTTAAGTTTTGTTGCAAGGTATTGGCGATATTATCCATATCGTTAACGGCTCGACTCATAATATCCCCATTGGAATGGGTATCATAGTATGAGATTGGCACATCTTTCATCTTACCTTTGAAAGAGCGCCGCAACTTATAAACGGTTCCTTGTGAAATGCGCGTCATAATGAATTGTTGAATAAAGCTAAAGATCGCCGAAGCCAAGTACATCAAAATAACAACGAGGATAATTTGTCCAATTTTTTCAAAGTTTATTGGAAACCCAGTCTGGTGAATACCGGCTTGCTGCTGGGCATTCCCCTTCATAATTCCTTTATAGATTTCAGTCGTGGCTTGCCCTAAAATCTTAGGCGTCCGAATTTGGAAGATCACGGATGCAATCGCAAAAATCATGACAACCACTAGACCAACCCAACGGTCCGACATGTACCGCATTAGCCGCATCGTGGTTTTCCAAAAGCTCTTGGGCTTCTCAAATGTCTGATGCGAACCAGGGCCGTGTTGTGGGCCGGCTGGACGAGGCTGAGCTTCATTTGTTGATTTCTTTTCACTCATTACAGTTGATCCTCCTCTCGTAATTGTGAGTTCATAATTTCTTGATACACGTCATTAGTTGCTTTCAATTCCGCATGAGTCCCTTGACCAACCACTTTACCATTGTCTAAGACAATAATTAGGTCAGCATCAGCAACTGTTGCAATTCGTTGCGCAACGATGACGACAACACTTTGTTGGATTAACTTATCTTGACGTAGTTCAGCCCGTAATTGCGCATCTGTCTTGAAATCCAAAGCTGAAAATGAATCGTCAAAGACATAAACGGAAGCCTGCTTAACTAAAGCACGTGCAATCGCTAATCGTTGTCGCTGTCCACCGGAGAAGTTACCCCCACCTTGTTCAACGTGCGCCTCTAACCCGCCTTCTTCTTTAACGAAGTCAGTCGAACGCGCAATTTCTAACGCATGCCAAATATCATCATCAGTCGCATCTGGTTTCCCAAATTTCATATTATCGCGAATAGTACCGGTAAATAATGTCGCCGTTTGTGGCACAAATGAAACAGCTTGATGTAAATCTTGCGTCCGGATATCCCGAACATCTTGACCATCAACCCGAACATGCCCTTTATCAATATCATAGAAACGTGGAATTAAGTTAACTAACGTCGTCTTACCAGACCCAGTCCCACCGATAATGGCCACCGTTTGCCCAGAATGCGCTTCGAAATCAATATCCGTTAATGCAAGTTCTTCCGCACTTTGGTAACGGTAATCAACGTGTTCAAAGGCCAAAGCGTGTTCAGTCGTATCTGATAACGCAACTGGATTTTCAGGATCTGTAATCTTCGTTTTAATAGCTAACACTTCTTGAATCCGTGAAGCTGAGGCGGCGGCCCGTGGAATCAAAGCGAAGACCATCGCTAACATCATAAAGCTCATCAAAACTTGCATCGCATAAGTCATGAAAGCAATCATGTTCCCAACTGGCATGGTCTGACTGCCAATCAATTGGCCCCCAAACCAAACAATCGCCACGTTAGTCCCACTCATGATCAACGTCATGACCGGAAGGGCCAGCGCCACAATTGTGTTCACTTTAATCGCATTATGCGTATAATCTTGGTTAGCTTCTTCAAATCGATTTTGTTCAAATTTATCTTGCCGGAACGCCCGGATTACCCGGACCCCCGTCAAGCCTTCTCGGAAAACTAAGTTAATCCGATCAGTTTTTGTTTGCATCGCGCGGAACAATGGAATTGCAAACATCATGATTAAGCCGATAAAAAGAATGAGCACTGGAATGGAGACCACAAAAATCCAAGTGAGCTCATGACTTTTGGTATAGGCTAAAAAGCTCGCCCCAATCAACATGATAGGTGCCATAATCATCATCCGTAATGCCATCATCGCAACATTTTGAATTTGGACCACATCATTAGTCGTCCGTGTAATTAATGAAGAGGTTTCAACTTTATCAAACTCATCATTTGAAAAGTTAATGACTTTCTTATAAATATCTGAACGTAAATTCTTACCTAACTGTTGTGACGATCGTGCCGCTAAGAAAACATTGCCAAAAGCTGCGACAACTGATAGTAGTGAAAATCCAATCATTTCAAAACCGATTTTCCAAATATAACTAATATCACCTTTAGCGACCCCGTTATTCACAATATTCGACGTCAAACTAGGTAGATTCAAACTGGCGATAACTTGGACGATCATAAATAAGATCGCACCAATCACGGCCATATATGAAATCCGACCTTTCGCTATTTTAAGCATCAACACGCTCCCCTTCACTAATATAATTTATGTTATAACAACGCAACATACTAATCTAACGAAAAATAGTCACTTTGTCAACCATCTTTACAAGTCTCACGTAAATCATTGTAACTCACTTATGGCGACCTTGACAGTTAAAAAGTCGCAACTCATTGATTTTTTGCGACTTCATTAATAAACATAGTCTCAGCATACCACTATTATTTTCACCATTCCGCTTAAAACACACCCAAAAGTGCGTTTAACGGCAATTTGTGCAGGTCCTTGCTTCAAAATGAATTGCGCCAAAAATAGCCCCTGCAAGCATGTGGCTTGCGGGGACTATTGGGCAGCGCATATTCAGGGGCCATGACCCCCTCGCCTGAATTAACTTTCAACGAGTCTTTGAACGACCTCAGCTGGCACGGTGGTCTGCTCAACTGCCGTCCAACTGTTCACATTTTGACCTTTAGTTTCAATTTTCAGATATTTCTTTAAGCGTAACCGCTTATCCGCTGTAAAGGTTAACCAACGCACATTACCAGCCTGATCATAGGTTTCCATCCGATACGTATAGATTGTTTCACCCATTTGGCCGGTGCCTTTTTTAACGGCGGTATTCGTTAACGCATAAACGGTACTGACTTTAACCAGCGGATTCACATTGTCCAAAGCCATCGCCAATTCAGTCCCTTGATTTTTTGTCACCTGTTTAGAACCGAATAGCGCACCTAAAATAACCAATCCAACGACTGCTAACCCAATTAATCCTTTTTTCATGTTGACGTCCCCCTGCAACTATCATTTAGTTGTTGATAAGACTAAGCTTAGCAAGGAAGCCAACTATTGCCTAGGGGGGCTATGGCTTTCTTAAGCACTTTTAGAAATTGCTAACCAAGTCAACTATTTCTTAATAATTTTCAGCTTACAAAAAAAGCCATCAACTAACCGCAGGACGGCTTCATTGATGGCTTATACGACAATCTAATTGGGTATACTGGGCTCGAACCAGTAAATTACGGATTCAGAGTCCGCGGCCTTACCATTTGGCGAATACCCAATAACAACTCTTTAATATTAACCGTAAGATGAAATCATGTCAAGACCTGAACCTGAATTTAATCCGCTTAATCACTAACGATCAATTTCAATACAATTCAGTATTCTGACTTGTAATTTAGTCATCAGACCGCCACACTGAATACTAAGGAGGAACCCCTTTTGACCTTTAAAGAACTTACCCATTTATTCAATCAGCTTCGGCAGCAATTAATTGTCTGGGCAGTCACCGCTATTGGCCTAGCTGTCATGCGAACTTTTTTATTACCACAACTCCTAACATTTGTCTTCTGGTGTAGCGTCAGCTACTGTCTCATTCTTTTTATCGGCCTAGTTATTGTCACGATTTTACGACTCCGCTTAAAATGAATGATTGACAAGCTGACCAGTTTTCGCTAAGATAGTAATTGAATTTGCCCGCTGGTCAAATTGGTTAAGACGTCGCCCTCTCAAGGCGGAGTTACGGGTTCGATCCCCGTGCGGGCGATTAATTCAAGCATCCGAAAGAACCGTTAAGGTCTAAAACACTGATATATCAGTGTTTTAGACCTTTTTGTTTTTCGCTAAAATGACCTATTTTGCCAAGTTCGGTCCAAAACAACCATTTACTGAATCGGTCCTGATACGGCAACAAAATGAACAACTAACACTGTTTTTTCGGCCTAACCGTTTGAAATTAAGTTAACTTATCGAGCAAATAGACTTTACGCCGTTGGTCTGGGGTTTATAATAGAGATGTTGCTACTGGTAAAGAACGTCTCTTAAATCGACGTTTAGTAAAAATTAACTGTTTCAGATTGTCAAAATAAAGGAGATAATGTTTTTTGGTCTATAAAGATGTTTTCGGGATTGAACACGAAGATTGTCACATCGTCCAAACACGACACGAATTTAACCGGATTTTTATCATTGAAAACTCCGTTGGCTCGCGCTTCACTTGTATCAAAGAAAACGCCCCCCTCGAGAAGAAGATGTCCGGCCACTGGAAGTACGCCAAGGCCAGTGATGCACCTAAGAACTACGCTGTCCCATACAAGGCTCAAAAGAGCTAAAAACCATCGAAAAGGGGATTGAGATGCAACTCTATAAACCGTTAGCCAGGCATGATGGTCGAACCGACCGCCATCGCAGTATTAACCCTTATTACGGTAAAAATGGCGCTGACTGGGTAAAAAACGCCAACGCATCCTTATTTAATGCGCAACACGATCATTCTCAAGCCAAGCTACACTTACAGTATCGGTTTGGCCGGGCTGCTTACAACGTTTTATGGCTAGTCATTGCAATTCTCGTCATGTTAGTTGGGGGCTTCATTATTTATTCGTTGGCACTTAATCTATAATTAAAAAGCGACTGGGACAAGTTGCCTTTTGGCGCACGTTTCGGCCCGCTTAATGACAAACAGTCACTGCAAGAATTCATAACTTTCTTGCAGTGACTGTTTTCTTTTGTCCAAGCCTGCCTTTTAATTACTAAAAACAATCACTTGAGAAAGCTATGCTTCGTGACTACCCGATAAATAGCGTCACCTAACCCAGTAATGAATACCAGACCTAAACCAGCGTACTGTAACCATGGTAAAGCGGTGTTAACCGATTGAACTTTGCTACCAACGCCGAACATGATCAATCCAATGACAATTAAAATACTTTCAATTAAATTCAGTTTTTTCATTTAGTGGTATCCTCATTAATTTTCTAATTGCATTTATTATACTAGTTTTATCTTCAAAACGCTCTTAAATTCATAAAAGGTCCCACAATCATTAGGCAAGCTAGCGATTGTGGGACCTTCGTTATAATTATTTTAGTAAATTTTATTACTTAAGGCGTGAAGTTAACTTTGCAGTTAATTCTTCGTAGCCAGGCTTGCCAAGTAAGGCAAACATGTTATTCTTGTAAGCTTCGACCCCTGGTTGGTTGAATGGGTTAATCCCATTTAAGTAACCAGAAATAGCAACTGCAGCTTCAAAGAAGTAAATCATGTAACCCAAAGTATAAGCATCTTGGCTAGGAATGTTAACAACCATGTTAGGAACACCGCCATCAACGTGGGCCATAATAACCCCTTCAAAAGCCTTGGTGTTAACTTGAGCCATCGTCTTACCTTCAAGATACTTCAAACCATCAAGGTTTTCAGTTTCCTTAGGAATCGCAACATCACTCGTTGCATTGTCAACTTTAACGACAGTTTCCATCAAGTTACGACGACCTTCTTGGATATATTGACCCAATGAATGTAAGTCAGTCGTAAAGTTAGCAGATGATGGGTAAATCCCCTTTTGGTCTTTACCTTCGGATTCACCCATTAATTGCTTCCACCATTCTGAGAACATCGCCATATTTGGTTCGTAGTTTTCAAGAATTTCAGTGGTATAACCCTTCCGGTATAAGATATTCCGGAAAGCAGCATATTGGTAAGCTTCATTCTTGCTTAAGTCAGCGTCAGAATAAACGGCTTTCCCATCGGCAGCACCCTTCATCAATGAATCAATATCGCCGCCAGAAACTGCAATTGGTAACAAGCCAACTGGAGTTAAGACAGTGAAACGACCACCAACATCATCAGGGATAACGAATGATTCGTAACCTTCAGCATCAGCTTCTTGCTTCAATGCACCGCGCTTACGGTCAGTTGTTGCAAAAATCCGGCCTTTAGCAGCTTCGGCACCATACTTAGCAACCAATTTTTCTTTGAAGACCCGGAATGCGATTGAAGGTTCAGTCGTCGTCCCAGACTTCGAAATAATATTAACAGAAAAGTCACGGTCACCGATTAAATGAACTAAGTCATTAACGTATGAAGATGAGATTGAGTTCCCAGCAAAGACAACTTGTGGGAATTTACGGTCTTCACGTGAAAGTGATGACCAGAAAGTTTCATGTAAAAATTCAATGGCTGCTCGCGCACCAAGGTATGAGCCACCAATTCCGATTACAACTAAGACATCTGAATCAGATTGAATTTTTTTAGCCGCTGATTTAATGCGGGCGAATTCTTCCTTATCGTAATCCGTTGGTAAGTCTAACCAGCCACGAAAATCGTTACCGGCGCCAGTACCTTCACGCAGCTCCTTGTCAGCAGCTGTGACCATTGCTTGCATTTCACCAAGTTCGTTGTCGTGAACAAACTTAGTCAAATTAGAGCTGTCAAATGAAATGTGTGCCATTTATAATTACCTCTTTCTATACATATTTAACAACTCACATTATACAATACGAATGAAGCGAATGAAAAGCGCTTACCCGTTTTTTTCGTAAATTTTCGCAATTTATGTAAAAAAATAACTAAATTTATTAAAAAAACGAAGCCGATAACCTAATCGTTACCGAACTTCGTTACTTTTTGACATCTTTATTGATAAATTGATTCATTTTATTAAGCTTTCATTAGTGACAATGCAATCCCACCAACAATGACCAATATCGAACCGATTACCACGTAAACCATCTCACGCTTCGTCTTCCGCTCACCGAGTAAGTAAATACTCCCAAAGGTTGAAATAACAATCCCCATTTGTGATAGCGAATAAGCAATTGCTTGACCGATTTGGGCCATCGCCATGAACATGAATAAGTTCCCAATCCCCCAGACAAGTCCGGTGACGATATTGCGATATGTTGCTTTTTCTAACCAAGGCTTGTCTTTAAAGGACCAAACTAAGGCGCCAATTAGCATCCCAACCGCTTGGGGCATGACAACTGCTTGCGCATTAACGTTCCCATAATGCACAACAATCGTATAACCAGCATACCCGATTGTTGAAATAATCAACGCTCGAATCCCAACACCCCAACTTTCAGACGCTTTCCGATTCGGGTCAGTTCGATCAGTTAGCGACGTTAAAACCGCCCCAGCAATCAAAATGATGACTGAAATTGAGCCAATCCAATACATCCGGCCATGCCATTCATTGAACAGCAAGACACCAGCTAAGGCATTCGCCACTAACTGCATCCCAGTTGACATTGGCGTCGTCCGTGAAATCCCAATGGCTTTCATTGACGTGAATTGTTGGCCTTGACCAACGCTCCAAAATAGCCCAGAAACAATCCCAGTAATCCATACCGCTGCGGTTAGAGCTGGTTGTTCCACAATCCAAAGAATGAGCCCAAATACCAAAGCACCCATTGTCATACCAAGGGTCTGTTGCCGCGCAGAACCACCCATATGACCACTAATCAAGCCGATACTACCCCACGCAATCGCAGGAATCAGTGCAATTAGAATTCCCATTAATCTAAATCCTCATTTCTATGTTTTCTCTCATGCCTAACGACAAAAAACAATTTTAACAGGAAAGTAACCGTTTTACCAGCTAAAAAATGCGCTTGCACTATGAAAATAAATCATTTTATATTTTCATGAATTCGTTTTCTTATCGATAAGGGACCGTTTTCAATTAATGAAAACGGTCCCTTAATTTAGTGCTAAATTTTTTTAATTTTAGCCATAATTAACTTATTTATCGAGCGTTAGCACAAGTACCTTTAAATAGTTGCTAGCCAGATAGGCTTTACGCGTCACAAAGTCAGCTGGTAATCGGAACGTTTCGGTAATGGTAAACTGCCGATCACTTTCATCAAACGCCGCGGTAACAGCTTCCTTAAACTTATTCATCGAGAAATTGTTAGCCGTCGTTGCAACCACTAATTGACCATCGCGCCGGACGGTTGGCAAGGCTTGCGTCAATAAAGCTGTCAAATCAGTCGCTACTTGGAACTTTTGCTTTTTAATTCGTGCAAAAGTTGGCGCCGTGACAACAACAACGTCATAACTCAAATGATGTTTCTCGGTATAGTCCAAGTAACGGTTCGCTTCAATTGTCCGAATTTCGTGCTTATCGGGATCGATATTGTTCATCGCCAATTGCTCAGCAGTCGCGGTTGCTCCTTTTTTATTGGTTTCAATCGAGATGGTCTTAGCGGCACCAGCCACTGCGGCTGCCGCTGTAATCCCATTTTCTTGACTGAACAAGTTTAAGACCGTTTTGCCTTGAAGTTCGGCACTCGCAATCCAATCCCGGATTGGTCGCATATCTAACAACAAGCCGGTTGTTAAATCATCTTTCAAGTTAACCGGATAAGTCACTTCACCTTCAGTAACCAGTAATGGTTCCGGTGCTTCCGTCCCAGTCACTAACTGGCTCTTTAAGTTAGCTTCTTCCACGTTAAACCGTAACTTTGCATAAATCCCTTTGAATTGATGATCAGTTGCCGTCTCAAACGCCGCATAGATCATGTCGCGTTGTTGATAAACTCCTTCGGCATACCAAGTAAAGACATAATAGTCACCATAACGGTCAATCGTCACCCCGCCTAAGCCATCACCAGCTGCATTAAATACCCGGTGTGGTAAACGACCATCAATCGACGTTTCCCGCCGAATCAAGGCTTGCTTGAATAATTTTCGGAAGTAATCTGGCGTTGGGGTTTGCGTTTCATCTAAGCTCAAGACCCAACCCAATTGACGTCGATGCTTTGCAATCAAGGCATAGCCCATAAATTGCGAACTTGCCATCAATCTTACGAAAGACCCATCTGTCAATCGTAAGCTGGGATCTTTTAAATCTTCTTCCACTAATAACGGATAGCCATCTTTGACTTTTCGTTGAGAATTACCTGTAATTTGTACGCTTTGCATTTGTTTGCTCCTATTCGTTCTTTTCTTATCTAAAATAGCGGTAAATCGCTGTTCACAGCCCTATTAAGAGTAACATATTCGGGTCCGGAGTGCGAGAGTGAACTGGTTTGCTGCCCAAACAAAAAGGACTGCGACGTTAATCTCAATCCTTTTGACAGCTAAACCCACTTAATCTTCAATTATTGGCTTATCAAAACCTTTATCCGGGAAAGTCACGGTAAAGCAAGTGCCCTGATTAGCTTCACTTTCAACCGCAATCGATCCACCATGTTGTTGGACCAATTGATGAGAAATCGCTAACCCTAAGCCAGATTCACCATATTTCGTATTTTTACGAGATGGATCGGCCTTGTAGTACCGCTCCCAAATATTTTTCACTTGATCAGGAGTCATCCCGATACCATGATCTTGGACCGCCACAACAGCCGCATGGGCCGTGCGGTGTGCCGTAACCTCAATCATGCTGTTTTGTGAAAATTGAATCGCATTTTGCATAATGTTGAATAGCACTTGCACAAAGCGATCATAATCCGCCCAAACGGGTAATTCGGCGGGCGCGGTAAGCTTGAATTGATCATCCGCTGCCGCTGATTTCTTTGTGAGTTGTTCAACTAAATTATTTAAAACAGCAGTGCCATCAAAATTGGTCTTGTTCAATGCAATCTGACCAGTCCGGATTTTTTCATAGTCTAAGTTCTCATTGACTAATCGAATCAACCGCTTGGTTTCATTTTGCATTAACTCAATTGAATGTCCCTTATCCTCTTCTGGAATTGCATCATACGCGAGCCCCTCCAACAATCCATTAATCGTCGTTAGCGGTGTCCGCATCTCATGGGCTGCATCCGCCATAAACTCACGGCGCCGTTGTTCTTGGCGTTTAATTTCATCATCCGAAGCACGTAAAGACGTCACCATTCCATTAAAATCATCGGCCAAATCATCAATTTCATCTTTGTGATTACTGTCAACTTGAATATCGAAATCACCGTTGGCCACTGAATGCGTTGCGTAGCGCAAGCGATTAATCCGTCGAACTGAATAGCGTGCAAGAATATAACTTAACAATAAAGCCGTAATCCCTGAAACTAGCAACGCAATGAACAGATTATTTTCAATCTGTTGCTCATTGGCTTGTAACGTTTGTTCAAACGACCCAATCGAAATTGCCCCGACGAATTTTTTCGTAGTCCCATTTTTGTAAAATAACGGGACTAAAACATCAATCGTCTTCAAAGATGGTGTATTAACTGGCCGATCGTGTCTACGTGACTTAAAGCTGACGTGCGGCGACTTAGTAATCGTCTTGTTGCGCTTCAACTTTTTCCAATCACTAGCCGAAATACTCGGCGCATAAAAGGCCCCATTTGGCATACTCCCCATGCCCAACGTATTCGGATAAACGATCTTTTTATTGGCATCATAAACCGAAAAATGAATATGCTGGTCACGTAAAATGGCGGTCCCATCGTTTAAAAATTGTTGATTAAAACCAACCACCTTATGCGTTTTCGTATTATAACGAATGGCTTCCTTTTCAATACTCGTCGCATATTGCTGTAGCTGCTGCCATGAATTTTGGTAAATCATGGTTTTGGTGGTCCGAATAAACGCAAACCCGAGCACCACAATGACGGTAATAATGACGGCAAAAAAGGACAACATTTGTTGGTAGATCAGTTTCATTTAGCGTCAACTCCACTATCGTCAAACTTATAACCAACCCCCCAAACAGTCTGAATGATTTGGGGACCGGCTTTTTCAATTTTTTGCCGTAACTTTTTAATATGGGCATCAACCGTGCGTTCATCCCCATAATATTCATAATCCCAAACCAGTTGTAAAAGTTGTTCGCGCGAGAATACTTGCCGGGGCTTTTGCGCGAGCGTCTTCAATAAATCAAACTCCTTAGGCGTCAAATCAGCAATCTGCTGGTCTGCCAAGTAAGCTTCCCGCGTTTTAGTATTTAGCTTAAAATGATCGGTTTGGACATCAAAATCACTGACAACATTTTCCGCCGGTTCCGTCGTCACGGTTTTACCTAAGTCAGCACGTCGATGCAACGCTTTAATCCTGGCAATCAATGTAATTGGTGAAAACGGTTTGGTTACATAATCATCAGCACCCATTTCCAAGCCCAAAACTTGATCACTCTCTGAGTCACGCGCCGTCAACATAATAATTGGTACAGTTGGTGAAACTTTGCGAATATCTGCACTAACTTGCATGCCATCTTTACCAGGCAAGTTCAAATCAAGGGTCACCATATCCCAACCATCGACATCTTCATTAAACATCTTGACTGCCTCATTACCTTCATAGGCAAAATGGGCATCCCACTGTTCCTTTTTAAAAAACATGGCCATCATTTCAGAAACTGATTTATTGTCTTCAATCATTAGTAATTTCATTAACATCGTCCTCCAAGTTTATCGTAAGGTTATTATCGATAAATTTATGCCAGGTTCGCTTGGTTATCTTAGTTACCGAACGCTTGGCCTAACTAATATCATACCCCACTTTACGCTAATTTTCAGTTTTAGTATATCAACAAATTTGTAACAAAATATGCCGGTTTTATGAAATAACTATGGTCATCAAATTACAGTCTACTAATTAAAACCCTTAATATAGTAGAAACAAACTCGATTAAGCTATTTTAGCGACTTAACCATTAAAAATAATAGGGCCATGATAATTACGTGAATAATCGCTAACACCACCAGTTATCGCCCATTCGTTTGCTATAATGAAACTTGCTTTGCTAATTTTCATTATTAAAGGGGTGCAATCAATGTTTATCAAATCAACATTTAGTCGGAAGTGGCCCGTCCAATGACACGTCAACATCATTTACGGGGCGTCCTTTTAGCTAGTACTGCGTGCGTTTTATGGGGCGTCTCGGGGGTCGCTGCTAGCCATTTATTTCTTAACAATCCCCGAATTACGGCGATGTGGCTCACCCAGATTCGCATGATCAGCGCTGGCCTAATTTTATTACTATGTAGTCAACTCGGCGGCGCTAAGCCCTTGCGCTTATTGGCCCATGCTCGTGACGGTTGGCAAGTCGTTAGTTACGGCTTACTCGGACTCATTCCCGTTCAACTTTGCTATTTTGAAGCCGTTAAAGTTGGCAATGCGCCAGTGGCAACCATTATTCAATTTTTAGGGCCATTTATTATTAGTATTTATTTTTTAATTTTTAAACAGGTGCGGCCGACCCGGGCCGAAGGAATTGGGATGTTAATGGCCTTTATTGGCACCCTCCTGATTGTGACCCACGGGCATTTAAATAGTCTAGCTATTTCACCCGCCGTTTTATTCTGGGGTGGCTTATCAGCCGTAGGGGTTGCAACTAATACCTTAATTCCACGCTCATTATTGCCAAGATTTGGTGCCCCCACGGTTACCGGTTGGGGCCTGCTGATTGCTGGGATTTTCTTGATGGCCTTACAACCAATGTGGCGGTTACACCTCACCTTAACTATTAGTGAGATCAGCCTGATTGGCTTAATTATTGTGCTAGGAACGGTCGTGCCATTTTGGCTATTTGCCCGTAGTTTAAGTGATATCTTGCCGACGACAGCTAGCCTACTAGATGCCTTTGAACCCTTGGCAGCGACCATTTGTTCCGTCTTGTTTTTACACATTCAACTCACTAGCTTTGATTTATTTGGGGGTCTCTTGATTATCCTGGCAGTCATGGTCTTATCGCTGAACGTTCGTAAAATGCTGCACCAACTTCATCAACGACTGAGCTAAAAACTTATTAGTTGGCAGTTAATCCAAGCTATGCTACACTGGTAGTGTTGAATTTGGGGATGTTCTGGATTCGACAGGTATAGTTTGAGTTCGGATTGCGTTTCGTAGGTTGCGTCTACGTAAAAACGCTCAGTTTAAATTATAACTGCAAAAAATAATAATAATTCTTACGCTTTAGCTGCTTAATAAGCGCTTAACGTAGATCCTCCCAGGATCGTCCATGTTCTGGATCTGGGTCTTAAATTTAGTGGACTCACGCTCAATACTCCCACCTGAAGTAACGAGAAGAGACTAATCAGGTTAGTCATTACTGGGTGCCCTGTCATACGGCGTTTGTAGTGATGAACTTTAAATAGTATGAATATGAGCGTAGATATCCGAAGGGCAATATGCTTGGACGCGAGTTCGACTCTCGCCATCTCCATTAATGAGTTTCAAATCGATACAACAAGCTCCAGAACACTTGTTATATCGCCATTATACAGTTGTTAGTATAAGTGACGTTCGCTAATTTCAGTACTAATCATAACGACCATTAAATACTGGCAAGCTGTATGTAAAGTCATCTTAACCGATGGCTTTTTATTTTGTCCTCATCCGCATGGTTATTAGCATAACGACATTGCGATTAGCTTTGCACTTTAGAGACACCAATCCCCGCAACTACGGCTAATAGTTGCGGGGATTTTTGAGTGTTTTCCAGTCGAATTGTGACGTTTACGCCCTAACCGGTTAACACGATTTATTTGCCACGTGTGATCTTACTTTCAATCCCTAAGTCGATTAACGCTTCAATCCGATCTAACAGCATCAGCAACCACCCGAAGGCCATCACAAAAGCTACCATTTCAAAGACGGTCAATGAAAAATAGCCCACCACTTGAAATAGAACGGCCGCGACGACCAAAGCGATACCAACCCCATCTGATAAATACAAAAAGTCTTTGCTGATTTGTGGCAATAACCACCGAATCCCGACAATTAACGCAATAATAAAATATACTAAAAAAATGGCAACTTGATCATGTAAGGCATGGTAAGCAACATTGTTGGGAAAAACGCCCACTAAGCCTAAATCAACAGCCGTTAAAGTCAACAAGGCTCTTAAAACAAAGAGTTGCCGGGACTTTGGAAAAGTACGCCGTAAACTGACAAATAAATAATCAATTAAAGCTAACATTAATAACGCTGACAAAATCAAAGTCGCATTAAATTGCCACCCACTGGAGGCATCCGTCGTTCCTAAAAAGCTCAAGTTATGATGCCACCAATAACGTTGATCATTGACTGCCATCGAAATCACGACGCCACTAATAATCACTAAAGTTAATACCGTCGTTAAAATGGTCGCATCCACGATTAACGCAAAATAAATCATGGCTAAATTAATAAAAATACCAAACACAAATAAAATGATACTGGCCGTAAACCGATCAAAAGTTGCTCCTCTAAACAACATGCCTAATAGCCACATACTGCCCGTTAACACCAGCCCTAAAATCAGTGCAAAGGATAGGACAATCACGGGAAAGTTTCGCCAATAAATATTTTTAGCAAAATGATTATTCGGATTATTCCGGTCGTGAATAAAAAAGATGGCAAATAGCAATGTTCCCATAATAACGCCCACGACAATAATCGTCGTTGCCAGTGAATCGTTCCCGGTTAATCGGACATAGTTGTGCTGTTGCCACCCACAAAACCAGTAATAACCGCAACTTGCAATCAAAGCTAGAATCAATGGCCATGCTAAAACCCGCTTTTGAAAAATACTTAAGCGAGATTCATCAAATTGTACGACTAACCGCCCCCGTTTAACGATTAACTTCGCAGTTGTTTTGTTTTCCAGTTGCAAACGTTCGCCAATATCAGCTGGAATGGTTAATTGAAAATCTTTAGCTTTCATTTATGCCTCCAAGATAAGTCGTCTGTCTCTGATTATACCAAAGTTTATTGTTCGGATAATCATGAATGGCAACATAAACCCCCGTAACCTTGAGCGTTACGGGGGGTACTAACAAAAAAGCTATTTATCATTTATCAGGGGTATCTTGTAAACTCCAGTTAACCGTCCCATTATAAGCACCGGCAACCACGCCTGGTTGGACGTCTAAAAAGATCCCCTTATTAGCTGACCAGTCCGCCGTCGCATTCGTCGTATCGCTGGCACGAGCACCGGAAGCAACTAGCGTCGATTGATTGGTTATCACCTGATTATCAGCAGTCCCATCGCGATAAATCAAATTACCCTTTAACGTTGTATTCGCCGAAGTCAACGTTGACGCAGAGGCATATAGATACCAATTAGCCCCTTTAGCTCGAGTATCATTAATGGTGACTTGCCAGTTACTCGTTGGATTAATTAAGGTTTCTTTCACCGGGACCTCATTACTCCCAAAACTAACCTTGTCCGATACCGTGTCTAAACTCAATGTTCCCACAGACCGCGTAACGTTCAACTTCAAGTCATCGGTAGCTTTGTTATTGTTACTATCACTCGCAGATAAAGTCAAGTCAGTACTGTCCCCTTCAGCCAGGGCGGCTAACTCAGCAGCTAACCCGGTATCGCTCGATGTGATATTAATGCCATCACTAGTCTCGTCATCATCATACTTAGCCGTGATGCCGCCCTTAGTCGCTAGCCATTGGATCACCTCACTATCACTCTTTCCCGCTAATGAGTCAATCTCATCATTGGTCAGGGCTAAATCCTTGTTATCAGCTGCTAAGGTAATCGTTCGCTGCACTGGCGCTGTCACTGTTCCACTATCACCAAACTCGTTGCTTTCAGTAATCGTCACACTATTTTTCCCAATTAAAGTTGTTCCTAAATTCAAAAAATAACCTGTACCAGCTATAACAGAAGTTGAAACACTATTAACATCACTACTAATTGTATCTCCGACAACTGTCCCAGTCCCAATAATACTCATTGAAGTCGAATACAGTACGGTCGAAATCTTAGGGGTCAAATTAGTATTCCCCGTAATCTGAGCAAAGCCATAACTAATTTTAGTCGTCGCTTCTTTTGAAGGCGTAAACGTAAATCCAATGTACAAGGGTAAATCATCTTTTAATTTCGCTAAATCCACCGTAATGGTCTGCGTCTTAGCAAGCGACATCGACGTAGCACCCTTACCATTAATTAAAGTTGGTGCCCCAGTACTAACCGTTGTCCCATCCGCAGTCATCACATCAAAGTATGCCGAAGCAAAACCACCGTCAGCACTGCTAGACATCGTCATCGAACCGGTAAATTGAATGGAGATTTGGGTTGTCGCAGTGGTCACACGACCGCCACTCGTATTATTAGCTTTAACCGCACTAAGCGTCGGATAGGAACTGATGGTATAGCCACTCCCGGTAAGTCTTCTACCAGGTATTGTATTATAATTACTCGTCAAGGCAGTCAACGACGTGGCTGCCTGACCAACCGTCGTTAACTGCCACCCCATAAATAATGCCAATAAAAATAAACAGAATCTTAATAATCCCCGTTTCTGTCGCAAAATTACTCACTCCTAATATCGTTCACTCGGTCGCTTAGTCTAATAGGTCCATTTTACACCAAAAACATTCAGTCTGTTAACTATCATGACACATGACATCCATCTTACCATGCTTAACTCAATGGCAACAAAAAAAGCCCATGTTTAATGAAGCACATGCGCTCGCATCGGCCCCCTTAATTGAAGCGTCGACGATTAAACCCTAATCTAACTAACAACCGATATAAAATTGGGACTACTACCAAGCACGCCACGGCATTAATCACCGCTGCCAATAAGCTAGTAAAAGCCCCAATTACTGCTACTTTCAAGGTTGTTCCGGCCATCAGTGCCATGATCACGCCACTCCCCCATGACGTCACCACTTTAATCACACCGGCCATGAAGGCAACCACATACAACTTAGCTAAATTATGTTCATCATATCCAACCACACGAAAAACCAAGCTAACGACAGCCGCCAGGATAATAGCCTCTAAAATCGTTAGCCAGGCTGTGGCTGCATAGCCATTCAATACATCAAAGAGGCCTAAACCAATTGCCCCAGCGATGGCCCCATAACCAAAACCCAACAACATTACCGCAATGACCGTTAGAATATTGCCAAAATGAATAAAAGGTCGGCCAACAATTGCTGGCAACGGAATCCGAACCACACTAATCCCAATAAATATAATTGCTGCAAATAAGCCAGTAAATACAAGTTTTCTTAATCGCTTGGTGCTTTCCATAAAATCCCTCTTTCAATCTTCTCTGTGATATATTTAAATTTCTCCAGCTTCAATAGGTTGGCACTAATCCGGTTAAGGTCTGTTCCGCAACCGCCAATAAATCATAGGCAGCCCGTGGCATTTGATACTGATGGCAAAACAAGTAATACCCCAGATCAACTGCAATTTGATGAGCAACCGTCTGACTAGCACCCGTTAAGTTTAGACGCCGGCTAGCTCGCCTAACTAGGCGTTGTAAAACTTGATCTGTTTGAATTTCTAAATTCGCATCAGCTAGCATTAATTGCATTTTGAGTCGGTCACCTGCTTGATATTTTAGCCGCACATTTGCCGTCGTCATCTACGCCACTCCAATCTTTTTATCGGCTTTATCATAGAATCTAAACGCTTCGTTCGCAACTTAAAACACCTCAAAAAAAGCTGGTCTGACGGCTTTCTTACTCGGTAACAAAAAATATTATGGGTCATTTTGAAACTAGATCATCGCACCGTCAACAATTTTAGCCATCAAATCCAATTAATTAGTTCATTAACGTAATCAAAACCACGATTAAATTTATATTAACCACCGCTTAATACTGCCAAGCATCGCCGGCCTGCATCGCCCACATTGTTCGATGATATGCCCCATCCGCTTCCGAATAATAGCCCGCAATCAATTGACCAAGCTTAACTTTAGACTGCGGATATTCTTGATAAGCCGGTACCAATCCATGCAACTCAGTTGGCGTCTGACTGGTAAAATGATACAACCGAACATGATTTTGCTTATCTATTTGCGCTAGATAAAAGAACTCATTTTTGGTACCAGTCGCTTTCAGCACAATCGTTAACGGTTGATAGTTCCTAATCAAGTGATAGGTATACGTCACACTCGGATCATCTTCCATCCCCGCTGGTGATCCATGTGTTATCGCTAAATAATACATCGAAATCAGGCCAACTTTTTCTTGCGTCGTCAAATAGGCTTCGTGCTTGGGCGTCAAAGTTCGCACATAGGCTGCATCCTGCTCAGCCCGATCAACCCCCGCTGATTGACTTTCCGCACGACTACTACTAGTGGTAGTCGTGGTGTCATTACTCGTCTTAGTCGCTGAACCTTGCGACTTACTTGACACCGTGGCCGATGTCGCTTGTGATTCTGTCATTGAAATACCTGCCGGACGACTAGCCAATAATTGGTCCACTTTAGTGACAACTCCTTCAGCCGGTAAGATTGACAACGCACTAGCCAGGGTCGTCACCACTAAAAAGACACTCACACTGACGCCCAAGCCTAGTCGATGTCGTAATGCTTGTTGACCAAGTGGTGCGGGCGTCATCATCAAGTCCACCGATTTGCTGGCCGTAGCTGGTGTCAATACTTGCAATAACTGCTGCCGCAACCGCCAATTAACCACCCAAGCTAGACTAAATCCAACTAACATCATTGCCCAACCAGCAGTGAACCAAGCCTGCTGATTGTCAAAAAAAGTCATTACATCAAGCAATTGTAAGCCAATTAGAACTAGACCAATAATCCCTAAGCCCCTACCAAGCCGGTTCCAGCCCTTTAACTTTCGATAAGCTGACGACTTTTGAATTTCACTCTTAAAGAAGAAACGCCGACTATGCCGAATTTGAGTTGGTGTCATCGTTTTATGATAACTTAATTGGTAATCAATAAGTTGGCGGCAATCAAGTTGTAATCGTATAAAATTATAGCCTGAACCCAGAACGGCTAGACTAGCAATAATGATTAAACCAACGGCCATTGTTAAGCCTCACTTTCGTATTTTTGATATGTCCTATCATACCATTTAAAGCATGAAATACGTGTTTGCATCGTTCATCAAGTGCACCGAAAGCGGCAATCATTCTCAAAACCAGAATGACCGCCGCTTGCTTGTAACTATTCGATTTTTGACCACCCTCAACAGGTCTTATTTAATTAACGATCCGCATCACGTAAACCTAAGAGGACCACTAAAATACCGATTAATAAGGCGCCAACAAAAATGGCGAAAATAGCGGGAATCTTGAATCCTACGGCAATTAGCACCCCAATCAAATAAGGACCAATAGTCGCACCAATTCGACCAATTGACTGTGCAAATCCCATGCCCATCCCACGAATACTTGCCTCAAATTGACCTGGCGTGAACGCAATCATAATGCCCCATGCGCCTAACGTGAAGAACGATAACCACGCCCCACTGATTAAAAGCATCGTTTCCGAGGTAGCGACCCCAAAAACGGCGGCACTAATCATGGTTCCGAGCATGTAAATCGCTAAAACAAGCTTCCGTGGTAACTTACCAATCAACCAGGCGGCCAAGTAATAGCCAGGTAATTGCGCTAAACTCATTAAAATCGTATAACCAAAGCTATGCACGATTGAAAATCCCCGCAACACCAAGACACTTGGCAACCATAAAAATAGCCCATAATAAACAAACATGATGACAAACCATAAAATACTCATGCAAATCGTTGTTTGCCGATATTCCGTTGACCAAATTCGCTTCAAAGCTGGGCCAAAACCTAACTTATGACTAGTAATTGGTTTCGGATCTGGTAAGTGACGGCGCATTAATAGAGCATATACACCCATTAAGGCTGTGATTAAGACCGTCACCCGCCAGCCAAACCGTGGCATGACCAAGAACGCCAAAATTGACGCTAGAATCCAACCGAAAGCCCAAAAACTATCGACTAACACTAGCATTCGCGCTCGTTTAGTCCCAGTAAAATTATCCGCAATTACGGCCGCAGCCACTGGTAGCTCACCACCAAGACCAATCCCCGTAATCAAGCGGACCACTAAAAACCAGCCAACATTTGGTGTTAATGTTAATAATAAATTACCAGTTGAAAATAATAACAAGGTTGCAATTAACACTGGCTTACGCCCAAACTTATCGGCTAAATAACCACAGCCGAGTGCCCCAATAATCATTCCTAACGAGGTTACCGCCCCCACGGCCCCCAATTGACCCGCTGACAACTGCCAGCTTTCCTTAATGACCGGCATAATAAATGATAATAAGGCCACATCCAATGCATCAAAAAGCCACGCAGTTCCGATTAGTAACAAGAGCCGATTGCCCTTTACTTCCATCGTTTCAATCCCCCATGATTGTCCTAAATAACAGCGCTGTTATATTTTAGGTCTTTTTTACCTTTAAGGTGCCATCAGATTACCATGCCAAAATTTAACTGTCAACTACTGTTTTCAATCGATAGACTTTAGCCGGTCGTCCAGAACCTTGCTTTTTAGTTAGACCAATTTCATCAAATAAATGGACGTGAGTTTTGCGGAAATTGGAGTTATCAATGGCTGTAACGGATTTCCGTTGCATAATCGCATATAATTCACGCGCTTGCTTCAGGGTAAATCGGTCGCCCAAAACCAACAAAATTGTCGGTGCATACGCTAAACGATTCCGAACTCGTGTAAAGGCTGTTCGTAAAATCAACGTATGATCCGCGGTCAATCCAGCCGTCGTCGCATACCGATCCGGATTGGCATAGTAAACCGCCCGACTCACTGAATCGGGTAAGCCTTTAAACGCCAAATTCGCTGTGACTAAATCATCGCGATCACCGGCTGGGGTTACCGTAAACCATTGGACCGCTTTAGCGCCATAGCCTGGTATTAAAGTTGGCTTAACTGGCAAATAAACCATATAGGTCAATGCTAATTCACGTTCACCACTGCCCCGATGGACATTCGTAAATGTCGCCAGTTGTTCTGTATGCAAACTTGGTAACGTGACGTCTAATTTTTCGCGTACTAAGCGTAGCGCCGCCGCATCCGCACTTTCATCCGCCCGCAAATAAGTCGTCGGTAGGCCCCATGTGTCCTTAAACGGCGCCGTTGACCGTTGCAATAATAAGACTAATAACTGTTGTGTTACCGGATCAAAACTCCAAATAACATTGGTAATACTAATTAAAGGTCGATTGACCACTTGTGATACATTCATCGTAACTTCACTCCCACAAAAAGGCCACGACAATTTGCGTCGTGGCCTACCATTAATAGCTTAATTAAATTGTTGTAAAGCTTCCACTGTCCAGCCGTTAATCGCTGATTTTTCAATGATAGCTTTTTTAATTTCCCAGACATCCGCTTTAATATAACGTTGTCTAGCGGTCATGAGTGGAATGTCTTGATAGACCACTTGGCCTTTATTAATTGTTACACGCACTTTATTACGTCCTTTCCTAATGCTCAGGAAATTTTGTAAATAATTCTGGGTACTGATACTAGGGCATCGTACTTCATACTAAAATTACTTTAATCAAAATCTGAGATTCTTCAGTTACGTTTGGTTACTCCACATGTCCCAAACTAAGTATCAACCATACCACACCCAAAAGCTTTTAGCTAATGCTTTGACTTTAAGTTAGGTTATTTTTAAACTTTCCGCTTAAACCGAGTGCGTTTCGATTGTTTCGTCAATGAAAACGTTTTACACTACAGTTAAACAATCTCGAGGAGGCTTTAACATGCGCTATTATCACTATTTAGTCTATGGCGGCATTTCCGCCGTTTATCTGGTGGCCTTATACGCCCTATATGAAATGCTACGACTGGCTTATTTTTTGTTTTTGGCTTAATTAAATCCATGCGCCAAAAAAGCTGAGCCTGGGCGTTTGCCCCAAGCTCAGCTTTAGTCGGTGATTCTTTAACGATGCCATAGATAGCGATTCACGGTCAAAGCAACCTTAGCATTTTCATGTAACTGCATATGTTGCGCCTTTTTACCATGGAAGTCAGCTTCAGTGTAATGCACGTCACGGCCCCGTAACAGATACTTGATTGACCGCGCTGAAACATTGGTCACTAAGCTGTCAGAGTTCGTGCCGTCATCTAAATTACCCACCACATTTAACAGCTGCACTCCACGAGGAAAGTTCGTGCGTTTAGCAGCTAACAAGTCATAAGCTGCATGTAAATATTTGGGGGCACCAGATGACAGAAACGAATTTTGATTAGCAACATCATCTTCACCCACGACCCCATCAAAGGGCCCTGCAATGGTGACTAACTTTTTCAGCTTCGGAAAACCGCTGGCCTGGGTCGTCATTGCCATATTAACACTCGCCACACACCCCGCAGAATGCGCCACAATATTATACGTTTTAAATGCATGCTGTGATTGAACGGTCGTAATGACTTTTGCCAACCACGCACTTTGTTGCTCGTATTGCGCTAAATTATTCTTAAAAACGACTTGAATAATTGGATTGCGCGCTTGCGCGGACCAGTGCCCCGTTAACGTCACTGTCCCGGTGGTACTAACCGTGGCAACGAGCACCTTATCGGCATGCGCCGTTTTAACGGCATGCTTAATCAATGTATTAGTTGACTTAGCACTGCCTTGAAAGCCGTGCACATAAAACGTAGGCCGCGTACTTTTAAGATAGGGTGACTGCTTTTTTTTACTCACATGACTAGCAGTCGTCGACGTTGTTGTTGGCTTTTTAGTACAACCGCTTAACCCAACAACCAACACTAGCGCCAAGACAAGCCATTTAAGAAACTTTAATTTTCGTAACATCATCCGCCTCATTCATTTTCCCAATTACGTTTAATTTGAACCAATTCATCCTGCAAGTAAGTTGCTGACAATTGTAGATAAGTCACGTGCTTGCCAGGGGTCGGGGCATGTAATAACCAGCCATCACCGGCGTACAAGGCCACATGATGTAAACGACCACGACCATGATCATGCGCAAAGAAACATAAATCGCCAGGTTGGGCCGTCGCCAAAGTGACTGTGACCCCACTTAACACTTGCTCACTCACATCACGAGCTAAATTAACCCCGATGCAACGATGTAACGCCCAGGCAAAACCAGAACAATCAAAGCCATCAGCGCTAATACCACCCCATAAATAACGATCATCTAAAAAGCGTTGTCCCAGCTTGATCATCGTGCCCCCTGGCGTCAATCCCGCCGTTGCAAAGTCAAACTGGGTCGCTCGCTTCGCCAGGCGTCCGGGGCCTAACGGTGTTTGGACGACATCATAGTGCCCGTCTTGACTAGTGATCACCGGTAATTGCGTTCCCAATCTTAATTGACGCAAGGTTGTGCCGTCTGACCGCAATAACGGTGTAATCGCTCGCCGAACGGTTACCAAGGGCCCGGTTTGGATGGGAAGTTCAACTAACGATAATTGTGCCGCCCAAATCCAACCCGGATAGCCTTGCGGATGCCGCTCATCAGCTTGACTCACCACGTAGCCATACGCCCAGCCATCCACCAACCGTTCAACTAGGATCAAGTCATTAAACAGGGCCTGTGTGACTAAAATATTATCCCGCTCTAACCGCAGTGTATCGGCATCTGACAATTTCGTTAGCCAACCCTGCAGGCCTTGATTAGCCAAGGCCGCCAAGTCAGTTGACGCAACTTTTGGCTGTCGCCAAACGGTTGCAACCGCTGCTTGTACTCGTGCTGTTCGCATCTAACCACCCCACTTGTTATGTTAAAATCTATCATACCAGTTTTAGTGGTTAATATTAAATAATCACTAATAACCCTAATTTTAGCTCATTTGAATGACAAAATTAAAACCTGCTGTGAAAGTATGCTATGATACTATTAAAGACTCAGGGAGGCGTTTTATATATGGATAAAACCGATTTAAAGATTTTGAACGCCTTACAATTAGACGCGCGAATCTCACTCAAATCCTTAGCAGATCAATGCTTCATCTCATCACCAGCGATTTCTGCTCGCATTGCCCGGCTTAAGAAAAGTGGTATTATTCGTGACTATCAAGCTAACTTGAACTACGAAAAGTTAAATTATCGCATTAAGGCCTACATTCAATTGCAATTAGAACCAACGCAAAAAGAACGGTTTTACCCGTTCGTCGCTAGTGTCCCTAATATTCTCGAATGTGATTGTGTCACCGGTGAATATTCTCAAATCTTAAAGGTCGTCTTTGAATCGACCCAAGCCTTAGATGAATTTGTCAATAAAATTCAAACTTTCGGCAAAACAAGTACTCAAATTGTCTTCTCAACTAGTGTGACTAATCGGGGGTTAACCTTACCGGACGACCACGATCTTAGTCAAATCGTTGAATAAGTGACAACCACTAACAAAGAACAGTCGCTGCAAGTTAAGAACGCTTGCGGCGACTGTTTTTCTTTTGATTACCTCTAAAATAGCCTCATTTGGCAAATTGATGCATGACACAAATAGCCACTGCTCCTAGTAGCCACAACCCCAATAGTGGCAACCAGATAACCGGTCCTAACCGATACCAGCCAATGACTCCCATGAAAAGAATCTCAACCGTGTGGACTAACATCAAAAACTCAAAATAAGTGCGGTAATACCATTGTGCGACCATCCCTAATAAAAAAATGACCAGCATACTACTGTAGAACAATCCCTGCCCCTGTGTTAACATCCTAACTCCTTGCAAAAATTAATTTGACCCCCATTGCCATCTTTTATTTTTACGGATTATAGATTCCGTAGCTATCAATTTTTAGTAATTTTTTTGTATGTTTTGTGTAAATAATTATTGCGATCTAAAAAAGAACCGTGAACGTCACTGTTCACGGTCCCTTAACAGCTGACTAAGCTTGACGATCTTTCAAACTCAGCTTTTCAACGTTTAATTCTTTATCAACCCAGTCATCCACGAAACTACTTTCATGACTAACCAGAATCAAGTTACCCGCAAAGACTTGTAACGCGCGTTTCAAACCAGCTTTAGTTTCATCGTCCAAATGATTGGTTGGTTCATCCATAATTAAGAAATTACATGGAATGAGTTCCAATAACGCCAACTTAACCTTGGTCTGTTCCCCACCACTCAATAAGTGCATTGGTTTCATGGCATTCGCCGCATTAATTCCACACTTGGCAAGCTTCGTGCGAATCGTCTTTGGGAGCATTGTCGGATAATCATTTTGAATCGTCTGTAACGGCGTCCATTCTGGATGGTCCCACTCTAAGTCTTGATTGAAATAATTAATCTTAGCTGAAGGTGAAAAGTCGGACTTACCGCCTAGCGCCGGAATAACCCCTAGAATGGATTTAATCAAAGTTGACTTACCAACCCCATTAAACCCTTTAAAAGCTAGTTTTTCACCATTAGTCATGGTAAACGTGACGGGGGCTAGCAACGGCTTCCCATAACCCACGGACAGCTTCATCACACTTAACGCATTCTGTGAGCCAGTATCCAGGTACGGAAATGAGAATTTCGCATGGGCATTTTCACTCGGTGGATCAACACGATCCAAATGCGATAGCATCTTCTCTCGTGATTTAGCCATCGTTGATTTCGACCCGGCCTTGTTCTTACGAATGAACTTTTCAGCCTTATCAATCACAACTTGTTGCTTTTCAAAGGCCTTTAATTGAGCTTGTTTCCGTGCTTCTTTTTGCCGCATCGCTGACTTAAAATCACCCCGATACTTGATGATTTTGCCAAACGCCACATCACAGATACAGTTCGTGACCCGCTGTAAAAAGTCATAATCATGCGAGATAACCATAACGGCTCCCGCAAAACTATTCAGGTAATCTTCCAACCACGTAATATGTGCGGTATCCAAATAGTTAGTTGGTTCATCTAAAATAATCACATCTGGATTTTCCAACAATAGTTTGGCCAAAATAATCTTGGACCGTTGGCCACCAGACATCTCACTAATGACATGGTCGCGGCCAATCTCATCTAAGCCTAACCCGGTAATTACTCGTTCCATTTCAGTTTCAATATCATAAAAATTATTAGCTTCCAAGGTTTCTTGAATCCGACCAGCACGTTCTAGGAGCACGTCGTCCATATTTTCAGCATAATCGGCATAATATTGTTGCATCTTTTCATCTAAGTCAAACAACCACTGAAAAGCGGTCTTTAAAAAGGCGTATAACGTCATCCCCGCTGGAATATCCGCATACTGATCCAAATAACCCGTCCGAATATGACGTTGCCATTTAATCTCACCTTCTAATGGTAGAATCTGACCAGTCAAAATCTTAATTAAGGTACTTTTACCCGCCCCATTTTGACCAACAATTCCCAGGTGATCAGCTCGTTCTAACGTAAAGCTAGCACCTTCGTATAATTTACGGTCAGCGAAGCTTTGCGACAAATCAGTTACTTCTAATAAAGCCATTTTGTTTTCATCCTACACTTTCATTTATTGCCCCTGCAAAACAGGCCCCGTTGTCTAACGAGGCCTGCCAATCAAGGATTAGCGGCGCTATGCCATGACTAAATCCTTATTTAACTCATACTGCATATGAAAATACATATGATCACCAATTGGCTTAATCCCGACAGTTTCATAATCGTGACGATCATAAAGCTTTTTTGCACCCGGGTTAGCCATATCAACGTTCAAGCCAATCCGTTGCTGGCCGGCTTGCCGTGCATACTTGGGTAAGGCTGCTAACAAACGCCCCCCAATGCCATGCCCTTGATAATTGGGATCAACCGCAATCGAGTCCAAGTACCATTCATGTTCATAACTTTCAGTTTCAGCTTCAAATGCGGAACCAAACGCATCGTTAGCCGCCGTGACTTGTGCAAGCACGTCATCGACGGCATCTTCATTCTTGTCGGGGTAACCAAATGCCACCCCAACCACTTGACCATCGGCCTCGGCCACTACCGTCGTCGCTTTTTCAGACAAATACGCAGGTGTCTGATACGCGGCAATAATGGCCTGCTCTAAGTCAGGTTCGGGAATGTCGTCTAGTTCCTCAAGTTGCATTTCATCAAAGATCATATTAATTAGCGGTGCTATCTGGCCCGCGTCATCTTGATCAGCTGGTCGAATCGTTATCACAAATAGTCCTCCTTCTTAGTAGTTATTACCTTACTATGAATTGTTAAGGTTGTCAAAAATGAGGGCATCCCGTGGTATACTAGGAAGCGAATTCATTTTGAAAGGATTTGAGCCTGTGAATATTCGTGACATTGATCATCTCGTTTTAACCGTCACCGACCTCTCCCGGTCACTCCGTTTTTACCATGAAGTTTTCGATTTGCCCATCGTGACATTTGATGGCGACCGCCAAGCGGTGTTAGTCGGCAAACAAAAGATCAACTTCCAAACCGTTGACGCTCCCCATGAACCTTTGGCGGGCACCCCAACCCCTGGTAGTGCCGATCTTTGTTTGATTGCCCGTGATAAAATTGCTGATATCGAACACCATTTAAATAGTTATTTCGTTCCAATTGTCGCCGGTCCCGTTGAACGAACCGGTGCCCATGGGCAATTAACATCATTATATGTTCGCGATCCTGATAATAACCTGATTGAAATCAGTAATTATCATTAAGCAACTTGCAATCCGGTAAAAAGCTGTCACTAGTCATCAAAAATTGATGACTAGTGACAGCTTTTTTGCGCTAACGCCAGACTTTAATCTAAAAGCCACTTAAGTTGATACGCTCATCAACCTAAGTGGCCCTATCAAGGTCAACCTACTTGGCCTAGCTATTTTCACGTAAAATCACGCTAGCTTGATTATTCGCAGTGTCGACACTCGTGTCGGCCTTTTGATTAATCGCCGTCGTCTGTTTTAGAATTTGCTGATTATCTAACCGTTGGGCCGTGGTGCAAACTGGTGCTGGCTTGTTAGCGGCCACCGCAACTGCTTGGTCCATTGTCCGACTATCAAAATTCTTGCCCTCAAAGCCAGTGACCAGTAGCGTCCCTAACCCCATGATAGCCGTCAATGCCAATACTGCAGAACCAACTCGTTTGAACATCTTGAACTCCCCCTTTGACTCCTCCAGCATATCAGCCCCTAATAATTTAGCAACTTAAGCGACACGTGATGCTATTCGCACGGCACAAAAAAATCGTCTAACGCAACTGTTTTAGCGTTAGACGACCTTAAACTAGGTTGACCCAGCTTATTTTTTAATCCACTTAAGCAACCTTATTCGGCTGCGCC
The DNA here is from genome assembly GCF_002970915.1 of Lactobacillus sp. CBA3605. NCBI lineage: Bacteria > Bacillati > Bacillota > Bacilli > Lactobacillales > Lactobacillaceae > Lactiplantibacillus > Lactiplantibacillus koreensis. Next base: position 676,714 of record NZ_CP027190.1, read on the forward strand.
AATGATATCACCAGCCATGACTGTCTTCGTTGTATTTAAAGTTAACTTGGTAACTTGATCCATATTCGTGATAACGACCATCATCGTCGTCGCTTTACCAGCAGCTTTGATAGCAGCCAAATCAACCGTTGCCACTGCGGTTCCGGCTGCAATCTGATCACCAGCTGCCACGTGTAAGTCAAATGGCGTCCCATTCATTTCAACGGTATTAATCCCCATGTGTAACAAAATTTCTAACCCTGAGGCTGTTTTTAGACCTAAAGCGTGCTTGGTCGGAAAGATACTGGTCACTTCGCCACTAACTGGTGAAACGACTTCATTCGTCGTTGGTTCCACCGCATAGCCATCCCCCAATAGCTTTTGTGAGAAGGTGGCATCTGAGACCGCACTGATTGGCATTAAGGCCCCAGTCGCCGGCGCTTGCAACACCGTCGTGACCGGTCCACTTGGCGTATCAGTCGTTGTTGTTGCGGCGACCGCGGTTGTGGTATCAGTAGACTGCGTTTGCGTGGCACTCACTTTACCATCGAACAAATCCTGTAAGGCTTCGGCAACGAACTGCACTTCTGTCCCAATCACGATATGAATATTGTGCACATCCAACACGTTTAAGCCTGGGACGCCAGCGGCTTTAACTGCCGGTTGATCCACTTTACCAGTATCATTTAACTGTAACCGTAACCGGGTCGTACAATTATTAATCACACTAATATTGTCACGCCCACCAATTGCGGCATAAATTTGTTTCGCCTGTTTCATAAATTTATCATCATTCGGATCACTATCGACAACCGCCGTAGTGGTATCTGCTGCAACCACGGGTTCGCGCCCGGGGGTCTTTAAATCAAATTTTTGAATTGCAAAATTAAACCCAAAATAATAAATGGCTGCCATCACAGCCCCTTGGACTAATAACATGTATGGTTGATTAGCCAGTGGCATCCGAAAACTCAATAAGTAATCGACTAGGCCACCACTAAATGAAAAACTAGCGGTCCAATGCATTAACGCCGCAAAACCTAAGGATAATCCCATAAAAATAGCATGTAATACGTATAATGGCCAAGCCACAAACATAAATGAAAATTCCAACGGTTCCGTTACCCCAGTAAAGAAGGAAGCAAACGCCCCAGCCAACATTAACGACCCGGTCTCTTTTTTACGTTCTGGTAACGCATTACGATAAATCGCATACGCCCCAGCTGGTAATCCAAACATCATCACTGGGAAGAAACCAGCTTCATACATCCCGGTAACGCCTTTAACCCCTTTGCTAGCCCAGAAATTACCAATATCGTTAATGCCGGCCACATTAAACCAAAACACCGAATTCAACGCATGATGCAAGCCAGTTGGAATTAACAACCGGTTGAAGAATCCATACAATGCGGCCCCGACAAAGCCTAACTTCGAAATACTCGTGGCAAATAAAACCATGGCATCATAAACGGCTGGCCAAACAAAGTACATCCCAGCCGTGAAAAATAGCATGACAAACGCCGCCGCAATTGGCACTAATCGTTTCCCACTAAAGAAGGATAACGCCATCGGTAACTTGACTTCATGTAACCGATTATAGAGCGCGGCCGCAATCAAGCCGGCACAAATCCCAATCAGCACATTTTGATTCACATAACTAAAAGCCGAACGCACGGCCCCGACTTTGATACCCAATAAATTCGCTAATCCAATCGTACCACCTGGCTGTAGCATCGTTGTCGGCACTAAGTAAGCGACCACCCCAGCGATTGCCGCAGAGCCATCTTTATTTTTAGACATGCCGACTGACAAACCAACGGCAAATAATAGTGCTAAGTTATTTAAAACGACATCGCCACCATTAATCATGAACCGTGATAATAGCCAAGTCTTCGGTAAATAGTTACCGAGCCCCACTAAGATTGCGGCCGCCGGTAATGTGGCGATCGGCAACATTAGTGATTGCCCCATCCTTTGAAAATATGTCTTCATACCAATTTCTCCCTGTCATCTTTTTTAACACGTTGTAAATACTATCACAGCATGACATAAGATAACAGTTGAGTGACACAAGTTATGTATAGACCAATCCAAAAGATAACGGTTCCAACCTTATAATATTAAGTTTTGATTGATTTGAAAAAAGTTATGAAATATTTCATTCCATTTTCATACAGTTTCTTCAAATTCATCATTTTACGTTTAAACATAGTGTCATAACTAACCCAAAAAAAGATCTGAATAATTTCAGATCTAACACCCGCATTAAACGGTTTTGTATTGGCGCATCATTTCGGCTAAGTGAACTTCATGTGTCACAAACTCATGCACCCGACAAACATAATCATGTTCCCGACCTAATTTTGCAATATAGCCATTAATATAATCGACTTCGGTTGGCCGGCCGTTGGCGAAATCTTGATACATGGAAGGATAGTGATATTTATAAGCTCGACTAACCGTCGCCACTGAATCGACGGCTGCTTGCCGGCTCTCAATTAACTTGATGCCCGCCCGTTCACATGCATCGTAAGCTTCATTAAATAGTTGCGTTGCCATATCCTTGACGCCTGGATATTCAATGAACTGCCCCATTTGTAGTTCGAACATCGTACATAGGCTATTTGTCACGGCGTTAAAAACTACTTTTGAAAGACACATCCCCATAAAATTATCCGACCAGATAGGGTTCAAGTCAGCTGCTTTGAAATCAGCCATCACCGCTTTGGTCGTTGCATCAATTGGCCCCGCGTACTTGCTCATATGCATTGCTTCACTCCCGACAGCTCCCATGAAATCAACCTTGCCGGGGCCATTTAAGACCGTCGCAATCATGGCAGTACCGCCGATAATGTGATCAGCCGCAAAGTACTGTGCAATTTTTTCAAAGTGCCCCATCCCATTCATCGCTGAAAAGACATACTGATCATCATGAAACAGTGGTGCATCGCGTTTAAGCTCATCCGCTAGTTGCATCTGCTTTTTGAAGATAATCCAAACATCCGGATGGCCCTGATAGTCTTCAGGGTAATAAATATTGATGGGCACTAACTGCCGATTTTCGTGGTCACGAGCGACCTGTACGCCACCTTGCGCACGAACTTTTTCAACGTTAGGCTGCCAAGTCTCAATAAAATCAACTTGCACATTTGCGTTTTGTTGTAACATAATCCCGTACCGATATCCCATGGCGCCAGCGCCAATAATGCCATACTTCATAAGCTAAAACTTCCTTTCAACGATGGTTATGTGTCCGACGGTTGGTTCTAAAACTATGTGGATTTTCTATGAATGGGCCAAAAATGGGACTTATGTGTTTTGCACTTGATAGAAAAACGGCCTCTGGATTTGCATCCAAAGGCCGTTTACACGGGTGACCACCTTAATTTAAGGAACGCTCACACGTTCCAACTCAGTACGTTAACTCACAGTCAACGCTAGCACGTTACCGGGTGCCACCCTGCAGACCTCGTAAAGTCTACGCCAAGGTTGAACTTTAATTAAATTGCCATGGCACCTTTACAGCGGCTGGCGCTCTCTCAGCATGTCAATTTAACGACTTCTTCTAACCAAATCAGCTTTTCATCAAGTTTTAATGTTCTAATCTTAATATTATTAATTAAGATTGTCAACCCTGATTAAGAACTAATTAAATTAGTTTTCAGACGTAGGAACTTGATCAACTACTGACCGCGGCGCTGGCAAGCTAGCCAACAAAGGTTGCCAGTCTAATGACCAAATCATTCCCAAGGCATGTTCGCCCGTTAAGACCCCCATCAAAGGACCGATTTCACCAGTTTTAACCCGCACAGCTGGGAATTGATAACGCAACTCACTCGCCCAATCCTCAACAATATCCGTATCATTGGCGCTAATAATATCCAACCGTACCGGTAATTGCGTTTTAATGACAAAGCGATCGAATTCCTCTTGCACCGCTTGTTGGGCATTTTTCAAGGTTCGCTCTTTACCTAATAATTGAATCTTACCGTGGTCATTGAACGTAATAATTGGTTTATTACGTAAGACCATCGTCCCGGCCAAGCTACTATTATTGTATATCCGCCCGTTCTTCACTAAATGACGCATACTGTTCACAATAAAGACCGTTTTAGTCATCGTTCGTAATTGGGTTAATTGCGTTAAAATTTCCGTCATACCATAGCCAGCTAAAGCCATGGCCGCCGCCAACTTAACCATGTTACCAGTGCCAGCACAGGCCGTCCGTGAATCAAAAACATTAACTTGCATCCCCTTAACAGAGGGGGCGTATGTTTTGAGATTATTCACATAGCCACTGATACCACTGCTCAACCCGATCACCAAGACTTGGTCATAGCCAGCGGCTTTTAACGTATCAAAAACCACTTGCATTTCAGACATCGAAATCTGTGAAATCGTCGGAATATCTTTTTCAACTTTTAATAAGCGATAAAATTGATCCGCATTAATATCGACATTTTCATGATAGACATGGTTGCCAAACATAATCGGATCATTCACCACCGTGATTTTATAATCGGCGGCCGTCTGGGCACTTAAATTAGCCGAACTATCGGTTACTACCGCAATTTTCATATTGTTCACTCCAATTCAGAGTGTGAATCAAGGCCAGCTAGCATTAAGTGCACTGACTGGCAAACTTGACGAACACGTTTCAAAACCCGGCTGCTTCAGGTTTTCCTTTATCAGTGCCGTAAAAAAGGACACTTACGTACAGTATACTGTACCCAAGCGTCCTTTTTCAAATGTTTACGGATGGCCTAACCGGTTGAACCGTGGACGTACTTGCCCAGCTTGTGGAAAAAGCAATTGGGACCGTCGTGACCGGCCCCGCCCCCTGTCGAACCAGTTGCCACACGATAGTCGCTAACTGACTGGGCGTTACAACAATGGTCTGGTAACAATTAGCAGTTCGTTGCTGGATGTTAGCAGCTACTGGCCGTCCAATCGCCACGGTGGTAAATACCAAATAGGCTTGTGGGACCGTTCGTAAATTGGTCACTGGTAACGTGGCCTGATTAGCATTAAACGCCCGCCCACTAGTGTGCTGAATCAAATGACTAGCAGCAACCAATAAATCGTTCAGGACACTATTCGCAGTTGCAGCACCCCCAGCCCCTGGTCCGGTATATAGCGTCGCTCCTAGGGCTTCGCTAGTAACGGCAATGCCATTTTGAACACCGGCAACTTGACTTATCGGCACCGTCTGCGCAACTGCTACTGGCGCCACCCGACAATAAAGTCGACCTTGGCGTTGTTGTGCCTGCGCCAATAATTTGAGTTGCCAACCAGCACTAGCCGCCTGCTGACATTGCGCCGCTGTTAAGGTATCAATCCCCACAGGTTGAATTTCAGCCACGGTTAATGCCTGTCCAAACGCAAATTGACTCAAAATCATTAATTTGTAAGTGGCATCAAGTCCCAGAACATCATTAGTCGGATTAGCCTCGGCATACCCTGCCGCCTGGGCGGACGCTAACGCCTGATCATAAGGCTGTCCAGCCGTCATCGCACTTAAGATATAATTAGCCGTCCCATTAATAATTCCCACAACTTGCTGAATCTCATCCGTCGCATAACTATCTGCTAAAGTCCTCAAAATCGGAATGCCACCGGCGACACTGGCTTCATAAAACAGATCCACCTGATAATACTGCGCTAATGCGACTAACTCCGGGCCGGCAAGGGCCATCAAATCCTTATTAGCCGTCACCACCGACTTACCATGTTGAAACGCTGAAATAATAGCCGCTTTAGCAGTGGTAATCGTGCCCATCACTTCAATCACAATTTGAATTTCTGGTGCCGTCACGACCGCCTGCAGCGCGGTGGTTAACCGGGTCCCCACGGGCAAGGTTACAGACCGTGCCTGCTTAAAATGGTGCACCGCCACCATTGCCAAGTGAAAATGAACCCCCTGTTGTTGTTCAATCCTCGTCATGGCCTGCGTCAAGCGCGTGACCACTCCACTACCAACGGTTCCGAGCCCTAACAGGCCAACTTCAATGGTCGTTGCCATTTGCACCACTCCAATCATCTTAAACTTGGGCTAACGCCTGATCTAAATCGGCAATCAAATCGGTGACATTTTCAATCCCCACGGATAACCGAATTAAGTCGGGCGTCACCCCGGCAGCCAGTAATTCATCATGTGATAACTGGGCGTGCGTCGTGGAGGCCGGGTGAATGATTAACGATTTCGCATCTGCCACATTGGCTAATAACGAGAATAACTTTAGGTGTTCAATTAAGGCCTTGCCAGCAGTCTCACCGCCCGTAAGGCCAATGGTAAAGATGGATCCTACCCCATTGGGAAAATACTTAGTGGCAAGTGCATGGTAGGGGCTATCCGGTAATTCCGGATAATTAATCCAAGCTACTTTGGGATGATTATTCAAGAACGCCACGATTTTACGAGTATTCGCAACGTGCCGCTCAACTCGTAATGACAATGATTCTAGTCCTTGCAACAGTAAGAAAGAATTAAAGGGACTAATTGCTGCCCCAGTATCTCGCAATGCTTCCGCCCGCACTTTTGTCGTAAAAGCACTCTCACCTAAATCAGCAAAGACTAAGCCATTGTACTGCGGACTGGGGGTCGTAAATCCTGGATACTTCCCGCTAGCTTGCCAATCAAAATCGCCGCCTTCAACGATGACGCCACCCATGGTCGTCCCATGACCACCGATAAATTTAGTGGCTGAATGAATTACAATATCTGCGCCATGTTCCAACGGTCGAACAAGGTACGGGGTCCCAAATGTATTATCCACAATTAAAATAATGTGATGTCGATGTGCAATCGCACCAAGCGCTTCAAAATCAACTAGATTAATACCTGGATTCCCAATACTTTCTACATATAAGGCTTTGGTATGTGCATTAATTTTAGCTTCAAAATTATTAGGATCATCAGGATCAACAAAGTGCGTCGTAATGCCTAACTTTTTCAAGGTCACACTTAATAAGTCATACGTTCCGCCGTAAAGTGTCTTCGCTGCAACAATTTCATCACCCTGTTCGGCAATCGTGAGGATGGCGGCGGTAATGGCCGCAGCGCCCGTTGCCAGTGTAACCCCGGCAGTCCCATGTTCCAATGCGGCCACCCGCTTATCTACGACCGCAGTTGTGGGATTCGTCAACCGGGTATAGATATTCCCAGCATCCGTCAGCGCAAACCGCCCAGCTGCTTGCTTTGCATCTTTAAATACATACGATGTTGTTTGATAGATTGGTACCGCTCGAGCGCCCGTTTCATCAACTGTCTGACCAGCATGGACTTGTAAAGTTTCAAAGTGTAAATTCTTTTTAGTTGTCATTTTTCTAAACCCGCTTTCATTAATTTAAGGGTTGCCACCCAATTCTGATAAAATTGGCAACTGGCCTGTTGCCAGCTATAATCAATTGTCCCATGTGAATCGCTAAAATAATGCTGTGGTTGCTGAATCGGTCGGTGTTGTTGCCGATCACGCCGATACTCCAATGCCAACGTTTCAGCCGCATATTCCGGATGCCCCGTTACATACACCGCATGTTGGGCCGGGGCTGCTAAGACTAGCGGCCCCACTTGTGCATTGGTCGCAACTAGTTGTAGCTCGGCCGGTAATTTAGCTGGCAATACCAATTGTGACTGTCGTGATTGCGGCATCTTCAAACTTGCTGGCTGAGTTAATCCAGCCATTAAGGGCGAGGCCCGGTCCACCGTAGTTGCGGTATAAACGCCAAAAATCTTATGAGCAACCAGCTGTTTATCGATTCCAAACTGAAGATATAGCCCAGCTTGAGCCGCCCAGCATTCAAATAACGTCTGACTAACATGCGTTTGTGCCCACGTGATAATCGTCTGTAATTCTGACCAATAATCGACTGCTGTAAAGGGCAGCTGTTCTACGGGGGCGCCAGTGACAATCAAGCCATCAAAATGTTCAGCTTGAATTTGTGCTAACGTCACATAATTAGCCGCAATCGTCGCTTGATCGATACCTTTAAAATGATGGCTAGCTGGATACATGAAGGTCACCGCCACATCGGTGGGTCCCATTGCTAACCGTTGTAAGAATTGTTGCTCCGTCGCTTGTTTAGTTGGCATTAAATTCAAAATTAATAATTGAGTGGCCGCCGTCGCTAATTTTGGTCGCCGCCACTGTCCTTGGGTCTTTGACAGACCATTACGTGCAATCACCGTCAACTTACTAACCACCTTTCATTCACTTTAAACACAAAAAAGTTTTCGTCCGTTAATTTCTAAAATAGAAATTAACGGACGAAAACTTTCGCGTTACCACCGTTATTTATTGGCATTTCACAATACCAATCTCGACAAGTGCCCTATTATGCAGGATACTCCGCAAGTTATCGGTTGCGACCGCGTACGTAGCCTTGCGACCCGTACGATGACTCCAAGCTCATCTTCACCTAATGATTGATTTGCTCCTCACACCACTTCGAAGCTCTCTGAAAAATCATCATTATCGCTACTCTTCTCTTCAACGTCTAATTTGTTCTTAATTTAGAATTAATCTACCACGATTGTTTTTAATTGTCAACTCATAATAAAACAACCTGCATTTTAAAATTTTAGCTTGACAGTATTTTTAACTGTGGCTATACTGAGTTCATTCGATAAATGAAAGCGAGGAACTGGAAATGACAAAGTTAGGACAAGTCAACTTGAATCGTTCATGGCAAAGCCGGCAATTCAGATTGTAATTCCGTCAACACGGATACAATCTGGCAAACAGTTTGTATCTGTGCCGACTCACTTTGTTATCCAAAGAAGTCTGCATGGGTTTTAACACAGCAGGCTTCGGTTCCGTAAAGGGCAAACCAGAGCTTACTGGTTTGCCCTTTTTTTATTGGTCCAATTTAGTCACGCTGACATGCAGTTACAGTCATGGTGATGAGGATGACCATCATGACTGACATCATCCCCGCACCAAGCAAGCTAAGTTAGCCTAACTAGCTGCCCGAAAAAAAGAGTTTGAAATAATTAAGTTGAGGTGAACCACATTGAAACGTATGCTTGCATTTATTAGCGCTTTGGTCGTCTTCTTAGGTGTCGCTTTTGTCCTGACGAACCAAACAGCCAAAAAAACTACTAGTTCAAAGAAAGTCCCTACAGTCGGGATTTTACAATTGGAAACCCACCCTGCCTTAGACGCCATTCATCGCGGGATTCTAGCTGGATTAAAAGAATACGGTTATGTGCCCGGTAAAACCGTTAAGATTGATTATCAAAATGCACAAGGTGATCAGAGTAATCTGAAAACAATGAGCCAAAAATTCATCAATGAAAATGCGGATGAAACCATCGCTATTGCGACTCCCGCTGCCCAAGCTTTAGCCAATGCGGCTGGAAAACAAACGCCGGTAATTCTCGCAGGGATTACTGATCCAGTTGGCGGCGGTCTGATTAAAAGTAATACTAAACCCGGCGCTAACATCACGGGGACTTCCGGTGAATCACCATTAAAGTCCCATTTAGCTTTATTACGAAAACTCGTCCCTAAAGCTAAAAAGATTGGCATTATCTATACGACTTCTGATCATGGTGGCGAATATAACGCTAAGAAATTCGCCAAAATTTGTCACCAAGCTGGGATTGCATACAAGTTATATACCATCTCTAGCACTAACGATATGCAACAAGTTGCTGAAACGATGGCGTCACAAGTTGACGCCGTCTATGCCCCTCAAGATAACGGAGTTGCCAGCGCAATGAAGACCTTGGTTTCAGTCACTAACAAGGCTAACATCCCCGTTATTCCTGCCGTTGATACCATGGTTCAAGATGGCGGGCTCGCCACGCTCTCCGTTGATCAATATCAATTAGGGAAATTATCTGGTGAAATGGCAGCCCGGGTCTTGAAAGGAAAAGCTACAGCGACCTATCCAGTTGAACTCATTACTAAAGGGAAAATGACACTTAACTTGAGTGAAGCCAAACTATTAGGACTTAAATTCCCAGCTAGCGTCTTGAAAGAAGCCAAACAGAAAGGGGTCATTTACAAATGAGTATGATTGTATCAAGTATTGGGCAGGGCCTCTTATGGGCCATCTTAGGCATTGCACTCTTTTTAACTTTCCGAATTTTAGATTTCCCAGATATGACCGTTGAAGGCACTTTTCCATTAGGCGCAGCGACCGCCGTAACCGCAATTGCCCATGGCATGGACCCATATACCGCCACACTCTTAGCTTTTGTCACGGGTGCCGCCGCCGGTTTAATCACTGGACTCTTATACACTAAAGGGAAGATTCCGATTTTATTAGCCGGGATTTTGGTGATGACCGCATGCTTATCCGTCAATCTCCGGATTATGGGTAGCGCCAACGTCTCGCTATTAGGCAAACAGACCATCTTTGCCAACCACTTTTTAGCCAGCTTACCAAAATACTTTGACAGCGTCTTCGTCGGGTTGGTCGTCATTGCAGTGGTCACTGTATTACTCATCCTGTTCTTACAAACTAATCTCGGTCAGGCCTTCATCGTCACCGGTGATAACCGGATGATGGCGCGTTCAATTGGCATTAATACCGACAACATGACGATAATGGGACTAATGGTCTCTAACGGCATGATTGGGATGGGCGGTGCTTTAATCGCACAAAACAATGGCTATGCTGACGTCAACATGGGGATTGGGATTATCGTGATTGCTCTAGCCTCCATCATTATTGGGGAAGTTGTCTTCGGTGACTTAACCTTAAATCAACGTTTAATTGCCGTCACACTTGGCAGTATCTTATATCGGTTCGTCTTATTAATCGTGTTACAACTCGGTTTCAGTACCAACGATTTGAACTTGCTATCCGCCATCATCTTGGCCGTTTGCCTGATGTTGCCACAGGCTAGCAAAAAGCTCCATCTCAATCATTTATTAAAGAAAGGGGTCGCTAAATATGACGAAAACTAAGACACCATTGCTGGCATTAAAAGATATCGTGACTAGGGTGAACGTGGGCACTCCCAATGAAGTGATGATTCTCCGGCATTTAAACTTAGACATTTATAATGGCGACTTCGTAACCGTCCTCGGGTCCAATGGGGCCGGCAAATCCACCCTTTTCAATACGATTAGTGGTGAATTACCAGTTAACAGTGGGTCAATCTATTTAAATGAACACGATATTACGTCCCTCTCCGTTGAAAAACGAACCGCCTTTTTAGCGCGTGTCTTCCAAGATCCTAAAATGGGCACGGCCCCGCGGATGACGGTGGCTGAAAACTTGCTGTTGGCGAGTCAACGTGGGCAACATCGGACGTTGCGCTTAAGACGCTTAAAGCAACAACTCCCGCATTTCAAGGACTTAACGGCGACCATGAATAATGGCTTATCGGATCGCTTGAATACGGCGACCGAAAATTTATCCGGTGGACAACGGCAAGCGTTAAGCTTCTTAATGGCAACTGCCCAACGCCCCGACTTACTCTTATTAGATGAACATACCGCCGCCTTAGACCCTAAAACGAGTGCCGAATTGATGCGGCAAACCAATGAACGGGTCACGCAAGAAAAGCTGACTTGTTTAATGATTACCCATCATTTAGATGACGCCCTCAAATATGGAAATCGCTTAATTGTCCTTGACCAAGGAAAAATCAAATTTGATGTCCAGGGCGCCGAAAAAGCCCAGCTCACCAAAGAAAAACTGTTAACCTTCTTTGACACCATCGACTAACAGGTTCAACTGAAAAGCTGTTTTCAGATTTGGTAGTGACCTACCAAACTTTGAAAACAGCTTTTTTAGTCGCCTTTGCTCCCATTAAGTAAAGCCAGTATAAAAATAGTAATTGGTTTCGCTTTCAATTGTGCACAATTAATGTTACGGTGAATTAGAACAATTATAAACTAAATATTTGGAGGTTTTATCATGAAAGTTATCGTAGTTGGTTCTTCCCATGGTGGTTATGAAACGGTCCGCGGCATTTTAGCTGAACAGCCTGATACCGAAATTCAATGGTACGAAAAAGGCGACTTCCTCTCATTCCTATCTTGTGGGATGCAGTTATACCTTGAAGGTACCGTCAAAGACGTTAACAGCGTGCGCTATGCAACGCCTAAAGACATGACGGCCCAAGGCGTGCATGTCTTTGTGGAACAAGAGATTACCAAAGTTGACCCAGTAGCGCATACCGTCCACGTGGTCAACCACGTAACTGGTGCTGAACGTGATGAAACTTATGACAAATTAGTCCTCAGTGTCGGGGCCGTCCCTTTTGAATTACCGGTTCCCGGTCACGATTTAAAGAACATCTATGCGATGCGCGGTCGAGATTGGGCCATCAAGTTAAAGGCTAAGACCGTCGATCCAGATATTAAAAACGTGGTAATCATTGGCTCCGGTTATATCGGTATCGAAGCCGCTGAAGTATTTGCAAAAGCTGGGAAACACGTTACTGTCATTGACTTATTACCACGCCTATTGAGTTTATATCTCGATACTGAATTTACTGAAGTGTTAACCACTGAAATGGCTGAACACGGGATTCAAGCCGCAACTGGTCAAAGCGTCAAGTCCTTTGCGGGTGCGGCCGGTAAAGTGACCAAGGTCGTCACCGATCAGGGCGAGTATCCGGCTGACCTAGTTGTCTCAGCCGCTGGGATTCGAGCCAACACAGCGTGGTTAAAAGATACCATCGACCTAGATGCCCATGGCCTCATTACGATTAACGATTATTTACAAACCAGTGACCCTGATATTTTTGCCGTCGGCGATGCGACCTTAGTGCCATTCGCCCCAACTGGTCAGGCTAATCGGATTGCTTTGGCAACCAATGCTCGGCGGCAAGGGCGCTTTGCCGCTAAGAATCTGTTGGGCACTAAAATTGCCATGCCCGCTGTTTCAGGTTCATCCGCCCTGTCTGTCTTTGATTACCATTTTGCTTCGACGGGTATCAAAGCTGGGACAGCTAAAAACTTTGACTTGCAGACCAAGTCAGTCCTGATCACAGATACGGCGCAACCAAAGTTCGTCCCAACCGCAGCTGGCAATGCTAAGGTGTGGTTCAAATTAACATTTGATGCCGCCACCGGTCGTATTTTAGGCGCCCAAATCATGTCCAAAGCCAATGTAACTGCTAATATCAATACGATTGCACTCGCCATTCAGGCTAAGCTCACTGTTTATGATTTAGCTTATACTGATTTCTTCTTCCAGCCAGGTTTCGACCGACCTTGGAATATCATGAATGTGGCCGCCCAAGCAGCGGTTAAAGCGTTGCAATAGACTTCACTTCATCAAAGCTAAACACACAAAAAGCGGTTGCTACAGGAATTTACAACTTCCTATAGCAACCACTTTTTTGTGTTTGCATACCCCACTATGCATAAGGCTTGATTAACCTTTTAACGATAACTGTTAATCAGCCCTTGGGTCCCTTGGGAACCTAGCCCTTTAACGTCAACCATGACTTCATATAACCGTTTTGCCTGCGCAGTTGCAACTAAGTCCAAGCCCATGGCATCCGCTTCGGTTAACGCAATCCGCAAATCTTTTAAGAAATGCCGAGCAAAAAATCCGGGTGTATAATCAGCTTTCAAAATTCTTGGCACATAGTTTTCCATACTCCAGTTATCAGCGCCCCCACTAGATAAGGTAGCCAACACTTTTTCTGGATCTAATCCGGCCGCTTCCGTATAAAGTAGCATCTCCGTCAAGCCCGTCATGGTACCAGCAATCATGATTTGATTCGCCATTTTAGCATGCTGCCCCGTACCAGCCGCACCAAAGTAATTAACTTTATGCCCTAATATCTGAAACAGCGGTAGCATAGCAGTATAAGTCGCCTCATCGCCACCAACCATCACCGTTAAAGTAGCCTTTTGGGCACCAATGTCACCACCTGAAACCGGGGCATCCAAGGCTTGAATGCCATGCTTTTGCGCATAAGCTGCAATTTTTACCGCTAACTTCGGCTGACTAGTCGTCATATCAATGACCGTTTTACCAGCAGCTAGCTGACTAAAAATACCTTGCTCACCGAAATAAACTTGTTCAACATCTTTCGGAAAACCAACCATTGTAAAGACGACATCACTGGCAGCTGCGACGGCAGCCGGCGTCTCTGCCCAAGTGGCCCCTTGTGCCACCAAAGCATCCGTCTTACTTTTAGTACGATTATACACCGTCAATGTATGCCCAGCTGCCATCAAATTCTTGACGATAGCTGCGCCCATCACACCCGTTCCAATCCATCCAAGTTGCATTATTTTAATCCCCTTTCTTAATCTGCTTTTTGATGCCGTTGCCGAATAAAATGAATCACCATCGTCATGACAAAGGCAGCTAAGACAATGATTCCAAATGCGGCGGCAGGAATATCCCAACCAATCGCTGGAATCGAAACAAACAGCTTAAACGCAATAATGACAATCAGCCCATACGCCATTGGTTCTAGTTCTGGAATCTTACGCATTAATCGCATAATAATCTCAGCAATGCCCCGCATGCACGCAATCCCAATCATGCCACCAATCAACACGATTACTGGATTATCAGAAATTGCTAACGAAGCCAACACTGAATCAATTGAAAAAATAATATCCATCATTTCAATCTGAATCACAACTGACCAAAACTGACTGAGACCAAAAAAACGACGACCACGCGGGGCCCGTTCAGGTTTACTTTGGTGCTGGGTGAAGAAACGGTAGACCAAATAAATTAAATACGCCGCCCCGAGCACCTTGATTTCCCAAAAGCTAATTAAATACGTGCCAATACCAATAATTAAAAAGCGGAAGATATAGGCGCCCCACAAGCCATAAAACAATGACTTTTCACGTTCCTGCAAATTATCCAGGCGTTGCGTTTGGGCTGCCAGCACCACGGCATTATCAACCGACAATAAACATTCAATAATTGCCAATGATAAAATCACTAACCAATCATTGGGTGAAGTGATCACCTGGCTCCAATTAGCACCGCTAAAAAACGGGCCGTATAACTGTTCAACAAAGTGTAGCACGTCGTGACCTCTTTTCAAATATAGTAACGCACCAATCTAGTATACCGGTTATTATTAACATCATAATACAGATAGTTAATTTTATAAATAATCTAATTTAAATAGCTGCGCCAAATTGCGAAGATTGCAATTTAGCGCAGCTATTTAAATTAACGCTTTTATTTGTCGGCATAGCGCGCAATCAACTGACGTAACTTTTGTCCATCGGCCGCCGTACCAAAAGTCATTCGTAACCAATTTGGCTGTAAACCGGTGCGGAGGCTGTAGCCTTGGTGCAACAAGTAAGCTGCTAGTTGGGCAGCTTGCGGATACTCGAAGAAAATAAAGTTGGCAGCACTCTGATCATAATGAATCTGTTGTTGGTCAAAAAATTGTTGCCATAATTGCCGTTCAGCGGCATTCTTAGCGACCGTCGCTTGCAAGAAGCTCTGATCTTTTGCCGCAGCTATGGCCGCCACTTGCGTTAGGGTATTTAAATTATATGGTAACCGCACTGCCTGCATGGTTGGCGCTAATTGCGTTGAAAAGACAGCATAGCCCACCCGAAAATTCGCTAAGCCATACGCTTTTGAGAAAGTGCGCATCACAACCACATTCGGCCATTTTTCTGGCAAATGTAACGCCGTAATGGCAGCCGCATCCGTGGCAAAATCCAAATAGGCTTCATCAATCAGGACCATGGTGGTCGATGGCACTTGTTGCACAAAAGCCTCAATCGCCGCTAAGCTCTCAACCGTCCCCGTCGGATTATTGGGATTACATAGCCAAACTGACTTTACTTGTGGCGTCACAGCGGCAACTAAGGCGTCAAAATCAACCTGTCCCGTGGCCAAGGTGGGCACGCTGACCAAACTAGCGCCTTCGATTTCAGCATGTAACGCATATTCTGAAAAAGTCGGTGCCGAAACTAAGACCTGGTCACCTGGTGCTAAAAAGGTTCGTGAGACCATCGCAATCATTTCATCAAGTCCCACACTAAAGACCAGTTGGGCCGGATCGACCGCTAATTGACTTGCTAAAACCTGTCTTAAAGCAGTCGCATTCCCATCAGGATAACGGTTGCTCATCGTCCAATCCCAATTTTTAATCGCCGTTGCAACTTGCGGGGAAGTCCCATACGGATTCTCATTAGCGGATAGCCGGACCAATCGTGATAGCCCCAGCTCAGCTTGTAAAGTTGCTAATGGCTTTTCTGGGATATACGGTTGGAGTTTTCGAACACTTTCCTTCATATAATAACCCCCTCCTAACGATTCTTGATTTCAGGCCGATCTTTAAAGTCGCTCATTTCGCCTTCACGTTTGGCGAGTTCAACTTTGATTTGGTCAAAGCTCACGCCCCGTTGCACGAGTAACACTAACACGTGATAAAACAAATCAGCGGTTTCATAAACTAAGGCATCATCATCAGGATTCTTCGCGGCAACCACAACTTCAGTTGCTTCTTCGCCCACTTTTTTCAAGATTTTATCCAATCCTTCGGTAAACAGATAGTCGGTATATGACCCTTTTTTAGGTGTTTTTTGGCGATTAGCGATTAATTGATATAAAGCTTCCATATCTTGCATCATTATTATCCTCTCTTATCTTGAATCGTTTGAAAAAAGCAACTGGTATGCCCGGTGTGACAAGCTGGACCAGCAGGATTAACGGCAATGAGTAACGTATCATTGTCACAATCCAACTTGATGCTGACGACGGTTTGGCGATTGCCACTCGTGGCTCCCTTATGCCACAACGCTTGCCGCGACCGGGACCAGAACCACGTTTCGCCCGAAGTAAGCGTCTGCTGGTAACTTTCAGCGTTCATCCAAGCCACCATCAAGACCGCCTTAGTCCGCGCATCCGTTATGACGGTTGTGACAAGCCCTTGGCCTTTTTCAAAATCTGGTTTTGCTGTCATCGGACCACCACGCCTTTCGTTTTTAACACTTGTTTCACTTGACCAATTGTCAATTCACCATAGTGAAAGACTGATGCTGCTAAAGCCCCATCGACTGATGCCTGTTGAAAAACTGTCACAAAATCAGCCAATTGACCTGCACCGCCTGAAGCAATGATGGGAACGGCAACGGCGCCGCCTAATTGCTGATACAACCGCAGATCAAAGCCAGCCTTAGTGCCATCACAATCCATGCTGGTAACGAGTAATTCGCCAGCACCTAAGGCAACCGCTTGCTTAGCCCACGCTACTGCTGACAATGCCGTTTTCTGTTGCCCACCATGAGTATAGACACGATAATCCTGTGCTTGATCGTCCCAAGCTACATCAATTGCTACGACAATACACTGATTACCAAATTTTTTGGCCCCGGCGGCAATAAGTTGTGGGTCAGCCACGGCCGCCGAATTAATGGCAATCTTATCCGCCCCCGCGCGTAACAATCGCTGCATATCGGTGACACTGCCAATGCCCCCACCGATTGTTAACGGCATAAAGACTTGGGCTGAAACCTGTTCAACTAAATCAACCATCGTTTTACGGTGTTCATTCGTTGCGGAAATATCTAAAAAGACCAATTCATCGGCCCCTTGTTGTTGATAGGCTGCTGCAATCGCTACTGGATCGCCCACATCCGTTAGATTAACAAAATTAACCCCTTTTTTTACCCGACCAGCTGCCACATCTAAACACGGAATTAATCGTTTTGCGAGCATTTGTCAACCTCCGCTAGGGCCGCTAACGTAACGGTTCCTTCATACAAGGCCTTCCCAATAATGGCGTCTTGAATTCCCATTGCCTGCAGTGTTTGTATATCGGCAATATCACGAATCCCGCCACTGGCAATGAGCGTTGCTTGTGGTAACTTGGCTTTAAGTGCAGCTAATAAGGTGACATTAGGCCCCTGCATCGTGCCATCGCGCGCCACGTCCGTCACAACAAACTGCTTGGCGCCACTCGCCATCATCGTTGCCATCAAGGTGCTCATCTTCGTTTCGGATTGTTCTAACCAACCATTGATTGCAACTTGACCGTGATTTCCATCCACGCCAATCACAATGCGGTCAGCCCCAAAATCAGCCAGCAACCGTTGCACCAAGGCTGGCTGAGTTAATGCTGCCGATCCGATAATTAAACGGTCAACCCCTAACTTTAAGTAACGGGCAGCTAAGTCATAACGACGAATCCCGCCACCCAGTTCTAAGGTTCCGGTAAAAGCTTGCCGAATCGCCGTAACGGTCGCTAAATTTTCTGGTTGCCCCGACTTGGCCCCATCTAAATCAACTAAGTGTAATTGTCCTAATCGTGCGACTTGGATTTGCTGCGCTTGTTTCACTGGGTCGGCATTAATGAGGGTCTTCTGGGTAAAATCACCTTGATACAGGCGGACACTTTGGCCGGCTTTTAAATCAATTGCTGGAAAAATCATTTGCACTCACCATTTTCTTAAAAGTTGCTAACTGGTCTAAGCCAACTTGACCACTCTTTTCAGGATGAAATTGCATCCCAATCACGTTTTCTTTTTGCACGATACTTGGCACAGTCACGCCATGTTGAACACTGGCAACAATCTGATTAGCTGGACTAACGGCATAATACGAATGCACAAAATAAGTATACGCACCGTCAATCCCAACAAAAGGCGTTATCGGCTGTTGCACATGGTTCTCATTCCAGCCCATTTGTGGCACTTTCACTCCTAAATCGGTCGGCAAAGCGGCCACGTTCCCGGTTAACAAACCCAGACCGGGATGCACCCCATATTCAGTGCTGCTCTCAAATAATAACTGCATGCCCAAACAAATCCCGAGCATCGGTTTACCGTTGCGGCCCAAACGTTGTAATACCGGGACAAGTTGTCGATTAGCCAAAGCCTGCATCGCAGCTGCAAAGGCCCCCACACCGGGTAAAATAATGGCCTCAGCTTGGGTTAAAACGGCTGGATCAGCGGTTAGAACCGTCGGCACCTTTAAATACGTCAAGGCTTTTTGAAGATTACGGGTATTGCCCGTATCATAATCTACAATTGCAAACATCTAAATCACACCCTTGGTAGAATTGACCCCAATAATATCTGGATTAACCGTGACGGCTGTCCGCATCGCGCGACCGAAAGCTTTAAACAAGCTTTCAATTTTGTGATGGGTATTGCGGCCATATAAAATCCGCGCATGTAAATTCATTTCGGTTGCAAATGCGACGGCTTGAAAGAAATCTTCAATCGTTTCCGTATCGAGACCACCTAAGCGGGGATTAGTTAGTTCCGCATCAAACACCAGATATGACCGGCCACTTAAATCTACACTCACTTGTCCCAGCGTTTCATCCATTGGGACAAATTCAGTCCCGTAGCGTTCAATGCCAACTTTATTACCCAACGCTTGCTTGAAGCATTCACCTAAGACAATGCCGGTATCTTCGGTCGTATGATGCGGATCGACAGCCAAGTCCCCATGCGCTTTGACAACCAGACCAAAGCGACCATGTTTTGCAAATAAAGTCAGCATGTGATTCAAAAAGCCAATCCCGGTATCAATCTGAATCCCACTTTGTTCGTCCAAATTTAAGCTAATTTCAATTTGCGTTTCTTTAGTTTCACGTTTAATTGTTGCTTGTCGCATCTGCTTGACCTCCTAGTCGTAATACGTGTCAAAGCGAGCTTCAATCGCACGCGCATGACCCTCTAAACCTTCAACCCGCGCTAATGTCGTAATCGCATCTGCTTCTTTGGCTAACGCCGCACGCGTATATTGTACGAATGAGGTACGCTTGACAAAGTCGTAGACCCCGAGTGGTGAGGAAAATCGCGCCGTCCCACTGGTTGGTAAGATATGGTTGGGCCCCGCCACATAATCTCCAAGCGGTTCCGAGGCGTAACGGCCTAAGAAGACTGAACCAGCATTCTTAATCAAGCTCAAATATTGCGTTGGATTTTCCAATTGAATCTCCAAATGTTCTGGCGCCACTGTGTTCATCAGGTCAAACATCGCAGTTACTTGATCCACCACTGCAATGAACCCTTTATTATTAACCGCCGCCGTCGCGATTTCAGTTCGTGGTAAAACTTTCAATTGCCGCGTCACGTTATCACTAACGGCTTGAGCTAATTTAGGACTATCCGTAATTAAAATGGGTCGCGCCAACGGATCATGTTCCGCTTGGCTGAGTAAATCAGCCGCTAATTCACGTGGCTTGGCACTATCATCCGCAATAATGCCAATTTCCGATGGGCCAGCCACCATATCAATCGCAACCTGACCAAAGACTTGCTTTTTCGCCGTTGCAACGAAGACATTCCCCGGACCGATAATCTTATCAACTTGTGGAATTGATTCAGTCCCATAAGCTAAGGCCGCAATCGCTTGGGCACCGCCAACTTGATAAATGGCATCCACCCCCGCAATTTTGGCCGCCGCTAATACTGCGGGATTAATCCCATCTTTTTGTGGTGGGGTGACCATGATAATTTCATTGACGCCAGCAATCTTAGCCGGTAAGGCACTCATCAAAATAGTGGAGGGATAAGCGGCAGTACCACCTGGCACATAGAGTCCAACCCGATTCAATGGTAATAGCTTCTGCCCTCGTAAAACACCTGGTTGCTCAGTATCCATAAAGCCAGTCGTCTTTTCCTTTTCATGAAAGCTCGTAATGTTACGCTTGGCTAACATTAATGCTGCCTTCACTTGGGGGTCTAATTGCTCATATGCTGCATCAATGGTCGCTGCTGATAATTTAAACGCCTCAATATCAATTTGATCAAATTGCTTTTCATAAGCTTTTAAAGCTGTATCGCCTTCTTTAATCACCCGGGCAATAATTTTTTGAACGACTAAGCCTACTTTTTCGTCTGTTAATTGTTGTGTTTTAGTTTGGATCAATTTTTTTAAGGTCGCTAAATCTTCATTAATAATTTTCATGACAAACACTCCTTTGGTTGCGCCACGACTGTCGCTAAGCGGTCAACTAACTCATAAATAGCGCTTTGATGTTGTTTCAACGCCAGACGATTCACGACTAAGCGCGTCGAGACCGTCTGTAAATAATCATAAATCTGTAAGTGGTTCTCACGGATAGTCGTCCCAGTCTCCGTAATATCCACAATGGCATCAGCTAACCCGGTTAGCGGGGCCAATTCCACTGAGCCTTCGATTTTAATAATCTCTACATCTTGCCCTAATTGATCAAAATAACGCTTCGTAATTAACGGATATTTTGTGCCAATAATTTTCCGCTTGGGCGCTTGCGGCTCAAAATCCGCCGTGGACGCTAGGACGAACTGGCATTGACCGACCCCTAAGTCCAATAATTCATATTGCGTACTCTGATGTTCAATCAAAATATCACTACCGACAATCCCGATATCGGCGGCCCCGCGTTCTAAAAATGTGGTCACATCTGGGCCCTTTGCTAAAATAAATTCATAGGGTTGCGTCGCTGAATCAAAGATCAAGCGCCGTTGTTTGTTACGGACCAACGAGCAGTCAATTCCGGCTTGTTCTAGCAACGGCAACACTTGTTGCTCAACGCGCCCTTTAGTCAATGCAATCTTCAAACGTTCTGCTGTCATAATTAAGCCCTTTCTGTCAAATCAACCAACGTTGCACCCATTTGTTGGGCTTCCACTTGCGCCAGTGCCAACGTCGGCGCCAAGCTCAAAGTTGCATTCGGCTGAGTGGCTAGCATTTTTTCAGCTTGCGACCATTGAGCCGGTTCAAAGTAAAGTAATTGTTTAGTCGGTGGCGTCGCTGTATCAAGAGCCAATTCAGTTAATAAATCAACATCTATGCCCATCCCAACGGCCGGTTCACTTTGTGCTTGGAAGTTTGCCAGTAATTGATCATACCGACCGCCACTGAATAAGTAACCGGCCCCGGCCTGCGAATAGCCCCGAAAGGTCAACCCGGTATAATACTTTTGAGGGGCTTGACTACTCAAATCCAGCGATACTGCTTGATTCGGCATGGTCCGTTGCAGCCACGCAACCACCGCTCGTAACCGTTCGATACTTGGCTTAACGCTGGCTGGTAATGGTGCGGCCGTCAATTGCGCTAAAATCAGGTCCGGCTTACCAAATAGCCGCGGCCATTTTTGCAAAAAATCATATAACGGTTCGGCCCGATAAGTGGCAATTAAAGCGTCATATTGTGGAATCTGCTTATTGAACAAGGCTTGCTTGATGGCGGCTTGCTGCGTCACATCCGGCGTTAAGCTTGCCACAACCTGTTGTGCAAACTGGGCATCACCAAGTTCGATTTCAACGGCATCCGCAATTAATGCCGTACTAAGTTGATTGGCAATTGCGAGGCATTCCAACTCGGCCTTAATCGAGGCATACCCAATTAGCTCGACCCCCGCTTGCGTGATTTGGTTATAAGACCCTGATAACCGCCGACTCACTCGGAAAATGTCGCCAACATAGCCAAACTTTTGGGGTAACGGAATCTTAGTTGCACTCAAAAATCGCGCAATTGGCAACGTTAGATCTGGGCGCAACACCAAGGTCTGCCCCTCCGCATCTAATAACCGATACAGTTGGTAACTGCCCATTTGGTAAGGATCAAAGACGGCTTGATGCTCTAATAATGGCGTGGCGATGGCCGCTAAGCCCCGTTGTCTAAAATGGGCCTGAATCACCGCGATTAATTGCTGTTTCGTAGCTGCCCGACGACCAAATTCATCACGGGTACCGAGTGGTAAAAGATTACTTAACATTGTCAATGCCTCCTTAGCTTTCGTTCGACCGACTTAATTCAAATAAAAAAACGTCCCATTAGCAAAATTGCTAAAAGGACGTTTAACCGTGGTTCCACCTTAATTCGTTACCAGCTCACACTGGTAGCCTCACGTTGACTGACTGTCAACTTGGCTAACGAGACCATTCGGCTAAGGCTAATGACGCAGGTTCACCTTAGCAGTTCATAGATGTGGGTTCGCCGATAATATCTGCCCGGTTCTCAGCTACCCGGACTCTCTGGATGATAAATTTATCAGTTACTTTTTCTAATCAGAACTTTTATTAAAATTTAATTAGTCGTTTAATTTAAAATTCATTTTAGTAGTCAGAAGCGCCTTTGTCAACCATTAATTAAAGCAGTTGCTAAATGTTGCCCTTGACCAACACTTTGAATATCATGGGCATCAGAACCATATATTAGCGGAATGTCACGTTTTTTAGCCCGTGCTAAGATTTGGTTTCCTGGATAAAAGTCATTACAAAATGGTTTGAATAAACCAGCTAAATTTAAATCAATTTCACGATTTTGCCATTTTATCTGATCTAAAATTTCATCAACCAACGCAAGATTAATCGCATCTAAGGGCGCAGTTAAGTTAAAACGGTCTTGAAACTTGCGGATTAAGCTCATATGGCCGATGCGTTGCGGCGTAGTCGGACCTAAATCAGCGAGTACTGAAGCCAAAACAGTTTGATAATACTGATTGAACAGCATCTGTGGCTGCTTGAGCCACGCCTTAAACCCCGCTTTAAAATCCGTCAAGGTATCATCTAAGCACCAAAACTTTTGGTCCTTTCCCTGCATAAAGTGTACTGACAAAATATTTTCTTGCGTTTGTGGGCCATATTCATTTAGAAAGGCCCGCGTCCACGCCACCTGATCTGGCAAAAAGTCCACTTCAAAACCAACAGAAATTTCTAACTTACTGGCATACTTTTTTTGTAACGCCCGCGCCAGCTTTAGGTAATCCGGTACCATCGCCAACGTTAGCGAGGCCGTGGTAAAACCAGTTAGCCGCCCTGCATATTGCTGCTTGAACTCTGGCGGCAACGGGGCATGTTCCGTAATGCAATACTTCTGCATCCCTAATTGAATCGCGCGTTGAATCATTTTTTCAGTGGCTTCACCACTCCCATGTGGACATAGTTCAGTATGCGTATGACCATCCATTAACATTTTGCTCAGCTCCTTTTAAAGTTAGCCTATGGCCCTAATTGCCCATAATTCAAACACACCTGCTTAAAAATAGCAATCGGTTTCAAAAGTATCAGCCCCACTTTTACCGGTTTTGACCTCAAATAAATCACTAAATTTTCACTAATTTAGTTATATTATGAGAAAAAAAGCCTTATTAACCATCATTCAGTCACACTTCTCCGTTACAATAAGACTAACCAATCATCGGGGGGATATCACATGCAAGATATAATCACTAAACTCTATCAACTTGGCTTATCAAGCCAGATTGTCAAAACTTTATTGGAACCCGTCCATATTATTATTCTCGGCTTACCTTTTATCACATTATTAATTGCCATGGTCATTTTAAGTTTCCAATTACACACAAAAGATACGTTAACTGAACGCAATATTATCAGCACGTATTCTTTCATTTGGTACTTATCAGCGGCCTATTTATTGATTATCTTGCCGTTGCCTTCACGTAGTTCGGTCGCCAGCTTAACTACAGCCGAATACAACTTACAACCGTTTTTCTTTTTAAGTCAATTAAAGCTTTTAACTGCCTTTCAATTTAGCGATCCCAGCACTTGGCTGGCAGCGTTCAAATCTTCAACTTTCTTCCAACCCTTTTTTAACATCATCTTTTTCATGCCCATCGGCGCTTACTTAAAATGGCGCCATCATTGGCCACTCTGGTTAATTACATTAACCAGCTTTGCCATTTCATTATTCTTTGAAACGACCCAACTCACCGGCCTATACGGGTACTACACCCGTGCTTATCGGATGTTTGATGTTGATGACTTGATGACTAACACGTTCGGCGGTTGGGCTGGCGCTGTTGCCTTAAGTTTCATTCCTCATCGTTGGCGTGAAACTGATCACTCAACGCGGTTAGATCCGCAGACTCATCCCATTAATTGGCGCCGCATTTTAGCACTGGTGATTGATTGGCTCGCTATCGCCGGCTTTGATGTCATCTATTTCGTCCTCGTTAAACACTTTGCTTGGCCGTTACCCCATGACTTCCGTTGGTTATATCTAGCTGACATTGTCCTATTCTTCTGGCTACCAGCAACCTTTAGCGGTGGTAAAACCCTCGGTGGCTGGCTCATGCATAGTCGCCTAGTCGCTAGTGATGGGCAACCAGCCCGTGGTTGGCAGTTATTGATCCACTATGCCGGCCTCTACCTGGTCAGTTTACCCTTACTATTCCTAGATTTGTGGCTATTCAACCGTCTGGGTAATGTTCCTAGCGCTGCCTTGAACCGACTCGATATTTACCTGGTCATCGTCTCGCTGATACTGTTGATTATTAGTTATGATCTTTTACTGGCTTTCTTTAGTCGCAAGCACCAGCTCTGGTGTGAACGGCTTAGTCGCACTACGGTTGTCTAAATAGCGCTTTACGTTGACCCGTAAAACATGTTAAATTTAGAGTAAATCAAACTTCTGGAAGTAAGCAAATGATAAAAGTACAAGCACTAAGCGACGATTTTCGCTGGGTCGCAGTTAATAACTATACTGATAACGATTATCAACAACTGGTTAATGAAGAACACGTCACCGATGAAATGTTAGGTTATGCCACCGACCGTAACGAACGGGGCCGATTAGAATATGATGACAAGAGTGCCATCACGACTATTATTTTTGATGTCGTCACTAAGAATGCTGATGAGGGCACCCATACCGCCCAAGTTAGCTTTATGTTGGTCGATCACACACTCTTAACCTTTACTACCGATCACACGGCATATGTCGACGATTTGTTAGCAGATATCATTGATGCTGACTGGGAAAAAGTGAAACATCCATTTGATTATATTTTCGATGTCTTATATCAACTGTCACGGCAGTATTTTCAAGCCATCAATACCATCAATAGAGAGCGCCAAAACATCCAGTCAAAAATGCAAAAACAAATTCAACGATCAGTTATTCTACAATTAATGGAATTAGAAACAACCTTAGTCTACTTTTTGACCTCTTTAAAAACGAATAATGACTTGTTGCAATCCCTCAAACGGTTTGCCCCCATTAAATTCTCAACAGCTCAAAAAGAACGGCTTGATGACATCATCGTCGAAGCACAACAAGGGTTAGAGATGGCCAACATTGCCTCTGATATTATTGGCCGCGTTTCAAATGCCTACTCGAATATTTTAGATAACAGCCTGAACAACACCATGTGGTTATTAACCATTTTTTCAATCGTTTTAACCATTCCAAATATTGTTTTTGGCTTTTTCGGGCAAAATGTCGATCTCCCATTCATGAAGAATCCTTTTGGCTGGGAAATTACCGTCTTAATCACAATTGGACTTTGTGTCCTAACAATTTGGCTGTTACGCCGCAACTCGTTTCATAAATAACACGTTTGACCATTAGGAGGTCTTTTTAAATGCCTAGTCGAATTCCAGTTACTGATACTGCTGATTATATTAGTAAAGCAGTACCGATTGCCCAGCCGCTGCTCCAAGCCTTGCAACAACTCATTACCACTGAGTTACCCCAAGCCACGCCAAAAATCAAATGGAACTTGCCATTTTATGACATGGACAAAAAATATGTCAGTATCGCCGCTTATAAGGCACACGTCAGCCTCAGTATTTCCACAGATTTATCGCCAGCAATCATAACAACTGCCAAAGCGGCTGGCTATGCAACTGGTCAAAAACGCTTAAACATTGCTTTTGATCAACCACTACCAGTTGCTTTAGTCAAAGCCATCTTAAATTTATTAAAATAAAACGTGATCAGCAACGGATTTCGTCGACGACCACGTTTGGGCTAGTTCAACACTTGATAGCTAGCTGTTTTATTTAATTCATAAACTCGTGGGTCACTTACTTGGGCATCATTGTCCTGGTAGGTGACTTTTTGAATGGCTAGATTTTCATATAACTTAAGGTACAGCTCACGCTTAGTTTGATTATAAATGACCGTATATTGCGTGTATTCTACCGAGCCATCGGCACACAGCATAGTCCCCTTGGGAATGTCCGATAAACTTAACAGATGGAATCCAGTCTCCACAGCTGTGGTAGCTGTCGGTAGTTGCATGAGATTTAATAACAGACTGGCTTTCACAAACCGTGAAGTTGAGGTGAAATCACCCGGTAAACCGAGTAACCCAGCCCCTTTACCAGCTGCAGTCAGGTTCATCTGCCGCAAAGGTAAATCCGGTTGTAGCGCTGCCGTCAGACCAGCGTACTGGCGTAAATTAGTGACTTGCCAATCAAAAGCTGGCGCATTCGTCATCACACCAATCGAATTATCATAGACCTTAAACCCAACGGTTGCATCTGGTTCGATGACAATGCTAGCCCCCGTCGCATCTTTGATAAAAAAATGTTGCGGCAAGCCCGTTGCTTGCACGATTGATTGATCTGGAATCGCAACTTTTTTAAGAACTGCTTTGACTTCAGTAATATTTTGACACATTGACAACAAGTAAAAAATAAATTGTTCCGCATAAATGGGCTTTTTGCCAGCCGTGATAACATTTTTCAAAGGTTGATATAAATCATCCACCGCAAAATATTGTGTCGACCCGGCTAGACCACTGCCGTTCACCCCATCTAAAACCATTGGCATGAGCTCATTTTTCAGTCGTGTTCCCATCCCTAAAACCGAATACCGCGTCTGCCAATCACTAATCCCCAGCTGCACGTGAAACTCACTTGGAAATTGAGCCACCACATAATCATAATCTAAATTATATTCCTGCGTCCGACCAAAGAATTCTTGCTGATCCGTTGATGAATAACTGATGCCAGTACACATTACAATGCCCCCCTAAATGACTGATTACCGTTAGTGTAACCGAATTCACGTTGGGCTTCAAAGATACACCTTTATAACCACTTTTAGTCACGCAGATGCACCGATAGCAAAAAAAACGTTGTAAAACCGCATTGGTTTTACAACGTTAATTCATAATAGGCTATTTAATCAGTTAATGCGCTTATTGCATGTGTAATAAGCCTAACTTATCTAAATGTTCCGCAATCTGAACTGAATTCCAAGCGGCACCTTTTAGTAAGTTATCTGAAACATCCCATAAATGGAATGCTTTCGGCGTTTCTTGGTCTGGACGCACGCGGCCAACAAAAGTCTCCTTTGATCCTTCGGCATTATGGGCCAATGGATAAATCTGATTGGCTGGATCATCTTGTAATACAATACCAGGTGCCGCATCTAAAGCAGCTTGGATTCCTTTGACATTAGCTTGATCGTCTTCAACCTCAAAGTAAACTTCTTCTGAATGACTGACTGGGACCGGAATCCGAACACAGGTTGCGGTGACTTTAATCGCCTTACTATCCATATCGCCGCCACACATAATTTTCTTGGTTTCATGAATCATTTTCCATTCTTCATGCGTATAACCGTCTTCTTCAAAGACATCAATCTGTGGCAACGCATTGAAAGCAATTGGATAATGTTTCTTTTCACCAGCTACGGGCAAGATATGGGCTTCCATATCCTTGCCATCAAGATAAGCTTGCGTCTCATCTCGTAATTCTTGGAGGGCCCGATTACCAGCACCGCTAACCGCTTGATACGTTGAAACGATCACACGCTTCAAGCCATATGCTTTACGGATTGGTTCCAAGGCGACCACCATTTGGATTGTTGAGCAGTTTGGATTCGCAATAATCCCATGATGTTGATACAAGGCATCTTCGTTAACTTCTGGAACCACCAATGGCACGTTCGGGTCCATCCGAAAAGCACTCGTGTTATCAACAACTACGGCTCCACGTTTAACTGCTTCGGGAGCAAACTTCTTTGAAACTGATCCACCAGCTGAAAAGAGCGCTAAATCCACGCCTTCAAATGATTCTGGAACCGTTTCTTCAACCGTCAAGTCTTGACCATTGAATTTGAGTTGCTTCCCCGCTGACCGACTTGATGCTAAAAGTTTAACCGAATTAACCGGCAAACTCGTTTGTTCAACCATTTTGATCATCCGGGCACCAACTGCGCCAGTAGCACCGACAATCGCGACGTTATATCCACTCACAATGAAGACCTCGCTTTGATAGTTATTGAAACTTTATTATAGCACAATTTCAATCGTTAGAAACTTATGAGACCATTTCAGTTACTATCGGTCAACTAGTCGTAATTTGGCGTATACTAACCTTATCTAATCAACCGAAAGGTGACCTCAAAAATGTGCACTAGCTTAACTTATACCAATCTGGACCACCAGCATTTTTTTGCCCGTACCATGGATTTCCCAACAACGACCCCGTGGCGACCCATCTTTTTGCCACGTCACTATGCTTGGCAGACCGGGCTAGCAACTCAACGGACGACTCAGCTCGCCATCCTAGGTGGTGGCCGGTTACCCGCTCACTTTTCCACCCCATTAATGGCTGACGGCTTAAATGAAAGCGGCATCACGTGTGCTGAGCTCTATCTCCCACATGCCGTCCATTATGCTGCGCAGATTCGTCCAGACCAAGTCAATTTGACGCCGCAAGACTTCATCTTGTGGGCTTTAGGCGAACACACGACATTGGCTGCCATTGTGGCAGACTTGCCTCACGTTAATCTTGTTGGTCAAAATTGGGGCGATGCGCCCTATGTTTACCCTTTCCATTGGGTCTTAAGTGACCAAAGTGGGCAGACTTTAGTGATTGAACCCACGGGTGGCCCGCTAACCGCCCAAGTTAATCCCAGTGGCATTCTCACGAACACACCTATTTTAGCCACGCACTTGAGTCGCCTGAATCAGACTTTACACGTTGCCGGAACTACTTTTAATGCCCAGACCCAGGCAGCAGCCAAAAACTGGTTGGTAACAAACCACCCCCTGCCCACCGGTAGCATCCCCACGGAACGTTTTGTTCAGATGGCAATTCGTCGTTGGGGCACCCCGACTTTATCCGCAGCAGCCACGGTGCCAACCATTTTGACTTGGCTAACCGCTGTCAGTCTCCCTTACGACCCTGCTCGTCGCAATCAAGTTAGTCACAATTATACGCATTACCAGGGGCTCATTAACTTAACGACGCAAACTTACTACTTCCGACCACGTACCACACAACGGCTACAAACAATTGCGCTAACGTCGACCATGATCGCACACTGGACCCAGCCTAAAGTCTATTCAGCCGATTAAATCAGCCTACGAAAAAAGCGTTTGGCATGCGAGTCAAACGCTTTTGAACCGCCTTAATACTAATGGCGTTGCTTTAAAAACCGGTCAAATTGATCGGCAATTTTTTGTAGAACAATCGGATCATGGAGATCGGCTTGTGTGGCTTGCTTGCCACTAGTCACGTCACTCACAACTTGCAAATAACCAAATAAAACTTGGCTAGGATCAAGATGGTACTGTTGGGCAATTTTGACCGCTAAATCATAACGGTCCGGGCCCAATAAAGCAGCATAATTAGGCATGATGAGCTCCTTTCGATAAGTCAAGTTGCTTTCAGACAAAAATCATCAGTAAAAGTTTTCACAATCATCCAAGAATAGCACAAACCGACTCGCAATGTCGGAATTAACTTTTGCACCCTTTAACCGGTTTTAAAATAGGCCACTACCTATATTAATTATATGGTATGATATTAAAATCAACGACGAGGGGACGTCATATTAACATGGGAAAATTTTTCAAAATGAAGTTTTTATACTTAGGCTTTTGGCTTTTAATTAGTTTGACCAGCATCGCCGTATTACCAAACATGGCCACTTTTTTGGACTCACATCAAGCCACTACCCGCAATCAGACTCACACCACTAAGTTAGTTCAGTTACAAAATAATTGGGGCCGTCATTTGTCAAGTACAAAGCCGGTAACGATGGTTTTTAACAATCCAAATGCTACTTTATCGCAGCGTCAACAAGCTAGCATTCAACGACGCTTAGCCGCTATTGAACAAAAAGCTGATTACTACAGCGTAAAACAGCTACGCACCAGCACCACTTCGTCTAACGATCGCCAGTTATTGACCGCTAAAGACGGCTCAACTATACTCGCGGTCGCCGCAATCGATACGCGCCAAACAGACTTACCCATTGTCGCTAAACAATTAGCGGCTGCAATTCAGGTAGCGGGACTAAAAACAGCCGTCACCAGTCCGGAACTAGACACGCTTAATCAGCATCGCACCCAACAACACCAAATCCGACTGATTCTAGGGCTAGTTTTTGGAAGTGCCTTTTTATTACTGGCACTAATTTTTCGTTCTGTACTGATACCCCTGATTAACCTTTTAATTCAGACAGTTGGCTTAGTCGTCACCACTAGTATGGCCACCAATGCTAGTCAACACTGGCACTTGCCAATCACAAGTAATAGCATCTTGCTCGTCGGTTTAACCGGATTACTCCTGAGTACCGGGCTAACTTGGACCTATATGCAGGTTTATTTAACGACGGGACGCTTAGCTACCATGCCTTTACGCCAAACACATCAAATCTGGGGGCTGCCATTAGTTACCTTGGCAGCCATGACACTTGGGCTTAGTTGGACTCCCTTCTTAGCGCTCGCTTCTGCTTGGCTGATTACCTTGACCATCGTGATTATGACCTTGGTGGCACTGACCCTAAATGAAGGATTTGCGACTTTATTATTACCCGCGGAACTCCATTGGCCAGGAACGCACGCTTGGCCGCATTGGCCCAAAAATGCTTGGGGACAATTAAGTCGCTACGGACAACGTTGGCCGCTAAGTGGTATTTTAGTGACCCTCCTCTTGCTAATTTTTGGGGTAAGCTTAGGGCACCCTTTGACTGACACCAATCAAATCACCCCGACAACGGGGACCCGCTTAGTAACTGCTCACTTTGGGCCCGGCGCCGCTACCAAAACGACGCTCTATTTAGCGACGCCCACTAAGCTGACGAGTCAAACTAGCTTACAAGCTATTGATACTTTAACGACTAAATTACAACAGATTCCAGGGGTTGCGACTGTGACGTCGGTGACCCAACCCACCGGTAAACGGCTGACGGGATATTATGTTGAGACCCAACTCAAGTTAATCAATACTAACTTGGATGCTAATCGGCAAACTTTGAAGGAGTTGCAAAAGGACTTAACTACCAATCAAGCAGCTATCACCGCAACTGCCATTGACACTCAATTAACTGATTTGCAAACCTTACAGGCCAAATTGGCCCAATTAGCCACTTTAAACGATGCCATTGCCCGTCATTTAACGCGCCTGACCGCTGATGAAGTCGATCCGATGACGCAACCAACTTTAACTGAACAACTGACGATGGCAACGGATTTAATCACGACCATTACCGACTTAACCACCACGATTCAAGCCGATCAAACGACATTGCTGGCGACGCTTGATGCGACGGCCCAGCAACTCACAATAATTCAACAAAGTCTCACCCATACTACCGACCAATTAAAAACGGTCACTAATTCAATTACTGCGACTAATGCCTATCTGACAGCCTTAAAAGCAAGTCAAGTTGGTAAACTATTCTATTTAACCCAGCCAGCTCGGCAGGATCCTATTTTAAAAACCAGCTTAGCAACCAATATGAGTCAAGGTGCTAAAATAACCCAACTAGTCATCACGTTTAAAACTGCTGCTACTGATCCGGCCAGCTTTGCGGCGCTTAAGCAAGTTCAACAAACTGTTCAAGCCGCACAATTAGCATCGCCATTAGCTCATGCAACCGCCACTTATAGCGGCGAACCTGAACAGCAAGCCACTAACTATCAACAGTTAACTACTCACGCTTGGGAATGGGCCTTAATCACATTACTCATCATGGCTATTTGTCTTTGGCTAGGATGCCGTTCATTAGTCATTAGCGGTTATTTGACGACTGGATTAGTCCTCATCATTGCTGCTAGCCTGGGCGTGACGCAATTTATTTACGCGCATTGGCTACCGACAATGTCACTCCCTTGGTTAGCCCTTGGGTGGAGTAGTCTCTGGCTGAGTCTGCATTGGATTTTAGTCAGTCTCACCCTGATTGACCGTCGTAGTTGGCGGCGGATAGCGACTGAACGCACTTGGCCGCAACACTTTTATCGTTGTAGTCATCGTGTCTGGCCGTTAACACTTTTGGAATTAAGTGGCCTTTTACCAATGCTTATTCTATCGGATACAACCCTAGCGGCAACTGGGCTAATGACCACCTTAGGGATTGGCCTAATCCAGTTAGGTCTGCCGTTAATCCTACCGGGACTACTGACTTGGACCGTTCAGCCGCCGCAACTCAATCCTAAAACTTGGTTCCATTCAACTAACGCTTAACCTCAAAACGACCAGCACTGATTAATTCAGTACTGATCGTTTTTAGTTTTTCCAACTGAAAATTGATTTGATCAATAACGACGTACCAACCAACGACCAAATCCAATCAAGCTAAACAATAACAGTAATCCGATTGCCATAACCCAAACAACTTGGTGACTTGCTTCAGCCGTTTGTGGTAATTTGACCGGCTTAGTTGTTACCGGCGTATTGTCTTGCACTGTTACCGTGGTACTTGGTTGCCCCGGCAATGTCACACTTGGAACCGTCGGCTTAGGCGTCGTTGTCCCAGGTAAGCTTGGTTCCTTTGGGGTTACCGGTTCACCTGGTACGACTGGCTCTTTGGGTACCATTGGCAATCCTGGTTCTACCGGAGTTTCAGATTCTCCCGGTTTAATCGGCGCTTCTGGTTCACTTGGTTCGCCTGGTACGACTGGAAGTGCCGGTTCGCCAGGCTCAAGCGGTGTGCCAGGTTCCTCAGGTTCACCTGGTACTTCCGGTTTGCTTGGTTCTGTCAATTGCTTAACATCCTTAGCCGTTACCGTCACGGCCGCCGTTTGACCCGCTACAATCTTAAACACAAGTGGTGTTGTACTTAAGTCATAACCAATTGGCGCTTGGGTCTCAACTAACATGTAGTCAGCTGGACTAAGCCCCGTAATTTCAAGTTGGCCTTGCGCATCCGTTGTCAAACCACTTTTAAGCACAGTACCGGCTTGATTTTGAAGGTCATAAGTCGCCCCAGCTAACTTTTCACCTGAAGTGGCATCAGTTTTAGTTAAAATAACCGCTCCTGTCGTCGGACGTTCAACATCTTTTTGTGTGACTTGGACTGGCGTACTCAAGTCACCTGCTGTAATTTCAAACCTAATCGGCGTCTGATTTAAATCATAACCAGTCGGCGCTTTGGTCTCAACAAAGCTATAGGTACCAGGATTCAGATCATCAACAAACACCTTTCCTTTAGCGTTCGTCTGAATATCGCTAGCAATTACGGTCCCATCACTGGCACGCAAGTCATAGCTTGCGCCAGGAAGTACTGCGCCAGTTGTCGCATCTTTTTTATTCAAAACAACTGACCCAGTTGCATCTTCGTCATCGTCACCATCGCCTTGACCGGACCCAGTTCCAGCACCGCCCCAACTGACATGACCGCTGACAGTTGTCCCTTGCATGCTAGCGGTATTGGTCCATGAATTACTATTAGTCGTGACATTTTCCAGCTGCGTATTATAAACCATATTGACCGCCGTCGTGACATTACTAAAAATAAATTTCACTTGATTCCCTTGATAAATCACTTGGGGCGTCAACGGCTCACCACTACTAATAAATGAGCCGGCTGAATCATATTGACCAGCCATTGCTGAAACAGTTGTCGGCAAAAAGGTCTGATTGGGTCCTAATGTATCTGTTACCACAACCGTCCCCAAGTTAGCTCCGGTGGGATTGAATGCGACATTCCAAGTCAGTTGTGATGGCTTGCCTTGTTCATCATAACTGCCAATCCAACCGATTTTGTTAAGCTGCCAACCAAAATGAGTATCACCAGCAGCTGTTCCTTTCGCATAAAAGTTTAAAGTACCGTGCCGATCAATCGTTTTCGTAGCTAACTCATCATTAAATGTGATGGTCCCAGTCGTTTCACCGGCCTTAATGACAAACGTCCCAATCGTCGTGCCATCGGCATCTGTCAATGGAAAATTCAAATCAGATGCGGCGACTGCCCCGTTAGGTAACGTGACTGGCGCCGTATCACCAGCTGCTAGCGACTCTCCATCCGGAATCGCCCATTGATACTGAATACTATAGTTTTCCCATTTGCTTAACGTACTGGGATCTTTCACAACTGTGCCATAACGGTCCGTGACTTGTGCGTCCGTGCCAGCCAAACCAGTCGTCGTGATGGAGGCCGCTTTTGCAACCTGGCCTGTTGCTAAAACGACTAACATGACTGTTAATAATCCCAATAAAGCTAAATAAACCTTCGTTCGCATAACCAATTGCCTCCTCGCTAATTACCCCTCACTAACTTAAATTTTTAGCGCCTCACTCCTAACCGATAGCTTTCATCAACAGTAACCGCTCACTGCTCATATCCCATTCCAAAAGCACGTCAGCCGCTACGCTTAACGTTGCCTGTACAATACCGTAATCAACTAGTTAAGTTATAGTTAAAAGTTTTAATTGGTTATTAAACAAACTAATTGAGTGATGACTAAAAAAGCGTTTGGACTAAAATCCAAACACCTTTGAGGTCACACTATTTCACCACTTACAAGGCTAATATCATCGTTTGATGTGCCAATCCAGCCTCAACAAAAGGGGCGCCTTGCGGTTCAAATCCGAGTTGCGCATAAAAACTTTGCGCCGAAACTTGGGCACCTAAGACTAAGCGCTGTGCCCCTTGTTGGCGGCCATCCATCATCATTCGTTGCAAGATGGCTTGCGCATAACCGTGACCACGGGCAGCTTTCAAAGTTGCAACCCGTTGTATATGTAACTGTTGGTCAGTGACCGGCGTCATCCGGGCGGTTGCCACCGCCTGGCCAGCATCATTATATAAGACGTAGTGCCAAGTAGCCGGCGTAACGGTGTCTAATTCCAAGGCTGGCGTAATCTTTTGCTCCGCAATAAACACCGCTCGTCGAATCATCAGCGCATCTGCATAAACTTGTGACGTCGTCTGATTACTCATTTTAATTTCCATTTTCTCACCCTACCTTAATAATACCCTTTTGAGAATACACGTTCCACCCCCTATCGTCAAACCCTGCTAGACAGCCAACCGACACCATTTAACCGAATGTTAACGATTACGCCCACATGAGGTATGGTAGAATGACATGATGACTGATTTTCAGTCATCTCCAAATTTGTCACAAATGAGGTCTTATAAACATGTTTACGAAACTCCGCCGACACGTCGACACGCGGATTGGGTTCTTTTGGTTACTCATTTTCCTATTTTGGGCCAAGACCCTCTTCGCCTACTTTGTAGAATTCTCCCTAGGTGTTTCGGACATTCTACAAGTCTTGCTAATGCTTGTTAATCCGTTAGCAACGACTGTATTTTTATTTAGCTTAGCGTTATACATTCGCAAAACTGGCTTTTATTACTACATCTTATTATTAATTGATGCGCTTAATACGGTCCTGATGTATGCCAACGTAATTTATTACCGCGAATTTACTGATTTTATGACCGTCAGTACCATTACGGGTTATTCCAAGGTTAATCAAGGGTTAACCGGCTCTTCATTAGCGTTAACCAATTGGTACGACTTTATTTATTGGATTGATATTATTGTTTTACTCGTCTTATTCATTTTTCACCGGATCAAACACGATGACCGCCCCATCAAAAAACGGACGGCCTTTGCGTATACTTCTGTGGCAATTGCTGGCTTTGCGTTGAACTTAACCTTAGCCGAATCGAATCGGCCTCAACTGTTGACCCGGACTTTTGATCGCACTTATATCGTCAAATATCTTGGCTTAGATGCATTTACCGTTTATGACGGTATTAAAGATGAACAAACAAATCATCAGCGCGCCAGTGCCAAAAAATCGGAACTCGATACGGTTAAAGCTTTCACGCAGTCGCATTACGCCGCCCCGAATGCCAAAATGTACGGCATTGCCAAGGGGAAGAATGTGATTGTCATTCACTTGGAAAGTTTCCAGCAATTCCTAATTGATAAGAAAATCAATGGCCAAGAAGTGACACCGTTTTTGAATAAGCTCTACCATAGTAATTCAACTTATTCGTTCAAAAACTTCTTCCATCAAGTGGGCCAAGGCAAGACCAGTGATGCTGAGAACATGCTAGAGACCAGTACTTATGGCCTAGCAACTGGTTCCTTGTTTGCCCAATTAGGTTCTGATAATACGTTCCAAGCTGCTCCTGCGATTCTAAATCAACGTGCGAAGTATTCTTCGGCGGTCTTCCATGGCAACGTGGCCAGCTTCTGGAACCGCAACAACACTTATAAAAATATGGGCTATCAATATTTCTTTGATGCCAGTTACTTTGACACGACCGGTGATAAGTCAACCGGCTACGGCTTAAAAGATAAGCTGTTATTTAAGAATTCGGTTCAATATCTGGAACGGTTACAACAACCGTTTTACGTCAAATACATTACCGTCACGAATCACTTTCCATTCAGTATGGATTCTGAAGATACCGACTTTAAAACGACTGACACGAGTGATTCAGCCATTAATGGGTACTTCCAAACCGCCCATTATCTGGATCAATCCGTTAAAGAATTCTACGCCTATCTCAAAAAGGCCGGACTCCTTAAGAATTCAATGATTGTCTTGTATGGCGACCATTATGGGCTCTCTAATAGTGAGAATACGACATTGGCACCCATTCTAGGTAAATCAGCTAAAGATTGGACGTCCTATGACAATGCTCAGCTTCAGCGAGTGCCATTCATGGTCAATATTCCGGGCACCACTGGTGGTAAGATTGAGTCCACTTACGGTGGTGAAATAGACGTCTTGCCGACGATCCTACATTTATTAGGCATCTCCAGCAAACGTTATATCCAGTTTGGGACCGACTTATTCTCAAAAGACCATGATCAGGTCGTCGCCTTTCGGAATCGTGATTTCGTGACCCCGAAGTATACTGTCCTTAGTGGGAAAATCTATAGTAATGCCACCGGTGAAGAGCTAACGGCCACGGACGCAGTCAAAAAAGCCGTCGCCAAGGATCAAACCAAGGTCAATAAGGAATTAAGCTTGTCAGATTCCTTAAACTCTAAAAACCTGTTACGTTTCTATACACCGAAAGGCTTTAAGAAGATTACCGCTTCAAACTATAATTATGCGGACGGTCTTCAAAAAGAAATCAAGATTGAAAATGCGTTGAAGAATGCCTCAACTAGTCTGTATTCCAAGAATGGTGATAAATCAACTACCGAGTTCTATGAAACAGATGCACCTGAAGCAACGCATAAGAAGACTGATTCGACTCGAATCCAGATTACCAATCCGGATGACACTGACAGTAACACCAGCACTTCCAGCAGCAGTTCCAAATAATCACTTTCATTTCCGCTAGCCTAATCAAGACAAAAACTTGATTATGGCTAGCGGATTTTTTTCACGATAATAAAAAAGAACTCGGGTTTTAAGCCCGAGCTCTAAAAAATTGATTGTCCAACTACCAGTCACACTTAACCGGTGGTTATTGCCTTAACACTGATTTATTTGTTACCGACTGGTTTTCCTTCAACCGATACTTTTTTTAACCGCATGTAGATTAAGTTAAGCACCAGCCCAACAACCGCAACTGCAATTGCTACATAGAAGGCTTTGGAAAAATCGCCACCATTACTAGTCGCCATGTTGGCTGCAACTTTAGGCCCAAAGAAAGCCGCTGCTGAGTAACCACAGAAGATAATCCCATAATTAACCCCTTGATTGGCAGGACCATAATTTTCCATCACCATCGGTGGGAAAACACCCATCACACCACCAAAGCAAAGCCCTAAAACAATGATCCCTAAGGCAAATCCAAATTGAGAAACCCAACTTATTAAGATAACGAAAGCAACAATAACTGCCCCCAAAATGATCGTTAGCGTATGATTCCGACCAAACTTATCAGAAATAGTCCCCCAAACAACGCGACCTGCACAATTACTTAGCGAGTATAGACTGACATACAACGCGGCAGTACCAGCAGTTAATTTAAACATTTGCTGTCCAATTACAGCGGCATTTGAAGCAATCATCAACCCAGAAAAAGCGCCAGTGAACATCATCAAGAAAATTAGATAGAAGTACGGACTTTTCAACATCGCCACCCAATTTTGATTAACCGCGACACGCTGATGACCAGTCGGCGTCCATCCAGCTGGTTGATAATTCACTGGGGTATTCTTAATAAAACAACTCGCAATCAACACAACAATTAGGTAAGCAACTCCTAAAACTTTAAACGCATAACTAGCATCATGGCTTTGAATTAAACTATTCGCAATTGGCGCAGCAATAATCGCAGCACCGCCCATTCCAGCCGTAATAATGCCGGCAGCCAACCCCTTCTTATCTGGAAAGAGCTTAATGGTATTACTCAAGCATCCTGAATAAGCGAGCCCTTGACCGAGGCCACCAATCAATCCATAAGTGAGATATAACATCCCAGGACTAGTGGCGAGACCCGTTAAGAAGAATCCCAAACCAAACATGACACCCCCGACAACAATGGTCCACTTAGCTAACCCTTTATCGGTTAAAAAACCACCTAGAATCATTGGAATCGGGCTAATCGCTGAATTAATAGTGAAAGCTAACATAATTTCACTCATTGACCAGCCTTTTGAAGCACTTAATGGTCCGGCAAATACACTGAATGCATATACAGCACCGGTACAAAGCAAAATGGCAGTTGAAGCAATTAATACTTGCCAACGATTTATTTTCTTAACCATGATATTGCCTCCCTAAAGTTGCGTCAGCCTACTTAGTCATTTCGTCGACCGCTGTTTTACCAGCAACCCGACCAAACGTGAAGATATCCGATAATGAATTTCCACCTAAACGATTACCAGCATGTAGGCCGCCAGCAACTTCTCCAGCAGCATACAGACCATTAATAACTTGACCTTTTTTAGTCAAAACGTGCGTTTGCGTATCAATCTTTAAGCCACCCATCGTATGATGAATCGCTGGTTTTCTTGGCGTCGCATAGAACGGTGCTTTTTCAACTTTCAAATCAAAGGCACTCTTACCAAACTCAAGATCCTTGCCGGTCTCAACGTACGAATTGTATGCCTTAATCGTTTGTGTAAAGATTGCTGGATCCATCTGTAATTGTTGGGCTAAGCCTGCCAAGGTGTCATCGCGATATAAAGTACCGGCTTTAACCTGTTGATCGAGTTTAGCTTGCGATGTATTGTAAGCCGTTTTTTTAATTTCATCATCAGCGATTAGATAGAATAAGCTACCGTTATCAATCGCTGCTTGGGTCAACTCATCTCGACTCCCATACTCATTAACAAAACGTTTTCCCTGTTGGTTAACCATCACAAAATTCTGTGGTGGCACTTGTAAACCGGTAAACAGCTCACCTGTATCAGGATCAGACACCGGCATCATCTGTGAAAAGCCCATACCGACTAAATCAGCGCCGGCACTTTGACCAAGCTTAATGCCGTCCCCTGTGATGGCTGGTGAATTCGACGTTTGAATATCATCGTCAATTTCGGTCCAATACGTGTTATATTTTTTCAGCATTTGGGTATTGGCACCAAAACCACCCGAAGCAAGCACGACTGCTTGTGCGTGAATGATTACTTCTTGACCGTTGGCACCTTTGCAACTCACACCACGAACTTGACCATCTTCAATGATTAATTTTTGGACTGGTGTTTCCAACATAATCTGACCATCATGAGCTTCCACAAATTGCTTCAAAGCAGAAATATAAGCAAACCCCTCACTGCCTAAAGGCTTGTGTCCACGCCGCCACAATGCCCCAACCGGCATCGTCACATCCGTTTGATCAAATTTAACCCCAATCTTTTCGAGCCATTTAACTGATTCTAGTGCATGGTCGGTTAGAATTTTAACTAAGTCATATTGCCCATAGATCTTAGTTCCATTTAAATCAGTCCGCTTACCCCCGAGATACGTTTGAATCCGGTGTAAGAGTTTAGAATCAAAAAGATAGTCATCACCCTTTGCTAAATAAGTGTTGATTTGGCGCTTTAATTCTCTAAAATCAGCTAAATAGTCAGCGTCAATCTGGCTTTCATCCATCTTAGCTAGTGTCGCTAAGGTGTGACTTTCGCCTGCAATCGATTCAAACTGATTTTGCCAAGTTGGATCAGCGGCATTCATTGGGCCCCCTGCTCGAACGGTATTACCACCCAAAGCTGGAAACTTCTCGACTAGAATGACCTTTTTGTGTGCCATCAGTGCACTGGCTGCGGCTGTTAAACCGGCCCCACCGCCACCAACAACGACCAAATCAGTATGATACTCAGCCGCTTTAACTTTAGTGACCATCGCCGGCTTAGGACGTTTCTTTAAAATGTCGGGATTACCACCCGCCATTTTGACTGCTTGAGCGACACCATCAAGAACCCCATGACTGGTAATTGAAGCGCCTGAAAGGATGTCCACATTCAGCGTTTGACCATCAATAATTTCTTGCGGGATTTTTGTAAAGACGACATCTGCGATACCGGCCGTCTCGCCCGTAGTATCAATTTTGATATCTTCAATCCGATCTTTAGATAACGTCACTGCCATTGGTAGTTCCCCATTATGGCCTTTAGCTGTGACCTCAAAAGTACCAGGCTTAAACTCGAGGTCTTCGGGAACATTTAATAAGTTAGCAATTTCAGTAAAATGCATAAACCGATTAAAACAAGTTTCCAGAAAGGCCACCGTCCCGCTGGCCTTTAAATTACCGGCGTCATCAAAAGCCGTCTGCGCATTACCCAATAAGAATTCAAACCCAGGCATGACAGAAGCATTGACCCCCGGTGCATCTAACACTTGGCGCAAATGAAGCTGCGCCCGTGACGATCCTTGACTTTGAACAGAAGCCCCCACAATCATCACTGGCTTACCATCAAGCGAATGCAATTTGAATGATAGCCATTCTAAGATACTATTTAGAGCTGACGGTATCGAGTGATTATGTTCAGGGGTGGCAATAATGACCCCATCGGCGGTTTGAATTTTAGTATTAAAGTTTTGAATGACTGCACTATCTGATTGATCGTCCGATTCATCAAATAGCGGCACATCTGTTAATTCCAGAATTTCAATGGTGGCTTTAGCTGCAAAATGAGTTTGCATAAATTGCAATAACTGGCGATTATATGATTTGCTCGCATTTGTCCCAACAATTCCAATAAATTTCATTAGTGTTGCCCTCCATTAGTTGGTTCCCACGTAAACCGTTGATTTTTTTCCGCTTGAAATGGCTGACTGGCTACCAATTGCGCGGTAATATCAACAAATAAACAAAACTGCTTAAAACAAGCTGTGAGTTCCGTGACTTTAGCTTGATCAATCAAATTACCCGCATCATCAAAAGCTTCCAATGCATGCCCTAATAAGAATTCTTCACTTGGCATGACGCGCGCTTTTAATTCTGGTGCATCTAAAATTTGGCGTAAGTGCGCTTGTGCGCGTGATGACCCTAAAGCCCCGTATGATGCGCCGACAATCATAACCGGCTTATCAATTAATGGTCGTGTCGTGTAAGACAACCATTCCAGAACACTTTTCAAAGGTGCCGGAATCGTGTGATCGTATTCTGGCGTGGCAATTATCACCCCATCGGCGGCTTGAATTTTAGCAGCCAAGGTTGTAATCCCCGCTGGTGCCACCCGATTTTCAGGTTGATTGAATGCCGGTAATCCCCGAATTTCACAAACCTCAATTTCCACTTGGGCATTAAATTGAGTTTTCATAAACTGTAATAACTTTCGATTAGCTGATTTGACAGCATTCGTCCCAACGATTCCAATAAATTTCATGTTAGCCTTCCTTTCACGAGCTGTTCTGATTTTCACAAACTTTTACAAAAAAATACGGCAACTTCTAACCTTGAATCGGCGTTAATTGAATTGTGCAAAACTCTTATTTAATCGGCTATAATTAAAATCAACCAACTTTTTGTTAGCGTTTTACTTACCCTTACAGTCTAATTTAATTCGGTTAGTTTGTGAAATATTCGTTTAGTTATCACGTCATAGGCTATTTGCTATTAAATTTCGGTCTTTACGCGGTATAATAGCATTAGTTTTTAACTGAAGGGAGCGTCACATGACCCAATTCAATTCACCCAACATGTTGCACTATCTGGATACGCTACTAAAGTACGGTAATTACACCAAAGCTGCGAAAAGTCTGTATATTTCGCAACCTTATCTCACTCAGCTAATTCAAAGAACTGAGAAAGAACTCGCCATTGAAATTATTAACCGCCAAAATAGCCCCTTACAGCTCACCGAAGCGGGCCAATTATATTATCAA
Source organism: Lactobacillus sp. CBA3605 (assembly GCF_002970915.1). NCBI lineage: Bacteria > Bacillati > Bacillota > Bacilli > Lactobacillales > Lactobacillaceae > Lactiplantibacillus > Lactiplantibacillus koreensis. Next base: position 719,799 of record NZ_CP027190.1, read on the forward strand.
TATTTGAGTTCCCTAGAAACTGAGCAAGCCACTTTCCGTAAAACAATTGCAAAGTACTCGGCAGTTAAACAGACTGTTATTCGGATTGGCGTCTTATCCAGTCTAGGAACCTACTTGTTACCCTTATTCCTACCGCAATACCTTACCGCTCATCCACAAATTAAGGTTGAATTGTACGAGGATATCCCAACTAATAATGAACAAAAAATTTTAGCCGGTGATTTAGACTTATTAATCGGTCAAAATCCCGAAACCATTTCGCCAAAGTTAACCAGCTATCATCGCGGTCCTCACGGTTATAACGCTATTATTCCAGCATTCTCGCACTTGTATCAACCAGATCGGCTACTTTTAGAACCTAATACGGTCCCCATTAAGACCTTATTACAAGAAAAGCTCATCTTAACCACGCGTGGCTCTGCGATTCGACGTCAAGTTGATTATCTCGCTCACAAATATAAGATCCAACCGACCATTACGTTGGAGAGCAATAACATTTTTACTATTGTTAATTTAGCTAAACGTGGCTTAGGTCTTACTTTTTTGCCAGAAAGCGTCCAGATTACACCACAACCAGGTATTGCACCTAATTTCAATATCTACCCATTGCCTTTGGACCTCCTCTCTTTGAATTATTTTATTGCCCATCCGGCCGACAAAACACTGCGCCCGGCTGAAAAGGAACTGATTCAAACTTTTTTAGAACAACTGACAGCTGCGCTAAACTAAAAAAATAGCTGGTCAATAATCGGTTGATTATTGACCAGCTATTTTGATTCGATCAGCTAATTGGGTCGTATAAGCCAGTTCACCTTGCTTAGTAATGACCAAGCCTTCGATTCCCGGAACTTGATTTAATTGCGTGATAATCGCCCGGGGCGTTTGATTGAACAAACGGGTCGTCCAAATCTCACCCGCTAAAGATTGCGCTGAGACAATCGTCAAGCTTTCTAAATCCGTCTTAATTGGATAGCCGGTCTGGTCATCAAAAATGTGATGATAAGTCTGACCATGCCACGTCAATTGACGTTCATAAATTCCCGAAGTCACCACTGATTTATCCTTAATCTGAACCGCCGCCGCATCGTTACCTCGCGCTAAGAACGGATTTTGAATCCCAACGCGCCAGTAATCGACGGCTCGCTGTGGTGGCTTGCCGTAAGTTAACACATTACCACCCAAGTTGATAAATGCGGCCGTTGCTCCTTGTGCCTTAAATAGCGCAATTATTTTATCCGCAAAGTAGCCTTTCGCTAACGCCCCTAAATCCAGCTGCATGCCGACCTTTTTGAGTAACACGGTCTGTTTACTGGCATCTAAACTAATCTCATGAGGATCAATTAGCTTAAGCACTGTTTTAAGCTTGGCGGGGGTCGGATAATGGGCATCATCAAAGCCAATCCGCCACGCTTTGATGAGCGGACCAATCGCAATGTTTAAAGCTGTCCCTGGCACTAAGCTTTGCGCCGTCCCAATTTGAATCAGCTCAAATAAATCTGCATCAACCGTCATCGGTTTAAGTCCTGCCTGTTGATTAAGCCGACTCAATTGCGACTGCTCATCATTAGCACTAAACCGCTGTTCATAGTCAATCAAGCGCCGCTCAGCATCCGCCAATAAGGATGCTGGTTGCGGATGAGCCACCCAAATCGTAATCACGGTACCCATTAAATGTAAGGTTCTAGTCCCCGTCTGCATGCCATTCCCCCCTAATGCTTAACTATGGACATTAAGCTAATGCGCGCGTTTTTCAAACAACGTTGTACTGTGTAATGGGCTACGGCGTTCTGGATAGAGTTGCATCATTAATTGATTGACCGCATTCGGCGCCTCGCCAAAACCACTCGCAATTAGCCCCAGCTTACCGGCATACGTGACAATATCCCCAATGGCCGCCATTCCAGGCACATCGGTGTTCATTTGCGTATCCACCGTAATTAACCGGTGTGCCAAAGTCGGCGTGACTTGCCACGCTTGCAAGAGCTTATTATCGGCAATAAAGCCATAATTAACGACCAATTTATCCACCGCTAAAGTTTCTTCCGCTGTCCCCCGAACTTCCTTCATGGTCAATTGAACTTGACCATGAGCCAACGGCGTCAACGCCTTAATCAAAAACGGGGTTTTAATCTGAACTGGCGATGCTTTTAATAAATCAACATTATGCTCCATGCCACGAAACTGATCACGCCGGTGCATGATATAAACTTGCTTCGCCACTGGCGCTAACATAAGCGCCATATCAATCGCTGAATCGCCACCACCAGCCACCAACACTGTTTGATTTTGAAATTGGTCACGGCTAGGCAAGTGATAAAATAATTGTTGCCCTTCAAACTGCGCTGCATTGTCAACGGCGAGCTTCCGGGGTTGAAATGCCCCACTCCCGGTAGCCACAATCACCGCTTGGCTATGTGAAACAGCTCCCGTCTTGGTCGTAATCGTAAAATCACCTAGTTGACCTGTAATATTAGTGACTGCGCTATTCAACTGCACCGCAATCGGAAACTGCTGCATTTGGGTCGCCAGTTGTTGCACGAGGTCCCGCCCGCGAATGGCCGGATACCCTGCAATATCGTGAATCATTTTTTCAGGATAAAGTGCCTGAACTTGGCCACCCAATTCTGGCAAGCTTTCCAACAATTGGACCCGGGCATTACGCATGCCGGCATAAAAAGCCGCAAACATTCCCACGGGGCCCCCACCAATAATGGTTAAATCGTACTTTGCAGTCATTCGTCAACCAACTTTCTCAATTAATCATTAACTGTCCTCAGTTTAGTGGATTCTGCGACCATTTGCAAAAACATTGCCACGACTTTCAACTATAATAGTCTTAACTTAGTTGAGGAGGCTTACCGACAACATGACACGGCAAAAAATCATTTTGATAATGGCTATGATGAGTAGTTTAATCGTCACGGGTAGTGGTGCTTATTGGCATTACCGGTTAGCGCCACTGCGGTCAGCCAAAGTTCAAACAACCAACATTCCCACGATCTTTATTGCTGGTGATTATGCGCGGGCTTTCTCAACAGACGGTTTCGTCCATCGCTTAAGCGCCGCTCACCTTGCAACTAAGGCCCTCGTCGTTAATGTCGGGCAACACGGGCAAGTGCACGTTCATCAATTCGCCCCATTACGACATAATCCGACGATTCAAGTTGTCTTTGCTGATAATCATCATCCCACACGGCAGGCCCACCAATTAGTCACCGTGATGCGGCTGCTAAATCAACGCTACCATGTTCGCCGATACAATGCTGTGGGCCATTCATCTGGGGGTAATATTATCTTTGATTATTTAACGCATCAGTCCAATCAATCTCCTAAAATCAATAAGTTTGTGACCATTGCGTCAACTTATCCACAGGCCACCGCGGCCATCAAACGGCTGCCAGCCAAGTTGCCTATTTTAACCATTGCTGGGCACGTTTGGCAAAGTAATGGCGACGGGACTGTCCAGCTGAAAGCAGTACTCGCATTCAATACGGCGTTACGGCGCCAAGGTCGTCATCCCAAAACCAAGTTAATCCAGGGAAGTCCGTTAACCGCCGCCCATTCTATGTTGCATATCAACCCGACCGTGGATCGTGCGGTCATTACTTTCTTATACGGCTACTAATAATCAAGAACTGGTCCCCCGCCTAATCATGCTGAAACGCTTGTAAAAATGGCGCGGTCACAGCTTGCGCTTCAAAATCAGCGCGCGTTAGACTGGCTTTGATTTTGTGATCAGCTAACCAAAGAACTTGATACTTTGAAAAAGCCCGCACATCACGAACATCATGCGTAATCATCAGATAAGTACGCTCTGGATGCGCTTGGATCACCTTGACTAATACCCCCACATGCTCACGATCAATAAAAGCCGTTGGTTCATCTAGCACGACCAGCTCGCGGTCTAATTGCAAAAAAAGCAATAGCTGGACTAACTTCTGTTGCCCACCAGATAAGTCATGATACCGGTAATGCCAAAGTGGGGTTAAAAAGGCTAAGGTTGGGGCATCTAGTCGACTGGTTAGCTGAGCTAACGTTACCTTAACCTGTCCATATTCAATGCCTAAAATAAGCTGCGCAGCATCGCTCACTCGAATCGCCGTTAACATCGGTAACTGCTGGCTTAAATAAATGGCCGTTAATTTAGGGGTGAGCGTTCCTTGACACGGTCGTAATCCCACCAGAATATCAGCGAGCGTCGTTTTGCCACTCCCATTTTGCCCAATCAGAAAATTGACTTGCCGTTCCGGCAGCTCAAAATTCAGCTGGTCAAAAAAGGGCTGTTTGGCATGTGGAAAAGTATAACTAACTTGCTGAATTTGCATTTAAAGGGCCTCCGTTGGTAATAACTTAAACCGGCGATAACTGAAGTGACCGATCAAGAGACTCACCACTAAAACACTGACATAAGTCGGTAAAAATTGCATCCAATGTCCACTTACCAGCACTGAAAAGCTATTTGTCACAAAGAAAATCGGGTTCACCAAATTCATCCAAATATTGTTTAAACTGATACTAAAAGTCGCCACAAGCCAAGCTGAACCAATCGCCAACCCTAACATCACGAGATTCATAATAGCATTGATAGTTTTATAGCGTAATGCCCAGCTTAACAACGGTAAGCAGCCACTAACAATGGGCAAGTACACGATTAACAACACCACCCACAGTCGCCAGATAATAGTAAACGGCGCCAGCTTGAAAAATAAGCCACCACCAAGCCCCACTAGCGTTAACACAACACCTAAAAGCAACAAATTAATTAACGCCTTACTCACAATAAAAACGGATGGCTTCACGACTAATGCTTGATATTGCTTCAAGTACCCTTGCTCACGCAACATTGCGATATCCGCAATCACAATTAGGGTATTCGAAAAAATCATCCACGCCACAAAAGGCATCACGGTTGTCGTAAATTGTGCTAATGTCAATGCCTTAAACCACTCTCCTCGTGTATTCAAGGCAAACAAAATAATCGGTACTAGCACGGTATACGTTAGAACCGTCAAATTAGCTAGCATGACTTTCAGAAAATATTGGCTATAAAGTAAAACCTGTATGCCGTATTTCCGCATGTGACCGTCCCCTTTTCAGTCAAAATATGTGATTAAAATTAGTTTTCTAATCATTCTATAATGATACGAGCTATTATCGAACCTGTCAATCGGTTAAATTAGTCAGGCTTACGAATAAACCTTATCAATCATACTCTTATGTACAAACGTGGTATTTTATGGGTGCTAGGTAAGTAAATTTGACTTAGCAAATAAAAGTATAAAGGACTGATGATAGATGCAAAAATTTTGGCGGCAGATTCTACTAGTCGTAGTTGGTGTGGGGTTAATTGTGCTGAGTCCCGCGATAATAGGACATGCTCAAGTCATTACCACGGTAACCGGGCTAGATGCTGATAGTGCCATTATTAAAGATACAAGTGGACAAGTCTATAGCCATGACGCAGAATTACCAGAGCAAAATAAGTACACGGTCAGTTACAAGTGGCGGATTCCAAACACCGCAATCATTAAAGCGGGTGACACAATGACTGTGACTGTTCCTGATAATGTCCGGATTCCAGCCGATGCGAGTTTTCCAATGAAGAGTACCTCTGGTTTATTAACGATTGGCTCTTTCTTCATTGCCAAGGGGTCCCATACCGGTACCATTACGCTTAACAGTAACCTACAGTACAATACGCTTAATCGTAACGGTTACATTAATTTAAACGTCTATGGTACTATTCCTGACGATGAGGATGGTGAGGCTCCCAGTGTTTCCAATCCAGGACCGGAAGAGCCCGATGAAGAAGACCCTGGTGAAGAGACTCCGGGCGTAACTGAACCAGGAACCGAGGAACCTGGAACTGAGGAACCTAATACCGAAGAACCTAGCACCGAAGAACCTGGGACTGAAGAACCTGGAACTGAAGAACCTAATACCGAAGAACCTGGGACTGAACAACCTAGCACTGAGGAGCCTGGAACTGAAGAACCTAATACCGAAGAACCTGGGACTGAACAACCTGGAACTGAAGAACCTAACACCGAAGAACCTAGCACTGAGAAACCTGGAACTGAAGAACCTAATACCGAAGAACCTGGGACTGAACAACCTAGCACTGAGGAGCCTGGAACTGAAGAACCTAATACTGAGGAACCTGGGACTGAGAAACCTGGAACTGAGGAACCTAGCACTGAGAAACCTGGAACTGAAGAACCTAATACTGAGGAACCCAGCACCGAAGAACCCAGCACTGAGAAACCTGGAACTGAAGAACCCAATACCGAAAAACCTGGAACCGAAGTACCCGGGAAAGAAGAACCTAACACTGAAAAGCCTAGCACCGAGGTACCAAATGCTAAACAACCGGTCGTTAATCAACCTAAACCAGTAACACCTAAACAGCCAAATCTTGATACAACACCGGCGTTAGTTACGACACCTGCTAATCAAGGAAAAGCGTCTAAAACTAATAACAATCAAGCTTTGCTCAAACCAACCCTTGATACCGCCAACGCTAAGCCCAACAACCAGCAGTTACCTCAAACTGGGGAACGGACTAGCAATCGTGCCTTTTTAATTGGCTTGTTAGGATTAGGTCTACTTTTGATGGTTGGATTCTTTGGTTTTCGACGTCAAAAAAAGAATTAATCTCAATGAAAAAAATTCATGACATTAATTCTTAGTTACCTTTTTTAATTGCTAGAATAAGTGGCTATATTCTTGATTACTTGGCACCCTAACCCATTGGTTCTTACAAAACTGATGAGTTAGGGTGTTTTTTTAATCAGCTTCTTGATCCAATTGATCTAAGGCTGTTTTTAATTGCGCTTGGTCAGCGGCATCTAATGATGGGTACGCCAACGGTAACTCGCTCAACCGCTGATTAATAATCTCGGACACGCATAACCGTGAATACCATTTACTATCCGCCGGAATAACATACCATGGGTTCGCTTTAGTTGCAGTATGAGTGATGGCATCATCGTAAACACGTTGATAATCATCCCAATAGTTACGTTCCCGAATATCAGCCGCTGAGAATTTCCAATTATGACTAGGAATTTCAATCCGGCGAATAAAACGTTGCTTTTGTTCGGCTTTGGACATATGCAAGAAGAATTTCAACACAGTAAAGCCATTATGTTGTAAGTAATCTTCAAAAAAGCGCATGTCCTGGAAGCGTTGGGTAAAGAAGTCATCATCAACTTGCTTACGCTCAGTTGTATCACCAACATGGGCATTCACGATGATTTCCGGATGCACTCGGCTAACTAAGACATCCTCATAATAAGAGCGATTAAAAATACCAATCATGCCACGCTTAGGCACCGCATTATGAATCCGCCATAAGTAATCATGATCCAATTCTGTACTGGTTGGTTGCTTAAATGACGTGACTACACATCCCTGCGGATTCACGCCACTCATAATATGAGCAATCATGCTATCTTTGCCCGCCGCATCCATCGCCTGAAAAATGATTAAGACACCATGTCTATTTTGCGCGTAGAGTTTGCCTTGCAACTCCTTTAATTGTTTAATGTTTTTTTCGATTTGAGATTTAATTAGCTTCTCATCATCATACTTTTCATCTGGACCTGTTGCTAATTCTGTCAGCCCTAATGTTTGTTTGCCAGTATACCGATATTGCTTTTCAAAATTCATCCTGATGACCTCCTCATAGCCAGCTGCCATTCAATCGTAATTAGCCGCTTAAGCTAAAGTATAAGTCAGCGGTTACATTTTGACCAGTCAGCTTGATTTAATCCAGTTTCCGGTAAAATTTGCTAGTCGGCGTTGTCACACTCTGTTGAAACGTTTACAATTAAGCTAGTATTAATCGTTATTTGGTAAAGGTCCCAGTTGTCGGCCAATTGACTGCAATTGGGGATTCGCAACACCTGAAAACTAGGGAGGAATTTGCACATGGCAAAACGTAAAATGATTTTAGATTTGGATACCGGGATCGACGATGCAATGGCTATCGCCTATGCGGTTGGCGCCCCAGATGTTGATTTAATTGGCATTATCAGTTCATATGGTAATGTGGTCGTTGACCAAGCTGCATATAACAGTCTCCAAATTTTAGCCTTATTAGGTGCGACCGACGTGCCCGTCTTTGTCGGTGAACCACATGCGAGCACCACTGAACATTTTGACGTCATGGCAATCTCCGAACAAATCCACGGCAAAAACGGCATTGGTGAAGTGGACTTACCAACACCAACTCGGCAACCAGAAACCCAATCAGGCGTTGACTTCTTAATTGAGGCCGCCCATCAATACGGCGCCGACTTAACCTTGATTCCTACGGGACCCTTAACTAACTTAGCGGCAGCCCTGGAAAAATCACCTGATATTGCTCACTTAATTGGCAATGTCACGCTTATGGGTGGTGCCTTAACCGTTCCCGGTAACGTTAGTCACTATGCCGAAGCGAATATCAATCAAGATGCCGAAGCCGCTAATGCCGTTTTCACTAGTGACCTCGACTTAACGATGGTCGGCTTAGACGTGACTTTGCGGACCCTACTAACTAAGACAGAAACTAGTCAATGGCGTGCTTTAAAGACAACGGCTGGTGAGAAATTCGCCGACATTGTTGACTATTATATTGCCGCTTATGATATTACCAGTCCTGACCTCCACGGTTGTGCCCTACATGATCCTTTGGCTGTAGGCGTCGCCTTAGACCCTACTTTCGTTACCACGTTAGGCCTCAACATGTATGTTGAAACAACCGGTGAAGATTATGGCCGCACCATCGGGGACCCCGCTCGCTTGGATGATCCTAAGACGAACGTGACCGTGGCCCTAACTGTTGACAAAGATCGCTATTTGAAGACTTTCATGACTTACTTAACCACATTATTTAAAGCCAACTAATCGGCTTAAGACATTGCAGATTTACTTATAGACGCTCCTCTAAATAGACAAGCAACTAACAAAAGCTTGTTTATCTAGAAGGGCGTTTTTTATAGGCCAAATTTACAATTGAAATAGAACCCCTCAGTCAAATAAGTCGTCAATACTACTTCCCAGCCAAATGGTTTTCTTCCATTTAGTTTTTTCGCCTCACGTTCTAACTGGTTCATAATTTTTCACTTTTCAGTATTAATTTTTGTATGCCATTTTTCAAACCCACTTGCCGTAAAAAAGAGCACTATGGGCACTAACAACATTAAACCTGTACTTCTAAATACATCATTAATCGCCAATTTTTCTGATAACAGGCCACCTATAATCGTCCCGAGCACAAATCCTAATACTGTAATAAGGCCCTTAAAAGCATAAACCTTGCCGACAACCTTATCATTAGCAGCAAATTGAAAGTTTAAATTATTTAAAATATTAAATATTGCAGTAACTAGGCCGAGAGAAAAGTACGATGCAGCAATCAGATAGACATTATGATATGAACTACCAATGAGAAGCAAACATAGACCAATAATGCCAGTACTGATATAGCTAACCACTTCCATTTTCTTTTCTAACAAAATCATTTTCTTTAGTCTCAGAAATAAATAAGCACTAACTAGTAACCCGACTGATTCAAATGCGCTAACGGCTGTATAAATTGTAGTGATATTCATACTGAATCCTTGCTGTATTAAAGGCAACAATAGCGGACTAACTATCCCGAACGCCAAATTCGTAATTAACAAAGTCACACTTGCAACTAACAGCTGATTATTCTTTAAGATATATTGATAACCACTTAACATTTCATCGCACTTGGCTTTAATGCCTGACCTTGACGAACCTAATCGCCCTTTACCATAGTCTGGTAAAAGACTGATAAACACTAGTGAAATCAGCAATACAACTATAATCAAACCATAAGCATAGACGTGAAATAACGAATACGAAAGAAACAATAAAACAATTGGTGCAATGACAGACATTAGTTGATCTGAAAGCTCAAGTACTGAATTCACTTTAGTAAGTTCACTTTTGGAAAAATAATGATAAATTAATCGAATCTCGGCTGGATGAAAGATTGGTTCTGCTAGCCCTATAAGAGTCATAATAGCAACATAGATTACTCCTGACATTGCGTTTCCAACCAGCAAGATGAGAGTAACACCAACTAAAATCAAACGTATAATTTCAGAAAAAAACATCGCCTTTTTTGGAATAATGCGATCTATAAATAACCCCATTAACAGATGCGATAAAAAGCTACCAAAATAATACATTCCCCAAAGCAAGCTAAACCAAATTGCTTTTTCACCTTTCATCGAAAGTGTAAAAACATATATAATAGCAGCATTCGAAAAATCGGAGAAAAAGGTTGTTGAAATAAGAATCCTTTTTTTGTCCAACACACCACCTTCTCTCATCAGTATGCCACCATTTTATCATTTTAAAATGTGCCTGCAAACAAATTTTTACATAATGGTATTGTTAATTAGATTTTTTCGCTAAAAATCGCTCTACATATCTTATGGTTGGCAAGTCAATGCGAGTTTCTTACTTTATTTGCCTCAAATTTTAAAACCTACAAATTTACTTCAGCATTAGCATAGTTGGACAGACATGCACTTACCAAGTGAATCTGTACAAAAAAGATGAAGCTAGCAATTAATAGACTTACTGGCCTCATCTTTTTTGTCATACATTATTTAACTCGCTTTTGTCATTTTAGGAACGATTAATACTAGTTCAGGACAAGTTTGCCTACACACACCTTAATTTAATTATTATATGTAAATATGGGGAAGTATAAATAAAGTCATTAATGATGACACTATGGGGGAAATCATGGCTTTCACAATAAAAAGAAGTTTAGTTCCTAAATACTTTATCGGCTTATGGATTGGTCTACTAATTGCGCTAATCCACGTTATCGCGACTATGTTACCATTACTATCACAACTTGATGGTAATAACTTTTGGTTTTCAACTTATAACCGCTGGATCAGCTTTGACAGTAGTAGCTGGACCATTGCTTTCTTCTGGGTCATTCCAATTATCAGTGCCTTAAGCGCTAGTCAGATCGTAAGTGATGATATCAAGAGCGGTTTCTTCTGGCAACAAATTAGTAAACAAGGCATCATCAAGTATTTTTGCTACACCTTTCCGATTAGCTTTTTCAGTGGTTTATTGACTGTCTTAATCCCACTGCTAGTCAATCTTTTCTTTGCTTGGAGCTTATTTCCAACGCTTAAACCTGATTTAATTCTAAATGCTAATGCCGCAATTTTACCACAATCTACTTTTTTAGCTTCTGAATACTATACTAATCCAGCACATTTAGTCCTACTATATTTGCTATTACCTGCCTTATTGGGCGGTGGTTTTGCATTGTTTTCAGCTACTTTAGCTTTCTTCATTAACAACCAATTTGCTAATCTAACCGCTGGCTTTTTAATCACCTTACTCCTAACAATATCAGCAACAATTTTTCCGCAAAAGATATTTTCACCGATTCTACTAGTTGCTGGCGTTGGTTTTGGCTATGTTCCTTCACTTTTAACCTATCTATTGGTTTATTTGATAAGCCTAATAATTATGCTATTATTTTTCATTTGGGGAGTGCGCAAACATGCTTATGTTTAGTTACCTTAGAAAACGCACGACCTTTCAAAATAAATTGCTGGTTGTATTTTTCATGCTCATCTTAAGTATATTTACTTTTGCACTACTGGTTAACACCACTAGTGCCATGGCACCAGCGCACTTAGACTTAATACCCTTACTTGTCATGACCATTCAAAGCTTTCACAATCAGACAGTCTATCTCTTGCCAATAACGAGTGCCTTAATCGTCTTGGCCTTGCAAAAAGCAACGCCAATAGAACTATATTGGCTTACCCTCAATAACACACTGAAATCCTTTTGTCTTACCCAAATCATAAAAGTATTATTAATATACATGGGTTGTCTTTTGCTTGGCACCACTGCTTTTGGGCTGATTTATCATCAATTCGCATTGTTTTCATTCACCAATGTTCTTTTAGGACTGGGCTTTTTAAGCTTACACTTCGTTTGCTTCTTACTTAGCAGTTATATCCTAATGTTGCTGTTGATTTTCTTTAAAAAAATAATCGCCTATCTTTTATTTCTATTATTGCTGTATTTAGATGCCAGCTTATTCACACACTTCAATGTGTCCTTAATTATTGGCAATGGCTTAACGATGTCGGTTGATACCTTTGATTTGATCATAGCGCTCAAAGACTTAAGTCTAGCTGCACTATATTTCATTATACTGACAAAATACAGTCAGCCTTTATTATCGCGGGGGTTACGACTATGATTGCTACCTTACGTTTAATCTTACAAAGAAATAATCAACTCATGTGGCAAAATGGTCATGTTAGAGGCCTCATAATTATACTAATTGATGGTCTGATAATCTTTAGAACCGGCTCCATCACCAATGCACTAACTGGCGCTGTCATCTCGATTACCACCCCTGCCATCCCAATCAATTGGTTTTTCCTAGTCTTATCACCACTATTAATAGTAGGTAATTACAGTGAACAAGTTGTTAAGACTGACTATCTTCTTGTCAGTACGACCAAGCTAACCCTCTATCTTAGTAGTCTCGTTTTACAACTTGTTGGGTTAACTTCGGGGCTCGTACTTAGTTGGGTATTAATCGCCCCTACACCTTTTAATTTTGTTTTTTGCCTTTACCTATTAATTACGCTAAATGTACTCACTTTATTTTATAGTATGCTATCAATTTTGATTGGCAGTATCTACAGCTTGATTATCTTTATTGTTGCTTTACTAGTCACCACCGGTAGTATTTACATCCCAATTCTGGCGCCACTAATGTTCATTCATTTTTCAGCCAACCAATTAGGCTGGTATTTAAGTGCCTTATTGCCAATCATTGGGCTAATCTTAATGTTACCAACCTTATTAAAAAAAATTGATTTCAATTAACTAGTTATTTAAGGAGTGCTCATTATGACCTTACCATTAATTAAATTAACCCAAGTTTCAAAAAAATATAAACACAATTTTGCCTTAAAAAATATCAATTTAGAAATTAAACATCCCGGCGTTTATGGTTTTAGCGGTCCTAATGGTTCTGGAAAATCAATGACCTTTAAAACAATTCTGGGCTTTATCCGACCAACTACCGGTACGGTATTAGTCAATGGCGCTATTATTCGCAAGGACACCCTCTTTGCAAATAACATCGGCTTCTCAATGGCCGAGTATGGCGTCTTACCCAGCAAAAGCGGTCCTGCTAATTTAGAACTGCTTTGTATCCTAGCTAAGTATCCAGTTAACGAAATTCCAGTATTACTAAAATACGTTGGTTTAGACCCGACCGACAATCGTAAAGTTTCAGCTTATTCATTGGGCATGCAACAGCGACTATCAATTGCAACAGCGCTGATTGGCAATCAAGCAATCATTATTTTGGATGAACCTACTAATGCTTTAGATGAGGATGGTCAACATTTTTTACAAGCCTTAATCCGAGACCTACGTCAAAAAGGGAAGACAATCTTAGTTTCTAGTCATGATGCGAGCTTCCTGCGTTCAGTGTCTGATTATATTTATTTTCTCAACGAAGGTTGTATTACGCGGGAGGAAGCCATTTCATGAGAGGTAAAAAACTATCGCTTTTATTACTGCCAATAATCGCTATTGTGGCTTTATTAATTGTACACAAAGCTAACGTTGATCAACGCTATCACAATTTTTCAATTAACACTGTCCACGTTTCACCAGTAGCTAATCAATTAACACCTAATGTAACACTTAAAAGCTTTAGCCAGTATCGTAAAAAAAATCACTATTATGCAAAATTAACCGTCACAGCAACTAAAAAAATGCCCTTCACTTTAGACCATTGGTACCTTATGGAAGGAACGGCTATCCAACCAAATCAATTTTTGACAGATGATTTAACAATTAATGGCACGCCATCAACTAGCTTAAGTCAGGGAACTAATGTCATCAAAGTCAATACTCAAGTTGATCCACAGGTTCAACCTAATCTGGTTATCGTGACTAATCCCGCTAAAGGCCACTATCGAAAACTAGTATTCAAGACTTTGAACTAACTTTTAAATCTAACTATTTTTGCAGCGCTTGGGATAAAAACCAAACGCTTTTTTATTTTCCTTACCTCGCAACAACAAAAAAAGTATCTAGACGAGTGCCATCTAGATACTGCTTTGACAACGATTTAAATCCACCCAATCGACTTCAAACCATTTGCAATCCCATCGTGATCACAATCCGTTGTCGTTAAATCTGCATAAGCTTTAATCTCAGGCGTCGCATTGCCCATTGCAATGCCGATGCCAGCGTGCTTCAACATTTCACGATCATTTTGATTATCGCCAAAAGCAACGACATCCGCCGGTGCTACATTTAAAGCCGCCGCCAACTTCGCAATCCCTGCTGCCTTAGAACCCACTTTTGGAATAACATCCACGCCGAACTCGTGAAAACGCACGAATGAGAATTCAGTGGCATGTGGTAACCGTTGATGCATCGCATGGTCATAAAACATCATGGCTTGATAAGTATCATGCGTTAAATAATAATCCGGATCATAAGTCATTTCAGGCGCATGAAACGTTGATAAGACCGCTTGCGTCGCCGCTGACGGATGCGTATGGGCATGCAAGCCATCCAAAGATTCGAAGACAATGTCCACATGCTGTTCATCCGCCGCTTTTACTAAAGTTGCCATATTCGCTGTTGATAGAGTCTGCTGATGGACTTGTTGATGGTTCGCAAATGCTGCGGACCCATTGCACAAGACGAAATCTCTTAAATCTAGCGCTGAAATCACCTTTTTAGCCATCGCTAAGTTCCGACCCGTAGCAATTGCCACGTTAATGTTTTGTTGCTTTAATTTTTCAATACTCTTAATGGTACTAGGTAATAATTTTTTATTCCGAGCCAACAACGTATCATCAATATCAAAAACTGCTAATCTCGCTACCATTTCTCCAGGCCTCCAGCCTACCGTCTAATAAATTCTGATTTTATTAACTCATGTTGCGTAGTGGTACTAATCGCCAATTGGAACGCCGCTTGTCCCAAGGCTTCTAAATGATGATCAATTGTTGAAAATTTTAATAATCGACTTGATAACAGGTTTTCTTGTCCAATCACCGGTATCGGTGGTAACCCCTGGTCGACAAAATACTGATGGACTCCCGCCCCAATATCATCCCCGTTAGCGAAAATGGCATCGACCGTTGGCGTCAGCTTTGCAAAGTATGCCCCGGCACGGTAACCATCGTCATAAGTCACGGCCCCGACAAATAAATTACGGGCTAACAAAGGCCCATAAACTTGTTCATAGGCACGCCGGGTCACCCGGGTACTCGCACTAATTTCACTACTACGACTAAGCACAACACCCATTTTCTGATAACCAGTCGTTTGGGCCCAAGTCAAGGCGCGCACATAAGAAGCCATGCGGTCCGTATAAGCCGCTGCCAGTGGTTCTTCATCACCGGGGTCTTCGCAACAGACAATCTGACCGTACTTGCGATACTGCGTCAATACTGCCAGTGAGCTACTTCGTGATGTAAAAATTAACGCATCATACGCTTTACTGCGTAACTGATCTAAGTAAGCTTGTTCAACCGTCCGATCATAATTTGTCGGCAGTAACGTAATCTTATAACCAGCCGCAAAAGCCGCCCTGACAATGCCATCAATAATCCGCGCAAAATATGGATGGTTCGCATAAGGCAACACCACCCCAATCGTCTTCGTTCGGCCACTACTTAAATCTCGAGCTACTCGATTCGGCGCGTAATCCAGTTGTTGCATAATGGCTTCAACCTTGGCACGTTTGTCATCGGCAACATATTTTTGATGATTAATAACACGTGAGACCGTTGAAACGGAATATCCGGAAAGGCGCGCAATATCATGAATATTTGTCATCGGTCTTCAACTCCTATCAGTTCCATTTTACCGTTTAACCGCTTTCAATGCACGATTAATTCTTAACGGCGCTCACTGACCTTAAAATTAGTCAGTAGGTCTAGCCTAATTTATGAAACCGGTCCCAGGTCAAGGCGTAAGTTGGTCGTCACCGGCCTGAACTCATGGTAAACTAGGATTTAAGAGGTGGCTTCTATGTTAATTCTAACGGCACTCACTAAGCAGGCCGACTTTACCACAACCGAAAAACGCATTGCCGATTATATTCTTCAAAATTTAACGACGGTGACGACTGGGTTCATTAAAGACCTAGCCACCGCCACCTATACATCACATTCAGCTATTATTCGCCTAGCACAAAAGCTGGGATACCGTGGTTTTCGGGACTTTCAACGCGCCTTAACCACAGCAGCAGCGGCCCAAACTCACGCCCCGGTCGACGCGAACTTCCCGTTTGATGCTACCGATTCCACCAAAGCAATTGCCCAAAAGATGGCGACCTTGACGATTACCGCTATCCAATCTACTTTAGCGCAGATTGATGTGACGACCCTAACAACCCTTGCACAACAATTAAATACGGCGGAGCGAATCTTTCTATTTGCCGAGGGTGATTCCCAATTACGCGCCCGTAGTTTTCAAAATAAGCTAGTGAAAATTAATAAATTTGCCATCATCGCCGATGAATACCACGATGAAGCCTGGAATGCCGCCAACCTGACGACTCATGATTGGGCCTTTTTCATTTCTTATGCGGGCACCATTAAAACACAGTGCCAATTTGCCCGTTACTTCCAGGCCCAACAGATTCCAAGTGTTGTCTTAACTGGTAATCAGCATTCCCCCCTGATTCCATTAACAACCCATCATTTAATTACCGCCCAAAATGAAACTGATTTTGCTAAAGTAGGGACTTTTGCCTCCCAAGCGGCCTTTGAGTATCTATTGGATACCTTATTTGCAAAGATGTATGCGCAAAATTTCCATCAACATCTAACCCGGTTGCAGCAGGCTCAAGGACTCATGCAAGCCGGCCCTTTAACCACCAAATAAGACCAACCCAAAAATGACCACTAGTAATCGTCGTAATGACGTTACCAGTGGTCGTTTTAATTTAAGTTATCAGTTAACGTTGTGGTCGTACCACCGCTAAAAAGGCGGTCAGTGCTTGTGGATCGGTTAATTGCCGATTACACTGAGCACTATCCCGACAGATATAGTTACCCTTACGCGTATAAGTTCCCAAACCAGAACGCTTAGTCGTTGCCATGAATACAGCCACGTTGCCAATCGTCTGACAAATCGCACAAACGCCTTTAACAGTCGTCGGCGCTAATGACCCCTGAATTCCAATTAAGCGGTCACTATCTGGCATTACCAAATATTTCTTTTGATTGCCACCATCGTTCCAGCCTAGATAGGTCAACTCATGCAAATTCAAGTCGGCCCAAGTAGGCTGTTTGAGCTTCTTCACTTTGCGAAATAGCTTTGTTAATTGTTTCGCTGACAGCTGCGGAAACGGGACGACTAACGGAATCAATTGGGTTAACATCTGCGTCGCCGTGGCTCGTGAAAGCCGATCGGGTGCCAATTGTGTCAAAAAAGCTTGCGTGATAGGATCCCCACTAGGCAGAATGGCGGCAACTCGTTCCACCGTCATCGCTCGGACAGTGGCTCTAATTTGCCAATCATTAACGGCCAGATAGGTGCTCACTAAGTGATTGATTTGCTGGGTAATATAACTATACTCGTAAGTGGTGATTGTCGGTCTCATAAGTTGGTTTCCTTTCAGATTCAAACCAGACACTTCTCTGAAAGGTTTTGCAGAAAAATGTCGCTAACTAGCAGCACTTTTCCGTACCAATAACGATGCCATCATCGTTGATCATCTCCTTATCACTCACCTGCTTGGTGGCGATAAGTAATAGTATATAAAAATTTCCACGACTTGGCAATTCACTGAACCACTGGCTTACCCTAAAGTTAATTGCGCAGAAGCCAAAGCCTGGTCTACCACCGCCATGACTTGTTGCGAATGCGCCAACTGTTGTCGCACGCGCGGCATATCATGGGTCGTAATCATCCGATCAAACTCAGCAAACTCAGCGAACATCCGATGGGCGTGTTGATTTTGATTGACGGTCGTCGCAGCGGTCTCACGTAACGTCGTCGTGTAACTCGCCACCGTATTAGTGGGACCAGCCACGACAATAGAACCATCAGTCCCCTGAATTGTTGACTGGATTGGCGCCGTACAATCCTTAGCACCGATGCAAACAACCTTGGTCGTTGGATAAGTTAAGATTAGCATGCCCGAAGTATCAATGCCGCGGTCGAGATTAGCCAGATACTTAACCGCAGTAGGCGCTCCTAATAAGCCGACGACAAAGTGAATATTGTAAATATTCAAATCCATCAACGCCCCACCACCCATTTTAGGATCAAATGCTGGTAAAACGATGCCCGCTTTAAACCGATCATATCGTGATGAATACTGAGAATAATTACATTCGATCACTTTTAAATCACCAAGCTTAGCTAAGTTAGCCTTAATGCCTTGATAGTTGGCTAAATACTGATTCGTAATGGCCTCAACTAACACTAAATCCCGTGATTGCGCTAACGCTACTAACTCATCTAATTGACTAGCGGCCAAAGTAAACGGCTTCTCACAGATGACATTTTTTCCTTGTTGCAATGCCTGTTTCGTGAATTGATAATGCAATACGTTGGGTAAGGCCACATAGACGGTATCAATTGCCGGATTGGCTAATAACTCATCATAATCCGTATACACGTGTTTAATGCCATAAGTGCCTTGTAACTTTTGCGCTCGGTCTACACTGTGTGGCGTACTCAAGATACCTTCCAACTTAATCGCTGGCAAGTCGCCGACCATGGTTAACATATCTTGAACAATCATACCGGTTCCAATTAATCCTAAGTGCATGTTGCCACCTCCTATGCGTTTTGCATGGCTTGAATGCCACCTTCTAATAATTCAATCTGTAAAATAGTTTCTTCATCTTTAACCGTCTTAGGTTGCCCATCAATAATGGCCTCGTACAGGCCAGCATAGACCCGACTATAATCGCCCACCGCTGAGACTACTTTTTCTTCATGATACTGAGCCGCATCGTCCATATACGTTAACGTGCCATAATCAGCTGGTTGGTCCAACCCAAAGTCCGGATGATCTGGTAAATAAAAATGTTTTAAATCCGTTTCTTGCCGGTCTTTACCTGCTTTTAAGAACATGCCTTGCTTCCCATACACCACGAAACTTGGCCGCGGCTTAATCCGGAAATAACTGGATTTAACGGAAACTTTTAAAGTGCCATAATACAGATCTAAATCAAAATAATCATTCATCCGGTCGGTTCCAAGCAATTGCCGTACATCATAATGAACTTTATCCGGACGACCAAAATAGGAAATGACTTGATCTAAGGTATGACAAGCATGCCCGTATAAATAGCTCGTCCCAATGGAAAAGTGCGTAACACTAGCCGGTACTTCTGGTCGAAAATAATCAAAATGCATTTCAACTTCTAGCAAGTCCCCTAAACGACCACTTTCAATCACCTTTTGGACGGTCAAAAAATCGGAATCATAGCGACGATTTTGATAACATTGAATCAGTAAGTTCTTTTGTTTTGCTAGTGCAAACAACGCTCGTGCTTCTGCCGACGTTTCTGTAAAAGGCTTTTCAACTAACGCATTTTTACCGTGCATTAAGACATCTTTCGCCATCGAATAATGCGACTGACTCGGCGTGGCGACCACAACTAATTGAATTTCAGGGTCACCGTAAATATCGTTGAGGTCCGTGGTATAATGAATGCCGGCAATTGGGGCCCAGTCTGAATGACCAGACCGTGAATAGATTGTTTTTACTTTAATTTGCTGATCGAGTTTCAAAGCAAAGGGTAAGTGATAGCGATTCGTACTCTTCCCATTACCGATATACGCAATTGTTAACATGACTAAGTACCTCCAAGTTGATTTGATGCTTTCATTATACCGGGTTATGCCGGGTATCCAAGCGTTTTCACTTAAACTGGTCACCATGTTCAAAGTTCATGCCTTTAACTGCGCCAGTTTAAACGTTAGGTTCAATCCATTGGGACTTACTTTCAATCATGAGTTAACTTGCGTTAAAATTAAGCCAATTAACTAACTTAAGGGGGAACACCAGGTGCAAACTGTCTTCTTAGTGCTCTTATTAGTCGCGGCTGTCGTCGCAGCCAACGCGGTCTATGCACGCTTTAATCATATTCCCGTAGCTTTTTTACAAATTGCTGCCGGGCTCATTTTGTCGTTTATTCCATTATATCGACATTTTGAATTGGAACCAGAACTCTTCTTATTGGTCATCATTTCCGTTCTCATGTTCAATGACGGTCAGAATACAAGTATTCGCAAGTTGACCCATCGACTAGGGACGACACTCTCATTAGCGGTCGTCTTAGCCATCATCACCATCTTAGTCGTGGGGGTCGTGACCCACTTACTCGTCCCAGCATTTTCATTAGCTTTGGCTTTTGCGCTAGGGGCCATTATCACGCCAACCGATGCGGTCGCCGTTTCGTCAATCACGACGAAGGTTTCCGTCCCCGGTGAAGTTATGGATACCCTGGAAAATGAATCCTTATTCAATGATGCCTCCGGAATTGTGGCCTTCAACTTAGCCATTGCAGCCTTAGTCACCGGAGAATTTTCAATCTGGCACGGTATCGGTAACTTTCTCTACGTCTTTGTCGGCGGAATTATCGTCGGGTTAGTCCTAGGCTACATCATTGTGGCTGGCCGCCTAATGCTCATCCGTATTCATGTTGATACCCCGTCGGTCATTGTCCCTTATACCTTACTCACTCCATTCATCGTTTATTTATTAGCCGAAGCGGTTGGGGTTTCAGGGATTCTAGCTGTCGTTACCACCGGCTTAATGCACGGGGTCCAGCAAGAACACTTGCGCCTCACCACCTCGCGATTACAAATTGTCATGTCCACGACTTGGTCGATTGTCGCCAGTATTTTAAACGGGATTGTCTTTGTCTTATTAGGGGTCTCACTGCCTGAAGTAATCGTCCATCTGCAACAACGTGATACCCGCTCGGTCACGATTCTGGTCGGTATTGGTCTCGTCCTCTATGTTGTCATGACTCTGATTCGCTTCTTATGGACCCGGCTCGACTTCGCTAAGATTCGGGCGTGGGATACCCATGGCAAAAACATCAATAGTCTCGTCTTAGCCCTGAGTGGCGTGCATGGGACGATTACATTAGCCATGGCTTTCTCGTTGCCATTAACCTTAGGCAATCACGCTTTCACCTATCGTAACGATATTATCTTTATTGCAGCCGTGGTCATTCTAACCAGTTTACTAGTGCCGACGCTCTTATTGCCCTTAATCTTGCCGCAAAAGAAAACCAAGATTACGGCCGCCGAACTTGCAAATGCCAAGTCAGAAATGGTGGCGGATGCAATTCACATGATTCAATCTCGCTACGGTGATACACCGAATGCCAGTCAAGTCACCATGACTTTAGAAGGCCAACGGGCCGTTGATGGTCGTCCGAATCGTGCAAAGCTAGCTGCCCTCTTCGATAAAGTCTTTATGCTTGAACGCCAAACAATTGAAACGATGGTTGCTAATGGCGATACGGACGTTGAGACTGCCGAACGCTACATTCGGGTAGCGGCGCAGACCCGCTTACAATATCAGCAAAGTGCCGGTCGGCGAGTGCTAATCTTTATCAAATTCTTGTTCATAAAAAAGCTATCCTTTGGTAAAGGGGCTCGTCGGCGCCGGCAATACTTCCGTCAGATCAAAAGAGCCCACCTGACCCGTGAACAAGTCATCGCTCAAGGACAAGAATTTTGGGCACAAATGCGGGCGGTGGAAAAGCAACCTTATACCGCCATTATCGCTTATCTCGATGACCAACTCACCGCTGACAATCGCCAAGAAACCGAACTAGTCCGGCGGGCTTATGATGAACGCCATCGCCGTTTTTCTGGTCAACGTGATTTCCGTGCAGTCCAAAATGAGTTATTAATTGAAGCCTTTCAACAAGAATATAACTTTATTCAAGCACAAACGGCCGCTAAAAAATATTCTAAGGCGTTAAGTAATGAATTATATGAACAAATTTCGACCGATCAATTAGTCTATCTTCAATCCGTCAATACCGATTAACTTTGCAATCAGTTGCCAGTCATCGCCCCACTCGACATACTGGAACCAAGTTAGTTTAAGGAGGCTTTTTATGGCAACGAAACAAGCATTACTAATCATTGATTATACGAATGACTTTGTCGCAGACAATGGTGCCTTAACCTGTGGACAACCGGGACAGGCCTTAGCGCCAACGATTGTTGCCCTAGCTGATCAGATGGCTGCGCAGGGCGATTGGATTCTGTTACCTACCGATGTGCATACGCCGAATGACCCTTATCATCCAGAAAGTAAGCTATTTCCACCCCATAATGTCCGTGGAACTTGGGGGCGCGAGTTATATGGGCCTTTGAAGACTTGGTATGCCAAGCATCAACAAGAAGACCAAGTTTGGTTGTTCGACAAAACTCGCTACAGCGCTTTTGCGGGTACCGACCTTGATTTACGGTTACGAGAACGTCATGTAGATACCCTTCATTTAGTGGGCGTCTGTACCGACATTTGTATCTTGCATACTGCGATTGATGCCTATAACCTCGGGTACCAATTAGTGATTCATCAGGCTGGCGTTGCTAGCTTTAATCCCACCGGTCACGCTTGGGCCTTGGACCATTTTAAAAATAGCTTAGGTGCGACGCTTGTTTAAACTCACAAGTTAGCTCAATCAAATTAAATAGCTTCAAAAAAATACCTATTTTGATACCAAAAAAATGACGTAGTAGCAACTCATCAATCAAGTTGCTACTACGTCATTTAATTATCCGGTTGAACACTATCATTGCTTAATTAGCGGCCGTTTCAACCCATTTGTGTAATAAGAAAATGTTAGCGGCCGTTTCTAGTGCGATAATAATGACCATCACTAATAGTCCCACCAACCACTGACTACTACCACTTGAGCCTAACAACGTCTGTGACACGGTCGCAACTTGATGCATCACGAAACTGACAATGCGGAATGTTAGGAAGATGACCACGATGTACACAATCACATTCACTAACCGTTGCCGTGCACTTGGCAAGAAGTTGCTAGCAGCACTCGTAATCAGATGAACTAAACTAATCGTACTCCAAGCTAACAAGTACAATACCAGCACCGTGACCAGCGTCCCCAAGCCATACCAAAGTAGATTAGCTGCACTTTGATAAACTAAGAGCGTATCATAATACGTTGATAAATGTGACCAGCCAATTAACGCCGTTACAACGCTTAAAACGACTTGCGCTAGTAAAAGGTAGATAAAATTAGCTAGCGTCGATAAAATATTAACCGCGTAAAACTTAAGATTACTGATTGGCACTAAGCGGAACGTATCTTGTCGAAACGCCCGTTCATTACTAACTGACAACATCACGAATGCAATGAAATAAGGTAATACCGACCAACCGGCAACCGAATAAAATAAAGTCGCACTCGTAAAGTTACCTTTAATCGCAATCCAAATTGCTGAGACCGCAGTGGCGGCCAGTTCTAGTAACAGTAATTGATTCATGCCTCGGAATTTAGTCCGACTCATTTCTTTAAAAATCGCCCAAAAACTAGTCATCACTGACGCCTCCTTCATATAAGCTTTCATAGTAAGTCTCAATATCCATGCCCGCATCGTTACGAATTTCGTCCGCACGCTTATGCACCGCAATCCCTTGATCCTTCACAATCACAACTTCATCTAAAATAGCGGCAATCTCTGCGACATAATGATCACTAATTAGAATCGTCGCCGTGGCAGGTTTCCACTTTAGAATACTGCTAATGATGCGTTTACGACTCATACTATCAATCCCGCTGAAAGGTTCATCAAGTAAATACAAGTCAACTTGTCGGGCCAGCGTTAAGGCAATCACGACTTTTTCTTTCATCCCTTTTGACAAGGCACTTAATTTCTTAGTGCCGTCAATTTCAAGGAACCCGGCAATTTCTTGGTAACGAGCTTGGTCAAAATCTGGATAAACCGTCTCGTAATAACTAACGACCCGATCAACTTTAACAGCACTGGAAAAACCATGGAGTTGTTCAGAAAAACTCAAATGACTCTTCCGCTTCGACTCATCGGTTTCATCACTGACGGTAATCGTGCCACTGCCTTTAGCGCTACCCGTGATTAACCGCATCAATGTCGTTTTGCCGGCACCGTTCTCACCTAATAAACCGACGATTTTGCCGGCCTGAATCGTTAAGTTAACCGTTGATAGAATTGTTTTACGATTATGACGATAATTTAAATCTTTAACTGCTAATACATTACTCATGTTGTGCCCCTCTCTGCTCAATATACCGTTGTAAACTAGCCATAATTTCTGAATCATCTAAATTTAGCGCATGGAGTTGTTCATAAACAGTCGCCAACTGGGCCATGACTAACTGCTCTTTTAATTGAGCAATTCGTGCGGTATCCGTCGTAACAAAGTTACCTTTTCCCCGTTGCGACGTCAAGGTACCCTCCGCAATCATCTCACTCAAAGCCCGTTGCACCGTGTTCACATTAACCGTCAAATCCACAGCTAACTGCCGTACTGCCGGTAACTGGTCACCTGGTTTTAGTTGATTCATCATTATTTCATGGTAAATATGCGTTTTAATCTGTTTATAAATTGGGATCTTGTCGTCAAATTGCACTTTGTAACGCCTCCCTAGTGTTCTATTTGTCTAGAACACTATAACACAACTATTTTTAAACCACAAGTTGACACTAAAATGATCCGCTTGTAGGGTTAAACCATTACAAGCGGATCATTTTAAGGTGTCCTTTAATCTAAATCTAACCTTGACCATCCTTGAAAGCAGGATATAGCGTCATCCCACCATCAATAAATAGCGTTGTTCCAGTCACATAGCTCGACTCCGATGATGCTAACCAAGCTGCCCCAGCGGCGACTTCGGCGGGAGTGCCAATCCGATTCATTGGCACCATCGAAACTGTTTGGTCATATTGCGCTTGATCCGCAAACTTTTTCGCATTAATCGGTGTATTAATGGCGCCCGGACCAATGGCGTTCACGCGAATCCCATCTTTCGCATATTCCATCGCAATTGTTTTCGTAAATAGCTTAACGCTGCCCTTAGCCGCTGCGTAACTAGCAAAGGTCGGCCACGGAATCTGTTCATGAACCGAAGACATATTAATAATAGTCCCCTTAACATGATTAGCTTTGAAATACTTCAACGCCATTCGTGCGCCCAAAAAGACCCCCGTTTGGTCAACTGCGGTCACTTTATTCCAATCCGCTAAGGATAATTCATGGGTTGCCGCCTTAATTTCCATCCCGGCATTATTCACCCAAATATCGAGTTTGCCAAAATGATCCAGTGCC
The DNA here is from genome assembly GCF_002970915.1 of Lactobacillus sp. CBA3605. NCBI lineage: Bacteria > Bacillati > Bacillota > Bacilli > Lactobacillales > Lactobacillaceae > Lactiplantibacillus > Lactiplantibacillus koreensis. Next base: position 745,186 of record NZ_CP027190.1, read on the forward strand.
GTTTGACACAACTTTTCAGCGCCGGCTTCCGTACTGATATCGGCTTGGACAATTTCAGCTTGACCGCCACTTTTAACCACAGCGGCAGCGGCAGTTTCGGCGCCAGCCCGATCACGATGATAATTAATGACCACATTCATCTTTTCAGCACCAAACCGTTCTGCAATCGCATTCCCGATTCCTTTGGAACCACCTGTAACGACGGCAACCTTACCTTTTAAATCTTGATACATCTTAGCATCCCTCCATTTATTTGATTACGGTCGTTAGTACCGCACCAACCACAATCAAGCCTAAACCTAACAACGTTAGCACTAAGGCCCGACCATGGCGAGCCTCATGTAAAAACAATAACCCACCGAGTGTCGAAATAACCACAGACAATTGTGAAACAACAAAGGCAATATTTACCCCATTTAGGCTAACTGAATAGATATAAGCAATCGCCCCAATTGAGAAAAACACCCCAGCAATCATCGTTTGCCAACTAGCTGGTTCCTTAATCACTCTAAAATCATGTGTCACTAGCAAATAAATCAGCACAGCCAAGACCATGCCCACGGCTTCTGGTAAAAATAACGCAATCCCAGATGTGCTGGCAACCTTGGGAATGGCACTGTACACCCAATACCCAATTGTCGTGAACACCAAGGTCACCAAAGCTTGATGGCTACGCCCCGTTGTTTGCGTCGGCTGATGCACCGACGTTAATACAATTCCGAGCACGAGTAACAAAATACCAATGAATCCCAGTAACTTAGCAGCTGCACTATGCCATTCACCAAAAATAATAACGCCAATCAAAGTCGTCCCAATTAATTGCAGCCCCGTTGAAAGTGGCATTGTCCGGGCGACCCCGATTGCTTGATAGGCATTATATTGACCAACTTGGCCTAGGACCCAGAAAGCACCAGCAACCATTCCTAACATAAAATCAGTCGTGGTGACTGCCGGCCGAATCACCAGCACAGTCAATAGGCCAACTAACAAGGCTCCCACCGCAGTCCCAAAGATTTGATTACGCGGATTACTTTTAATCCGTGAAACTGCCAATGGTAAGGCTCCCCAGGCGATTGCGGGAACCAAAGTTAGGATTAATTTCATTTAACTTGGCTTCCTTCCATCTTTTTTTCATGCAATACCTTTTGCACAAGTTAAATATAACCGATGCGACTACTCAAACAACAGCTAAAACCACTTACATTTTTACAACCGTAATTAGTTGAATCTCCACACAAAAAATGCCTAGTCCCTAATAAACGTGGACTAGGCCGTAAATAACTACCAATTAATTTTAACTGATACCAGTAAACAAACTAGGCTTACTTTTCACCCTCAACGACAGTGCCACAATCACCTTTACTGCACATATTGTGCTAAAAAGGTAGCAACTTGCTGCTTATACGCCGCATAATCTTGCGTAATCGCCGTCGTATGACCGGCCCCTTTGACCAACCATAACTTTTTAGGGTGGTGAGCTTGTTGATACAACGTTTTTCCCATTTTAGTCGGGACAAAATCATCTTTAGTGCCACTAATAATCATGATGGGTAACCGATTTTTTTTGATTTGTTTAACCGCATCCGCCTCACCAAATGTATACCCCGCACGTAGTTTTGTAATCGCACTCGTCACATCGACTAACGGAAAGGCAGGTAAATGATACAACTGCCCGGCTTGATAACTAATAATTGCTTTGGCACTTGTAAATGGGCTGTCCACCACATAGGCCTTAATTTCAGGAATCTGAGCTTCGCCACTCGCCATGGTCATCCCTGCAGCACCCATACTAATCCCACTCATTACAATTTGGGTGGTTGCAGTTCGCTTAACCACAGCCTGCGCCCACTGCAAATCGTCTTTACGTTCCAGCCAGCCATAACCGACCGCTTGCCCTTGGCTAGCACCGGCTGCCCGAGAGTCCGGGATCAACACGTTATACCCAAGTTCATGATACATGCCAGCCCAAGCGCCCATCAAAGCTTTATTACCGGCAAAACCATGGGCTAACACAACCGTTTTCTTTGACTGATTCTTCGGTAAATACCAAGCAACCAATTTTAAGTGATCCTTAGACGTCATCGTCCAAGTTTGCTTCTTAGCAGTTAAATACCACTTTTTTTCACGATACACCGCACTCTTTTTTGATAGTTTCGTACTCTGGGTCACAAACGCTTTATCGCCCCGCGCAATCGCGACTTGATAGAAGTACGTTCCCGCTCCAATCAAAGCCCCCGCTAACAAAACAACGATGACCCCGACTGTAATTAACCACTTTTTCATCCATTCCGCCAACCTTACTTAAATATTGGGTGAATTTTCGCCACTACCACCATCATAACGTTTATAATTAAAGATAACTAGACTATATTTGGAGGGTATGTGATGCACTATTCAAAAACTTGGGACCTCGATCGGATTTTTCCCGGTGGCATTGATTCACCAGCTTTAACCACTAAGTTAGCCACCATTAAACAGCAACTCCCAACGACACAAACGGCTTTAACGAACTGGCGAATCGACGCTGATACCCCCGCTTATGATTGGTTTCAACAATTAGTCAGTGACTTGCAAACCATTCAAGCTGGCATCGCGCAAAGCCAAGTCTTCGTTGTGGCAATCCAGTCGGCGGATGCTAGTGATACTAAGGCGGGCACGCGGCTTAACCAACTGTATCAATTAGATAATCAATTCGAAAATTTAATGACGCAATTCAAAAAGCGGTTAGTACAACTATCGACGACGACCTTTAATCAACTATTGGCCCAGCCAGAATTACAACCATTAGCCTTTAATTTAACAGAATTTCGCCAACAAGGCTTGGCTTTACTGGACGACCGAACTGAGGCTTTGATTAATAATCTTGCCATTGACGGCTTTCAGGGTTGGAGTGATCATTACGACACCTTAGTGAGCCAGCTTAAAATCAAGTATACCGACGAACACGGTCAGCAGCAGACGTTATCAGCCGGTCAAGCTCAAAACAAATTAGCCGCCGCCATGCCAAATGCGCAACGCACGGCATTAATGGCTAGCTGGGAACAAGCTTGGCAATCACAAGCAGCGCCCTTTGCAGATACACTCAATCATCTGGCCGGCTTTCGCTTACAGAACTACCAAGCGCATGGGACTACCGATTTTTTGCGTAAACCATTAGCGCTTAATCGGATGAGTCGTGCAACCTTGGACACCATGTATCAGGTGGTCGCTGACAACCAATCATTATTACTAAATTATTTAAATCGCAAAATTGCCCTCATGGGTAAAACCCAACTTGATTGGCAAGACGTCGAAGCACCCTTAACGCTGGGGCACGCTACCAACAGTCAAACTTACGATCAGGCGGCAGCTTTTGTCACCGCCAACTTTCAAAAGTTCAGTCCTAAAATGGCTAAATTAGCCCAGCATGCCTTTGAAAATCGCTGGATTGAAGCCGAAAATCGCCCGAATAAACGGCCCGGTGGTTACATGGATAACCTGCCTGAAACCCAAGAATCGCGAATTTTTATGACTTTCACTGGGTCACCCAATGATACCGCCACCTTAGCCCACGAACTGGGCCATGCCTTTCATGCTGACGTCATCAAGGACTTACCCCTTTGGCGGCAAGACTATGCCATGAATGTGGCCGAGACTGCTTCAACTTTTGCGGAACTAATTGTTGCGGATGCCAGTGTCAAAGCAGCCACGGATCCCAAAACCAAGCTGAATCTATTGGATGCCAAAATGCAAAATCCGTTAGCCATGTTCTTAGATATTCGGGCTCGTTATTTATTCGAGACCAGCTTCTATCAGGCCCGGCAACAGCATATTGTGACGCCTGATGAACTATCCAGCTTAATGCTAGCCGCTCAAAAAGAAGCTTACGGTCAGGCCTTAACAACTTACCATCCTACTTTTTGGGCTAGTAAATTGCATTTCTACATTGCAGATGTGCCCTTTTATAATTTTCCGTATACTTTTGGCTATCTATTCAGTCTGGGGATTTATGCGCAAGCCCAAACGAGTGACCACTTCGAAGACCGCTATATCGCACTTTTGCGCGATACTGCGGCCATGTCGACGGAAGCTTTAGCCAAAAAACACCTCGATGTTGATCTCACTAAGCCAGATTTCTGGCAAGCCGGCGTCGCTTTAATCAAACAAGATATTGATGAATTTATGACGCTTTCGGAACCCCTACTATAACGAAATGGAAGTGACAACATGTTTCCAGAACGCTTAAGAGCTTTACGTCGTGGTCAAAAAATGACCCTCGGTGAACTTGCCACAGCCTTAAATAACTTAGCTGATGCTGATTTAACTAATCGCCAAAACACCGCGGCCCAAATTGGAAATTGGGAACGCAACTTACGGACCCCTTCTTATTTAGAAGTCCGTAAACTAGCTGAATTTTTCAACGTCACAACCGATTATTTATCGGGACGGGCTGACCAAGAAGAATATGATTTGGGCCGGATTTTCTTATCTGGCAAGCCGCTCACCTTTAATCAAGAACATCTTTCCAGCGAAGATCGCTACGAATTATTTCAATTGATGAATGGCTATCTACATGGTCGCCAACAACGGTTAACGCCCGATGCCGCTGGTCAAGAAGAACTTGATTTACACTTTGACAATTAGGAGTACGCAATGAATCCGAAAAAATTAAAGCAACTAAAGAAACGGGCCAAAAAACAGCCAACCACTAAGCCGTATATTGCGCAACTTACCCACTATCGTGAGCTGTTCCAAGACGATCCTCAAGTGTTAGTGCTCATTAATAACGCCTTGGAAAGTGATCGGTTACTAGCCGCCGGGTTACCACCTCAACAATTACCGGTACTACAACTGCCTGATGACTTTCAAGATCAATTGTTCCAACGACTGAATACCCAATATGCCATGGGCGATCCAGCCGGTGATGCTGCTTGGAATCAGCTTTCGGCCGCATTACCAAAAGTTGACCAACTCCTCCGTGACTTCCGGGATTATATCGAAGCGCAGTATGGCATGTGGGCCTATATCAGTGCGCCCTTCTTAAAAGACTTGGCCGATTTTGTTGGTGAGGCTCCCGTTCTAGAGGTCATGGCCGGTAATGGCTACATCTCAAAAGGCCTCAAACGATTACATTCCAATCAGACGATCATCACCACTGACTCGAAAGCTTGGACAAAAGAAACCGACAATCAGACTGGCCGCCAACCGGTCACTGCTATTGAAACGTTAGATGCGGTCGCCGCGTTTAAGCGCTACGCTGCAGACATCGACTACGTTATCATGGCATGGTCACCGGATAAGCTCACCTTAGATTGGGACTTGTTGCAAGCCATTCGTGCCAGCGAGACGCCGGTACCTTTAATTTGTATCGGTGAAAAGTATGGGGCCACCGGTTCCAAGCAGTTCTGGGATCACGCCCATTATCGTGATGATGACGCAGTTACCCAATTAAATACGCATTATCGTCCCTTTGATTTAATTCACGATCAAGTCTATGTCATTTCATAGGGGACACGGCTAGCACCCTTGATGACAAAAAAAACAATCGCGACAAGAATTTTGTGAATTCTTGTTGCGATTGTTTTTTTCTAAATCTCAATTAAAGTTATCCACTGGGGATAACTTTACGCCAAAATTGCAGTTTTTAAAAAATCGACTGCCGCCGCATGCATTTTATGTGGGACGTGATGCCCACCGCCTTCAGCCGTTTTAAAAACGGTTTGGGCTAAGGCTGGCGTATCCGCAAACTTTTGCTTAAAATCAGCAACATATTGGTATGGGACCATCGTATCTGCCGTACCATTAAAGAAAAACATTGGCCGCCCAGCTAACCGGTCCGCATGTTGTGACAAGTCAAATTGACCAAGCTGGTCGTAAGTGGTCTGCAACCAAGCGTTCGGTAACTTAGCTTGGATGGCCGCCGGTAATTGTGCAACCTGCGCCTTAGCAAAAGCAGTCGGGGCTGGTGCACCAATTAATGAGGCCCCCGCAACGACAGCTGGTTGGGTCGCCATAATTGCGGCCGCCGTAATGCCACCCATCGATGTCCCCATTACTCCCAGCTGGTCAGGATCACTAATACCTTGCGCCACTAGTGCCGCAACTAACCGTGGAAATTCAGCAACCGAATGCCCCACAATTTCCCAGAAATGTTCAGGATGTGAATCCAAATCAACTTCAGTCGCCCGACTGCCGTGTAAATAAGCGGTGGGTAAAATCACACGAAAACCAGCCTGAACTAATTGATAACTTGCAACTAATTCAGCTGACGTGGGGGTTGTCCAACCATGATAATCAATAATAGTCGGTTGTTTGGTCTGGGCCTGGCTCGCCGCAAACACATGTAATACAGGTAATTCATCCAGCTTCGTCGTCCGGACAATTACATCTTCAAAGACAGTCGTTGTCATTATTATCACCATTTCTCGAATTAATAAGTTTTAGTTTAGCAGAGAATTATCCACAAACCAATCAATAAGGCCCTCACAACACCTTCAAACCAAACACAAAAAAACGCTAACTCTGGAGTTATCCACAGTTAACGTTAGTTGCAGCTTATTTTTCTAAAGTATCTAAGAAATCTTCAACTTGTTTTTGTGTTTTGCGGAACTTATCCACATAACGACCCGTTTCTTCACCGTCTTCAATCCCGACGAAGCTTGGAATCCCCATAACGCCCATTTCTTGCGCAATCTCAATATTGGCATCTCGATCAACCGTAATCCAATCATATTGATCATATTTAGCTTCGATTTGGGGCATGACAGGCTTAATAAAAGCACAATCAGGGCACCAATCCGCCGTAAAGAATAACATATGCTTGCCAGTTTTGATGCGTTCCCGAATTTCTTCATCACTTAAAGTTGCTGTTGCCATCTGAATGCCTCCAAATATATATTTATTTCAATAAGTTAAGTTTACCACGTACAAAAAGTAAGTAAAGTCTTTTATCCTATTTGGTCCCTGCGATAATTGCCTGTACTAAGTCCGCTTTTAAATCAATCACATTTTCAATGCCTGTGGATAATCGCAATAAATTGGGCGTGATACCTTTAGCTTGCCGTTGCGCAGGGGTTAAGTCTTTATGTGTTTGCACGGCCGGCACCGTGATTAGACTCTCCACACCGCCCAAGCTTTCAGCAAATGAAATTACTTTCAAGGCCCGTAGAAAGGCATCAACTTCAACCGTTTCAGCTAGATAAAAACTAATCATCCCACCTCGACCCGGATATAGCACACGGTCAACCTGCGGATTAGCCGTCAGGGTTTTAACTAAGGCCTGCGCATTCGCTTCATGTTGACGTAACCGTAATGGCAACGTCTTCAAGCTACGCAATAATAACCAAGCATCAAACGGATCTAAAACCGCACCGGTCGTCACCAAATTAAAGGCTAATTGGTCCACATCAGCAGGTTGTTTCGCAATCACAATTCCCGCCAATATATCATTATGCCCTGCTAAATATTTGGTCGCTGAATGAACTACAATATCAGCACCCAAATCCAACGGCCGTTGAACCAAAGGGGTATAAAACGTGTTATCCACAATTAATTTTAAGCCATGTGCTTTAGTCGTCTGCGCCGTCGCTGCAATATCAATCACGTGCATCATGGGGTTAGACGGCGTTTCTAACCATACGGCGACAGTATGATCATCAATCAAAGTGGCCAATTCAGATTGACTTTTGCCATGCCATACTGAAAAGTTCAACTGGTAATGATCATGTAACAAATCAAAGAAACGATAGGACCCACCATACAAATCATCCGAAATAATGAGCCGATCGCCAGTTTTAAAAAGTGTAAAGACCAGCTGAATAGCTGCCATGCCAGAAGATAACGCCCAAGCTGCCGTCCCATGCTCTAACGTTGCCATCGTCTGTTCCAAAATACAACGTGTTGGTTGCGCTTCTCGCGGATAATCAAACCCCGTCGATTGACCTAACCCCGCATGGCGATAGGCAGTGGCCAAATAGATTGGCGCTGAAATTGCGCCGGTTTTCGCGTCATCCGTTCGATTTCCAGCCTGTGCTAACTGCGTTTCAACTTGTAACTGATGCCTTACTTTCTTCATCTCATTAAACTCCCTTTCACTTTGTAGCCAACAAAAAAAGCCCTAATCCAATGAAGGACTAGGGACGTTTACCGTGTTACCACCCAAGTTTATTAGCTGGTCACCCAAGCTAAACTTATCAAGTTATGGACATCATAACTCACTAAAATATCGGTCAGTTACCGCTAAGACAGCCAGTCGACCATCATTAGGCGTTCCGAGTTCATCTTCATTATCTCAACATTCACCGCTTTACAGTCTGGACGGCTTCCTGTAGAACGTCTCGATAATTACTCGCCTCATCACTACACAATTTTTAATTGTATTTTAATCATACTTTAATTGTGTTATTTTTGTCAAGTTGTTGTCTCATAAAGTTAGCCGACTAATCCCAGTTGTTGATTTAACCCAGCTAATTCTAGTTGTAACGCTTGTCTGATGCGTGGTGCCTGGGTTGGTTCGGTAAATTGCTGTAATTTCAAAGTTAAGTATTGCCGTTGCGCTAATAGGTAGGTTTGCCGCCCAGTTTGAGTCACCGTTGCCACTACCCGCGCCGAATCGTTGCCCCTAGGTGGCAACTTAATAACTTGATCCATCATCGCCCCATCCTCCTTAGTTTCAATCCCCTTAGTGTAGTCCCTTCGTCCAACGATAAGGCAAGCTTTTTCATAAAAAAAAGCTTGGATTTTGTCCCAAGCTCACCATTAATTTTAAACTGACAGTTACCGCATGATGCGTTCTAAATAGGCGGCCCGGATTAACCGATAAGCTGTCTTATTTTTTAACTGGGTCAACTGAAATTGGTCAGTCTCGACTTGGCTTAACATTGCAGCATTGTTCGCCAATTCCCACGCCACTGATCGCCCTGCCATCTGACACGCATCTAACGCCACAGTTTGCGTCAACAAATGTTGCAACAACACGGTTAGCGGTTCATTGGTTGCTAATAACTGTAAATCTGAAACGCGGGCCGCTAAGAGCCAGCAACGTGCTTGATCCGCTAGGCCACGTAACTGCTGCTTTAGGTCCGATACTGCTCGTGGCGAGTTTTTTAGATAAGCCACGGTTAGGCTAAGCAAGGCGGCGGCCGTATTAAGTAAGGCTTGATGATCTAAACAAGCTTGATAACCAACCAAATACCACTGTCGTTGTAACTTGGGCGCCACTGGTTGCTTCAGCGAGGCCAATACTGTGTTCATTTTTTCAATCAAACGGGCATATGGCGTTTGATCAATTTTGGTGACCAAGGTCTCCAGCGTATATTGAACTATAATTTGACTCTCATCAGTCGCCGGATTCCAAACTAATAAATCGACATCAGCTTGAGTTTTCACCTGCGCGATAGCTGCCTGTGGATTGCTGGACCAAGCACCGACTGGTTCAAAATCATGGTCAGTTAGCTGAATCGCATATTGTCGCATCCCCAGTGGCCCCCTTTTTATCATGACTACCACACCCAATCAGGCACATCATTCCGGCCGATTAATGCCGACACTTTCCTTAAGATATGCTTGATCATCGGCCGCATGCATGACTAAATCAGCAATCGCCCGCCGCGAAACTAGCTGTCCGCCAAATGGATCGCCCTTTTGTGTGACTTCATAATCATCACGACCATTGTCAAACCAACCGGGACGCACAATGGTATAGTCTAAATCGGAAGCTTCAATCACATCTGCGGCCGCACGATAAGTCTGCAACATCGAATTACTGGCCAAGTTACCCTCAGCGCCAAGATGGGCTGGAATTTCATTGTAAATTCCCATCGAACTAATAAAAATGAGTCGTTTCACCTTAGCTTGATGCATGGCAGCAATAATATGTTGTGCCATTAACGCTAACTGACCGCTTAAAGCAGCAAAAACCACCGTTTGACCAGCCATGGCGGTTGCTAATTGTGCAACTTGATTAACATCGCCTTGAATCACCGTTTCACGACCATCATCGGTAACTAGTTGATTGGCACGCCGTGAGAACAACGTCAATTGATCATCACTGTGGGCTAATAAGTAATCCCGGGTAATCGCTCCAACTGAACCAGTCGCGCCTAAAATTAAAACTTTTTGCATCTTTAAAGCCCTCTTTTAATTATTTTATAGTTTAACTTTAACAGCTTAGACCAACGCTAAGGCAAGCCAAAAATTCACTTTATTTTAGCGCCATGACACAAATTAGCCTTTTCACCGGCATAGATTTAATTTTCAACTACAGCGTAACAGCTTACACTTACTGTAAGACAAGGCTTTTTTTAAATTAATCATTTCACTTGTCATTAGCGTCAATTCGCCGTATGATACTAGTCGAAACTAATATTAAACTTTGGGAGGGTTACAGTTGTCCTATACTATCCAAGCAGTTGCTAAAAAAATGAACGTCTCAACTTACAGCATCCGCTACTACCATGACCACGGAATGTTGCCGTTCGTCAAACGTGATGAAAATAATAATCGAATTTTTGATGATACTGATTTGGAATGGCTCAAAGTCATTATCTGCCTACGCTCGACTGGGATGCCGGTTGAACGCATTCAGCATTATCTACAGCTCGTCCAACAAGGCGAAACCACCGTTCCTGAACGCTACGAGATGATGAAAGCACAACAGGAACGCACGTTAGGTGAGATTAACGATCTCCAGAATCATTTAAAAACCATTAATGTAAAAGTCGACCATTATGCCGACGTCTTGATTAATCATAAAGTGGATAACTTCGTGCCTTCCAACATGGCAGAAGCTACTGAACACGACGTTTATCAAGAAAATCAACCTTAACACTGATTAAGACCTTAAAAGACGATTGCAAGTTAATCCCTGCAATCGTCTTTTTTTGATTATTTTATATGAATTTAGCTACTAGTACAAAGTAGAGCAAAACCAACACACCTAAGCCTAATGTATATAATAGCGCTAACCATTGACCGCCTGGTGTTCGGCCGGTCTTGCCAAAGCAAATTGCCGCGCCCCCACAAATGACACTGAGACTGCCTAGGTCCAAGCCCACGCTATGATTCATCATCATTACAAATGGTCCAAGTAACCCACCGATAATTGCAATCCATTTCGCCGCCACTAAGATTACCCGTCCAACCTGCTTATCCTTTTCATCGTACTTTTCTTTCGCCATCTCACCAGGCCACCTTAGTCTCTTATTTTTAACGACACTTAATCGCACTAACCTATCTAGTATGCCGTATTTTAGTCAGCTGTGCAAGAAGGCGCTTACTTATGCCAAAAAAGGACCTCCGCTTCCACCCGGAGATCCACCTTAATTCTACTAAGTGATTAACTTAGTAACCTTTACTTGTTTAGCTTAAACCTTCAAGTCGACTTTAAGTCAAGCGCTTTTATCATTTTAGTTATTATAAGTTGCGGATACGACAGTCCAAGTAGCAGCCGTCACTGATTGCCGTTCCAATTGTCCCTTGGCATTTACTCGAAAATTACCGACCAAATGTGAGACTCGATCATTTGTATTCTCATAGACCGTAACATAGACTAGCCCATCAGCGTGATACTGGCTGAATAAAAAATCATCTTTCGTGACACTGGCCGTCGTATACTGTTGCGCAACCTGCTGCCAAACCCAATCATTAAGTTGGGCCGTAGTTAAATGTGTCGCCATCACCGCTGACTGACTAGTGCTTTGATTGTCTGTGCCGTGACTGCTATTTGTGGTTGATCTGGCGCTGGTGCTTGCCTTAGCTTCAGTGGTAGCAGCGCGCGTCGCAGTCGTCGTACTAGTACTGGCAGCTGTTTTTTGACTATTGGTTGCAGTTGACTGGGACGCTGAGGTCGCCGTGGTCCCTTGCTTAACTTGCGACGTTGATTGCTGCTTAGTAGCTGATTTGACTGAAGAACTGACCGCTTGATGGACTGGTTGCGTTGTTGTCTGACTGGATTGCGGCCACAACAAATAACTACCGCCGCCCAAAACTGCTACGCCAACTAATACTGAAGTCCCCATAATCATCTTTTTCATCACACATCAACTCCCCAAAAGTTTTAGTTTTATGCTTGCCTTAACCATACGCTAAGTTTGTTAGATTTACCATCTTTTTCCAGTCTTAAACTAAAAAATCAACGTTTGCGGATAAAAAAATGGATCAACAGTATAATTACTGTTAATCCATTAATCGCGGTACTGGTAAAACCAGTAGGGATGCCGCTCCACAACGTCAGTGACCCAAGCACTCCGAATACGTCGGAGAAACGTGCCCCGCTATCAATAATTAGTCACTAGCCGCTCGCGCGGAACTTCCATTGCTGGAAATCTGACTTTATCGACTCATCGCATTAGTAAGACTACCATCTTTTACCATAGTATGCAAGTTTCCCTAACCACAATAGTTGGCGTCACCCCGCAAACATGGTATATTTAGTCGGTGTTATAGGAGGAATTTCCATGACTTGGCTCATTTCATTTTTATCTATTCTGATGCGACCTCTAAATTTTTTAGTCACGTTAACGAATCAAATCGGCGGTTGGTCCTATGTCGTCTTGTTCCTAGTGATTTTCTTGGAATCAGCGTACCTCGCCTTTGCCTTTTTACCTGGACAATCGCTCTTATTCTTAAGTAGCTCCATCGCGGCTAGTACACACTCCAAATTAAATATTTGGCTTTTATTAGCTATTTTTATTATCGCGGCTACCAGTGGTGCCATGCTCAAGTATCGTGCGACCCGCCGCTTGGATCAGCACAGTCACTTAGAAAAAGGCTTAAATTCCAGCAAGCTTGACACCACAAAAGCCCTTTTTGATCGCCATGAGAAGCCGTCCTTGCTTTGGGGCCGCTTTATCCCCTTCGTCGGCTTATTCATCCCAGTCATTGCCGGTACAACTCAAATGGACTGGCGTCACTTTGAAATCTGGAATTTTTTAGGCGTCTTAATTTGGGTCGGTAGCTGTTGTTTTTGTGGCTATTACTTTGGTGATTGGCCATTTGTCGAACAAAATTTCACTTGGATCATGCTAGTTTTAATCATCCTACCAATCTTAGGCCGTTATAGTTATCACTATTTAAAACGCAAACACCACCTATTACTTAGTAAAGCTAACTAAAAATCTGGCTTTCGGCACACGTTTCGACAACCTCAATGACCACTACCAAATAATCGCTGCAAGAATTTTGTGAATTCTTGCAGCGATTATTTTTTACTGGCGTTCGCCCGGTACAATTAAGAAAATAGCAGCTAATAAAGCCAATAATAATAGTCCGGAACCGACCAAAATGGCTTGCTGAAAACCAATAATTTGCGTATGGGCTAAACTTTGAGTGGTCACTAGAATCGATAGCCCAACGGAACCCCCGATTTGATGCATCACATTAACAACACCTGAAGCCGCTCCAGCGTCAGCACCTTGCGTATGTGCAACACCAGCAGCCGTAAAGGGACTTAAAGATAAGCCTTGACCAATGCCAATCACGACCATCGGCGCCGCAATCCCCCACCAATAACCAACTGTTTTGGTAAAGAAGCTCATCCAGAACATGCCAATTAAGGTTAGCGTAATCCCAATCACCAGTAGACCGCCATTGCCCCATTTAACCGTTAAGCGGGCCACTTGCAAGGCAACAATAAAGTTCACAATCGTCAGTGGAAAAAAGGCCACACCCGCCATCAACGCACTAAATCCCAATTGCTGTTGCATTAATTGCGGGGTAATAAACCAAAATCCTAGCATCGCACCCAGGTAAAGAAAGCGACCTAGATAGGCCCCAAGCCGTTCACGATCCACGAATAAATGTAACGGCATAATCGGTTGCGCCGTTCGTCGTTCCTGATAAATAAATCCGGCTAAGGCGATGACAGCAATAAGTAATGCTGGTCCCTGAGCCCAATCACCAACAATACTATAGACCAACGCACTCATGCCGATTAAGGACGTCAAAGTCCCTAGCCAATCCAAGGTGCCACTTTGACCATGGTCCGCTTTCAAATCACGAACTGCTAAGGCATACATCCAAATACTAATTGGCACATTAATGAAAAAACCAATACGCCAAGTTAAAAGACTCGCAAACACGCCACCAATGACCAAACTCACACTGGCACCAATCCCAGCCATTGCACCATAATAAGCAATTGCGCGAACTCGAGCTGGTCCAGTATACGTATCCATCAAAATTGCCAAGGTAGTTGGCGCTAAAATTGCTGAACCGATCCCTTGGAAAGCGCGGGCAGCAATTATCATCGTGGCGTTCACTGACAAGCCCACGACTAATGAGCCAATGCCAAAAATAACTAACCCAACTTGGAAGACCCGCCGACGCCCGAATAAATCACCCGCACGACCGCCTAATAGTAGAAAGCCACCGAAAGTTAGCGAATAAGCACTACTAACCCAAGAAAGTGTCTGCTGATTCAACTGTAAATCCTGTGCGATTTTCACTGTTCCCGTGAAAATAATAGAATTATCTAGCAAAATCATAAAATAACTAAACAAAATAATTAATAAAATCCAATCGAATCTTTTTTTATTACCCATGTGATTTCTCCCTGTCTTTAAGTGAACAAAAAGTAGTTTAGACCTTCATCCGTACTTTAAGGCAAGCCCTAATCAAAACTTTTTTCAAAGCGTTGAACTTGTTTTTAGCCAACTACCACTTTCAACGTCAAAAAAGGCGTTTGGGTAAGTTCCCAAACGCCAATTTCACAAGTTAATAGTTCGGTTCATCCGCATTCAGACCTGATTCACGGGCTGTTGTTTGCTTTTGATGTTGCCGCTCTAATTCCCGTAACTCCGCCTCAGTTGTTTCCATGTGATCATAAAAATGATTGAGTTTGTAATTCAAATGGTCAATTGCGGCTTGTAAATCATCACGCTTTTCTTCCATGACAGCCAGCTGAGACTTTAGTAACGCTTTTTGTTCCTTGGCATTGTCTTCCTCAGCATCAAACAATTCAATATAGTGGCGGAGACTTTCAATACTCATACCGGCCGCTCGCATTTGTGTTGCAAACCGAATTCGCCGAATGATCCGGGCATCAATATCACGATTACCGACTTCAGTTCGATCAATCGTTGGAATCAGTCCTTCTTTTTCATAATACCGAATTGCCGCCGCTGAAATGCCGGTCTGTTCACTAGCTTCTTTTATGTTCATATAAGTTGCACTCCTTTGCTTAATGCGGGGTTCTCGATAGCTCCCAATCATTAGCTGTTAAACTGACCTTAGCATATCCCTTAATGTGAACTTCAAGGCAAGCCCTGACAAAAAAAGAGTTCACTGACTAGATTGTGATAGCTGTTACCATCACAATCCAACACACCGAACCCCATCTTAATTAAGCATCTGCCCCAGTAATTTGATTCAAATGATCAATTTGAGCTTCAAACCAACTTGTCAAAACCGTTTTAGCACTAGTGCGATCAGCGAGAACATCCGTTGCCGTTCCGAGCTCATCAATCCGTAAGCCAGATTGAAAAGCTTCCGATTCCGCAATCATATAAAGCTTGATTGGCATGGTATCCTCAGCCATCGTTACCTTACCGATTTCGGTTAAGGCATTCCATGGCAAATTAATCACGCTAGTCTCCAAGCGAAAACTAATCGCTGGATCGTGTTCGGTGGTTAAGATTGCTTGCGTCAACTGATCAGCAGCCACTTGGTCTAAAAAGCCGTTCAACCAAGCATCTAATTGATCAATTAACTGATCGTAGCGACCACTAAAAGTCGGTTGCGCGATTTTTTCAGCAGTGATTTCATCTATAAAAGTCTGTACATTTCGTTGCATAACTATCCCTCATTTAGTTAGTTTTGTGACGCCAACGGGTCAATAAGACCAGCGTATAAAAGTTCACGCCAAGGCCAATCACCGCCATGACCTCTAGCATTAGTTTAATTTCCATGCCAGCGGTGCTTTGATAACCAGACATCAAGGCGCTAATCAACCCTAATGAATAAATCACTAAGACTAGGCCCAAGACGTAAAACCCGAGCATCCGATTCACATAAACAGCCAATACGCCTAAAAAGTATAAGACTAAGGCGATTAATAAGCCCTGCCACATTTGGCTAGCTGATAATCGTGCCGTTTGTAACTGAAAGTGACTGGTCGACATCATCCAATTGACGATACCGTAACAAAAAAAGGAAACAAACGCAAATGCAACTACCCGTGTAAGTTTCAACTAACCACTCCTGTTATTCGGCGATTAAATCAATAATAGCTTCCCGCGGAATCCCAGTGAAGTAACGATTCAAGTCAATATCAGCTAACTTTTTCGTTAATTCATCATGATCATAACGCACGCCCGTTAAGGCTTTTTCAATATCTTGCACATTGCCACTACCGAAGAAATCACCGAAGAATTTGATATTTTGAATATGACCATCAGTTACCAATAGTCTCGCATCAATGGTCCCCATATCGAAATGTTGACGCCGCTTAACCGAGAATTCAGGTGATTTGCCATAAACCCAATCCCAATTAGCATAATAGTCTTCATAAATTTTATCAATGGCTTTTTGCTGTTCTGGTGAAACTTTATATTCTTTATCCGCAATTTCAGCCAAAGAATCTACTTTAAATAGTTCAGTTAACAATTTATCCCGGAATTCTGGTACTGAAATATTTTGATACTCAGGCGCTAAGAATGGGCGTAAGTTAGTCACCCGACTCCGAACCGACTTAATCCCCTTTGAAGCAATCTTATCGGTTGGGACCGTCAAGGCATTAGGAACGACGTTTAAATCTACATTTAGCATCAGCGTGCCATGTGAGAACGTCTTACCATTGCGAGAGTACATCGCATTGCCAGAGAACTTCTTGCCATCAACCAATAAGTCATTACGACCACTAACTGTTGCAGTCGTTGCGCCCATATCATGTAACACGTCAATAATTGGTTGCGTGAATGTTTTAAAATCACCAAATTCTTGACTATCACTGTCTACGACAAAGCTAAAGCATAAGTTACCTAAATCTTGATAAACTGCCCCGCCCCCGGATAACCGGCGCGTCACAGTAATGTTATGTTCCCGAACATAATCAGCATTGATTTCTTCCAATGTATTTTGATTACGTCCGACGATGATACATGGTTCTTCATAATAAAACAAAACCAATGGTTCATCAAACTCAACATTATTCATTAAGTACTGTTCAGTCGCAAGATTACGACCGATTTCATGATCTTTCATTGAGACATAATACATTTGATATCAGCTCCTCAGCTTTTAGCTACTTTCATTATACTGCGCGAATTAAAAAGGACCCACACTGTGAGTCCCCATTTGGAAGAACCAATAAAATTGAGTGTGGAATTCGTCATTCCCCAAAATCGTTGCTCCACAAGCCACATCCTTGAACGACTTAATTGGCGGCTAGTCATTCTCCGTGGCATTAGCGTGCCATCAATAGATGGATGGTCAGTTGGTTATCCGAGATTAGCGGAAACACTGGGTACTGTACTAGCTATCACTTGACGGGTTTGTTACAACAATTGGGTAACGTTGCTACTGACCGATGATTCTTCCGATGAATTTAATATACCACATAATGTAAGCGATTGCAACGGTGTATAAAAAACAATCCAGTCAGCGTTGGCCGACCAGATTGCCTGAAGTTAATAGCGGTCGTAATCGCTATTCATTTTAATATGATTAGTATAAGACTAAGCCATTAATAAAACAATTTTTTAGCATGCCCTTAATGCACCACTGCAACATAATGGGTCGCCCCTGAACGGCTCAGATACTTCAACCAAGTATAACCATCCGCTACCACGGTGCCACTATAATAAACCCGATCACCGGGATAGTATTCCCCAGCAATGCTAGCTCGCGTACTAGGCGCGGTCCGAATATTGGTTGTCGTTGTAAAGGTAAAGCTCCCCGTCTTGGCAGTTGTCGTTGTTAAATTATTTTGATTTCCATCAAGCGCCACGTAATGCGTCGCCCCTGAATACGATTGGTAACGTAACCAGGTTTGACCATTAACGGTGACTTTAGCATTATAGCGAACGGTATCACCAGCGTAATAGGTGCCAACCGTGGTCGCATTCGCCGCTGGTGCCTCCTTAATAGCCGTTGTCGCCTGGAAACGATACGTTCCACTGGTTGCCGTAACAACTGGTTTGCTGTCATTCAGATTGCCATTAATTGCCACATAATGATCCGCGCCAGAATATGACCGGTAACGTAACCACGTCTGTCCGGCAATCGTCACTTTGCCATTATAATATACAGTTTCTCCAGTTCGATAG
Source organism: Lactobacillus sp. CBA3605 (assembly GCF_002970915.1). Taxonomy (NCBI): domain Bacteria; kingdom Bacillati; phylum Bacillota; class Bacilli; order Lactobacillales; family Lactobacillaceae; genus Lactiplantibacillus; species Lactiplantibacillus koreensis. The sequence goes on from NZ_CP027190.1 coordinate 763,428, forward strand.
GTGCCAACCGTGGTTGCTGTTGCACGCGGCGCACTTTTAATCGCCGTATCAGCAGTAAAACGATACGCTCCAGTGGCGGATTCAACACTAGGCGCTGCATCGGCAACATCATCCCCAATAGCAACATAATGCGTCGCCCCTGAATACGATTGATATCGTAGCCACGTAATACCCTCGGCTTCAATCGTACCATTATAATGAACAGATTCGCCAGCATCATAAGTGCCAACAATTTTAGCTGAACGACTGGCACCATCACGAATATTAGTTGTCGTCGTAAACTTGAAGGTCCCAGTGGCGGGGGTTACTGTCACACTGTCATCCCCACTAATCGCAATATAGTGTGTTGTCCCTGAATACGATTGATACCGTAACCAAGTGTAGCCATCCGCCACAACCTTACCATTGTAATGAACGGATTCACCGGCATCATAAGTGCCAACTACTGCTGACTGCATGCTAGCAGCTGTATGAATATCAACGGTTTTTGTGAACTTATAAGTGCCGGTAGTATTATTTTCAGCGGGCTTTTCGGGTGTCGTCCCAATAACTTCTTGGTCCCAATTCTGTAACTGGTAACTATTGATGGTATTAATTAACGCCGTCGCATAATTGGGATCAGTCGCATAGCCATCGCTCTGTAATAATCGCGCAACCGTTTGATAATCAGTGACCCCTAACAAGTTGTGGTAACGTGAGTTATCGACTAGAAAAGCCCCATGATCTTCCACACTAGCAGACCAGTTTGGATATTGTCGGAAAGCTGCTCGTACGGTGACGTACTGCCCGTTCACCCATTCATTGGTTTCAAAATAGATGGATTGACCTTGATAGGCGCCTTTAATCCCAAACAAGTTATTTCCTTGTGTCGATAAAGCCGAACGGCCCCAATTACTTTCAATAATTGCTTGTGCGGCTGTGATAGATGGTAACACGCCATATTTACGCCAGCCTTCTAAGGCGCCGGCTTTAATCTGATTAAAGAACGTCTGTTGATAATCATTCATGGTTGGCGCCACGGCTTCATCCGCAGCACTGCCAATCGTTATATCTTCTGGTTCAATTGCCATTGCAGCCGAGTTAGCAACTGATTTGACTTGAACTGGCGCCGCACTAGTCACCATTTGATCCACTATGCTGGTTGCAGACGCTGGTTGTTTGATTGACTCCTGACTAGTAATTGCCAGTTTTTCATCAACAGCTGACAAAGCTTGATCAGCAACTGGCGCAGCTTTTTCCGTTGCTTCACCAGTCACGGCTGAATTTTGCACACCACTGGTCGCACTAGTTACGGCAGTTGCCGCTGATGTCGTGGTCACCGTTGCTTGACTAACAGCAGCTGAACTGACGATTGGCGCCTGACTTGCAACCGAAACTGGGGTGCTCGTAGACGCAGCCGAGCTAGCAATTGTCTGGCTGGTCACTGAACGAGCTGCGGTGGCCGTACTAGTCGTATTAGCAGCACTGGCGTCGTCAACCTGACTACTACTTGCTTGGCTACTACTAGTGGCACTCGCACTAACTGCAACAGTTGACGTGGCCGCTTGGCTAGTCACAGCTGGCGCTTTTCCGGACTGTACATAATTGTTTTGACCATTGACGGCTTGATTAGTAGCAACCGCAGTCGTATCAGTATCGTTAGTTGCCTTATCGCCGGTTGATGCCGCTTTACTAACTGCCACTGGTAATAAAGCGGTACTCAACATTAATGATGCAATGATTTTTGTCATTCCGATTTTCAATTAAAATTCCCCAAATCTCTTATTAAAGCTGACTAACAGACAACAATTTATTTAAACTCATTATCTCAGGATTACTGCTACGGCCCTAATAGTAGCACCCTCCCGTGTTACATTCAATTCGAATATTGTAATATAATTTTACTGTTACTTTGTTATTTCAAAACTAATTAAATTTCACATGTTAGGATTTTATTCATAGTGACAATAATTAACCCTGCTTGCTAATTATTTATCTTTTTAGCAGCCACCTTTTACGCACATAAAACAAGGCCATTCTTAAATCTAATGACAATTAATATTGTTTAGACCTATCTTCTAACCAATATTAAGTAATTAATTTTAATTTACCAACTAGTAAAACCATCATTTAAAGGCGCTTAATAAAAAATTTAACTTTTTTCAATAATTAATATATCAATATTAAATTTTACAAACTGTAAAAAAAGTCATCAGACTGCAACTTCTAAGCTAAAAGGCTTACAGCCGCCGAAATTAATGCTAAAATAAACATATTAATTAGCTATTAAAAACGGGGGTAACCATTATGTTACAACAATATCAAAATATCTTGGTACCAGTTGACGGTTCCAAAGTCACCGAAGAAGTTTTAAAACGCGGTATTGAAGTTGCCAAGCGCAACGATACTCATTTGGACATTTTAAACGTTTTGGAAGTTAACCAATTCAGTGATACGTATGGCGGCGCTGTCAGTGGCGATGTGATTTATAAGCTATCGGAAGATGTCCAACAACGCCTAGCCGAACTCAAACAAGAAGTCATTGACGCTGGGGTTAAAAAAGTTGACGTGCATGTCCGTTTCGGTAATCCGAAGACAGTCATTGCCCGAGAATTCCCTGCCGATCATCATAATGAATTAATTATGATTGGGTCAACCGGCTTGTCTGCAGTTGAACGATTAATGGTCGGTTCAGTCACGACCTACGTTAGTCGTAATGCAGTTTGTGATGTGCTAATCGTCAAACCAGTTAAATAATGACACGAAAAAAGTGAGTTCCGAGGTACCTAAACAGGCCCTCGGAACTCACTTTTAAGTTAAGAAAGGTGATATTATCGTGCAATGGACCAAGCAATTTAAGCTCTCAGCAGCTCTTGATCAACAAACCGTGCGTGACTGCTTAAAAATATGGCTAATTCCTAAACGCATCCAAGGACAATTACGACAAGGGCGCCGCATCTGGCTCAATGATTGCCCCGCCTCGGTCGCAACCATTGTTCATACGAATGACCGTTTAACTTTACAATTTTTACCAACTGATTTTCGGACCCCAGTTTCTAGTTATCAACCAGATGTTGCGGGGGCCGTCCCCATCCTCTATCAAAACACAGATTTGCTCGTCATCAACAAACCTGCTGGCTTAAAGGCCCACCCCAATCAACCGGGTGAACGGGGGTCGGTTTTAAACCATTTGGCTGCGGATCTGCAAACGACCGGGCAAGTCCCTTACATGGTCCATCGACTCGACCAAATGACATCCGGTGCTATGCTAGTGGCCTTAAATCCGGTGGTCGTCCCAATCCTTGATCGTTTGATCAGTACCAAACAAATTCACCGGACTTATTATGCTTGGGTTCGTGGCCATTTTGATCACCTCACCGGACAGTTCACCGACCCTATCGGCCATGACCCGATTGATCAGCGCAAACGCTGGATTAATACGGTCGACGCCCAGACTGCGCTGACTGACTATCAAGTTATCCAGACAACTCGGTACCAAACCTTGGTTAAGCTTGACCTCCATACTGGCCGTACCCATCAATTACGCGTTCATCTCGCAGCTAACGATCACCCCATCATCGGTGATCCACTTTATGACGACGCGTATCAATCAGCGCCGCGCTTATTGTTGCATGCTTGGCAACTACATCTCACGTTACCATTTACGGCGACTGCAGTGACAGTTACCGCACCGTTACCTGCCAGCTTTGCTGATTTAACCCAGCTAGACCATTTTTAAGCACTCAAAAACGACGTTTCAACCCGGTGAGTAGTCACCAAGTTGAAACGTCGTTTATTTTATGATCAATTCAATAGTAACCTGTTATTTCAGGCCTTTCCACTGCCAATCATTAACTTCTGGTAAATCAGTACCGGCATCGCGAATATAAGCATTGTGCTTAGCCAGCATATTATCCATACTCTGAACAAAGGCAGCCCCTTGATCTTCCATCGCTGGTTGCGCCGCAATTGCGGTCTTAGCTAGGTCGAAACGGTCCATTTGGTTCATGACCCGGACATCAAATGGCGTTGTAATATCACCATTTTCACGGTAGCCATGTACGTACAGATTATGATTGTGACGATCAAAGAAGATATCACGAATCAAATCTTCGTAACCATGGAACGCAAAGACAACTGGTTTGTTTTTCGTAAAGTAATGATCAAATTCTTCATCGGACAAGCCCCGTGGATCGTGCTTAGGACTCCGCAACTTCAATAGATCAACCACGTTAACAAACCGAATCTTCATGGTTGGGAAGTTCGTGTGTAAGAGTTGCACCGCCGCTAAAGCTTCCAAGGTTGGTTCCGTACCGGCCGTTGCAAACACAATATCTGGTTCACTACCTTGGTCGGTGCTAGCCCAATCAACAATCCCTAGACCATTGTCAACTAATTGTTTAGCTTCTTCAATACTAAACCATTGTTGGCGTGGATGCTTGGACGTTACCACGTAATTAATCTTTTCTTGGCTTCGTAAAATCACATCACCAACTGCCAATAACGTATTCGCATCGGCTGGTAAATATTCCCGAATATATTCAGGTTTCTTTTCAGCCAAATGCGTCAAAGCACCTGGATCTTGATGGGTATACCCATTATGATCTTGTTGGAATACCGTTGAAGCAGCGATAATGTTCAATGAAGGATACTTTTTGCGCCAATCAAGTTCATTGGCCTTCCGTAACCACTTGAAGTGTTGCGTTAACATTGAATCCACAACGCGCAAGAAAGCTTCATAACTTGCAAATAAACCATGACGACCAGTTAGGACATAGCCTTCAAGCCAGCCTTCAGCTTGATGTTCAGATAACTGAGCATCTAAAACTCGGCCAGCTGGTGCTTCATATTGATCACTATCTGGATGAATATCTTCAAGCCATTGCCGATTAGTCGCTTCAAAAATACCGTATAACCGATTTGACATCGTCTCGTCTGGTCCAAATAATCGGAAATTATCTGGATTTTGCTTGATAACGTCACGCAAGTAATCTGACCAGACAAGCATGTCTTGCTTAACGTTGGCGCCGCGTTGCGTCGTATCAACAGCGTAATCTCGGAAACTCGGCAAATTCAAAGCTTTTGGATCAACCCCACCATTGGTGATTGGGTTAGCAGCCATCCGACTTTGACCGGTTGGCATAATCGCCGCAATATCAGCCTTCAAAGTCCCGTCGTCATTGAAGAGTTCCGTTGGCTTGTATGATTCGAGCCAATCAACTAAGGCATCAGCATGTTCCATATCAAGTTGATCAACTGGAATTGGAATTTGATGTGCCCGGAATGATCCTTCAATCTTTTCGCCATCCCATGACTTAGGACCTGTCCAGCCTTTAGGTGCGCGGAAGACGATCATTGGCCAAACAGGCAAGCTTGGATCGTTATTTTCACGAGCATTCTTTTGGATGGCTTTAATCTTTTCAATCGCTTCATCCATGGCTTTGGCCAATAATGGATGCACTTTTTCAGGATCATCGCCTGTTACAAAGATAGGTTCCCAGTTCATACTTTCAAAGTATTGTCTGATTTTGGCATCTGAAGTCCGACCAAACAACGTTGGGTTGGAAATCTTAAAACCATTAAGATTTAAGATTGGTAAAACTGCCCCATCATTAATTGGATTAATAAACTTCGTTGATTGCCAAGAAGTTGCCAATGGCCCCGTTTCGGATTCACCGTCACCAACGACCACTGCCGCAATTTCGTCAGGATTATCTAAAATCGCACCAGTACCGTGTGAGATAGAGTAACCGAGTTCGCCACCTTCATGGATTGAACCAGGTGTTTCAGGCGCCGCATGTGACGCCACGCCCCCTGGGAATGAGAACTGCTTGAACAATTTCTGCATCCCAGTTTTGTCTTGCGTAATTTCAGGATAAATATCGGTATACGTGCCATCCAAGTATGAGTTAGAAACCATCACTTGACCACCATGACCGGGACCTTCAACGTAAAACATCTTCAAATTATATTTATTAATGACCCGATTTAAATGGGCATAAATAAAGTTTTGACCGGCAATGGTTCCCCAATGACCGATTGGATGAACTTTAACGTCGCTCGCCTTTAAAGGCCGTTGTAATAATGGATTATCTTTTAAATAAAGTTGACCAACTGATAAGTAGTTGGCAGCACGCCAATACTTGTCAACTTCTTGCAAATATGCTGGTGATGAGTAATCTGTAGCCATTCAAAACACTCCTTAATTTGCTTGCATTTATCATTCGAGTTACTATCTGACATCGTTTACAAGTTCTATCTTAACAGGTTCATTTTAAAAATCAACCTTTTTATCAATTGGAACGGTCCAATTATATAATTTAAGTCTTAATTGGACAAATAAAAAAGCTCGAGCCGTTGCTCAAACCTAGTTTAGCGAGTTTTACTTAATATGTCCCGAATTTAAGCCTACCGTTTTAGTTGCCAACGGCAGCCATTCAAGCGTTTTCAATAATTGATGGTCCCCAAAAGTCCCAGTCATGATTACTTCGACGACCTTGGCTTGCCAAAACCTACGCCCGCTAATTCATTAATCCGTCGAAACAAACGTCGTATACTTCATATACTGATAATGTAGCCGCATATTCGACACTTCAAATGGTGTCCCATCATCCAAAAAGAAAATACCACTCATCACACCGACTGGTTCCGTTGGCTTCAACCCCAATAATTTTTGATCATTGGCCTGCGACGCATCCGCTGAAATCGATAAGAAGGATTTTGTCACCGCATCATGTAACGTCGCTTGAACATAATTAAAAATCGACCCACTCACCACTTGCCGATTTAACTCCGGTACCAACTTAATTGGAATATATCCGGTTTCAATCATAAAGGGTTGGTCATCCAGCAAACGTAACCGCTTAATTTCATAAACAAACTCATCTGCCGATAAAAATAAGTCCTGTTGCAACTCTTGACTTGCAGGAATCACCTGAAAGTCTAATAATTGAATACTAGGTTGGGCGCCTTCAGTGTTTAAACTATCCGTAATGCCCAAATTGGTGCCTTCATATTTAAACGAAGATTGATTTTTAAGATATAATGGATTGATAAACGTTCCTGAACCGCGTTTTTTAAAAATTAATCCTTGATTAGCTAACACATTCAGTGCTCGCTTAATCGAACTCCGGCTCACTTGATATTGCTCGCTGAGGCTCCGTTCATCTGGCAACTTCTTATCGACAAATTCATTGGCCATAATCCGTTTGTTTAGGTCAGTAATCACTTGTTGATAGACTAAATCTGCCATCTCGGTCCCTCCTTTACTTAACTAGTTTAGTTAAAGTATAGCAGACTTTGACCGCCGAGGGTTAATTGCACCGGTCCATTTTTAGAATTGGAACGTACATTTATAATTGTGAGGATGAAATGCTATGTCAAAAAAAAGTAAAAAAGACGCAAAATTAGGAAAAACTTTGGTTGAAAAAATTCTAGATAAAGCTAATTTAAGCTATCAACAATATGAATTTCCCACTGAAACTGAGGGTGATGTCGCACAATTACAAGTCGATCACTTAGGCGTTGATGAACATCACATCTATAAAACCCTCGCTTTAATTGGCAACAAAACAGGCCCCTTAGTCGGCGTGTTACCACTTGATGAACATCTCAGTTATAAGAAGTTAGCCAAACTTTCTGGCAACAAAAAAGTGGGCATGATTCCTTTAAAAGACTTAGAACGTACCACGGGCTATCAGCATGGTGCTAATACACCCGTTGGTATTTGGGAAACTAAAAAGTTTCCAATTTTCATTAATGAGAGTGCCAAAAAACAAGGCACCATCTTGGTCTCATCTGGTAAAATCGGCCGTTCGATTGAAATCAACGCCGAAGACTTACGTCGCCTGGTCCATGGGACTTTCGGCGAAATAACGGAGTGATTGTGTGAAACAACTTATTTGGAATAATTTACTCTTATTAGCAACCCTGTTAGGAATTCCTGCCCTATTTGCTTGGGTGTTAACCTTAATCAACCGTCAGACTAAGGCGCACTTAGTCAGTCGCTTCGGGATTAACAGTCAGGTCTATCTAGGCTGTTTAGGGATTATTATTCATGAACTCAGCCACTTGGTTATGGCGGTTGTTTTTCGCCACGGCATTCAGTCTGTCCGGTTAATTAAACGGCCACACTTACATCAAACAGCTGGCGATCCAGATGACTTAGCATTAGGTTACGTGAATCATACGTGGCGGCAAGGTAATTACTATCAAATGATTGGTAATTTATTTATCGGTGTCGCACCGATTTTCGGTTGCACCGCCAGTTTACTAGGGCTTGATGCGTGGCTTTTCCCAGGGTTAGCACGGGCAATCTTAACGTTAGCAGCGACCCCTAAAAATCCTAATTGGCACGGCAGTTGGACCGCTTTAACCTCTGCCGGGACCAGTTGGTGGCAACTGGGATTATTATTGGTTTTAACAATTTTAATTGTGATTGGTGGGTTTGATCTTAGTCCCGCTGATTATCAAAATAGTGCCCTTGGCTTGATGAGCACGGTTATTTTAATCATCGTTTTTACAACCATCATCACGTTACTTGATGGTCAAGCGACTACCATTCTAACCAGCATCATCACCTTTGGGTTTACCATTGCCATCATTCTAAGTTATGCGCTGGTCGTTTCGCTCATTGTTTTAATCATTACCCGCCTAATCGCGGATTAACTTGGCTTTTAATTCAATCGAAAAGTGGGACTACCGGCATTTTACTACCGGTAGTCCCACTTTTTGTAACTTTTAGGTCAGCTCACTTTAGTCATCGTCCGCAACCCATTCTGCTTTAAATTGGGTGACAAACTGGCGCATGACAGCTGTGCGTCGTTGCGCTAATTGCTTAGCAGCAGTGGTATTCATCAAACCAGCCAACTTGAATAGCTTTTCATAAAAATGATTGATTGCCGTTCCTGGTTCTTGGCGATACTGCGCTTTAGTGAGGTGTTCGCGTGGTGCAATCTCAGGATCATAGATTTTTTCACCGACGTGCCCGGAATAATATAACGCCCGGGCAATTCCAATTGCGCCAATAGCGTCTAGCCGGTCAGCATCTTGCACAATTTGGCCTGCTAAACTTAATTTTTGCGGCCCATTCAAAGACTTACTAAAGGACATATGGTCAATAATCTCAAAAATGGCCGTTTGCGCTTCAGTAGTCACGCCAATCGTTGTTAATTGCGTCGCTAACGCTTGGTGGGCCTGTTCAGGGTCAACCATTAATTTATCATCGATCACATCGTGTAACCAGGCCGCCGCCATGGTCAGCGTGACATCCGCCTGTTCTGCCACAGCTAACCGTTGGGCTAACTTAACGACCCGTTCCAAATGATCTGTGCCATGCCCGCTGTGATCATTGGCTAATCGCTGTAAGGCATACGTTTTAATTGCTACTAATTGGGACGCCGTTATCATCTAATCATCATCCTTAATCTTCAGTTTGATAATAAGCCCGTAACTTTTTAATTGTGCCTCGACTAAACGACAAGTGATCGCCATTACTCATCGTAATCACGCCCTTATTGAAATCTACCGTCACAATTTTATCCAAGTTCAGTGCATAACTCTGAAAATCGTTAAAGAAGTGCGGTTGGGACAACTGACCTTTAATCGTACTTAGCGTTTTACGCACCACATAAGCTTGATTATCCGTCACAATTCGCGCAGTTCTCAATCCGTGTACCTTTTCACAGTATACGATATCTTCGAGTCTCAACTTCAATAATAACGCGCCACTCTGCAAATTCAAAGTTGGCGTCGGCGCCTGTTGCATCGTTTCTAAGCGTTTTTGAATGACTTGTAACACACGTCGAATCCGGGGAACAAACTTGGCCTTATCAAATAAATCAGCCTTCGAAATAAAGCCAGTCGGCGTCGTCATCGCAGTTAATGTTGCGGGTACCATGTCATCTCGGGCACTCACATAAACCACAAATCCATCGGGATCATAGTCACGAATCTGCGACGCAAGCTCAATTCCAGTTGTTTCTTGTTTTAAAACAATATCTAAAAAATATAAATTAGGTCCAGTACTCATCTCTACCGCTCGCAACACGTCCGCCGGTTGCCAAACTGACGCTAACTCATAATCAAAATTCAAGTCATTTAGTTGCGCCGTAATGATGTCGGTTAACCAGAGACGGTGTTGTTCCTGATCGTCACTGATGAACACCTTCATATCAATCACTCTTTCTCATGGTAAATAAGCTTCACTAATGAACTGCCTGTTGTGAATGTCATTTATACCGCTAGTTGGTTCAATTTAATTGTTCGCAACCTATCAAAGGTCTTCTTAAGCATACTAAATCCCACGCCTGACAGCAACTAAAAATGAGACTATTGACTAAATTTAACTTATCAGTCAATAAATCTCATCAGATTCACTTTATTTTTCAATTTGGGTCGGTTGAGTTTGGGCCTGATTCAAGCGTAATAATTCATCAGTCCGTAATTTATCCACAATCAATTGGGCAGCAGCGGTAGTCAAACTGCCACTTAAGTCTTGATCAGACACCCGGGCCGGCTCGTCTAAATGATGAAGCCGATCGACTAAAGTGGTGATAAAACTATCGTAGGCCCGCTTAGGATAGCCAGTTGCCGTCACTTGATCAATGCCTTGGCGAATCATGTCTAACGGGTAGCTGGGTTTAAGCAAACTAATCACGATAATGTCCGCCAATTGCATAATCTGATACTTCTTTTTAACGGGCGACAAAATCACCTTATGCTTCACGTAATTGTTAATCATCGCCGCAGTGACCGGGTCGACCCCTAACGGCTGCAAAGTTTCATTAATCAATAATAGAACTTGATCCATATACAAATCAAAATTTGGTAATTCGGTCCACTTAGGCAGGATGACTTTACTCATCCGTCGACGCCAATCAGTGTAAGTTTCGGTAGTTGCCATTAAATATCCCCTCCTTGATTGCTTATCCTCATTATATACAGATTAACTAGTCATGTAAACTAGATTTCCTTATTAATAGCATTAATAATGGATTGTGGTATGATTTATGAGTTGATTTAAATTTTAAAGAAAAGTGGTTCCATATATGTATGAAATGACTAAGAAACACCGCGTTGGCGACGATGTTAAGGCCGTAATTCCTGCACCAGTAATCACCGGCTTATGGGAACGCCTAAAAGCAATGCGCCAAGAAAAACTCTTGATTGATAGCACCATGGCAGTCATGTTTAGTGATGACTATGAAGATGACAAGATTTTCTTCATGACCTTGCAAAAGTCCGGCTCATTCGCGAATGAATACGAAATGGCTTACGATGGGCCTAAGAACTTTCTCGGCCAAGGTACAATCGTCATTATCAAAGATCGGCCACGAACGATTCACATGGGCATCTCGGATGCGAATAAAGCACAATCAACTGAAGCTGAAACCAAAACTGAATAATAGGTTCTGGTCATTGTGGAGTTTGGTGTAAAAGCCAAGCTCCTTTTTGCATCCTGCAATTCAATTGACAAAATGGACTTTTGAGCATTTAATGGACTTATCCATCATTATATTGAAAGAAGTTGTTGACATTGGAAACCTATAATTTAAGTAAACTGATTGCTGGCATCTATCGCCGCTCAAAAAACGAGTTCAATCAGCAAATCTCCAGCCTCGATATGCGGGCCACGATTAGTGATGTCATCTTATTTATTAATGATCATCATGGCCTATCCCAAAAAGAAATCGCCACTGCGATGGGTTTAGATTCAAGCTTATTAGCACGTAATCTAAAGACGCTTGAGCAGCAAGCATTGGTCAGTCGCCACCCCAATCCCAATGACCACCGCGCCCACCAGATTAGCTTGACCACCACTGGACAAACTTTAGCCGATGAGCTCCGAACAGCCATGACGACTTGGTGGACTAACTTATTTAATCAACATCCTGAAATTGACGCGGCGACCTTTGCCTCGCAACTGGGCCTAGTCTTTGACTCCTTGGTGCATTCTGATGACTAATAATACGATGCGTACCCCCTACCGATTCATTTTGCACCTAGTGATGTTGTTATTTGGCTTATTCTTCATGGCAATGGGCGTCGCGCTCTCAAAATTAGCAGGTATCGGTACCTCGCCAATTTCAAGTATCCCCAACGTCTTAAGCCTAATTAGCCGTTACTCAATTGGGCAAATGACCGTTGTTATCATGATTATCACCATCATGCTAGAAGCGTTGATTTTACGGCGTCAATTTTCTTGGACGAACTTATTACAACTACTGCCGGCCGCTTTCTTTAGTGCCTTAATTGATTATTTTGTCCGCGTCTTTGGTCACCTACCCATTACAACTTACCCGCGACAACTCATCGTCAGTTTTGTCAGTATCCTAATCTTAGCTGTGGGCGTTTATTTAGAAGTCAACGCTGGCCTAATTGTCATGCCCGGCGAAGGAATCGTGGTGGCGATTGCCTTGGTGACCCATCAACCATTCGCTAAGCTAAAAGTTGATTGTGATATTGCTATGGTGCTCATCGCCGTTATCATTGCACTCGTCTTTTTGCACGGTCTGATTGGCGTTCGTGAAGGAACCGTATTAGCCGCCTTATTAACTGGCCGCTTCGTTGCCCTCATCGCTAAACTAGTCGCTAAATTTAAAACGAATTGAATCCAAAAAAGCATTAAGGTTAGCCCGGCTAAAGGCTTCCCTTAATGCTTTTAATTATTGAATTGTAATTTTACCGGCCGGTGTGGTCACCTTTTTAGTCAAAGTCACCATCAACAAGCCATCACTGTAATGGGCCTGAATCTGATCTTTCAACACATTCTTAAAATAGAATCGCCGTGTCAAATCTTTCAGTGGCCGTTCCTGTCGTAAGCGGCGACCATCATCCGCTTGACTGCGCATCGTTCCTTGTCGCGCTCGAATGGTCAACCAGTCATCAACATACGTGACGGTAATCGCCGCTTTATCAAAACCGGGTAATTCAACGGTCACCGTGTAGTCATCATCATGTTCAACCACATCCGTTTTCATCACTAATGGTGCAGTCACCACTGTATGAACCGCTTGATGCAGTCGCTTTAACACATTAATTGGTTGTAACTCGTTCAAATGATGCCGTAGTTGTTGATGCATGATTAATGCTCCCATCCCAAATAAAATTATTTTTTTAGTAAGCCGTTTGATGAATGGCGTCAGCTAATAACGTTAACGCATGTTCCCGGGTCTTGACACGATCCATATCAAAGATGACTGAATCAATGTCGCCGCCCTTAAAGTCAAATTGTTCAAAATAAATATAAGGGTCTTCGCCTTCGACCTTCGCAAAAGCCGCTTCAATCTTTTCATTAAAGCCTTCAGCCCAGTCAGCATCTGCCATTTGACTGAAGTCGTGACGGGTCACATATCCTTGCGCCCGAATTAAAGCCATCGCCTTTTGCACGTCGCTAGCTTGATAAACCAATTTCTTCGAATCCTCGTGGACCTTAGTTTTCGTTTCTACTGGCATCTTAAAAGATCTCCTTTTTTAATCTACCCTTAGTCTAGCACCATTATCGCTAAACGTTAAACTTCTTTCTTCGATTGCAAAATATCGTAACTATCCTTATAATAGTAGCTACTTCGCGTTATAATTGATGTAACTTAATTAAATGAAATGAGGAATGTTTCTTTGGACAGTGGCCAGATAATTTCAAATTTAGTCATTATTGTCATTACGTTCTTCGTCGCTGCTTTCTTCGTTGCCTGTGAATTTGCCTTAGTTCAGACCCGACCAAGTGCGCTCGAAGAAGAACAAAAAAAACGTGATAAGCCGTCTAAACGGATTGCGACATCACTACACATGGTACAAAACCTTAACGAATATCTTTCAACCACGCAGGTGGGGGTCTCATTAGCTGGGATTATCTTAGGGTGGATCGGTGAACAAACAACCGAACACTTTGTCCTACAACTATTGGATTTGTTCAACTTATCCATCAGCACCTCTATTTTGCGTGTTATTAGCATTATTTTAGGGGTCTTCATCCTAACTTACTTAGAAGTTGTTCTAACTGAAATCGTCCCTAAAAATATTGCGATTGATATGCCTTTAAAAGTCATGGCAGTCATTACAACGCCACTACGGTGGTTCCATGTCATCTTCTATCCATTCGTTTGGCTGTTGAATACCTCATCAACCGGCGTGGTCAAGCTGCTAGGCATTCCTGTAGCTAATGAAGATAATGATGTCTATTCACAAGCTGAAATCTTGAACTTGTCGCGTAACGCCGTTTCAGGCGGTCAACTTGACCGTGACGACTATCTCTACATGGAACGGGCCTTTGAATTTAACGACAAGATTGCTAAGGATATTATGATTGACCGAACGCAACTAGTCGTAATTGATATTAACGATACGGTTAAACAAGCGATTCGCGTTTACTTACAAAAGCGCTTCAGTCGGCTGCCCGTTGTCGCTAACAACGATAAGGATAAAATCTTAGGTTATGTTTACAACTATGATTTAATCCGCCAAGGTGAAGTTGATGACGAAATTCGGGTTAACAAAGTGCTCCGAAATATCATTACTATTCCCGAAACAACGCCGATTCAAGCTATCTTGCAAAAGATGATTGATAAGCAGACCCCCATCGTCGTGGTTGTCGACGAATATGGTGGGACGAGTGGGATTGTTACTGATAAAGATATTTATGAAGAACTCTTTGGGACCGTTAATGATGAAATCGACAATGTTTCAACCGAATACATTGAAAAACAAGCCGATGGTATTTACCAGATTAGTGGTAAAATGACCCTTTATGATTTCGAACGGTTCTTCAAGACCGACTTGCAAGAATTCGAGGATTCGGATGTGGTCACTTTAACGGGCTATATCTTAGATAATTTCCCTAAGATTCAGGCTGGCGATACGATTACAATTGCTGACTTTGATTTTAAAGCGTTAGATTTTGAAAATGCGTATATTAACTGGTTTGAAGTTAGTCGTCGAACTACTTCAACGACTGCTTCAACGGTCGATAACGCAGCTAATGATGATAAAAAATAACAAAAAACACTGCTCGAAAAATCAATGATTTTTCGAGCAGTGTTTTTTGTTAGCTAACGACCGACGCCGGTTATTGTTCCCCAACAATGCCATTAACTTTTAGTCGCTTCTTCAAGGCTTTAACTTTAGTCATTGAACACTTGCAACTCAAGCCATCACCAAAATAAATTAGTTTAGTTTTAACATCATATTCAATCACATTATCCACATTAATTAAGGCTGATTTTGAACAGCGAAACAACTGCTGATATTGCTTTTCAAGCGCTGATAACTTCCCATAAAACTCGTATTCACCCGCTTGCGCATAGCATTTAAGCCGATGTGGAATATCAGCCGGAGTTATGAGTAAGATTTCTTGTATATTAAGATTGAAAATTCGGCTGCCAACCGTGAACGCAAAATTTTGTTGTCGCGTCGTTGCGGCTGCCAATGAGCGCTGCTGCGCTAAAGCTAAGTTATCAATAATTTCAGCCCGAATTTTCTCCACAGGCTGATCCTTACTGATAAACCCTAGCACTTCTAACTGTCGTTTCAACGTAATTGGTGCCATTTCATCATGAGTCGTAATAAAGATCAGTTTAGCCTGAACATCCACCGCTCGAATTTTTTCAGCCAACTCAATACCATCAATATCAGCATTCAAATCAATATCCAATAGATAAATACCGTTTTCAGGCTTAGCTTGCTTCAAATAAGTCAAACAATCATGCGGCGTTGTTGTACTTAAAGCTAACTCAAACTCAGCATCGTGAAACATGACATAATCTTTGACGATGTGTGTGAGTTGCCTCAATTGAATCGAGCTATCTTCACAAATAACAATTGGATACATCAGTTAAACCTACTTTCTACGTTTCAATGGTAATCTGAACTGAAAATTTTGCTGGGATCCATTTGTAGGAGACTAAGACGTTATGATATTTATGCCGAATATCATCAATAATTGATAACCCTAAACCGCTATGCTTCTGCTTAGTTGTTGTACCTAACTGTCTTAACGTGTTCACATCGCTAGCCGAGGTCTGATCAGTATTTTCAATCATAATATTTAGACTGGTCGGTGCTTGATAGATAACAATTGTAATATATTTATGCTGATTATCTTGGACGGCCTCAATCGCATTATCTAATGTAATACTAAGCAATCGCACCATATCAAAAGGATTGATGGTCAGTGGCTGAATCGGCGTTCGACATTCAAAGCGATACTTAATGCCTTGATTTTCTATGGCGAATAGCTTAGTCAACAAGATACTTTTCATATGAATCTCATTGACATTACCAATATCCTGATAATGATCAGTCATTTCACTTAATTCTTGATTAGAATATATTTGTAGTTCATTCAGATAATGTTTTACCGCTCGCAAATCACCAATCTACGTCAATTCAGACAAACTAAGCAACATATTTTTATAGTCATGCCGGAACTTTCTTAGCTTAGTTTGACTCTGTTCCAATTGCTTCGTATAAGTTCGTAAATTGTCTAATTGTTGCTGTTCAAGCTTGGCTTGATAACGCCTTTTAGACCGTAAATAAGCATTCAAGAATACCCCAGCAAGTAATAAACACTCGATAATGGCAAATATCAACGTGCCAAATGTAAACTTATCATAAACACCGACCTTATTAGCCAGTTGAATGAAAAAATAAAAAATGACTAATAAAATTAATTGCAAAATCATTAATAGCACTTGAAAATTCTGATCTGAAAATAAGCTATTAATCGGCTTTTTTAAATACCTAACAATTAATGTCAAAACGCCTACTTCAACTAATTGCGTCGCTATCACAAAAAACCAGCCTTGCTTAACTGCAAAATTAACAAAAGGGACTGAAACGGCATTGGCAATAAACGATGCTAAAATAATACAATCGCCTGCAAATAATAATAAATTAACCCCTCGTGGCACCCAATGAAACTGGTAATTAATGAGATAGATCAATCCCATATAAAGCAGATAGACACTAAAGTCACCTTGAACATTGAGGATTAAAATCAATGGTGCTAGGCCATAACCCATCACTTTTTTCCCGGTTGAAAATTGCTGATTATTAATACGATTTGAAAAAGCATACAATATAATAATATCGGTAAACATTTGAAAAATATAAGCTCGCATATCAACTTGCATAATGCTTGGCACCTCTAACTATCGCGTTTATCATTCCTTCAATGTATCATAGTTTTTATATAGTTTTAATGATTATTAAAATAAATTCGTCCAGGCGCACATTAAGTCACGGCCTTCGCCATCAAAAGCGGCGTTAACTGTGCCGTGGAAATTTTTCTAAAAAGCCATAAAATTGTGATTTATCAGAAAAATCAGCCATATATAAACCGTTTAAGCCAGCCTTTTTCCCAATTGCACTGAGCTTAATCATCAAATCCTCTTCCTCTGCTGGAAAATGAATCCGCCCTTTAATGGCCATACTACGAATATAATTAACTAGCCGATTCACTAATGCGGCCGAATCCTTAGCTTTATCAAGCTTTTTATAAACCTGCGCCAAAACATCTATCATATCTAAAAGCTCGCCAGGTTGTTGCTCGTGATTTTTAAAACTTGTTAGTAACACCTGAATGTAGGCCTTAGCCATATCGCGGTTCTTTGTCTCGTTACTCATATTTTTGACCTCCTAATCGTCAAAACAATTCTTAACTTGAACACTTATTACTTTAGTCGTTTTTTCACCGCCCAGCCAAAAACATCCTGTAACCGCATAAATCCATCATGAACACTAAGACCACCCTTCCTAATAGCCAATAATAACGTTATCGCTTACAATTAGTTTGCAAAACTAACCTCCACAGCGTAAAATTAGGCTACAACTTTAAGACAGAAATGAGGAAATGACCGTGAGCGAAACAACCATTAATATCATTTATCTTTCCATTGAAGGTAATACCCGTTCATTTGTAACTCGGATGCAAGACTACGCTAAGACTCAACACGCTGCAGATGAAAATAATCCGTTAATTACATTAAAAGAAATTACGGAACAATCTGACTTTGCAATTGAAACAAAACCTTACTTCGCCTTTGTTCCAACCTACTTAGATGGTGGTAACGGTATTGATAACGGGGTCAAAGAATTAATGACCAACGTTTTAGGTGAATACCTCAATTACGATCAAAATGCCAACCAATGCCTCGGCGTGGTCGGTAGTGGTAACCGTAACTTTAATGATCAATACTGTTTAACTGCACGCCGTTACGCTGAACAATTAGACACCGACTTCATTGCCGATTACGAATTACGCGGCACCTCAGTGGATACTGAACGTGTTTATAACGTTATGAAAGAACGGCTACAAGCTTTAACTGATTAAGCCCTACAAATTATAAAAGGTACACTAGCAAACTAAAAATTTGCTAGTGTACCTTTTGCTTTTAAGCGATTAATGATTTGGCCATCACTTGAAAAACGAGTTAGCCATTCAACAGATGGGCTTGCCGCGCCTTAACTAACACAATGCCTAAAGTCATAAGCATGACTGCAGTCACCGTGATAAACAACACTGAGTACGAGAACTGGGCAACCATCATCCCACCAAATAACGGGCCCACTGCCCGCCCCAACGACAATGCCATATTGAAACGACCTTGATATTTGCCACGTTGATTAGCTGCGGCCATATCATCAATCCACGCAGGCACGATTGGCAGACCAATCACTTCGCCCACCGTTAGAACAACCATAATAATAATAAAATCAACATATTGCCGGGCAAAGACTAGGCCCAAGAAAGATAGTGCAAACAACGTGATGCCAAAACCAATTTGCGTGCCAATCTTAAAACGCTCATTAAACAACGTCACCACCGGTTGGCTCGCAATAATCAGTAAGCCATTAATGGTCCAAACTTCACTGTATTGCCGGAATGGAATTCCTAAGTTCGTCATGTGGACCGACAAGAGACTCTCCCAAAGTGCATAACTCAGATAAATGGTGAAAATCATCAAGCAAATGAGCCAAATCAAGTGGCGCTTACGACTAGAGGTCTGATCAGTCGTCACCTTAGTCACAGTTTCCGGTTGCTTCGTCGCAACGGGGGCAACATTAAAGGTTGTCAACACAATCGCAAACAACCCAAGGTAGCATAAGGTTGCTACCATGAAAACCACGTTAATCCCCAGATCCAACAAATAGCCCACGAGCAATGTCCCGATAACAACGCCCACATTTAAAGCCATATATAATAAGTTAAAGACCACGCGATTCGACTTAGTCGTGACTGTAGCCGCGTAAGCATTGACGACCGTCATACTAATTCCGTCACCAAAACCAACTAAAATTAAACCACCAGCGTATGGCCACAAGCTGTGCCAAAAGACCAATATCATTAACGCAATAGTCGAAATGGTCACGCCTAAAATAGCCGTCCAATACGGGCGCCAACGGTCAAATAATCGGCCGCCCACAAAGTTTCCTAAAATCATCGCTAACGACATGCAGAACAGAATAATGCCTGAAAATGTTAACGTTTGATGCAAATAATTGTGCATGTAAACCGTAGTCAACGGCCACATAAAAGCTGCCCCCGCATTATTAAGCAAATTGGCAATAAACAGCCACCGTAACCGAACTTCTTTTTGCATTAATTTCACCTAAGTTTTTCTATTTTGAACGATCAATATTCGTCATTTTTAAGGGGTCAACCCATTGATCAAAATCAGGACCAGTGACATAACCACTCTTTAAAGCTGCCTCCCGTAACGTTGACCCAGCTCGTTCAGCCAGTTGCGCAATCTCAGCCGCATGATGATACCCAATTTTTGGTGACAACGCCGTAACCGTCATTAAAGACTCATCAACTAACGCCTGCATCCGCTCAGCATTCACCGTCAGGCCTGCGACTAATTTCGTGGTTAAACCTTCAATCGTGCCACTCAATAACTCAGCCGATTCCAAAAAGGCCGCAATAATTACTGGTTTGTAAACATTCATTTCAAAATTTCCCTGACTAGCCGCAAAAGTGATGGTAGTATCATTCCCCATCACGCGGGCCGCCGCCATCGTCAACGCTTCAATCTGCGTGGGATTGACTTTTCCCGGCATAATTGATGAGCCAGGCTCATTGGCCGGAATACTTAATTCGCCATAACCGGCCCGTGGCCCACTAGCTAAGAACCGCAAATCGTTACCAATTTTGACTAAATCCGCCGCTAACGTCCGTAACGCGCCATGAACCACGGTTAATTCCGAATGTGCCGCTAATCCAGCAAAATTATTATCGGCAGGTCGAAAAGCGACCTGATAAGTCACAGCAAGATTAGCCGTCATTTTGGCCGCAAAGGCCGGTGGCGTATTTAAGCCAGTCCCAACTGCGGTGCCCCCAATCGGTAACGCTAATAAGGCTGCTTTCAACTGATTCACATAGCCTAAATCATGGGTTAACATACTAACCCAACCACTGATTTCTTGGCCAAAAGTTAAAGGCGTGGCATCTTGTAAATGGGTCCGACCAATCTTAACGGTGTGCCAATACTGCAGCTGCTTCGCAGTTAATGCCGTGATTAACGCTTGTAGTTGCGTCACGACCGGCACTAATGCCAAGGTCGCCGCAATATTCATTGCCGTTGGAAAAGTGTCATTCGAACTTTGTGATTGATTGATATCGTCATTGGGCGTTACCGGCGTAGCCGGATCAAGTTGCGCCGCGACATGGGCCAATACTTCGTTCACATTCATATTCGTTTGCGTCCCCGACCCCGTCTGATAAACATGCAACGGAAAATCCGCCATTAGCTCAGCGTCATCTAAGGCTAAAAGCTGTTTGGCCGCTTGTTCAATCACAGTTGCTTTGGCGGCCGTCAGCGTTCCCACTTGTTGATTCACGCGCGCTGCAGCCTGCTTAATTTGTAATAAGGCCCGAATAACTTGCACCGGCATCACGTCTCCATGCGGAAAATTATGGCGACTACGTTCCGTTTGTGGCCCCCATAAAGCGGTGGCAGGAATCTTAACTGGCCCCAACGTATCGGTTTCTTCACGATATTCTTCCATTTAAAAAATCCTCCTCAGTCAATGATTATCCCTAAGTATACGCTCTCCTCGAGACGGCGCCTAAGAATTTTCTCACCAACTTAACTTGCCTCACTCACAGTCCCGGCTCAATTAATTCCCATAACACATCAAAGCGTTCCTTATAATCAGGCCAATTCCACGTTTCTTTAAACGTCGGCAGCATAAACACAGTCAAAGCGGCCATAATCGCCTCAGCTTTAGCTGTACCACCTGTTTCATAACCCATAATTCGATTGATTTCAAGATACGCAGGTTGTAGGACTTCCCGCAAGACAAGTGGTCGATCATCAATATACTGTGTATTTAATGCAAACATCCTTGGATTCGTATTGTAGGTTGTTTTCTTCGCATTGACCAGTTGCCATAACCAAGCTTTCAACGCCACTGTTGCCGGTGTAGCCGCTGGCGGTGTCGTAATTTTAGCAATGATTTCTCGACTAAACCACTGTTTCAAGACCGCTGTCCATAAGTCGTCCTTATTTTTAAAATGCTTATACAGCGCTGCATGCGTAATATTTAATTCATGACCTATTTTAGCTAACGTCACATCGTCATCGGTTGCTAATAGTAGCTCCGCTGTTTGAATGATCAGCTCATTCGTCACTTTTCTCATCGTCATCAACTCCTTAAAGCCTTATTTTAGCACAGCTTATCCTGATTATGCTCACCTTAAGTAACATTTTTTGATTTTTGTAACTATCGGTGCTACAATACATCACATCATCTAAATAATTCAATTGACAGGAGCAACTTATGAAATTAAAAAATGAAACCATTCTAATCACTGGCGGTACCTCGGGTATCGGATTAGCATTTGCGATTAGACTCATGTCCATGGGCAATACCGTCATTATTGTCGGCCGATCACAATCTAAGTTGGATACGCTACTGGCTAAATATCCCAAACTTCATGGGATTGCTGCTGATGTTAGCCAACCTAAAGATGTTCAAGCCTTAGCTGACACTTTAAATCATGATTTTCCAAAATTAACGATTATTTTAAATTCGGCCGGTATTATGCGTCAATATGATTTATTCGATTCAAAAATTGCACTACCTGATTTAACGGCTGAAATCCAAACTAATTTATACGGCACGATTTATGTCACTAAATCCTTATTACCACTTTTACAAAAGCAACCGGAAGCCATGATTGTCAACGTCAGCTCACTACTTGCACTGATGTCCGTCGCCGATTCACCAATCTATTCCGCTTCAAAAACGGGCGTTCATATGTACACCGATGCCTTACGTGAACAAATTCGAGCTAAAGGCTTAAATATTCATGTTCTAGAATTACTCCCGCCATTAGTTACCGAAACTAACCTAACTTCACAATACGATAATGACCGCTTAACAAAAATGGTTAGTTCACCGTTATCAAAATTAGTTGATGCTGGTATTAAGGGGATGGCGAAAAACCGTCTCCAAGTCAACGTTGGGTTCACTGCCGTCTTACGTCAATTTATGAAGATAATGCCTAATACCATCACCCATATTTGGGGTAAGCAAACTTTGACTGCATTTTTCAAAAAAGATACGCATTAATTAAATCACTGACACCATCTTATGCTCACCGATATTACTGATTTTATTTAAAAAAACGAGAAATTAACACTTTTTCGACTTGATAGTCGACGACCTCGGTTGATGATTGTTATAATGTTATTAAACGTAGTTTTGGCGTTAATCTATGAAATGGCGGGGTAACGAGATGTCGAGTAATAATTTTGGTTTAGCGACTGGTTTTTTGGTCATTTTACTTATTTGGGTTTACCAGCGTATTCGGATGCCAAAAATGCATTCGTTAGCTGGTTACATGTCACAACGCGCCATCAAGAATGAACAAACCTGGAAATTTGCCCAACATTTCTATGCCATGTTGGGAATTGAAATCTTTGGTCTGCTTTTCATTGGCGCAGTCTTAGGTGGCATTTTTAACATTGCTGGCCTGCAAAGTGTGAACTTACAAGCCATTGCACTAGGGGCTGGTCTAATTCTACAAAACATTGCCACCGAACGTGAATTGCGACATGAATTTCCTGATAAGCCACAATCGAAAGCCTAACCAGTGCATTATAATTGACCGCTACTATTAATTGCTTAATATTAGTAATGGTAACTTTTACAAGTTTAAAACCTTAATTCCAAATTAATGTAATTTAATTAATATTTCTAGTAAAGAAGTGAAATAGATGACTGAAGAAAAAATCGCCCTGTTCACCATTTTTGGTGGTACCGGTGACTTAGCTCAACGCAAACTCTACCCTTCGTTATTTAAGCTTTATCAAAAGGGTTATTTACAAGCGCACTTTGCCGTAATCGGGACTGCCCGACGGCCCTGGACGGATGAACATTATCATCAAATCATTACGGATTCACTGGCCAGCTTACACGCTGATCCAGCCACGGTCTCTAAATTTGCGAGTCATTTTTATTACCAATCCCATGATGTGACAGATGCGCAACATTACGTGACGCTAAAACAATTGTCTGAAAAGTTAGACCAACAATACGGCTTACAAGGTAATCGAATTTTCTACCTAGCCATGGCCCCTAATTTCTTTGGTACGATTGCGCAACATTTGAAGTCTGAAAATATCTTGACCCCAAATGGCTTCAACCGGGTCATTATCGAAAAGCCATTCGGCCATGATTACGATAGTGCCAAGGAATTAAACGATCAATTAACGGCAACCTTCAATGAAAACCAAATTTATCGCATCGACCATTACTTAGGTAAAGAAATGATTCAAAATATTTCGGCCATTCGGTTTGGCAATAACATTTGGGAATCACTTTGGAATAATCGGTACATCTCTAACGTTCAAATCACGTTAAGTGAAAAGTTGGGTGTTGAAGAACGGGCCGTTTATTATGACAATAGCGGTGCTTTACGCGATATGGTTCAAAATCATATTCTGCAAATTTTAAGTTTACTCACAATGGATCAACCCGTTGAGTTTACCGAAAATGATATTGATGTCGAAAAGGTTAAAGCTTTACGTAGTTTACGACCATATAAGCCTGCTGAAATTGCCACTAACTTTGTTCGTGGGCAATACGCCCCTACTGATGAAGCTAAAGGCTATCGGCAAGAAGATAAGATCTCACCTGAGTCCAATACGGATACTTTCGTAGCCGGCAAAGTGATGATTGATAACTTCCGCTGGTCAGGTGTGCCATTCTACGTGCGGACTGGGAAACGCTTAGCTGATAAGTTTACCCGGATTGATGTGGTCTTCAAACGCCCCGTTGTGAATATTTTCAATCACGACGACAATCCTGATCAAACGCCTGATAATGGCTTAGAACCAAACGTTTTGACAATCAACGTTGAACCAACCGAAGGCTTTGAATTACGGATGAATGCTAAATGTGTCGGTCAAGGCTTTGCAACGACCCCCGTCAAGCTCGATTTCGATCACGATTCTGAAGCCACGGCGAATAGTCCTGAAGCATACGAACGTTTACTGCATGATGCCTTAAATGGCGATGCTACCAACTTTACTCACTGGCAAGAAGTGGCCTATTCTTGGAAGTTCGTCGATGTTATTCAGAAATACTGGGATGAACATACCCCTGACTTTCCGAACTACCAACCTGGAACTATGGGACCAACCGCTTCAGATGACTTATTAAAGCGTGATGGTAACGACTGGATTTATAAAGGTTAATCAATGTCCCGCTGAGAATTTTTTCTCAGCGGGACATTTTTTTGTTATTTCATCACTCCAAGTCATTTTTACTTGGTCGTCTTGTTGGCTATCAAACGCTGGCAAACTGCGATTAACTTCGGAATTGCGACGGTTAATTCCGCTAACGTCAACGCCGTAAAGCCTAATAAATAGTAGTCGTGACTAGGCATGGCAACCCAATTCGAATCCAACGGATAAATCCGAATACCAGCAGCTTCTAAAGCGGTTAAGAGTTGCGTTTGATCTAAATTTGGAATCTGGACAACTAGGTGTAAGCCAGCTCCCGTTTCAATCGGCATAATCAGTGCAGTAGCCGCTAACAATTGGCACACCCGCTGATATTTTTGGCGATTTAAGGCCCGACTACGGCTCAAATGCCGATAATAGGCCCCACTTTCAAAGTAGTTCACCATCGTTTGTTGTAGTAATCCTGCAACCATGGCGGAGCGATATTGATACTGCTGATGATACGTTGCCATCAACGCTGTTGGTAAGACCACGTAACCCATGCGTGAGGTCGGATCAATTCCTTTGGCAAACGTCCCTAAATAGGCGACTTGATCCGCTGTAGCTAACGATTGAAGTGCTGGCAAAGGTTGGGCATCATAACGATATTCATTATCATAGTCGTCCTCCACGATTAAACGCTGATGTTCGGCGGCCCATTGCAATAAGGCTAAGCGTTGGGCAATCGGCAACGCATAACCTAATGGAAATTGGTGGGATGGCGTTGTATAAACGACCTGTGGCTGTTGTTGCTCAATGGCAGTTAAGTCCACGCCAGCCGTGGTAACTGGTAAGCGCACTGCTTGGTGACCAACCCCAGCAATCAAGGTTGCTAACCCACGATAACCGGGATTTTCAATGCCCACCGTCCCAGCTGGCAGCAAGCTCAGCAATAAGCTAAGGCCAGTTTTAGGCCCATTGGTAATGACAATCTGATCAGCCTGGCATTGAACCCCACGCGTTTGCCGCAAAAAAACCACCAGTTGTTCGCGTAACGTCAACAAACCTTGCGCATCTGGATACAGTTCGGTAGGCGCCTGCTCAGTTTGTTGTAGTGCCAAGCGGACAGCTCGTTTCCAGCTATTCCAACTGGGTTTTAAAACCTCAGTCACCCCATAACGAAAATCAAATTGAATGGGTCGCGGGGCAATCCGCCGTGGCGGGATTGGGATGACCGGCTTAGCCGTCGCAGGCCAATGACGAATATCATTAAAATAATAACCACTGCCAGGCACCGCATATACATATCCCTCTGCCAATAATTGTTCATAGGCCTGTTCTACCGTTGTCTTCGAAACGCCAAGATTTTGTGCTTGTTTTCGAATCGACCATAACTTTTGATGGGCCGATTGTTGGGGCACATAACTCGCTCGCAATTGGTGATAAAGCTGTAAATACAACGGTGTCGCTGAGTGACGATCAAGTGGCATAAGCTAACTGTCCTTTCATTTTTGTCAAAAGTGTCTATTTTAATCAATACAGTTTTTCTCTATTATAGGCATTAATCTTGAGGAGAGGAAGCTGATTTAATTGACTAATCACATTATAAAAACAATTCAAGTCTCTGGTATCCGCCGTTTCGATGAGGCCATCAGCACCATTCCTGACATTATCAAATTAACCGTGGGCGAACCGGATTTACCAACGCCTGACCATATCAAAAAAGCAGCCATCCGTGCCATCCAAGCTGATTGCAGTCATTATTCACCATTAATGGGATTTCCAGCATTACAAGTGGCAGCTAGCCATTATTTTCACGAAAAATACGGTTTACTTTATCAACCAAATGAAATTCTAGCAACGGTCGGGGCTACCGAGGCGGTGGCAACGAGTTTACTGACCCTGCTCAATCCCCGTGATGGCGTCTTATTGCCTATGCCTTGCTACACCAGCTATGAGCCCGTATTAGCAATGGCCCAAGCCCAAGTCATTCCCATTGACACCACGGCCAGTAACTATAAGTTGACACCAACAGTCTTAGCCGCCACCATTCAGGCCCATCACGCAGATAACTTAAAAGCCATTATTTTAAACTACCCGACAAATCCGACCGGGGTCACCTACACCCGCTCGGAATTAGCCGCACTAGTCAAGGTCATTCGTCAAGCTGGCTTACTCGTCATTAGCGATGAGATTTACAGTGAAATCACCTACGACCAACCCCATGTGGCCTTGGCAACCCTATATCCAGAACGTACCATTACCATCAACGGCCTGTCCAAATCACATGCCATGACAGGGTGGCGCCTGGGCTTCATTATGGCCCCCCAGTCCCTCATGACTGAAATGAAAAAGACCCATCAATACTTAGTGACTTCTGCGAGTTCCATTACGCAAATGGCGGGGATTGAGGCCCTCACTAATGGCCTAGCCGATGGCCCCAAGATGCGGGCCAGTTATCAGCACCGGCGGGATTACTTAATGCAGCGACTAAACGAAATTGGCCTTAACTATCTCCATCCGGCTGGTGCTTTTTACCTTTTCGCTCAAATTCCCGCTGACTTTAAAGGAACCAGCTTGGATTTTGCAACTCAGTTAGCCAAACAAGCACAGGTAGCTGTTATTCCGGGATCCGCTTTCGGCGCCGCTGGTGAAGGTTGGTTTCGAATCAGCTATGCGGCTAGCGAAGCCGCTTTGCGTCAAGGGATGAATCAACTCGCAACTTGGTGTGCCCAACGTCAAAATTTATAAACGGAGGTTTTTTACAATGGATTTTACAACCGCAACTTTAATGACGGCGATGGTCACGCCCTTCGATGACCAAAATCAGCTTGACTATGCCCGTTTAAAGGGCTTAATTGAGACCTTACTTGCCCACCATACCAATGGGTTACTCGTTGGTGGCACAACTGGTGAGGGACCAACCTTAACTCATTCTGAAAAGTTAACCCTGTTTCGAACAACCGCGCAAATTGTCGCTGGGCGGGTCCCAGTGATGGCGAATACCGGATCAAATGATACCGCCGCAACCATTGCCTTAACACGCCAAGCCAGTCAAATCGTCGGGATTGATGCGGCGTTAGTCGTGGTGCCACCTTATAACAAACCCGATCAAGCTGGGATGCTAGCTCACTTTACCGCTATCGCTGATCGTGGCGGGTTGCCGCTGATGATTTACAATATTCCCAGTCGCGTTGGCGTTAAAATGCAAGTTGATACCATCCTAACACTGGCTCAACATCCAAATATTATTGGCGTTAAGCAGTGTACTTCCTTAGAAGAACTAGCCGCCGTCGTTGAACAGGCCCCACGTGATTTTTACGTTTATACTGGCGAAGATGCTCAGACCCTGACAGCTAAATTACTCGGTGCTCATGGGGTTATTTCCGTTGCTAGTCATCTATTTGGCGATGAAATGTCAGCAATGCTCACGGCCTTAGATACTGGTCAAATTACGTTGGCGGGTCAACGCCAACGCCAGCTATTTCCCAAAATGGCGGCACTGTTCAGTTTACCCTCACCGGCGCCAGTCAAAGCAGCTTTAAATCAACGCCACTGCGACGTTGGGCAGCCACGGTTACCCATCCTACCCCTAACACCGACCCAGCAAGCGACCTTGACTGATCAACTAACCTTCAAGGCAGAATAGTTCTTTATCCCTTAAGAACCAGTTATAATGAAGTTATAATTCGGTTCGTAGAAAGTGGTGAAGAACATGTGTGGTGGTTGGTATTTCGGTGGCTTCCCCTTCATGTGGCTAGGGGGCACCTTAGGTTTAATAGCCATAGTCATGATTAGTGTGTTAGGCACAATGTTAGTTGTGAACCATTCAAAAAACAAACAGTAACGCAATCAGTACCAAAAAAGCCTGGCATCATGAATGAATGCCAAGCTTTTTTTCGATTTAAATTTAGTTTTAGCCGGTGGTTTAAGCCATTTTAACAGCTGTCGTAATTTCGGTATCACCATTAATCAACGTAATCGTTTGACCAATCGTCGCTGGCGTTGCCAAGGCTTTAACGGCAAACGTGGCAACATCATCACGCGTGATTTCGCCACCAACACCAGGGTTAACAGTCACTTTACCAGTCCCAGCATCATTAACCAGGCCCCCAGGTTGTAGAATTGTATAATCAAGCTGCGTCCGATTTTTTAACCAATCATCCGCATAGTATTTGGCAACGTAATATGGTTTCAAAGTTGACGTCCACTTTTCACGATCCGCCGCAAATTCTGCACTAATAATCAGATAGCGTTGTACACCAGCCAGTTCAGCTGCTTGCATCGACTTAACGGCCCCATCTAAATCAATCATTAAGGTCATATCATATCCAGTTTTACCACCCGAGCCAGCTGCGAATACCACGGCATCCATCCCTGCAAAAGCGGTCGCTAATTCGGCTGGTTGTGCTAATAAATCGAACTTAACTGGTTGTGCACCAGCATCTTCAAAAGCTTCAGCCTGATCAGTGTTACGAATCCCAGCAAAGACTTGATCGCCCTGGGCCACTAACTTTGAAACAATCTTCTTACCAATTTGGCCATGAGCCCCAATTATAAATACTTTCATATTCGTCACTCCCAATTATTAATAGTTCTTATTATAAAGCTAATCATCACTAACTTGGTATCAATATGTTTCAGGATTTGTCCCAGTCTCAGATTAGTCTTATAATAAGAGCCATCTCAATTAAGAAGGAAGTTATCCGCCATGCTTAAATACGTTCGTACCGCCACTATTGCGGATTTACCCGCCATGTTAGCCATTATTGAACAAGCCCGGACCGTTCTCGCTAACGATCAGATTCCACAGTGGCAGGATGGCTATCCCATTGCTGCTGATATCCAAGCTGATATTACGGCTAAGCGCGCCTGGCTATTAATCGTCGATGGTCAGATTGCAGGAACTGCTGCCTTACTCACTACTCCGGACCCTAATTACCAAGTCATGCAAGCTGGTCAATGGATTGACGCAACGACTCCTTACACGTCAATTCACCGGATTGCCATTGCTGGTGCTTATCATGGCCAACATTTGGCTGACTTTTATTTCAGTAATCTGATCACCTTGAGCCACCAACTTGGCTTTCGACAATTACGCGTCGACACGCACGCTTTAAATCAACGAATGCAGCACGTAATTCTCAAAGCTGGCTTTACGTATCAAGGCGTCGTCGTCATGGACGGCGACGTTACCGATCAGCGCAATGCTTATCAACTTAACCTTTAATAATCTAAAAATCGGCGGTCATTCAAAAAAAGAATGACCGCCGATTTCGAATTATTTGACCACTGCTTAAATTAATTTGGAACCGTCACAATGGTTTGACTAGCCAATGCGTACAAGACTTTTTGCACCACCGGCCGTTGATACATTGATTCTAATGCCTTGGCATATAAGTTAACCTGCCCGGCATAACGTTTAATTAAGTCAGCTGGTTGCTTCACATGATCAGTTTTATAATCAAACAAAATCAAGCCAGCCGGCGTTTCTAAATACCCATCAATAATCCCATGAATCAGAATTTTATTCTCATCGGTTTGATCAAATTCATCAAACAAGCGCCAGGTTGGCATTAATAATGAAAATGGCACTTCACGATGCACATTCGTTGGTGCCGCTAAGATTTGTTGGCCCAACGTACTGGTATAAAAACCCACAATTTCAGCCGGTGATACCAAGGCAGCCACTGCCGCTGTTAAGACTTGTTTTGCCACTAAATCAGCAATGGTCGTCGTAACCACTGTCAGCGTTACTGGTTGCATCAACGGTAACTGTTCCAAAACCAAATGCGTGGCACTCCCCACTTCGGCACTAGTCGGGGCTTGGGCCGTTTGTAAGAACTCAGGTTGCCCTAAATCATCCGTCACATACCGACTAGTGATTGGCTGGGCTGTGACTAATGGATTGGCTTGCATCAGCGGTGTATCCGGATCTTCGAAGACCCGCTTAATTTCTGAAACGGACTGATAGGCTGTCGTTGCCGTCGCCACTTGATCTGGATAATGATAATCCAAGAGCTGAGCGACAGCTGTTTGCGTGGCAGTCGGAACTGTGTCAGTGACGTGCGCCTCTACTAAATCCACGCTATTAGTGTCTTGCGCCGCTGCAGCCGGCGTATTGGTCGTCACAAACGTCTTAGTATCCGCTAATTCGATTGCGACGTGAGTCTTATCATCCGTAAATGAAAATGCCGGTTGCATCCCATCCCAATACTCTTTTAAATCTGGATGGCGAATCAAGGTCATCCCCAGCCAATCTAAGTCACTCTTAGCCGTGATGCGCGCTTGGGCATTCAACACCCGTTGTGGCGTATCTAAAACACGCCGCCATTGCTTAGTGGCAACCTCAATGGTTTCAATGGTTCCTACCAGATACAATTGTTGTTCAGCCCGCGTAATCGCCACGTACAATTTCCGCATCTCTTCAGCCCGCAATTTCTGACTAACGACTTGTTGCGTGACTAATCTTGGTAACGTCGGATATTTGACCCGAGTTTCAGGATCCAAGTAAGTAATCCCAATCCCCGCTTGCCGATCTAATAAAGCGGATTGCCGTGTATCAGTCTGGTTGAACTGCTTATCGAGATCCATAATGAAGACCACTGGATATTCCAAGCCCTTACTCCCATGAATCGTCATTACGCTAACAGCTTCGGTATCCGTGTCAGCCACTGCTGACGCCAAATCCTGATCCTTAGCTTGCATCCGTTTAATGAACCGAACAAATTGGAATAAGCCCTTAAAACTCCCAGCTTCATAAGCATGCGCTCGTTCATACAACGCATTTAAGTTTGCTTGTCGTTGTTTTCCAGCGGGCATCCCACCAACATAATCTAAGAAACCAGTCCGTTCATAGATCCGCCAAATCAACGTAACAAGTTGATTACGCCGAGCTAAATCGCGAAATTCAGTCAATTGCGTCATAAACTGCTCAAGCTTGGCAAACACCACATCCCCATATTGATTATGATCACGTTGCGGATACTCGGTGTAAAACGTTTGTAACGCCTGAAAATAATCACTGGTTTTATCTTGAATCCGTAAATAAACCAATTGATTTTCATCAAAGCCGACGATGGGTGATCGTAAAACGGCCACTAATGGAATATCTTGATACGGATTATCAATAATACTCAGTAAAGCCATCATAATTCGAATTTCAGTCGTCTGAAAATAATTTTGTGCATCATTGACCACAATTGGCACCTGTAATTGCTTAAAAATATCAATAATCGTTAAGTTATGATTACGGGTCGGAACTAACAACGCCGCATCACTGTAGCGAAACGGTCGATACGTCTTGGTAGTCCGATCATATATTGGTCGATCCATCGCTTTTAACGCTAAAATCTTTTGAGCCACCATCCGAATACTACCTTCAGCAGGATCATCAATCGCAAAATCTGCCTCCACATCCGGCGTGACTGCTGGCGTAGCTTGTCCCGTTTGATAGAGCAATAAATGCGTCGTCTGCGGTAAATCAGCGGGGTAATCTTTTGGACCATACTTAAGATAAGCCGCTTCATCATATTCAATCTGGCCAACCGGTGCATCCATTAATTGACTAAAAATAAGATTCGTTAAGTTATCCACATTTTCAACCGATCGGAAGTTTTCAGCTAATACAATGCGATCACCATGCGTCGGCTGCTGACCATAATCACGATATTTCGTTAAAAATAATAAGGGGTCGGCTAGTCGGAATTGATAAATCGATTGCTTAACATCGCCCACCATAAACATATTACCTGGGGTTTGTCGCGATATTAACTGGAGAATCGTCTCTTGCAGACTATTAATATCTTGATATTCATCCACCATCACTTCTTCAAACTGCGCCCGTAGTTGGGCTAAAGCGCCCCGCCCACTGTCACTATCCTGCGTTAAAATCTGGAGTGCCAAATGTTCCAAGTCACTAAAATCTAACACGTGGCGACGCCGTTTTTCCGCCGCAAAGGCCGTTTTAAACTGTTGGGTCGCATGCACGAGTTCCGTTACAATGGCCGCTGCCCCGGTCATGATATCCAAGACCTGCTGTTCATCCGCCGCAAAGTAACGGTCACTGAGTTGTTTCAGTTGTTTCTTAATGCCATCGACTAAAGTACCGACCGTGGCGGCGGCTGTCGTGCGGAGCTCGTCGTCTTTATAAGTTTTCTTCAAACGACCAAACTTTAACGTTTGGCATTGATCGCGTAACTCATTCCAACTGGCCGTGGTTAAAGCCGTCTGTAAAGTCGTTAATTGGGTCTGAACCAGTTGCAAAGCAGTCACCGTCTTGGCTTCCAAGTCCACCCCTTGGGCAATTGTAATGGCTTGTTGATTAGTGGTTAACATGGTTTGAACTTCGGTCTGTAATATCGGTAACAACTGCGTCTGATAAAAATCTGCCGTCGTTACTGTGGCTGCCTTCAAGTTATAGTTCGCTGGCAACGCGTTTAACCAGGCATTCGGATCTGGTGTTGATTGGGCAAAATCAAATAATCGCATGATTAGCGCACTGAGGCCATCATCATTACGATCATTCGAGAAGTTGGCCGTTAATAAAGCAAATAGCTCACCATCATCACCGTATAACTTTTCACGGACGGCGCCCCAAACTTGGTCACGAATCAAGAGACCTTCCGTATTGTCTGTTAGTAATCGGAACACCGGGTCCAAATCAATAACGTAATAATACCGTTGGATCAGTCGTAAACAAAAAGCATCTAGGGTACTAATATTGGCCACACCGAGTAAATTCAACTGTTGCCGTAATTGTTGCACGGCTATGGAGGTCTGGGCTTGACCAGCTTCAGTTTTCAACAACTTGGAGATTTGGGCATTTAATTGTTGTTCTAATTTTTGTTTCATGTGCTTAGCGGCTAAATTCGTAAATGTGACCACTAACAATTGGTCCAGATTTGTCCCGGCGGCTAATTTGCGCATAATACGTTCAATTAACACGGTCGTCTTCCCAGAACCTGCCGAAGCTGAAACCAACAAATTATTACCCTGTTGCGTAATTGCCGCTTGTTGACTGGTTGTAAATGCTGTCATTTTGACTGACCTCCTTGTTCGTCCGCTAACCGTTGCAACACCTCAGCAGCTGTCAACGGTGGCATGTCCCGATAATTATTTTCCGCTAACATCGCATCAAATTGCATAATTGATAAATACGGCGAATATTGTAATGCTGTCGTCTTATCGGTCAATCGCACTGGATTCAATGCGACTGCACCCGCAAAAATGGCCTGCGCAGCGGCGACAATCAGCTCCTGGTTATGCGCCAACAATTGGGTCAATTGCGTTTCTGTCACCAAGGATGGCGTCCGCGTATTAGCATGATTATAAGCGCCAGAAGTCTTACGCCGGAACGGATAAATTTTGGAAACTCCGCTTTGCTGTTGTAAATCACTATCCAATTGCGTTAATAAGTCCGGATCATCCAATAAAATGCCTTTATATTTGTTCGCTTTTAAGACGGCAGCTTCAAAGCCCGTCTTTACATCACTAGGTTTGAGCGTCGGATTTTGAATGTGCATGTATAATGCACCAGCCAACTTCACTTTGGCTGGCGCCGGTGTATCGGTGCCCACAATTGCTTGTTCATTGGCCAAGACCGCATCTAAATACGTTAGCATTTGCATCGCTAAGCCATAGTAGGCTTGTTGAAAATCAAAGCGATGGGTTGAAGACTTATAATCCACGATACCTAAATAACTTTGATCCGCTACTTGAATCCGATCCAAACGATCAATTTTCCCACGCACATGCACACTGTGCGTCGCATCTACTTGAAAATCCAAGGCACGTAGTCCCTTATTTTGGCCCACATTCCCAAATAACAACTCCGTTTGTTGCGGTTGGGCAGCGGAAAATGTGCTCTGATTACGAATCGCCACGGCCATTTGTCGTACTGTATTAATCATCTGTTGCTGCACATAGCCCATCCGTTGCGAACTAGCTAAGATCATAAATTGCGGTTGTGCTAAGACCGTTGCAGTCACCTGATCTAAATAATGATCCAAGCGACCATCTGTGACACTGGCTAACGCAAGGTGGTCCGCACGAATCGCCTTAATTAAGCCATCCAAAACCGCATGAAAGAACTCACCGGTGCTAGCCGCTGAAAGTTCAAACACATCACGTTCACGCAACTTTAAGCCATACTTTAAAAAGTACGCGTATTGGTTACGATAAAATTCTTCTAACTTCGAAATTGACGTATAAATTTGATTACCGTAAAGAGCTTGTACACTGGCCGCAGTCAAAGGTGTGGGGACATTATGATAACTCAATCCCGTCAGCAATTGCTGCGCCAAAGCCCCAAACTGGGAATCTTGCGTCAAACGCCGGCGTAACCAGACCCAAATTGGCGCTGGTCGCAAGGGTTCTCCAACTCGATTACGGTCAGTATTAGCCGTCAAGACTTCTCGATAAACTTGAATCACGTGCGTTAACGTCCGCCACTTAGTCCCAATAAACGGGGCAACTTTAGTTTGCGTTGGATCTGGTGCGCTCAAGTAAGTCGTCACTGGCAATTTAAAGTGCTGCTGCAATTGCTTGACGTAATTAGATAAATTCAAATCAGTTTCCTGATCATCTTTTAGCGGTGCACTTAAAAATAGCGTTTGCTGGGCATTCATAAAGGCTAAATAATTCAAACACCGTTCATCACCTAATTGAATAACAGCAGTATCACTTAAATAATGGTCACCGGGGATTTCGGCTAAGGTTGGCTGCATTGCAGCCTTATCAACATCGCTCAACAGCTCATTACTCATGATGCGATCAGGCATCACTAAGTCAGTGGCACCAATCATAAAGACGACCTGCCGTTGTTGACTTTGAACCATCCCACTTTCGGAAATCAGCACTTGGTCTAGGGTTGCTGGGATTTGACTGTAACTTGCCCCTTCAAAGCCGGCTTGCAATAACGCTAAAAAGTCCGTGCTATCAAAAGGTTCAGCCCCCAGCGTCGTCACAAATTCATCTAACATCTGGCAAAAAGTCTGCCACGTTTGTTCAGGTTCGGCAGCCGTCGCCACGGCTTGTTGCGCTAACGCTTGGTCACGCCATGCTATCAATTGTTTGGCGACGCCATGTTGGTTTAAAAAGTTAAATAAGGTCGTTGCCGCCGCTCGCCCGTCAACGGCTTGCGCCATTTCTTTAAAGAATGGTGGAAAGATGTCAGCCACAAAATGATGAATCAAATTAATTTGCGCGGTAATTGCTGCATTCTTATCAGTCTCAACACCGGCATCACCAGCAGTAAGTTGGAAATACTCCCAATCCTGGCTTTGTAACCAGCGATTACCCGCATACCCACTCTTTAAAATAAAGTTTTCCGTCAAATCAACGGCTTGCCGATAGGCTTGTCGGTCCATTGGTTGACCATCCACCATCGGTACGAGTAATTCAGTTTTCAAAATTCGCATGACATCCTGATATTGATAATGCTTCGCATCTAAATCAAATAAGGCCCCAATTAATTCAACCAGGGGATGATCCGCCATTGAACGTTGCAAATCCACGAAAAATGGAATCGCCATCGTTTGAAAAATCGGTGCTAACATAGTCTGATACCGATCCAAGTGTCGCGTCAGTACCAAGAAATCTCGATAATGATACCCCTTAGTCGCAACTAATTGGCGAATCTGGCGGGCCACTTGGGCTAATTCAGTTTGCCGGGTATCCGTCCGGAATAACTGGATATTTGCATTGCTAGCGGTTTGCGGCGTCATAGGTTGCGGGTGACCACGCCAATAATCATCTAACGCAGCTAACCCGGTGCTAACTCGGCACGTTTGCGCTTGAATATCCATTAATACAGGGATTTGCCGAATCCGGGCATATTGATACAGTCGATAATACAACCGCCCTGTCTGGTAAAATAACTGCCCATTATCTGGGGCTTGATCCGTTCGCGCATGGTCTAACATTAGACTGATGGTCACGTCGGCGCCCCGGTCCAGCATCGTTGTAATAATACCTTGTTCCTGTGCGGGTAACTGTGCAAAGCCAGCCAGTTCAACATACACGTGCATTCCGGTTAAATCCTGTTGTTGCAAATAATGATTCAACTGGGCTAACACATCCGCCGCTTTTAGATACTTACCCGCAGTGGCTGTGGTAAAGTCAGCATAAATTAGGGCCAAATCATGTAGCTTCGCCTTTAAATCTCCCGCTGGCGCCTGTTCAGCTAATTGAACAACCGCTTCAGGCGTTAAATTAGCGGTCTGCAATTCATTGATTTCTTTTGCTAGTTGGGTCACAAAACCAGTCTGGTTGCTTTCCCCACCGAAAAGTTGCAATTCCGTCGCATGGGCCCGTAAAATTTTAAAGAGCAGCATGTTGACACCGGCTGCTGATAACCGCGGCACCTGGTATGCTGCTTCATTTTTCATTAAATACCAAGCTAACCGGGTAAACGAAAACACTTGGACTTGCGTTTGCGCATATAAATCGGGCTGCGCAAAAGCTTGTGACAAGCGGTTTAAAACATCAACTTCAGTCTCAAACTTAATATGATTGGGAACCAAATAAAAAAACTGATCAGTCGGCTGGGCCTTTAATGCGGCCACTAACTGGGCCACCATCGTTGTCCGGTGATCCTGCTTAGCTGGACCTAAAACGAATTGTAAACTCACTAGAATAACCTCCCTCAATCTGAACAAACGTTCTACTAATTAAGTTTAATTATCGCATAATTAACACGACAAAAAAAGGACGTTGCCAGCAGTTTTTACCCGAAAAATGCAGGTCACTTACCGACAAAAAAAGCCCTCAAGCTTGGCTGCTGAGCCAAGCTCGGGGGCTTGCTAACTTTTTTAGTTTAAATCATTAGGCCCAAGCGGCCGGATCTTCCCGCCAGGCATGTAATGAGGCTAATTCTTGGTCATCAATATAATTGGCGGCCCGAGCGACTTTAATCAGTGTGGTATAGTTCGACAAGCTAAACAATGGCAAGTTGGCAGCGGCAAAATTTTGCGTGGCAGCAGCCAGTTCATAACTAAAAACAGCACCGACCGCTAAAACATCACCCCCAGCGGCCTGAACCGCTTTAGCTGCTTGGAGCACGCTCCCACCTGTAGAGATTAAATCATCCAACATAACAACTTTAGCATCCGGTTTAAGGACCCCTTCAATCTGACGACCAGCGCCATGATCCTTAGGTTTAGAACGCACATAAATCAATGGTAAATTCAGAATTTGCGCCACCCAAGCCGCATGTGGAATCCCCGCAGTTGCGACGCCCGCAATCACTTGGGCTTCAGGATATTGTGCACGAATCACTGCGGCAATCCCCGCAGCAATATGTTGGCGAACCTGAGGATACGAAATCGTTAAGCGATTATCCGTATAAATGGGGCTATGAATCCCACTAGCCCAAGTAAATGGGTCGTTGGGACGTAACGTGACCGCCTTAATCGTTAATAAATCTGTCGCAATTGTTGCTGCTATTTCAGTCATTGCTAGCACTCCATTCAGTTAAAATTTGTTGATATGCTTGATACGGATCAGTTGCTTGGGTAATCGGTCGACCGACAACTAAGCCATTACTACCGGCTTGCGCCGCTGCTGCTGGCGTCATCACCCGTTGCTGATCGTCAGTCGCCGCTGTTAGTGGGCGGATTCCCGGCGTAATGCCAATAAAATCCGGGCCAACGGCGGCATGAATTGCTGCCACTTCTTGGGCGGAGCAAATAACCCCGTCACACCCACTCGTCTGCGCTAATTTTGCATAGTGCACCACACTGGCAGCAACGGTGCCAGGAATTTGTTGCTCATCATTCAACATCGTTTGACTGGTCGATGTCAGTTGGGTAATCGCCAATAACTGCGGTGCTGTTAACCCACGTTCAGCAGCTCCCGCGACCAGGCCCTGTTTTGCTGCCGTCAACATAGCTGCTCCACCGGCGGCATGAACCGTCGTATAACGAACACCTAACCGACCGATGACCTGCATCGCTGCACCTACCGTATGGGGAATATCATGGAGCTTTAAATCCAAAAACACCGCATGCCCCCGCGCTTCAATGGCCGTTACAATCTGTGGTCCAGCAGCGTAAAAGAGTTCCATGCCCACTTTAACCGTTAACGATAACTGTGCCGGAAAGCGGTCTAAAAAAGCCAATGCTTGCGTTGCAGTTGGAAAATCCAAGGCGATTATCACTGGTCGACTCATCCTTGCACCTCCGAAATCAATTGGGTTAAGCTCGTAATCCCATATTGATCCATTGCTGCAGGCAAACCCGCAATAATATCCGTGCAGGCGGTCGGCTGCCCATACGTCGCTGCGCCAACTTGGACTGCATTGGCACCGGCTAAGTAAAATTCCAATACATCGGCTGGCGTAAAGACGCCTCCGACACCAATAATTGGTAACTTGGTGTGTTGCCGAACTTCATGAATCATCCGCACAGCTAATGGATGAATAGCTTTGCCAGATAAACCACCAGTGCCATGCGCTAAAATGGGTTGCCGGGTCTGCA
The DNA here is from genome assembly GCF_002970915.1 of Lactobacillus sp. CBA3605. Classification (NCBI taxonomy): domain Bacteria; kingdom Bacillati; phylum Bacillota; class Bacilli; order Lactobacillales; family Lactobacillaceae; genus Lactiplantibacillus; species Lactiplantibacillus koreensis. Next base: position 802,555 of record NZ_CP027190.1, read on the forward strand.
AATCAATCCCCATCCCCGTTAGCGTATTAATCATAGTTAATCCGGCAGCCCCGCCAGCTTCAGCGGCTTGCGCAATTGGAACAATTGCCGTTACATTCGGCGTTAGCTTCATAAAAACAGGTTTATCAACCGCCGTCACAATTTGTCGTGTTAGAGCTTCCACCACGGCTGGGTCAGTGCCAAACGCCAAGCCACCGTGATCAACATTGGGACATGAAATATTAATTTCCAGTAATTTAACGTTCGGTGCCGTTGCCATTTGTTGGGCCACTGTCACATATTCGTCAAATGTGTTACCGGCTACACTCCCAACGACTGGTAAATCTGGATAATGCGTCGCTAGCCATGGCAACTTTTCTGCCAACACATTTTCGATGCCTGGATTTTTCAACCCAATCGCATTCAACCAACCAGCAGACGTTACTGCAGTTGTTGGTCGTGGATTACCCACGCGAGGTTGGGCAGTTGTGGATTTTATCACGAGGCCACCCAAATCACCCAGTGCTAATTGTTGCGCCATCGTTTGACCATAAGCGGCTGTACCGCTGGCGGGCATCACTGGATTTTTAAACGTTACCCCTGCTAAATTAACTGCTAATCGTTCCATGTTGATCCCCTTTTCCTATTTATAAGGCTTGCGTCACAAATGATTGTGATTCTAAGACTTGCAAAATTGCAGCAACCGTATCTAAAGCGGTAAACAACGGAATGCCATGGGCAATTGCCGTATTACGAATCAACGTCCCATCGTTTTCAGCTTGTTCTTCATCTGAAACGGTATTAATTACCACTTGAACTTGTCCCGCCTCCATTTGATGGCGTAAGTCATGTTCACCGGTTGCAATTTTATTGACCACCTTGACTGGTAAGCCAGCTGCGGTCAGGTCCGTGGCAGTGCCACTAGTCGCCATTAATTGGAAGCCCAGTTCATGGAACCGTTGGGCTAATTGCCGCGCTTCAGGTTTATCATCATCGCGCACCGTAATCAAGACATTGCCATGGCTCGGTACGTGGAGTTTTGCTGCTTCAAAAGCTTTATATAACGCTTTTGCCATCGTCTGATCGCTCCCCATCACTTCACCAGTAGACTTCATTTCTGGTCCTAACAGACTGTCAACACGGTTCAACTTGGAAAATGAGAAGACTGGGGCTTTAACATGTACGAGTGGCCCCGGCTGCACTAAGCCCGTCGCATAGCCTTGCGCTTGCAGGGTTTGTCCTAGAATAACACGCGTTGCGACCCGGGCCATCGGAATCCCGGTAACCTTGCTTAAAAATGGCACCGTCCGACTAGCCCGGGGATTAACTTCAATCACATACACTTGCTCATCGTGAATGACAAATTGAATATTCATCATACCGATGCAGTTTAAAGTCAGGGCCAATTGTTTCGTATAAGTCACAATTTGTTGTTGCACCACTGCCGAAAGTGATTGTGGCGGATAGACGGCCATCGAGTCTCCCGAATGGACGCCCGCTCGTTCGATATGTTCCATAATGCCCGGAATCAAGACCGTTTCACCATCACAGATGGCGTCCACTTCACATTCTTTACCGACTAAATATCGGTCCACTAACACCGGATGGTCATGAGAGACTTGGACCGCATTATGCATGTAATAGTCCAAATCCGCCCGTTTTTTAACGATTTCCATCGCCCGACCACCTAATACATAACTTGGCCGAACTAAGACCGGATAGCCTAAGCGGTCCGCAATCGCCAATGCCGTGGCTTCATCACTAGCCGTATCGCCAGCTGGTTGTGGAATCTGTAATTGCTTAATCACCCGATCAAATTCATCGCGGTCTTCAGCACGGTTCACATCCGCCACGCTGGTGCCAAGAATTTTAACACCACGTTTTGCTAACGGCGCAGCTAAATTAATCGCAGTCTGACCCCCAAATTGCACGATAACCCCTAAGGGCTGTTCCAAATCAATCACATTCAAAACATCTTCTAAGGTCAAAGGTTCAAAATATAGTTTATCGGAAATCGAGAAATCGGTTGAAACTGTTTCTGGATTGCTATTCATAATAATCGCTTCATAACCAGCTTGTTGAATTGCTTTAACTGAATGAACCGTGGCATAATCAAATTCCACACCTTGCCCAATCCGAATCGGTCCAGAACCAAGAACTAAGACCGATTGGCGTGCACTAACCTGACTTTCATTTTCAGTCTCATACGTGCCATAGTAATACGGCGTCGTGGAAGCAAATTCACCTGCACAAGTATCCACCATCTTATAAACCGGCGTTAACTGATTAGCTTGCCGAAAATGGCGAACGGTATCAACTGTTTCGTGCCATAAATTGGCCACCGTCGCATCCGCAAACCCATTTTGTTTAGCAGTTGTCAGGATTTCCAGATTATCCGGCTGCGCGGTTAACGCTCGTTCAAGTTCAATCAAATGTAATAATTTATCCAAGTAGAATACGTTAATCTTGGTTAATTCCGCTAAGTCTTCAATCTGATACCCCCGACGAATCGCCGCGGCTAAGTAAAATAGCCGGTCATCTTGCGCATGAATCAGCTTATCGCTAAGCGTATCGTCGTCAACCGTTGCTAATGCCGGGTCATCAATATAAGTATGACCAATTTCTAGGGAGCGGACCGCTTTTAACGTGGCTTCTTCGATATTACGCCCAATGGCCATCACTTCGCCAGTGGCTTTCATTTGGGTGCCAAGACGCCGATCAGCATGGGTAAATTTATCAAATGGCCACCGTGGAATCTTGCAAACCACGTAATCCAATGCCGGTTCAAACTCCGCATACGTGGTACCAGTAACCGGATTTTTAATTTCGTCTAAGTGCAACCCGACCGCAATTTTGGCAGCCATTTTCGCAATGGGATACCCCGTCGCCTTAGAGGCTAAGGCCGATGACCGACTTACCCGGGGGTTCACTTCGATAATATAATAGTTAAAACTGTTAGGGTCTAAGGCAAGTTGAACATTGCAGCCCCCTTCAATTTTCAATGCCCGAATAATCTTTAACGATGCATCCCGTAAACGTTGCACTTCACGATCAGATAAGGTTTGGACGGGCGCATACACAATCGAATCCCCGGTATGAATTCCCACGGGGTCGAAGTTTTCCATGTTACAAACTACCATCGCATTATCGGCCGCATCCCGCATGACTTCAAATTCAATTTCTTTATACCCAGCAATGCTTTGTTCAATCAAGACTTGGGTCACTGGCGACAACGCCAACCCATTTTCAGCAATCGTCCGTAAGTCGACTTCGTTTTCAGCAATCCCACCGCCCGTGCCACCCATAGTAAAGGCCGGGCGCACGATGACCGGATAGCCGGTCGTTGTTGCAAAAGATACAGCATCTTCAACCGTATAAGCAATCCCTGAAGCTGGAACGGGTTCACCTAAGGTCTCCATCAGTTCTTTGAATTTCTCGCGATCTTCTGCTTGGTCAATTGCACTCAACTTGGTTCCCAATAATTCAATTTTAAGTGCTGTTAAAATACCGGAATCTGCTAATTCCATCGCCATATTTAGCCCTTGTTGTCCACCTAAAGTCGGCAGAATGGCATCCGGATGTTCCTTACGCAGAATTTGCGAAACGAACTCTAAAGTGATTGGTTCTAAGTAAACCTGATCGGCAATTTCTTTGTCCGTCATAATGGTCGCTGGATTTGAGTTAACTAAAACAACTTCATAGCCAAGTTCTTTTAAAGCTAAGCAAGCTTGGGTCCCAGAATAATCAAATTCAGCAGCTTGCCCAATAATAATGGGGCCCGAACCAATGACCATAATTTTATGAATATCTGTGCGTTTAGGCATTGAAATTGCTTCCTTTCTGCGTCGTTGCTTGTGCAGCCATTAAATCAATAAATTCATCAAAAACATGGTCAGCATCATGGGGGCCCGGGGCGGCGTCCGGATGATATTGAACTGAAAAGGCCGGATAGTGCCGATGTCTAACGCCTTCGACGGTACCGTCATTAATTTCTTCGTGCGTTATCATCAAGTCGGTTTGTACTAATGAGGCCCGATCCACCGCATAACCATGATTTTGGGACGTAAAGTCAATTCGGCCCGTCGCAATTTCTCGCACCGGATGATTGAAGCCCCGATGTCCAAATTTCATTTTGAAAGTATCGGCCCCATTTGCTAAAGCAAATAACTGGTGCCCTAAACAAATACCAAAGAGTGGCACGTGCTTTTCAACTTCACGAATCATCGTCAACGCTTCAGGCACCGCTTTAGGATCACCCGGGCCATTCGTTAACATGATCCCATCTGGATTTAACGCTAGAATTTGGCTAGCCGTCGTGTTGTACGGTAACACGGTCACGTTACATTGTCGTTTAGCTAATTCTCGCAAAATGGAATGTTTCAACCCGAAATCAACCACGACCACGTTGGGTCCAGTAGCTGGATTCGGATAAGCATTGGTGGTAGAACTTTCAGCCACAACGGCCGCATTCAAGACTGTGGCCTGTAGCCGCGTCACAGTATCTGATTTAACCGTATCCACAATGGTCGCCTTCATCGCTCCCATCGTCCGAATATGCTTCGTTACTGCACGCGTATCAATCCCCGTAATCCCAGGAATTCCTGTCATTTTCAAGTAATCATCCAACGACATTTCACTACGCCAATTGCTGGCACGACGGGCAAGTTCATGCACGACCACGCCTTTACAAGTCGGTGTTATTGATTCATGATCATCACGATTAATCCCATAATTACCAATTAAAGGATAGGTAAACATCAAGATTTCACCATTATATGATTGATCTGTAATCGATTCTTGGTACCCACTCATGCCGGTATTAAAAACTAACTCACCGAGTGCAACTGTTGGCGCCCCAAAAGCGGTACCGGGATAAATTGTCCCATCCGCTAAGACTAAATATCGTTTCATGCTTGCCGTTCCTTTCCATAAACCACCTGACCGTCCACCAAGGTCATTAATACTTGACCATAAACTTGCCAACCAATGAAGGGCGAATTATGACCTTTTGATTGCATTTGATCGGCTTTAATCTCATAAGCTTGATCCAAATTAATAATGGCAATATCCGCAGGAACCCCGGGAGCTAGTCGACCAGCTTTTTTTAACCCAAATAATTGAGCGGGGTGCGTGCTCATCAAGGCCACTAATTGACCCAGCGTTAACAAACGGGACTTAACTAGGGCGGTATATAACGTAGCAAAAGCCGTTTCTAGTCCCGTAATTCCAAAAGCCGCGGTTCGCATTGAACCCGCTTTTTGCGCATCCGTATGCGGCGCATGATCCGTCGCAATCATATCAATGGTCCCATCGAGTAACCCCGCAATTAAGGCGGCACGATCCTGCGGTGACCGTAATGGCGGATTCATCTTCAACATCGGATTATCGGACGTAATATCCGTATCAGTTAATAATAAGTGGTGCGGCGAAACTTCACACGTGACGTTAATGCCAGCCCGTTTGGCGTCGCGAATCACACGCACGCTGGCGGCTGTAGAAACATGACATACATGATAATGCACCCCACTGGCTTCTGCTAACAAGACGTCGCGTGCAATTTGGGCAGATTCTGAAATCCCCATAATTCCCGGTAACCCTAACCGATCAGCAACTGGACCAGCGTTCATCACACCACCATAAGTTAAGGAATCATCTTCCACATGGGCCGCTAACGTTAAGCCCGCTTTAGCAGCACCACACATGGCTTGATACATGGTTCCCGCGGTTTGGACGCCGGCCCCATCGTTACTTACTGCAAACGCACCAGCTTGTTTAACGCCAGCAAAGTCAACTAATTTATCGCCGGTCCGCTCAGTGGTAATGCTTGCATATTGGGCCACATGGACGTGCCCTTTTTCAGCATTGGCAGTCACCATTGCGGCTACTTTTGCCGGTGTATCTGGAACCGGTGCCACATTGGGCATGGCGCCAATCGTTGTAAACCCACCATGGGCCGCTGCCATCGTGCCCGTGGCAATGGTCTCTTTCGCCGTCAAACCAGGATCGCGTAAGTGCACATGGACATCCACCAATCCGGGAATAACGAGCTGACCGGTGGCATCAATCAATTGGTCGGCGGCGCCATATTGTTGATTCAGCTGTTGGCCGATGGCTTTTATCCGACCGGCTTGAATTAAAATATCTTGGGTCGTTAGTTGACCAGCTACTAAAATTTGTGCATTTTTAATTAAGGTTGTCATCAATGGGCTCCTTTTCTAATTGGGTCGCATCGAGCAACCCCTGCTGACCTAACAACTTGGCAACCATTGCCATCCGAACATAAACCCCATTAGTCATTTGTTGAAAAATGCGGGATTGTGGCGCTTCAACTAACTCACTAGCTAACTCGACGCCCCGATTAACCGGTGCTGGATGCATAATAATTGCCTGTGCCGGCATGTTAGCCGCCCGAGCCATTGTAAGGCCATATTGTTGATGATAAGTCGTCGCATCAAAAGCGGCATTGTTCACCTGAGTTAACCGTTCGTGTTGCACCCGCAATAACATCATGACATCCATCTGACCGACTAAGTCATCAAGCGGCTGATACGTGCCATAGGCGGAAAAGTCACTGTTATACCAAGCTTCAGGTCCACTAAAGTACACTTCTGCCCCGAGCTGAGTTAATAACATCATGTTTGAGCGAGCCACGCGCGAGTGCTGTAAATCACCCACAATTGCAATCTTCAGGCCTTTAAAATGACCGAATTCTTCATAAATCGTTAACATATCTAATAAAGATTGCGATGGATGTTGCCCACTGCCATCACCAGCATTAATTAAGCTCAACGATAACTTGGCCGCCACGATAGCATCGTAATAGTGGTCTTTAGGATGACGAATTGCGACTAAATTAACCCCGATTGCGGCCACCGTTTTAAGCGTATCTAATAAACTCTCACCCTTAGTGACGGAACTCGCTTGCGGGTCAAACGGAATAACTTGCACCCCTAAGCGTCGTTCGGCCATCTCAAAACTAGTATGCGTCCGGGTACTGTTCTCAAAAAACAAGTTCATGGCGTAGACCGGTTGCTTTAACGACACCGTTAACCCCCGTTTAAATGCTTGTGCCAAATGAATGTAGGTCATCACATCGGTGTTACTAAACTGATCAACACTCACTAGATTATTCGTTGTTTGCATGCTCTTTTGCCGTCTCCTCATTATTTTTAGCCTAAGAAAAAAGTCTAACCCCGTTGCAAATTTGTTTGCAAAGAGGTTAGACTCCGATTAAAATGACCACGCATGGTCAACCGTTTCGTTCCTCTCTGGAAACAATTAAATGGTTAATTATTCAATTCATTATTCTAATTTTTCGATGGCAATGCCGTCATGACCATCATGTTCTTCTAAAGCGACACTTACCTGTTCATCTAGGGCCGTTGGAATGTTCTTACCAATAAAGTCTGGCCGAATCGGCAATTCTCGATGGCCACGATCAACTAAGACAGCTAGCGAAATCTTAGCTGGCCGGCCTTGATCCATTAAGGCATCTAACGCTGCTCGCACCGTCCGCCCGGTAAATAACACATCATCGACTAAAATAATATGCTTCCCATTAATATCGACTGGAATTTCAGCACCATTTAAGCGTGCTTGTCCCTGAACATCAATCGCATGATGATCATCACGATATAAGGTAATATCTAGTGAACCAACTGGCACGTCGACGCCTTCTAATTGCTTTAGACGTTGCGCCAACCGTTGCGCCAAAAAAATCCCCCGGGTTTTAATCCCGATAAAGACCAAATTACCAACGCCTTTATTTTGTTCAATAATTTCGTACGTAATCCGCGTTAACGCGCGGCGCATCGTCATTGCATCAACGACTTCTCGTGCCATAATAGTCAGCTCCATTCATTTTATTGGGTGGTATGGGGAAAAGAAAAAAGTCCCCCCGTTTTTCCTGCGAAAAGCGTGGGAGACTCCTAGTTACGTTCCCCTTGTTAGCCTCACAGGACTAATTTAAAGGTGCTCTTTAATTTCACTAAGTGTAACTAAATGTCAGCAGACTGTCAAGGAAAGATTCCAAGTTGGCAGGGCCAAGTCCTGCTATTATTATCACGCCTAACAGTCCGGCCAAAATTCCCGATTGCTCATTTCTTTAAAGACTTTTAATTAGCGACATAATCCCCGTCAATATAGGCTTTCATCCTAGTTGTACACGTGTTATCTGGGCTATGTCAACTTAAATTGCTGAACTTACGCTATACTGAATAGACAAAATTTTACTGAGGTGACTAAATTGAAACAGCGCACTAATCCAGCCCGCGAGCAGCTGTTGTTCAGTAGTGGCTTAATGCTCGTAGCGGGAGCTTTAGAAGCTTACACGTACTTGGAGCACGGCACCGTCTTTGCTGGCTTCCAAATGGGAAACTTAATTTTATTCGGTTTACAGCTCGGCCAACTAAACTTCACCCGGTTAGGCAATTATATCGTGGCGATGCTCGCTTTCATGCTTGGAACCCTACTAGTTCAGGGCTTACACGCCTATTTAATTCGTAAGCACCATCAACCAACTTCTGGCCTACTCTGGTCAGAACTACTTATTTTATTACTAACAACACTCTTAATGACGTGGTTACCAGAAGTCATCTTGATTGGCTTGCTAGCTTTGGCAGCGGCCGTTCAAGTTCAAATTTTTCATACCTTAAAAACGACAACTTTAACAAGTAGTCCTTTGACTGACTATTTCCGCATGCTAGCGGCTGCATTAAACGCTGGTATCCGGCATCATGACCAAGCAGCGCGCGTCCAAGCTTTGGATATACTCATTATTATGGGAAGCTTCGGTCTCGGAGCTGTCCTGATTGGCCTATTAGCGCCACTACTTAAAACTTATGCTTTGCTTGGCCCCGTAGTCGGCCTATTGGGCCTAATTACATGGCGCCACCAGCGCCAACAACAACGGCAATGGAAACACTAACTACTGGCACGCTCGGACAAAAGAAACTAATCATTACAGGGATTTTGTGAATTCTTGTAGCGATTAGTTTCTTTTTCATTAACGGCGGCTGTTTGCTGGACACATCATTAACCCAACTAACTTTCGGCTAAATCAATTCATCATTTTTTAATCTTATTTTCATTTAAATATAGTCAAACTGCCAAATTATCGGTATACTACTTGTGAAAGATAACCAATTTTAGGGGGGATTGCATGCATTTAAAAACTTTATTACAAACCCCATCAATGCATCAGATGCGGGTCATTGCGGGCACTCAGGGCCTCAACCGGGAAATTAACACTATTGGGATGATTGAATCACCTGACATTGCTAACTATTTAAAAGCCCATCAATTTCTCATTACTAATGGCTATCCCTTTACTAATGCCACGACTGACCCAGCAGCTTTAATTCAAGCCATGCATCAAGCTCATTGCGCCGGACTAGGCGTAAAAGACCAGCGCTTTTTGGACCACCTACCAGCCGCTGTGATTGCATTGGCTAACGAACTTGATTTTCCTATTATTGTGACGCCCGCTGCAGAATTGATCTCGACGACCATGCGTAAAATGCTCACCATTATTCTCAGCTCACAAACGGATGAGTTGAGTCGAATCGTTCAAGTCAACCAAACCTTAGCGGACTTGTTATTGAAAGATCCGTCGCATGCCACCGTCTTGAATAAATGTAGTGACTTAATTACGCATCCGTTATTTTTAATGGACAGCCATTTTCGCGTCGTCAGTGCTTCAGAAGACTTACCTCTGACACGTCACACGTTGACACATTATTTACGCACCGAGACCAATATCGATTATTTAAATTTACATACCCAGCTGACCTTAGACTATCATGGTCAATCCATTACGATTCACCCTTTATTTTCCACTTACAAAGAAAATAAAGCGTTTATCGGTATTTTAAATTTCGATGCCACTAACTCCACCGATCAGATGTTGGCCCAAATCGTCTTAAACACGTTAAGCTTCGTGAATAGCCGCACTGATATGTTAAACGAATCTGCATTTCGTAACCAAAGTGGTTTTTATTTGAACGTCATGGACGGCGGCATTTCCAATGACTTAATTCATAAAATCTTGAAGAGTCGCGAAATTGAACCAAGCACTAAATTCCACTGTGCGACCATTCTGGTCACGACGCCGCACCAAACGCTCTTGAGCAATGCCTTGTTGGAACAAGTTCAACAGTTAACGTTATGGTTTATTAAGGAATATCAAACACCAGTCATTGCCTTCTCGCTCAAACAACAATTGGTGCTACTGATTAATGAGCGCCAAAATGCCCAACATTTTTTATTAGCACTGGTCAACTTCATTCAACCGCGGCTGGCAAAACCAGCGCGCCTAATCGCCGGTTATAGTTACTCCACATTACCGTTAACTGAACTAGCCACCATTTATAACGAAGCCGCTGAAGCGTTGGCTTTGAGTCGACATAGTCAACAAGCCGTCACGATTTATCGCCCGAAATACGTCAAAGAACTGATTTCATTGATTCCACATAATGAGGCTAAATCTTTTGTCGAGCGCGTTTTAGGTGGCTTAGTTGGGAGCGTGAGTGACAGTGAACAGCTAAACCTGTTAAATACGTTATATGGCTTCTTTTACTACCATCAAAATATTGCCGAAGTTGCTGGTCATCTGTCAATTCACCGTAACACCGTCATTTACCGCTTAAAGAAAATTGAAAAAATGCTCATGCTGACCTTGGATGATCCGGAACAAACGCAGACGCTTGAAATGGCCGTTTTACTTTGGCATCATCAACAAGTAAAAAAGTGAACGTTTTCATTATTGCCATGAGCGCTTGTGACGATTTCACGAACATTAATTTGTTCGATTCCATTTGTATTCGGTTTTCATCTATGCTAAACTTATCCCATTCTAATACGAGTAATTGCCTATATAATGTCATGATATGGATGACGAGTTTCTACCCAGTGCCGTAAACACTGGACTATAAGCAAACGAGGACATCCCGTTTGCCGGGGTGTCCTTTTTTTTGGCATATTCGCAGAATTGAGGAGGAAGATTTTTTGAAAGAGACCATTGCAACCCCTAAAATCTCCAATGTCAAAGCGGCGATTTTAGGTTTTCAACATTTATTAGCGATGTATTCTGGCGACGTGTTAGTGCCTTTATTGATTGGTGCCGCCTTGCATTTTAGTGCGCAACAAATGACTTATTTAGTTTCAATAGATATTTTCATGTGTGGCATTGCGACTTTCTTACAATTAAAGCGTACGCCATTAACCGGGATTGGGCTGCCAGTTGTTTTAGGCTGTGCCGTCCAAGCGGTCAATCCATTAATCCAAATCGGTAAAACTTACGGTTTAGGAACAATGTACGGCTCAATTATTGGTGCCGGGATCTTCATCTTCTTAATTGCCGGCTTATTCTCTAAAATTAAAAGCTTATTCCCCCCGTTGTCACAGGATCATTAATTACAATTATTGGGTTCACTTTAATTCCTGTCGCTTTTGAAAACTTAGGTGGCGGTGATGCTAGTGCTAAAAACTTTGGTAGCTTACCTGCCTTAGGAATTGGCTTCTTAACCATTGCTATTATTTTACTCATCAGTGTCTTTGCTAAAGGATTTATGAAGTCCGTAGCCATTCTAATCGGCATTCTGGCCGGAACTTTATTGGCCGGAGCCTTTGGGATGGTTTCACTAAAACCTGTTGCCGCCGCCAGTTGGTTCCACTTGCCGACTTTGTTCTACTTCGGCACGCCCCACTTTGAATGGTCGTCAATTTTGACCATGATTTTAGTTTCCTTAACCACTATGGTTGAATCAACTGGTGTCTTCTTCGCATTAGGTGATATCACCGGGCGTAAAATTGAGGGTGAAGACTTAAAACGTGGATATCGTGCAGAAGGTTTAGCCGTTATTTTGGGCGGTTTGTTCAACACCTTCCCTTACTCCACTTTTTCCGAAAACGTCGGCGTCGTTCAATTATCTGGCGTCAAAACACGTAAACCAATTTATTTTTCGGCCGCCTTTCTAGTTTTACTGGGCTTATTACCAAAGGTCGGTGCCTTAGCAACGGTCATTCCGGCGCCAGTTTTAGGCGGTGCCATGGTTGTCATGTTCGGGATTGTCGGCATTCAAGGTATTCGGATGTTGGCTCAAGTTGATTTTCAAAACAACAATAACTTATTGGTTGCCGCCGTTTCAATTGGCTTAGGATTAGGCGTTACTGTCCAAACAAACATTTTCCAATTTTTACCCAATGCACTGCAAATCATGTTAAGCAACGGAGTCGTCGTTGGTAGTTTAGCAGCCGTCTTACTTAATCTCCTCTTTAATCGGCATGCCGCTGAAAAAAAGATTGATGATGAAGCGGTTGGGCTAAATGAAACTGATCAATAATATAGTCTAACGAGACTGAGACAACAGAAGAAAAGTGCTGCAAGAATTTCGTGACTTCTTGTAGCACTTTTTTTGTCCTCAAGGTTGTCGAAAGAGGCGCCAAAAATCAGTTCGTGCCGCTTAACCCGAAACCACTATGTTATACTGGATAATTGTTGAATTGTTAAGTTTTTACTACGTTAGGAGTGGACCATTATTTTAGAGCAATTATTTCATTTGAAGCAACGTCGCACAACCGTCCGGGCCGAATTGATTGGCGGATTGACGACCTTCTTAGCCATGTCTTACATTCTTGCCGTCAACCCCGAACTATTAGGGAGTGCCGGCATGAACAAATCTGCCGTCTTCACAGCTACCGTTTTAGCTGCAATTGTCGGTTGCTTATTGATGGGACTAGTCGCGAACTTTCCCGTTGCATTAGCGCCTGGGATGGGCTTAAATGCCTTTTTTACTTATACTGTCGTCCAAGAATGGCATATTCCATGGCAAACGGCCTTAGCGGGCGTATTTGTCGCTGGGATTTTATTTATTTTATTAACCCTTTCTAAATTACGCGACCAACTAATCAACTTGATTCCAAGTGCGCTGAAATACGCTGTTTCTGCCGGAATCGGCTTATTTATCGCCTTTTCTGGATTACAAACTTCCGGCATTATTGTCGCCAACAAGTCCAATGCAGTCGCTTTAGGTAACTTGCATAATCCGACTGTTTTATTGGCAATCTTTGGGATTGTCGTTGGGGTGATGTTAGTCACGGCTAACGTGACTGGTGGCATTTTCTGGGGCATGTTCATTACTGCCGCAGTGGGTATGATTTTCCAGATCATTCCGTTACCAACTGGTATTGTTAGTGGTGTTCCCAGTATACAGCCAATTTTCGGTCAAGCACTGACCCATTTAACTGATATTAACTCGTTTCAAATGATTATCGTTATTCTCACGTTCTTCATTATCGGACTCTTCGATACTTCTGGGACTTTAGTTGGGGTCGCCACTGAAGCCGGCATGGTCAACCATGACACCGGTGAAGTTAAGGGTGTTGGTAAAGCCTTGTTTAGTGGGGCTTTAGCCACGACAATCGGCGCTATCTTCGGAACTTCTCCTACTACCGCTTACGTTGAATCAACCTCCGGCGTGGCGGTCGGTGCTCGTACCGGGCTATCTTCAGTCGTTGCGGCGGCCTTATTCGTTGTTGCCGCCTTCTTCTCACCAGTTTTAACGGTAATTACCTCAGCCGTAACTGCCTCTGCTTTGATTATCGTCGGGATTTTAATGCTATCAAACGTCCAATATATTGATTGGACTAAATTTGAAATTGCCGTCCCGGCCTTTTTCACGATGATCATGATGTTATTGACTTACAGTATTTCAGAAGGTCTCGCGGTCGGCTTTATTTTCTACCCGATTACCATGACGGTTAAAGGCCGTTGGCGTGAAGTTAATGCCTTAATGTGGACCATGATGGTTGTCTTCATCTTATATTTTGCTTTTGTTGCTTAACTAATTAAGCTCACAGGCCAAACTGATTTTTGCGAACGAATACGAAAAAGTTGCTGCCGGAATTCAAAACTTCTGGCAGCAACTTTTTTTAACTTACTTTGCTTAACTAAGCGCCCCAAACTTCGGTTGCAATTGACTTAACGAGGGCGATTTTAGCCCATTGTTGCGCTTCCGTCAGGACGTTGCCTTCTTCGGTTGAAGCAAAACCACATTGCGTGCTCAAACATAACCGTTCCAAGGGGACATACTTGGCCGCTTCGTGGATGCGATCAATAATCGTTTGACGTGCTTCTAACTCACCAGACTTTGAGGTAATTAAACCGAGCACCACCAATTTATCCGCACTCACTAACTGTAATGGCTCAAAACCACCGGCCCGATCACTGTCATATTCCAAGTAATATGCGTGAACATTCTCATGATTGAACAGCGGATCAGCTACCGTATCGTAACCCCCAGCTGAGGCCCAAGTCGAATGATAATTACCGCGACAAATATGCGTATTAATCGTTAAGTCAGCTGGTAAATCTTGAATAGCCGCATTATTAACCGTTAAGTAGAGTTGTTTATTTTCAGTCAGCACCGCATCGTTACGCTTCGAAACTGCACCAGTTTCCGCACCTTTGGCATGGTTTCCCGCTAACATTCCCCAAGTACAATCATCCAGTTGAATTGTGCGTGCACCAGCTGCATACAAGGCTAACAGAACTTGATGATACGCCGCTGCTAAATCAGCCACCACCGCTTCATCAGTCGCATAGACCCGCCGTAAAGCCGCTATATTTTCAGGCCGTTGTAATTCAGCTAAACATTGCGCCGGTGCAGGTAAGGTCTGCTTGACTTGAATACCCGCACTGACATGTGCTTGAACAAATTTAAAATGATCAACAAACGGATGATTAGCACCACTCAGCTTGCCAGTAACGGTTGCTGATTCGGCCCGCGTTTCTTCATCATGGAAAACGTACCCTTGATCAAGGGTCTTCTTAGTGATTCCTTGTAAACCCCAGAAAAAATCTAAATGCCACCAACTGCGCCGGAATTCACCATCAGTCACCGCCTTTAAACCTGCCGCCTCTTGTTGTTTGATCAGGGTCACAATGGCTTGATCTTCCACCGCCGTCAATTGTTTAGCGGTAATGGTGCCTTGGGCAAATTGTGCCCGGGCCGTCTTTAAGGCTTGTGGGCGTAAAAAGCTCCCAACTGTGTCGTACCGAAATGGGGATGTCGTTTGCTTAGTAAAAACTGCTGTTGTTGTCATAAAAAAAACCTCCGTTTAAAATTAAATTTAATGCCAATAATCAAAAAAATCGCCCCTTCTAACCACAATTGTGATTAAAAGGGACGATCCTTTGCGTGTTACCACCCTAACTTCGCCAGTTGCTGACACAACTAGCCTCATCAGTACCCAAAATAGTGGATACCTGACAAGTTAACGGTTGTAACCGGCCAGACAGCGTGAACCATCTGACATGCTCAGAGCTCATCTTCAATTTCAACTATAAGCCCCGTTTGCACTAGTCGGGGTCACTGCGACTTAAGTTTGAAATTTACTCTTCTCTTCAACGCAAATATTAGATTACGATTAAATGTTGATTAAACTATAAGTCGTTTTGACCGACTTGTCAAGGTAGCTGCCGCCTTTTATTTTTCGGCTAATCCCTGCTGACCAATATCGGTCCGATAGATTAAGGGCCCGACGTTCAACTGATCAAGTTGCGCATAAGCTGCTGTTTGGGCAGCCTTTAAATTAGCCGCGTGGGCCGTCACCATCATCACCCGACCACCTGCACTAACTAACTGTTGCGGCGTCCCGGTGACGCTAGCGTAATCCGCTCCGGCTAAGGTTGGTACCGCAACCCCCTTCTTAGTCGGTCCAGGATAGCCGGGTGCCGCCAAGACTACCCCCAAATAAGTCGCCGTGGTTTGCCAATGCACTGCAGGTTGCTGATGATGGATCAAAGCTAAAATCACTTGATAAAAATCACTTTGCAACTGTGGTAATAAAATTTGCGTTTCCGGATCACCCAACCGTAAATTATATTCAATCACTTGCGGCCCAGTCGGGGTAATCACCCCACCGACATAAATAACGCCTTCAAAACTTAAGTGCTCCGCTTTTAACCCAGCCAACGTCGGTACCACAATCTGATCAATGGTGGCTTGAGTGATTGCCGGTGTCACTTGTGGCACTGGGGAATAAGCGCCCATCCCACCAGTATTAGGCCCCTGATCATTATCCCGTAATCGCTTATGATCCTGCGCCGTTGGTAACATCACATAGTGTTCGCCACCAACCAAGACCATTTGTGAAAATTCAAAACCAGCGACATAAGCTTCGATTAAGACCGTATCAGTCGTTGCAAACGCTTGGGTTAAGGCCGCCGCAGCTTGATCATACGTCGCTGCCACGGTGACGCCTTTGCCTGCCGCTAAGCCATCAACTTTAATCACTTGGGGTAATGATCCTTGGCGACTGGCCGTTAAGGCCGTCGCTAAATCATGAAATAGCTGATAATCTGCAGTCGGAATCTGATGTCGTTGCATAAACTGTTTGGCAAAAACTTTCGAGCTCTCTAAGCGAGCCGCTGCTTGTTGCGGACCAAAAACCGTTAAGCCAGCTGCTTGAAAAGCATCGACAATCCCAGCAGCTAATGGAACTTCTGGCCCAATGAACGTTAAGTCAATCGCTTTTTCGTGGGCAAAGGCCACTAAAGCCACAAAATCCAGCGCCTCAATTGCGACGGTCTGAATCAGATCCAACTGCATCCCTGGATTTCCAGGTGCACAATAGACCGTCGTCACTTGTGGACTTGCGAGCATTGCTTTGGCAATGGCATGCTCGCGGCCACCGCCACCAACAACTAGAACTTTAGCCATGCTTAGTCCCCCTTTTTAGTGCCGGAAGTGCCGAACACCAGTTGTCACCATTGCAATTCCATAACGATCGGCCATTGCAATCGACGCTTGGTCTTTAATACTACCACCCGGTTGAATAATCGCTCGAATGCCGTGTTGCGCAGCATAGGCGACACAATCATCCATCGGGAAGAAGGCATCCGAAGCCAAAATGGCATTTTCATAGCCTGACTTCGACATGGCTTTTTCAATCGCAATCTTCGTCGAATCAATACGGTTCATTTGACCAGAACCAACCCCTAGAGTCCGGTCTGCTGTTGTCACTACCATGGCGTTACTCTTGATATGTTTAACCACTTGTTGACCAAATGCGAGGGCAGCTAATTGGGCTGGCGTCGGTTGTTGTTTCGTCACTACCGTAAAATCAGCCGGTTGTTCAAAGGCTTGATCAACTTCTTGACGTAAGAGACCGCCACCGACTGAAATCGTTTCAAATTGATCCGCCGTATGTGCTTGATCAAAATCAACCGTCAATAACCGTAAATTCTTCTTCTCAGCTAAAACAGCATAGGCCGCATCATCAAAACTTGGCGCAATGATAATTTCTAAGAATAATTGATGCATTTTTTCAGCAGTGGCTACGTCGACGGGCCGATTTAATGCAATAATGCCACCAAAAATTGAAATGCTATCAGCTGCATAAGCCTTATCCCAAGCTGATTCTAAGGTATCGCCTAACCCAACTCCACAAGGATTCATATGTTTCATGGCAACGACGGCTGGCCGTTGATATTCACTGACCATCCGCAATGCGGCATCCGCATCTTTGATATTGTTGTAGGACAATTCTTTACCATGTAGTTGATGGGCAGCGGTAATAGAGAACGGCGTTGGTAACGCATTCTCATAAAAAGCCGCCTGTTGATGACTATTTTCACCGTAACGTAATGCTTGCTTTTTATCGTAAGTCAACGTTAATTTCGCTGGAAATTCATCAGTTGTTAAGTATTGGGCAATTAGTGCGTCATAAGCAGCGGTATGTTGGAAAACTTTTGCTGCTAAACGTTGCCGTAAAGTTGGTGTCACCGCGTCGGTTTGGAGGGCGGTTAAAATTGGTTGATAATCAGCTGGATCAACGATTGGTAAAACAGCAGCAAAATTCTTAGCTGCCGAACGTAACATTGAAGGACCGCCAATATCAATTTGTTCAATCGCAGCTGCTTGCGTGACATCTGGCTGTTGAATGGTTGCTTTGAAGGGATACAGATTAACGACCACCATATCAATCGGCGTAATTCCAGCCGCCTTTAGTTGCGCCATATGGTCCGGCAAATCACGACGAGCTAACAAGCCAGCATGTACTTTAGGATGCAAAGTTTTCACGCGACCATCTAACATCTCAGGAAAGCCAGTCACGGTTTCAATCCCAATAACTGGAATTCCAGCCGCTTCCAAAGCTTTTTTGGTGCCACCGGTTGAAACTAACTCATAGTCTAAAGCCACTAACCCGCTAGCAAATTCTGTTAATCCTTGTTTATCAGATACACTTAATAATGCCCGTTTTGTCATTAGATTGCTCCTTTTTTGATGAGTGCTTGTAAGACGTCTGGATAAAATTGATGTTCCGTCGCATGAATTCGTGTCGCTAAAGTGGTCACGGTATCCTCTGGTTTAATGGGGACTGGCCGCTGCGCAATAATTTGGCCGGTATCAATCCCAGCATCAATAAAATGAATCGTGACCCCAGTCGTCGCAACCCCTGCAGCCAATGCATCTTCAATGCCATGTCGACCCGGAAAATGTGGTAGCAATGCCGGATGTAAATTAATAATCTTATGGGGATAAGCCGTGAGCAAGGTATTGCCAATAATTCGCATATACCCTGCCAGTAAAATGGCTTCAATGTGATGTATTTGTAACGCCGTCAAAATTTCAGCTTCGGCCGCACTTTTACTGGGATAGGCTTTAAAATCAATCACATAGACGGGAATCTCGGCAGCTTGCGCTTTTTTAATCACGGGCGCTGTTGCCTGGTCACAGACCAACAAGCCAATCGTCGCTGGAATAGCTCGCGTTTGAATGGCTTGTTGCAAAGCGACAAAGTTAGTCCCTTCCCCAGAGGCAAATATCGCCAATCGTTTAAGCATGGGTTGCCTCCTGAAATTGGACCGCTTGGTCAGCAACGGTCACTTGTCCGACTTGATAATAAGGCTGATCTTGGCGCGTTAAGGTAGCTTGTACCGCCGCTAATTGGTCCGGATGAACAATGAGCACTAGCCCTAACCCCAGGTTGAAAGTTGAGCGCACATCCATGGGAGTCAACTGTCCTAGTTCAGCCAATAAAGGCATAATCGGTGGTACCGGCCAGCTCCCCATTTCAAAGACTGCGCTTAATTTCGGTGGCAATGCACGCGCGACATTTTCGATTAATCCCCCACCAGTAATATGGGCCATACTGACAACCAAGTTTTGTTGTAGTAGTGGTAACACACTATTGACATAGATTTGAGTTGGCCGGAGTAATTCCGTTTGCAGGTCATGTCCTAAGACCTCAAAAACTTGATCTAATTTAAAAGCGTGCTGCTTGAACAAGATGTCGCGGACTAAACTAAAGCCATTCGCATGGAGACCGTTCGACGGTAAGCCAATCAAAACATCACCGGCTTGAACTGCCGTTGGCATCAATAAATCAGCCCGGTTGGCAATTCCGACCGCAAACCCAGCTAAATCATAATGCTTAGCCCCATACATATCCGGCATTTCAGCTGTCTCACCACCGATTAATTGTACCCCAGCCTGCTCACAGCCCTGCACAACCCCTTGCAGAATTGCTTTAACTTGCTGCGGATTCGTATGACCCAAGCCAAGATAATCCAAGAAAAATTGTGGCCGCGCCCCTTGCGCTAAAATATCATTGACACACATTGCGACTAAATCAATGCCAATGGTGGTGTGTTGATTAGCTTCAATGGCAATTAAGAGCTTAGTCCCAACGCCATCAGTTCCCGCTACCAAAACCGGTTCATTGGCAACTGCCGCATCCGATAACGGAAAAGCCCCGCCAAAACCACCAATCTGGGCATTACCGCTAAGTTGTTGTACGGTTTTTAAGACTTCATAACCCGCGTTCAAATCGACCCCCGCGGCTTTATACGCATCACTCAACTAATCACTCCTTGATTGGCTTTTTTGCAACTGGCGAATTTCTTCATCATATTCGGCTTGATAATCATATAAGGGGGTTGGGTAGTCACCATTAAAGTACGCCATACAGAGCCCACCATATGGCGCCGTAACTGGTAAGCCTACCGACTCAATCACACCGGCCTCACTCAAGAATCCCAAGGAATCCGCTCCAAATGTGTGACACATCTCGGGAATTGTTTGTTGGGCTGCAATTAACTCCTTCGTCGTTTGAATATCAATGCCGTAAAAGCAAGGATAACGTAAAGGCGGTGACGCAATCCGTAAATGAACTTCTTTCGCGCCAGCGGCCTTTAATAACGCAACGATTCGCCGACTCGTGGTACCGCGCACAATCGAATCATCAATCAAGACCACCCGTTTACCCGCGACGACCCCTTTGACAGCGGATAGCTTCATGCGGACCCCTTGCTCTCTTAACGCTTGGGTTGGTTGAATAAATGTCCGGGATGAATACTGGTTCTTAATCAGCCCCATTTCGTATGGCAATCCACTGGCTTCCGCATACCCGGTCGCTGCTGACAACGACGAATTAGGAACGCCGACAACAATATCAGCATCCACTGGTTTTTCCTGAGCCAACCTTGCGCCCATCCGTTTCCGAGCTGAATGCACATTCACCCCATAAATATCTGAATCCGGGCGCGCAAAATAAATAAATTCCATCGAACAAATAGCGAGTTGGGTCTGCGTCGTATAATGGTCAATCTTGATGCCATTTTGATCAATCGTTAAAAGCTCCCCCGGATGCACATCTTGGATGAAAGTTGCGCCAACTGCATCTAGCGCACAGGTTTCACTACAAACGACATAGCCACCAGTAGGTAACTGCCCGACAACTAATGGCCGAAAACCATTCGGGTCAAGGGCAGCGAATAAGCGATCATTAGTCAACAATAAGTAAGCAAATCCACCATGCACTTGTCGCAAGCCAGCCTTTAATTGACCAGTCAACGTTGGCGCTGAACTGCGTCGAATCAAGTGCATTAAAATCTCACTATCAGAACTGGCATGAAAAATTGCCCCATCCGCCTCTAAGTCTCGGCGCAATGTCACCGCATTCGTTAAATTACCGTTATGCGCTAATGCAAACTGGGCATCGCTAAAATTAAATTCTAGTGGTTGGATATTTTCTAACCCGTGATTACCAGCAGTCGCATAACGCACATGACCAACTGCCGCAGTACCGGTCAAACGTGCCAATTTCGCTGGATTGCGAAAGACATCCGCTAACAACCCCAAGCCGCGTTCTGATTGAAGTACCCCGTGGTCATTGGCCGTAATACCGGCACCTTCTTGACCACGATGTTGCAACGCATGTAATCCAAAATACGTGAGTTGGGCGGCATCTGGTGACCCCCAGACGCCAAATAAACCACATTCTTCATTTAATCCTTTTACTTCAGTAGGCACGGTAAGGCTCCTTCCCATAGCCGTTTAGCAAAACTAACGGGTAAATCAAACGTCTGATCAGCGGTGGCTACTAATAATCGATCTGCCGTCGTAGTCTGTCCTAAATAAGTGGCATAATTTCCCATTAAATTGTCGAATTCAGCCTGTTGATCAGCTGATACCGAAATCACAAACCGTGATTGCGTTTCTGCAAAGAAGTGAGCGGCCGGCATAGTACTCGTCAATTGCACCCCTAACGCATTATCGAAGCAAGCCTCCGCAATTGCAGTAATCAGTCCCCCTTCGGAAACATCATGCGCACTAGCAACCAATCCTTTTTGAATGGCTCGTAACATCAAGCGTTGATTTTGATGTTCCGTAACCAAGTCAAAATCAAAGAGGTCACCCGCAATCTCACCGGTTAACATTTTTTGTAACTCGCTCCCATTAAAATCAGCCCCAGTCTGACCTAAAACATAAACTGCGTCACCAGCTTGTTTAAAGGCCTGCGTCGTAATATCACGTTGATGTTTAATCAACCCGACCATTCCAATCATGGGTGTTGGATAGATGGCAGCGCCATTTGATTCATTATTTAATGAGACATTGCCAGAAATCACTGGGGTATTAAACAACTGACAAGCCCGAGCAATGCCCAGCACCGATTCATCTAAATCATAAAATTGTTCAGGCTTTGTCGGATCACCATAATTTAAGCAATCCGTAATTCCAAGCGGCTGACCACCAGAAGCCACAATGTTGCGGGCAGCTTCAGCAACGGCAATTTCGCCCCCAATACGTGGATTCAAATACAGGTAGCGCCCATTCACATCAGTCGTGACGGCTAAAGCTTTATCCGTATGTCGAATGCGAATAACCCCAGCATCTGACCCCGGTTTAACAACCGTATTCGTTTGAACCTGTGAGTCATATGTTTCATAAATGGCTTTTTTTGAGGCAATCGTGGGTTGCTGTAGCAGTTTCTTTAAAGCCCCCGTCGCATCGACAATCCGTGGCATAAATTGATGATGACTGGCCTGACTGAGACGACTCGGCCTTTTTTTCTCCCGTTGATAAACTGGTGCTTGCGTCGCCAAGGCATCTACTGGAACATCCGCCACCAATTGACCATGCTGGAATAGTTGATACTGATGGCCTGGAGTCACATGACCAATCGTAACGGCTGACAAGCCATATTTTTCAAAAACATGATAAATTTCGGCTTCGGCGCCGGCTTTGACACACAGTAACATCCGTTCTTGCGATTCGGACAACATTAACTCATATGGTGTCATGTCACTTTCACGTTGTGGCACTAAGTCCAGGTTTAATTCCAAACCACTACCAGCCTTGGACGCCATTTCGGCCGATGACGAAACCAGACCTGCGGCGCCCATATCTTGAATCCCGATTAGGACTGCAGCATGGTCATGGATAACTTCTAAGCAGGCATCCATTAACAGTTTTTCCATAAATGGATCGCCAACTTGAACGGCCGACCGTTGTGTTGTTTGCGCATCGTTAAATTCAGCGGAGGCAAAAGATGCCCCGTTAATACCATCACGACCCGTTTTAGCTCCCACGTAAATCACGCTATTGCCAATACCAGTAGCCTGCCCCTTTTGAATATCCGCTTGATTCAAAATACCGACACACATTGCATTCACTAAGGGATTCTTTTGGTAACACGCGTCAAAAGCAGTATCACCACCAATTGTGGGAATGCCAATACAATTACCATAGCCACCAATTCCGGCAACAACTTGTGAAATCAAATATTTAGTATGGGCATCAGTTGGTTCACCGAACCGTAAACTATCCAGTAAAGCAATTGGTTTGGCACCCATCGAGAAGATGTCGCGAATAATGCCACCAACTCCGGTCGCCGCGCCCTCATAAGGTTCAACAGCGGACGGATGATTATGACTTTCGGCTTTAAAAACGACCGCCTGACCATCGCCAATATCAATAATGCCAGCACCTTCGCCGGGCCCTTCTAACACTTGCTCACCTTGGGTCCAAAACTTTTTTAAGACTGGTTTGGAGTTCTTATAGGAACAGTGTTCACTCCACATTCCAGAGAATAAGCCAGCCTCAGTATAATTAGGTAACCGGCCCAACACCTCTTTACTAATGAGCTGATATTCCGCATCGGTAAGGCCCCAATCCCGATAAGCTTGCGTATCACGCAAGGCTTCCGGCGTCAATTCAGTCGTTTTAAGCATGTTGTGCCTCCTGATAATGTTCAAGTAATGACTTGAAAAGTCCTAACCCATCCGTCGAACCGAGTAAGGCTTCCACTGCCCGTTCAGGATGTGGCATCAAACCCAAAACATTGCCCTGCCGATTCATAATGCCCGCAATGTTAGCCACACTCCCATTCGGGTTATCCGCATACTCAAAGACAATCTGATGATGCGCGCGTAACGACGCTAATGTCGTCGAGTCACAATAATAATTGCCCTCACCGTGTGCAATCGGCAATTGAATCGTGGTGGTGTCATAAGCCGTTGTAAACTGCGTATCAGGATTGCGGATAATGAGCTCACTCGTCCGACAAATAAACTTAGCCGACCGATTCGCCTGCAAGACGCCGGGCAATAGACCCGCTTCCGTTAAAATCTGAAACCCATTGCAAACACCTAAAACCGGTTTGCCGGCCGCCGCGAGCTTTTTTACAGCCTGCATCACTGGCGCAAAGCGCGCAATTGCGCCCCCACGTAGGTAATCGCCATAAGAAAAGCCACCGGGTAAGACGACCGCATCATAAGCGGCTAAATCAGTCGTTGCAGCTGATACCAGCTCCGCTTCCGCCGATAAACTATCCCGTAAAGCATTAACCATATCCTGATCACAATTAGAACCTGGAAAAACTGGTACGGCAAATTTCATAACTACTCAGCCTCCATCTCGGTAATTTCATAACGATAGGTCTCCATATTAACGTTCGCTAATAACTGATCACACATCGCATCCACTTCGGTTTCAACTGGTCGGTGCCCCGCCTGTAACTTAATTTCAAAATATTTACCTAAGGCCACTTCAGTCACATTAGTATAACCAAGACGATGGAGCGCATCGTTAATTGCTTCACCCTTAGGATCAAGAATTGACGCTTTATAGGTCACATAGACTTTAACTAAGTACATTAAGCTTGGCTCCCTTCAACAGCGGTTAGACGTTGTAACACTTCTTGATACACCGTGGTTAAATCACCGGTATTATTGCGAAAAACATCTTTATCTAAGGAAGCCTGTGTCTGCTGATCGACTAATCGACAACTGTCTGGTGAGATTTCATCCGCCAACAAGACTTTGCCTTGATCAGTAAGGCCAAATTCAAGTTTAAAATCAACGAGTTGAATCCCCATTGCCTTAAAAATCGTCTGCAAGCGCGTATTAACCAACAACGCTTGCCGCTTCATTTCAGCGACAACTGCCACACTAGCGACATCTAAAGCCGCAACTTGTGACTCATTAATAAAGGGATCATCTAACCGATCACTTTTATAGAAGAACTCTAAAACAGGGGTCGCAAATTCGGTTAGATGCGGCACTGCAAATTTACGTTCAAAACTACCAGATGCCGCATTGCGAACAACCGTTTCCAAGGGAATCATTTGGACGCGCCGCACTAATTGAACTCGCTCTGACAACTGTTCAATAAAATGATTTTCAATACCATGCTGCTTCAAATCCGTAAAAATCAAGCTAGCAATCCGATTGTTCAGCAGCCCCTTTTCAGTCACGGCCACTTTCCGCTTACCATTTAAAGCGGTCGCCTGATCTAAATATTCCACCCATAAAATGTCTGGATCATTGGTCGCATACATCTCCTTTGCCTTACCGGTATATAACAACGCACCTTTTACAAGTTCTGCCATGATTTATTGTGCTCCCTTCAGTAGTTGCAATGACGCTAACGCTTGATCAATATCATTATTTAAGACGGTAATGTGGCCCAGCTTTCGTTGAGGTCGAATATCTGCTTTACCATAGTCGTGAAAGTGCCATTCCGGATGGGTTATTAAATTGTTACGCGCAATCGTTAAATCCGCTCCTAGTAAATTGCGCATCACGGCCGCCTGAGTTTGCTGGATTGCCGGAATGGGCAACCCACAAATACTACGAATATGGGCTTCAAATTGTGAAATATTACAGGCCTCAATCGTGTAATGCCCAGAATTATGCGGGCGTGGCGCTAATTCATTCACTAGTAATGTATCATCTGGTAAAACGAAGAATTCGATACCTAAAACCCCCCGTAACTTCAAGGCTTGTGCAATTGAAACCGCAATTTTGCGGGCACCAGCATGCACCTTTTCGTCCACATTAGCGGGAGCAATCGTCGTATGCAAAATATGATGTTGGTGGCGGTTTTCAACTAAAGGAAAGGTCGTTACGACACCAGCCGCACTGCGCGTGACCATCATCGAAACCTCTAATCGAAAGACTTGCCGGGCTTCTAGAATACAAGGCTGTTTTAATAACGCTAAGCCGGCGGGCGTTAAATCAGCTTGATTTAAATCGGCTTGCCCATGACCATCATAACCACCCGTGACAGTCTTCAAAATAGCGGGCATCCCGACCCGTTGACACGCATAAGTCAATGTTTTTTGGTCCGTTACGGGTGCAAAAGGAGTCACTGGAATACCGTGATCATGTAAGAATTGTTTTTCATTTAACCGATTCCCAGTAATGTGTAGGAGTTGTGTACCTTGTGGTAAGGCAGCATACTGTTGGGCAGCTTTTAAAGCCGTTTCATCAACATTTTCAAATTCATAAGTTAAAACAGCACTACGTTTAGCTAAAGCTAACAAAGCAGTCTGATCATCATAGGCGGCCGTGATTTGAAAATCAGCCACTTGGGCAGCTGGCGCTTGCGGCGTAGGATCCAGTACGCCGACATGATAGCCCATTGCTTTAGCACTTAACGCCATCATCTGACCAAGCTGGCCACCGCCAATGATGCCGATTGTTGCTGGCGGTAAAATTGGTTGTTTAGAATTGCTGTTCACTAGCTTCTGCCTCCTGACGTTGTCGCTGGCGAAAGGCGATAACTGCTTGTTGCACTGTTGGGGTCGTTAAGCCTAGAATCTGGGCTGCCATTAGTGCAGCATTTTTCGCACCGGCTTCGCCAATCGCCATCGTGGCGACCGGAATCCCCGCCGGCATTTGCACAATTGACAGTAACGAGTCTACGCCATTCAAAGCCCGCGTCTTAATCGGCACCCCAATCACTGGCAAAACGGTATTAGCCGCGAGCATGCCCGGTAAGTGAGCGGCACCACCTGCGCCCGCAATAATGACCTGTAGCCCGCGATCAGCAGCCTGTTCACCGTAAGTTTGCAGGGTTGCCGGCATCCGATGAGCTGAAATAACATGTCGCTCGTAGGAAATTCCCAACGCTGTTAACTGGTTAGCCGTCAACTGCATGACCGGCCAATCCGAAATCGATCCCATTACTAAACCAACCTTCGCCATTTCAATCCCTCTTTCTTTGTTTTCACCATTAGTTTAGCAACTCCACGGACAACTGTCAACGAATTTCTTAACTTTATCAACAAGCATCTGTTTTAACGTTCGTGTTTAAGAGGTTAATATTTTAGAAATATTAATATATTTCTAAAATGTTCGGCCTTTAACCGCTTGATTAGAGCGACTTCACTATCCCATTAAGTAGCCTCAGTCATCATAATATTTATATTAAAAGGCCGAACAATAAAAAAACGAGCCTGGAATGCTCCCAAGCTCGTTTTTTAACCTTTTAATTTTGATTGCAATAAGACGTGATGTTCCAATTATTCGTTCGCTGAAGCACCTGAAATACTGTCCACTACTGGTGTCGTTGGTACTGGATTTGGTTCTGAATCAGCGGAAGCCCCCGTCACACTATCTGGTTTAGGTGTTGCCGTTTTCGCTGAAGCGCCGGTGACGGCATCGGCCTTCGCCGTTAGATCCTTGGCTAAGACTTGCCCAGTATGTTCGAGATAATACTTAACAATTGGCATTAAATCAAGCACAAACTCATTAATCCCTTGATAGTCACCTTGCTGATCATGCATCGCCTGATAATAATGCATGATGTATTTTTCGGGACCATTGCCAGGCACTGGCAACTTGAATAACTTAGTCTGCCCAGTCCGTAACATATGAATGACTTGTTGAACATGGGGAATAGCCCGTTTAGGATGACAATCGGCCATCGGGTTTCCCGCCTGGGCTGGCGTTCGGGCAGCCAACATATCAGCCGCGTCCGCATTGTGATTATAATAAATAAATTGGTTATTTGCATCCGCAAACGTCAATTCCATTGGCATTGAATTCAAGAAATAATTCAATTGATCAACGGTTAGAACACCACGATCCAACTTCACATAATCCTGACCTTCAGCCGCGCCCGTCTTTTTAGCAGCTTGTTCAACCCAATCAGCGGCGTGCATATCCACCCCATCAATCGTGGTTGCCACATGCCCGGTCGCGTTCAAGTCTTCTGACTGCCAGTCGTCAGCGTCAACTTTGGCATTCATTTGATTAATCACACCGACAAACGTCACGAATTTAGTTAGGGTTGTTTTTAAGAACCCGACCGTTTTAGGATCTTTTAAGTTATTTTGATCATCAAACGCCGTCTTAACTTCACCTAATAAAAATTCATTGCCGGGCATAACCGTTGCGTCAACCCCCGGTGCTTCTAAGATTTGTCGTAAATTGAGCTGCGCCCGCGATGACCCTTGATCATAGTATGACGCGCCAACAATCATCACTGGCTTGCCAGATAAAGGATGAATCTTAAACGAAAGCCATTCAATCACACTTTTTAAGCTCGCCGTAATCGTATGATTATGTTCTGGTGTGGCGATAATCACCCCATCAGCTTGTTTGATTTTACGACTTAGATATTGAATTGCTTCACTATTGGTTTGATCATCACTCTGATTAAACATCGGAATGTCTTGAATATCTAACAACTCTAAGTCAACCATGTCACTAAAATGATTCGCCATAAATTTTAAAAGCGTCCGGTTATAAGACTGGTCGGCTACTGAACCCGCAATTCCAACTAACTTCATTTGAAAGACTCCTATCTATAAATTATCCCAGTCAAGATCACGAACTTCTTGCTGGTTTGCCGCATTGGCATGCTTTAATTGGGTCGTGATGGTCACAAACGTTTGAAAATCAGCTAATAATCCCGTTAACTTAGCTAACTTTTGCTGATCGATTAATTGTCCCTGGTCATCAAATGCCTGTAACGAATGGCCTAATAAGAATTCTGAACTGGGCATAATGCGCGCTCGTAGTTCGGGTGAATCCAGAATCTGTCGCAAGTGAGCTTGGGCTCTGGAAGTCCCTAATGACCCGTAGGACGCCCCAATAATCATGACTGGTTTATCGACAAACGGATGGATATGATACGATAACCATTCCAAAGCATTCATTAAAACGGCCGGTGCCGCGTGATCATATTCGGGCGTACTAATGATAACGCCATCGGCTTGATCAATTTGGGCAGCAATGGCTTTAACTGCTGCCGGAACTTGTTTATCCGCTGGTTTGTTGAATATCGGTAACGCCTTAATCTCAACCAAGTCTAACTGCGCCTGGTCGGCAAAATGAGTCTGCATAAACTGTAATAGCTGGCGATTAGTTGACTGATCCGAATTCGTCCCAGCGATTGCGATAAATTTTTGCATTTAATTCAGCTCCTTATATAATTTAGGAATCGTTATTGATATTGTAAGCGATTTCACAATTTAAATCAAAGTGCTATTTTGACAAATTTTAAAAAGTAGGACTTCCCCACGGTAGCCCCACCTAGTCAGTCAATATTCAGTTGCTGGTGCTGGTTGATCAACAATCGGCCAACTAACATGCCTTGGACTAGTTAAATAACGCCGTCGTGCACTGCCCACTTAATTTAAATAGATTTTCCTTAAATCTGACATTTCTTGTTTAGTTAAGTTCAATTCAGTCCGTAAATAATGTTCGACATTACCCGATTGCCGTTTAATTTCAGCTAATGCCGTATCTAAATAATCTTCATTCACAGACCAGAGCGCTTTAATGCTGGCAATCGTTGCTGCCGAGGCGCCTTGATTAGTGGCCGCTTGCACAGCACTCGTAATGCGATCCGCCGAAGCAGTATTAGTTAATAAATAATCCTGCCGAATCGTTGCTTGGTCCACACCCAGGGCGCTTAACAAATAAACTGCCCCCATCCCAGTACGATCCTTACCAGCTGTACAATGGAATAATAAAACATCGTCGGGCTGGTCATTGGCTAATAAACTATCAAAGAAACGCCGATATTCATATTTCGCATGCGCTTCATTGGCAATCATCCGATAGACTTTCAGCATGTGCCGATAGCCACTATCCGGATGAGTTTCCAAATTAGCAGTCATTTTATCCGTCCCATCCGAATTTTTAGTTTCATCTACATTAAAAACTGGCGCATACTGATACTTGGCCTGACCAGGGACCCGGTCGGGACTATCCAAAACTTCTTTTGGTGACCGAAAATCAATATCATAACGGACACCATATTGATCTAAGTAAGCTAAGTCAGTTTGAGTCAAGCTATCTAGGCCACCGCTTCGCAGTAATTTTTGCCACTTCACGGTATGCCCATCTTTAGTCTGATACCCCCCTAATTCTCGGAAATTAAATCCTTGCTGTATTGGTAATACCCGCTGTTTTTCCATTGCACAATCCACCTATTCTATAAGTTATCACGCTTCTAGTTTAACATTGCTAAGCGCTTTCGCCGAGATAATGTTCATCATTAATTGACAAAGTTGCCGACGGTGGGAAAATAAGACTAAGCAACTAAAATACGGAGGTTTTTCACATGACATCAAATATACAACCAACTGGCTGGCAACCAGTCGCTGGTAACCATCAATCACCACTCGATTTAGTCACGACCAATGCGGTCAGCTCACAGCTTTCAGCAATTAGTTGGCGACGCTTGTACCAAGCCAAATCTCGGCTAGCCGATACAACGACCCTGAAAGTTGCTGGCAGCGGTGCGGCTTATTTAAACGATCGTGATTTTGCTTTTCAACAATTACATTTTCATATTCCAGCCGAACACTTAATTGACGGTCAAGCCGCACCAATTGAATGGCACCTCGTTCATCAAAGCGCCACTGGTCAGCTGGCCGTTGTCGCCATCTTTGGCCGGATTGGCAAACCCAATGCCAGCTTTCAAGCCCTGCTAGATCAGGCCACTACGACTGGCGATGACGACTTTGCCACCCCGATTGATTTAACTGAATTATTACCTGATACCGGTACGGTTTATCACTATCTTGGCTCATTAACAACGCCCCCATTCACGGAAACCGTTGAATGGTATGTCTGTAGTGATGCCGTAATGTTGGGCGTCGACCAATTAGCCGCCTACCAAGCACAATTTGCCACTAACCAACGAGCCGTCCAACCCTTGAACGAGCGACCAATCATTGCCGAACGATTTTAAATAAATGAGGTGTGCTTATGCCCAAAAAAGTTAAATGGGGTTTAATTATTTGTGGTGTTTTTCTATTATCCATTATTGGGCTTGGACTGGCTACACAGTTGCATACTGATAAGACCAGTCACGTTATCACCGATCAGCGCCGGCCCTTAATCATGGTGGGTGGCAGCAACAGTACCAAGACTGACTTTAAGTCATTAACCATGGCCCTCAACGCCCAACATCCGCACCCAACCATTATGGTGACGGTTGATCGGCAACAGCACATTTCAGCGACGGCAACGCGCGTTGAAAATACCAAAATTGATGATACTTTAATTGTCATTTATTTTGAAAACAGTACTGATACCAATGCAAACATCATCGTCCAAACTCAAGGCCTGGTCAAAGCCATGCGGTACTTAGCCGATCATTATCACGTCAAAACGGCGAATGCCCTCGGTTACTCTAATGGTGGCTTAATTCTCAGCCGCTATGTCGCCGGCACTACTGCCAGTCAAGCAGTGCCGCTTCACGATCTCATGTTGTTAGGAACCCCCTTCTTGGGCACCAACGCTCGGCAACCGGATCGTACCTTATTCACGCCGTTATTGACCCATAAAAAGCGCTTCAAAACTTTACATGCAGTCATTAATATTGCTGGTGACACTGGTAATGGTAACGATCAAGTCGTCCCACTTAGTAGTGTGACAGCGGGTGGACAGCTCTTTATGAACGAAGCTAAGCGTTACACTGCCATGACCGTCACAAAAAAAGAAATCAGTCACACGAATTTGATTCAAGATCATTATTTAGCTCGGCTGGTGCGCCAAA
This sequence comes from Lactobacillus sp. CBA3605, assembly GCF_002970915.1. Classification (NCBI taxonomy): domain Bacteria; kingdom Bacillati; phylum Bacillota; class Bacilli; order Lactobacillales; family Lactobacillaceae; genus Lactiplantibacillus; species Lactiplantibacillus koreensis. The sequence goes on from NZ_CP027190.1 coordinate 834,126, forward strand.
ATATTTTAAATCAATAACCCAACCAGCCAATCAAAAAAGTAGTTTGACACAGAAAAATAGCCGTCTTAAGAATTTTGTGAATTCTTAAGACGGCTATTTTTTTATCGTCAAGACGACTAAAACGTGCGGCCAAAATCCGATAATTCTGCCGACCTCACGCTTAATTTTTCAATTTATGAATTAGCCGTAGCGACAAAGTGCGCCAGCTTAGCGCCAGCCATACCAGCACTAACTCCGACTAATAATTTAATCCGCGCTTTTTGCCCATTTAAGCCCTGACAGAAAATCACGCCCATCTTTTTCAATTGGACGCCACCACCTTCGTAATCATAAACATCTTGTGCGATACCATTAAAACAACGTGAAACTAGCACTACTGGAATCCCCTGATCAATTAACGCTTGAACGGCAGGTAAGGTCACTGGTGGTAAATTACCTGCGCCTAGCGCTTCAATCACCACGCCATTAGTCGTTGGTTGCGCAATAGCTTCAAATAATTCCGGTCCCATACCAGCATACGCTTTAATCAAGAAAACATGATCCGCCACCGTTTCAATCGGACAGACGGTCGAACGTAATAAGGATTCAAAAAACACAATGCCATGCTTAGCCACTAACCCAATCGGACCAAAGGTTGGCGTCCGAAATGTGGCGACATTCGTGGTATGTGTCTTAGTCACATACCGGGCCGAATGAATTTCATCATTCATCACTACCAAGACCCCTTTATCAGCAGCATCAGGGGTACTAGCCGTTTGAATTGCGGTTTCGAGATTGTGCAGGCCATCGGAACCAATCTCATTGGCCGACCGCATGGCCCCAGTTACCACAACTGGCAACTCATTTGGTAATGTTAAATCTAAAAAGTAGGCGGTTTCTTCCAAAGTATCGGTCCCATGGGTCACCACCACACCGTCAATTCCCTCATGGGCCGCCTTTGCAATGCGCTGTTTCAGTGCCAGCATCTGGATTGGGGTCATGTGCGGTGACGGTAAATTAAAAATATCTTCCGTTTCCAATTGGATTTCACCACTAAATGGATTTTCATAACTATCCAACGGATTTTGCGCCCCTGGTGCCATATTTCCTGCAGCATCGGCTGACATCGCAATCGTGCCGCCCGTATGTAACACTAATATCTTCTTCACTTGTTCATTTCCTCCTAGCCCGTACGACCAAATCTTAGTAAGCATAATTTTAGGCTAGGCTAGCATTGATTGCAATCACAAAACCGCGTCTCTTCTAATAATGTTACTGGTCCATCAGCAGAATGCCACAATTAATCACTAAAATGCCATTGACAGATTGGTCCGTCACCTTTATAGTTAGTTACATAAGTAATTAACCACACAACGAACGAACGACTAAAAAAGGAGTTATTCAATTATGACAAACAATCCAATCATGACGGTCACCGACCTTCACAAAACTTACGGCAAAGCCGGTAGTAAACAATACGAAGCTTTAAAAGGCATCAACTTCAACGTTAACGCTGGTGAATTCGTCGGCATCATGGGCGCTTCTGGCTCTGGGAAGACGACGTTACTCAATATGTTAGCGACCTTAGACCAACCAACTAGCGGGCAAGTCACCATTAATCAACAACCAATTACCCATTTAAAGGGCAATCAATTAGCTGATTTCCGGGCGAAAGAAATTGGGTTTATATTCCAAGACTTCAACTTGTTAGAAACGATGACCGCTTATGAAAATATCGCCTTACCATTAACGCTTCAAAATACACCGGCCAAAAAAATCAAACCAGCAGTGGCTGCTGTTGCCACCCATTTGGGTATCAACGACTTCTTAACGAACTATCCTAATGAACTGTCAGGCGGCCAAAAACAACGAGTAGCCGCCGCACGGGCGCTCATCAACGAGCCTGCCATCCTATTCGGTGATGAACCCACTGGGGCGTTGGATTCAAAATCAGCGCGCGAATTATTAGACCTATTTACCACCATCAACGCCGCACAAGCCGTTTCAATCTTGTTAGTCACTCACGATCCGTTTTCTGCCAGTTACTGTCAACGGATCTTATTCATCAAAGACGGGCAAATTGGGCAAGAATTAAACCGTGGGACCCAAACTAGACAAGCCTTTTATCAACAAGTACTCGATACTCTTGGCACATTCGAACAATAGAAAGGAGCTTCTCATGTTAACCAAACTTGCTATGACCGGTTTTAAGCATCGTTGGCGCGATTATCTCGTCCTATTCTCCGGTTTAATTATGTCCAGCGCCATCTTCTATATGTTCGAAGCCTTGGCAACTAATCAAACTTTTCTCAAACAAAATACCAGTATTAGTATGGTCGGCATTATTTTCCAATTTGGTTCTGTCCTCCTGACCATCATTACCTTGGTCTATATCGGTTACGCCAATTCATTTTTGCTGAGTATGCGCAAACGTGACTATGGCCTCTTCATGTTAGTCGGCGCTCGCAAAGGTAAAATTGGCCAATTGATTTGGCTAGAAACCTTACTAGTCGGCATCACCGCGACCATCATCGGTATCCTGGTCGGACTATTATTAACGGCTGGAATCAGTCAATTATTAATCGCCAGCTTAGGGCTGACCTTACACCATTTGTCCGCTTGGTATTTTCCAGCGGCTGTCACAACCTTACTCCTCTATTTAGGGTTATTCTTATTAGCCGGTCTGTTCAACTTAATTACCTTAACCAAGACCCCGGCTTTGAAACTGTTACACAGTAATGACCAACCCAATCGTCCACAACTAAAACCAATTCGGCAACTAATTGAAGTCATCATTGGTCTCATCTCAATTGGCGTCGGCTACTGGTCAATGGCCCATTTAGGCGACCTACAACTAGCTGGTATTGGCATTGCGCTAGTCACGATTGTTGTCGGCACTTACTTGCTGTTCAATGCCGTTTTCGTTTGGCTAGTAATTTTATTAAAGCGGCTACCATTCGCGCAACGCGGTTTAAACGGCTTTACGTTATCACAACTCGGTTTCCGAATTCGTAATTACACTAAGATATTGTCGATTGTTGCGATGTTGTTTGCTTTGGCGTTAGGCGCAATCACAACTGGGATGGGCTTCCATCGCCAGGCACCGTTAATGGCCGCTGCTAGCAACGGCTACGATATGGGGCTCGTTAATGCCACTACTGCTGAAAAGCAACAAGTTGCTAAGCTACACCCAACACGTCAAGCAACTTATCACTTTAAAGTTGGTAAAAAAGCGATCTATTATCAAGCCACTGACTTTAATCAACAGCCGTTCACGACAGTTGAAAGCCATGGTAAAGATCAATTAACTTTCAAGTCACAATCGAATAATGCCCAGCAGTTTAGAAAATCGACTGCCAGCTATCAGCTTGCTCAACTTCAAGGTAGCGCTAATCAACAATTACCAGCAATCTTAGTTTCGGCTAAGACTTTTGCCCAATTACCGCAAGCTTCAAAACAATTATTAGTCTTTGCAACCAAGGACGTAACGGCCCAGTTACCGACTTTAAAGCAGTTAGCTCGGCAACAACAGCAACGTGATGCTGGCCTAAAAGCCGAAAACTTAGGTGGCCGTTATGGCTATTATCAGCTGCTTAACGGGATGTACTCTGGCTTAGAATTCATGGGCTTTTTCTTAGGGGTCGCTTTCTTAGCTATGCTAGCCAGTTGTCTGATGTTCAAAATCTTATCCGGGGCTGCAGCTGACCGACAACGTTATCAGATGTTAAACAAGATTGGCACCCGCTCAGCCCAACAGAATCAGGCGTTAGCTAAAGAAATTGGGATTCTCTTTGCCTTACCTGGTATTGTCGGGGTCGTGCATGTCTTATTCGGCCTGCAGATGTTCAAGTTTTTGATGGTTGGCTCACCTTATGTTGGCATCTGGTTACCATTCGTTATTTTTGCCGTCTTATATCTGAGCTATTACTTGATTACGGTCCACATTTATCGGCGCATTGTTTTGCATTAAGCTTTTGGAGGAGAAAATAAATCATGGTATACTTTGGATTAGTCGCTTTGTTAATCGTTATTACCCCCGTCCACCGTTTCGGTCTGGCCAATCGCCAGACCTTTTGGTTGGGTGGACTCATGCCAATCCTGTGGCTCGTTGCAAATGGGATAATCGCCAATATCACATTATATGCACACCAAGATATGCTCCTGGCAGTGCTTGGCACCCTATTGCTCGGCTCAAGCTGGATTGCCGCTCGGATTGACCGAACGGAACAGCAATTAACCTTAACTCACCACAAGATTGCGGCCAAATAACGCTTAACCCACTGCAATGAGGTGAAAAATATGCAGTTCAACTTTAATAGTACTGAACCAATTTACTTGCAAGTCGCTGATCAAATCGAAGAAGCCATCTTCGCGCAAACCTTTGCTGAGGGGGAACAGATTCCTTCAACCACTGAAATTTCAAAAGAGTTTCATATTAATCCGGCCACTGTTTTAAAGGGTATGAACATCTTAGTCGATGCCAGCCTCATCGAAAAGCGGCGTGGGGTCGGCATGTTCGTTATTGCCGGCGCTCAAAGTCGGATTGTCGCAAAGCGCCGTGATCAATTTTACGATGACTACATTAAAAATCTCGTGAGTGAGGCCCGTAAGCTTCACATCACTAAACAAGAACTGGCACAACTAATCGAACGGGGGTTTTCAGCATAATGGGGATTCAAATTCAAGCGCTCAACAAGCGTTTCCATCATCAACAAATTCTAGACAATATTAATTTGACTATCGAGCCTAACAAGATTTATGGGCTCTTGGGCCGTAACGGCGCCGGCAAAAGCACTTTACTCAACATTATTAGCAATCGGATTTTTGCCGACAGTGGCACCCTCATTTTAGATGAGGAACCGCTACCCGATAATGATCACGTGTTAAATAATATCTATTTAATGAGTGAAGTTAATCTATACAATGAACGGACCCGGCTCAATAAGCTCTTCAAAACGACCGCCCTTTTCTACGGGAGCTTTGATTTGGCTTACGCGACAGAACTGGCCGATAAATTTGGCTTAGATTTGACTTCTCGGTTCGGTAAATTATCAACCGGTTATCGCTCAATTTTTAAATTAATTATTGCCTTGTGTGTCCCCGTCGATTACATTTTCTTAGATGAACCAGTACTCGGGTTAGATGCTAATCACCGCGAATTGTTCTACCAGGAACTGCTTGAAACCTATGCTGATCGACCACGGACATTTGTGATTTCAACCCACTTAATTGAAGAAATCACTAATTTAATCGAGCATGTTTTCATTTTAAACGACCACCAAATTACCGTTAATGGCGACGTTTCCGATATTTTGGACCGTGCTTATACCATCACTGGACCACAAAAAGATGTTCAACAATATACACAAGGGTTGAATATCATCGGTGAAGACCACCTCGGGGGTATTACCGCCCATTATGTTTATGGCCCGTTGGAAGATGATCGACCACTCCCAGATACCGTTCAGCTGGAACATGCTGACCTACAGAAATTGTTCGTTAACTTGACGAATACTAAGGAGGAAGCACATGCCAACTAAAACCCGGGCCGTGACTCGTCACTTACTAAAAGAATATGTGCAAACCTTGGGCTGGTCATACGCCATCGTCTTAATTGTCCTCGTAGCCTTACCGGTCCTATTTTCATTATTGACTGGCAAAATTAGCAGCTACAATTTTGCTAGTAGTTTTGCTAATTTAAATATCGGGCTGATTTTTGGCTTCGTGGTCTTCATTCTCTATGCGCTGACCTATGATAATTTCAAATTACTCATTCAAAATGGGATTTCGCGCAAAACATATTGGCAAGCACGCCTCAGTAGCCTAATTATCTTCAGTTTATTGGGCACGCTAATTGCTTTTATTTACAACTATGGCATCGCTGCCCCATTATTGAATACCACTTTACAGAGTGAATTAAATAGCACTTATTATCAACCCTACAGTCATTTTTTCGGGACACAACTGCTTTGGAATCTTCTCGGTAACACGCTGTTTACTTGGATTTTCTTCATCGCCTTAGGAACTTTTGGCATGGCAATTGGGAGCATCTTTGCCTTACTGACAAAGTTCGTTCGTCGACTTTGTTTCGTCGTCATTCCAATCCTTGGGGTCTTCTTGCTTGGGTTCATCTCATCAGTCACGGTGACACACCTAAATGACCGCTATGCTTTCGATGGCTTTGCTAATTTTGTTAAATTTCTCGTTGGTTATCATGCCAAAAACGGCTACTTCAATCCTTGGATGCCCATGGCCACGATGATCATTGGGAGTGTCATTACGGCTGCCATTGCTTACTGTTTCAATCAGAAGTTAAAAATTAAAAACTAACGCAAAAAAGGTTTGGGTCAGGCGACCCAAACCTTTTTTTATGCCGCTATGCATCATACGTTAAAACTTCATCAGATAAAGGTTCCGCCTTGAGAAACAAACTAAGCACTAATAATAATCCAGCTAATGGCAGTCCCCAGCCAAAGACCGCTTGAAACGCCTGCAAGTGACTAAGCGCTGGTCTAGCCAATTGCGCTGTCAAAATGACGCCGAAAATAGCCGAACCAAACGCACCACCTAACGTTTTAAAGAAGTTCAAGACGCCCGTCGCCGTACCTAAATCCTTCACCGCTACTGTATTTTGCCCGACTAATAGCGAAATCTGCGTAAAAATACCAATCCCCAAGCCAACCGGAATTTGCCAAAGCATCAGCGACCAACTGTTGGCTAATTTTGATAACCCGTAAAAGCCGCCTAACATCAGTAACGCCCCAATGATTGGCAATGCCTTATACTTGCCCGTGCGCTCAATCACCATGCCTGCAACCATCGTCCCAATAATTAACGCCACTAAAGTTGGGATAATCTCAAAACCTGCTCGACTAGTCGTCACCTGGAAAACTTGCTGAGCCACCATTGGAACATAGACCATTGCGACAAACAAGGCGGCCGTTGATAACGCAAACATCAAACTGGCTAAGTTAAACGTCCCATTATGGAACAAGGTTAATGGCGTTAACGCACTGGCCTTCGCTCGCTGCTCAACTACCAAATACCCGACAATTAAGGCCAAATCACCTAGTAACATGCCCAACATGGTTAGCGACAGCCAAGCAATTGTCGTCCCCCCTAACGTGACCATCATTAACGTTAGGGTCGTCATACCAGTCGCCAAACCGCCGCCTAAATAGTCAATCGTCATCGTCTCTGACTGTGATTGCGGCAACGTCAACTTGAACCCTAAAATAACCATGGCGACAACACCAATTGGCAAATTGATAAAGAAAATCCATCGCCACGTCAAGTACTGTACAAAATAACCGCCTAATACAGGCCCAGCAATTAACGCCACCATACTAATTAAGCCAAATAAGGCCTGATACTTCCCACGTTGACGGGCAGGCACTAGATCCGCCAATACGGCCTGAACCAGTGAATTCAAGCCCCCGGCCCCGATGCCTTGAAAACCACGTGCCAAAATTAACGTGAGCATCGAAGTCGACAACCCGCTCAGTAACGAGCCAATCATAAATAGCCCTAGGGCCAGCTGTATGATCCGTTTACGCCCAAAGATATCGCCCAATTTCCCAAAAATAAGCGTCATCACAGCACTCGTTAAGAGAAAACTCGTAATCACCCACACCGACTGATCCAAATGACCTAACTCCTGAACAATCCCATTCAGGGCCGTAGTGGTAATCGTTTGATCCAAAGTTGCCATAAATAAAACTAATCCCAAAGATAAGAAGAGCCAATAACGCCGACTAGTTAGCTGTTTTTCTGATTGCATCTCGTATCCATCTCCAATTAAGTAACCGGGTTACTTTTTCATTTTATAAAACAGGAGCTATTATATAAAGTCTAATCGAACTTGTCAACAAAAAGGTTACTCGGTTACTTTTTAACGAAATTATGCTATACTTAACTCATGGGAAAACGAGAAGCTAAAAAGGCCGCTAAACGGCTTGAAATATTTAATGTTGCCACGAAACTCTTTATTAAATTTGGTTATGACAACGTCACGACGGCTGAAATCGCCGCCCAGGCACACATTGCTAAAAAAACGTTATTTCAATATTTTTCGTCGAAAGAAAATATTATTTTTGATCATGAAACTGATCTCATTGACGCCTTAATTGTTGCATTGACCGCTGAAAGTAATGTCTGGAACGCCTTTGTCGATTTTGTTCGGCAAGCAATCATGACGCCTGCCCCTCAACAGCAGGCCCTCATCCCAGAAGCACTGCAACTTCCACAAATCATTCAGGCTAGCGACGTCTTAACGGGCCGCTTACTCAAGATGTGGGACCAAGACGAACAACAATTGACTGGTTATTTCGAATCGCTTGGCTATGCTGCAGCCCCCGCTCAGGCATTAGCAATGACCATGATTAACATCTTACGCCAACTATTTGCGACTGAGATACCCTTTGAAACTTTATTAGCAGCACACGTTGATATCGCTAACCTAATCATTGCCACATCGACTGATTAGTATTTTCAGACACAAGTAAAGGGCAGTACCGGCTGAGGTTAACTCAGCCGGTACTGCCCTTTTTATCCGATTTTATTTTTTAACTTGGGTATTATTCAAATCCGTTTTGACAACAATCACGTCGGTTAAAGCATTGCGTTGCACGAAAGTCGTTACGGAACCTTCTAAGACCCGTTCAACTGCATTCAACCCGGTCGCTCCCATCATGATGAGATCATTATGGTGATCCCGTACGAAATCTTGCGAGATGATCGGTTTGGGACTGCCCATTCGAATATGGAATTCAATATCTGTAAAACCAGCCTTTTTAATCTTGTCAACGGCCGCTTTTAAATAAGTTTCTGAATCTTGAACCAGTTGATACGTGATATCACCATCCGCTAAGCCTGCCAAGTTATACCCAAACTGACCGGGATCAATCACTGCTAAAACATCAACATGCGCTTCATTACGCTTCGCAACCGCAACCGCTTTATCTAAAGCAACTTCCGCTTGCTTGGAACCATCTAAAGGAACTAAAATATTTTTATATTCTTGTAACATTTGCGCCACACCCTTTCCATCACCTAAGCTTATTTTACCATTTATCATTAATGAATGCGTTCCCATTTGCCGCTTTTGGCCGTGACTTTTACATAATTTTTACATAAACAAAATGGTTACTTTACATCCACCGTCTATACTTAAGTTGAAACATTGGGGGTTGTTGTCATGTTAACCACTTTAAAAGCTAAAAAAGAACTCATCGTTAAGCGCACCATCAATGGGGCTGGTGCGCTGACTTATCAAATCAAATTGACCTGTGACGCTCGGCGACCATCGCCATACAACGTTAGCGTCACTGCCTTCACCTTACTGGGACGAGCCATCATTAGCCACCAATCATTCACTGAACTAAGTACCGCAAAACTTGTTTTTCAACATTATTTTACTAATTTAACTCATAAATAATCAATAACTCGCGCACGATTAGCTTTTTTATGCTAGGATAATAGCTATTAATTAACTAGTTGGAGCGGGGAAAATTTGAAATCTATTATGCAACTTTGGCAACGCTATCGGAGTGTGTTGTCGTATTTAATTTTTGGCGGTCTAACGACGGTCGTTAACTTTGTCGTTTTTTGGGTTTTCAATGATTTTGTTCATTGGCCCGTCCTCGTCAGCAATACTATGGCTTGGATTCTTTCCGTCCTTTTTGCCTATGTCACTAATAAAATCTGGGTTTTTGATTCTAAAACGCCTACCTTACAAGCAGTGCTTAAAGAAGCAACGTCATTTTTTGGCTTTCGCCTTTTGAGTTACTTCGTTGACCAAGGCATTATGTTTGTGGGCATTACCTTGTTACATGGTAATCCGCTAATCGTCAAATTACTTGACCAGGTCATCATTGTTGTCATGAATTGGTTCTTTAGCAAGCTCTTCATCTTTAAAGACCGTGGTAAGTAACGACAATTTGGCGTTTGGGCTAACACTCAAACGTCTTTTTTACTACTACAATTTGACTTGCCCATCAGCTAACAACCTCAAGGAGCTGTGACCATGACCTTTACAACCACTGAAACTGATTATTTAATTGACTTATTAACGACCCAACTATTCACACTCTTAACTCGTGTGACCCGCTGGCAAACGCATAGCCTCTCACAACAACAATACGACAACCAAGTTGGTGAGACCTTACAACCCAACTTGGTCATGCTCCAACAACTGTCCCAAAAATTAGCACCGACTAGCGGTGACCAAGCACAATTCAAAGCTTTGCAACTTGGTCTCCAAAAGCTCAATCAGGCAACGACTTACCAACTGACACTGGCTCAATTAAGCCAAGCTAATGAACGGCGACTCAATCGACATCGACACTAATTTTTAATTTTGCTTAAACTCTTAACAAAAAATTCAAATTTCAATCACGAGATAGCTATTTTTACCCGGTACAATGACTTTATAAGCTTGCAGAACTTCGACGAGAAAGCGGGAGGGTCAACATGTTTCTAATAGTCTATTGTGCATTAGCGATCGCAGTCTTCTTCTGGATGTTTGGCTTCACGACAGTCGCCACCATCATCGGTCTTTTAACACTGGCTTTAATTGGCTACTCCTTCATTCGACGCCAAATCGAACATCGCCGGTTCTTAAAACAACATCCTACTAATAAAAGTCGTGGCTGAGGCAACGATTCCTAAAAAATGACGTTCAAGCTAAATCGGCTTGAACGTCATTTTAATTAAGAGCTACTTATTTCGTTAATTGATCTAAACAGGTAATGATATTTTGGACCGCCCGCTGAACATATTTCGGGTCAGTCGCCAAATTTAACCGGACAAAGCCTTGATCATTGGCGCTGAACCACTCACCAAAATCAACCGCAAGGCCGCACTTGGCTTGAATAAATTCGCGGGTATATTCCGGCGCAATGTAGCCCCGAATATCCAACCAGGTAAGATAAGTCCCCTGCAACTCGGCGACGATAATCTTAGGCGCATGCGCCGCTAATTCGGTTCGTAAGTAGTGATAGTTATCGCGCACAATGGCTAAAATTTGATCCAACCACGCCGCACCAGACCGATAGGCCGCTTCCCCCGCCGTTTGGCCTAGAACATTAACTTCGGTTTGATTGTTACGGGTATTAAAGGCATCATATCGTTGCCGCAAAGCATCGTTAGGGATAATCACGTGTGAATTGAGTAGACAAGCCACATTAAAAGTTTTTGACGGCGAGTTCACAACAATCACGCGGTCGGCAAAGCGACCATTCGCAACTGTTAAAGCAGACACAAACGGATGATTGATTGGATCAATTTCAATATCTTGGTGAATTTCATCTGAAATAACTAAGACATGATATTGCTCACATAACGCCAATAATCGCGTCTCTTCCGCTGCTGTCCAAATACGGCCAACTGGATTATGCGGCGAACATTGAATAAATAACCGCACTTCGTTTGCTTTAATTTTACGTTCCACGTCATCAAAATCAATCGTGTAATGTCCCGCTGTATTCGTTAACTCTGAAGTCACTAACTGACGATGGTTATCTTGGATCGCATTAAAGAACGGATAATATACCGGCGTTAATATTAAGACGCCATCACCCGGTTGGGTATATGTGTTCACCAATGCATACAACGAGTTCACAACGCCGGTCCCAAACCGTAGCCAATCCTTTTGCAACGTCAAGCCATGCCGATCTTGTTCCCACTTGAAAAATGCCTCGTAATAACTATCTGGCGTATACGAATAGCCATAGATACCGTGCGCCACCCGCGCAGTTAACGCATCCGTGACTGCTGTTGGCACCTTAAACTCCATATCTGCCACCCACATTGCAATTAAATCCTTATCCCCGTAACGTTCCGCTAATGCGTCCCATTTTAACGAATTGGTATTCAAACGATTCGTCGCATATTGTTCAATAAACGCTGCCTGATCCATGTCAAAAACTCCTTCCAATCGATGCCTAAAAGAAAAGACCTCGTCCTCATTACAAGAACGACGTCTAACCTTTGTCGTGTTAACTTCCTCATCAACATATCATCTTTTAAGTTAAATCTAATTTACAACGGACTTAACTAATTGTCAATCCTCACTCCACGACAAACTGCGGCGTGGCTGGAATGTCATATTTGGCAATTTGCTGGTCGGCAACTGGAAATGCGCCCGCTACCAAAAAACGCTTCGCTTGCATCACCATCGGTGAACTATTCGCCCAATTTAATTGCGTTAAGGGGATTCGCGCGGCTCCGGCCGATAAAGCGGCCGTAAAAGCTGGCCGCTTCGTCATTAACGTGCCCCCAACAGTTTCCAACAAGTAAAAGGTACTAATAATATGACGTTGGTCAGTAGTGGAATCTAAATCTGGTAACGTAAACTGAACCGTCCCTAATTGGCGCTCAATCGTGGTGCGTAATCCCGTTTCCGTCAAGGTAATTTGATTAACAGTTTCATTCAAAGTGGCATGGGTCGTAATGGCCGCCGTCGGTAAATCATAACGATTGGTAAATGGTCCCGTTAGACATTTGGTTACGACTAAAGTGGTCTCATCACCAATGACGCCACAAACGACTAACGGATTAATTTGTTCGACTATCATCGGTTCGCTTCCTTTACAGGTTAACCTATTAATTTTATTATCTGATACTATTAATTACTCTTTAAATGTCCAAAAAATTGTGACATTTTCATTTTAACGCTTTCTTGGGTTAACTCAAACTAAAAACTGGCTTAAATCCAAATATTTAATAACTTTTATTATTTCATTATCAAAACAACCAATTTTTAAACCGGCTACGCTTATAATCGACAAAAAAAGACGCTAGACCTAAAAAGTCTAACGTCGAACAACTGCTTATTCAGCTTGAATATCGGTCGTATTAATAAAGGACTGCGCTGGCACCCGAATTAACCAACGACTCATCGCTTGATGTCCAACCCGGACGCCCAACCCATTCCAAAAAGTGGGTTGATACATGGCCGTCATCTTCACCACGTACGCCTTTTCATGTCGCTGATCTTGCTTAACCAAGGCTTGGTGAGACCACGGAATGCCAGCATCCGCAATTTTAACTTGTTTCAAACTACTAATCACCGTTGCTTTATTACTAGAAACGGTATATTTCGCATTTTTAACCCAGTAATTATAAATATGCACGGGTTTTTTCGTTGTGCCCCGGTCAACGGCTACGTAATATGAGCCCTTAGTCCCGACACGTAAAACCAATGGCTCATAACTATAAGTTACTTTAACGGTCTTTTGATCATTTAAACTAACATGATTATTAAAAGATGCATAGCCCATCCCGATTAGTAAGCCAAAACTGACAATCAATTCACCAATCGTAATCAATAAATTATTCCACTCAAACGTATGCTGACGCGCCACAATCATTTTAATGCGACGAACGCGGATATTATGAAATACCCACACGATTAACGCCAAAACAATAATCCAAGCAATGATTCCAATCCAATTCCATGCAGAAGTCATTGATAGGCCAACCCTTTCCCGATTTCCTTATTATTATGTTCTAATTGTAAATAATTCACCGCCAAATAACAAGTGATGCTCACTAAATTAACCCAAGTTCTAAGAAACCCAGATTGTGAAAAATATCACTGAAACCTCCCAATGTAATCGAATTCATGGTAAAATAATACTATCAACTTGTAGAAAGAAGGCGTACCGATGATCGCATCACTTATTTACTGGGTTGTTGTCGTAGGATTAATTGTCTGGGGTGTTTGGATGGCAATTTTATCGGCCTATTGGGCCCGTCATCAACAAAACGGCAATTTATTCTTTATTGCAATTATGAATACATTAGGCTTACTAGCCGGACTATTAGTCTGGTGGGTCTTCAATCATCAAAACTGGCAATACTACTGGTTATCTAGTACCGTCAACACGTCAAACCTATTAGGTCTTATCCTGATTTGTTACGTGGTTCTAATCGTGATTGAATTCATTCAAGGTCGCGGCATTAAACCTGAAAAAGCTTAATAAAAAGACATTTGGGCCTAACCCAAATGTCTTTTTCGTCATAATTATTCAGTAGTCTATCTGAGGCCGGGCTTATCAAATCAGGCTAACCGTCCTTTCTTAGTGCGCCTTAGACACAGTTAAAGCAAAACCATCACTCGCAATTTGACCGGCAGTCAAGCCTGTCGCCATAATGACCGTAACCGTCGTTGGTAACGACACGGTCGTCGAGCCAAGGTTGAATATTCCCGTGACCGTTTGCGTGGCCGACTGGCGGATTAACTTGAGACAGTCGCCCTCAACGTGCCAGCTCAGCTGACTCTTGGCTAAAAATTCAGCCTGGGCTAAACGCCACCGAATCAGCTGCTTAACAAAGGTTCGCCCTTGTTGTTCAGCTACCGTTGGTTGCCAATTCATACAACGCCGATTATCCGGATCAGCGCCACCGGCCACGCCGACTTCCGTCCCATAATAAAGACAGGGCGTGCCAGGTAATAACATGAGTAAGGTTAAAGCGGCTTGCACACGTTGCTGATTTCCCTGTAAGACCGTCAATAAACGTGGCGTATCATGAGTATCAAGCGCATTAAACATCACCTGCTGATTCGGTTGTGGATATTGTAGTAACTGCAAGTTAGTCTTGTGAATATAGTCTTTTAGGCTTAACTCATGCTTAAACAAGGCTAAAATCGGTTGCGTTAATGGATAATTCATCACTGCATCAAATTGCCCCTGATTCACTAACGCTTGACTACTGTGCCACGCCTCACCCAACAAATAAACATCTGGCTTAACTTGACGTAGCGCCGCACATAAGCGACGCCAAAACCCATGGTCAACTTCATCCGCCACATCGAACCGCCACGCATCAATATTAAATTGTTCGACCCAATATTTGGTGATAGCAATCAAGTAATCCTGTACAACTGGATTCTGGGTATTTAATTTAGGCATCGCGGCCCCGGTTGCGAAAGTTTCATAGTTTAAAGTGCCCGTATGTGCATCACGCCCAACCGGCCAGCCGTGAATGTGGAACCAATCGGCAAACCGTGAGGCCGGTCCATTTTTAACCACATCTAGCCATTGCGGTGATTGATTGCCAAAATGATTAAAGACAGCGTCTAACATGACCTTCATGCCACGCGCATGAGCGGCGTCCACTAAGGCTTGAAAATCTTTTTTAGTCCCAAAGTGGGGGTCAATTTCGAAATGATCAATCGTATCATATTTATGATTTGAGGGTGCTGTAAAGAGCGGACATAGATATAACCCATTAATGCCTAAATCGGCCAAATCATCTAAATGATCAATAATTCCTTGCAAATCACCGCCATAAAAAGACGTTCTTTTGACTGGTCCAACGCCCCAAGGTGCTACGTTTTGCGGATCATTAGTGGCATCGCCATTGGCAAACCGTTCCGGAAAGATCTGATACCAGACGGTCTTTTTAACCCAAGTTGGCGGTAATTGGGCGTCACTAACGTGTAAATAAGGCAAATGAAAATAGTGGCCCGTCGTTTGCCAGTTAGTCGCCGTATCCGCAAAAAAACCATCATCACCATAACCTAACGTTTGCCCAGTTAAATCCGTCAATTTAAATGCATAAATCAATCGATTCGTCGGCAACGTTAATGGGCACGTCCAGACTTGCTGGGCTGCGGTGACAAGCCCTGGCTGTAAAGCCGTCTGCTGTAAAGGCGCCCCCGTTTGCCATAAATACATATCAGCAAACACGACTTCAACTTTTTGAATATCCTGTCGTGCTGTCTTTAACCGTAATAACAAGTGATGATCAGCTAGAATCGCCGTGTCTTCACTCTCCGGTCGGTGCAAAATCCCTGCTAATTGCATGCGTCGTCATCCTCTTTTTAGTAACCGGTTACATTTTAACCAGCCTTAATTTTTTGTCAGCAGTATTAACCGCTGATTTTTGTGTAAATCCCCCCGCTCAAACGTAATTTAGTGTATCATTTATACCAAATCAACTGAAAGGACGTGCATCCATGGAAACACTTTATCGCAGTACCCGCGAAACTGCAAGTCAGACAATGACCAGCTCACAAGCCGTTTTACAAGGGCTGACCCCCGATGGCGGCTTATTCGTCCCTGTTCAACTCCCGACCGCCAACTTTGACTTTGATTACTTGGCAACTTTATCTTATCAAGCAGTCGCTTATGAGGTTTTGAAACTCTTCTTTACCGATTACACTGAAGCCGAACTCAAAGCCTGTTTAAAAGCAGCTTATGGTGACCAGTTTGATGATCCAGCAATCGCCCCCGTCACTAAGCATGGGCAACAATACTACTTGGAACTCTTTCATGGACCAACGATTGCCTTCAAGGATCTCGCCCTCCAGCTATTGCCCCATCTAATGCTGACGGCGGCTAAAAAAAATCACTTAGAATCCGAGGTAGTCATTCTAACCGCCACCTCTGGTGATACTGGTAAAGCAGCCATGGCTGGCTTCGCCGATGTCGACCAAACTAAAATCATTGTATTCTACCCTAAGGACGGCGTTAGCGCCATTCAAAAACAACAGATGGTGACTCAAACCGGGGCTAACACCTACGTAGTCGCCCTTAATGGGAACTTTGATGATGCTCAGACTAAGGTCAAGGCCCTGCTCAATGACCCTCAATTACACGCCGAACTGGCCCAAAACAACTTACAATTTTCGAGTGCCAACTCAATTAATATTGGCCGGCTCTTTCCTCAGGTCGCCTATTATGTCTATACTTATGCGCAATTGATTAAACAAGGCCGCATCAAAAATGGCGATGAAATTAACTTTAGCGTGCCGACAGGTAACTTCGGTGATATTTTAGCGGGTTACTATGCCAAGCAATTGGGCACACCCATCCATAAATTAATTTGTGCGTCGAATCGTAACAACGTCTTAACTGATTTTTTTAATACCGGCGTTTATAACAAACAACGGGACTTTTTCTTAACGAGCTCGCCATCAATGGATATTTTAGTCTCTAGTAATCTCGAACGCTTGGTCTTTTATCTGACTGGCGCCGATCCCGTGCAAACAGCCAGCTTAATGCAGGACTTACAAACTAAGGGTGCTTACCAGTTGACCCCAACTATGCGCCAAGCTATTACCGATTTTTGGGCTGGATTTGTGACTGAGGACCAGGATCAACACGAAATTAATCATTTGTATGCTCATCATCACTATACAATTGATCCGCATACTGCCGTCGCTTCCGCTGTCGCAAAACAATATTGTGCCGCTACTAAGGATCAACGGCCCATGGTGATCGTCGCCACTGCCAGTCCGTATAAGTTCCCACAAGCAGTCTTGGCTGCAATTACAGGTGCGCCTGTAACGGTTGATGGCTTGACTGCGGTCGATCAACTCCATGATTGTATCAAAACACCAATCCCAGCGACGGTGACTCAGCTACGGACTGCCACTGTCAAACATGACCGCGTCAGCGACCCTGAACAAATGGCCGCAACGATTCGTCAAATTTTGCATTTAACGTAATTTGGAAAGGACTTATCACATGATTACAACAATTGCACTCGATTTGGATAATACCTTGTTAACTTCTGAAAAGACGATTTCACCCCGGACGGAACGGGTCCTAAAACAACTGCACACTGCCGGTAAACGCATTGTGCTCTGTACTGGCCGCCCCATTAAAGCCATTCAGCCATTACTCAAACAACTGGCACTAACTCAACCAACCGACTACTCGATTACTTTTAATGGCGGGTTAGTGCAACAAAATACGACGGCCGCAATTTTGGCACGGACCAGCTTAACTAAAGCTGATTTAGCACCGCTATACGCTTTTGCGAAAACGTTTGGCTTTCCATTAGACGTGATTGACCTCACTCAGGTCTATTCCCTCATCGAGCTTGGCAAATCACCCTATGAAGACTTTCTACAAGGGCTCATGCCGTTTACGGATTTAACTTTTGCGACCTTACCAGCCGATGATCTATTTGGTAAAGTCGTCAGTGCTTCCGACCAAGTACCCGCTATCCAGGCCAACTTACCCGCAGACGTTGCTGCTAATTTCCACGTAGTGCCCTCGCGGCGAAACCTATTAGAATTTTTACCCAACCACACTGATAAAGCGAGTGGACTCACACAGCTACTTACCCACTTCAATGAACAGGCCGCTAATTTAATGGCCTTCGGTGATGAAGAAAATGATTTAGGCATGCTCAAACTTGCTAAGGTGGGCGTCGCCATGGACAATGCCATTCCTGCAGTTAAAGCCGTGGCAACGGCAACAACGCTCAGTAATGATGATGATGGCGTTGCCGTTTTCTTAGAAAATTATTTCAGTTAACCTCAAAAAGCCAACGCACATTTTATCATGCGTTGGCTTTTTGTGTATAATCAGGCGTAAAAAAGCACCCAACTTAGCGTATAAAAGTCAAATACCACGTCAACGCACAAACCGCTTGCGCTGAATGCAATTGACCAGTTCGTAACAAGTCGATTACTTTGTCTAACGGGACTAACTGTGTATTCACATATTCGTCCGCATCAAAATGCCGTTCGACTCGTTCGCTAGGATCAATATGTGTCAAAATCAAACTCACCGTTTCATTCGTGAATCCCTCTGAAGAGCTAATCGTCGTCATCACTTGACTATCATGGGCAACGTAACCAGCTTCTTCTTGCAATTCACGAACAGCCGCCGTTAAAGGTGCCTCACCAGGGTTAATCAGCCCAGCTGGCAAACTAATGGTCTCCGCATTACGGCCCACCCGGTATTCTGAACCTAATACGACTTGGTCATCCGCTGTCAACGCTAAAATCGTCACAGCATCGCCATGATCAATCAAATCACGTTCAACAGTTAACCCATCGGGAGTTTGAATCGTTTCTTTTAACAAGTTAAAAATCGGACCCGAATAGACCTGTTGCTTACGTAGCACTTGGCCGGGACGCCCGACATTATCCATTGCTGCCATTAAGTTGTCCCCCTTTTACTTCTCTAACCAACCGCCATCAATCGGAACCACCGTGCCATGAATATAGTCAGCATGGCGACTCGCCAAAAACAACGTTAGATCAGCAACCTCTTGTGGTTGGGCCCAGCGTTTAGCCGGGGTCTCTTGGGCAACCCATTGGGCCAGCTTACCAGTCCCAGCAAAATCAGCCGCATTCATCGGCGTGTCAATCGCACCTGGGGCCAGACAATTAGCCCGAATACCCTGGCTCGCATAATCTAAGTCGACTTGCTTGGTATAACCGATTACAGCATGTTTGGCCGCCGTGTAAGCTGCACCACCACCACCAGCGACCAAACCAGCAATTGATGCCATGTTGACGAAAACGCCATGCTGCTGTGCTAGCATAGCCGGTAAAACAGCATTCGTTACGATGAATTGACTAGTTAAATCGGTCGCTAAGATTTGTTGCCATTGGTCTAAATCGAGTGCCAAAGTCGGCTGATAGCCATCAAGCTTGCCAGCCGTATTGCACACGATTTGAGGTTGGCCCAGTACTGCACTACCAGCCTTAATGGCTTGCGTTAATGCCGTGGCGTCACAAACATCGGCCTGCTGATAACTTAATTGGGGTTGCGACGATAAACTAGCTGGTTGCGGTTGCTGGTCAATTGCAATTACTTGGGCGTGTTGCGCTAAAAAGGCCTGTGTTTGGGCCTGTCCAATGCCAGAAGCCGCTCCCGTAACTAATACCGTCTGCCCAGCAAATTCACTGAATTGCATTAGGCGACCAGTTGCCAGTCTTCAGCCAAAATATCACAATCCGTTGGTGACCATAAACTATAGGCTTCATCAGCGGTTTTAATCAAAAAGTAAGGGTTCAACACATCGCCCTGAAAAGTTGACGTGGGTTGTAACATTACAAAAAGTTCGGTCCCTTCCCAACCAGTCCGAACGGCGCGCTTGCCAGCCTTTAAGGCTGGTAAAATTGCTTCAAATGTCATCATAAATCCTCCATTAATTAGGTCTTACTCAAATCGTAGCATAATCGACCCGATAAAAACAGCGCCTAAATTTGTACCAACAAATTTAGACTTTTGCTGGTATGGACCAATTAATCATGCTACAATGAAAGCGAATACAACTACCAATTATGGAGGAATTAATTATAATGAGTAAACTTGGTGTGTCCGTCTATCCAGAACGGTCAACGTTTGAAAAAGATGCGGCTTATTTAGATTTGGCAACAAAATATGGCTATCAACGGGTCTTCACGTCCCTACTTGAAATTAAAGGTAACCAAGATGAAGTCATCGCTAACTTCAAAAAAGTTATCACCTACGCCAATCAGCTTGGCTTACAAGTGATGGTCGATGTGAATCCCGGGTTATTCAAACAACTCGGTGTTTCCTACGATGACCTCTCATTCTTCCACGAGTTAGGCGCTTGGGGCGTCCGACTAGACCTCGGCTTTACCGGACAAGAAGAAGCACGCATGACCCATAATGAATATGGCATTAAAATTGAGGTCAACATGTCTAAAGGGACTCATTACGTTGACACCATCATGGATTATTATCCTGAAAAAGATAACCTACTGGGCTCGCATAACTTCTACCCACAAGAATACACCGGTTTAGGCTACGACTATTTTGTGGCCACTTCGAAACAATACCGGCAATATGGCATTAATACCGCCGCCTTCGTCTCATCTAATGACGCAACTTATGGTCCTTGGCCAATGCAAGATGGACTTTGCACGTTGGAACAGCACCGCGGGCTCCCCATCGCAACCCAAGTCCAACATCTTAAGATGACTGGCTTAATTGATGATGTCTTAATCGGAAATGCCTATGCCAGCGAAGCGGAATTAAAAGCGACCGCTGACATCTTCTTCAGCCCATATCCTTTACTACACCTCACAACGCCGGCTGACTTGTCCGCCGCTGAAAAAGCTGTAATTTTTGATCAAGCCCAAACTTATCGTGGTGACTGTTCCGACTATGTTTTACGGTCCTCACAAACCCGGGTCATCTATAAAGACGCCGCTTTTCCAGCCAAGCATACGGTTGATATCCACGTTGGTGACGTCTTAATTGATAACGATCAATATGGTCAATACAAAGGTGAACTTCAAATTGCATTACGTGATTTCAAGAATACCGGGCGCATTAACGTCGTCGGTAAACTCGTTGCCACCGATCAACAAATTCTTGCCTTATTGGTGCCATGGATGGACTTTAGGTTAGTCGCTGCAAAATAAAGGAGCTAAACGATGACTGAAAATTTACGGTTAACAACTGATGCGGACCGCGAAGCCTTTTATCAGTTATATCAATACGCTTTTAACAACCATGATAGTCCACAACGACGCCAATTTTTCATGGAGCGTTATCAACACGGCTGGATTTACGGACTTCATGATCAACAACAATTAGTGAGTGGCTTATATAGTCTGCCTATGCAAGTCAACTTTCACGGCGTCACCTATCCGATGCATGGCATTGGCGACGTGATGAGTGCCCCCGAGTATTCTGGCCGCGGTGGCGCTGGCAAATTATTAACGGCGGCGTTACATGACATGGCCGCTCAACAAGTGCCGTTGTCCTATCTGGCACCGTTCTCGTATGGGTACTATCGTCAATTTGGTTATGAGCAGACTTTTACCCATACTGAACAGGTGTTACCTGCAGCCGCCTTGCCGCGGCTTAAGCCCACGGATCTTTCAGGGACAATTACCCGATATGGCAACGCTGGCATTACGCTCATTAACGACTTTTATGCGGCCCAGCCGATTAATCAACGCGGTGGCTTGATTCGGTCAACCTGGTGGTGTCATTATCTCACCTTAAAGCACGACTGGTCCGTTGCAATTTATCGGAATGCCGCCAGTCAAATCGAAGGTTACCTCATTTACGAGCGTCAAGCAACCAACTTTGCCATTCAAGAATGGACAACCAGTACACCAGTCGCCTTTGAGCGATTAGCTGCTTTCATCACCAAGCATGGAACGACGTTTGATACTTTTAGTTATATGGCACCTAGTGATGACAATAACTTGGCCGACTTAGCAGCGCCAGAAGCCTTAAGCATCCAAACAACGCCCTATATGATGGCAAGAATTGTCGATTTACCGGCCTTTTTAAAACGGTATCCCTTTATGACAACCGACTTAGCGCCGATTCGCTTGGCGATAACTGATCCGGTCTTAACCCAAAATCAAGGCATCTGGACACTAAGTATCACTGCCGGGACGGTCACCTTGAATCGTGTCACACCAGCCCTTAACGGTGCCGCTGACGTGCACTTATCCATTCAACGGTTAACCCAAGCACTCTTTGGCACCCGCACCTTAACTCAAGCTTGGCAGCACGGACAAGTTACCGGCGAAATAGCGGCGATTAAACGCTTAGATGCCAGTTTTGTCACCACGAAACCTGCCTTAATTGATTATTTCTAACAAAAAAAGTTGCTTAGCCTGATACCGGATAATCCGGTTCAGCTAAACAACTTTTTAGTTTTGCACTAATTTAGCTCAGTTATTTTAAATCAGCACCGTTAGTTTTAATCACTTTCTGATACCAGTAGAAGGAATCCTTCTTTGCACGATCTAACGTCCCTTGCCCCTCGTCATCTTTATCCACATAGATAAAACCATAACGTTTTGACATTTGACCGGTCCCAGCAGAAACCAAATCAATACAGCCCCATGGCGTATAACCAATCAAGTCGACACCATCTTCATTGACTGCTTTGATCATTTCATTGATATGTGCCCGCAAGTAGTCAATCCGATATGGATCATGAATAGACCCATCGGCTTCCACCTTGTCACGCGCACCTAACCCATTTTCAACAATCATCATCGGCTTGTTATACCGGTCTTGTAACCAGTTCAAGGCATACCGTAAGCCCACTGGGTCAATTGGCCAATCCCATTCACTCGTCTGCAAATAAGGATTGTCAACGGCTTCGGTCCCTACAAAGTGATAACTTGGATTATCAGCTTGCGCTTCAACCGTATTGGAATTGTAATAACTAAATCCAATATAATCCACGGTCCCATCCGCTAAAACGGCCCGATCTTCAGCAGTAATGTCTGGCCGGAACCCCGTCTGTTTGAAGAAAGCTTCCATGTTGCGTGGGTAGTACCCCCACGATTGCACATCTGCGAACCAATATCGCCGTTGCATGGCCTTTTCAGCTTGCATAATATCGCCTGGCTTGGCGGTTAATGGGTAGATTGGCGTCATGTTAATCATATTCCCAATCTTAAAGTCAGGATTGATCTGATGCCCCAACTTAACTGCTAAAGTGCTTGCGACGACTTCATAATGCGCTGCTTGATACATCAATGCCTCGGCGTTTGGATCATCTGGTTTTAACACCAATCCTGAATCAGTTGCCATTAAAAATTGATTCGTATAAGTCGTTTGGTTATTGATTTCGTTGAAAGTCATCCAATACTTAACCTTATTGCGATATCGTTTGAAGACAACTTCTGCATAATGGACAAAATAGTCAATCACTTTCCGATTACGCCAGCCACCATACTTTTCAACTAAATGGTACGGCATTTCAAAGTGCGCCAACGTAATCACTGGTTCGATGCCATACTTTAAACAAGTATCAAACATCTCATCATAAAACTTTAAGCCGGCTTCATTCGGTTCGGCTTCATCGCCATTGGGAAAAATTCGCGTCCAGGCAATCGATGTCCGGAAACATTTAAAACCCATCTCGGCAAATAACTTAATATCGGCTTGATAATGGCCGTAAAAATCAATGCCATCATGATTCGGATAATTCTTACCTGGTAAAACTCCATCAGTAATCTCACGGGGCACGCCATTAGCACCAGCAGTCATCACATCCGCCATGCTAACACCTTTACCACCGGCCTGCCAGCCACCTTCTAATTGATGGGCCGCAACGGCGCCACCCCATAGAAAATCTGACCGTAAGCCACTTTTAGTTGTTGTCATTAAGCCTTCGTCCTTTCACTATAAACTTTCGCCGTCACTCGCAATCACCTTTTGATACCAGTCAAACGAGTCCTTCTTCGAACGATCAAAGCTCCCTTGCCCGTTGTCGTCGGCGTCCACATAAATAAAGCCGTATCGTTTTGCCATTTCACCAGTACTAGCAGAGACCAAGTCAATACAACCCCAAGGGGTATAACCAATCAAGTCAACCCCATCTAAAGCGACTGCAGCTTCCATCGCTTTAATATGGTCCCGGAAATAACTAATCCGATAATCATCATGGACACTGCCATCAGCTGCTTTTTTATCATAAGCGCCAAAACCATTTTCAACGATGAATTGTGGCAAATGCCACCGGTCCTGCATCCAATTCATGGCATATCGTAACCCGGTAGGATCAATTTGCCAGCCCCAATCGGATTTTTCAACGTATGGATTTTCAACAAAATCATCGGGTTCTTTAAAGTCGTAATCGCTATCATTTTTGCGACCCTTGGTTACAAAGGACATGTAATAGCTAAATCCAACATAATCGACCGTGCCGGCCTTTAAAGCAGCCAAATCAGCGGCGGTAATGTCAATATCAAAGCCCTTACGTTCAAAGTATTTTGGTAACCACTTAGGATACTCGCCACGACAATGCACATCGCCAAACCAATACCGCTTTTGCATCGCTCGTTCAGCCATCATCACATCTTCAGGCTTGGCGGTTAAAGGATAGATTGGACACATGGCAATCATGCACCCAATCTGGAAATCAGGATTAATGGCATGTCCAGCCTGAACGGCTAAAGCGCTGGCAACGAGCTCATAATGTGCCGCTTGATACATCGCTTGTTCCCAGTTATCATGCTTGCCTAATTGGAGCCCAGAATTTTGTAATAACGGATGGGGATCTTGCCAAGCCGTTTGATTATTGATTTCATTAAAGGTCATCCAATACTTAACCTTATTTTTATAACGTTTGAAGACCGTCTTTGCAAAGTGTAAGAAGAAGTCGATCATCTTCCGATTGCCAAAACCACCGTAGGCCTTGACCAGATGATAAGGCATCTCAAAATGTGATAACGTAATTACGGGCTGAATCCCATGTGCTAATAAATCATCAAATAAATCATCATAGAATTTTAACCCCGCTTCATTGGGTTCAACTTCATCGCCGTTGGGGAAAATCCGCGTCCAAGCAATTGACGTTCGGAAACATTTAAAACCCATTTCTTCAAATAATTGCACATCTTCATGGTATCGGTGATAAAAATCATCACCCCAATGATTCGGATAACTTTTACCAGCTTCCACGCCATCAGTAACTTCCCGGGGGACCCCATTTTGACCAGCTGTCATGACGTCCGCAATACTAACGCCCTTACCATCAGCTTGCCAAGCGCCTTCTAATTGATGGGCTGCCACAGCACCACCCCATAAGAAATCTTTCGGCATTTTATATCCAGTTGCCATATCTAATCCTCCAGCTTATTTCTATATTTTTAACGTATTTTGATAAATAAGGGACCCGACCAATACCCTTAAGGTATTCGTCTGGGTCCCCACTATGACCTATTTTGCTTCAGTAGCTAACCGCCGATATAAATCAACAATTTCCCCTGCTAAATCGCGGAAGGTAATGGCATTCATAATATGATCTTGTGAATGAACCAACAACAATGAAACGTGAGTATGTTCCCCATTAGCTTCATCAGTTAACATTGAAGTTTGTGAATTGTGGGCTTCAGTTAAGAAGTTATCGGCTTCTTTTAACTTAGCATCCGCCGTTGTAAAATCGTTCTCTTTAGCGGCTCTAATTGCTTCGAAAGCGGAACTCTTGGCGTTACCACCATTCACAATTAACCCCATAATTGTTTCTAGACTTGCTTCTGTTTCAGGTGTTGCTTGCTTTTCTTCTGCCATTGACCCTCATCCTTTTTAGCTTATTTTTCATCGTCTTCATGCCACTAAAATACTGCCTACCGACGCACGTTGTTAGGCAGTATCTCAACTCGTTTAACCTATTTTTTAGCCATTGATGATTCGGCTTCGCGTAATACTTTTTCACCATTCATCATGCCGTAGTCTTGCATATTGATTACTTCAACCGGAATATCAACCCGTTTTTGAAAGTCGCTTAACATATAACGAACTTGTGGTCCAAGCATTAAAATATCTGGATTCTTTTCGCTTAACTTAGCATCCGCATCACTGGCAGCGGTTGCAAAAATTTCTGCGTCAATCCCATCAGCTTCAGCAGCCTTTTGCATCTTTGAAACTAATAGTGACGTTGACATTCCTGCAGCACACACCAACATAATTGTTTTTTCAGCCATAATAAACACGCTCCTAGTATAGTTTATAAATTAATTTTCTTCAGCGGTTGCTTTAGTAAACCGCTTTCATTACAATTAGAATTATAAGTCATGGGTACAAATTTAACAAGTCCTAATCATTAAAAACCGGGAATTTATTAAATTGGTACCTACAAATTATCACTTAATCTAAAAATTGAAAGAAGTGGTTCCAATGTATCGTGATATTGCGACTAAACTCGTCAATGCCATTCAAGACGGGCAATTTGAAGTCAAATTGCCGACTGAAGCGCAGTTAATGGCCCATTATCATGCCAGCCGTAATACCATCCGCAAGGCCATCGACCTCGTTTACCAACAAGGACTATTACGGCGGGTTCAAGGTAGCGGTTACTTCATTACTAATATTCAATTACAACACAAAACGGTGGTCAACCTATCGGCCCGCGCGATGCCTAGCAGTAATTTACACCCCCGTGAATTAGTTTCTAAAATTCTAACCTTTGACACGATTCATAGCGATCCGGAACTTGCCAAGCAAATGGGGATTCCAATTGATCAGGAACTTTATCGGGTTATTCGGCTCCGGTATTGGCATGACCACCTCTATTGTCTGGAAAAGGCTTATTATCTACGGTCAGTCGTGCCCTATCTCTCAACTGAAGCGATTAATCAGTCAATTTGGGACTTCATTTACGAGGCCTACGGGATTGGGATTGCTAATAGTGATGATTACTTATCGCTCACTAATCTAACCGAAGAAGAGGCCAAATTAATGCAATTAGGCCACGGTGATACTTATTTAGCCTTAGATTCTTGCAACTATTATAAAAATAATAGTTTATTGGATTTTTCGCATACTGTCTTCGCATATCCCGACTTAGCCTTGTATTTTCATACGACTAACTTATCAAATCCTTAAATTATCGACAATTTAAGGCAAATCGCTACATTTTCATCACAATTAACGGCTATAATAGAGAATAGTATACGAAATTATGATGGAGGAATTAGCGTGTCTGCACCCCTTTTTTCAGTGGTTGTACCAGCGTACAATCAACATAAATTTATCAATAGTTGCTTGACCAGTCTCCAGCATCAGACAATGATGGACTTTGAAGTCATTGTGGTGAATGATTGTTCAACCGATGATACGGCCCAACAGATTCAAGCATTGATCGAAACGGATGACCGCTTTAAGGTCGTTACCCATGCTCAGAACCGTGGGGTTTCTGCCGCGCGTAATTCTGGGATGGCCGTTGCTCAAGGTCAATACTTGTGTTTCGTCGATGGGGACGACTGGGTAGAACCAAACTTTTTAGCCACCTTTTTGGCCGCCTATCAAGCTGCGCCCCAAAGTCAGTTAGTCGTTTGTGGGCATTTCGGCTATTTAGCAGTGCCTAGTCCGGCCAAGACCTATGCTAAAAAAGAACTAGTTGCTAATATCAACTTTGGCACAGTGGGTGGTTTTTCATGGAATAAATGTTTCCTACGATCAATCATTACGACCCATCACTTAAAGTTCAACGAAGAGATCAATTTTCTCGAAGATCAGCTGTTTGCATTCCGTTATGCGGACTATGTGCAATCAGCCGAATATCTTCCAGCCAAAACTTATCATTATCGTTGGCGCTTCCGGAGTAATCTAGCCCATTTAGGTCTACCTTTCTTCGCGGCGCGACGTAAGATGATTAAGATTTTAAAGCAAGAAAGTAAGCAAGCTTTGAGTGAAGATTGGAATAACCAATAAATACTCAAACTAATCAAAAAAATGGCTTCAACCGCCCAATTAGGGGTAGTTGAAGCCATTTTTTTATCGTTTAGCTTAACCGGGCGCATCTTCTAAAGTCCACGTAATAGTCCC
This sequence comes from Lactobacillus sp. CBA3605, assembly GCF_002970915.1. NCBI lineage: Bacteria > Bacillati > Bacillota > Bacilli > Lactobacillales > Lactobacillaceae > Lactiplantibacillus > Lactiplantibacillus koreensis. The sequence continues at coordinate 862,139 of NZ_CP027190.1, forward strand.
AGTATACTTACCAGGCAAGGCATCGCCCCGTACTTCCATCAAGACCCCCGTTTGAGCCGACCAAGTCGTCGCCGTGTCAAATAAGGTTGTCGTTGGCGTCGTCGTCCCTTGAGCGACCACTGTGCCAGTCGTTGTCAGCATCACGCGATCTTGACCCGCTGCTTGATACACGACCCACCCCGCTAAGTCGCGGCCTTGAGCCGTTTTAAAAGTGGTTGCGGCTGCGATTAAACGCCAATGTGCGCCAGCCGGTCGTTCATCACTAATTTGCAAGTGCCAATTATCAGCGCGACCGATAACTTGTGACCGTCCGGTTAAGGTCACAGCCGTAAATGTCGCCTGCTCAGGAACTTCTTTAAAACTCAAATCACCGCGCACATTCACCGTCAGCAGCACTGAATCCGAACGTAACTCATGTTCATCAACCGCATAGATTTCCAGGTCATTGGTCCCCGTTGTCAATTCAGTCGCCGCCAACTCATAGACAAAAGCACCAGGCTCTGCCGCTGAATCCAATTTGAATTGTGCTAAGGTTTGGTCACCCTTTTGAATATAAATCGTGATGTCTTCATTCTTAAAGCCACCTTGACGATCAAGTTGGCCACTAAGCTGCACCTTGCCACTTTTGGCAACGTCAAACTGGCTCTCATCTAAGCTCAAAAATAATGGTGGTACCGGTAAAATCTGATAGTTTGGTAGTTCAAACGTCGTTCTAGCAGTATCAATGGTCGTAAATGCACTCCCACCCTCAACTGAGGATAAGCGTTTGACCCAATTAGCCGCAGCCACCACTGTGATTTCAATCCACGGATTATCAGCATTGAGCGGGGTCATAATCGTTGTGCGCACCTTACTGCTACTTGCATGGGCCGCCGTCGTTTTACCAGTAGCGGTCGTCACGGTTGCCGACTTGAAGGTTATGTTTTTCGGCCGGTTAAAGGCAAAATGCAGTTGCTCATTACTGGGCGTTCCCGGTCGATATTGCAACCGAAATTGGTAAGTGACTTGATCACCACTCGCCACCTGGGTGTTTTTATCAACAGGGTCACCATGGGCATCTGTCACCGTGAGGCTATGATCCACTTGACTAACTGCTGGGGGCTTAGGTGCTGTGGGGATTACCGGCTCAATTACTGGTGCCACCGTCGCTGGAGGCTGTTGCTCGCTTGGCGGTTCAGTAACCGCACTGCTGGCATCAGCTGTCTCCGGTGTCACTGGCTGATTAGCGTCCACTTCAGCCGTCACCGGCACCGCTTGAACACGGGGACTCCCCATCCCTAAACTACCCCATAGTGCCGCTATCATTATCAATTGCCATCCCCGCATTATTTCAATCCTTTCTTATTTACCCGCTATGTACGTGGTGCGATCAGTTGGACCGCCCCACAACCTGCTGTTTCAATGATTCCAATTAAGCACCCGTTGGCGCATTGCCTAGCGTCCAAGTAATCTTTGCTTGGTAGGTCCCGGTGCGATTACCACTGGGCACACTTAACTTAACTTGTGAGTTAATATGTTCCAATTGATAAGTTCCTAACCCCGCTCCTTTGGCAGCAGTCATGATAGCTTGATCTTGATCACTTAAGACAATATTATTGGTCGTCACCGGCCGAACTGATGGATTATCATCCTCAGTTGGTGCAACTATCCCGCTCATTAAGGTTAACTGGGCACCAACTAACTGATTGGCACCATCTGACTGCCGATTACCAAGTCGTTTGAAATCTGAAATCTTAGCCGTGACTTGCCAACCACTCTCAACCCCGGGATTGCGAACAATTAAGTGGTCGTTAACCGCTGTAGCCGTATAGTCACGCCGACTAGCCGATAATTCTAAATCTTTAAACTGGTATGTTGGCGCCTGATCCAACGCAATACTGTTATCCGTGGCCGATTGTTTTAAATCAACATCTGCCGTTGTTTCAGCACTTTCCGCTGTTGCCGGTATTGTACTTAATAAACTACCTAAACTTAAAATTGTGCTCATCAACGCAAGCTGTTGTGTGACTTTTTTCATAATGTTACTCCTAACTGATGGATAGTTATTTACTGCGCGCAATTTATCCAAGTAATATCCTAGCAAGTTTCGGGTCAGCTGTCAAACCTTTTTCTTATGATAATCATACATGATGACTTATGATTATTTTAACTAGGCCAATCACTAATATCGGTATTATTGAATTTATGGTCAACTAAATTTGACGTTAGGTGTGACTGGTCAGTCGCTAAGCTTTTATTTTTTATGGCCTGGTTAAAAAGCTTGTTCTATCCTAGGCCACGCCGTACAATTAAAGTATGTTAATTCATCTGAGGAGGCCTTTAAATGGCAACAATTCATCTTTATCTGGTTCGACATGGTCAGACCAGCTTAAATGCCGCTAACCGTTTACAGGGCATTTATGACTCAAAGTTAACTGCTAACGGCGTGCGATCGGCCCAACAACTCGCGCGGATGTTGGCCAGTGTCCCTTTTGATGCAGCTTATACCAGTGACTTAGGTCGAGCCCAACAGACCACTCGGATTATCACTGCCTTACATCCTGAACTAAAAAAACCGACGATTGACGTCGGTTTACGAGAATTCAACTTTGGTGGCCTCGAAGGCACTAAAAACACTTGGGTGGTTCAACAGGTCCGCAAACAGTTAGGCATTGGGACCTTCTTAAAATTGATGCTAAGTAAAGAACGTTTTGCGACCCTTTTATGGGTTTTCAACTCCCTAGACCAAACGCGCACCGCTGAAACACTGGTTGGGGTTACTGATCGGATTAACCGAACCTTGCGGCGAATTAGTCTGTTTGAATCCCAAACAGCTACCCAAGATCGTAATATTCTGATTGTCTCACACGGCTTAGTTTTAAGCGCTTTCCTCTATCAACTTAGTCCCCACAAATTGCCAACCCGGTTATTAAAAAACACCAGTGTCACTCGGGTTGACTATACCAATCGTCAATTTGACTTGATCGATATTAACGTTACGCCGAGGACGCACTCTTAACTGTATCCAAAAGTTGAACCGTTGCCGAGCTAGTTCGAAATTGTAAGCGGGCTTGAATCCCAAAAAATGCTTTCAATTTTCGTTGTAGTTCTTGGCCGGTGGCATGGACCGTTTCACTGCTAGCCGTTGAATCACCGATAACAATTAAGACCTGACTACTCTTAGTTGTCAGATTAACTGCAACTGGCTGGTCATCTGCAACTTGTAATTGAACTGCTGAACCCGACGTTAACAATTGACCCGTTAATGCCGGTAACATTGCCATATCCCATGCCTGCATTGCCACGTGATGCCGCTGACCAATCAACTGCAATAAATCTGCTAACGCATTTTGCGGTTGCGCTGGCTGAATTTGGCGAGTCGCCAATTGTTTTTCGATTGCCGGATTCAATTCTCGATTATCTAACCCCGTCATTGATAGGATTGCTAGGGGCACCGCCGTCGTGGCCGGTAAAATTTCTATTTTCAACCAAATCACTTCCTAAAACCCATTTCCTCTTTAAGTGTGCCAAATTTGACGAAAAAGTCAATTATTCATCGCAGCTAATACCAAAATTTTAATAATCAAAGTTAATCTTTGGGGGTTAATCCAGTTAGTTACTAAGGTTAACCAAGTTAAGTTGACCATCAAAAAAAGAGTTCGAGATAATTATCTCAAACCCTACATAAGCTACATAACTTGCCCGGTAATTCAGGGATTATCGTGATTCTTTTTCAAAATACTGATCTAAAAAGAGCGCCAGACCATCATTATAATTTGTATCAGTTTCATAATTAGCCGCAGTCTTAACTTGTGGCAACGCATTCCCCATCGCAACTGAGAGGTCAGCCGCCGCCATCATCCCAACATCATTTAAGCCATCGCCAAAGACAAAAGTATGAGCCGCATCAACATTTTGTTCTTGTTGGATCTGTTTGACGGCGGTTCCTTTATCTGTATGCAATGGAATCATTTCAATATTATTCGGATTAGATGACGATAAGCGTAATAATTTACTACTGGTTAACTTTTCACGGGCTGAATCTAAGCGTGACATATCCTCACGACTTAAAATAACGCCATTCGTAATTTGATCCTCAATCGCAGCTAACTGTGAGAAACTCTTAACTTCAGCATAGCCAATTGACGTTTCATCCGCATCAAAGTTAGCTGCATTCCGTGCCACAAAGCGTGGAATCTGTTCCGTGTAATAAGCCATGGTGGGTGTAAATAACATCATTGGTAAATTATCACGCCGCGCAATTAAATACGCTAATTCAACTGCAGCCCCACCTAACTTAGTAATTTCACGTCCCTGGGCGCCATCAAAGACGGCCCCATTTGATGTGACTAAACGGACATCTGGATTCAACTTGTTGCGGACAATCTTGGCTAATTCATACATCCGGCCGGTGGCAATATAAAACATGACATCCTGTTTTTGTAATCGTTCGATGGTGGCCTTGGTATGATCAGAGATATACTGATGATCAGTTAACAAGGTGCCATCAATGTCCATAAAGACTAGATATTTTGGCATGCGCTACCCCTCCTACATTTTAACACTTACAATTGTACGCTATTCTCATCAATAATGGAAATCGCTTTCAAAAACGGGTCTGACTTTCAAAACAACGATTCTGCCACTACCCAGCAAACTAAGTTACAATAGATAGTAACGTTTATTAACCGGGAGGACACACGCATGCAAACCAATCATGAACTCAAAGGTCTCTTTTTAGCCAGTATCAGTGCCACCTTTTGGGGTGTTTCGGGCGCGATTGCCCAAACTTTATTTGACACGACCAATATTAACTCACTATGGTTAACCGGAATTCGGATGCTAGGGGCTGGCATCGGCCTGCTCCTCATTAGCTTGATAACTAAAGTCGACTTGTGGTCAATTTGGCGACATCCACAAGATTTACTACAAATTACCGCCTACACACTATTAGGCCTAATGCCCGTTCAATTCACTTATTTTCTCGCAGTCGAGGCAAGTAACGCCGCTACTGCCACGATTTTGCAATTTATGGGACCCGTATTTATTGCAATCTGGCTCGTCTTAGCCCATCATCAATTACCCACCCGGCCAGAAGGTCTCGCTATTGCCCTCGCTCTGATTGGGTCATTTTTACTGGTCACGCATGGCAATCCTGCGACATTGGTCATTTCAGTCGGCGCACTTGGTTGGGGCTTACTTTCCGGTGTCACTTCGGCAACCAATACCTTATTGCCGACTCGCTTATTGACCAAATACAGTCCAATGACCGTTAATACCTGGTCGATGTTACTAGGTGGTATCTTATTCAATCTAGTTCAACCTGTATGGCAGATTCAAATCCCATTAACCCTTGCCAATATCAGCAAGTTGGGCTTTGTCATTATTTTTGGGACGTTATTGGCCTTTCTCTTCTTTTTACAAAGCCTCAATTACATTCGGCCGACTGTCGTTAGTCTGTTGGACGCCTTCGAACCATTATCCGCCACAATTATTGCCGTCGTCTTGTTAGGGGTTAGCTTTCAATGGCTGGATATCTTGGGAAGTCTTTTAATTATCAGTACGGTCTTCGTCTTGGCACTTGGTCAACGCCACAATGACGCCGCAGCAGTAAACTTTCGCCAAGCTCGCCATGAGGATGACCTTTAAGCAGCCATTCATTGTGTGCAAACTCGGCTGATCTAAATTTTAATCAATCCGGTAAAAAGCGGGCACTTAATTTTCAAATTTGAAAATTAAGTGCCCGCTTTAGGCTAATAGCCACGCGATAAATCAACTTGGTTACGACACAATGTGCCTTGGTCGTTGAATTGGTCAAAATTAGCTTTGAAGATTGGAAAAACAACTGTCCTAAAATGCGCAATTTGTCCTGAAATATGGGGCGTAATCAAGACATCGGCGCGTTGCCATAATGGATGGGTCGCCGGTAATGGCTCTGGATCTGTCACGTCCAAGGCCGCCCAACTCAATTGATGCTGGTCTAGCGCAGTAATTAAATCCGCCGTAACCACTGATGGTCCTCGCCCAATGTTAATGAACATCGGGTGCTGGCCTAGTTGTTGGAACCACTGTGCATTAAAGAAGTGGGCCGTTGTCGGCGTTAATGGTAGGGCATTGACAATAAAGTTGGCGGTTGCTAAAGCCGCTGCCGTATCCGTCAATGCCACGGTCTGTGTGAAATGTGGTGCGGGATGTCCGGTTGTATTGACCCCAACAACTTGGAGTCCTAAGACTGCAGCTTTAACCGCTAAAGCCTGACCAATCTGACCGGTCCCATAAATCAATAGCTGTTGTCCCGTTAACGTACGCGTCGTTGTTGGCAAGGTCCACTGGCGCATTCCAATCTGATTTTGCCAAGCAGCATGATACCCGCGGACAACGGTGAGCATCGCTGCTAGCGCTGACTCACTGATTGCATCCGCATGAATCCCACTAGTATTGGCAACCAGTACCCCCGCCGCTTTTAGCTGTGCGAGTGGTAAATAGTCAACCCCCGCTGAAATCACCTGTAAGAATTTCAAATGGACCGGTGTTTGGGCCAATAGCTCTTTCAAAATCGGATGATTGCCATACATTACTTCTACTTGCGCATATTCAGCTGGCTTTAATGTCGTGACTGTTTTGAATTGCCAAGCCGGATACATCTGTTGTAACTGTTCCAGTTGTGCTGCTTTGGTCGCTTGTACCATTAATGCAATTGGCATCCTAAAATCCCCCATCTCTAAGTTTTAGAAAAGCACAACGTCAATAATGACGTTGCGCCGATTGAATTAGCTTTAATTAATAAGTGGTTGAGAAACTGTAACCATCTGTGGTGGTACTAGTTGTATCACTACTACTTGAATTATCACTGGATGCATTGCTGCTACTGCTGTCAGCACTGTAATAGCTGCTACTGTCTGCAGAACTTGTCGCCGTATCATTATCGTTCGTCGTGGTGCTATCCGTCGTCGTTGAATAAGCCGAATAACTCGAACTCGTATCTGATGAGCTTGACTCTTCTGAACTAGATTCCTCACTAGATGAACTCGATAACGATGGTTCACTATAACTTGATGATGAACTGCTTTCGTTGGCAATCGATGTTTGGCGTGAGCTTTCGGCTGCCGCAGCAGCGGCTTCTGACTTCGCTAACTTCTTGCGATCAGCCTTCAACCGTGCATAATCATTGCGTGCTAATTGGGATTTCGACTGGTAAGCTTTCAAGTGTTTCATAACTTTATCAACTCGACTCGTTGAAACCGAAGACTTCAACTTATCTTTCTTGGTATACAGGTCTTTAAAATCTCGATGGTAGCCTTGAACTGCCTTGACCGTTTTGCCTGTCACTGATAATTTTTCTTGATATTTAGTCGTAAAATCAGCTTTACTGGTCGCTAAATCAGTCGCCTTCAGTTGGTTGTTAGCTGTCGTAATTGTGGCTGTCGTAACACCGACTTTAATGAGCTTGTCTTCATTATACAACCCCTGATACGTCGTTCGTACTTTTAACATCTTAACTGCCGTATCATGTTGCTGCTGCAGACTAGTTTTTTCACTTGAAGCCTTTAAATCATCAATCGCCGTTTGGAGTTGTGCTAACTTCGTGGTTGATGCGCTGGCTCGTAAATCACTTTTATCGGCCGTATAAATCTTTTTGACTTGAGCTTCAGCATTGCTTCTAGCTTGCGACTGCGTGGTCTTAGCATTGGTCCACATATACATAGACCCCACGGCGGCCACAATTAAAATAACAACCCCTAACAACATCAAGCGTCGATTACGTCGCCGCCGTTGTGGTTTTTGATGAGGCTTATTATTATTAGCCTTAGCCTTCTTCTTCAAATGCGGATTTTCGTCATTAGTTGCCGCCGCACTGACAGGCGTTTCACCATGTCGGGCCATTCGTGACATCGTTTCAGAATCGTCAGTCGTCCGATCTGTTCGTGGTGCAGCGCTACCGGCATTTGGCTGTTGATCCCCATATAATTCTTCACGTGACAGTGGTAATTCAGGCTGTGCATCGTTATTCGTCCGGGCCTTTTCAATCGCTTGAACTGAAATAACCGGTTGTTCATGGTGCGTCGTTGCGCTGGTTGGCGTTGATTTCGGTTGTTGATTTGTGGCACTTGTCACCGTAGTAGCTGCTGAACTCGGCTTCGTATCATCAATCGCGGCAGCCGATGCTGCAACCGATTGGGGATGCCGATCCAAGTCAGGATCAATAACTGATTTTGAGACAGGCGCCGCTGCTGTTGATGTCTCAGCTTGTGCTTGATCGACATCAATAGTTGCTGCAGATTCTTCAGTGGCTGACTTCGCCGCCGCACTATCTTTTAAATCATAAGCCAACGGAATTTGTTCATTAGCCTGACTATCATCATCTGGTAGTGGCTCCGTAATTGAGTTCCATAGTCGTTTCCCAAGCCGACCTTTATTTTCTTTCTTTGCCATTTAATTACCCCTAGCTTACTTCATTTTTAGTTTATTATTAAAATTCTGATTAACACGCGTTGGTCGGAATCAGCCGACGTTTAATAGTTAAATTATAGCATGGAATTAGCTTGCGAGAAACCGCTCTCGCAACGGTTTTGAGAATAATCCAGCCGTGACTTAATTTTAGATTAAAATTCTGTTATAATCGCCTTATTAACATTTTGAAAGCGAGGCGTTCCGATGGCAACTGCTAAAGTTATTTTTGCAACGATTACCGGTAACAATGAAGATGTTGCCGATGTCATTATTGAAAAGTTTGAGCGCTTAGGCGTCACGGTCACAAAAGAAGAAATCTCACAGGCCGATGCTAGTGAATTTGAAACTGTTGATATCGCTGTGATTGTCCCTTACACCTATGATGAAGGTGCGCTCCCCGAAGAAGGGCTTGATTTTTATGATGACCTGCAAGCCTTAGATCTAACTGGAAAAATTTACGGGTGTGCTGGTTCTGGTGATACATTTTATGAAGATGACTACTGCCGGGCCGTCACTGATTTTAGTCACGCCTTTAAGTCAACTGGCGCAACTCAAGGTGCTGCTGACGTTTTCGTCAATCTAGCACCTGAGGGAGAAGATTTAACCCATTTAGATGCCTTTGTTGAACAACTCGTTCAAGCGCAACAAAAAAACTAGACCATTGGCCTAGTTTTTTTTATGCCGCTGTAATAACCGTTGTCGAAAATAGTTATAACCGACTTCAACTAAGAAGAACAACCCCGTAATTCCGACAATATTAATTAAATACTCGCCAAGCCGGTAGCCAAGCTTAGCCCCCCAGACATCATAGGGTCCTTGGATTAATAAGAAGTAAATCGCTAAAGTTTGAATAATATAGCTGGTATGTCGCCAGATCGACTGCCATTTCATCTTGTTCCCTCCCTAAACGGTCGCTAATGTTTGTAAAGTTTGCTTTAACTGACTGACCGATAATTGGCCATGCTCACCTACATGTCCCACGCGCCCGAAAGTAATCGCTGACCCCATCAATTGACCGCAGACGCCACTATAACGACCTAAGCTACCGCTAGCCGTTGCAATCAAGGGCACATCTAGGACTTGATGGGCTTGAGTCGTAGCTGCCATTAAGGTCACAACATCGAGGGCCTGCGTTGGTTGCACCGACATTCGAATCACATCAGCTCCTGCTACAGCCATGGTCTGATAACTAGTCACTAATTCAGCCGGCGATGGTAACGTGCCGGTAATGGATTGACTTAAAATCAACCGAATCTGATGTGTCCGCATTTGGGTCACTAATGGTCCAAATTGAGGTGCTTTCAAATAACGACTTTCAACGTCAATCGCCGCCACCGCTCGATTATTAACTAAAGTCTGATAAATCTGATAATAAGTAGTTGGCGCCAACAATGAGCCCCGGATCGTGGCGATTACCGGAATCGTACCCAATAGCTGCTGCAACTGCACGGCCGTATTAATCAGTTCGGCCCGATTATCTAATTCCTGATAAGTATCCAAACGCCATTCAACGATTTGCGCCACTGAAGTTAAGACCTGCGCTGCTTGACCCAATAACGCTTGCCGATTTGAACCCGTCAGTGTCACACCAATCTTGGGCATGCCCGATGCTAATACGACACTACCAATCACTACATTCTTCAATCTCTTTACCCCACCTTCGCCATTGCTAATTCAAATGGCTCTATCACTAATTATTATACACTTTCCATTTAGGTCTAACGATTCCTCTTAATAATAGCAAATTTTCGCTAAGCTAACAGCTAATCTTCATTTTTAAAACCAAATTATCAAGTACTTTTAATATTATAAAAATAAAGTTGTCAACGCTTCCATTTCCATCATATAATTAGTCGTATTCAGACTAAAAAAGGAGCCCAATTATGAAAACAGAGAAACAACTGCGCTGGTCCAATATTGCACTAATTGCATTCGTGGCCGTATGGGGCTTAGGTAACGTGGTTAATAACTTTGCGTTACAAGGCTTATCGGTCGTCACATCTTGGATTTTAATTATGATTATTTATTTCGTCCCCTATACCTTAATTGTTGGTCAATTAGGATCAACTTTTAAAGAAGCCGAAGGTGGGGTCTCCTCTTGGATTCGAGCCACTAGCACGAAGCGCCTCGCTTACTACGCAGCTTGGACCTATTGGATTGTTCACATTCCTTATTTAGCTCAAAAGCCACAGGGGATTCTGATTGCCTTTAGTTGGTTATTTAGAGGTAACGGTAATTTCGTTAACAACACCCCTGCGATTGTTGTCCAAAGTATTTGTTTAGTGCTATTCTTATTCTTCCTTTGGATTGCGTCCCTCGGATTAACTACCCTTAAACGAATTGGGAGTGTCGCTGGGACTGGAATGTTCATCATGTCAATCTTGTTCATCATTCTGGCGGTTTCAGCACCATTGATGACTAAATCAACGGTCCAAACACCGGATATGCTATCTTTCAAGTCCTATCTCCCTAAATTTGATTTCGCTTACTTTACCACTGTTTCAATGTTAGTCTTTGCAGTTGGTGGTTCTGAAAAAATTTCACCATATGTTAATAAAACCAAAAATCCTGGCCGCGAATTTCCACTTGGAATGTTGGTCTTAGCTGGAATGGTTGCCATCTGTGCGCTATTAGGGTCATTTGCAATGGGGATTCTTTTCAACGCTAAAGACATTCCTTCAGACTTAATGGCCAATGGTGCTTACTACGCTTTCCAACGGCTTGGTTCCTTCTACCATGTTGGCAATCTCTTTATGATTCTGTATGCCATTGCCAATGTATTGGCTCAAGTTTCAGCTTTGGCCTTCTCAATTGATGCACCTTTAAAGATTTTATTAGGTGATGCTGATCCTGAATTCATTCCAAAAAAATTAAGCAAGATGAACAAGAAGGATGTTCCGGTAAATGGCTACATCATGACTGGAATTTTAGTTAGTATTTTAATTATCATTCCAGCATTAGGAATTGGTAATATGAATGAATTATATAATTGGTTACTAAACCTAAATTCTGTCGTTATGCCAATGCGTTACTTATGGGTCTTCTTAGCTTATATCTTATTAAATCAACATTTAAAAGAGTTTAAGAGTGATTACATGTTCTTAAAGAATCCGATGGTTGGTAAGTTAGTTGGGGCTTGGTGCTTCCTATTCACTGCCTTTGCCTGTATCTTAGGGATGGTACCTAAGACCACCTCACTAGCTGACAATCCTAGTAGCTGGTGGTTCCAATTATCCTTAAACATCGCAACTCCGATTATCTTCGTCGCCTTAGGCATGATCCTCCCGATGATTGCCCGGCGTCATCGAACCGCCTAACAGTGAGAACCAAAAGGCTGAGCCAGTTAATGGCTCAGCCTTTTTAGTCGCTTCAGTCCTCCTAATAGCCGTCAAAGACGATTAAAAGTTCAATTTTTATACTTTAATTTGATTTAGGTTTATTATCTTTATGTAGATATAGATTGACTAATGCTATAATTAATTTTATGCAATTAATTGTTTGACCAAGGATCTCGACCATAAGGAGGATACAGAATGAATGGATCGCCTAAGATGTTAGATGATTTTCTAAAATATTATGCCACCGTCTTAAATTACATGGATGACTACATCGCTGAACCAATCAATCGTTATCATCTCACGTTTGACGCTTTTTTAATTATGCATGAAATAGGGCGTAGCACAACGCCCCTATTACTAATGGACATTGCTGAAAGCCACCACGTCTCCCGTAGTGCCATTTCACGTCAAATTAGTATTCTATTGAAATATGATTATGTTTATCAGGTTGCAAAACCAACTGACCGCCGTAAAAAGATTCTGTTACTAACTGATCAAGGACAAAACATCGATCAGCAGCTGATTGATGACCTCCAAGGTATCTTTGATGTCTGGGTCAATCGGTTAGGCGCTGAGCGCGTGGTTTCAATGCTGGCCCTCCTACATGACTTCAATCAAGAGGTTATTCAGCCACAGCCTAAGCGTTAAGATACTACCTTAACCAACCGCTCCATTTGCGGATAAAAAATAAGCGAGTCCCAATCGTGAATACTGCGAGCAATCCCTACCTTACTTTGCTGGTTAGGATACTTCACAAGTCACGATTAAGACCCGCTTATTTTATTGTCTCAGTGGCCGTAACGCCATTAACAGCCGTTTAGCAGATTCGAACTGCCGACCTCTTCCTTACCATGGAAGTGCTCTACCTGCTGAGCTAAAACGGCAAAATTCTTCTTGAATAGTATACCAAAGCTTAGATTCAATTGTAATCCTAAGCATAAAAAAAGGAACCGAATTAATCGATTCCTTCGTTTGCATGGCAACGTCCTACCCTCGCAGGGAGCGATCCCCCAACTACTCTCGGCGCTAAGAAGCTTAACTTCTGTGTTCGACATGGGAACAGGTGTATCCTTCTTGCCATCGTCGCCACACTATTGAGAAACTTGTGCTCTCAAAACTAGCTAATATCAAATTGTATTTTTCATCTTACCGGAACACCAATTACTTGGTTAAGTCCTCGACCGATTAGTATTAGTCCGCTTCACACGTCACCGTGCTGCCACTTCTAACCTATCTACCTGATCATCTTTCAGGGGTCTTACTTCCATAAAGGAATGGGAAATCTCATCTCGAGGTGTGTTTCACACTTAGATGCTTTCAGCGTTTATCACATCCATACGTAGCTACCCAGCGATGCGCCTGGCGGCACAACTGGTACACCAGAGGTATGTCCATCCCGGTCCTCTCGTACTAAGGACAGATCCTCTCAAATTTCCTACGCCCGCGACGGATAGGGACCGAACTGTCTCACGACGTTCTGAACCCAGCTCGCGTACCGCTTTAATGGGCGAACAGCCCAACCCTTGGGACCGACTACAGCCCCAGGATGCGATGAGCCGACATCGAGGTGCCAAACCTCCCCGTCGATGTGGACTCTTGGGGGAGATAAGCCTGTTATCCCCAGGGTAGCTTTTATCCGTTGAGCGATGGCCCTTCCATACGGTACCACCGGATCACTAAGCCCGACTTTCGTCCCTGCTCGACCTGTCTGTCTCGCAGTCAAGCTCCCTTGTGCCTTTACACTCTGCGAATGATTTCCAACCATTCTGAGGGAACCTTTGGGCGCCTCCGTTACTCTTTAGGAGGCGACCGCCCCAGTCAAACTGCCCACCTGACACTGTCTCCCACCACGCTAAGTGGTGTGGGTTAGAGTGGTCATACAGCGAGGGTAGTATCCCACCAACGCCTCCACCGAAACTAGCGTTCCGGTTTCTATGGCTCCTACCTATCCTGTACAAGCTGTACAAACACTCAATATCAAGCTACAGTAAAGCTCCATGGGGTCTTTCCGTCCTGTCGCGGGTAGTCCGCATCTTCACGGACAATATAATTTCACCGAGTCTCTCGTTGAGACAGTGCCCAGATCGTTACGCCTTTCGTGCGGGTCGGAACTTACCCGACAAGGAATTTCGCTACCTTAGGACCGTTATAGTTACGGCCGCCGTTTACTGGGGCTTCAATTCTGAGCTTCGCCGAAGCTAACCCATCCTTTTAACCTTCCAGCACCGGGCAGGCGTCAGCCCCTATACGTCATCTTACGATTTTGCAGAGACCTGTGTTTTTGATAAACAGTCGCCTGGGCCTATTCACTGCGGCTGATCTTGCGATCAGCACCCCTTCTCCCGAAGTTACGGGGTCATTTTGCCGAGTTCCTTAACGAGAGTTCACTCGCTCACCTTAGGATTCTCTCCTCGACTACCTGTGTTGGTTTGCGGTACGGGTAGTTAAATACTCACTAGAAGCTTTTCTCGGCAGTGTGACATCAGACGCTTCGCTACTAAATTTCGCTCCCCATAACAACTTGTCCTTAAATTGATAAGCATTTGACTCATCAAAAGACTTGTTGCTTGGACATCCTAATCCAACAGGATGCACATCTTAGCCTACTGCGTCCCTCCATCGTTCAAACGCATTTAACTAGTACAGAAATATCAATCTGTTATCCATCGTCTACGCCTCTCGGCCTCGACTTAGGTCCCGACTAACCCTGGGAGGACGAGCCTTCCCCAGGAAACCTTAGTCATTCGGTGGATGGGATTCTCACCCATCTTTCGCTACTCATACCGGCATTCTCACTTCTAAGCGCTCCACAAGTCCTCACGATCTTGCTTCACCGCCCTTAGAACGCTCTCCTATCACGTGACCTAATGGTCACATCCACAGTTTCGGTAGTATACTTAGCCCCGGTACATTTTCGGCGCAGAATCACTCGACTAGTGAGCTATTACGCACTCTTTAAATGGTGGCTGCTTCTGAGCCAACATCCTAGTTGTCTGTGCAACTCCACATCCTTTTCCACTTAGTATACATTTAGGGACCTTAACTGGTGATCTGGGCTGTTCCCCTTTCGACGGTGGATCTTATCACTCATCGTCTGACTCCCGGATATGAATCAATGGCATTCGGAGTTTATCTGAATTCAGTAACCCAAGACGGGCCCCTAGTCCAAATAGTGCTCTACCTCCATGATCCTTCATCCGAGGCTAGCCCTAAAGCTATTTCGGAGAGAACCAGCTATCTCCAAGTTCGATTGGAATTTCACCGCTATCCACACCTCATCCCAGCAATTTTCAACTTACACGGGTTCGGTCCTCCAGTGCGTTTTACCGCACCTTCAACCTGGACATGGATAGGTCACCTGGTTTCGGGTCTACAACCTCGTACTAAAAACGCCCATTTCAGACTCGCTTTCGCTACGGCTCCGACTTTTAAGTCTTAACCTTGCACGGGATCGTAACTCGCCGGTTCATTCTACAAAAGGCACGCCATCACGCATTAACGCGCTCTGACTTATTGTAGGCACATGGTTTCAGGAACTATTTCACTCCCCTTCCGGGGTGCTTTTCACCTTTCCCTCACGGTACTGGTTCACTATCGGTCACTAGGGAGTATTTAGCCTTGGGAGATGGTCCTCCCGGATTCCGACGGAATTTCACGTGTTCCGCCGTACTCAGGATCCTGAACTGAGAACGTTTAATTTAATCTACTGGGCTATCACCATCTATGGCGGATTTTCCCAAATCCTTCGACTATCAAACGTTTTGGTAACTCAAATGTTCAGTCCTACAACCCCAAAGAGCAAGCTCTCTGGTTTGGGCTGTTCCCCGTTCGCTCGCCGCTACTTAGGGAATCGAAATTTCTTTATATTCCTGCTGCTAATGAGATGTTTCAGTTCACAGCGTTTACCTCCGACTAGACTATGTATTCATCTAGCGGTAACAGTTGATTAAAACTGCTGGGTTGCCCCATTCGGAAATCTCCGGATCATAGCTTACGTACAGCTCCCCGAAGCATATCGGTGTTAGTCCCGTCCTTCATCGGCTCCTAGTGCCAAGGCATTCACCATGCGCCCTTGTTAACTTAACCTCATTTTCCTAACGGAAAATGCGATTAATGAGTTTAGCGATTTAAAACTTCTTTAAAAAACTCAAAAAACGCGGTGTTCTCGGTTTAATTATGAAAAATTATATTTGATATTATCTAGTTTTCAAAGAACAAGTTTGAGAGTTAGACCTCTCAAAACTAAACAAAGTTTCAACAATCATGTGTAAGGTTTCCGTAATATTCCTTAGAAAGGAGGTGATCCAGCCGCAGGTTCTCCTACGGCTACCTTGTTACGACTTCACCCTAATCATCTGTCCCACCTTAGGCGGTTGGCTCCCGAAGGTTACCCCACCGACTTTGGGTGTTACAAACTCTCATGGTGTGACGGGCGGTGTGTACAAGGCCCGGGAACGTATTCACCGCGGCATGCTGATCCGCGATTACTAGCGATTCCGACTTCATGTAGGCGAGTTGCAGCCTACAATCCGAACTGAGAATGGCTTTAAGAGATTAGCTTGCTCTCGCGAGTTCGCAACTCGTTGTACCATCCATTGTAGCACGTGTGTAGCCCAGGTCATAAGGGGCATGATGATTTGACGTCATCCCCACCTTCCTCCGGTTTGTCACCGGCAGTCTCACCAGAGTGCCCAACTTAATGCTGGCAACTGATAATAAGGGTTGCGCTCGTTGCGGGACTTAACCCAACATCTCACGACACGAGCTGACGACAACCATGCACCACCTGTATCCATGTCCCCGAAGGGAACGTCTAATCTCTTAGATTTGCATAGTATGTCAAGACCTGGTAAGGTTCTTCGCGTAGCTTCGAATTAAACCACATGCTCCACCGCTTGTGCGGGCCCCCGTCAATTCCTTTGAGTTTCAGTCTTGCGACCGTACTCCCCAGGCGGAATGCTTAATGCGTTAGCTGCAGCACTGAAAGGCGGAAACCCTCCAACACTTAGCATTCATCGTTTACGGTATGGACTACCAGGGTATCTAATCCTGTTTGCTACCCATACTTTCGAGCCTCAGCGTCAGTTACAGACCAGACAGCCGCCTTCGCCACTGGTGTTCTTCCATATATCTACGCATTTCACCGCTACACATGGAGTTCCACTGTCCTCTTCTGCACTCAAGTTTCCCAGTTTCCGATGCACTTCTTCGGTTGAGCCGAAGGCTTTCACATCAGACTTAAAAAACCGCCTGCGCTCGCTTTACGCCCAATAAATCCGGATAACGCTTGCCACCTACGTATTACCGCGGCTGCTGGCACGTAGTTAGCCGTGGCTTTCTGGTTAAATACCGTCAATACCTGAACAGTTACTCTCAGATATGTTCTTCTTTAACAACAGAGTTTTACGAGCCGAAACCCTTCTTCACTCACGCGGCGTTGCTCCATCAGACTTTCGTCCATTGTGGAAGATTCCCTACTGCTGCCTCCCGTAGGAGTTTGGGCCGTGTCTCAGTCCCAATGTGGCCGATTACCCTCTCAGGTCGGCTACGTATCATTGCCATGGTGAGCCGTTACCCCACCATCTAGCTAATACGCCGCGGGACCATCCAAAAGTGATAGCCGAAGCCATCTTTCAAACTCAGACCATGCGGTCCGAGTTGTTATGCGGTATTAGCATCTGTTTCCAGGTGTTATCCCCCACTTCTGGGCAGGTTTCCCACGTGTTACTCACCAGTTCGCCACTCACTCAAATGTTATATCACTCAGGTGCAAGCACCGTCATTCAACAACCAGAGTTCGTTCGACTTGCATGTATTAGGCACGCCGCCAGCGTTCATCCTGAGCCAGGATCAAACTCTCAAATTAATGATGAGTTCTAAAAAAGCTCATTTAGTACTTGATTTAAAAATTGTTTGTTTACGAATTGACTTCGCAAATGTTTGCTACCAATTCAAGAATTGATAGACCCTACACATTTGATTTGTCGAAACTTTGTTCAGTTTTCAAAGGTCTAATTTGTTGGTTGATTACCTCAACGCAACTTAATTATCTTAACATCTTGATTTCTTTTTGTCAACTTCTTTTTTTAAAAGAATTAACAATCTCAAGCTGTCAGTTGCCGTTGCGACAACAGGAATAATCATATCAATTACTGAAGCAGTTGTCAACAACTAATTTCAATATTGTTTTTCGTATTCCTTGCCACCGTAGCAGCAACGTGTACTAATATACCAACCACAGCTGAAACTGTCAACAACTTTTTGCTTCTTTTTTCAAAAAAGTGAAAACGGCATTCAAATTAGTCGTCTATTTTCACGATACTGGTTAGTGTAATCAGCGTTTACACGCCGATCTCGTTTATCAATTAAACACTAAACCTTCTATATAATGGTATAAAAAAAGAGTCCGGGACATAACTCGGACTCTTTTAGAAGGCGACACTGTTCAAGGCAAAAACCACCAGGGCGCAGTAACCACGCTAGTTGAACGTCAAACCAAGGTTGCAATTATTCTAAATTCACATGCCAAGTCGTCAAAAGATATTAATCGTAGTTTAGCAACATGGCTGTCAAAGTTACCACGCCATTTATTCAAGTCGATGACATTTGAGAATGGCTATAGTTCGCCGATTGGCGAACTATAGCCATTCAATTTGATTTAAATATTTACTTTGCAGCCGTCGGCGCACCCAATCAGCGCGGTTTAAACGAAAACACCAATAGTCTGCTCCGAAAAGATGGCTTGCACCATGATCTCACCATGGATCAGCTATCAGATGAATTTATACAGGCAGTATCCAGTCGACGAAATCACATTCCACGAAAAAGTCTTAACTCCCCCCCCACTGGAGGAGTTCCTAAATCAAATCACAGATGAACAACTAGCAAATTTCTAACTTAATTTGACAATTTGGGATATTTAAGGCATACGAAACTCTGATTTACTAGGATTGTAAGACTGTCATTTACTAAGCAATTTCTTTGTAAAAATCTCAATAGAATCTCCATTAGATAGTATTTTTTCAACCGAGATGCTCTTAACATCTGCAGAAACATTACCTATCTGCTTATTCAATTCATTCGCCAATTCTACTGCTTTTTCTGGAGTTAATCCCTGTGCAATTGTGATATGTGGTACATATTTTTTATATCTAAGTTCGTGAGCCGAAAATATAGAACAATCATATAGACTTCGATGTAGGCTGCTAACTTTATTCTTACTTTTTCCGATTTCTAACCAAACATATCCATTTTCATAATCACCAGACACTTTAGAAATATCTATTGAAAAAGCTGGCACATCATGGCTCACTTCACAAAGGGAGTCAAATATTAACCCATTCTCCGATTCACTCTCAAACGGGAAAATTAAAGAAATGTGTGGTCTGACATGTGCATATAACGAATCATACTTTTTCCTAATTTTTTGTACTTGATTAATATTATCAAAATCAGGAAATATTAGGACTGAACGTTCCAATTATCTCACCTCTGTATAATTGTCAATTAATTTCGAGAAATTTAACCAGATTGGAGAATCCACTTTTGAAGCATATTTTTCAGAGACACTAATAATATACTTTTTTGAGAAAAATGAGTGAATATTGAAAAAGTGACTGTGAATTGTTTTGTCAAAGATCATACTTTTCCTTGGAACATATTCAAACATGTCTAAATCCTTGAACAATCCAGTACCCAGCATTACGAAGGTATCATATAGGCTGGTATTAAATCGCTTAATTTTGAACGCAACGTTTCGTAATTTATTTCGTCATACGTATAGTAGGCAGCCAGGTTATCACTACCAGTCTGATCCTTTATACCGATTACAACAACATCACCAACTCCAGTCATTACTTTTCTTAGATTAGCCTCAACCTCACCAGTCTCAATTCTGTATCCACGAATTTTAACTTGATTGTCATTTCTACCAACATACATGATTTCGCCGTTCTGAGATTGATAAACCATATCTCCGGTATGATAGAAAGCTGTTTGAGTATACAATGGTGAACAGATGAATTTTAATTCACTTTTGTCTTTATCGCCACCTGTCACGATGACTTTAATTAAATTGCGTTTTAACTCGGTCCTTAAGCCGTAACACAATCGGATAAGCAATTACACCACCCACCACTGCTTGAATCGCGTTGGTCGGTACGCCGGCCAAGCCGGTTGGCATCGCATATAGAATCGTATCGGAAATAAAATACCCAATTACCATAACGACACCACCAATTGTAATCGCCATGAACTGACGCCCTTTAGATTGATCAGCCCCAAACTGACCAACTAAAAACCCTTCTAAACCATGCACGATGAGCGAAAACAACATGTACTGTGAATAGCCAGACAACAAATCTAATAGAAATCCACTAGCCCCACCAACAATTGCACCGCCTCGACGGCCAAACAATAATGCCGCAATGAAAATCCCAGCATCACATAAGTTGATATTACCATGTGTCATTGGCACTGGAATAATAAACCACATTGAAATGACAACCGTTACCGCAATCAGCAACCCCAATACTGCGACCAAGCGTGTCGAAAACTTAGTTTGCTTCTTCTCTGACATCTCTAAACCATCCCCTCTAGTAGCTGTACTTAACCTAACAATGTGCATTTTCTAATCTAGTTCTCATTTTACTACAATTATTTAAAAATACTACTCCGGGTGTGACCGGCAAACAAAAATCTGGCTACCAACAAGCGGCGCCAGATTTTCATCAGTTCTACTATTATTTAATGCGTGCTAAGAAATACCGCTTTTTCCCCCGACGCACAATCACAAATTTACCATCAAAAGCTGTCGTTGGATCAATCACGGCATCAACATCCGTAATTTTCACACCATTAATCCGAATGGCCCCATTTTTAAGATCTTCTCGAGCTTGACGCCGTGAGGGTTCAAACTTGGTTGCATCAACTAGCCATAGCACAATATTCTGCTTTTCAGCAGTCACTTCAGCTGAAGGCACCCCTTTAAACCCTTGTTCAATCTCGCCGGCATTCAAGTTTTGAACATCACCAGTGAATAAGGCATTGGTAATATTTTGTGCTTCTGCGACCGCTGCTTTCCCATGCACAAATTCAGTGACACATTCTGCTAACCGCCGTTGTGCTTCCCGCTTACCGGGTGCCAACTTAACCTTTTCAGCTAAATCATCAATTTCAGCATGGCTTAAGAATGTGAAATACTTCAAATATTTAACGACATCCCGATCATCTTGATTAATCCAAAATTGGTAAAATTCATAAGGTGAGGTCCGTTCTGGATCTAACCAAACAGCGCCACCCGCAGTCTTACCAAACTTCGTCCCATCTGCCTTAAGCAATAGTGGAATTGTCAAGCCGTAGACTTTGGTTTCATTACCTTCTAACCGGTGAATCAAATCCGTTCCGGCCGTGATATTCCCCCACTGGTCAGCCCCACCAATTTGTAATTGGACATGAGCTGCCCGGTATAAATGTAAGAAATCAACTGATTGTAAGATTTGGTAGGTAAATTCAGTATAAGAAATCCCGACTTCTAACCGACTTGCAACGACTTCTTTGTTCAGCATCGTATTCACACTAAACAACTTACCGTAGTCCCGCAAAAAGTCGAGTAACGAGATTTTAGATAACCAGTCATAGTTATTCACAATCGTAAAGTTATCATCATCACCAAACAACTTGTGCATTTGCGCACTCAAAGCCGCTTCATTGTGGTTAACTTGCGCCATCGTTTGTAAGACCCGTTCGGAATTCTTACCCGACGGATCACCAATGGCCCCGGTCCCACCACCGACTAACACGTAAGGATGATGGCCAGCTAACTGGAATCGTTTCAAAATCATAAACGGAATCAAATGGCCGATATGCATGCTGTCACCTGTTGGATCAATCCCACAATACAACGCAACCGCTTCATTGGTTGCCAGTTCCTTTAATCCAGCTTCATCCGTTTGCTGATTAATCGCACCACGCCATTTTAAATCATCAATAATATCCATCTGTATTCCTCCTAAAGTATGGTCCGAAAAAACAAAAAAACTCGTCCCTGCTATTAAACAGGGACGAGTTTTTCCGCGTTACCACCCAAGTTATCACTAAAAAGTGATCGCTCATTTATTGATAACGAAATAATCCGGCCGATTGGCAACTCACTCTATGTAATTCGTCATTGACCACAGCTCGGTTCACACCACCCACCGAGTCGCTTAACTGTTGGATCAATGACTACTTATTAGAGATTACCGCTTTTTATATTACTCATATCATAAGCACTCCGCTACCAAATGTCAATCATGATGACGTTGCCGCATGGCAAGGCTCAGTGCAACCAGATTCACAATAATCAAAACAAATAAGAAAACTAAGGCGGCGGTGGACCCTAAAGCTGTGCGCCGCGCTAACGATCCACTGGCCTGGGTTTGAACTAACGTAATAATCGCTGAGACGACCGACGTCCCCGTAGCCCCGGCAAATTGTTGTAAGGTATTAAACATCGCATTACCATCGGCTTGTAAGTCTAAACTTAATTGTTCTAACCCACTCGTCATCGTATTGCCCATAGTTAATCCCATCCCAACCATTAACAAAATATACAACACCGCAATCAAAGGACCATTAAGTTGTAACCCTAACCCAGTAAACAAAGCCACGGCAATCACTAAAATCGTTGCCCCTGTTAAAATAGGTTTAGCCGCTCCAAACTGATCCAACAGCCGACCACCCAAAGGCGCAAAGACAGCGCCAATAGCGGCGCCCGGCAATACAAACAAACCGGCCAATAAGGCACTCTTCCCATTAACTAACTGAATATAATTCGGCAAGATAAAAGCTAATCCGAGTGCATTCATCTGAACTAAAAAGAACCCTAATAGGTGCCAATTAAAGGCAGTTACTTTAAAAATCTGCAATTTAATTAACGGTTGTGCTGACTGCTTAGTCCGCTTGACAAATCCAACCACTCCTAAAATACCGACTAATAAGAGACCACCGACCATCAGTGGTTGCTGACTAAAATTCTGTAAGTTGCTGAAAGCTAACGTAAAACCGACAAAGATGATCATCACCAAGCCCCAAGCTAAACCATCAAAACTGGTTTTTGTTGTCGGTTGAGCTTGGCGAATTGCCCCTACGCCCAGGATGAGTGACAGCACTAGCAATGGCAACAATAAAATAAAGATCCAGTGCCAATTCAAGCTACTAATGACCAAGCCACCAAAAGTCGGCCCTAACGCAGGCGCAATGGCAGTAATTAACGTCCCAATTCCCATCAAAGTTCCACGTTGTTCATCCGGCACCCAATCCAAAATAATATTAAACATCAGTGGTAATGCAATCCCAGTCCCCAACCCTTGCACGAGTCGACCGATGACCAAGACACCAAAGGTCGGCGCACTCGCATCAATCACTAGCCCCGCCATAAATAGTAGATTGGCAGTCACAAATAACGTCTTAGTTTTAAAGCGTCGTTTTAAAAACGATGAAATCGGGACAATAATTGCGACCACTAACAAATAAGCGGTCGTTAACCATTGGACCGTTGCGGTATTAATCGAAAACTCGCGCATTAACACTGGAAACGTAATGTTCATTGCTGTTTCTACCACGACCCCACAAAACGACAATAATCCCGCCGCAACTACGGCCATAATTAATTTTGCATCAACTTTTTTAGTCATTTTCTCAACTCCATTTAATAATTAGTTCTAATACGAACTATTCATTCATTCTAGCACAATTTGTTGATAACACCACCTTTAATTGACAATTGACTTCTAGCTTTAGCTTGTCTATAATGCCAAGTGGTACGTAACCGAACTATCAATGGAGATGACCGCATGCAACGTTCAATCGGAATTGCAATCAAAAAAGCCAATAATGCGTTAGCCCGTGATTCAGATCATTTTGCAAAGAAATTAGGCCTTACCGGTATGCAAATCAGTACCATCAATTATATTGCCGATCACGAAAACACCCAAGATATTTTCCAACGGGATTTAGAACACGAATTCAACATCCGCAAAGCGACCGCTTCTAGTCTCGTCACCACCATGGTTGCTAACGAATTATTGATCCGCGTACCAGCCACCAATGATGCCCGGTACAAACGATTACTCTTAACCCCCAAGGCCCGTCAGTTAGCTACGGTTATTGCCGCCTTTTTTGCTGAAAGTGAACGGCGCATTAAGACCTTATTAGCTACTAGTACGACAACGACGTATACTGATTTAACCAAGATTAGCCAAGCTTTTACTACCACGCCAACAAAAAAAACAAGTCACAAACAAGCGAACGGCACAAAAGTTGACTAATTGCAGCAGCTTTGATGACAAAAAAATAATTGCGACAAGAATTTTTGATTTCTTGTCGCAATTATTTTCTTTTGTCTAAATCTCTTTTATGACACTATTTTTGCGCTGTTGCGGCAATTTTTAGAACCGTATTCGCTTGTTGACCTTGCACTTGTGACACCTGATCTGAGTTTTGCCATTTAACACTATTAGCTTCACCAGATTGTGGTTGGTTATAAACAGTCACAGAACCAGAAGTGGCCCCTTGAGTCGTTAGACTTTGTTGTTGAATTTGTGAATTAACTTTATTCGCAAATTTAGTTGGGTTTTGCACGACATCTTGGGTATTAGCAACTGTGGTTACGGACCAATTACCTGTATTCCAGTGCACATATAACCGGCCCATCGTACCTTGCACCGTTGCCGTCGTCCCAGAGTTTAACTTAACCGTATCACCTTGCGTATTTGCTAAATAATCTACTTTATTTTGGGCAACACTACTATTATTGTAGTCAGTTTGCTTATATGTAGCCGTTTTAGAATTCGTCCCCGCTTTAACATAGCTGACGCTATAGTTAGATTTGGTTCCGCTCGCTGCGGTGGCTTTAACGGTTTGATCGGTAGCCTTAACGGTCGTTGGCGCCGTCGTATCACTAACCGTCGTCACGTTATCTGAAGCTGCATGTAACACATGATCAACGGATGGTGCGGCAACTAATCCAATGACTAACGCCCCAGTGGCCGTAAAAATACCTAATTTAACTTTTTGCTTAAAATCCATGAAGAAACTTCCTCCTTGTTTTGTTCCCGCTTGCTAACTGTATCCGTCTAAGCAACCTTTCAACTTAATCACCATAGGCTGAAACACTTAACGTTTATTTTACCATTTTTATATTCTAAAATAACGATTTTTTTAACTTTCCCTATCATAAGCCTATTTTTCTTTAAAACGGCGTCATTTAGTTTTCATTTAAGTTACAGATATTTCATGAGACTAAAAAAGTCCACGATAGTCAGTCGCGAACTCTCCTTTTGATGGTACTGATTTACTTCACAGTCCAATTACTAGCATTGCGGTAGTCAGCCGCATGCCGACGTTTAGCACTTAATCATGGAAGAAATACTGCGTGGGCACTTTAAAATCATCGTGCAGTTTTTGAACTTCCACAATACTCCAATTTGAGCGCCCATGTAATTTATTCCAAACTGTATTGACACTACGATCAATCGAGTCGGCTAAATCTTGTTGCGTAATATGGTTCTGCTTAAAGTAAGCCAATAATAAGACATCATTGTCGGGTTTCATTTGAACTCCTCCTTTATTTCCCCATATAGGGATATTACACCATTTTATCGCTTTCATCAATATATAACTGTGGAAAGTCACAGTTATTTGTGGTTATAAATAAAAAATCGCACGGAAATCTTTTTTCCGTGCGATTTTTGCGCAATGACGCTTATTAAATTAATGATCTAACGTTAACACCACGGCCTGTTTACCCATTTGCTTATAAGCCGCTGCAAAATCAGTCCAACTAACAGCTTGTTGCTTCTGTCCATATGGATTATTAATATAAATCAATTTTTTTGTGCGATTAAAGCCCACAATGACGACACTATGCATATCATAAGTGATTTTTACCGGACCTTGCGGTGTTTGCCACGTTTGCATACTGGTCACTGGTGCAAAGGCCACCGTCGTAATCGTCCAAACCGGGCGTCCAGCTTCAAGCTGCTTAATAATTGTCGCAAAACTTGAGCCGGTCAAATCTTTAACTTGGCTCGTCTGAGTCTTCGCTAATTTATAGATAGGACCATGGTAAACCCCTAACCCAGGATTAGCGCCAGAAATATCGCCAACAAAACCCACATTCGGATTACCATGATCGCCATTATCATAATTCAACGGCACACTTGGTAATTTGGCTGCTAGTTGATTCTTAGTAATATTAATATGCTCATAATTCAACATCATGGTCAGTGACGTCACTTCACAGCCATTATATAACCGGGGTGCCGTCATTTGATTAATCAAGGGCACATTGAGCTTTACTTGATTAACCGTTTTGGGCGTCTTAGTAGCCGGCTTAGCTTTGGGCTTCGTTGTTTGACTAGTCGTGAAAGAGGCATCGATCCAATCAGAAGCTTGGGTTACAGAAAAACCAACAACCCCCACTACTAACACCACAATGACCCCAACCGACCAACTTCGACGTCGATTCATATGTCTTGGCATTTTACTTTCGTCCATTTCTATAATTTAACTTGCATATCCATAGCCATGATACCATTAAACAATTGAGAAAAAAATTAAATTAACCAGCAATTTAATTAAGCAGTTAAGGGCCATGTCGATCCTGCCGTTAAATAATCCATTAATGGTAATGACCGTCGGGTTGGCATCGCCGTTGCCCAGCTAGCACTCATCTGTTGTGTATAAATTGCCGTATCCATCGCTTGCGTGCCTTCGACC
The DNA here is from genome assembly GCF_002970915.1 of Lactobacillus sp. CBA3605. Taxonomy (NCBI): domain Bacteria; kingdom Bacillati; phylum Bacillota; class Bacilli; order Lactobacillales; family Lactobacillaceae; genus Lactiplantibacillus; species Lactiplantibacillus koreensis. The sequence goes on from NZ_CP027190.1 coordinate 888,667, forward strand.
AACGTAAAATCAAGCCGGCTTTGCTGTAACAGCTGTTCGACTAAGTGTAAGGCCCGTAATTGTTGGCGTTGCTGATGTGTCTGATACCATTTAATAGGTTGTTGCACTAATGATAAGACACTTTGTGGGCTAGTTAAAGCAATTTGTTCAACCGACTGTGCGTGCATCGCCGTGATTAAAGCTTGCGTTTGCGGCACTAATTGGGCGGGCGTTAATTGGGCTAAGATTAAGGGCTGACCAACCATCGCTTGGCTTAAGCTGGCCACATCTGTTAACTCTCCTGCGATAAAGTGCGTTGCGCTAGGCCAATTCGACCGCGTTGTTTCTGGTGCATAGACGGTCAACTGGGCCATTGGTAACTGGCGCACCGTCGTCAATATGGCTTGGGCCTGATCGGCGTCCAAAGCCCCCACTGCTAAAATAGTTTGCATCTGCCAACTTCCTCTCGTTAAGTTAATATAATGAGTTTACTAGCTTCGAGTAGGTCGAAGGCAAGCCTGTTGTGCAATTTTTTTATCAAATTGTGGTGGCATCGGTTGCAATTTGATTTATGATAATAATGTCAACTAACATTCAAAGCAGTTTTAAAACTAATTAACGAGGTGTCGCTATGGCGTTTTTGCTTTACTCCTTATCTCTCATTTCTGGTTATTACGAAATGATTATTCTATCACTGACCTTTCGTGAATATTTCACTTGGAAACTGGGCCTAACCTGGGCCGGACTGATTACGCTTTGTAATATCTTCGGTCAACTAGCAACTGCTCAGTGGCCCCAAGTTCCACTGGTCTTTTTCTGGATTCTACCGCTCACCCTGGCCAACATGATTATGAGTGCCCGACTGCTCTATACCAAATGGATTCTAATGTTACCAATTGTCCTATTTCTAAATGCCTTCAAACGTTTGATTGGTGGGCTATCTGGGAGCTTCTTAAAATGGTTAACCTCTTCCGATGTACAAATGCGACTCCGCCAAATCATTGACTTAAATTTAACGGCTAATTTGAATGTTTTTGGGGCCATGCTCATTGGCCTCCCCATCGTCATTATAATCGGCTGTCTTGCTCATCATTGGGTCATAAAAATGGCTGCAACTGACTTTTTTCAGCATGCTAAAATTGATCATAATGATTACCTACTAGTCTTGTTATTCTACGCCCTTTATATTCTAGCGTATGACTATGCCCTAAATCTTTCTGTCGTCTTGCAAACATACGTAGCTGTTGCTTCCAGCATTATTTTTGGAATCATTAGTTTTTATCTCGTCAGCAGTAAAAACAGTCGCTTAACTGATGCGCAACTTCTGAGCGAAGTTTCTAACTACAATCAATTATTAAGCCACCGTAACCAGCAATTGCATTTATTTAAACACGATTATCAAAATATTCTTCTCAGCCTATCGCAATATATTCAGCGTGATGACATGCCCGGTTTAAAAACTTATTTTGAAGCCGAAGTTTTACATGGCGACCAAAGCCTATCGGTTGATGGCGGCCCTGAGCAACTGCGGCAACTGCATATTCCAGCACTCAGCGGCTTGATCTATGCCAAGTACGAAATTGCGGCTAGTCGTCATGTAGCCTTGAAAATTACGGTCTTACAACCCATTAAAATACCCGAGCTTGAACAAATTCGACTTGTTCGAATTCTGGGCAACTTATTAGATAACGCTATTGATGCAGCGTCACAAGCTGACGGGCAAGTCGACATCACCATTGAACGAATTAATCAGGGTGGTGTTCAATTTAATATTCAAAACAAAATCCCAGCGGGCGATACCATTAATTTGAATCGGATTAAGAAAAGTCGGTTTACAACCAAACCTGGACATCTTGGCTATGGCCTCAGTAGTATTGAGCAACTTGCCGGTAAACGGGTTAACGTTACCTATCAAATTAACGATGACCGTTTTTTAGCACAACTCACCATTCAACCGGCCACGGCCTTAAGAAAAGCTTAAAGGCTTAACCCTAGTCAGTTGAATGCAATTAAATCTATACTAAAGCCTGTCAGTTCACCTTAGAAAGGACCTAACCGCTATGTCACAATCGGAAACACAACTTGATAAACATCTTCAGTCAGCCATTTTTGGCACGCCGGTCCTTCATCCGGATGAACAGCACCGTAACTTAGGTACTTTTCATGAGCGTCTTGACTTGGGAATCACCTTTACTCAGGCTTTAACCCGCGACTATACTGCCGCCTTACAAACCGAGCTCCAAGCACATCCAGACTATCAATTGCTCCTGCACGGCTTATTGGATCAAGACATTTTAGACCACTACATTCACTTGGTTAATCAAGCAAATGTCAAGTTCGCCATTCGCAACGATTTACTTTATCAACATACGCCAGACAGTCTGGCTATCGCGCTAGCGGCGCCAACTGCCATTAATCCTGAAACAATTGATATTGATGTTCGGTTCCCGTTAGCCACTGCCCCAGCAGCAAACGTACCAAAACAAGTGTTGTTCAATCGCATCCACCAACACTTAGCCCACAATCGTCAAATTTTGCGCCAAAAACATCATTTAAAATAAGGTGTCATCGGAACTAAATAGCCCCTAACAGCGACACGTCGCTATTAGGGGCTATTTGTATCAATGAAACATGTTTTCTCATGGAGTTGAATCGTTAATTAATCGACTTAAGACTGATGTTAATCTGAACAGTACACCTCTAAAATCTATTACGTCTATAGCTATTTCAAAACTGCTATCAAGATTTCATAAAAAGTTGCACTGAAAACAGCGGGCAGTAACAAAACCAAAGTAAGTATAATAATCCGAAGCGTGCGCAAAGAAATAATCCACTTAAATTTACGCTGCGATACCGGCACAATATCTGAATCAGGATGTTTTAACCAATACTTATATTGGTAGACCACATATACCACATCAAAACCAATAAAGAGAAACGAGGCAACGGCAAAAGTTATAAAAGCACTCTGATATAGTTGAAAATACATTAGTGCCACTCCAACCCAGATTAAAATTAACATTCCTAATCCCGTTAACGCACTAACCATCGCAATTGTTCGATATTCTGCTTTAGGTTTTTGTAAAATTTTTTGTCTGCGTTGTTTTTTTTCACTTCTATTTTGAACCTCATTACTAGGTTGAAAAACACCCCTCAAAAAGAATAAAATCACAACAATACCTATAAGACTTGCAATCAATAAACACCAAACCAATAAAAACACCTGATTAAATGACATAGTTTCATTCCTTTGTGTACAAATATAAAGGACTGGATCTACCAACCCTTTATACAAGATACCACTACTTTAATTCTATTTACAACCAACTATTTTTACATTGCCCTTTGTTATCCAGCAGCCAATAAAATTGGTATCAGCTCTGGGGCAAATACAGCTGTCGCTATCAGGCCAGTTATACCCGCTGCCACTAATCCAGCAGATAGCAGTCGGCCTAAGTTTACCGTGACAACTACATGACCTTCTTGCCCTTCATTAATGGCATTATTATGTGCTTCCACTTCTGGCGCTGTAACCCATACTGGAAACGGTGCCGTGATAACATGAAAACTAGCTACTAATGTAATTTCATATTCAATTTCATAAGTTTTACCATTACTAGACTCATGTTCAAAAGTAGAATCTAGCTTAAAAGTCACTGTTGTGCTAGTCGCAGTCACTTGCATTTCATTCTTGATTTCACCGTTTTTTATCACGGATCCCATACCATTCATCGCAGCTGACACAGATGCGTCAGTGAATCCAGCAGTGTTTTCCGCCAATATTTGTGCTATTTCATCATCAAATGTGAAGTTTAATGACCCATCATTCACATCATAAGTAACTGTTGTATCTCCATCCTCATCACTGATACTGCCCTCAAGATCAACTGTCAATGAGAGATCAACTGCCGGCGTCTCAATTGTATAGGTTTTACTAGTAGCTTCAATAGTCGTATCTTTAACCAACTTGAAGATACTATCAGTATCAGCTAAGTCTTGGATAATCTTATTAATGGTCGCTAAATCACTATCACCACCAACCGCACTACCTGATGTAAAGTCATTAACCGCCGTCGAACGAGTTCCGTTAGAAGCAACTTTATCAATATAGAAATCGCCAAAAGAAACTTCACTAAATTGATCAAAAGCCCACTCAGTTGGCATTGGAAATCCTAAATTACCAGAAAACCCAGTAGACATATCCGATACAAATGCCTTCTCAGCCAAACCGGCTGAAATGATCGTACTAGCAACATTACGGGTCGCATAAATACCAACATTAAATCCAAAGCTACTAATACCGTTAGCCACTCCGGTAAAGTACTCAGTCACTGTTCGAGAAATATCACCAGTTTGAATATCAACATCTACTGCAAAATAGATAATTGTATTATTGGGAAAACCTAATTCCATGGCTGCTAAACCGGCTTTTCGACCATCGCTAGTACCTTTACTAGATGTGAAGTAATCTTCTGAATCAGAAGCACCATCTTGATAAATCGGGAAAATATGCAAGCCAGCGCCAGTCAAAATTTTAATTTCACTAGTAGTCAAATTTTTAGCAGTTTCACTACTTCCTGTTCCCGCTGTCCCCGTCAAATACCGACCAATATAATTATAACCCGCTGATTTTAACTCACTTGCTTCACTCACATTAATTTGATGCGAAGTATCACAAGCAACGGCATCACGATCTGGATTGCCAGCTGAAGTTAATAGACTCATGAAAACATCTAACCCAGCTGATGAACCATTAGTTGATGGCAACGCCATATCCGTCTCAAATTTCAACACCGATGTAGCAACCGCTAATGAATAGGCGCTATCAAAATCCCCAGTATAAACCTTATTATTGACCGTTAACCCCCATTGAAGAATTCGAACAAAATTATTCGTTTCACCTTCAGTAACAGTTGGGGTCAATTCTTGTGTCATCGGACCATACGTACCAGAGGCCATATTAGTATCCAAACCCTCTTCCGCCTGCAAGGCAAAGATCAACGCTGTATTAGTGTCACGTTGATAAATTCCATCACAGGGCAAAATACCCGTATAGGCTAGATAATCATGATTTAATTGTTGTTGCATAGCTCGTACTTGTGCATAGCCATCGGTAACAAGGGTAAAAGCACTCATATTGAGTAATGCCGCCATGAATTGAGAATTCATAGTTCCTGAAGTATCCCTAAGACCAGCGTACTCCTTCATCGTTATAACAGCAGATTCTGTATCCGCAGTAAAGTAACCATCAAAAGCCACTGGGTTAATCCCCTTACACCAAAAACCACCTTGAATGATGTAAACGATATTACCCGAATACCCTGTCACGATTTTATCCGCCATCGCATCAAACAATCGTGCAGTAGTTGGGCCAAAATTGTCTACCAGTTCTGTAATTCCTAACTCATATTGCAAAGCTCGAGTTAGTCCATAAACCGTATCCCAGCCCGTTAATCCATTTTCTGGAACAACACCAAATCCATCCACATTACTATAGGTGGAATTGAGCCATTCTTGTGTCTCCAATACCAATTGATCAGCCATATATGCTTACCTCCAATAAAAATCCTGAATGAAGTATCAACCAAAGTACGGCCTAATTATGTTCCTATACAATATTTTAGCAAGCCTAAAGTATTTAATCTTAAATTAGAAAAAACGCAACAACTAGTTAGATTCTTCAAATCGATGAAAAATCTAGTTATTACAATCTACTAATTTGCATTATCTAGTCTTAAGCGACATAGCTTAACTGAGAATTATTCCCCCCAAGATTTTGGAAGAGGTACATCTTGGCTACACATAAACACTACAACCAACTGATAATCAAAGGAAAAGTCTTGTGATATCGTTCTCATTTTACTACAATGGTACAACTTGCGTGATATACCGAAATGTTATACATCACAAAAACATTTGAAAAAATTTTCAATGCCTTGCAACCTATTACGATAAATAACAATTAACTTCTAGTTTTGCGCTATAAACGTCAGATAAGCTAGTCGCCACAATAAAACACAAAACGACCGCATTCCAGCAACATTACCGGAATGCGGTTGTTTCACAATAACCTAAAATTCAATCGGCTGCCTGCTAGCAACCATCATAAGTGACTAACTGAAATGAACCCTTTTAAAACAAATTCAATAAGCCAATCACAATTGGTGGCACAATCAGGGCTGGTAGCAGATTCAGCGTATTAATTTTTTTAATATTTAACAACCCTAATCCTGACCCTAAAATTAAAATGCCCCCGACAATTGTAATTTCATTCAGCATGACCGTACTCAACGCACCTTTTAACACCAGCGCCAGTACATACAATGAGCCTTGCCAGGCAAACAACACGCCCGCCGCAATAGCAATGCCAAAACCAAAAGTCGAAGCCAATACAATTGAGGTAATGCCATCTAAAATCCCGTTCGTAAATAAAAACGTATAATCATGTTTCAAAGCGGCTTCAATCGGACCAAGAATTGATAAGGACCCAATACAATAAAGTAAAATGGCTGTCGCGAGCCCCTCCGCTAAGTTACCACCAGAAAAGCGTCCCACCAACCGGTTAAAGTGCCCTTGTAAATCGAGTGCCTGACCAACTAAGCCCCCAACGGCTAAACTCACAATGAATAAAACCGGGTACTTACTTTGTGGCATCCGTTGCACAACCGCATTAATCCCAATCAACATGGCCGCTAAGCCCAGCGCTTGCATCAAAATATCATGATACGCCGGCTTAATGCCACGTTTGAAAAAACTTCCCACCAAACAACCAATGAGAATCATACTAACATTAAAAATGGTTCCAATCATGACGATTCACCTCAAGGTTGTTTTTTAAAAAAATTACGACCGCTTCGTTAAGCGATCATAGACTGTCGCACTTACCCAATCGGCTGTCCACATCCACAAAACATGGCCAATCGCTTCTGACAAGTGTTCTTCAACTGGCTGATCTTTTGCGGCTGGTACCGTTCCTAATGCCGGTAAAATCAAATGATGAAAAGCAGTCCAAACCCCTAAGCCATACAAGGCACTACTACCAGCTTGGGCCTTGGGATGTTGCCGCGCCCATACACTATATGCCACTGCAAATGTTGTCGAAAACCCAAAATGCATGACATAACTGACACCAGGTAATTGGTGACCAGCGTACGTATAGGTCGCATGCGTAATGCTGGCGGGTACCCCTACTTGTTGTAATAACCGTTGCGGTGGATTGGTTTGATCACGCGCCGCAGTTCGGGGTGGTAAAACATTTTCCCAACCCAACTTTACTAACCCAGAGATCACGCCACCAGTAATTCCGGCAACCATCGCTGCTTGGTGATTAAAACTTTTTTTAGTCATATTAAGAACCTACCTCTCTATTCAATAGTTTCATCATACCAGCCTTTTAACGAGAATCGTACTTATTTATCTAATTTCGATCAGCAAAAATCTTGCGCTAACTCGCAATCAATGCTAGTATTTGGTTATTCACTTATCACGTGATAAACAAAAAAGGAGGCATTATGAATGTATTTAGGGCTAAAAGAAATACAGCATGACAAGTTACGTTACGCACTGCTCAGTGGTGTACTCTTATTAATTGCACTCGTCGTTTTCATGTTGGCCGGCTTAGCAAATGGCCTTTCTAACGGGAACCGCCAAGCCATTGATACTTGGCAAGCCACGGATGTTTACTTAAATAAGAACGCCAATCAGACGCTCTCTGCCTCACAACTCACACTGGCAGATCAAAAACACGTTCAAGGAAAATCAGTGGCCCCCTTGGCGACGTTATCGGGCACCTTACGAACAACCAATAATCAGCTAAAAACGACAACTAGTGTCTTAGCCACTGATCGAAACAGCTTTTTAATGCCAAAATTAGTCAGTGGTCATCGCATTAATGGTACACACCAACTATTAATTTCAGCGGACTTAAAAACTGCCGGTTTTAAACTTGGACAAAAGGTTCGTTTAGGAACAACTAAACGGACCGTCACCATCGTTGGGACTTACGCCCCCAGCACGTATATGATTGCACCCACAGCATATACGGATATTGCCACCTTGAATTATTTACAAAAAGCGCCTATCACTAGCGGTAACCAACAAACTGTGAATGGCTTCATTGCTAAAAAGGGCACCTTTAAAACGACGACGCATGGCAATCTCCAACATCTAACGATGGCTACTTTTATTAATAAATTACCTGGTTATAGCGCCGAACAGTTGACGTTAAATACCATGATTTACTTCTTATTTGTGATTGCCTTAGCGATTATCGGCATCTTTATGTTTGTCCTAACCTTACAAAAACAAGCCCTCTTTGGGGTTTTAAAGATTCAAGGCATCGGATCCAAACATATTTTAGCGACCTTATTAACACAAAGCATCGTCATGGCACTAATCGGCATTGTCGTTGGCCTGGGAATTACCGTTGGGCTGGCTCAAATTATGCCGGCCGGATTGCCCTTTGTGATTAACTGGTTACAATTCGGTGGTTATAGCTTAGCCTTACTCGCTGCCGCCATCATCGGTGCGCTACTATCATGGCGAACCGTTGCTAAAATTGATCCCGCCGTCGCGATTGGATAGGAGGAACTAACCATGTCACAACCCATTTTACAATTAAAGCAAATCACTAAACAATTTGGTCACGGTCATACGGCCATTACAGCGCTCAAAGACGCTAATTTTGAAGTTAATGCCGGTCAATTTGTCGCTATTATTGGGCCATCTGGTTCTGGCAAAAGCACTTTTTTAACCATTGCCGCCGGACTCCAAACCCCGACTAACGGCCAGGTCATCTTAAACGGCACCGAGCTTGCGACACAATCTGAAAAACAACGGTTAGCTTATCGTTTTGACGAGATTGGTTTCATTTTGCAAAGTTCCAATTTGATTCCTTTCTTAACTGTCACTGACCAACTAAAACTCGTCGACAAAATGGCTAAGCGACCGTTTCAAAAAAAACGGGCCACAGACTTGTTAGCAGAATTAGCGCTAAGTGCAGTCGCCAATGCCTACCCTAGTGACTTATCCGGTGGTGAACGGCAACGTGTCGCCATTGTCCGAGCCCTCTATAATGATCCCAGCGTCATCTTAGCCGATGAACCCACGGCCAGCTTAGATACACCACGGTCAATTGATGTGGTCCAACGACTAGCAAAGGAAGCTCACCACCATCAAAAAGCCATTGTGATGGTGACCCACGACCAACGCCTGATTAAGGATTGCGACGTCGTCTATAAAATTGAAGATGGTTTGATGACGCGTCAATAACTAAAAACGGTCACCGCAAGAAGTGTTAATTCTTGCAGTGACCGTTTTTGTATCAGCTATCAAATGACTGAAATGAACAACTTAATTTGCTTGTGGCAAGCGATAATGTAGTGCTTGATAGACGAGCGCGACGACGTAAACCGTTAAAAAACGATCTAAATAATCAGTACTAATTTGAATTAAAAAGACCGCCAATGGTTTACTTAATCCGGTCCCTAACAACAGTTGTACCAATAAACTCGAACCAGATGATGTAATCCCATGAAATAAGAACACCGTGATACCAGTACTGAGTAACGTCCCTGGCAATGAAATTGCTAACGCTAGCCACCAATTATGCCGAAAACGATTGGGTTTAATCCGCCGATAAAGGACACCCGCAACTAATCCCGTTAACAATTGTACTGGTAGAAAGAACAATGCGTATAAATCCGTCGTGGTACCAACAATCACACCAGTTGCGCCCCCCACTAGCATCCCACCGAGTGGGCCAAAAACAGCTGCGGCTAAGACGGTTCCAATCGAATCTAAATAAATCGGTAATTTCAGCATTAGTGCCAGGTTACTGCCAACAATATTTAAAGCAATTAGTAACGCCAATAAGGCTATAGTCTTGGGCTTTAACCTTTTCATGCGCCCACCACCTTTAATTGGTGCAGTGTCGCTGATAACTCAGGTTCCGCCGCACCAGCAACTCGTGTTAAGAACAAGCGCCAAAATGCTGCGACATCGACGCGTGTCTCAACCAAGCTATTGTGTGGCCGTTGCCAAAATTCGTGGTCATCGACAATTGATTGTCCTCGGGCCACGTCATCGGTGGCAACCACCGCAGTATACGCTGAAAAGCCAGTTAAGATTGTCGGTTCAAGCATTACGGCCACCGCTAGCGGATCATTAATGACACACCCGATGACCCGTTCTTGTTGCCAATGAAAATCAAAATAAAAACGCGTAATTTTTTTAATAAATCGTCCCATAACTGGATTAATCGCTTGCATATATTCTAGCAAGCTCGGCGTCAAAACAATCTGGCGGGTCACATCTAAACCGACCATCTGAATTGGGACTGGTAACTGGTCAAAAACCAGTTGTGCTGCATCCGGATCACACCAAAAATTATACTCGGCCACCGGTGAACAATTCCCATGACTGCGGTAACTACCACCCATTAACGTAAACTGGGCAACCTGCTTAAAAACTGCTGGTTGCTGTTGTAAAGCTTGCGCAATATTGGTCAACGGCCCTAATGCCAAGATTGCCGTCGTTGGTGCCGCCGTTAACGTTGCAATGATAAACGCGACCGCATCAGAACCAACTGTCACCGTTGTAATCGCTGGCAATTGACTGTTACCTAATCCATCATCCCCATGCGTATCCTGGGCACTCGTGTAAGGCACCCGTAATGGGGTTTTAGCGCCAACATGGACGGGAATATCCAACCGTCCCGCTAACGCTAGGACTTTTAATACATTTTGTGCACCCAACTCAGCGGGCACATTCCCACAAACAGTGGTAATCCCAACCACCTTTAATTCCGGCGATTTTAACGCCAATAATAAGGCCAAACTATCATCAATGCCAGGATCACAGTCGATGATTACTGATTTTATTGCATCCATTTTCCTACCTCCGATTAACGTGAAGTTCTTGGTTTTTTATCCTGGGAAGTTTACGAACCAGGCCAGTAGTCGCCATGCTAGGTACCACTGATTGCATAAATGCACTTCTAAGTATACGGGATACGGACCGAAAAAAGAATCACTTTTCACGACTATCACCGACATTGGCCTTAATTTCGCCACCAGTTACTGAAATTTCAAAAATTAAGCCATTTTAAACTTAACTAATTAACTTGAACCGCTGAACCGTCAATTCAAGTCAATCTTTAAGTTTAATTGGGGCTTTTGAGATTATTTTGGTAAAAAAGCGTTAATTAGGTCGCCATTCCAGCATCCATGGTTAACTAATTAACGCTTTTTCTCAGCCATCTAACTGTTCTACCATCATCACCTCACGTTTTTCCGGATTTGTTGCTTAGTTAGCAGATAAAACATGTTACAATATGGTTACAAAACTAAAAGTAGGTGTCCAATTTATGCGCAAAGTTCAATTTTATGGCGCCGTTTCGATGGATGGTTATCTGGCCACCAAAGACAACCGGCTCGATTGGTTGTTCAAGACTACTGGCGCCGAGGACGCGCCCACCGCTGAGTTCATGCAACAAGTCGATACCGCTATCATGGGGCGGCATACTTATGATTATACGATGGAACAGACCACCGATCAGCTCATTAATCCTTACAATCCGCTAACTCAAAACATTGTCATGACGTCAAACCCACATCCAGGCGATGACCGGACCACGTTCACCAATACCGATGTCACGACTTTAGTCGAACAATTACGACAAGTCGATGGCGCCAATATTTGGATTGTTGGTGGTGCGGGCGTCTTGATGCCTTTATTGACCGCCAATTTAGTTGATGATTTGTTCATCCAAATTGCACCCGTTTTACTAGGAACGGGAATTGCACTATTCACACCAACTAGCGACTATCACCAACGATTTGAGCTCGTTGCGACTAATCAATATGGTCAATTAGCAGAGGTGCATTATCGCCGCTTACCTTAAGACGCAAAAAAATTGCGACAAGAATTTTATAAATTCTTGTCGCAATTTTTTTTGACCCTATACTTTATCTAATTGAGCTTGGTGATGAATTGATTGTCGCAATAATAACGGTGCAATCAGTGTCGTTAAAATAATAGCCGTAATCACCGCTGAATAACGATCGGCCGACAATAATTTACCTTGGTAACCAATCTGGGCAATAATTAGCGCCATTTCACCACGCGAAACCATCCCGGCACCAATCTCATAGCCACTGGTCCAACTGAACCCCGCTAACTTAGCGCCGATACCAGCACCAAGTAACTTCGTAACAACTGCGGCGACCGTAATCACGACAATAAACCAAAAATCATTCATGAACCCCTTAAAGGACATGTTCAACCCGATACTAACAAAGAATACTGGAATAAATACGGCATTCCCAATGGGCTGAATATGTTCATCAATCACTGCATGATAATCGGTCTGTCCTACTGCAATACCAGCAAAGAAAGCCCCGATAACAGCACTTAAACCAATAAAATCGGCAAAATAAGCCAACCCAAAACAGATCACTAATGACATCAAAGTAACCGAAGTCGGCACTAATAATGCATCGCCAATCTTCATCAGCCGTGGTACAATCCACTTCACCACCACATATAGCCCGACAAAGAAGGCGGCTTGAATGCCTAACGACAGCCCTAGGTTAGTCGAACTACTACTGCTAGAGCCGACTTCACTACCGAATAGACTCACCATTAGACTTAAAATTAAGACGGCCAAAACATCATCAACCACGGCCGCCCCTAGGATTGTCGTCCCCTCCTTGCCATCTAAGGCATTCAATTCCTTTAAGACTGCAACCGAAATTGATACCGAAGTCGCTGCAAAAGTAACCCCTAAGAATAAGCTTTCGACATTTCCAAGATGGAAGAGTTGACTACACCAATCAATCACCCCGACTGGTAGAATGACACCTAACAGGGCTACTAACAAACTGGGTTTCCAGTATTTTTTCAGTAAGCTAAGATCACTTTCTAGTCCAGCCATAAACATCAAAATAATGACACCAAGCTCGGCGAAGTCCGTAATAAAGCTCGTTGCTGAGACCCAGCCAAGTAGTGCTGGCCCTAACACGATACCACTTAATAGTTGTCCAATAACGGCGGGTAATCCCATCCGCACACTCAAATGACCGGCAATCGCAGTCACAATTAAAATTAAACTTAACGTTCCAATATAGCCCATAGTGCCTCCTAAAAAAAAGAACACACCAAGAAATAACTGCCCAACCCAAAAGCAGTTCGAATTCTTGAAGTGTTCTTCAACCGAATGTAACTATTCAATGAAACTAAGTATAGCATATTTTCATGAACATCGTTGCGACCATTTCCTAATTAGTTGATTTAGATGGTCAACTTAACTTTCAAACAAATCTACTTCATGTTAACGCCCTTTCGGCAACCACGATACTAAACATTTTATCCTAATTTCAAAAAAACGCTATAATATTGCTATCAGACTATACATCGGCAAAAGGGATGATTATTTGTTACACATTGTTGATTTTCGACAACGGTTTATTTTTCTCGTTTTTTCTATTTTATTAAACTCTGCCGCTAATGCCCTAACCATTGCGACTAACCTAGGCAGTGCAGTTTGGACCGGATCAAGCGTAAATTTATCTGACTGGATTCACATCTCGTTAGGCACTACCTTGCTCTTATATGGGCTCGCCGTCACCCTTTTAAACCAAATCATGCTCGGTCACTTTGATCAGCGCCGGTTTATTTCTAATCTACTTTATATTCTACCGTTTAGTTATCTAGTTGAATTCATCGGTTACTTTTGGCGTTGGTTAGGGGTGCCAAGTTTCGCTTGGCCGCTGCGACTAGTCCTTAATCTCTGTGGTTTATTAGGCGTTGCCATGGCCGTCTCCATCTATCAACGTTGCAACCTCATCCAACATCCCAATGATGATCTTTCTTATATTTTACGTTTTCGCTTCTTACATGGCTCCGCAATTATTGCACAATGGACCAGTTATTTGCCGCCGTTGACGATTACGGTGGTGGCCTTTTTAGCCACTGGTCAATTACGCGCAATCGGGATTGGGACGCTCTTTGCGCTAACCGCACAAGGCGCTATCATGGGCTGGTCTGATACGCACGTCTTTCCAAGCCTCAAACACCATGTGGACGTTCCCACTGCAACACCCCATCACCCCGCCTAACATTGACAAAATTAGGCGTTAACCGGGATAATGGATCTATTCTTACTTATTGGATGGCAATTATATGAATCTTACACAACTAACGAGTCAAATCGGATTAATGTTTATTTTGATGTTGATTGGCTTAATGGCTAACAAGCTAGGCTTTATGCACGGCCAAACATCGACCGACTTAACCAACATCTTACTGTACATCGTTTCACCTTGTCTGATTATCAAGGCCTTTGAACAGCCTTTTTCGGTGAACCGGCTACAAACGTTAGGTCGCGTAATTGTGGGAATTATCTTGATTTACGGGTTAATGATTCTGATTACGCAACTGGTTTTTAAACCTGTTAAGGACCTCAATTTACAGCGTACCATGCGTTACGGCGCCGTTTATTCAAACGCTGGCTTTATGGGAATCCCCTTAACCAGCGCCCTTTTTGGGAGTACTGGCGTCTTTTTTGCCGTCGCTTCATTAGCCGCTTTTAATATCTTTAGTTGGACTCACGGGATAACCTTATTCACCGGTAAACAGGGTAACCGACGCGACAACTTTAAACAAATTATTTTGAATCCAAATATTATCGCCATTATGCTCGGCTTGATTTTATTCGTGACTGCGATTCCTTTACCGAGTTTGATTAACCGGACGATTACCACCGTCAGTTCGGTTAATACCCCGCTGTCCATGATTGTGATTGGTAATAGTCTTGCGGCTGTCCGTTTCAATCGGCAAACACTTGATAAACGCTTAGGTTGGGTTTTATTGTTACGCAACTTTATCTTTCCCTATCTCACAATGGTCGTTTTGGAACTCATGGGTATTACCGGCGTTCCACTCTATACGACCGTCTTAATGGCCGCTTGTCCAGTTGCCGGGATCGTGGTCTTATTTACCTTAAAAGTCCATGGTCAACCAGGTCCAGCCGTCACGTTAATGAGTCTCTCAACTTTATTAAGTGTCGTCAGCATTCCGCTGGTATTCAGTCTAGTTCAACTCTAACTTCTGCGTCGACCAAAACTCGCTGTAAGTGTTTAACTGCTTACGGCGAGTTTTTTGTGCCACGCGCCTTCACATCCTCAAAATCTGTTACAAGCCGCCGACCAAACCCAACAAGTATAGCACTTCACTTAAAGTGCTATACTTGTTAGTTATGTGTGTTATTAAATATATTATTTTGAAAGGACTGTTTTTAACCCATGTCAACCGCCAATTCAGACTTGCCGTTAGATGCCAACGGTCGCCCCTATCACCGTACTTGGCTCGTATTAACTTTGCTCGTCGGCACCTTTAGTACTTTTATTACCCAAACCTTACTTACAACGGCCTTTCCAACTTTAATGAATTATTTTCATATTTCAGCCAACGCCGTTCAATGGTTAACCACTGGTTTCATGTTAATTATGGGAATCATGATTCCCGTCAGTGCCTGGATGTTAACTCGAATTAATTCGAAAATTCTCTACTTAGCAGCCATGATTATCTTTGGTTTAGGTACATTGCTCGCTTATTTTTCGGTTAACTTTCAGATGTTACTCGTCGCCCGCATGATTCAAGCGATGGGCGTCGGGATTTCAGCCCCCGTTTTCCAAACAATTATGTCATCCGTCTACCCGCCCGAAAAACGCGGGGCTGCCATGGGGACTGCTGGAATTGTTATTGGGCTAGCGCCCGCCATCGGCCCCACCTTATCCGGCTGGATTATTGATAACCATTCTTGGCGCGCCTTGTTTTTGTTTATCATGCCCATCAACATAGCCGTCATTATTATTTCGTTGTTTACTTTACGCAAAGTTTTACCGACATCTAAGCAGCCCATTGATTGGTGGTCCGTTTTGATTTCTACCATCGGTTTTGGGAGTATGCTATATGGCTTTTCTTCAGTTGGCGAAAGTGGCTGGGGAGACCCAGTCGTCTTAGCAACCTTGGTTATCGGTATTATTTTTATCATTTTATTTGTTTGGCGCCAATTACATATGGATCAGCCATTATTGGAACTGCGCGTGTTCAAGATTCCCGCCTTTACCCTTTCTGCCGTTTTAACGGCCTTGTCTTACATGGCAATGATGGGGGTTGAAATGATTTTACCATTGTATATTCAAACCGTTTTAGGCCGTTCGCCAATGGATTCTGGACTGATTTTGCTGCCAGGCGCCATTATGATGGGTATTATGAGTCCCATCACTGGTCGGATTTTTGATCACATTGGTGCTCGTCGCCTTGCAATGACCGGGATGTTACTGTTAACAATCGGGACTGCCTTTTTCTTATCGATTAGTGCAACGACGCCCATTCTCTGGATTATTGTGGTCTACGCCATCCGGATGTTTGGCTTGACGATGGTCACGATGCCCGTCACTACGACTGGGATTAACTCCTTACCATTTAACTTAATTGCCCATGGAACAGCTGCCAACAATACGTTACGACAAGTCGCTGCTTCGATGGGGACCGCCGTTTTAATTAGTGTCTATTCAAGTGTAGCCAAGTGGCAGATGCCAAGCCAACACCTACTCTCAACGGCACCTTTAAAATACAAATCAGCGGCCGTTACTGCCACCTTATCCGGCTATCATATGGCTTTCGTTGTTTCATTAATTTTTTGTGCCTTTGGCTTTGGCCTCACCTTCTTCTTAAAGTCCGGCCATCATTCCGTATCAGTTAAAAAGGAGGATCAAGCGGCATGATTATCATTGGCTTAATTTTGTTTGTCTTTATCTTTTCCGGCTTGATGATTTTTAAATCCAATAGTTTAAGTCGTACAATTGGGATTACGCTGAGCTTTCTGATTATTGCTGGTAGTTTGATTGCCTTAATCTTAAATGATAATTACCACTGGGGCATGGTTAAAGTCAAAACAACTCAGACGGTTACTTTAAAACCACTCCGTTCAAGACACCAAGCAATTGGTATTCGGCAACTCGGTCATGGGTCCGAACGCATCCTAGTTTATCGGACCACGTTGAAACCTAGCCAAGTTCAAACAACCACCACTAATGCGACGACCACGTTAACAACTGGGGCCACGCCGCATGTTCAAATTGCCACGACTCGTTGGCAGTATCGTAATACCTGGACACGTCATTTATTTGAACTTGGTAAATCAAAACAGCCATTAGCCAGCAAACAGTATACGTTTAACTTGCCGACCAACTGGCACTCATTTACCCTGACTAACACCAAATAAAAAAGACTAGTGCTATAACACTAGTCCGATGCCAGCCGCTTCAAAGGCGGTAGCCTATTTACAAAAACTAACTTATTGTCGTCCTGCAACCTTCCAAAGTTGAACAGGGCGGCTTTTTTTATTTGTTGTATTTGTCGATTTCATCTAAGAATAAGCCCTAGTGTCGCAATAATAAAGTAATTAAAATCAAGGCACTTACAACCTGTAGTGTGCCAACCCCGAGTCCATAAAGTGCTAATCGCTTACCCGCCTTCAAGAAATTCATCAAGTTCAAGCGTAAGCCAATCGCAGCTAGCGCAATGATTTCAAACCAACTACTAATCGTATGCGCCGTTACTGCAATAACAGTGGGTAACGTTATCAAACTGTTAATGCCACACAGAATCAAGAAACCAGCAACATACCATGGCAGCCAATGTCCATTACCATTCCCACTCACCACTGCATCCGTCGCAACAGTCTTGGCTAACGAACGTTGATGTAGCCGGCCAAAAATCAAGACGACCACAACCAGCATCATAATCCGCATAATTTTAAAAATCGTTGCGAATTGGACCGTCGCTTGATTAATCATACTAGCTGAAGCCACGACTTGTCCTACCGATTGTAAAGTCCCACCGATAAGCGCCCCTTTTAGAATCACTTGGCTACCAAAAACACTCAGTCCCAACCATGGCAACGTCAACATCAGGACCGTTCCCATCAAGTTAACTAACGTGATTACAGTCCCTTTTGCCTCATCATCCGCCTCAATGACTGGGGCAATTGACGCAATCGCTGATGACCCACAAACGGCGTTCCCACCGGCCATCAACAGCCGAATGGATTGATTAAACCCTAATTTTTGGCCCAACCATAACGCCCCGATAATCGTAATCGTCATTTGTAACACAATGAAGCCGACACCCCAACCGCCAACTTGCCCAATGGTTTGCACGGTCATTGTTGCGCCCAACAGCATCACTGAATATTCCAATAACTTGCTTTCTGAAAACTTAGTCCCGGCCGCTAATTGTGGCTGCCGTAAAAAGGTATTCCCACCAACAATGCCTAATAAAATCGCAATCGTTGCTGCCCCTAATGCTGGTACGACTTGTGCCAATAACTGACTAATAATGGCAATTCCTAAACTGGTCACCAGTCCCGGCAAAATAGCTTTAATTCTCAATCCTTTCAACCCCTGTCTCTTTTAATAAGTCTAAGTATACGGAATTGATTTACATTTGAGAAATAAATTATTATGATAGTTACTATTAAGATTATCAATAATAAGGAGCCTGACAATGTTAAAACAACTGCAGACCTTCAAAACCGTTTTTGAAACCCGGAATTTTTCTCAAGCAGCTGCCCAATTGTTTATTTCACAACCCACCGTCTCAATACAAATCAAACAGTTGGAAACTGAACTAGACACCATTCTATTCACGCGCAACGGTCGCCAAGAAATCAGTCCAACCGCTAGTGGGAACTTACTTTATCGCCAAGCCCAAAAATTATTGGAGACTTGGTCAGCTACTAAAACTGCCATTCAAGCCACCGGGACACTAACCAAAATCACGGCTCGGATTGGGGCTTCTCATACCACGGCCAGCTTAGTTGTCCCTACCTTACTCCAAGCGCTAGCACCACTAAGTGCCCAATTTGATTTTGAAGTCACCTTAGCCAACTCAGCTGAAATTCTAACGCAAATGTCCCAACATCAATTGGATTTTGGCCTCGTTGAAAAACCACTGGTCACCGATCAACTCAATCGACTGGCCTTTGGTCAAGATAAACTCGTCCATGCGGGTAACTTTAGCAGTCCGCTATGGCTACTACGTGAGCCTAATTCTGGTGTCCGCCATTACACGAACGCCTTTTTAAAAGCGCAGAATATCCAACCAGCTCAAACAATGATTATTCATAGTAACCAGTTAATCGCTGATTTGCTTGCGCAAGGTATCGGCCAATCCATTATTTCGCAACGAGTACTCGCAGCTAACGTCCCTTTACGCCCGTTAAGCCAGAACTATCAGCGACAGTTCTATCTCTTAACCCCGGCTGCCATCCGGCCCCAATTAAAGCCCGCCCAGTCAGTCATTACGACTTGCTTGCAGCAGTGGTCTTAACCTGAAAACGGCAGTCATTCTCAAATTTAGAATGACTGCCGTTTTCGATTTTTGCGAAACAAACTCACTTTTGAGCTGACTAAAACATTGCCTTATTTGAGTAAAGCTTGCCACTGCCCCCAAACCATTGCATCACTATACTGCCGGCTACTATGGTAAGCGCCCTTACTCAAGCGTTGTTGACGCTTGGGGTTCTCCAAAGTTTTTATAAGTGCTGACGCTAATTGCGCAACATCGCCGTCTTTAACTAAATAACCATTTTTACCCGCTTTGATAACATCTCGCGGACCATAGTTAATATCATAGGCAACCACCGGCAATCCATGGCTCAATGCCTCAACTATTGATAACGGTTGCGCATCACTAGCCCCCGTGTACACAGCAGCCCCCGCCTGATCATACACCGCCGTTAGGTCCGGCTGATAACCCGCAAAAGTCACGGCCTGGTCCAGCTGTTGTTGTTTGACTTGCGCTTTCAAGTCTTCCAAGGCACTGCCGTAACCATGAATAACCAAGGTCGCATCCGCCAGCACTTGATGAACCCGAGCAAACGCCGTTATTAACTGATCAACTTGACGTTCTGGGTCTAATCGTCCCGTATAAACCAGCTGATGGGCTTGGCGTTCGGCCATCATAATGGCTGGACGGGTCGCCTGTTCTTCGGGAACCACCGCTGCCGAAATCGTATAAATCGGCCGACTAGGTTGTCCGCCTAACCACCGCGTTAAGTCTGCCTGTTGCTGTGCAGTACTTGTAATCAAGCCATCTAACGCCGTCAAATGCTCATGAATCCCGTAAACATAGGCGTTATTTAAGTTGGCAAAAACTTGATCTTTAGGATCAACAGTATGGGGCGTCGGTAGCCATAAATACTTACGCGCCGGGGTTTCCATATTAATCACCGGCCATTGGGCTGCTAGTGGTCGATCGGCAATAAAACTATTATTGGTCCCATTTTGTCGGTTAAGTTCATCCAAAAAGAACCGATACCAGGCCTGCTCACCATTAAAATAATAATCTTGACCTTGATAGTCAATCAGCTTACACATCGAAACCTCATTCACGCCAGCCGCATTATGCGCATAATATTGTTCCGCAAAGCGGCTTTGATCAGGCCGATAAAAAATATCCGTCACGGGTTCTTGATTCGGCGCAAAGAAGGTGTCCCGCGCTTTAAATCCCCGTTCATCATAATCGGTCCGCTGCGCCAAATTACCAAAAGTATCAAAGAGCTCGACAAAATAAACATGACCAACCGTGCCCGGTACAAAATGAACTTTTGCAACTAAGCGGTCACCATCAACGACCTGACTAACATTCGGACTCGGTTGGACATTATAATCCCGCGGGAAATCTAAATCTTCCAGCTTAAGCACTTGAGCTGGATAAGTGACCGTTTGTCGAAAGAAATCAAATAAGTTAACCATTTGGTCATCAGCAAGCTTAAAGCGCCGCATATTTTGATGTAATAACCCATCAAATTGGCGGGTCACTAATTTAGCTGGCATCTGATGTTGTTTGAATAATTGCAATCGTTTAAATTCGGCATGTTCAACCCCCGAATTTAACGCCATCAAATATTGATTGACAAAAAAGATCATTTTGACGCCTCCTGATTCGGTTGATAAAAAGCCTGCGCTGCTTGCATCAGTGGTTGCCATTGTTGCCAAACCACATCCGGACTATAACGCTTAGCATCGACATACGCCTGCCGACTAAATGCCTGCATTTTAGCGGGATCCTGCAAGAGCTTAATCATCGCCGTCCCCAAAGCCTCGATATCATTAACCGGCACTAACTGACCATCATACCCATCACGAATAATATCGCGGGGACCATACTTCACGTCATACGCAATCTGCGGTAAACCGTGGGATTGCCCTTCCAATAAAGCTAAGGCGAACCCCTCTGCCCGTGAGGTTAACATCGCCAATTGTGCTTGATCGTACACCGCCGCTAAATTCGTCGTGTAATCATTAAACTTAACGACCGCTGTCAGCTTTAACTTCGCTACCAATTGCCGGAGTTGCTTCCCGGTATCGCCGTTGGCATAGCCCCAAAAATCAAGGGTTGCTTCGGGTAGCGCAGCATGCACTTTTTTAAATGCTTCAATAACATGGCGCTGTTGTTTTTCTTCGGATAACCGCGCCACAAAAATAACTTTACCAGGAATCCGACTGGCCCACTTTGGCTTGGGTGCGGCTAAAGTTGTCGGTGACACAATCCCAACTGGAATCGTATAGACTGGCGGCTGAGTGCCATATCGAACCGTAAAATCATGGGTTTGCTGTGGGGTCGCTGCAATCACGCCATTCCAAGCCGGCAAATTATTCAAGGCATAGGCATAGTTATAATTCAAGGTCGCTGTCTTGGGATGGGCTGGATCATTCAAATGATTGCTGTGTAAGTGCATGACTTTAAATGCTTTAGTCCGCATCCGCAAAGCCGAATAGGCCAGCTCATACGTTCGATCAATAATAAAAACAGACTTAGGGTTTTGACGATTAAGTTCATCTAAAAAGAAACGGGTCATCGCTTGCTCACCGGTGAAAGACCAATCTTGACCATGATAGTTAATGAAGCGATACAACGAATTCTGCGTTTCATTTTGCCGGTTGGGTAAATGGAATGTCTGGTAAACCACCTTTCCAGCCGGATCAAAAACTTGTTCACTCGCCACTTGACCATCAAAAGTATAGAACTGTTCTAGCCCCTTAAAGCCCCGCGTGTCATACCAATCAGTTTTCACTAACTTTCCATTGACATCAAAAAATTGCACATTATTAACTTGTTGATAATCTGGAGCAAAAGTATGGATGCGCATTAATAGTTGGTTCTGTTGATAGACTTGATAATGGTGTCCATCTGGTTGGACCCGCAAGGTAGCGGCCAGATGTAAGTCATCAATCGTTAATTTAACTGGTTTAAACGTCGTTGACTTTTGGATAAAATCAAACAAATTGACTTGGTTTTTTTCCGCAATGCCAGCGTTTTTTAACGTCTGATGTAAATTTAAGGCAAAAAATCGCGTGACCAGTTGAGCCGGAACCTGGTGTTGATTAAATAGCGCTAGCCGCTTCATTTCAGCATGTTCAATGCCGGATTTTTTAGGATTAATACTGGTATTCACAAAATAATACATATGCTCGCTCCCTCATTGAAACATAATCGTTAGCGTTGTCGATTATAGCAAACTTCGCTCGTTTTTAAGGCGCTAACGAACTGATTTAACCTTTTTCTAGCTTTCATAACTGGTTATTAACTAAGTTAAGCCTTTTAACCAGCAGTTGATAATCATTCTAGACGAAAATGTTATCAAAGTTTGACGAAATTGTTAAGATATTACAATACGTTACAATTAGCGGCCTTTATTACAAAAACCGGCCAAACTGTAACTTGCCATTTATTATGCTGCAACACTCACCGGCTATACTAGGCACTGTTGTTAATTAACGAGCGCTTCACAAAGCTCAGTTATCTATCGAGAATGATTAGTTATCCAATCAACCAAATACAGGAGTGAATTAATTTAATGAAAATCAAAAGTCTATTATTATCATCCGTTGCTGCCACTGGTTTGTTTGCCATTGGAACGACCATCGCTAACGCCGATACTGTCACAGTTAAATCTGGTGACACGGTCAGCGCCATTGCTGCTTCACACAAAACGACCATCGCAGCGATTAAAAAAGCTAACGATTTAAAGAATGTTAATTTAATTTTTATTGGTGATAAATTAGAAGTCAACGGCACGGCAACGACAGTGCACGCCACGGTTCCCGCAACCAGTGCTGCTGCTAGTCAAAGTACTAGCACTGCTAGCTCAGCTAGCCAAAGTAGCGCAACTAGTGCTAGTTCAGTATCAACTTCAACAGCCACTAGTGCGGCTAGTCAAAGCACTTCAACTAGCTCAAGCCAAGCTACGGTTGTTTCAAGTACTAGCAGTAGTGCTAGTTCAAGCCAAGCTAGTCAAAGTAGCGCAACTAGTGCCAGCTCAGCCTCATCTTCAACGGCCACTAGCGCCAGTTCAGTGTCAACTTCAAGTGCGGCTCAAAGCAGTGCTAGCCAAGCTTCAACGACTTTAAGAACTACTGCTAGCTCAGCTGCTAGTCAAAGCACGACAACTAGCACCACGGCGACAGCAACTTCTGCTTCAACGACTAACGTTAGCACCACAACGTCAACTGCATCAACTTCTGAATCAGCTGCTAAAGCATGGATTGCCAACAAAGAATCTGGTGGTTCATACACCGCTTCTAACGGTAACTACTATGGTAAGTATCAATTAAGCAAGTCATTATTGAATGGTGACTTATCTGCTTCTAACCAAGAATCTGTTGCTAATGCTTACGTTAGCTCACGTTATGGTTCATGGAGTGCTGCTAAGACTTTCTGGTTATCTAACGGTTACTACTAAACCAAAATTTAATTTAATCATTAAAGTAACAGGTTCACAACTTCGGTTGCGGACCTGTTTTTGCTTGCAACCGAAATTGGCGGGGGGCTTGCTGAAAAACTTTTTTAACCATAACATTTTTATCAGCGCCCTTAGGCCTTAATTATACCGGTTATCAGCCTAAATAATCACGTTAGACCGATTAAAAAGCCAGCTAATGAACCCTTTTTCGAGTGACTTCTGCTATACTGACGCTACTAAATCAAATCCAGGAGGTATTACCATGCAATTGACCTTAACCGTAGCAACCATTATGTCACACCATTACTTAATCGGCAGTACCCCCATCGGCGTCGCCTTCATTGGTCGAGCCGACGGGCCTGACAATGAATGGCAGGATTTCTTGCCAGCTGCCACAGCACAAGTCGTGCCAACCGCCAATCAAGCAGCGATTCGGGTCCTAACTGCTTACTTAACTGGTAAACTGACCACCTTTAATTGCCCCTTAGATTTTAGCCACGGCACCCCTTTTCAACAGCAAGTCTGGCAAACCCTTCGTACTATTCCTTATGGTCAAACTTGGAGCTACACCCAACTTGCACACGACTTAAATCGTCCAACCGCCGTCCGTGCCATTGCCTCAGCGGTTGGCCGTAACCCATTGCTGATTCTCATTCCTTGTCACCGGGTCATTCGCCAAGATGGCCAACTCGGTGGTTACCGTGGTGGCTTACCCATGAAACACGCCTTGTTAGCTTTAGAAAAAAGACAGTCTTGATTCTAATTGCAACCCATTAAAAACTATGCCATGATTAACGTATTCTAACTTATTGGGGGCAGCAGCAATGCTATCGGTCGCACATATTAGTAAGCAGTTCGGTACCGTTAAGGCCTTAACCGACGTTTCGTTTACGGTCCATGACGGGGAAATCATGGGCTTAATTGGACAAAATGGTGCTGGTAAATCGACTACTTTTCATAGTATCTTAAACTTTCTCAAATTTGACGGTCAGATTACTTGGAACGGTCGGCCATTAAATACCAGTGACTATGATCATATTGGTTATTTACCAGAAGAACGGAGCCTGATGCCCAAGCTAACAATTACTCAGCAACTGGTTTATTTAGCACGCTTAAAAAGTCAACCTGCTAAAGTGACCCAAGCCCGCATTGCACCCTGGATGACCCGGTTCGCCGTTAAAGGACAGCCGACTGATAAAATTAGTCGGCTGTCCAAGGGTAATCAACAAAAAGTCCAATTAATCAGTACCTTGATTCATGAGCCCCAGTTAATTATTCTCGATGAACCCTTTAGTGGCTTAGATCCAGTTAATGCTGACTTATTAAAACAAGCCATCATTGCAGCTAAAAAAAACGGCGCCACCATTATCTTCTCCAGCCATGACATGACCAACGTCGAAGAAATCTGCGACACCTTGGTCATGTTGCGTAACGGGCACATCGTTTTAAAAGGCACGGTTGATGCCATTCGCAATCAATTCGGTCGGACCCGGCTATTTGTCACAACGGATTGGTCCGCACCCCGATTAGCAACGCTAGCTGGAGTTGATACCGTCACCGCCTTAACACCCGGGCGTTACCGGCTACAATTAGCAACCGCTGACGCTGGCCCGGCTATTTTTGACACACTGACTGCCGGCCATTATATCCCAGAATTCAGCCAGCAGCCGCCAACCCTAGATGAAATTTTCCGAACAGAAGCAGGCGAGGTCGCTCATGAATAAAACTTGGATTGTCACCAGTGAAACTTTTCTCCGCCAGACCAAATCGTGGAGTTTTTTAATGTTAATTTTGATGCCTTTCTTATTTATGGGCTTAACCCTTGGGATTACCTACGTTTCGGCGCCTAACCGTGGTAGTAACGAAATCGCCGTCATCAGTTCAAATTCAACACTTCGCAAGTCCCTTTTAAAAACCAATCAAGTCACGACGACGTCAAATTACGCCACCATTAAAGCCGCCAAAACTGCGACTTATAAAAATGACATCAGCGGCTATCTCGTATTAAAGCAGACTGCACAACACCAATTAGTTGCCACTTTTCACGGTCCAAGTGCTTTAGCCAGTACCAATCAAGCACAACTGCAACGCTGGTTAAGCAGGCAACAAGCCCATTTAAATCAACAACAGGCGCACTTAACGATCCAACAAGTTCGCGCTTTAGCACTGCAACCACAATTGAAACAGCGCCTACAAAAAAAGACGGCCGCAGACAAGACCGCCAAAACAATTTCATTTTATCTTTTAGTCTTCTTTGTTTACTTAATTTTGACTACCTACTCCTCGATTACGGCGCAAGAAATTGCTGCTGAAAAGGGCACTAAAATTATGGAAGTCATTTTTTCAAGTACCACGCCGCGGCGCTATTTTAATGGCAAAGTCTATGGTGTTTTATTGATGATTTTGACCCAACTACTGGTCTATCTCCTTGGCGGGGTCGTCATCCTACAACTCGTTCCCCATAGTCCCCTGCTTGCCACTTGGTGGGCCCAATACGCACCAATCATCACGAAAGTCCTGCATAATCTGCTTTCCATCAACCTGATTTTTGCACTTGCTGCCGTCCTATTATATACCGTGGTTTCAGCTTTTTGTGGCGCTTTAGTGACCCGCGTTGAAGATGCCGGTAAAGCCTCGCAACCAGTGATTTACCTAAATCTACTCACTTTTTTCACAGCGATGGCCTTTCAAAATAATCCGACCAATCCGTTTGTCACCATCTTTTCATACGTCCCCTTTTTCTCATCCTACCTCATGCCGTTGCGTCTCATTAATGCGACGGCCACGTTACCAGCCGCTAGTCTGTCCTTAATCCTGCTACTGTTAACGGTGGTTGGCAGTATGTGGTATATCGGTAAGGTCTACGGTGGCTTAATGCTCCAGACAGATGAACTTGGTTTTTGGGGCAATCTAAAACGTGGCTTACATTTAAAATAAATCGACAAAAAACCGAGCCTGGAAAATTTCCAGACTCGGTTTTAGCTATTAATTAGGCTTGTTTCGTTGGATAAATCGTAAATTCACTGACATTCACTTCAGCAGGTTGATCAACCGCAAAGTTGACCACGTTGGCAATGGCTTGTGGACTAATCCCAACCTGTTGGTAAAAGGCCGTCATCCCTTGCTTCGTTTCGGCATCCGTAATCGTGTCCAATAATTCCGTATTAATCGCTGCTGGATACAAGGTTGCCGTTCGAATATTGGTGCCTTCTTGCGCACTTTCCATGCGAATAACTTCCATTAAGTTGCGTACGGCATACTTAGTAGCCCCGTAGACCCCAGCGCCCGCAAAGTTTTTAATCCCTGCAACTGATGAAGTCGTAATAATTTGACCATGTTTTTGGGCCGTGAAAATTGGCATTACGGCTGCCACCCCATTCAACACACCTTTAATATTAATGTCAATCATGGCATCCCATTCATCCGTGTGCAACGCACTGATTGGGGATGAAGGCATAATACCAGCATTATTAAAAATCACATCAAGACCGCCGAACTTAGTTTGCGCTAAGTCAACTAGCGCTTGAACTGCCGCTTTATCAGTCACATCCGTTACCTGATATGCAGCTTGACCTCCCGCGGCTTCAATCGCTTGAACAATGGCTTGCAACCGCGCTTCACGCCGCGCGCCCAAGACAACTTTAGCCCCATGTTGCGCTAATAACTTAGCAGTTGCTTCACCAATACCAGACGACGCACCTGTAATTACGACTACTTTATCCTTAATTGCCATTAGATGACCTCCTTATTCTTCACCAAAAACTTCTTGTGCTAATCCCATCGCTGACCAAGCTTTAGCCCAACCGGCATAAAAAGCCAAATGGGTGATTTCTTCAACGACTTCATCCTTCGTCAAACCATTTTGCTTACCCATCTGTAAATGGGCTTTTAATTGTGGAAAACTCCCACTAGTCATTAGACTCGCAATCGTAATCATACTCCGATCGTGTAAACTTAATTCGGATTCCCGAGACCAAACTTCACCAAATAAAACATCATCATTTAACGCAGCGAATTTAGGTGCAAAATCCCCTAAGTTATCGCGACCAGCTGTTTGTTTTTTTGCCATCGTTATTTCCTCCTTAACCTAATTGGTTATATGTCGCATCGTCAACTTTTTCTAACCATTCGCTAGTCCCTTTTGTGATTGCAACATGGGCAAACCAGCTGTCTTTGGTGGCACCATGCCAATGCTTAACACCTTCATGAATGGTAACGGCATCACCAGCATGTAATAGTTGAGCTGGCTTACCAGCTTCTTGATACCAGCCTTCGCCACTAGTCACCAGCAAAATCTGGAACCCATCATGATGAATATGCCAGTCATTTCGACACCCTGGTTCAAAAGTCACATTCGCAACCATCACATCCACGTTATCATCCGCGGCTGCTAACCCTTGTAAATAACTTTGACCAATAAAATATTGTTGATAGGCGTCGTTCTTTTCACCTAATCCAAATACACCGCTCTTATCTGTTGTTGTCATTTTTATTTTCCTCCTAAATAGTTGCTTAACTTTAACAATGTCATTAGTATAGAACTTAAAGTGTACTTTAAGTCAACAACAAATCTTAAACTTGTTAAATTAATTTTTCGTGGTAATATCATTCTTAAAGTAACTTGAAGAAAGTAGGCTAAATTATGGCAACTGAACTACTAGAACACTATTCAATTGGTGATTTTGCTAAGCAAGTCGGCTTAACGGCACCGACCTTACGGTATTATGAAAATGAGGGGCTCATTGAACCCCACCGTTTAGCCAACGGGCGTCGTTATTATGAGCCAGCGGATATTAACTGGGTCAAATTTTTACTGCATCTAAAGGGAACCGGTATGAGCATTAGTGAACTAAAACAATACGTGATTTGGCGGGCACAGGGCGATGCGACGATTCCGCAACGACGCGCATTACTGCAAAAAGTAAAAAATGACTTTCTAGTTCAGTTTAATGAAGTCCAACATCACCTACAGATTCTAAATGACAAGATTAATTGGTATGAAGAAAAAGAAGCAGGGGTAACCACTGACCACGAGACTTTTGAAACCTATCTCAACCGGTTCGGTCATCAAGAATAACTGATTAGTAAAAATTAAAGTGCTGACTAAGACCTAAAAATCAGGCTCAGTCAGCACTTTTTTAAGTTGGACCACATCATATTGCTAAGACTTCCTTTTCACCTAGGACTGACTAGTTTTAGCTGGCGCATCATTCTCATGCCGCTGCTGCCATTCTTCCGGTGTCAGCATATCTTTGACGATTAATTTGATGTTTTTTACCTGATAACCAGTCATCATCTTAATGGCCGCCGCAATTTTAGTCGCTACTTTAGCTAATATTTCGGTTGCATCCTTGCCATAAGCCAACAAGGCTGAGAGTTCAATATCAACGGTATGCTGATCATCATCCAAGTCAACCGAAACTCCGGTTTTCGGATGTTCACCATCAGTTAAGCGATTCGATAAATCTTCAATAACATTTCCTTTCAGACTCAAAACGCCATCAACCTCAGCGGCAGTCTTGCCAGCTATTTTTTCTAATACATTGCTTTCAAAGACAATCTTTTGATCAGTCTTAATCGATACTGGTTGCTTAGTTTCCATGTGGCTTCCTCCTCATTAATTCGTTCAATCGCCTATTCAACATGGTCCATATTCGCATCTGGCTTGGCATTGGGCTTACCTGCAGTCTGGGCTTGCCAATCTGATTTACTCATGACATCATTAACGTGCACGTCAATCTTGATGACTTTTAGACCAGTGTAATGTTCAATATCTTGTTGAACCCGTTTACAAATCTGATCAAAAATCTGTCGCATATCCTTACCATATTCAATGGTTACCGTCATATCTAAAGCGACCTGCTTTTCTCCAACCTGCGCGTCAACCCCTTGGGTCGGGTCAGCCTCGTTACGAAAACGATTCGTCAGATTGCTTAACATACCACCTTCTAATGATAAAACGCCATCGATATTACGTGAAGCCATACCAGCTATTTTCTTAATCACCGCGTCATCAAAGGTCAATTTAGTTTTTATTTCAGCCACATTATCCATCTGGTCATCCTCCCCATTATCTTGACAGTAATAGTTCGATTTTCTTACCAAGCGCCGCCAAATCAAGGTGTATAAACCGACCAATGCTCCAGCCGAATAGTCCTAGCACAGCTACTAAGAGCATGGCCATAAAACTGCTAAACACCCATACAATGCCTAGCACTAAGCCAATTAAAAGGCCATATTTACCATTATTCATCGCCTATCCTCCTAAACAACCCGCAATTTCTTTTGTTGCGTTGTCGGGGTCAACTGAACAATTGGTTTAACTTGTTTTAATCCTAAGCCTTGTTCTAAATAACGCACCGTTAACGCACTAACCTGCTGAGCTATTAGATCTAACCGCTTTGTTTCATTAACCGTTGCCATAACCCGTGCGCGGGTCTTGCCACGCGAGCGCAACTTAATCACGACTTGGGGTTCGATTAAATTTAACTGTTCAACTAATTGATACTGAAGATCTCGTTCTAAGGCACGCCGTGGGACGAGTAATTTTCCCACCTGATTGGTAAACGTGATGCCATTTTGGCGGGTTGCCCTAAAAATACTAACTAGCACCATCCCACCACCGACTAACCCCACAATTGCCGCAGCAATTACCGTAATTAGCCCAAATATCACTGGATAATCGAGGGTCATGAGTGAAAACCACTCGGTAATGACTGGAATTGGATAGATGTGACTAATTTCAAACAGTGCCATGAGTAAGAGAATCAATCCGACTAAGAACACTAATGCTTTGGTTATTCGACTCATCGCCAGTCACCATCCCTAACGCTTTTTACGCATCCCGAACACCGCTGAAACAATCAAGACTAAGATAACAGCCCCTAGGATTGATGGCACTAACGCCATCCCAGCTAACGATGGCCCCCAGGTCCCTAACAATGCTTGGCCAATCCAAGCACCGACTAATCCAGCCACAATATTCCCAATAATCCCTGCCGGAACATCACGACTCGTGATCGCACCCGCTAACGCCCCAATGACACCACCAACAATTAATGACCATAACCAACCAAACATCTTAATCACCCTTTCTTTTTAGAAAGCTAATGCTTTCTGAATAATATTATGATAACTATAAGCATTTTTTATTTCAATTGATTTGCTCATGCGCTTACACGACAAAAAAAGCTAGGACCATGGCTTATCGCCACTGATCCTAGCCTTTTACGTCTGCTTGAATTAATCTTTCTTGAAGACTAACCATTTAGACAAGAAATAATTTGCCACTAACGCAATCCCGTGACCGATGATTTTAGTCATGGTCCCGTTGACACCCATCAACGAAATCCCAATCCACAAGATTAGGGCTTCAATGAAATAAGTTGCCACCCGAGTCCCATAAAAGGTCGCCACTTCCTTAGTTAAACTAACCGTTTTATGCTGGAACACATACATTTTGTTAACCACAAACGAAAAGAGCACACTCAAGAACCAATCAATTAAGTTTGCAACTTGGTATTCAATCCCAAATATATGATATAACACGTAGAACAAGACCACGTTAAAGACAACCGTTATGACACCCCATAATGCATAGAGCTGTAGCTCATTGTTGGCTTTTTCTTCAACAGCTTCGAGTTCTTCTTCAAACTCGGCTTCGGTATGGGGTGCATGTTTTAATTCTTTATCTGCCATCGCTGATTCTACCTCTCATTACTGTAATAGTTTCGTGATTAATTGTTCATATAACTTAATGAACCGTTGATACATATCTAAATCAACGTATTCATTCACTTGATGCGCAGTAATGTTGCCAGGCCCAAAGACGATGATTTCCATCGCCGGGTTTTTAACAATATATGATGAAGCATCCGTACCACCGGGCGCACCAAAGTAAGGTAACGCTTGGGTCAATACCGCTTCACCAATTTGTTTAGCAACCTGAACTAAGGTCGCATTTTCTGGCGTGTGCACGGGATAGAAGCTACTTTGAATCTCTAGGGTTAACGCCGCCCCGTGTTGATTACAATCAGCAATAATTTGTTCCAACTTCGCAATAATCTTATCGTTACGCAACTCTGGAATTGTCCGTACTTTCATTGATAACTCGGCACTAGCGGGCACCGTATTGATCTGCTCGCCACCTTTAATTAAGGTCACTACTGGAATCGTCGCCCCTAATACCGGATTAACCACCGTCTGGAAGCTATCAAAATACGCCTGTTGTTCTTGATAGAAAGCCATTAACATCTCAATCGCATTCTTACCAATCGTTGGCATTGAACTATGGGCAGCTACCCCTTTAGCATGCACCGTATAAGTGAGTGATCCTTTATGGGCTAATTCAATAAAATGTTGTTCCGTGGTCGGATTAGCCGCCGCCATTTTCGCTGCGGCCGCCGCATTAACGCCAAGCATGGCTTGAATCGGTTTTTGACTTAACAACCGTTTATCAGCACCGCTCGGTTCGCCCACAATCAACGTCTGCAAGTCATCCGCATACCCTTGTTCAACTAATTGTTCAGCGCCTAAATGACCATTCTCTTCACCCACTGTGGCCATTAGCCGCAAAGTCCCATGTAATGGCACATTGGCTTCTTTTAAATTAATCATGGTTAAGACGCCTGCCATGAGACCGGCTTTCATATCCGTTACGCCCCGGCCGAACAATTTATTATCTTTAACAACCGCCGACAAAGGACTCCCGGCCCACTTCGAGGCATCCCCCAAGGCAACTGTATCTTCGTGACCATCAAAACCGACCACCGGACCATGACCGTCGCCAATTTCTGCAACTAAACTCGTCCGATTCGGACTATAGTCAATTAATTTTGTTGCGATTCCATGTTGATTTAAGAGCTGCGCTAAATAATCCGCAACTTGTTTTTCATTGCCATTAACCGTATTCATTTTAACGATTGCGCTTAAGGCTTCGACTGCTTCATTCATGTTGATTCCACCCTATCTAAATTTTAGTTGTCGACAAACTGACACCCACAACTTACTCGTTAGTTTGATTACATCACTTTTTTTATCACCGTGCAAGTCCCCACGTTTAGTTAGCCACTGTCCAAACGTGGGTATCGCTGTTATACCAGTATTATGCCTCATAGTTAGTCGTAATAAAAATTTCATTTTTTTATAATCAATTTTTTAACAAAAAAGTCTGAGTTCTACCCAGACTGGTCCTACCTAATCTTGATCGGCTAAATAAGCTGCTTTTTGTTGTTGCCAAGCGGTGTGGTCACCGGCGGTAATTGGGCGCAGGACCCGGCAAGGATTGCCCACCGCAACCACATTATCCGGAATCGACTTGGTCACGATTGAGCCAGACCCAATCACCACATTATTGCCAATGGTGACACCCGGATTAATCACTACGTTACCGCCAATCCAAACATCATCACCAATCGTAATTGCACGCCCGTATTCATATTGTTCGCGCCGAATCACTGGATCAATTGGATGCCCCGCAGTGTATAACCCGACCCGTGGTCCCATAAAGACATTATCACCAATCGTAATCGGGCCACAATCGACAAAGATGGCATCGTAATTAGCATAAAAATTCTTGCCAATTGTAGTATTGGTCCCGTAGTCGGTATGGAATGGTGGTTCAATATAGCCATTGGGACCAATTTTTTTGAATAGGGCCGTTAGTAATTCTTGACGGTAGGCCCCTTCGGCTTCTGTCGTTTGACTATAGATTCGAGCCAACCGCTTACCGTGACGGCTTTCTCGACCAAGTTCTGGATCTTGCGCAATATATAACTCGCCGGCTAACATCCGTGCTTTTTGTGATTTCATTTTTAACTGTCCTCCATTAATTAAAGTCTTAGCTATTTAAAGTTAACCAGATAATAACAGCGATTACAACTTTATTCCAGCTCATCGCAAACCAAACCCAATTAACTTTTAAGTTTTTTTATGCTAAAAAAACCATCACTTCGTATATAATAGGACTTATACACACACTTAAGGGAGTCAAATACTATGAAATCAGTTAAGAATATTATGAGTTGGGTGTTACCAGTTCTAATTGGGCTGGGCTTAGCACTGCTGATTCGACAATTTTGGTTCACAATGGTTCGCGTCGACGGGAGCTCAATGCAACCCAATCTGCAAAACAATGAACGGGTGATTGCCTTTAAAACCAGCCAAGTTAAGGCCGGTGCCGTCGTCGTCTTCAATGCCTACGGACTCGGGGATGACGCCACTAAAAATACCGTTTACGTTAAGCGCGTGATTGGGATGCCTGGTGATACCATTCGTTATTCCAGTACTGGGAAGCTATATGTGAATAACAAGTTGGTCAAACAAACCTATTTAAAGAATAACTATCAACAAACCACGGGATCTTTTATGGCTAATAAGCACAGCCAAGTTACCGGCTGGACCTTAACTAGTCTGAGTCATGATCAAGGTTGGAAAAAGAGCGTCACAACCAACAAAGTCCCCAAAGGCTATTATTTCGTCTTGGGGGATCATCGCAGCGTCTCTAGTGACAGTCGTTATTGGGGGCTCGTCCCTAAGAACAAGATGATTGGGGTCGTTAAAGC
Organism: Lactobacillus sp. CBA3605; assembly: GCF_002970915.1. Taxonomy (NCBI): domain Bacteria; kingdom Bacillati; phylum Bacillota; class Bacilli; order Lactobacillales; family Lactobacillaceae; genus Lactiplantibacillus; species Lactiplantibacillus koreensis. Next base: position 923,023 of record NZ_CP027190.1, read on the forward strand.
TTGGCCATGGCAGAACCGTCGTCAATATATTAATAGTTACCAACCTTAAAAAACGTGAATCAAATTTCGGTCTCACGTTTCGGTATCCTTGATGATTGATACCAAATAATCGCTACCAGAATGATGAAACGCTTCATTCTGGTAGCGATTATTTTTTATTTTGTAGCGATTTACGTTCCGGATTAACCTAAACGCTTCACAAAATTATTATCAGTTGGTACGCCGGTCTTTCACCCAAAAATAGCCACAAACAATCGGACTAAGTGGCACTAAGATTAAGGCCATCAAGATATTCTTAAAAAAATTAATGAAATCATCCATAAAGTCGCTCTTAGCTTCAACTTGCGGCGTTAGTGCAGTCGGTACCGGCTTCGGTTTCGTCCGCTTAGTGGTGATTGACCAGGGCCGCCCTGAATCTTGAATAATTTGGTCCTCATCAGGCCGCGTTTCTGGCCTCGCTTTAGGGGTCTTCCGCCACACTTTAAAGACCTTCGCCCAACGATACTTTACAATTGGAAATAAGATTAACGCACAAATAATGCTATAAATCACTAATGGATTAAATTCCAGCACAATTCGACTGACTTCTTGACGTGCGGTCCCCACCATAATGATGAAGACGGCAATGGCGCCTAAAAACCAACTACTTATTAAATTACCGGCTCGCCACATTGCTAACGCCTACTTTCTTAATCGGTTACGGCTCACTTTGACGCCCCAAAACAAACCTTGTGGGTTATCCACAGCACAAGTGTACCCAACCGTTGATAACTTTTTACGATTGCCGGCGGTTAGCACGTCGCTGGAAGCCATTTCCCCAGCACACATATGGGACAATCACCGCAATAATCGCTAACGCATAGTCCACCACCGTTAAGTTCGCTGCGTGCACAATCACAACATACGCTAAAAAGATGGTCCACAACACTGGTGCAATCCCGCCAACCCAAAAGTAACGACTCGCTGAAAATACGAATTCTTCTAAAATAACTAACACAATGGCAATGCCACCTAAGGCTAATAAGTTCAAGACGCTGACCTCCACCTGTTGATAACTTATTTATTAAGTTGCTGTAACATATCCACAAAACGTCCCGTCTGACAGTTATCCACATCGTCATCCGCATAATAAATAATCATTTTTTTACGTTGTTCCGCCGTTAAATTGGCTTGTGACCCAAAATAAACCAGATAGACTGCTGGGGTTTGAGCTTGTAATGTTTGTCCATAATCGGTGTCTAAGGTCACAGTGTACTTCGACCCTAATTGTTCACTTAAAGCGGTAATAAAGGCTTGCATCGCCTTTGGAGCGACCGTCGTTTGACCGGCAACCACACTCGTTACAACATATACTTGCATCTTTAAAGACTCCTATTTTGATAAATTTAATGGTTTACTTGTAACTTGACTACTTATCCACAGGTGACTCGACTCACCGCAGTTATCCACTGGGGATAACTAATTAGCAGCTATTGTGAATTGATCCCCAACCTGTGACAAGATTGTCACCGCACTATTGGCCAAGCGTTGCGCGGTTGGCTGAACTTCGGTCGTTTGAACTAAGAAAGTCCGTAAAGCAAAACTATCAACAATCACTAACGCACTCCCATGATTCGGCGTAGCCGCAGTCACTTGATCCAAACCGGCTTTATAACGTTGCCAGAATTCCATCCCGTTTTCGGCTAAGCCATCCGCATCATGGTCATGAATCAAATTTTGAATTTCAGTTGGCGTCTGGTCAGCCTCAAAAGCTTCCACACTAGGATAACCTAACTTAGTCGCAAAGCCAGACCACACGGCAGATTGTTCAAACCCTTCAAAGCCACCATAAAATGGCGACCGTAACGCCGCTTTTAATTGTAATTTAGGGGCAGCTGACTGCGCAGCCAAAATAGCTTGACCGGTTTGAGCGCCACGGCTCGTATCACTTGCAAACGCGGTATCAAATTTCACCGTTTTTAAATGTTGTCCAACGGTCTGACTGGTTTGTTGCCCAGCGGTAGTTAACGGCGTCCCGCTCCAACCTTGAAAACGATCAAGTTGATTAAAATAAGTGGTGCCGGTGACGACCAGGTATAAAGTGATGTTTTTCATATGCGGACCTCTTCCGTTAGTTTTATATTTCTCAATAATAGCATAAAAACGGGGCGCCTGAGTGGCTTCCCCGCTTTTAAACCTAGTTTTAAAGTTGACTATCGGACAACTAGTACTGAAATCGGCGCATGTTTCGCCATATAGGCGGCTTGCGACCCGAAATATTTACGCACCCCTTGTTTAGAGATGGACCCAATCACCAACAAGTCTGGTTTAAGGGCTGGAATAATATCCTTGACGATGGTTTCGCCAGGATCACCTTCATCAACGACTGTGTTAACATCGACCACTCCAAATTGGCGTGCCAACTTCTCGTACTGTAACACATGGTGCTCCAGGTCTGCCCGCTGACCATGAATAAAATCTTTACTCATCGCTTCATAAACGTTCATATTATCTTGTTCCAAAATCGAAACAATCGTTAACTTCGCACCATCCGTTTTGGCGCGATTAATCGCATAGCGAAAGGCTAATTGGGCATCATCCGAATCATCGACGCCCACCAAAATATGTTTAAATTCTTTAGGACTCATTTCTGACATGGTAACCCTCCCATTTTGTAAGCTTACTTAGCCGCTGGTTTATTTTCTTTTAAAATACGAGCAGGGTTTCCCACGACAACCACGTTATCTGGAAATGAATGCGTAACCACTGCCCCTGCGCCAACAACCACGTTATTGCCTAACGTCACACCTGGCAAGACCATGGCACTACCACCAATCCACACATCGTTACCAATGGTAATCGGCGCCGTTCGCTCAGCTTCGGTCCGACGTACCGTTGGATCTAACGGATGAACTGGGGTATACAACCCGACTTTCGGCCCAAACTTACAATCATTCCCAATCTTAACGACCCCTTCGTCACAAATCGTCACACCGTGGTTCGCATAAAAATGGTTACCAATCGTAATGTTGACACCATAACTAAATTCAAATGTTGGTTCGACAAAAAAACGGTCTCCAACTGAACGTAAAAGTTTGCGCATGCCGTCATTGCGTTGGTCATTATCGGCCAGCTGATTATAGGTCATAATTTGTGTCCGGACAAAGTTTCGTCGGGCTAACAACAGTGGTGATTCTAGGTACAATTCTCCGTTGATCATTTTTTGATACGCTGGATCATTATCGATTTCCATGCTGAACTTCCTTTAATCTTAAGATACATTAAGCATACCACACTGACCGAACTTGCTGCATGTTAACCCGCAGACTTCGCTCATTTGACACCGGCTAGTCAAGACTAATAACCAACTTACCGACATTTTTTCCAGCTTGCAATTGTTGTAATGCCGTCGCAGCTTCTGAAAATGGCTGTACCGTATCAATCATGGGCGCTAACTTGCCGGCCACAACAAGTTGACCAACATCATGGGTCATCACTGCTAAATCATGAATTTGTAAAGCATCCTTTGACCGGTAAACCCCACCTAAGCTCGATCGAATTAGGGATAGTGCCCGATTATCCAGCTCAATATGTTCAGGATAGCCATCACCAATGGCGACAATCTGACCATTATAAGCCATTCGTTCAGTATCGGCGGCGAGTTCGGCACCACCAATCGTGTTCAGACTGATATCCACCCCTCGGCCCTGCGTCGCTTGTAAAACAGCCGCCGTAACTGATATTTGCTGATAATCAATCACCGTATCAGCACCGACTTGGTCAACTAGTGCTCGTTTTCGCGCTGAAACCGTTGTGATGGTTTGTAACCCTAACAGCTTTGCCAGCTGTAATGCGGCCAAGCCCACGGCGCCACCCCCCGCATGAATCAACACACTATGTGCCGTTTTTAAATTAACTTTTCGATATAACGCTTGATAGGCCGTTAAATTGGCACATAAAATGGCTGCGCCTTGCACGTAACTTAATTCCGCCGGCAAATGTGCCACGCTTGTACTAAGTGTCACCGTATACTCAGCTAAACTACCATTTCGTCGTAAATCACCGTGATAAAAGACCCGGTCACCGACTTCAAAACCCGTCACGGCTGAACCAACCGCACTAACATCACCAGCCACATCAATTCCAATTACATGTGGATACTGCCAATTAGCCCCACCACTGGTGATGACTTTATAATCGACTGGATTTAACCCAACGGCGTGCACTTTAACCTGTAGCTCATCATGTGCTGGCATTGGTTTTGCGACGCTTGCTACCTTTAAATCAGATAATTTTTTCTCATCTGGTGTTGTGATAACCCATGCTTGCAACTACTCGTCCTCCCCTATTCATCGACCTGAACAAAATGTGTATTACCTAAACCACCACCGACCTGCATGACACTACCGCCATGACGGAGTTTACCTAAGTTAACTGGTCGAAAATTCAATGGTCGGACTAAGGCAGCGAATTCTTTTTTGGCCGCAACATCGTCCCCGGCATAGAATAGCACTCGACGACCAGCCCCTGCAACCTGACCCGTCATAAATTCCGGCGGTAACGTATTGAATGCCTTGATTATCCGGGCATTGTTAGCGGCCGCTGCCAATACTTCACTGCCGGTTAACGGTGCCGTCTTAATCCTTTTAAAGTCAGCGGTAAATTGATTCGTCACGTCAACCACAATGCGCTGTTGATAATCCACCACTTGTGATAACACCCCTGATGCTTGTTCAAATGGCACCGCAATGATGACTAGCGGCGCCTGTAAAGCGACTGCGACAGTTACAAATTGAACGTTAGCCGGAAAGTCCTCACGCCGAGCTGATAAGCTTGCCGGTCCTTGCCGCCGACTTAATTTAATTTGATGATCCTGTTGTGCAAAAGTTTGTGCCAACACCGTACCGACAGTGCCGGCTCCAATAATCCCAATTTCCATTGTCATCACCCACCGCTTTCATCGTTTAATTTCATTTTAATAGAAGGGTGATTCTAAGGGAAGTTTCATGCTCCATTGCGTTAACAAAAAAAGCATGAGACAAAAGTTAAATTGTCCCACGCTCCTGCTGATTATTTAGCTTGATAGGCTTCAATGCCTGCTTGTAATCGCTGTAACCCATCCATTAATTCACTCGTCGGACAAGCTAAGTTCAACCGTAAAAAGTGGTTGCCATCACCACGATACACATCCCCAGCCGACAAGAATAACCCAGTCTGTTGGCGAATAAACGTGGCTAACTCGGTCGCATCGGTCGCAATCTGACTAATATCTAACCAAATCAAGTAAGTGGCTTGCGCCTCAATGACTGTAATTGTTGGGATATTCGTCGCAATAAAAGTCTGTAAAGTCCGCTGATTAGCCGCTAACTTAGTCCTTAAGGCAGCAAGCCAAGCATGACCCTCTTGATAAGCGGCAATGCTACCAGGAATCGCAAATGAATTGGGCTCAGCGAGTTCATCATTGTTAATTCCCCGACTCACACGGTCCCGAATCGTCTCATCTGGAATCACCAAGGTAGCCGCATGTAAAGCGGCCACGTTAAACGTCTTGCTAGGCGAAATACAACTGATGCTATTAGCCGCAACCGGCGCCGTTAGTGAAGCGACCGGCGTATATTGGGTGCCATTCAAGGTTAGGTCACAATGAATTTCATCCGCCAATAATAAGACGTGATACTTTAAACAAAGTTCGCCGATACGTTGTAGCGTAGCTCGTGACCAGACGATGCCAATCGGATTATGTGGGTTACATACAATCATCATTGTCGTCAAAGGATCAGCAAGCTTCTGCGCTAAATCATCAAAATCAATTTGATACTGACCAGCACGATCTTGTAAATCGCTAGAAACCGAATGACGGCCATTATTTTCAATCGAGTGATAAAAAATATTATATACGGGAGCTTGTACCAAGACATTATCGCCAACCGCCGTCATTTTTCGCACAATCGATGAAATTGCCGGGACGACGCCGGTACAAAATAGTAGCCAAGCGGTTGGCAACTGAAAGTGATGTTCCTGCCCCCACCAATTGGCGACCGCTGTATAATACGCCGCTGGAATTTCTTCATAACCAAAAATGCCAAACTCTGCTCTTTTTTTCAATGCTGCCGTAATGGCCGGCGCAGTTTTAAAGTCCATATCCGCAATCCACATCGGTAATTCATGAGGCTTAACATGCCACTTAGCCGAATTAGTCTGTCGGCGATCAATCACCGTTTCAAAGTCAAATGGCATGGGGTTCACGACTTTCCGTCGTCACACTAATCACCGTTTGATGGGGATCAATCTCAGGATCATCCATAATAATTTTAGTAATCGCCGGCGCCTGAATCCGCCCACTGATTGGATTTTTAACACTATCAATCGTTGAAACAATCTCAGCATCAATATTGCGACAATATTCAAAGGCTAAATCCGTATTTAATAACGTACAGTTTTCCATTTTAAGCCCATCAATATAACAAAGACCTTGATCACTTTCAATCGTACAATTAACCAAGCGCACGTTTTTAGAGTTCCAACCAAGATACTCGCCAATGATTTTAGAATCATAGACGGTGACATTCTCACAATTCCACAAAGCATCTTTCGTCATCAAAGTGGCGTGATGAATTTCTAAATTCTTAGCACCGTCAAAAGCATAGTTGCCGACTAAGTCGAGCCCATCTATTTTGATGTTTTCACTATTCATCCCAAAATAATCACCGGCGGCCTGAACTGAAGTCATCTCAATATCGCGACAGTTCCATAGGGTTTCTTCGGCGTGTGAAAAGTGGACGTGGTCTAACTTAATCTGACTGGCACGCCGAAATAACTTGGGAGCTTGTAGAGTACTGTTAGTCACCGTAATATCATCGGTATACCAAATCCCAGAGCGTCCCATTTCTTTAAAAATCGAGTTATCTACCTTGATATGACGGCTGTACCACAACGGATACTTCCATTCAAAGATTGACTGTACTAACTCAATCCGTTGACTTTCTTTGAGTGGCGATTCGCCCGCCGCAAAAGTACTGTTTTCAATGTGTAAATCATGCGCCTTGAATAAAGCGCGTTCACCTGTTAATCGTTGTTGTTTAATAGTTTTCATTTTATTAAAAATGCCCCTTTTCCAATCGACATTTAGTCATGTCTAACGAATAGTCTACTAGCTTACAGTGGGACTAAGGCAAGGGGTTTGCCTAAAAAAAATTAAAAAGCGATTGAAACTGTGATTTTCATCGCAGCTTCAACCGCTTCGCTCAACGATTACAGACGTAATCATCAGATTAAGCAAGATACTTTACTTAATTTTCACTTTAAGCTTAATTTTATGTGGCACCGTTGGTTCAAATAGCTGTAAAAGCGCCAGTCCTAAATTAAATCCACTCAAGACTAGCATTAAACCGGCCGTCACGATAGTTATTTTTCGTTGCATTTGTTTCACCCCAGTTAATTTTGACTCTAGCTTAACATGGTTTTAATCCGTATGCGCCGAATTTTGTAATTGAATCATATCGTAATAGTACCCATGTTGCGCCAACAACTCATCATTAGTCCCGCGTTCTACGATTTTTCCTTGATTCAACACTAGAATTAAGTCAGCCTTTTGAATCGTCGATAATCGATGCGCAATGGCAATGGTGGTCCGATTTTCTTGAATCCGATTGAGACCCGTTTGAATCATCGCTTCTGTCTCGGTATCCACGTTGGCAGTCGCTTCATCTAGAATCAAGATTTTCGGATCCGTCACAATCGTCCGTGCAAATGAAATTAATTGCCGCTGACCAGACGAATAACTAGCACCACGTTCAATCACCCGCGATTGGTAGGTCTTGGGTAACTCATCAATAAAGTCATCCGCTTTAACAAACTTAGCTGCTGCCTGGACCTGTTCATCCGAAATCTGTTCATCAAACATCCGAATATTAGAATTGATATCGCCATAAAACATAAAGGGTTCCTGCAAGACGAGACCCATTTTTTGCCGTAATTCTTTGGCCGGATACTCACGAATATCCCGGTCATCAATTAAAACTTCACCGGCTTGGAACTCATAAAAACGCATCAAGACATTAATCGTCGATGTTTTACCACTCCCGGTCTGACCGACTAATGCGACGGTTTGGCCTGGCTCGGCAACAAAAGACACATCTTTTAAAACTGGATTAACCCCATCATAGGCAAAGGTCACGTGTCGAAATTCAATCTTACCACGTGTAATTTTTGCAGTTGGGTCGGCTTGTTGGGCTGGTGCGACAGTCGGATCATCCATCACCCGTAAAACACGTGATCCAGCAACAACCCCATCCTGAAAGTCGGATAGATTATCCATCATTTGCGTCATTGGGTTATAGAAGTTATCCAAATACGTAATAAACGCATACACGACCCCGGCCGCCACGTAACCATTCAAGCCACGGACCCCAAAGAAGCCTAAAATCATGACCGTGCCAAGCGCATAAAATAAGTTAATAATCGGACTAAGTAACAGTGAGTTGGTGCGAATCATCGCTTGTCGCGTCTTAAAGTACGCATCATTTGTCTGATCAAATTCACCATTAATTCGGTGTTCTTGCCGAAATTGTTGAATCACACTAACACCAGTGATAGCTTCACTTAGCTTAGTATTTAATTCGCTTAACCGTTCCCGCATGCGCCGATACACCCGTGAACTATACCGTTGGTAATACCAGATGGTCACTGCCAAAAACGGCATAAATACGAGTAACCACAACGCAATTTCATGATCCGTAAAATACATGGCTAGAAATGATGAAATCACCGCAAAAAAAGCAGTGAATAGTGTATTAAACAGTGCCCAGAAATTTGAAAAGGACATCGTATCATTCGTTAAACGTGACAAAATCGAGCCGCCGGGCACCTGATCAAAATACCGCATGCCCATGCGGTGCAGCTTCTTAAACATTTGCCGCCGAACATTTTCAAGCATGTATTCCGCACCCATTGTACTCGTATAGTTCTGGAAGAATTGCATGATAGCGCGCATCAACATGCCAAAGAAATACAACCCGGCAAAATACCACATGATTGGTAAGGTGGCGTGTCCGATCCGCAAATAACGGTCAATGAACAGTTGTAACACTTTCGGTAAGTAGATATTAACTAAACTAATTAACCCGGACATCACAATTGTAATGACGAAATACCACTTAAATGGTTTGGCATACGCAAAGAGTCGCCGAATCACCGTCAATTGTTCTTTAACCGGCATACTACGCGCCCAAACTGATTGATGTTGTGACATTATTGCACCGCCCCTTCCACTTTAGTTTCAAGCTGTTGGCGATCAAACATCGCACGATACCAGCCATGTTGCGCCATAAGCTCGGCATGTGTCCCACGTTCTGTAATTTGACCAGCTGCCATGACGATAATTTCGTCAGCATTCATGACGGAACTCAAGCGGTGTGCCGCAATAATCGTCGTTTTATCTGCCCGCTCTGCTTTCAAATTCGCTAAAATTTCAGCTTCAGTTTCAGCATCTACAGCTGATAACGCATCGTCTAAAATCAATAATTCTGGATTAATCAATAACGCTCGCGCAATCGCTAATCGTTGCCGTTGACCACCAGAAAGTGATATGCCTTCTTCACCAACTTGCGTATCATAACCAGCTGCCATCCCGGCAATCTGACTACTTAAATCACTTTTAGCAGCGACCGCTTCAACAGTCGTTTGACTCACCTTAGGATCAGCGAATCGAATATTTTCACGAATCGTATTCGAAAACAGAAAGCTATCTTGTGGCACGTAGCCAATCGCTGGCAAATAGCTATCCAAAGCATAGTCTTTAATATCATGACCACCATAACTAATCTGGCCAGCATAATTATCAAATTCGCGCAAAATTAAGCGCATAATCGTTGATTTACCTGCACCAACGCGGCCAACAATCCCTAAGGTCTGGCCCGCCTTCAAGTCAAAATGGACTTCTTTCAAGCTAGTGCCGTCATCATTAGGATAATTAAATTGATTAATTTGATAATGTAAATCACCACTTGGCCGTTGCTGCAACCCATCTTGGCGATCCACAATGGCACTAGTCTGATTTAACAATTCCATGACCCGATCATAAGAAGCATTCCCACGTTCCATGGTATTAAACAGCATGCCAACCGCAAACATCGGCCACACCATCATCCCTAAATACGTAATGAATGACACTAAATTACCAATCGTAATCACCTGATTAGTCACATACAAGCCACCTAAAATAATTGTGGCCGCATATGATACTGCAATAATTAACGTAATTGCCGGATCGAATAAGGAATCTAAAAAGTTCACGTGTCGATTAATTTTAATAGTCCGATCAACCTGTTGATCAAAGTCTGCCACGTCCGCCTTTTCCTGGCCCAACGCCTTAATCACTTTAATGCCACTAATACTTTCTTGCGCTTTATTATTTAAACGTGAAAAAGCCGCTTGAGAATCCCGGAACGCCACATGAATCTTACGACCCAAGTACCGTGAGACCACCGCTAACAATGGAAATGGCACCACCGCAATTACCGTTAATCGCCAATCAATCAAGGTCATCATCGCGATTAAAGTTGTCCCACCGGTAATAATGGAATCTGCGAACTGCAAAATACCACCACCGGCGACTCGTTCAACCGCCGTTAAATCATTGGTGGCGTGCGCCATCAAGTCCCCAGTTCGATACTGTTGATAAAAGGTCGCATCCATCTTCATAAAATGACTAAACAACCGTTCTCGCAAAGTACGCTCCAAGCCAGCGGCACCACCCCAGATTGCATTGCGCCATAAATAACGTGTTAAATACTGGCCGACCGCCGCAACGGCAATAATCGCTAAATAGATGGTTAGTGAGTGAGCTGTTAACGTATGCTGATTAATACCATCCACCACATTCCCAATAATTCGTGGGGGGACGACGCCAATAATAGCCGTTAAAATCAGGCCAATGACGCCCGCGAGATAAAGCTTCCATTCACGCCGAAAATACCACCCTAATTTTAGAAAAATACTCAATTTTGCACCTCCAACTAATGAAATTAAAATTTAATGAAACAATCATTAATATTACCACATTCGGTGATTAGACGACCTAATGTTGTTCGAACTTGCGGGGATTGGCTCAAGTCGACTAAACAGAAAAAGCGGCGATAACCAACCTTAACCTGTTGATTATCGCCGCTTTTTAAATTGCTGACACCTATTTACCAGCTTTCATCTGGATTGATGCCGTTGTTGGTTCTTGGAGATTGCGCTTTTTAAGTAGGACCATTGACCCCCAGAGAAGGACCAAGGCGCCAATTGTAAAGCTCAGTAACATGACAATTGAGGAGACATAGGTACTGCTGCCCCAACCACCGGTAATTGATTGCCGGAATGCTAAGATGGAATAAGTTAATGGGAGATATGGATGAATCGCATTGAAGAACGAGTTCGTGATTTCCATTGGGAACGTCCCACCAGAACCACCTAGTTGCAACATCAACAAGACCATCGCTAAGAAGCGCCCTGGATTATCCAGCAACATCGACAAGAACATGACGATAAACATCGAGGCCAACGCAATCATAATCGCCGTAGTAAAGTAACCCACCATACTAATTGGTTTTAACCCCACGATTAACAACGCAACACACTCGATAATCGCCATTAAGACTGCCACTGGGGCGCCTACCGCAACCTTACTAAAGAACCATTGTGTCGCCGTACCATCATCATCCGCAATCCGTCGAATTGGATAGGCAAAGTTAAAGACAATCGCCCCAACGTAAAGTGCCAATGACAAGACATATGGTGCTAAGGCATGGCCATAGTTAGGCACATAACTGTAATTAGAATGCGTCAATTTCGATGGCGTCGCAAACATTTGTGCGTTTGCACTCTTCAACGGTGTTGCATTAACCGTATCGGCGCCACTTTGTAAGGATTCCGCCAAGGTCGCATTACCCTTTTTAATCTTTTTAGTGCCGCTTAATAATTTAGGTGAATTCGTGTCCAATTGATCGGCACCATCAGCTAATTGTTGAACGCCGTCAGTCAATTGGCCGGTACTCCCTTGTAAAGTCTGTAGCCCAGTATTTAATTGACTTGCCCCAGTATCCAATTGTTGGACGCCAGAAACTAAAGTTGGCACTTGGGTATTGAGCGTATTTAAGCCGGCCGTCACCTGACTAGACCCGCCAAACAATTGCGCCACGCCACTCACTAACACCGGAACTTGACTGTTCAAAGTGGTTAACCCACCCGTGACTTGGCCAGAACCAGCAGTGACTTGATTAGAGCCAGCAAATAATTGTGCAACACCCGCAACTAACGTTGGAACTTGAGTATTAAGTTGCGCATTACCAGCAGCAATTTGGCTGGCACCGCTGTTCAAGGCAGCCGAATTAGACGCCACCGTCTGGGCACCAGTGCTTAACTGACTAATTGCGCCAGTCAAGGCAGGAACGGCCCCATTAACGGCCGTCAAGCCATAGTTCAATTGACCGGCACCCGTGTTAAGTGCTGTATTTTGAGCCGTCAAAGCTTGAGTACCCACCGTTACCTTATTGGCCCCACTGGCTAAGACATCAATCCCACTCGTTAATGCGGGGACTTGACTGCTCAAGTTCGTCATGCCGGTACTTAACGCATTGGCACTCTGTTGGAGCTCTGTTAAGTAACTTGTAATTTTACTAGAACCTTGGCCTAAGGTATCGACTGTGCTCGTCATCTCAGCTGATTCTGAGACTAACGTGTTAACCCCTTTTTCGAGAGTGTTAAACTGCTCTTCGAGACCCTTAAACTCAGTCACTAAACTGGCTGGTTGATTGGACGCAGTCTGTTGTAATTTAGCCATATTGGCCGTCAAAGCTTGCGCTGCTTGAGTATTCGTCGCTGACTTAGTTGTCGTCGTTGATTTCACACTCGCTAAGCTGGTTTCCAGTGCTTTAACTTGGTCATCAGTTAAATGTTGTGACGTTTTCAATGCTTCAATCTTGGCATTGATTTGTTGGGTCACATCATTATCCTGACTAGTAATCGTCGTGGCTGTTAATTGATCGACATTAGCTTGCATATCATGCATAACCGTCGCCATGGCCGTCGAATTCGTAGGTTGTGAACCGGCCGCTAATTGTTTCTCGACTTGCGCCAAGGCTTTAGCCATCTGACTCATGCCAGTCTGTAAATCCTGAATTTTTTGCTTGTTTGTCTCACTTGTACTGGTGGCATAGAGCTGATTCAACCCATTACTAATCTGACTATTGCTAGCCTTAATACCACCGATACCCGAACTTATACCAGCTGTCCCATTTGCCAGAGCTTTAGCCTGGGTGGGTAAACTACTCGTTTTTGTTTGTAAGCTAGCTAACCCATCACTGACTTGTTTGGCGCCATTGCTAGCATCCGATACCCCGTTAGTATAGGTCGTTAAACCATTTGCTAAGGTTTTCGAACCATCATTTAATGTTTTCACGGTCGTCGATAGTTCTCCGGTTTGGCTATTTAGCGTCCGGAGGCCCGATGACACTTGATAGACACCATCCGTATAACTAACCAAGTTAACGGCTAGCGCCTGTGACCCATCGGCTAAGGTCACAACGCCATCCGCCAACGTCCCCGTTTTACTATTTAACGTCTGGAGACCGTCAGTCACTTGTTTAGATCCACTCGTGACTTGACTGGAACCACTCGCTAGCTTAGTTACGCCGCTCGCTAAGGTCCCCGTCTTGCCATTTAACGTTTGTAACCCTGTCGTGACTTGTCCAGAACCATCCGCTAACTTGGTTACACCACTCGCTAAGGCACCGGTACTATCATTTAACGTATCGAGGCCCGTTTGTAAGGCACTGCCACCATTTGCTAACTTAGCAATGCCAGCCGGTAATTGCTGAACCTTGGTGTTAAGTTCCGTCGTGCCATCCTTTAAAGTATGCACGCCGGTCGTATATGTCGTCAGCCCGGATTGGAGTTCAACGCCACCGTTCTTTAGTTGCGTCGCCCCATCGGCTGCTTGGCTGAAACCCTCGCCAGCCGTTTTCACTTGTTTAAACATTGCTAAGGCATAAGCTTTCGTCACGGCCGCTCGGACATTTTGATTCAATTGAGTGGCCCCAGCATCACTAATCACTTTAGCAATGTAATTCAACGACGCATTAGTCGCATAATGCAGTTTCATTGTTTGCGGCTGATTACTGGTTACCGTCGTTGCGTGTTGTGAAAAATTGGCCGGAATGGTGACGACCGTATAATATTTGTGCGTTGCTAATCCATTTTTAGCCTTTTTAGCTGAAACAAAGTGCCAACCAAGTTGGTCATTTTTCTTTAGGTTAGTCACCAACTGTTCACCGACCGCAAAGCGCTTGCCTTGATAGTTCACAGCTTTATCTTGATTAACAACCGCCACTGGTAACTTCTTAGTATCCCCATAAGGATCCCAAACTGAAGTTAGAAAAAACACACTGTATAAAAATGGAATTAAAATCATGACTGAAACTGAAATCCATAGAATCTTGTTATGACGAATTGATCGCCATTCCCCGCTAATCATTTTCAAAACATCGAGCCTTCCTTCAAAGTAATTAAATTGATTGTTGTTCTAGTGAGAAAAAAGTTGCTAAGGTGCGTTCAATCGCTAATTGCGTTTGAACGGACGCCCCATCAATTCCCTCACTACTGAGCCATTGCACGATACTCGTAATAGCGCCACTAACCAGATACGCCGTTAAATCTGGTTCCGATGCGGTCCGCATCATCATTAGAACCCGATCAGTAGCCCCAGTTTGCGCAATTGTTAAAAAACAATCATTGATGACCCGCTGCGAGCGATTATTATCGCCTTCCGTATTCGTCACCAATAAATGCCGTAACACTTGCGTATGGGTCCCAATAAATTGGGCCATTACGGCCGAACCGACTGCATTAGTTTGTTCGGCCGCCAGTAATTCAGCCAGCGTATGCATGACCATTTGCGTCAACAAGTTGAATTTATCTGTATAGTACCGATAAAAACTACTCCGATGAATCAAAGCCTGCGTGCATATCTGCTCAACCGTAATTTGTGACATTGATCGCTGCTCTAATAATTGATACATCGCACGTTGCAAATCCAACTCCGTACGAATAGAAATTGTAACCACCCCATTTTTTGATTCTTATATTCGAATATTAGAATGTAATAGACCGAAAACAACGCTGCTCCCGCGGCAACGCTTGGACTAGTCCTATTGTAAATATGGCTTTTGCTTCAAATCTTCCCGTAACGTATGAATTAAATGTTCGACCTTAGTTAGTGGACCGTCAAAAGTCACGTGATAATAATTACGAGTCCCCTGCCGTTCAACACTAACAAAATGATGATCTTTTAACGTCTTAAGTTGATGGGAAACGGCTGGTTGTGAAATTTGCATGATTTTAGTTAATTCACCAACCGTTAATCCTTTAGCATGCTGCGTTAACTCAATCATAATCTGTTGACGACGTTCGTCCGCCAGCACTTCAAAAATCGGAATTGTCTCGCGGAATTCTTTCAGTGCCGCCTCGTTTCGGTCCATATTAAAGGCCCCTTTCATTCTTCCGTTCAAATATTAGAATGTATCAATATTAACCCGAATAAATGATTTTTGCAACACTTCATTTAAATTGTCTGATTCTAAAACAACTCCTGATAATTGCGCTGTTTATTAGCGATGATAGCGATTACAATCAGAAGTAATTAATTTGGAGGTGTGACCTCATGAAACCATTACGTCAAGATGCTATTATTCAACGTTTATTACTCGTCACCGGGATTTGGCTGATTGTCCAACTCATCCTGCTCCCTTATACCTTGCATCAAAATGATACTGTGTTACTTTTTTCAAGTTTTGCGTTACTCGCCATTATGGTCGGTATCTTAGGACTCGACAGTTATCGCGCTTGGAAACAGCGCTTGAACTGGGCCTTTGCTGGCATTGATCTGCTACTTTTAATTGTCATTGCGAGCTTACTATTATGGTGATCTCGTACTTTCAGTCAATTTGGTAGTGAATCAAAATCCTTTTATCGCTAAAAATCCCGCTAATCACGTAAGGTTTGCAGGATTTTTTAACATATGCCACCTTAGCGATAAACAACAAAAAAACGCCTAACCAATTAGTCAGACGTTCCAAGGGGATCGTACAATCACACGATCGCATCACAATCACCGGTTGGGAGACCAGCTGATTGCTATGGAAAAGCCACTAGTCGTTCTGGGAAGGATTAACTAGTGATCGAGATTTAGATTGTTAAGCGCTACTTGTCAATATAAAATAAAACGAATAAATTGCTATTAACGGCGGTAAGCAACGCTATGTCTAATAGTATAAACACATTTTAAAACTTGACCAGCATCGATTCAACCAGTCTGTCGCGGAATACGACAATTTTCATGAATTGTCTTTCCAACGCAATTGCAGATTGCTGTTTTATCGCCAATGGTAACGGTTAATGCTACAATCAACTTGTTACCATTAATCTATCTTGGAGATGACTTAATGCAATCACAACTTTATCCTTATCTCGCTTTTGAAAACGCTAAGACAGCCATTGCTTACTATCAACGGGTATTTGGTGCCACCGACATTTATCGCCTGAGTCCTACGCCTGAACAAGCGCAGCAATTTGGCCTGCCCGCTGACGCCGACCTCAATAATCTCACCATGCACGCTGGCTTTTCAATTCTAGGAACTAAATTTGAATGTGCGGATGCCTTTCAAGGAACACCTAAACCGTCTGCACAAATTACGCTCATGTTGGATATTAATAGTGAAGATGCGGCTAGTGCCCAAGCAGCCACTGCCTTTTATCAACAGCTCGTTGATTCCGGTGAAGTCACCATTACCATGCCATTTGAAACTCAGTTCTGGGGTGGTAAAATGGGCCAATTCACGGATGCTTTTGGCATTACTTGGATGTTACACACATCGCCTTGGTCAATTGCCGCTGACCATCAACCCTCATAAACCCTTTTAGTAACGCATTTGGCTAACAACCAATTGCGTTTTTTAGTCACTAAAATTCAGCTTATCCCACAAAAAAATTGGCGGTCATTTGCCAAAACTGGAATGACCGCCAATTTCATGTTAACACTTACAAACTAACCCATTTTTGTCTCACGTTAATTAATTACTGTACCGCTTTTTTGACAAATTTATAACCGTACTTATATAACTCTTTTTCAACTTGTTTGGACGTTGTCGTTTGACTCGTTGACCGACTAGCAGCGGTATTGGTACTACTGTTAATTCGGTCGGCACCAGCCACCTGCATGTTCGCATCCGCTTTACCACGTCCGGTGGCATAGTCGAAACTCACACCGGGCTCAACATTCCAAATATAAACATTGAAATTGACACTACCATCCGTTGAAATCGCTTGTGACCAGTAACCACGTGGCATTAATTCATTCCCACGAAAAACCGTAGTCACCCGATAGATGACTTTTTTGCCCTGTTCTAAAGCCGTTCGAACTTGGTTCTCATAAATCTGCATGGTTTGCTGATTAGAATAGGCCGTTTGGGTCGCTAAGTTCTTAGGATTATCCAGGCTCCCCGCTTCACCAGCCTGATATTGCCCATCATTCGTCAAATTAAATGAAATCGTATAGGCAATTAAATGGCCTCGATTTTGCGGGTAAACCCGTTTGCCATTAACCGTAATTGGTTGATTATGCCAACCTGTTGGGCTCCATGTTTGCGCGGTACGGCCCGCAGACTTGCCAAGATTAGCCTGACTTAAATAAGCGGTATCGGTCGTTGTCCGGTTCAATTGATCGAGATTACCATAATCAATCTTTGACTTTTTCCATAAACTTGCTTGCAAGGTGCTTTTACCACTATTAACTTTTATTGCTGCCGCACCACCGGACTGGTAGGTTTGATTTGCTAAGCTGGCATAGGTTCCCGCCACGGTTGAATTCGCCGGCGCACTTGCGGTTGTCGAGTGCGTCGAACTGGTATCACTTGTTAAAGTATCGATTGCCCGACATCCGCTGAGCACTAACATTAGCCCTAAAACGCCCAATAATTGCCACCATCGCTGGCTTCTTTTTCTCATTATACATTCCCGCCCCATCTTTTTTAACTACTGTATCTATGATACCGTATTTTAGATAGGGGAACAAACGTTTTATTAATTATTCTGACTGACGTAATTTTTGCCAATCTGTGCGCAAAATACCGTACTTCAGTGAATCATAATAATGCCCCTGCCAGTAACGCACTTGCGGAATCCGGGCTTCTAAGTTGAGCCCCACCGTAACAGCTAATTGCATCATCCGCTGATTGCCAGACCAAGTGGTTAACCCCAGATGTGGCACGGTCATGGTTGCAAACAAATGATCTAACCATAGGGTCAACGCTTGTCGGCCGACCTGGTGTCCCCAAACTTGCTCATCATAAATAATAATTCCTACCTCTAGCCAACGTTTTAGGTCACCATCGACAAAATGATAATTAACCCCACCAACCAGCGTTCCGTCGACGGTAATAATCCAATTGCGCGGGGTTATCACCCAATCTCTCGGCCCAATGATTGTTTCAAAATCAGTTTGCTGCGGTAATCTATCATGAAAATACGGTCCATTCCACTTTAACCATTCTGCTTGTGGATTACTGAAACCGCGATGCCATAGCTCACTTAGTTCCGTCATTTTAACAGGACGAATCTGTACCTCCGTCATTTTTATCCCTCCTTAATTAAGGTAGGACGACGACTTTACCAAAACTATGTTGACTCGCTAAATAAGTATGAGCCGCTTGAATTTCAGCTAATTTAAACGTTTTGACAGGGCGCACGTCAATCTTTTTCTGGGCAATAACTTGTAACAAAGCATCCAGCCGCGGTTGATCAACATCACCCGAATAAAAACTCGTTAAATAAGCCCCATTAGGAATGCGCATGATTGGATCAAATTGATCTAACGTCCAAACACCGCCTAGTTGACCGGTCGAGCTCACAATCCCACCCGGTTGTAAATGTTGCAACGAATCAGGTACCGTCGCTGGGCCAATTAAATCTAAAACACGGTCGAAACGTTGGTCCGTCGCTAGCTTACCGTCAGTTTCGATAACAACTTCATCAAACCCATGCGCCAACATCAACGCCTTTTTAGACAAGCTCCGACTGCTACCGACCACTTTTAAGTCCGGTTGCATGCCATGGGCTAGCTTAGCAGCACTCACACCGACACCACTAGTCCCGCCCCGGATGAGTAACGATTGCTGCGGCGCTAATCTTAACCCTAACAACGCCCCATAAGCGGTATAAAAAGTTTCGGGAATCGCTGCCAATTCAGCCCAATTTAACGTCGTCGTTACCGGATAAAGTTGCGCATTCGGTACCAACACATAGTCGGCATAACTGCCATCAAAGGCCCGGCCCATTTCGCCCATTATCGAAATTGCCGTCTGCCCGATTGGCAGGTGCGTTGCATCCGTGGTTTCAGCAATCACACCGACCGCTTCAATCCCTAAGATACGTGGGAACTTAACCGATGGTGACTTGCCTTGACGTGTAAATACTTCAGAATGATTAATCCCAAAACCTTTGACCTGCAATAGGGACCAACCAGCCTTTAAAGTTGGCTTGGGTACCTCAGTATAAGTTAAAACTTCCGGCCCACCTGGCTGGCTCACAACGACTGCTTTCATACGACTGCCTCCACTTGTAACTATTTTAGTTACATTAATTATAACGAAAAGTGCGCCAGACGCAAGCCCAACGCACTTTAATTCAGTCATTTAATTCAGATGATGCTTTAAATTCAAACTATGTTGGCGTCGTCGGCCAACGCGAGACTGTCGAAAACCGAACACATTAATGACTAAGCCCAACACCAGTAACCCGAAGGCTAAGCCCATGATGTGATGCAAGCCTGTATATAAAATTACCCGCATTGCTGGTATCAACTGTGCTGGTAACGCTCGTGCACTGGTCGCATCACTCAACTGATTCAACATTGTCATGGTAATTTTACCCTGTGCTTGCCGGACCCCCGTCGTCAACGCTTGATTTAAAACGACACTATAGATAGACGCCATAAAGGTCTGCCCTAGCATCCGCACCAATAGACTAAACGACGTCGCAATCGGGACATCGCGGTGCGCGGCCTGTTGTTGCACACTCACTTGTAAGACCGTAAAACAAATGCCAATTCCGGCCCCTTGAAAGGCACCCGCTAGTAATAACCACCCATAACTCGTGTTGGCACCAGCCATCACTAACAAGCCACACGAGATTAACAAACTAGTAAATCCAATCATCACAATCTTACGTGTCGACCATTTGCGATCTAAGTTGGAACTCCATTGCGCGCCCATAAAGTTCGTAATTGACCCTGGAATCTGGGTTACACCACCAATCACAGCGGTCGTCCCTAACAACCCCTGCGCCCACATTGGCACGTATACGTTGAAGCCCACAAAGAATCCATAAATTAAAAAAAACATCCCAAAGGCCGCCACTAAATACCGATTTTTAAATAAACGACTCGGGATAATCGGATCACTGGCCCGCCGTTCAACCACTAATAAGGCCCCTAATAAGCCGACCGCTAGCATTAGAATCAATCCGACCCCCAAGGGGGCAATTTTACCGATCATTTCAATGCCAACTAGTAAGCTCACTAATCCACTCGTCAAGCACAGTGCGCCTAAATAATCGACTTTCAAATGTGTTGCCGTGAGCTTAGGCGCTTGGTACAACCAATGAATAATTGCAATCGAAGCGAGACCAATCGGCACATTAATATAAAAGACCCAGTGCCAACCAAAGTTATCCACAATAAAGCCACCCACTAAGGGCCCGATAATTGCGGCAGTACTAAAACTGGCAGTGACATAGCCAAATACTTTACCGCGCTTGACCGGATCTTTGTAAATTTCCGCATATATAATATACGGAATCGCAGTCATGCCACCACTGCCGATGCCCATTACGGTCCGGGCAATAATTAGAAAGATAATATTAGGTGCTAACCCTTCCAATAAAGCCCCCAAAACAAAAATCAATGTTGAAATTTGATAGGCTCGTTTATTGCCCACACGTTCACCAAACTTACTCCAGAGTGGCGTGGTTACGGCACCTCCTAATAAAAACACCGCAACAATCCACCCCATGAGCTGAATCCCATGTAGATCACTAATAATTGCTGGTAATGCTGTACTAATAATGGTACTGTCCAAGCCATTCATCGCATTGGACAACAATAATGCAATCGTTACAATCATAACTACCCTTTTTGACACCGAACTGCCTCCCCAAATAAATAAAAAAATAATTCTAAAATAACCGCTTGCTTTTAGATTACACTATTTTGGCGTCAGGAGCCATCACGTTTTCTGAAAATCAGGCGTAAAAAAGTCACCATCCCGGCTGAAGGGACAGTGACTTAACCGACTAAGCGTGTTTAACTCTGAACAAGCTTTACTATAACGCTTGGAACGCGTTTCAGGTCAAGCTAAATTAACCGCTTAAACCCCTAAAGTTAAGCGAGCAGCTCTCGACATCCGCGCAATCGACCAAGCAGGTTCCCAAACCAGGTCAATCGTCACGGTCGTTACGCCAGCGATGGTAACCATCGCCGCAGTAATCCGCTCCGATAAAACTGCCGTTAATGGACAGCCCATCATCGTTAACGTCATGGTCACCACGCAATGGCCTTGCGTATCTGTGGTCACCCCATAAATCAACCCGAGGCTTACTAAATCAACCCCTAATTCAGGATCAATAACAGTCGCCAACTTTGCTAATCCGATCGTTTCAAAACTTTCTACTGACATCTATCCAATCGACCCTTCCATTTCAAAGCTAATCAACCGATTCAATTCGACCGCATATTCCATCGGTAACTGCTTGGTAAACGGTTCTACAAAGCCCATAATAATCATTTCAGTAGCTTTAGCTTCTGAGATGCCCCGACTCATTAAATAATAAAGTTGGGTTTCGGAAACCTTAGACACCTTGGCCTCATGCTCCATCGAAACATTCCCATTAAGAATTTCGTTGTACGGAATCGTATCACTCGACGACTGGTCATCCATAATAATCGTATCGCATTCAACATGCGCAAAGGACCCATCCGAATCACGCCCAAAGCGGACAGTACCACGATAATCGACTGCGCCACCATCTTTGGCAATCGACTTGGAGACAATCGAAGAGGTGGTTTCCGGCGCATTATGCAGCATCCGTGCCCCGGTATCTTGATCCACCTGATGCCCTGCGACCGCAATCGAAAGCATCGTACCGTGTGCCCCGCGGCCATTTAAATAAACGGCGGGATATTTCATAGTGAGCTTCGACCCTAAATTACCATCGACCCATTCCATCGTTGCTTGTTCTAAGGCTTGTGCGCGCTTGGTTTCTAGGCTGTACACGTTGTTAGACCAGTTTTGAATCGTCGTATAGCGACAGGTTGCTCGCGCCAAGACGTTGACTTCCACCACTGCGGCGTGAAGGCTATTCGCATCATAGTTCGGTGCAGTACAGCCTTCTACATAATTCAAACTTGCGCCTTCATCAACAATAATAAGCGTTCGTTCGAATTGACCTGTATTGGCCGCATTAAGTCGAAAATAAGCCTGAATGGGCGTCGTTACTTTGACCCCTTTAGGCACATAGATAAAAGAACCCCCTGACCAAACGGCCGCATTGAGCGCCGCATATTTATTAGCCGTTGGCTTGACCAATTGCCCAAACCACTTTTTAAACAATTCGGGATATTGCTGTAATGCCGTATCAGTATCCGTAAAAATAATCCCCGCTTTTTCAAACTCAGCTTGCATGCGGTGATAGACGACTTCCGATTCATACTGCGCACTGGAACCAGCTAAATAAGCGCGTTCAGCGGCCGGCACGCCTAAACGATCAAAGGTGGCTTTAATCTTAGGCGGGACATCTGACCAGTCCCGGTACGACTGATCGGTCACCTTTTGAAAGTAATGTAAGTGGGCCAAATCTAATCCAGACAAATCTGGTCCAAATGCTGGTTGTGGCATTTTCTGATAAATTTCGTACGCTGCTAACCGTTCTGCCAGCATCCAAGCTGGTTCATGCTTTTCTGCTGAAAGCTGTCGAATGACCGTTGTGTTTAAACCCACACCGGTTGAAAAGACTGGGGTCACATCATCATGGAAGCCATAGTCATAATGATCTACCGTTAACTTATCAGTCATGCGCTGCACCCACTAACTGCGTTAATAATTGGTCAGCGGCATGCCAGGCTAAAGTGGCACACCGAATCCGGGTTGGAAAGGCGGCAACTGTGCCCAGGATTGCGGCATCACCCAAGGCTTGTCGCATAGTTGCGGTAATTGGCGTCCCCGTAATCACCTGTGAAAAGGCAGTGAGTCGTGCTTGAGCCTGAGCCACCGATTGTTGAGCCAAACATACCGTTAACATACTGGCTGACGCTTGTGAGATGGTACAACCGCTACCGGTAAAGCTGATTGCCTGAATCTGATCAGCTTTAATGACTAACTGAACTGTCAACACATCACCACAAGTCGTATTGCGTAAGGTTACGGCTGGCGCCGCTGGTAGTGTTTCCCGATGACGCGGAAACTGCGCATGTTCCAAGACTACCGTTTGATATAAGTCTGTTAATTTTAAAACCGTCATTTTTCAAAAAACTCCTTCACCGTGACTAAGGTCGCTAACAAGCGGTCAACTTCGGCTAGTGTGTTGTAAAACATCATACTAGCCCGAACAGTTGCCGGGGTCTGCAACGCTTGCATTAACGGCTGGGCACAGTGTTGACCAGCCCGCACTTCAATACTAGCCAGATCTAAGCCGGTCGCTACATCGTGCGGATGAATCCCCGGCACATTAAACGCAACGACTGGGCCATGATTAGCTACCGTTTTGGGGCCATAGACCGTTGCAGGCAGCCTCGCTAAGCCCGCCAATAAGTGTGCCGTTAGTTGCCGTTCTTGGGCTTGGATCGCCGTAAAACCGACTTGCTGTAAATAGGTCACTGCCGCACCTAACCCAATCACGCCACTAATATTCGGAGTCCCCGCTTCAAAACGTTGCGGGATTTCGGCCCACGTGGTTTGCGTCCAGGTCACTTGATCAATCATTTCACCACCAAATTGAGCCGGCGTTAATTGAGTCAGCAAGGCGAGCTTGCCATACAGCACCCCCACGCCAGTTGGCCCCAATACTTTATGACCCGAAAATGCATAGAAATCCACGTCTAGTGCTTGGACATTCACCGGTTGATGGGCAACTGCTTGCGCACCATCAACCACAATAATGGCCCCATTTTGATGCGCTAAAGTTGCTAACTGTTGAATCGGATTAGTGACCCCGAGGACATTTGAAACATGGGCGACGGCCACAATTCTCGTCTGTGTTGTTATTTTTTTGACTGCATCAGCCCAATCAAGTTCGCCCGTCGCCGTCAAACCGATGACTTTAAGAGATGCACCATGCCGCTGAGCTAATTGTTGCCAAGGAACTAAATTGCTGTGATGTTCCATCATCGTCACGACGATTTCATCCCCCGCTTTGATGACTTGCTCACCGTAAGTTTGAGCCACCCAATTCAGACTTTCCGTGGTTGAACGGGTAAAAAAGACCGTTTCACGTTGCGGGGCCCCAATCAACGCCGCCACTTGATCACGAACAGCTTCATATTGAGCGGTTGCCGTCGCCGCTAATGTGTAATTTCCGCGATGAACATTAGCATTACTCGTCGTATAGTAAGCCGTTAGTGCCTGAATGACTGCTTGCGGTTTTTGCGACGTGGCCGCATTGTCAAGATACGTTAAGGGGGCGCCGTTGAGTTGGGTCGCTAAAATAGGAAAATCAGCCCGATAATTAGATTTCATCAGTTAACCGCCTTTCAATTAACGCCATGAGTGCGGTCTGTAACTTCATCGACCGCAAGCCCGTAATGACCCCCGCTAAAAAGCCACGTATCACTAACCGTTCGGCTACCGGGCGTGAAATACCACGACTCATTAGATAATACAATTGCTGCTCATCAATGCGCCCGACACTAGCCGCATGCCCTGCTTCAACATCATTCTCGTCAATTAATAGAATAGGGTTGGCATCACCACGCGCCGTTGAGGTCAACATCAAGAGTCGATTTTCTTGATTGGCTTGCGCGCCATGGGCCCCCTTAACAATATGACCAATACCATTAAAGATTAACGTGGCTTGCGCTAAAATAACGCCCCGTTGCACAATTTTAGCGACAGTATGTGGCGCAACATTAGTGACCCGCGTATTTAGCCCTTGGGTTTGCTGACCATTAGCAACAGCAATCGTTTTGACCGTCGCCTGTGCACCTTGACCGTTTAAAGTCGTCTTAAAATCACCAATGACGCGACCGGCATTCATTTCAGCCAATTCCCAGTCCAATTGGGCATCCGCCGCTACCACACCACGCCGACTGATATACGCCGTTGCGGCCGCATTCAACTCATCCAAGCCGGCAAATTCCACCTGACTATTGGTAGTCGCCACGACCTCTACTAAATGATGAACCGTCGTTGGCTGAGTTCCGAGCGACTTCAAATGCTGCACAACTTTAACGTGAGCTCCAGAACTGGCAATCAACAAGCTGCGTTGCACCACACGAGTTGCCTGTCGCTGATCAACGAGTTGGAGAATTTCAATTGGTTCTTCAAGTTGAACGTTGGCGGGAATGTACAGAAAAAAGCCATTGGTCATGAGCGCCGTATTCCAAGCCCCAAACTTATCATCATCAACCGCCATCGTACGCGCTAAATACCGCTGCACTAAGTCGCCATGGGTTTGCATGGCCGACCTTAAATCTGATAGAATCACGCCTTGGCGCAGAGCTGCAGTTGGTAAGGTGAGCTGAATTGTCGTTGCACCAACTGCATAAAATTGTTGCGTACGACCTAACGTTGCAAGGACCCCCGTGGGCGCAGTCACTTCAATCTGGCTAGGAGCGATTAATTCAAATAGTGACCAGTCGGCATATGCGATTTTTTCAAAATGCGGTGCTGGTAACTTTAAAGCGGCTATAACGGCCTGAGTTCTTAAGGCCAATAACCAAGCTGGTTCTAGTTGTGCACGTGAATATTGTTGCACACTGCTAAGTAAGTTAAATTTTGCCATTAGTTTTCATCATCCGTTAACGTCACTGCTAACCCTAAGTCATCACGCAAACCAGCATAGCCCTCAGCTTCTAACGTCTTGGCTAACGTTGCATCACCGGTTTTTACGATGCGGCCCCCCATCATCACGTGGACAAAATCCGGAACGATATAATCCAATAATCGCTGATAATGGGTAATCATTAACGTTCCAAAATCCGGATGTCGCATGGAATTAACGCCTTTAGCAACCACTTGTAAGGCATCAATATCCAAGCCGGAATCGATCTCATCTAAAATAGCAAATTTAGGTTGAATCATTAATAACTGTAAAATTTCATTGCGTTTCTTCTCGCCACCTGAAAAGCCGGCGTTCAAGTAGCGTTCGGCCATTGTTGATGGCATATTAAGCAAGGCTAAGTTGGACTCTAATTGCGCCAAAAAATCAGTTACCGCCAGTGGCTGATCTTTGGGACGCCGCGCATTGATGGCCGCCTGTAAAAATGCCATATTCGTGATACCTTTGATTGCAGCCGGATATTGCATCGCTAAAAAAAGGCCCGCACGTGCCCGCTGATCCACCGTTTGGGTTAGTAAGTCTTGACCATCCAACTGCACTTGTCCACTCACCACGTGATAAGCCGGGTCTCCCATAATGGTCGCTGCCAAGGTTGACTTACCAGTCCCATTAGGTCCCATAATCGCATGGGTTTCCCCAGTATTAATCGTTAGATTAACCCCGGTCAAAATCAAGCGGTCCTGTTCATTTTCTGTAACCGATACTTTTAAATCCTTAATCACTAAAGTGGACATTTAGTTTCCCCATTTCTAACTGGTCACCAGTCAATAACTACTCTATCTAGTTAATCTTTGGCAATCAACTACTAGACCTTGTGTCAAAATCCAATAGTCATAGTATACGTGATTTGTAAAAATTTAGGGGCTTCGGTTGTGAACGAGTCAATTCGAAAAACCAACAATTTCCAGTATTATACTGAAACTACTTACATCATTAGTTAAGCTGAACACCACTTTATGCCAATCCAACACCACCTAAGCCCTTAACTCTGATAACCAACTCGATTTTTTTTTGAAACCAATAAAAAAGACTCAAGCCAATTAGCTCAAGTCTCTCATTACCGGTTCTTAACGACCCAATTCATGTTATACCCCTATGTGCCCCGTTATGACCCTGCCATTCCGAGCGATGTTTTAAGCTGCATTCAGAACTGGTCTTGCAAACAATTCTGAAAATAATATGTAAAGCCGTACTGTACCGCAGTCTTAGTATACCGAGAATGCGTTGCAAATCAGTGACACTAAGATTACAAAAACATTACATCCAGTCAAAACTTACTCAAATCTCATGAATTAGGCCTTTAAATGCAATCGGTTATCCACTTGTCGTTGCATTAAACACCGGCGCGAACCGGTTAATAAATACCCCGTCACTAACCCGAAAACTAACACCAACAATGCCAAAGTCTCCCATTCAAACAAGTCTGGCTTGGTCATCGTTTGCGATCCAGAAGCCATCATACTTAAAATATCGGTCAGCGCATGAATCACGATTGGCACCAGTAAACTTCCCGAATACAAATAACTAACCGCTAAAAAACACCCCAAGGCCGCCGCAAAAATCATTTGTTCCAACGTTGCCGAGAGCGATTGACCACTTAACGCATTCGTCAAATGCCACGCGCCAAATAAACCACTACTCAAAAAGATGGCCCATTCTAGCTGATGTTTCCGCGCTTTAAATGCCCGTAATAATAAAGCTAACACCGCAAAACGGTAAAGCCATTCTTCAGCAATTCCAGGTTCTAAGCCACCTAAAAACAACTGCCACGAGACTGACTTCATATGAAAATCAAAAGTCGTAAATGTGGTTGCCCACGAACTACCCGCGCCATAAGCATTCCAGATGACAAACAAGCCAGCCAAAACACCAATAAAAGTTAGCATCCCCCAGTTTGCTTGCGGTTGTAGCCGCCAAGTCGGCCAACTAAATTGCCACGCCCACATTAATACGCCAACGGTCAATACAAACCCTAAAGCGCCTAAGATACTACTATCGCCCACTAGTTTGAACACTGTGGGAGCAGTTAATCCTGGCAATGCCAACATCGTCATCTGGGCACTCAAGACACCAGAAAAAATGACCGAAATCAACATTAGGATCCGCCCTAACACGGATTCAATCGGCCGAGTAACCACATAAGCGACGGGGACAAACATCACTATCAATAACGCAAAGCCCACTGCTACTAATCCCTGTTGATCTAAAAACGATAATTTGCTTAACATCAATATTAAATTCGCCACTAACAGCGGCAAGCTCAAAAATTGCACAATCGTTTGAAAATAATGATTGAATCGGCGAAAACGCCGCCAATGAGTTGTTAACGGTTGGGTCTCAAAAGTCGGCAACACCGCTCCCAATAATAGCATGATGAGTAACATCCCACCCAAATCAAAAAAGTCCCCACCGTTCATAAATAAAGTCACAAATGCTGCCCCAACTAAAACAATCAATTGCCACAGATACCAGCGGCGTAGCGACCGTTCCACATATGGTGTCATAAAAAAAGAATCCCCCAATCTCGTAATGAATTAATCATACCAGACTGAGCGATTCGAAAGTTCATATTTTGTTTATTATTCGGTTAGGCCAAACTAATTTTAGTACAGCTCACTCACTTGCCCTTGGATAGCTTCATGATTGAGGTATTCATCATACGTCGTATCACCACGATCAACTACCCCTTTAGCACTAACTTCCACAATATGGTCCGCAATCGTTTGAATAAATTCGTGGTCATGCGATGTGAAAATCAACGCGCCAGTAAAATCAATCAAACTATCATTTAACGCCGTGATTGATTCCAAATCCAAATGGTTCGTAGGATCATCTAACAGCAAGACATTCGCCCGGCTAAGCATCATCTTAGATAACATGCCGCGGACCTTTTCGCCCCCAGACAACACGTTCACTTTGCGTTGCACATCTTCGCCAGAGAAGAGCATCTTACCTAAGAATCCCCGCAGGAAGGTGTCATCACTCTCTTCTTTAGGCGCATATTGTCGTAACCAATCAATAATCATCAAATCAGAATTAGTAAATTCATCATTGATATCACGTGGTAAATACGTCCGCGACGTGGTTTGACCCCAAGTTACGGTCCCAGCATCCGGTGTCATGGCACCGCCGATAATTTGCATTAACGTTGTCGTCGCAACATCACTCCGGCTAATTAAAGCCGTTTTTTCATTTGGCCGCAATGTGAAACTGATGTTATCAAGAATTTTAACGCCGTCGATTGTTTTCGAGACGTTTTCAACTTTCAATAAGTCATTCCCAATCTCACGTTCGGGAGTAAATTTGATGAAGGGGTATTTACGTGATGACGGCTTAATATCATCTAACGTAATCTTTTCCAATTGTTTCTTCCGCGAAGTCGCTTGCTTAGATTTCGAGGCATTCGCACTAAACCGCGCCACGAATTCTTGTAATTCTTTAATCTGGTCCGCCTTTTTGGCATTGGCATTCGCTTGTAGCTTAGAGGCCAATTGACTTGATTCCATCCAGAAATCATAGTTTCCCATGAATAACGTAATTTTACCAAAATCAACGTCACACATATGGGTACAAACTTGATTCAAGAAATGGCGATCATGAGAAACGACAATGACAGTCTTGTTATAATCGGCTAAAAAGTTTTCTAACCAACTGATTGACTGGACATCTAACCCATTGGTCGGTTCATCTAATAACAAAACATCCGGATTACCGAATAAAGCTTGGCCCAAGAGGACTTTCACTTTTTGTGGTTCCGTTAATTCACTCATCTTCAAGTGTTGCATTGCTTCATCGATGCCTAAATCTTGTAGCATCTGATCAGCTTCGGATTCAGCATTCCAGCCGTCCATTTCAGCAAATTCGCCTTCAAGTTCAGCGGCTCGTAAACCATCCGCATCCGTAAAGTCAGCTTTGGCATAGAGTGCATCTTTTTCAACCATGATTTGATATAACTTTTCATGTCCACGAATCACTGTTGCCAAGACTTCTTCATCATCAAAAGCAAAGTGATTTTGATTTAAGCTCGACATCCGTTCGTTAGGTCCCATCGAAACAGTCCCACTACTTGGTTGTAACTTACCTTCCAAAATCTTTAAAAATGTTGATTTACCAGCACCATTAGCGCCAATAACCCCATAACAGTTACCCGGGGTGAATTTTAGATTAACATCATCATAAAGTTTACGCGTTGAAAATTGCATACTCACATTGTTTACGGTTAACATTAAAATACCTCTCTTTTTTGAATGTTGGCAGTCATTACCAACGAATTGATGTTCAGTGCCAAGCGCTACCTTGGTCGCCATTGACCTATTTTAACTAGCTGATCTTAAACATCCAGTACAACAATATAAAAGAGGTCAGGACTTAAATCCCAGCCTCCAGTCGTTGCCATCTAGTTGAAGTGTAGCATGTTAACCGCCCTCTTGGCAATCAAAAGGCGAGCACTTTTCTGAAAATCTGTCGTCATTTTCGTAAAATCTCATTTTCAATGTAAGTTAAGACACCATCTTCGGTATTACATTTGGCGATTGCATCTCCTTGGCTTTGCAGTTCAACCGGGGCATTGCCCATTACGACACCGGTATGCACGTATCGCAACATCTCTAAATCATTCGTGCCATCGCCAAACGCAACCATTTCGGCCGGCGAAATACCTAACTGCTCACCTAATAACCGCAAGGCCCGCCCTTTATGTAATCCGGGCTGAATTAAATCCAGACTTCCTTGACCACCGGAAGCAGGAACGGCAAGGCCCGCCAACTTAGGCGTCAACTCATATACCAACTGGTCAGTCCGCGCTGGGGGACAAATAATATCAAACTTAACGACCGGATCGGTAACCGTCTGCAAATCAGTAACCCGCTCTAAGTCAGCATAATAAGCGGCCATTGCCGCCAGAAAATCAACATCGGCATTTTTTAACACGTGGACGGTGCGAGTACCGCATAACGCCAGCTGTATTTCCGGATAAGCCGCCAACACTTGCAGAATTTGCTGCGTGGCAGCTGGACTAAAAGTCGCCGCGGTTAACCCTGCTTGAGATTGCATTAGCTCGGCACCATTGCCGCCAATTAGCCAAAGGGCCGGATAGTCTTTAAAGAAAGTCGCCAGCTCAACTGCTTGGTGACCACTCGCAATCACGAACTGAATACCTTGCTGTTGTAAGGCAACATAGTCACGCGCAAAACGTGGCCGATTATAATCACCCTGACTATTCAGAAACGTGCCATCCATATCCGTTGCAATTAATTTTACTGTCATCTCGTCGCATCCATTCGTTACGATTTATATCCGTAGTTACCCTCACAGCGTACAGTTATTCCGGGCACAGCGCAACCCTTTTCGATACCGTTTTGTAACCGCATTCAACAACGACAAAAAAGCTTGGGTTTTAAAATCCCAAACTCCCTATCAACACGCTTGATAAGCGCAATGGTCAGCGCTAAAAAGCACCACCGCCAGAGCCGCCACCGAAACCACCAGAACTGCCGCCGGAAAAGCCACCAGAGCCACCGCTTGGCGAACTCGCGTTATTTGACGCATCTAAAGCACTTGAAAAGCTAGCACCTAGCGTTCCTGATAAATCAAAATCGAAACCATCGCCAACAAAGAAAAGTGGGTAATAAATCCCTAACCCGGTTGCCAATGCCGGTGTGCCAAAGTCTAATTCCAACTTAGCTGCGACCTGCTTTGCCAAGCCAAAGGCCGCCGCATATGGCAAAATCTGTTCCCATAAGATGAGATCACCAATATCGGCCGTGTTAAAATGACCGATATCTTTTAACATTTGTCGAAAACCAGTGATTTGATTGACTAATTCTAAGCCAGCATCCGTATTAATAATGATTTTTCGGTAATTTATGCCGGCTAGTACCCAGCTACCTAACGTTATCACTGCACTTATCATGCCAGTTAAGCCCAACACTCGGGGACTAATCAACCAGCCAGCTCCAGTCGCCACGACACTTAAAATCGTAACAACCGTGGCAAATCCTAACCAGCGATGTCGCAACGCATAATTGGGTGCATCTTGATACACGGCGACTTGCGTATCAATCGATTGTTGCCACTGACTGAACCAGCTACTGAGACGCCCTTTTTTATCCCGTTTACCAAAAGCTTTCAGTTGCGCCAGTTCAAACGTTTCGGCCGTCGCCAATTGATCAAAACAGTGGTCTAAAAACGAATTAGAAACCGATCGCAATCGCGTCAGCTGCACTTGCGGTTGCCTTTTACCGGGTAACGTTGTGAGCTTAATTTCTTTAGCCGCAGCTGCTTGTAAAATTTCGGCAGATAACGCATCCGTATTCGGCGATGCCGTTCGCCATAATGACTGCGCTACGGCCGGTGAGACGCCTGGCACGTCGAAAGCATGTGGGATTGGTACCGGCCGGACATGTGGTGTCGCCCGATGACGCCAGAACCACCAACTATAGCCACCAATCGTGACCACTAAGACCCCAATGGCTAGCCCGTATAGCCCCCAGTAAAGCTGCCGTTGCCGTTGGCGCTTGGCGTTGGCGGCCCGTGCCAACTGCGCTTCTTGTTTTTGAACCGCTACCAACCGCTTTTTCGTACTCGTCCGCTGATTAGTTGGTGTCACACTAGTCGGAAAGACCAGATGAGTTTCCACAAACGTGTTCGCTGGATTATACGCCAGGGTAATCAAGACCCGCCCATCAGCTTGACTAACAACCGTCTTACCACTAAGCGGCCCATGCGTCCAACCTTGCAACGCGGTTACTGACTTGGCTGGCAACTGAATGGTTAGCCGGACTTGCCGCAATGGTTCATCCCAGCCCGTACCGATAATCTTCCAGTTTAGTTCGGCGGTATCTTGATAGTTCGTCACAACCCCTAATAAACGATACCGATAAACGACTCGCAATTGATCATCGGCTTTGACCGTGCGATATAACTTCACCCGAAATTGTTGGTTAGTTTGAGTTAATTGATACGTGTTATCGCTACCAGTCTGGGCAGCTTGCACCGTCTGGGTCATCCCACCATTAAGTTGCGTCGTCACCCCTTGAAACTGGGCGCCTTGAATGCCACGTAAATCCTGCACATTAAAGACCCCATGATAATCATCATCAAAATCATAGGTCATGGCTTGCGTCACTTCGGCGCTGCCATCTTTTTGAATATCCACCTGTGTGTCATAATGACTAATTCGGTAGTCCGCTAAAGCGTGGATAGGTTGCCAATTCAACGTCATGATGCCGACCATTAACCCCGCTAAGAGCCCCCACCAAAGCATTTTCCGTTGTCGCATAAGCTACCCCCTTGTTTCCTAAATTTAGCTCAATTTTACCACACTGCCATTGACTGCCCTAACCTTATGATAAGTGTTGCTCACGGGCGGTTAAAAATTGCGTTAAGGCCTGATCAATATCAATCCCAGAACGGTCAGCTAAGACCACTAGCCACCAAATACTTTCGGCCAATTTACTGGCTAAATCAACGCTAGCCGGTGTTTCTGGCCAGCTGTTCGTCTGATTCATCACTTGCCGGCCAACTAAGCCCGCATCTGTCAAAAAAGCTAACGCATCTTGTTCTAGGGTCCACGGGTGACCGTCTTGCTGTTGTTCTAATTGATGATAGGCTGTTCGAATTCGGTGACTCCGTTGTGCCAAAGCTTCAATGTCCATTATTTAATCCCAACTTTCTGATTTTTATCCCTCAAGCATACCATATCGCGTGGTCCAACTAGACTAAGCCTTACCACAGGCAAGCAACCGTCAAATGTTGTAGCATGGAGAGTGTGACCGATTACGTCGCCGAAAGGAAGTTCCGACTACATGTCAAAAACAACTATTCCAACTCATATTAAAGTTCGAGGCGCCCATGTTAACAATTTAAAAAATTTAGACATCGATATCCCTTTAAATTCATTCGTTGCCATTACCGGCCGTAGCGGTTCCGGTAAATCTTCACTCGCTATGGGTGTTTTGTATGCTGAAGGCGCCCGTCGCTACCTAAATGCACTCTCAACCTTTACTCGGCGCCGCATTAATCAAGTCGGCAAAGCTGCCGTAGATTCAGTGCAATACTTGCCCTCAGCCCTAGCACTCCGTCAACGGCCCCAAGTCCCCGGCGTCCGTTCAACGGTCGGAACCATGTCTGAGAGCCTAAATATTTTACGGTTAGTCTTTTCTCGATTAGGATCACCAGTTTGTCCGAATGGTCACCGTTTAAAACCAACCTTACAAATTGCTGAAAATATGGGCCATCTCGTCTGCCCAGTCTGCCAGGCTCACTTTACGGCTTGGGGAGCGGAAGACTTTGCCTTTAATTCTAACGGCGCTTGTCCTACTTGCGGTGGCTTAGGTGAGGTGCGCCAGATTAATGCCGACTTATTAATTGCCGACCCAACTCAGACCATCCGTGAGGGAGCCGTGGCGGCTTGGCATTTGCCTGGACGTAATTTCATGCCAATTGTTGCCAATGCGATTGGCATTCCGATTGATACGCCTTATCAAGACCTCAGTCCAGCTGACCAAGATAAAGTTTTACATGGGCCGAAACAAACCGTTGCCATCAACATTCCAAGTGCCAAAGGCAAAATCTTTCATATGGATAATGCTGTTTACGAAAATGCTTTTGCCGCCGTGGAAGACAGTCTAGCAACTAGTAAAAACGAACGCACAATTACGCGTTTAAATCGTTTCTACACCTTTGCAACCTGTCCGGCCTGTCACGGGACCCGCTTTGATCCTAAATTAATGACACAACATCTAAACGGCCAGAACATTGCGACCGTTAGTGCCATGACCGTCACTGACTTAAATCGCTTTGCGACCACCATCGTCGCTTGGCTGCCGGCCAACATGCATCAACTGGGCCAATCCTTAGTTGATGAACTCCTGCTGAGCTTACAACCGATGACCGATTTAGGCTTAGACTACCTTACCTTAGATCGACCAGGTGCGACCCTTTCTACTGGGGAACTCCAACGAATTCAGTTAGGCCGCACGTTGCGTAGCGCGACTACCGGGGTCCTTTATGTGTTAGATGAGCCCTCTGTCGGCCTGCATCCAGCCAATGTCAACGGGCTAATCAAAGCCTTTCGCACCTTAGTCCAACAGGGAAATTCTGTCGTTGTAGTGGATCACGATACCAGTATTATTGCAGCTGCCGACGACGTGATTGAGATTGGCCCGGGTGCCGGTAAGCATGGTGGCACTGTTATTGATCATGGTTCCGTTGATGAGATTAAACGCCAACCGACCTCCATGATTGCACCCTTCTTAACTGGGACCGCAACGCTAAGAACCCGTCCAGTCTTAACCGACCAGGAACTCTGGCAGCAAGGACAATTAGCGATTGAAGTGGCGCATCGCTTCAATATCCAAGATGTAACCGCTCAACTACCTAAGAACCGCCTCACCACCATTACAGGCATGAGTGGTGCTGGCAAAACAACTTTAATTTTAGATAGTCTGATTCCAGCCATTCAGGCGGCTGCCCACCACCAACCCTTACCAAAACACGTCACCCAATTTGAAAGTGGTCAGCTACACCACGTGGTCACAGTGGATTCCGTCCCGGTTGGTAAAAACGTCCGCTCGACAGTCGCGACTTATACCACAATTTTAGATCAACTCCGACGCTTATTTGCAGCTACGCCCGCCGCGAAAGCCCAGGGATGGACTGCTAGCCGCTTCTCTTACAATGTGGCAGCAGGTGCTTGTCCCACTTGTGGCGGTACTGGGCAAATTTCGTTAGACGTTCAATACCTACCAGATATTACGGAAGTTTGCCCACAATGTCATGGTCGCCGCTATAATCAAGCCACTTTAGCAGTTGATTGGCATGGTAAAAATATTGCTGCAATCCTTGCTTTATCGGTTGATGAGGCGCTTCCTTTCTTTAAAGGTGAAACTAGTATTGAAAACACGTTGCAAATTCTCCAGGCGATGGGTTTGGGCTACTTACAATTAGGTGAGAGTACCCCCGCTTTATCTGGTGGTGAGGCCCAACGTTTAAAATTGACCACTAAGATTGGTAAACGCCAAAATGGGACCTTGTTTGTCTTCGATGAGCCATCAGTCGGCCTGCATCCGTTAGATATTCAGCAACTCGTGCAAGTTTTTGACCAGCTCATTCAACAAGGCGCCACCGTCATTGCAATTGAGCATGACCTAGACGTCATCGCTAATGCTGATTATGTGATTGATATGGGACCAGCTGGTGGGATTAACGGGGGTCAAATTGTCGCCACCGGAACCCCACAAGCAATTAGTGAAAATCCACATAGCATCACTGGCACTTATTTAAAAGAACACTTAGCCCTTTTTAAGGTTTGATGACCGCTACCAAATCATCACTGCAAGAATTTTCTGAATTCTTGTAGTGATGATTTTTTTATTGCCAAAATCTTTAACCGAAACAGAACATGCCTTAGTTTGGTACCTTAGTTAACTAGACTTATTCTTTTACCTTTTTCGCAGCTGAGATTAATATTTAATTTGAATTAGATTAAAATATGATGTATTTTTAAATCTAGTAAACAATTTGACACGGAGGCTGCGGAGATGAAAAATATCACTCGAATTTTAACGTTAAAAAATGGCTATCACCTTTGGTCACATACGACTAACCTGGGCGGCAAAACTAAACTGCTTTGTCTCCATGGCGGTCCTGGTGATACTCACGAAGTTTTTGAACGCTTCGGTCCGGAATTAGCGGCCTTAGATATTGAAGTGACGATGTACGACCAACTAGGTTCTTGGTATTCGGATACACCTGATTGGGATGATCCCACCATTCGAGCAAACTTTCTCACCGAGACCTATTATTTAAAAGAAGTTGAAGAAGTCCGTCAACTGTTAGGCTACGATCGCTTCTTCCTAGCTGGACACTCTTGGGGTGGCATGCTGGCGATGACCTATGCCGCGCAACATCAGGCGCAGCTACAAGGTCTCATTATTATTAGTATGATTGATAATATTCCAGATTATTTGACCCACATTCAAGCAATCCGTGCGGCCGAATTCTCACCGGCGGAGAATGCCTTCATGCTTGATATTGAGCACCGTGGACAATGGCAAAATCCACATTACCGCCATCTGATTGCTCAACTCTATCACGGTTACGTTAACCGCCGAACACCAGCGCAACTATCGCATCAGCTCGATATTCAGGCTAAGCCTGTCTATCACCATTTTCAGGGGGATAATGAATTCGTCGTGGTGGGAGATTTAGGGACTTGGGACTTTTCGGTGCAACTAAAGACCATCAAATTACCGACACTCCTATCATTTGCCGATCACGAAACCATGCCCTTAAGCACTGCCAAACGCATGCAACAAGCGATGCCCAATGCCCGCTTAGTTGTCACCCCGGCTAGCGGGCACAATCATATGGTTGATAATCCAACGGTCTTTTTTACAAATCTGAAAAATTATTTTCTAGATTTACGTCAAGACCAGTTTCACCCAACTAAGGAGGCCTAGTCGATGGCTGTTAATCACGTTCCTAGTAACCACTCCGCTAATTTAAGCGATTTTGGCTATCATCAAGAGCTCGACCGCACTTTATCCGTCAAAGATTTAGTCATTTATGGCTTAATCTTCATGGTACCGATTGCCCCCATGGGGATTTACGGCTCAGTCATCGCAGCTTCACGAGGCATGATTGCCTTAACCTATGCCATCGGAATGGTCGCGATGTTTTTCACTGCATTAAGTTATGGACAATTGTCGCAAGCCTTTCCAGTTGCCGGTTCCGTGTACACCTATGCAAAGTTAGGGCTCAATCAACTCGTGGGATTTCTATCCGGCTGGATGATTATTTTAGACTATATTTTTGTGCCAGCATTGCTTTACATTATCGCAGCTAATTCGCTAAAATCACTGTTACCCGCAGTGCCAACTTGGATCTGGTTGCTCGTCTTTATTGCCATCAATACGCTGATCAATGTCCGTGGAATTGAATTTACAGCCATCGCCAATCGAATCTTTCTGGTCGGTGAGTTAATCGTGCTAGCCTTTTTTGTTGGCTTGGGTATTTACGGCCTATTACATGGGGTCGGTAACGGCTTCACCCTAAAACCGTTCTATGATGCACGACAATTCAACCTGAACTTTGTCATGACCGCAACTTCAGTGGCCGTCCTCAGTTTTTTAGGTTTTGATGGTATTAGTACCTTAGCCGAAGAAACGACCGGCGGCAACCGGGCCGTTGGACGTGGCATCATGTGGTCACTCATGTTGGTCGGCGTCTTATTTATCGGTCAAACATATCTAGCGGCATTAATCGTGCCAAACTGGCACACTTTTAGTAATCTCAATACGGCTTTTTATGTAGTAGCAGGTAAAGTGGGCGGTCCCTTTCTCACCAACCTCACAACGATTGCGACAATTCTATCATGGGGTTTTGCGAACGCTTTAGCAGCCCAAGCGGCCATCTCACGAATTTTGTTTGGGATGTCGCGGGATCATAATCTCCCCGCAGTTTTAGCCAAAATCCACCCCAAATACAAGACGCCCTATGTCAGCACCCTACTAGTGGCCGGTATTTCTTTGATTGTCGGACTTAGCTTCATGAATAATAGTTCGGTATTATCAGAAATCGTTAACTGCGGTGCTTTGACGGCCTTTTTAGTCATTCACGTTGCCGTTATTAATCATTTTCTGATTAAGGGGCATTCTCATGATTACTGGCATCATCTGCTCGTGCCGGTCATCGGGTTTATAATTATTTTATTCGTCATGCTCAATCTTAATCTGCTCGCTAAACTCATCGGTGCCATTTGGCTCGTGATTGGCTTAAGTTATTATGGTGGCTTACGGCTCACTCAGCATCATACTGAAATGAAACTATAATGTGATTGCGACGGTAATTTGGGTAAAAAATACTCACCGCAAGAATTTTGTGAATTCTTGCGGTGAGTATTTTTCGTCGTTTAATTATGACAGTTAACTAACTTTTTGGGGTTGGTTGTTGACTCAGATATGGCAAAGCCATGAAGATGACTAACCCAATTAGGAATAAAATACTTAACGAGGCCGCACCAACTGTCGATTTACCAGTCATCTGCGTCACAATTCCTACCAAGACCGGGCCCATAACTGCGGAGAATTTACCTAGAATATTATAAAAGCCAAAGAATTCGCTTCCTGACTGTTTCGGAATTAAGCGCCCAAAGTACGACCGGCTCAAGGCCTGAATACCACCTTGACTAGTCCCCACTAAGACGGCCAAAATCCAGAAATCAGTCGCGGTTGAGAGTCGCAAAGCATAGAGACAAATACCAAAATAAATGATGATACCAATTAAGATTCCTGTCCGCGTCGACGTTTTGCGGGCTAACCACCCATACAAAATAGAAAATGGAAACGCGACTAATTGAACAACTAGTAAAACCAGCATTAAAGTGGTCGTGGTAATCCCCATATCCATCCCGATGGACGTCGCCATCGTAAAGATCGTATCTACGCCATCAATATAGAAGAAATACGCCACTAAAAACCAAGCGGCTGCCCGATATTTCTTAATGTGCTTCAAGGTTGACCAGACTCGCTTAAAGCTAGCTGCCACTGGATGCGCATTCGCTTTTAACGCATAGACTTGATGGACATTTTTTAATAATGGAATATAAAAGATGATCCACCAAGCGGCAGCTAAAGCAAAACTCCAACGAGCCACACCATAGCTTGATAACTGTCCAAACCCATTAGTCAATTGTAAGACCAAAAATAGGATAAAAGCCAAGACGCCGCCCAGATAGCCAAAACCATAACCATAAGCGGATAAGCGATCCATCTGATCATTAGGCGCCACATCCGTTAAAAAACTATCGTAAAACAAATTACCACCAGAATACCCAATAATCGATAAGATATAAATTCCCAATAACCATTGCCAGGCGCCAGTCGGCATGACACTCAACCCCAAGGTCATAAGCATCCCGACCATTGAAAAAATATTCAGTAATCGTTTTTTAGCTTTAGGATAGTCTGCCAAAGCACCGAGCACGGGCGCTAAAATGGAGACTAACAACGTGCCAAGACTATTCGCATAACCCCAATAGGCAGTTGCATTAGCTGGGGTAACGCCACTACTTTGGGCCACCGCTTTAAAATAAACCGGCAACACCGCCGTCGTCACAATAATCCCATAGCCCGAGTTGGCCCAATCATAAAAAATCCAACTCCACTGCTGCTTATTAAACTTCATCCAAGCCCTCCTTAAAAATGCCATCTAAGCATTTACCAGGGAGCGACTCGTTAAAATGTAGCCCTAATAACCGGGCAAACGTCGGCGCCTCATCAACTAAGTTCGCTTGTTCAATTGTCACCCCAGCCTTAACCGCTGGACCGTTCAACACCAAAGTTGTTTGATAATCAGGCTTCGTTGGGTCATACCCATGAACACCATGATAGCGATCTGGTTGACCTAACGTCGCCGGATGGACTGGTTCAACCACGGCTGGGCGGCGGCTCTCATCCGTAAAGTAATACCCAGCTTCAGCTTCCAACATAAAGGTACACGTGGGATCAGCCCCACGTTGCGCAGCTTGTTCGCCGTTAATAATCGATTCTACGCCGGTGACTTGACTAATTAAATCTTTTAACTGCGCCAAATCATCAAAATCGCGCGTATAAATATAGGTAGCCCCATCAGCGGTCTTCGCCATGACGGACCAATCATCTTCAAACGTCTGGTCAGGACGCGGTGTTAGCCATCCCTGTTGCGCAAATAACGTA
This sequence comes from Lactobacillus sp. CBA3605, assembly GCF_002970915.1. Lineage (NCBI taxonomy): Bacteria > Bacillati > Bacillota > Bacilli > Lactobacillales > Lactobacillaceae > Lactiplantibacillus > Lactiplantibacillus koreensis. Next base: position 963,861 of record NZ_CP027190.1, read on the forward strand.
TTTAAGTGAATCATATGATCAACATTAATCTGATAATGGTCCCCTAAAATTGCAAAATTCGTATCCGCAAACGTGCCCGCAGCCTTAGTTGCTTGAATTAATTGACCAACGTGGGCATCTAACCGCTGTAAGGCCGCCATGGCTTCCTTGGAACGGACCCCATAGCGATGTCGCATACTATCCATATCGACTAAATGAATTAACGTCAGATTCGGCCGCTTATGTGTAATCGTATCTACTGCACATGCCGTAATAAACTCATCAAGTTGGGGCTGTTTAATCCCATTCCGTAAATGTCCATAACGATGGTTCATTTGTAATAAAAATAATGGTGAACTAGCTTTTAAAGAAACTAAAACTTGGTTCGTCCAGATACGATTGGGAAAAATCTCCGCTAAATTGTATGTAATTTTACTACCAGCCGTCACTGGCCATAAAAAAGCGGCCGTGGTCAGCTTTTTTTGTCGCGCTAAGTCATACAAAGTCGGGACCTTCACATCTTTTTGATACCAATACCAGTCTGGTGACCGCCTTTGTGGTTGTAACTTGGTGTTGTTCACAATCCCATGTGTGCTTGGATATTGACCCGTAATAATCGTCGTATGTGATGGATAGGTCAACGTGGGATAAATTCCCGTCACGGATTTAACCCAAGCGCCACCCGTCATTAATTGATTGAGAACTGGTAATTCTGCTTGATGCTCGCGGAGGTCGCGAAAGCCCAACGCATCTAACGAGATTACCACTAAATGCTGATTTGTTGCCATGTTTACCGCCCCTTTGTAACGTTTTAATACTTGAAATTATACCGCAGAATGGCCACCAGTGTCAGCCAATTCTAAGCCAAACCGCACTTAACTAAGCAAAAGGTGACGCCTTAGCCACCGCCAATAGCAGCTCTTTTTGCAACAAAAAAGCGTTTGGTGCAGTCCAAACGCCAGTTACTTCGTTTAAATTTCGTCTGCTAAAAAGCCTTGTCGCTGTAACCATCGCACTGCCAATGGCACCCAATGGGCGGCTTGATCATCTAAATATTTCGCCTTGTGCGGTTTTTTCGTCACGTGGTTCGCTAAGGCCAGACCATGAATGCCGCTGCCAAAAAGATGGTACTCAGTGGAAACGCCTGCCTGTAACAATGCTTGGACATACTGAATTGAATTTAGCGCTGGGACCAACGCATCCGTGGCCGTTTGCCAGACAAAGGCCGGCTTCGTGGCCGCCGTAACTAACTTTTGTGCGGCCCACAAGGTTTGATCCGGCGTTATTTTTTGGCGATCAGCCGCCGTTGCTGGAAAGCCAGCCGTCAAATCAATCACCGGATATCCTAGAATCACCGCCGCATGGTGCCCCGCATATTGATCTAACTGATAGTGCGCTCGTAAGGTTGGCGTTGTCGCCACCCCATTGAATGCCGCTACCACCTGACCGCCCGCTGAAAATCCCGTTAAAATAATTCGCTCAGGATCAACATGGTGGGCTTGGGCCTGACTAGTTACCCAGGCAATCGTCTGGGCAACTTGCTGTAACGCCCGCGGATAAACGGCCGTCGTCGCCGTTGCTAATTGATACTCTAAAATAACCGTATGCATGCCTTCCGCCATAAATCGCGTGGCAATTGGGGCCTCCTCACGTCCCGAATGAAACGTAAAGCCACCGCCGGGACAAATAATCATCACCGGATATGCCACCGATGTGTCAAAATCAGTAATTTGGTCTAGCCAAGTTGCCGTCACTTGAAATGGCTGACCATCACTCATTAAAGTGTGTTGTTCGACTTGCATCTTTTTCCCTCCTAGTCTTGATTACGCTTACATTATAATAACAACTTTAACCAGCTGTCAATTTTTGTTCGAATAAATATTTAAATTTGTTCGGATATTTATTTAAAAAAGCTTATTTTTTGTTATAATGAAACTAATAATTAACTTCATGAAGGTGACATTTTGACTAAAAATACTTTTGAAACAATCTATCAAACATTGAAAGACCGCATTTTACAAGGAACCTATAGCATTAAAATGCGACTCCCCATCGAAGACGACTTAATCGCCGAATTCGATAGTAGTCGCTACGCCGTCCGTAAAGCAATCAAAAAACTTGCCGACGAAGGCCTGGTTTATAGCGTCAAAGGACGCGGCGTTGTTTTATTAGAACATACCTCTCAAACGCAACAGTTCAATCTTAGCTTAGGAAAATTAACCGGCATTCAGGCTATCAATGCCGACCGGCACTTAGACTATCAAACCAAATTAGTGAGCTTCAAACAAATCATCGTTGATCAAACACTAAGCCGGCAGACCGCTTTTGAAGTTGGCATTCCCGTCTATGCCATTCAACGGGTTCGTCAATTCAACGGGACCGCCGCCGTCATTGACTTGAACTATTTCAATGCGCAACTAACCCCCGGGATTACCGCTGAAATTGCGCAAGCTTCCATCTATGACTACTTACAAAACGAGTTAAAAATCAAAATTGCCGTCGTTAAGCGCATGTTGCGCGTCGATACAGCGCTGGCTATTGATTTTGACCAACTGGCCTTAGGGACCAATAATTGTATTGGCAATATGATTAGCATCGGGTTTAACGATGCCGGTCGTCAATTTGAATATACGGAATCACATTTTATTCCAAACGAATTTGTTTTCACTCAACTCATTCGTAATTAAACTTTACCAACAGTTTCAGGCTAAGTCGCCATTTAAGCGACTTAGCTTTTTTTGCGTCAAACCGGGCTATTTCACGCCCACTTGATGGACCATAACAAATCAGCGCAATTGATTCCCATTATTTATGACGATATGTTCGAATAAATATTGACTATTTGGTTTAACCAGCTATAATTATTATTATAAAAGCTAATGGGGGTTAGCTTTTGTATCACACAATCATCTTGATTGTTGGTATGATCGGGGACCAAAGAATTAGGGCTGGTCAAGGGAGTTTAAAACCATAAAAATGGTCGCTAGATAGCGCATATCTAGTGACTATTTTTATGCCATCAGCACATTTAATGGTGTCGACGACGCTTAACTAAACCGAACCGTCCTAGAACCCCCGTTAACGCTAACAAGCTCAGCCCCAGCCACTGCATGGCTGGGTGATAGGCATCACTCGTTTGCGGTAACTTGGACTTACCGGTCACCACTGGTGCTAATTTGACCAGTGGTGCCGCCGTCGCAACCGCCACTTTAGGTCCAATCGCCGCTGCCGCTTTAACGGGAACATAGGTGAATATCCTTACTTGTGGCTGACTTGTATATTGCCCCGTTATTATTGGCGCCGTACCCGCAACTAACTGATACCCCTTAAGCTTAGGTGCCGTGGCCTGATACGTTGTAGTCATCGGTCCAACCAACGTTTGACTCGGCCGTAATGCCTGCGTCGTTCCCGCTACTTGATAGTCAACCGTCACTTTACCAATGGTGGTCGGTACCGGCTGATAAGTGACTGTCAACGCGACATTTGGACTAGTGACATCTAGTGGAATTGCAGCAACTTGCGGTAATTCAGCTTGATAATGACTGATTTCTGGTGACGCTTGCGCTGCAAATGCAATTGGTGTCATTTGAGCCGCCCAATCGCTATACGTTACGACTCCTGTAACTTGATCAACTTGCGCCTGACGTGTAAATGTCACGACTTGAGTTGCCGTTGGCGCTGCTAACCGGCCATCGGGATACTGATATTTAACGGTTTCGGTGATTGAACGTAGTAACGTCAAATTGGCCGGTAATTGATCGCCTGGTTGAAACGTCTTCACCTGATGCGCTAAAGCAATCAAGTAATTGCCTGTCGCCGTTGGTTGCGTATAAATATCACCACTCAACGGATAGTCACTTGCTACTAACCGATAACCTGCCGCCGTATAAGCCTGAATACTTGTCGTTGGTTGATAACTCGCTTGACTCTGATACGGGCCCGTCAACGTGATTGTCTTTAAGACTTGACCAGTGGTTGTATCAACATATTGAACCGTACGTTGCACGGGGATCCCTTGATATTGATAGGTGATTGTCCTTGCTGACAATGCTAACGTCCCGCTAGCTGGCGCACTATTAGCCGCTAACGTCGCAGCCGTATAATTTGCAAGCTTTAGTGGCGTGCTGGTATACGCATCGCCAACATTCCCGTGAATCGTCGTGGCTGGTGCAATCGACGTTCCTGCGGTGTTTACATAGCTAACTGTTACCCCCCCGGCAACCACCGGCGTTAACCGATAACTAAACGTTAACAGCTGAGGGTTCTGGGTATAACTTCCCGTTGGTGAACTCGTGGCATCCGGCACCAGTGTATAGTGTGGGACCGCCGTATCTGCAGTGAAATCATAAGCTTCACCAATTGTTTTGCCAGGAATCAAAGTGGTTGGTTGAATCAGCTTCCCCGTATCAACGTCGACATATTGAATCGCGACTTGTGGCGTCTTTTGCCAGTACGCCGCTTGATAAATCATACTGTCGTAGCGAAAAAGCACATTATGTGGGTACGTGACATTGACATAATCAGCATGATTACCAACTGTTGTCATAATCCCTCTAAACCCATAAGCAAACCAGTTAGCACCGGCTACTGCTGGATAAGCCGTTGGAATTTCATATTTGCCATTACCTAAATTAGTGAGTGGCGTCTCCGATACCGAAGTATCGCCATTCCAAGTATTTTCATACTTATCCGTTAGTGAATCCCCCTGTAAGCCAATGATAGGATTTGCTTGAAAAACACCTGGTTGGCCAATCACAAAATCTGCCTGAGTTGGGACATTCACGCGTTGACCAATGGCAACAATGTAAGTCGACTCTTTAAAACCGCTTAGTGGTGAAAAATCTGATAGTGAATTATCATCAAGATTAAACCACTTATAACTTGTTTTATTATCAATGGCCGTTAGCCATGGCCCGATTTGTGCTAATTGAGCATTAGTCATCCCGTCTGGATTATTTTGATAATCAATCCGACCTGGTGCAATCGAGCCTACCAATTCCAGCTCACTAATCGGCGTTGGATCAATTTTTAATAGTGGTGTCAAATTAACATCAGCCATGTCATGAACCATGATGGTAACATTATTAAAACGATCATCAATCAATGGTGTTAAATCAATATTAGGATTAAGATACTCGGTCACAAAATCAATTTTAGCCTGACTAGGTAAATATTTTAAATATTGCATACCATCTAAAGAACCAGTCACAATCAATGGTTGATAGTCTTCCCCAATTGACAACTGATAGCCCTTATAATTACGGATATCCCCCACTGTTATCGGCCCAGTAATTTCTAATCCAGTCTGGACAGCTTTTTCAATCCCAGGATCGTTGAACGTGACGACAGTCGTATCAGGTACCGCAGTGGTCGCACTACTGGTGGCTGTCGAACCAGTGCTAATGGCGTTGCTGGTTGCGGCGGTACTATTAGTCATCGTGGTTGTGGCACTAGTCGTTAAACTACTGGTCGCCGTGGACGTCGGTGCACTAATTGGTGCCGTTGTTGCAGTCGTCGTCAAGCTACTGGTTGCGGCGGTACTACTAGTCAAAGTAACCGTTGCATGGGTTGTCAGACTAGTTGGCGCTGAAATAGCCGGACTGGCTGTTGAGGTGGCACTAGTTGCGCTTGTCGCACTAGTTGTTGCGGTAACCGCGCTAGCTGTCGCATTACTAGCTGAAACACTACTGGTTGCAGCACTACTAGCACTTGTTGACGAGCTAGCCGCCCCACTGACAGCGGCCGGTGTCACCGTTGATGACGCTTGACTAGTTGCACTCGTCGCAGGCGCACTCAAATCACCCTTAGCACTGGCCGTCACACTAGTTGGCGCAACAGCCGTCGTCGTGGTCGCCGCCTTAGCACTGACAGGTTGCATTAAACTAGTCGTACTAAAAAAAGTCCCGCCAGCTAAAACAATGATGATTGTACACCACTGTTTACCAGCTTTATACATACGATAATGAGTTTGCACTTTTTGAAAACGTTCTAATTGTTTCATTCGCATTCGCAAACTCGCCCCTTTCTAAAAACCTAATTCATCGTCTAATGCCCTACTTCAACCTAAAATTAATCCCCCTAATCACTTACTTTCACCCCTTAGGTTTACCATGGTCATACGGTCGATACAACTTCGCTACCACAACTTTCACCGCCAATCTAATTTAATCAGCCCCTATTCTGTTAGGTAAATTTCTTAAGAAACTAAGTTAGCTTATAATTAATTTCATGCTAAAATAACGGTTAACTTGACAATGTCGTAACCGGTACCATTTTTGGCATAATCCTTTTAATATCACTTGGCATTGCCTGCCAAAAGTCGCCCTAGCAACTAGCAAAGATCGTCACGCTTAGTTGTTCACCTTCAAAAGTCGACCTAACTAACACCTTATTAAACTGATTAAATAAGTCTAATAATCAAACTGAATCATTTATTTTATACTAAGCCAGTGAATTCATTCAATAATGATTGCCGATAAAACGAGTTACCCCTATACTATTACTCATAGGCCAGCCATTTTATAATCAATATTTGTTAATAATGGCTTTCTCTTAGCCGACATGAAGGTCGAGGAGTTAACTTTGGGGATAACTAAAATAAGCCTGGGCCAATTGGCTCAAGCTTGTTTTAGGTCTAAGATTCATTTATTCAAGCACGATGACGATGAAATAGTGCGACACTACTCAATAGGATGACCCCAATCATACCAAGGATAGTGACCCATTGTGATTGACTGTCATTGGTTTGAGGCAACTGCTGTCCATGCGCCGTTTGCATTGCTGTCACGACCCGGGCACGTAAGGCGACTAGTCGTTTTAGCGTTGCCACTCGTGTTGCGGACTGTGGTTGATCCTGGGCTTGCTTAATCAATTGATCAATTTTCGCTAACAACACCGTCTCATCAGTTAACTGATCTTCTTTAGGTTCAATTAAAATATTTTCAAACTCAGTTGCCAACTCTGCTTCGACCGTTGGCGTTAAAACGGTGACATCTTCAAGCTCCGCAGCTTCTTCATCAACTTCTGCCGCCGCATCCTCTTCTGTCGTGGTTTCAGATGTAGACACTTCGTCGACTTCATCTGGTACGTCAACTTCACCATCGTCATCCGTTTCAGAATCAGTTGCCGGTAATTCCGCATCAATCATTGGTGGGACGGCAGTTTCATAGTCTGGTTCTTCCGGCGTAACTGACGGTAAATCAACGTCAATCGTTGGTGGAACCGGCTTCTCATAGTCCGGTTCTTCCGGCGTAACTGTTGGTAAATCAACGTCAATCGTTGGTGGGACCGGCTTTTCATAATCCGGTTCTTCCGGTGTTACTGTTGGCAAATCAACGTCAATCGTTGGTGGAACCGGCTTTTCATAGTCCGGCTCTTCCGGTGTCACCGTTGGTAAATCAACGTCAATCGTTGGTGGAACCGGCTTTTCATAGTCTGGTTCTTCTGGTGTCACCGTTGGCAAATCAACGTCAATCGTTGGTGGAACCGGCTTTTCATAGTCCGGTTCTTCCGGTGTCACCGTTGGCAAATCAACGTCAATCGTTGGTGACACTGGTTTCTCATATTCTGGTGTCTCTGGATCATTTTTATTATCCGTATTATCTTGCAAATCCCACCGATGTGTTTCAGCATTCACTATAACCCGATCTGCAATGATATTACCGTCTAAATTCTGATTGGCGATAACTTCAGCGGCCGGCGCTAAGACACTCCCCTGAAAAGGCCGATCAATCGAAATCGTACCGGTCACTAATTTATCATTGGCACTTGCATCATAGAAATTCCAAAGTAAGTGATTGTCCCCAAAATCTTCAGTTTCCTGATTATTACGGTCAGTCCCATCATCATAAATCACTTTAATCTGTGAATTGACATGATAGTCAGTAGCGCCGTTAGTATCAACGTTGATGAGGACCGTATTACCATCTTTATCTGCCGAAAGTCCAGTAATCGTTAATGGCGTACTAGTTGCCAAAACTTCCGCCGCTAGATTAATAACGATTTTACCATCAGCATCTGGCACAAGATCACTGACATCAATCGCCCGCTGATTATGATCTGAAAAATCAGCGTTTGTATAAGTTGCGACCGGCGATTCATCACTAAGCTGAACATTTAAAGCAGCAAGCTTGGCAAATTCTTCGTCAAAATCAATATAGACGGTCCCGGCCTTATCCTGATAGACTTCTTTAGCAAGCAAATGATCAATATCGACGCCATTCACCTTAGGCCGCTTAGGATTGCTAACATCAACGTCAACATTTTCGCCAAAAATCACTTTATTCTCCCGCGTATCACCAGCTGAAACGAACGAGCTATTCGCAATTGTCGTCACATGTTGAATATATGAAATATCCTTATCTAACAGTTCTTCAATGATACTTGTACCGAAATTAACATTCCCTGATAAATTTGCAACCGCAATATTGCCATTAGTATGCGCATTTAATTCAGCTTCACGCGCAAAGATATGAAACTGCGATGAAACACCCAATAAATTATGTAAATCTGGATAGTCATCCGTCACCGTGCCACCAGCCGCGACAGCATCATTTGCCACCGGCATGGTGGCTTTAGTCGCCGTTTTTATACTTGGTGTTTTCTGGCTGCTAGTGACCGGCGCCACGCTTGGCTTAGCGGTATTGCTGACGGCACTTACTGCTGAAGATTCGCTTGCAACTGAACTAGCCGCTGAACTGGTCGTACTAGTTGCGGTTGCCTGACTAGTTGGCGTCTGAAACTGACTACTTTTTTCAGTACTGGCACTGGTGATTGCAGTTTGACTAACACTAGTACTGCTTGCCTGGCTGACACTGCTTGTACTAGTCTGGCTAGCGGCGCTTACCGAACTGGCACTCGCATTAGTGTCGCTACTGGAACTAGCAATGTCACTCGAGCTTGAGCTAGTCGCTACTGATTCTGACGCCGATGTACTTTCCTGAGTAATCGCCGTCGTCGTACTGGTTACAGCTGCTTGACTAGTCATCGTTTCAGCATTAGCAGTAACGGTTACCCCACTTAATACCGCCATCACAGCGCACGTAAAAACCCAACGACGACCAATTTTATACATCTTAAAATGTGTTCGTTTACTTGCCATTCTTTTCCCCACCTGAGCGTTTACTTTTATTGTGTGAATTTTATTCAACCTAAAGTTATTTTCACGCTTTTATCACGAACAATCAAGCGACTCAGATAACTTTATTCAGATAAACCGATTATTTTATCACTGCAGACAAACGTGATAGTGCCAACAGTTTAAGCCGTTTACCACTAGTGCCAACAAGTCATCATAACCACATAATTATCTGGCCTTAATTATTCGGCAATATCTCATTTTCAAAACTATTTTCAAACAAAAAAGCCGATGGTCGCGTCCATCGACTTTCAAACTATTCTAGGTGGTAACGTGAAATTCACCTGACTCTTAAGCGTTAGTACTTAGACTAACTTACCCGAAACAAGCGCTCGTTACCCTGATGCAAAATCAGTGTACCAGCTGAAACGCGTTTCTAGTCAAGCAAAAATTCAACTTCATTTACTTTTTATTTTTAAACTGGCGCACCATTTGTTTCATTTCACCCTTACCCCCAAACATCCGCTTAATTTTCTGAGCTTCCATTTGGCGAGAATTAAGCCCTTCATAGGTCACTTCACGTTGTAACTTTTGATAACTGCTAAATCTGGCAGGCGTTATATTCCCCGCCGTAATCGCTGCCTGGACTGCACAGCCCGGCTCGTTAGTATGGGTACAGTTGCGAAATTTGCATTGTGCCGCTAATGTCGTGATATCTTCAAAAGTCTTCGCCAAATCGCCCGTGTATAACTGTAGTTCCCGCATTCCCGGTGTATCAATCACCATACCACCGGTTGGTAATAATAATAGTTGCCGGGAAGTCGTCGCATGCCGCCCCTTGTCATCATCCGCTCGAATAGTCTTAGTTGCCAAACGATTCTGACCTAATAGCCGATTAATCAGCGTTGATTTACCCACTCCCGATGACCCGACTAATGCCACCGTTTGACCGGCGCCCAGATAGGCCAGAATCTCAGCTTCCCCAACCTCAGTTGTCGCTGAATAAGGAATAACGTCAACGCCCATGCTGACTTCAGCCAACTCAGCTAATTTTGCTGCTAAATCCGTGCATAAATCAGCTTTGGTCAGCACAATCACCGGAGTTGCTCCACTATCCCACGCCATCGTTAAGTAGCGCTCAACACGCCGAACATTAAAATCAGCATTCAATGACATACAAATAAAAATCGTGTCTAGATTCGCCGCAATTAACTGGCCCTGTGATGTATTTCCAACCGCCATCCGCGCTAAGACACTTTTTCGTGGTAAAACTTGATTAATCATAGCAACATCTGGCGCAACCGTCCCCGCATCAATCAGCACCCAATCACCAACGGCTGGGAGCTCGGTAATATCCGCCGTCTGATAAGCGAAGCGTCCAGTCACTTTAGCGTTCAATTCACCGGTCGCAGTCATCAGTTGATACAACTCACGATGTTGTGCCGTCACCCGGGCGAGCACTTGATGTGGTGCTTGCTCAGCAGTCGTTTTTAAACGTGTCGTTAACCCATATTGGCTTAAATTAATTTTCAATTTTCTAAAATCCTTTCGTAAGTCCAGTACCCTTTTGCTTACGATAAAAAAGCACAGTTACCCACTGCACTTCAAAATGAGCCGATTAAAAGGGCTTCTGCCATTCATCAGTCATTTATCTGGCCTTAGGGTACACTAAACAAAGCAGGCATAATCCTACTTTTTTCGTATAAACTAATTACCTGATTAAACGGCCGACATAATGACACCCCTTATGATTTAGTTCTTAAAAATTAACATGAATTTTAAGGCCTGTCAATTGTGGTTTTAGCCAACTAACACGGACTAATTACTGATTTTTAAATATCATCAGGGTTCACAAGATCCATAGTATATTGCAACTTACTTATAGAATGATCTGTTAAATTTTCAATCACTAAATAATAAACTGAATTACGATTATAAGCCTGATCAATTAACATGCTTCGAACAGTTTGAATTCGTTCACCAATTGCCTTTTTTTCGCTGTTAGCGTTAACCACTAATTGGCCTGAAATTTGGTGATCGTGATCATCAACAAAGTATAACTTGTAACTAGTTGGAACGACAGTGGCGCTAATTGGTTCAGGCTGCATAATACTTAAGGGTACTTCTAATGACGTTATACGCCGTTTAGTATTCACTAACTGTAACTCCGCCATTTGTGCATTAGATTTGTCACTACTTGTTCGAATTTCCAACAATGGTACCAGCATTTCTTGTAATGAAGACCCTCCATGGACATAATTATCTCCACCGTTGGCCCGAAATACATTCGCCGTTGTTGGATAATAAACATAACGTTCATCTTCATTATTTAGCACTGCAGCTAGTGATTGCCGCTTAATACCAGGTTCTTCAACCTCACGCTTTGTAATTAAATAGCGTGGCGCTTTCCAATCGGCATCATCAGTAGGTAATTCAATCTTATCTACTGCCTTTAACTTCTCATCCCGATATAAATAGCCATGATCAGCTGTGATATAAAGATGAGCAATGCTAGCACTCCGTAAGCGATTTACAAACCCACGCAATTCATTAATAGCTTCATTAGCGGCAGCAAAGGTCGCATCTTCAGTTCCTTGATTCTCTGCAGTTGTATCAATTTGATTATGATAAATATAAATAACATCCTGACCTGCAAATGCCGTTCGTAATTCATCTCTAGTCTTACTCTTCAACTCTTTGAATCGGTAAGCTACACTACGTGGATTAGCTTGCTGTAAAATCAACTGTCTTTTTTTTACATTATCAGCTTCCATACCGTCAACAGCAACACGCCGTGTATTAGTCTGCAATGCCAACTGCCTATGTGGTAATAGTGCTGACATACCCATATAAGTTACTGATGGTAAACCAGTCACCAAATAATGCATGTTTAGCTCATTGATTTGATCATCTAACGAAAATTGATTTTGTAACTCTTTAGCAACTTCAAATCTTAAAGAATCCGAAATGATAACCACAATACGATTATTTTCCATCCCAACATATTGTTTATAAAAATTACGTTGCAAGACTTTGGGTGCAAGTTCTTGATAGTTAAAGTTTCGATTCCACGTGACCGCGTATGTTGACAAATAATCCACATACCAGGCCTCAACTAAATTCTTTACAGGCTGAAAGTCCTCTGGAAAACCAGCTTGTTGGTATTCATAAACAAAATGGCGGTAATCCGTATCTACCAAATACCCCGCTTCTAAGTAATCATTAATTAAACTACTCATATTGTCAGCTGGAGAAGTCCCTACCATTTTTTTTAGCCACCACGCATTACACATCATTTGGTATAAATGATTAAAGTAAGGCGTTTGTCCGTAATGTGTCGTTTCTCGCTGCTTAGTTAACTGATCAATTTCAACGCCATTAACAGTCACATCACTAACATCTAATTTCAGTTGCGTCTGAATCCACAGCAGTATTCGTTTATCAAATTGCTTAAAAACATCTGCTCTTGCAATATCATCAATTTCTAACTGCCTAAATAGCTGTTTTTGATCAATAACTTGCCAGACAGCCGCTGCCACTTGTGCAAAGCTATCTTGATTATCTACTTTTTCACTAGCACTAAATTGTTGCATAAAGGTTTGTACATTAGCAATTTTTCGACCCAGATTCCATTGTTGAACTTTAGCTGGGACTTTTAAGTCCATCTGTCTGAAAGCCATCGTGACGTACAATGCCGTACTCAAATCCAACACTTGAGTTTCATTGGGATCACTTTCAAAATTAAATTGTTGATGCACCTTGTCCCAAAATTCAGATAAAACGCCATATTTTTTAAATTCATTTAGGTATTTATTATTTACTAAATCGGCTTTTAAAATTGCCTTTAATACACCAAAAAAATCCACTAACGGTTGGTCTAATCGTGTAATCGTCGCCATAATGGCTACAGCAGGTTGACTATGGTAACTATCAATATCAAATTTAGCAAATCGTGCTCGTCGAACTTTATTAGCAAAGAAAGTCTTATGATCTTTTAAAAATCGATGTAAATTAGTCGGTAAGCCTAATTCTTGACGCAAAATTTCTTGAGCATCTGCTTTGAACGTTACCGAATACAACACCATATCACGTAAATGATTTTCTTCTATCGGTGGCTGCGGCTGTGGAGAATAAACTAAGAACTTCTCACTTTGATCTGCATTTAAAAGTCGTAGTTTAGTCTCTAATTGGTGCCCTGACATTAATTCAATAACGGTTGCAACATCTGCCAGTGCTGTCGTTAATTCTGAAATACTATCTTTAAATCCGCCGTCATCATCATACCAAAAAACAATTTGATGCCCGTCAGAAAAATCGTTTTTTAATGTTGTAACTACTTGTTTAATGTCCATATCAGCCATTAAAAATACCTCTTTTCCCATGAATCCTTACGTATATCATACCCTATCAACCTTAAAATCTCACATTATAAAAAAATTATTATTGTTCACTCCAAACTATCATGATGGCGTTATTCAGCAATTAATCACGACTATTCCAGTGGCTGATTTTGATGTTGCACAAGGCGGGCAAGTTGAAATCATTGGTTGGTTGTATCAGTACTATAATACGGAACCACATAATTATGCAGTCAATATTACTGGTGGTGCTGTAACTAAAAATGAAATTCCAGCAGCAACTCAATTATTTACCACCGATTGGGTAGTTCGCTACATGGTGGATAATTCATTAGGCCGATATTGGTTAGAACGGCACTCTGAAAGCAAACTTGCAACTAAGCTCAATTTTCTATTGCCTGGTAAAATAACTTCTATCTCAGATAATGAGACATTGGAAAACATCCAATTAATTGATAATGCCATGGGGTCTGGTCATGTTTTAATCTATGCATTCGAAGTCTTTATGCGTATCTATTTGGAAGAAGGCTATAGTGCACGTGATGCCGCCAAATTAATTTTGAAAAATAATTTATTTGGTTTGGAGATTGATAAGCGTGCCTACCAACTAGCTTACTTTGCAGTGATGATGAAAGCACGACAATACAATCGACGCGCATTGAGTGATGAAGATTTCGATCCTAATATCTTTGTTTTTGAAGACTCCAATACTGTGACGGCAGAATTTTTTGACGCTTTGGATGAAACACACCGTGTTGCTATTCATGAAATTGTTGAGTTATTTAGTAATGCTCGCGAATTGGGCTCAATTATTCAGCTACAACAACAATATAATTGGAATGACTTAAACCAGGCAGTGAATTCAGTACCAACTGAAGATTTGGATATTTTTGGTATTCAACAGTCAAAAGAGCTTGTCTTGCGGATCATTAAAATTGCACAAGTCATGAGTGAAAAATATGCTGTTGCAGTAACTAATCCACCATATTTAAATAAATTTGATCCCGAACTCAAAAAATATATTAAACAAAATTTCAAAGACTATTCTGGCGACTTGTTTTCTGTTTTCATCTACAACAACATTAATATGGTTCAGCATGGCGGCTATTCGGCTTATATGACGCCCTTTGTCTGGATGTTTATCAAGACTTACGAAAAACTCAGAAAATATATTGTTGAACAAAAAGAAATCTCGAGTTTAGTTCAGATGGAGTATTCTGCTTTTGAAGAAGCGACTGTTCCAATTAACACCTTTATTCTAAAAAATGTGCCGAATAATGAGGAAGGTACTTATATTAAACTTTCTAGCTTTAAAGGCGGAATGGATGTCCAACGGGATAAGGTTTTAGAAGCAATTCAAAATCCTGACAGCAGCTATCTTTATCGAACTAATCAAGCGAACTTTAGTAAGATTCCTGGGAGTCCGATTGCTTACTGGGCAAGTGATAATTTAATTCATGATTTTGAAATAGGTACCCCAATGGATGACCTGGTAGATGCGCGACAGGGATTAGCAACAGCGGATAATAAACGTTTTTTACGTATGTGGTATGAAGTTGATAACCAACGTATCAGTTTTCACTCTAAATCCATTGATGAATCGATTCAGTCAAACAAAAAATGGTTCCCTTACAATAAAGGGGGTGCCTATCGAAAATGGTATGGCAATTATGATTATGTGGTAAATTGGGAAAATGATGGTCAAGAAATTAAAAATTTTAAAGATGCCGGTGGAAAATTAAGATCACGTCCGCAAAATACAAACTATTATTTTCGTGAAGCGATTACTTGGTCTGATATCACTAGTGGCAACTTTAGTATCCGCTATCGTTCACAAGGTAGCATATTCGATGTCGTGGGTAAATCTGCATTTTCACTTCATAGTTCATCCCAAGATTTATTAACATTATTAGGTCTAATGAATACAAAAGCTTCGGATTATATTTTTAAAATAATTAACCCGACCATACACTTACAAACAGGTGATTTTGCGTTATTTCCTGTCATAAAGAACACGATTTCATCTGATCTGGCCAATAATTCCATTCAACTAGCCCGTACAGATTGGGATTCATTTGAAACATCTTGGGATTTCACTCGACATCTCCTCTTAGCGCACATCGCTGATGATAACCTATCAGTATGGTATTATTTATTGGTATTGCCCAATTCACGTGCCAAAAATGTGCCAATATTTCAATCTAGGGGGCTCAAATAATGGTTAGTTATCAAAAACGAGGCAATGTTTGGCAATATGAGATTTCATATAAAGACAACGATGGTAAGTACAAAAAGCTTAGAAAGTCCGGTTTCACGCTAAAATCAGACGCAATTCTAGCCGCTAACCAAATTCAATCTGAACACCCAAATCTCAAAACTGCCAAATCTGGTAGTGAAACTCTAGTCAATTACTATGAAAGGTGGATTAAGACGTATAAGTTTAATGCCGTATCACCCATCACTTACAATAAATACCAGAACACTGCCAAACATGCACATCATCTTTTCGGTAATTTGAAACTAAAAGATCTAACTAAACTTATTTATCAAGAAAGTTTAAATACATTCGCTGAAAACCATGCTCGCAGAACAGTGTCTTGCTTGCACAAACAGTTACGTGCTTGTATTCTTGAAGCCTTAGACGAACGAATCATAACAGTTGATCCTACTAGAAAAGCTGTAATTACCGGTCACGCTCTTCCTAAAACTGCCAGAACACTGAATTACAATGATTGGTCCACTTTGCTTAGCCATCTTAATACCGATAATATTGCAGAATTAACAATCTATCTCGCCGCCGTAACTGGCATGCGCTACGCAGAAATCGTTGGGTTGACACCAGCTGATATCAATCTAATAATGGGTACCATTAATATTGACAAAACATGGGATTATAAATATAAAACTGGTTTTATGAAAACAAAAACTAGTGCGTCTATTCGAAAAATAGCCATTGATCAAAATACAATTGTAAAGCTACGTCATTTCATGTTAGTACATGATTTATCACCAGAACGACCTTTATTCATGAATAGTAAAGGTCATATTCTAGTAAGTGCTGAAATTAACACCATCTTAACTAATAAATTAGCGCTTCTTAACATACCTAGAATTACGTTCCACGGTCTACGACACACTCACGCATCAATTCTGCTCTATAAGGGTGTAAGCGTTCTTTCAGTTTCTAGAAGACTTGGACACAGTAACATCACAACTACTCAATCAACCTATTTGCACATCATTAAAGAATTGGAATCTCAAGATAACAATAAGATTATATCCATTTTAAGTGACGCATTTGAATAATTGGCACTTCTTTGGCACAAAAAGGGATCCTCTCACTTGAGAAGATCCCTTTTAAGCTAAATCTTAGATAATACTTTTTCACCGTCCTGAAGCTTGCTATAGTTGACTGACACTCCGTCATCTAAATCAAGGCTAATTTGTTCATTAGCAAGATGTTGAATGATCGGATCATAGCTTTTCAATTCATTAATTTGTTGATTGACATGCTTAATGTCACGTTCTAATTGTTTTTTACGTTTAGCCATTGATTCATCGGCACTTAATTGTTGTAATTGAGACAATCTGGTTTCATATTTACCTTGCAATGGATGTAAATAGTCCGTTCTAATCATCGCCAGCTCAGTATTGTCATACCGATGTAAATACATCAGTGCTTTGAACCCATTTTGACGACCACTAGAAAATTCCCAATAAATTGGCTTTTTTTGATAGACTTTTTTATGGTCTTTGAAGAAATCTTCGACAAAATAACGTCTAATAGCTGCTTCAGAATTTTCAGCCTTTTTGCCAACAATTCTGGCAATATAGTCCAAATTAGCTTGTAAGGTATCCCTGCCAAACACAACTTCTAAGAATTGTTTTAGCCGATTAATAATGTCTCGATCATCATTGAAATAATGTTCATCATTCAACATCATTAAATTATCTTGATTTGGCACAAATTTTTGATAATTATCACTATTCCACTCACCACCAGCAAAGATTAACCCTTCAACATCTAACGAATAACGCCCAAACACGACGCCTACAAAGTATGATAGAAACGATTTAGTATCCCGTACTTCATCTGCCAATCGAACTGATACGTCCTTATCCGCTACGTCAGGAGTTAATTCATCATTAAGCCCATATAAATCAATGAAAATTCGATTTAGTTCTTCCTCGTTAGCTTTAAGCTGATCAAATCGCTGTTGTGCTTCAACTTTCCATAACCCAAATGCATTTTCTAACTTCCCGCCAACTTCTTTTTGCTTATCATCAGCGATGTGCGCCAGTAGTGGATGGCGAGCGAAATCCCAAGATGTTTCGAATGAATCCCAATCTTTTTTTGCGTAAGAAATGCAACGTTTGCCTAAATTAGCCACTACATTCTTATTGTTGTCAAATATTACTGGAAGTGTACCAATATCAGAAGTCTGAAAATTTAAAGTTGGATTTTTTAAAAGAAGATTTTTCCACATTATTTTTGAATTCATCAAGGAGAGTACCCAAAGAGTTGATTTTTCGTTTGGAAAGATAGCACTTCCACCAGAATCGAAAATATGATTTTTAGGTAAAATTCTTGCAGAAAAACGGCTTGAAGTAATGGCAGACCATGTGATCCCAGGTTGCATATAGTATCTTTCATTTCTTACAGATGCACTTAAACTATTTCCAAATTTCTTATATTTTTTTATTTCCAATCCATTGTTTTTCCAATTTACAAAGTAGCGTTCAAATCCGTACCATTTTCTATAGCCACCACCTTTAGCATATGGAAACCAAGTGGGGTGTGTATGCGAAATATAAATACTATTCTCATAATTGACTTCTTGCCAAAAGAAAACAAATTTTTTATTGTTACTGGTAGTCATACCCACCATGGGACGATAAATATCAGTAAGCTTTTTATTGTCTTGATAAATAGAACGCATATGTTCACTTATCCAGTATGCAATCGGGCTCCCCGGAATCTTACTAAAGTTCGCTTGATTAGTTCGATTATAACGATTACCAGCAATTGGTACCGATTCAGGAATGCCAGTGGACACATCTTTTGTTTTTATTTGATGATAGGTTCCAATAAAACCTGGTAAAACAGTATTACGTAAAATGGTCACAGCAGTACCAAAAGCAATTCCCATAACGTTATTTTCCATATGCATTAAACTTGAAATCACATACTTGTTAAGTATATTTTTTCGCATTTTTTCAAAACTTGAAAGAAACATCCATGATTGCATAGTAACCATGGCATTAAATCCGTTTGATTTCAATGCTTGGTTCCACCGTTCAATAAACATCGAAAATAGATCTGATTTTGTGTCTGGATGATTTTTTTCAGCAAACTTTTTAAGCTTTTGTGACATTCGAGATGATCCCATATAAGGTGGATTAGTAATTACGACATCGTAGCTTTGCTTTAATAGCTGGGCAACCTGTAGCACCTTTTCAGCTTTTTCAATTAATGGAATTAATTCAAATGATAATTGTCGCTGGTTTAATTGACTGAGATTTTCATTTAAAGCTGAATAGCCAACATTAGGTTCAGCTATTAGTGAACCAATTTCCTTTCCATCAGAAAAATCGATTAAAAGCTTCTTTAAAATTTTAGCATTATTATTTTCAAGTTGAGTTAATAAAATATTGAAATTTTCATTAGCTTCACTAATACTTGGAATACCAAAGACATTGATACTTTTTATATTAGATAGTGCGCGACGATCGTATTGTCGTGCCTTCATCATTATTGAAAAATAAGTCAGTTGAAAGGCTCGGTTATCAATATCTAAACCATTTAAGTTTTTTGTAATAATTTCTTTAACGGCATCTCTTTTAGAAAATCCCTCAGATTGATAAATAGTTATTAAAACTTCAAAAGCATAAACTAATATATGTCCAGACCCCATTGCTGGATCAATTACTTTAATAGTAGCAAGAGTGTGGTTGCTAAGGGACTGATCGGTGATTACTATATTTTGAATTTCTTCAGATTGCGGCGCATCTTTTACATAGTAATTCCAATTAAAAGAATTTGCGATTTCGATTTCCGATCGATTATCACCAATACTAATTAAATGTTCAACCCATAATTTTCCTAATGAATTTTCTACCATATATTTGACGATCCAATCTGGGGTGAAAATTTGAGTTGCTGAAGCAATTTCTGTATTTCGAAATTTATGTGCTTTTGGAGTACTAATAACGTTATTTTTAGGTTCCGTATTATAGTACTGATACAACCAACCAATGATTTCAACTTGCCCGCCTTGAGCAACATCAAAATCAGCCACTGGAATAGTCGTGATTAATTGCTGAATAACGCCATCATGATAGTTTGGAGTGAACAATAATTCAGCATAATCGTTAGTTTTTTCGAATAAATGTGGCAGATTTTTATATAATGCATTGGCTTGTTTGATGAAAAGCATCCGATATAGGCGATCCATATCAGTTGTTAGCTCAGTTTCTTGTGCAACTTTTATCAAGTCCAACTCTTCATCAGTAAAATGTCCGAGATAAGGTTCCAGTACGATTGGATCAATCATAATATCAGGTTCATGCCGACCTTGACTACTCGATAATACGCGTGTTCGACTCGGAAGATAATCATTGACCTCCATAAAGCGAATCGCAATCAAACGATTAAACCAAGTGTACGCAATTTCTTCTACCAAATCATTAAAAGCAGTTTTCAAATCGCTATTTGTCGCCCGTTGTAACAATTCAGTAACTAATCGCTGTCGTTTTCCAATATCAGAACCAGTAATCGGATTACGATCATCAACATAGTATTCAATCTCTGAGGTGGAAGTTGCTAACTTACTCGCAATTCCCTCCTCTGTAATACCTAGCATTGCTGCCTTTAGTTTAGTGTCTGCAATTAATTTTCGTCGCGCATTAATCGCAAAATTTTTGATAGCTGTTTTGTCCATCATCGATTCCTTTCATCATTTAAATTGAATGCTTATAAATTCAATTTAATCTGATCTACCTCAGCCAACTGAGCAACTAATGCAGCCCGTAATTGTGCCAATTGAGTGTCAATATCTTTATCACTAGTTAGTTGCCAAGTTCTTGAAACTGGCAAACTACTTAAACTAATATGCTTAACCATCGGTATATTTGCTTTGGAACTATTGCCCGCAGTTGGCGTGGTTGCATTGGTCTCAATCTTATTGATTTTTGCTTCTTCCTGATCATTACTATCAGAAATTGCCTTTTCATTAGCCTGATTCTTAGCTGCTAATCGAGCGGCTTGTTGCTCATTTTCAGCGATAACTTGATCCGCCCTCGTTAGGAACCGATCTTTACGAACACCTGCTTTGGATTTTATAATAACCAACTCATCTAGGTTAGCAGCTACTTTGGCCTCAGCAATAAAGTGTTCAAAATCATGATTAATCTCAGTTTCAAGCGCTGTTGGTACTGCCTTTGCTTGAATATATGTTAATGTTGCCTGCCACTCATCATTCACAACTTGTTCAACATCCGTTTCAATCTTATCGAACTCATTATTGTAAACTTCATTAAAGGCTTCATTGTATCGTTTTAAATCATTGAGATTTCCTTGTGGTTTGTTGGAATCAACAATCGTCTTTATTTTGTGATAACTGTCAGGAACTTCATTACCGCTAATAAATGAACGTGACTTCTCATAAATATCGACTTTGGAAAGGGCATCATCCCAAATATGTTTTTGATCAGCACTATTATAAAAATCCTCTAGGCCATCATCATACATATCATCATGCCAATCCAACAAGTCATTCTTCTTAGCGCTAATTAATGCATAAAATGCATCAGTATCCTGTCGACTTAATAGTTGTTTCAGTAAAGCTTGTCCATTCTCTAAGATATTCCGTCCTGGATAACGATTAGATAGACCTAGTTGCCTAGTCAAAAGTTGATTTGCATTGTCAATCGTATGCCGTAACTCTTGAACTAGTGTGTCATCTTCATCATTATCAAAAAAGTTTTTATTGAAAACTTCCCGCGCAACTTCCTTTAAATCCCGTTTTTGTGTGTCAGAAACTGCCACTCTTGGGACTAGTTGCAACTTATCAGTATATTGCTTCATCGTAAAGAAATCAGCAATCTTGTTACTAGTTTTGTCTGAAGATAGATTAATTTGTTCGCCGTTTACATAAGCTTTGATTTGAGCACCAACAAACAGTTTCGCAATTATCCATTTAACGTCCCAATCACGATAGCCATACGGTGCCGCGATAAATCGCTCTAAAAGAGCCTTATATGAGATTTTGCTAGGACTACGATAGTCCCGATTAATTCGATCTAGAACTGCTTGAATAGCTTGCTTATTTTCATCCGTATCAACTAATTCAAAATCTGATTTAAATAATTTAACAATATCAGTTTCGGATTTAACGACGTCAATAAAACTCAAATTACGATAGACTTCATCAATTAAGTGAACTTGTGCCATACTTAACCGCTTTTCAAAACTTTTACTGTTGGCCTCTAACCGCTCATCACCAACGTAAATATCAGCATCTTCGAGAGCTGCTTCCAATTCACTTTGTGATTTTTTATTTAGCGTCTGCCGCTCTAATCTTTTTACATCAATTATTTTTTCAGAGCGAGCATCATCTTTACGATTACTCGTGTCACGTAAAAATTTACCGATTTGTAAGGCTTGTCTCACATCATCAATATACTGTCCGTCTGCTGGCATATCAATAATAATTTGGGGATCAGTTGGTGATAATGCAATTCTTCGTAATTCCATTTCAACATGGTTAGTATCACTTTCTGGTGTATTAATCTTAATACTCATCGTATTATTCGCCACACCATGTGGATGACCATCTACAAATTGATTAAATTTAAATGAATATTGACGATCTAGTTTAGGGTATACAAAACGACCATTTATTTGATTATTCGAAAATAAATATTCACCAATTTCTCGAGAAATTTCATTACCATCAACACTTTGTTTGTTGATCTGTCGACTAACATCCTGTTCAGCATCCGTTAAAAACTCAAAGCCATTAGTGGTTTTCTCAACAACTTTCTGACTAATTAAAACGGTCATCGCATCTTTAACTTGCTTTTCCAATTTAATACGATCGGTATCAATTGAATCAATCATCAATGTTGTCACATTATTCAAAGTTGTTTTGAAATTAGCGAGATACTTTACCATGAATAAGGTCTCTAACACTTGAACTGCAAATGGGTGATCCTGATGTTCTGGATTAATCACATCATTATCCAGTGCTCGCCTAATTACAATCATATGTGTATGATCTAAGAATTGATCTAAGCCTTGAAAAAAGAGACTAAATGGGACTAACGATCGAACATCTTGCTGCTCTAAACGCTGCGCTGATTCTTGGAATACTGCCAACATCGACCGTTCCCCATTAGCTAAATGCTTCCCATCTGAGCCATTTTTTCGAATTGCCGTTAAGGTATCCTGTAATAAATTAAACTGATAAGGTACAAATGGATAAACATCAGCAAAATTTTGCGGACTTCGATAGTGATCTCGATCAATATCTGCTTCAAAGGTGATCAAATTATTAATAGCATGTTGATCATTATCATAAATATTAGCCAAGCTCTGTTCACTTTCAACCGTCTTAGTTAATAATCGCTTATTAATGACTTCATCAACATTAGCGGATGACATCGCAATCCGGGTGTTAAACCGACCCTGGATTTTAGAAAAATCTTGTCCATTAATATTATCAGTTACCTGATCAATGGCTTGTTGACTGGTAACAATCACCCATGCCTTACCATGTGTATACGTTCCCAAATCCTCAACCACACTCTGTAAATTCAGCATCCGTTGTTGACTATTACCAATATATTGGCCAACTTCATCAACTAAAAAGACTAAGTGATAATTTGGATCTTGCTTAACAATATAATCATTAACTCGTTCTGCAAAATTCTCAACACTGATTGGATAATTAGTTTTAAGCTGTTCAATAAAACCAGTCGCATTTTCTTCAGTCATATAACCAATTGCAACCAAAGCGTCTTTAATTGTTCCCTTTAGAAAAGCAAACCCATTTCGAGCATCAAGCCATGTCCGATGTTGCTTATCCAATTCCTGAAATTTTTCTTGAAATTCTGTGTATTGATCGTCTTGAATCAGATCCCGCTCCATGTCAGCAATCCAAAAATCAACCCCAATTAACCCCAATTGTTCATTGAACACTTGCAAGAAGACATTTAAAATGGCATCTTTTTGTGATTTATTACCATTTTTAGCTTTTGAATCAATATTAAACAGAATAGTTTCGTTATGTATCGAAGCCGCCGCTTGTAAGTTTGTAATCGTATTAGGATTACTCAATTTTTGATCATCAAGAAAATAATCTATCGCTGGTTTACCGGCAACTTCACGATTTTCTAATAAATAAGCTAAAATTTTTAAAAAATGTGATTTCCCAGAACCAAAGAATCCAGAAATCCAAACACCCATCTTAGTTGTATCTTGATTGATGCTATCCGTATAGGCGCTAAAAAATTCTTGAAAATGTTGCTGTAACTCCTTGGTAACCACATACTCTTCCAATTCTTGCTTAATATTAGCGTCCTGTTCATCCCCAATGGTAATAACACCCTTAATATTACGATCAATTGGCTTAGCAAATATCTCTTTTATTTTCAACTTATTTCTCCTCATATTCTGCGTCTATATTCCTAATTAATCTGAAATGCACGATAATAATTATCTTCTTTCACTTCACCGAACATGCTCAAGCTCAAATTATCGTATTTGCCGGGATAGAAAAGTACTACCGGTACTTGAGTAATAATTTGATGCATCGTATTCAAAATCTTATGCGCCCGAATTAATGGATAGACCTCTCCAATTCCCGTTACAAAAACAACTATGTTATCCGTGGAAACCAATTTTTCTTCCATATATGTCACAAACATATTTTCAGAATCAGTCATACCTAAAGCATTATTTAGCTGTTCTACTAAGTAGTCGAGTCCTTCATCCGCTTCCATCGCAATAACATCATCTTTAATTCCCATTTGAGTTAAAAGATCCCACATAATATGGTAAACATTAAATTCAATAATATCGATGCCTACTGTGGCCTGATTCAATTGATGCTTCATATTGTCAATCTCATCTCGTACTAAAAGCTTATCCTGAGGGGCATATCCTAAAATATAATAGGATACTTCATTTGAAAGACCACGACTGTGCTGAAAATCCTGGCTAGTGATTTTTTCGCGTAAACTTTTTAACTTCATTCTCGTATCTGTCATTTTATCTCCCCAATAGTACAGCTAGTATCTGATGTTCATCTTTATTTCGTAACATGTCCTCTAAATCAAGATCTAATAAGGGACGACTTACTTGGTCAAAACTCCCTTGATTTTTCATCAGCCCTGCTTCACGGACAAAGGTTTTAAAAACACCCATTAATCGCGTAATTGTTTCATCAGTCCAACTCGCAATTTGCTGATTTTCAGCCTGTTTGCGACTAAAAAAAGCTTCAATTTCATAATCATGTAACTCTGTATCTCCGAGTACTAATTCATCACGATAAACCTCATACATAAACTCTTCAAAAAGTTGATTTGATTTCATAACAGTTATCAAATCAATTAACCGTTGATTTGCGATATCAAGTCGTGGAAAAAGACTCATATAGTCTTGATCTAGACTATCGATTCGATGTGTTATTATTTTAAGCATGTCTTGAATACGAGCAACTGTACTCTGTTTAAAGATATTGTCTTTAATGGCTTGGCTATTAATTTCGCCTTGAGTTAAACCCTTATTTAACAATTCAATATACTGCTGAAACTCATTAAACCAAAAAGAATGTGAAACTATTGCAGCACTATATTTTATCATTTGCACTCACTTCCTAATTTCAGCGTAAATAATCACGACATATTGCCCATTATACTTTATAAAATACGCTAAAATTATACCATATCCGCCAAAATATTCTTGATTCCATTGTGGCTTAAACCGCTTGATCTTACCCCAATTCTGGATAAGTCTGCTCAAAATCAACCACTGCACCGCGCATTTTTTTAATCATTGACCAAGGTATAGCTAAATCTCCCAAACAAATGGGTCCTGTGCCAAACACAATGATGCAAGATTAAGACACCGCCAATTCAGCCTAATTTGGGAGATGATACAGGCCCGAAATCGCACTGGCACCTGCAAACACGCCAATTTTTCATTGGAAAATCCAAGGGAAACTAATGGCCATGCCAATTAGCTAACTTAATCGTCATACCACCACTATCAATTAATCCCAATGGTTGCAGCTGATGATCCTCGTCTTATGATTAATGTTTGCAGCTGATTTCTTAAATTATACCAGCCTTTATACCTATTTTTATTAAATAAATATCTATATTTATTCTGGACAAAAAAGACTAAGATCCAACGACCTCAGCCTAAAATTAGTGCGCTACTTAAGCTAATTTTTGCGTCAACCACGTGATAACATAGTCAATAATGGCCGGTTGATACCACTCCCAAGTGCCATGACCGGCCTGGTCAAGGATAACTTGGTCAACAGCCACTTGATGGTCAGTTAGTGCCGTTACCATTTCATCCGCTTGCGCTGGTGAGACAATTCGATCTGCATTGCCATGCATGATCAAGAATGGCGGTAACTGCGACGTCACATAATTAACCGGACTGGCTTGCTTAGCCCGCTCTTGATCCGCTTGAATGGACTGTGCCGTATCAGTCATGAACGAAACCCCATTGACTAATAGTGCTTCCGTGGCGGTTGTAGAATCGTGAAAAGCTTCGTTTAAGCCGGCTCCAATTGTTAATAAATCACAAAAGCCATACAATGAAACGACTGCTTTAACCCCCGTATTCGATTTAGAAACATCACTTGGTAAAAAGTGCGCAGTCTGGTTAGTCACGCCCATAAATTGTGCTAAATACCCGCCAGCGGAATCACCTAACACCGCAATTCGAGTTGTATCAATCCGATATTGGTCTGCATGGGTATACAGATAATTCAGCGCCTGTTTGCCATCTTCAACTAAATCAGGAAATTGATTAGGAATGACACGGTACTCAGCCGCCGCAACGACATACCCCGCTTGAGCTAAGGCTGTCCGCATTTGGATAAATTTATTATGATTAGCAGCGGTAAAACCACCACCGGGAAAATATAACACAGCTGGCTTTAAGTCAGTCGTGCGCGGCACCAACATCGATAGTCGCAATTCAACACCAGTATTCGCCGTAATCGTTTGATAATAGACTAAATTAGGCAGTTCATCCACTTGTGGCACTTGTTTCGTTACTTTCAATAATTCTGACATCTGTTTTCCTCCTTCAAGAAATCATCATTTAACGGGGACCGATTGATAAAAGCCCCTCAATGAACAATAGCTATCAATTAAGGTTAAACCAATTAACCCTAAACCACCAATACTCAGAACAAAACTCGGTAAAGTATTGCCC
This sequence comes from Lactobacillus sp. CBA3605, assembly GCF_002970915.1. Lineage (NCBI taxonomy): Bacteria > Bacillati > Bacillota > Bacilli > Lactobacillales > Lactobacillaceae > Lactiplantibacillus > Lactiplantibacillus koreensis. The sequence continues at coordinate 990,733 of NZ_CP027190.1, forward strand.
AATATTTTAGCAATGCCATTCATTATCGTTGGTGATAAAAATGACCCTAAACTTTCGCCCACCAACACCATAGAAGTTGCTAAATGAGTGTCCTTTTTAGTCGTAATTTTCGCCACTCGCATAAAGCTTTGAGGTAGCACCCAGCCGAAAAACACGCCGACTAGGATCACACCAACAAATACCAACATTGCATTTGGGGCATGCGCAATGACAATCATTCCCAAAGCCATGCCCAATAGTGAAACTGGCATAATATAATCGCCAATTCTTTTATTAATGTGGCCAAAAAAGCTACTAGAAATCATCGAAATGACCCCCATTAAGGAAAGCATCATTGCTGCCATGGCAGGTGTTGCAATCTTTGTAGTCGCCACTAAACTGGCTAATTTTACAACAACCACCATAAAGGCGCAAAAAGTTAGAAACATCAACCCCGTTAAAAACCAGACTTTGCGATTAATATGTCTTGAAACTTGCGTTTTAACCACTAATGACGATTCTGGAACTTTAATCAAGCCGCCGAATAAGATAATTGGGAGTAGCGCAATTGTATAGGATAGAAAAGCCGCCTTCCAATTAAAAGTAATTAACCCGGCAATAATCAAACCAATCCCAGCGGCCCCTAAGTTTTTGGCGGCATTTTGATAGCCCAACATCGCTGACAATTCATCATCTTGATAAAAACTAGCCATCAAACTGACTGAAAATGGGTTAAACAAGCCCACTCCGCAGCCCATTAAAAAGCGCGCAATTAAAATAGTGAGATAGTTATTGGTCATTGCCGGTACAATGCCACCACCTAAGAATAATAGTAACCCTAACATAATGGTTCGCTTAATCCCCAACCGTCTACCAATCATTCCTGAAAACATAATTAGTAGTAACGATCCTAAATTAGGTATCGTTATAATACTTTCAATTTGAGATAAAGATTCATTTTGTAATGATTGCTGCATCAACGGTACAACTGCCGAAATTGACGACGTGGTCATTGCCAGAATTGAAATTGACAATAGGGCTAGCTTAAACACCTTGCTATGTTGATTTTTCATTGGGTACCACACTCCAATTAGATTACTTGCGACTTATAAAGCGCTTACAAAATAACGAAATCAACTCGCTAATTTGTTGTTTTTTCACAATTCATATTTAATTTCATGCTAACACTAATTATAACGACATCCAATAATCGCCAAGCACTAGATTGATAGTCCCTAACTATCAATCTAATTTTTGGCAAAAAAAAAGACCCAAGTCCAATGACTTGAGTCAATCCTACTTAACGCTTAATCCTCATCTTTAACAGTTGAAGATTGTTCTTGGTTAGCAGTCGCTTGTTGCATCTTGCCCAACACCGCGCGCGCAATAGGCCCGACGATTAAAAGTTGGAGCGGTAATGCAACAATCAAGTTAAAAATCCAGGTATGACCATATGTTGCTAGCACATGACTCCCAGTCAGTTCACCTTCCACCGCAATCCCAAAGAGGGACATGCAAGTTACCATGCCAAGGACCATTAAAACTGAGATAGTAATCCCAATTAAAACGACTCTTTTCCGCATGTAATCATTAATGATATATTTGAAAGCTAATCCTTTTGCGATTGGTCCAACGACCAATAAATCTAAAATGATTGCCACTACTAAACCAAGGGGGTAGCCGCTCAAAATTGCGAGGACTAAGCCATTGCTGAAGCCTTGTGCCATCGTGACGTTATAAGCCGTCATAACAAAAACCATCAATCCAGCCATAATCGCCGTGAACACAACTTCTTCTTTTAAATTACGTGGCATTTCTATACACACTCCTAGGTTTAGTTTCGAGTGTTACTATAGCACGCGCTGGCAAGCTTTCGTAAGTAACAATTTGATGACAAATTATATAACGCTTACAAACTCATGTCACCAAACAGCAAAAAAAAGACCGCCCAAGTGGCACGATCTCTTCACTGACTTTAAGCTTGGTATTGACCGACAACCGTTAACTTAGCTAACACTTTCCGACCATGCGGGGACTGATTATCAATGACCGTCGTTAAATCTTGCCCAGCTAAATTACCATGATGCTTGCCACCAGCCCAGGCCGCAATGTTCGTCACATCATAGACCACACCATCGACTGCGACATACGCTGACTGACCGTTTTCACCATTATATTGTGCTAACTCTGCTTGATTAAAAGTCTTGGTACTCATTACAATCACTCCCTACTTAAATTAACCTAATAGTAAGCTGACTAACCAAACAAAAGCAAGCATTCGGTTTGCAATTCAGCATTAAACAGAAAAACATGCCACTTGACTACCAGTATGTAAGTTAGGTCCCCTAATATGACGTTCGTAAAAATAGAGCACTACTGCTGTCTAATCCCTAAAAATAATTTAATTGACCAGCCTGACAGCGTACAATGAGCCTGGTTAGAAAGGTGGCCAACTTCATGGGAAAATTTAAAACAAACAACCGGTCGCACAAATTAATTGCATATGCGAACGGCCCTTCTTTGGAAGAAATCAACGGTAAAATTGAAGTTCCAAAAAACATCGGCTTTTGGCGAACCCTCTTTGCGTATTCTGGACCGGGCGCACTAGTGGCGGTCGGCTATATGGACCCTGGTAACTGGTCAACTTCAATTACCGGTGGTCAAAATTTCCAATATTTATTAATGTCTGTCATCTTGATGTCAAGTTTGATTGCGATGCTGCTACAATACATGGCCGCTAAACTTGGCATCGTGAGTCAGATGGATTTAGCACAAGCTATTCGCGCCCGCACGAGTAAATCATTAGGGATTGTCCTATGGTTGCTAACCGAGTTAGCAATCATGGCAACGGATATCGCAGAAGTCATTGGGGCTGCGATTGCCTTGTACTTGTTATTCCATATTCCGCTAATCATTGCCGTTTTAATTACCGTTTTTGATGTTTTACTTCTATTATTATTAACTAAAATTGGCTTTCGTAAAATTGAAGCAATTGTCGTTTGTCTCATTTTAGTTATTCTACTAGTCTTCGTTTACCAAGTTGCTTTGTCGAGTCCCAACTGGGGACAAGTCATGACTGGCCTCATCCCAACCAGTCAAACCTTTTCCAGTAGTAAGACTGTCGCCGGAATGACCCCTTTAAGTGGCGCTTTAGGCATTATCGGCGCCACGGTCATGCCACATAACCTATACCTGCACTCTGCAATTTCACAGACACGTAAGATTGATCATCATGATGAAGCTGACGTCGCTCGTACGGTTAAATTTGCCAGTTTAGATTCTAACATTCAACTCACGGCTGCTTTTTTCGTTAATGCGCTCCTCTTAATTATGGGCGTGGCCGTCTTTAAAACTGGGGCCGTTAAAGATCCATCGTTCTTTGGCCTCTATCAAGCACTCGCCAACACCTCCACCTTAAGTAACGGTCTCTTAATTGAAGTTGCTCGTTCCGGTGTCCTATCCGTTCTCTTTGCCGTGGCCTTACTAGCTTCCGGTCAAAATTCAACGATTACGGGGACCTTAACCGGGCAAGTCATTATGGAAGGGTTCGTACACATGCGCATGCCGCTCTGGTTACGCCGGCTTGTCACTCGACTGTTATCAGTGATTCCAGTTATTATCTGTGTCCTGCTAACTAGTGGCAAGAGTGCACTCGCTGAACATGAGGCTCTGAATGACTTAATGAATAATTCCCAAGTCTTTTTAGCCTTCGCATTACCATTCTCAATGTTGCCGTTACTCATGATGACCGATAGTGCGGCCGAAATGGGCCAGCGGTTCAAAAACAAGCTGTGGATTAAAGGACTGGGCTGGTTATCCGTTATCGGATTAACTGGATTAAATCTGCTTGGCCTCCCTTCCCAAGTAGCTGGTTTCTTTGGTGATAAACCAACCGCAGCGCAACTCACCATTGCAAACCTAATTGCAGTTGGGTTAATTCTAATCATTTTAGCGCTCCTGACATGGACAGTAATTGAACTTTATCGGGGCAATCAACGTTACGCCGCCCAATTAAATGCTAACGGCAACGTCAGACTCTAAATCAAAAAAGCACTTTGTTAAACAATGACGACGTCACTGCTTAGCAAAGCGCTTTTTAAATTCAACTTAGTCGGTCGTAATTTGCATCCGACCATGTCGTTTTGAATGGTATAAATTATGATCAACTCGATTATAAAAATCCGTTGGCGTTGCATCCGTCGTTGCTAACGTTGAGACACCGACTGAAATTGAAATCGGAATCTGTTGATTACCAAAGTTGACTGGTATGTGGTTAAGGGCACTAAAAATCTGTTGCACCACACTACGAGTACTTGCTAAATCGTAGCCTGGAAATAAAATATTGAATTCCTCGCCACCAGTTCGATACAACTTCACGCGCGGATTGTTCGCATCAATCACGGTTTGTACCACATCTGCCACCTGCTGCAAGACTCGATCACCGGCGAGATGTCCATAAGTATCGTTCACCTGCTTGAAATGATCAATATCAAACATCATCATTGACAGCTTTAAATGATTCTTGGCACTATCATCAAATAAATATTTAATTTCTCCCGTATAAGCAGCAAAATTTTCAGTTTGTGTTAAAGCGTCATGACTCGCATATTGAGCCAAACGTAGCTTAAACTGACTATCCCGAGTCAACATTGTGACGTAAGCATACAGTAAGATTTCAAAAATAACTAAATATAACCATTCCTGAAAAAAGATTGTCCAACTCAACTCAAACTTTAATTTCATCCATAGCCACAGGAGCCCGCCAAACGGGATGCCAACTAGCAGATAACTAGCCCAGGCATAGTGGCGATTTTGAAATCGAATTCGAATCTCGTTCAACACCAGGAAAAAAATGACTAACGTTAGGGCGTGGCCCCATGATTCCCAATAACCAATTGATTGATCGAAAATCATGTACACTACCACTACGGGAATTAACAAATAATACGGAATCCGAATATTTAGAAAATAGCCGCAAAAGATAATCGCAATGAGTTGAAAATTCATAAACTGCCAAGCAGTAGCTTGACCAACGATTAACGACTGCAACCCAAACACAAATACTAACATATAGATGACGCCATGCCATGAATTGACCACATCATCATCAACATTAATATGCTTGGCGTGAAACCACGATGTAATCCAGTTAAACAATACCCAGTACAGCGTAAAAACACCTAGGATAAAGAAAATACTGGTTACAAACGGTGGCACTTGCCAGTTAGACCATGTCATACTAAAGTCCTTCCTTATTGCCGACCATCACCAGTTGGTTGGTTTAAAGTTGTTGTCTCTTTAACTGCTAACTGCGGTTTTCCATAAAAATACCCTTGATGTAATTCAATGCCTAATTGTTGTGCCATCAACTGATCATGTTCATCTTCGACGCCTTCTAAGATCAAGTCGAGATGATATTGCTTAGCAATCGTCTGCCAAAAAGCTAACGCGGTTGGAATCTGATCAGCTTTCCCACTCATCCGCAAATTCTGCATGGCAAACTTAATCTGGTCAACAAATGGTAAAACAGCTTCAATATTATCAAACGTATTCGAACCAGTACCAACGTCGTCAATACTTAACTTAATCCCATGTTGATGAAAAAGCACACTATACTTTTGAATTTCTTTAACCGTTGGATTTTCAGTGAACTCAATGGTTAAGGCCGCTGGATTCAATCGTTTTTTTAGATAAATGATTGTCCCTAGCATTAACTTATCTTCAGTTTGTTCTCGATTTAAATTCAAAGCGAGGACTCGATTAGTTACCTTGGTTGCCAATTGACCCGCTAATTCTTCCAATAACCCAGCTTGTTTTTTTAAAGACAATTCTGTGAAAGTTGCCGGTATAGCCCACTTACCATGCGTTTCTTTGCGTAATAATAGTTCATAACCAAAGATTGATTGCTGACTCTGATCAACTTGTGGCTGGACAAAAAAGCGATACATCTTATTAAAGACCCCATTCCTAAAAATAATTTGTGTCAATCCGTATTAACGTTTTAGCACGCTATAAGTATAGCCTTTTATTCATTAAATATCGATACTAAATCAGCCAACCGCTCTAATTTCAAGCGCTAACCGGCATTTCCCAACCAGATTCCCATAAGATACGTCATTAACGCCGTTGCAACGCCCACCAAAATATTTCGCATAATAATCTTATGCACCGGAACCACCGTGTGACGCGCACTTACTGTGGCATTTAGGGTCAACGCCACGCCCATTGCCATCAATGTATTAATCAAGCGCCAGCTAGGCAGCGACAGACTAATTGCTGCTAAAGGAATCAACACTCCCAAAATAAAAGCAATTAGTGAGGTTGCGGCCGCATGCAGTGGATTTAAAACATCAATCGCATGTAAGCGGGTCTGCGCTTGGTGACCATCAGCTGGTTCCGTGGCTAACTGTAATTTCAACTGGCTTAATTGCACATCCTTTTGGGCGCTGACCGACACATATTCACCACCAGCCATCGAACAGGCGCCCGCAATCATTCCCGAAATGCCACTAATCAGTAGTGTGGTTGCACTCAAATCCGCTCCCACTGCGCCTAAGACAATCCCGGAAACTGAAATAATGCCATCGTTGGCCCCTAAAATCCCAGCTCGTAAGACATTTAACTGATCCCAAAAGTGATAATATCGACTTTGCCATTGCTTAATCCAGATTAACATTTGGATTAACCACCCTTCTAATCATTTTTTTTGCGAAAAAATAACGTCGATCCTGGTGACCCGACGCTACCATACCGCTTAACGCACCAGCTTATCCCAAATAACCACTTCATTACGGGCTAGTGATTGTGGCACATCAATAATTCGTTGATTCGCACTCCCGCGAAATTGGAGTGACAAATCCATTTGGTCTTTTAAAAAGCGACCGTCCACTAAAATATCGATTAACGACAACATTTTTAGTTTATCCGTAGAATCTTGTTGCAACTCATCCCAGGTGTAACCTGACCATGACCAGATATCTTTCGTGTGCCCGAATTCTTGCCGAATACGCTCACATATCCGAATACCAACTTGCGTATTCAAAAATGGTTCGCCACCTAACAACGTTAAGCCTTGCACATAATCCTGACTTAAATCGGTAATAATTTGCTGTTCTAGTTCCGCCGTATACGGTTGCCCATAATGAAAATTTTGAGCGGCCACATTATAGCAGCCTGGGCAACGAAACGGACAACCACTTAGATATAAGCTACAGCGGACCCCTTCACCATCAACGAAATTAAACGCTTTATAGTCCGCAACATATTGTTCACTTAGATCCTTCGCTAACCACTCTTTGGGCGTCGGATTGTTTGGTCCTTTCGTAACGTGCGGCATTTTTGATCATCTCCGGAGACATATTTTTTTGACGTGACGTAATCTCAACGTGGCGACCATGCACCATCGGCCGTTGTTGGGGATTACCTAAATAACCACAGGTCCGTTTTACCACGTCACACGTTTTAGGGTCATGATTACCACATTGTGGGCACACAAAACCCCGGGCCGTCGCCTTAAATTCCCCTTTAAACCCACATTCAAAACACTGGTCAATCGCCGTATTAGTGCCCAAATAACCAACATGATCATAGGCCCAATCCCAAACGGCTTCCAATGCTTTCGGATTTTGCGTGAGATTTGGATATTCACAGTAATGAATGAAGCCACCGGACGCATACTTGGGAAACCGTTCTTCTAATGTTAATTTATCGAAGGGAGTTGGATGTTTCCGGACATCATAATGAAAACTATTCGTATAATATTCCTTATCAGTCACATCTGGAATACGTCCAAACTTTAAAATATCATCGCGACAAAATGTATCTGTCAACGATTCAGCAGGCGTTGAATAGAGGCTATAGTGATAACCACTCGCTTGTGCCCATTGCTGGCACTTATCGCGTAACGCCTTGACAACCTTTTCAGCAAAAGCTAAGGCAGCCGAATCTTGCTCCCAATCTGGGCCAAAAAAAGTGGTACAAACTTCATAAATACCAATGTATCCCAGTGAAATTGTCGCGCGTTCATTTTTGAACAATTCATCCACGGCCTCGCCTGGCTGAAGCCGCTTGCCGAAAGCACCATACATATAGAGTAAGGGGGCATTTTCAGGCTGGGCTTCCTTGGTCCGCTCAATTCGATAGGCTAACGCTTGATGACACGTTGCCATCCGCTCTTCGAAAATCTCCCAAAATAACGTTTGGTCCCCATGAGCTGATAAGGCAATCCGCGGTAAATTAACGGTCACCACGCCCAAATTCATCCGCCCTGAGTTCACTTCGACCCCATTTTCATCCCGCCAACCTTGTAAAAAAGAGCGGCAACCCATTGGCGTTTTGAAGCTGCCAGTCAGGGCCTTGATTTTGTCATACATTAATAAATCAGGATACATACGCTTGGTTGCACATTCAATCGCTAAAGTTTTAATATCATAATTTGGATCGGTTGGATCGAGGTTCAATCCACGTTTAACCGTAAAAATCAGCTTTGGGAAAATCGCCGTTCGCTGCTCTTTACCCAACCCTTTAATACGGATTTTAAGAATAGCCGTTTGAATTTCACGTTCAATCCAACTGGTCCCCAAGCCAAAGTTGACTGTCGTAAATGGGGTTTGACCTTGTGATGAATACAATGTATTAATTTCATATTCCAAGGCTTGCATCGCATCATAAATATCTTTTTTAGTTTTAGTTTTGGCATAATCAGCACGTTGATCCGCAGTAACCCACTGTTCTGCATCAGCTAAATGTTTTTGATAATTAATTGCCGCAAAAGGAGCTAATAACTGATCAACCCGGTTTGCTGAACAACCACCATATTGTAATGAGGCCACGTTAGCAATGATTTGGGCCATCTGTGCGGTCGCCGTTTGAATAGAACGCGGTGAGGCAACTTCGGCATTCCCAATTTTATAACCATTTTTAAACATGCCATCAAAATCTATTAAGCAACAGTTCGTTTCTGGGGTTACTGGTGAATAATCCAAGTCATGCCAATGCAAATCCCCACGCAAATGCGCTTTAGCAACTATATCAGGTAACATTTTGAGCCCAATCGCGCGACTAGCAGCCCCTGCTTCTAGGTCCCGTTGCGTGTTAAACACGTTACTATCCTTATTCGCATTTTCATGAACCACATTGGCGTCACGACTGAATAGCTGTTCAATGCGATCCCGCACATTCGTGGCCGCAGAAAATCGGGCTTGTTCCGCAATAAAATAATCTTGATAAGCTTTAGCAGCCGTCGATAAAGCCAAATCCTGTAGAATTTGAATCAACGCTGGTCGTAATTCACGTGTTTCAATGACCGTGGCTGTCCGATAATGTGTGACTAACGCTTGCCGCACCGCTTGTCGATCAGCTTCAGCTGGTAATAATTGTGCTAAAACATAATTTAATTTATAAGGGTGAAATTTAGTTTGCGTCCCACCACGTTTAATAACCGGTAATTCTCGTAACTGATCTAAACTAGTTGCTGTTGCCCTTGCTTCCATACCCAATCCCCCACTTTATTTAAAAATAAGCCATTTAAGCCAAGTCACCGCTACCAGTTGCAGTGGTCTGAATTCATTTACCATACTATATATAGTAGCTCATTTTAATTAGCCTGCCTATAGGTCCCCTGACTGTTTAGGTCGTCCACCTCGCATTAAACGGGAAACTAACAACGTTATGCCGACCAATAAATAACTCACATTTTTGTTTTATATGGCTTAACTTATATAATCGGAATATTTATTTCAAGACATCAACCATTGCTCACAATCGTATGACTACAACGTTTTATCCAAGTAACCTTCGACCCATTTCATCACAATCAATCGTCTAAAATTGAAAAGGTCTCGATTCAATCGATTTAAAATGGGTTGTCCAAAGTCAGCCACGACGTTTTTTAACAAAAAATCATTGTAATCGGTTTAATTTTTTACTATAAAGCATGGCCTATTGGTTCCACTTCCTGCAAGCTTCCTTTATAATGAAAATCAAGAGAGAAAAAGTTCCTAATTGTCGGGATTAGGACTTTGGAGGAGATTATCATGAGAAATTTACGGGGAATGTTGGGGTTAACTTTACTACTAACATTGGGGTTAGCTGGTTGTCAGTCGACAGCCAGCAAGTCTTTCCATGCAGCACCCAAGGCCGTCCAAACCACGACCAAGGTCAATGCAGTTAACAAAGTACAAACTAACGATTACTTAGGACGCTGGGTCAGCCCTTCCGATCAAGTGGCATTATACCTAACTTCAAAAAAACAATTGGCCTTTTTTCAAGCCAACCACCCTACGATTAAGGGCGGGTTTACGTTAAAGCTCGCTGGTAACAACCAAGCTAACTTAACGCAACTCAAGTTTGGCTCAGCTAACTTAAACCTCACTAACGCGACGAGTATGATTTTAAAACGCGGCAATACAACGATTCAGTTAACAAAAGATTCCGGTTGGAGTCCACAACATAATGTGATTCCAACCGATTCAAAAACAGCGCTACAAACGACGGCCTTAGCAGCCCCTGCGGCATTAAAGCCAGAATACTAACACAAAAAGAGTGCCCAAACCTTGTCACCTTTACTGGCAGACACTAAATAATCGCTGCAAGAATTTGTACGACTAATTCTTGCAGCGATTATTTTTTTATCAGACCGATTAGTTAATTAGAACTTAATCGCATGTTTTTCTAATTCATATACCGTAACTGCGGCTGTCGTTTCGGCATCGGTCATTAGACTTAAGTTCGCCGCATCCGCATAAAATCTTTCGGTGAAGGTACGCTCACCATTATTCACAAAGATTTCAACTGAACTCGTATCTACGTACAACTGTAAGCTGAGCGTGTCAGTCACTTGCAACGGTGCTGTGCGTTCGGGATCAGCGCCCGTTCGATTTAAAACAAGTTGACCCATTTGCTGATTGTATTTCAGTGTCAGAATTGGTCGCTTCAGCGTATCTTGCAAGCTAATTTCAACTTGATTAATGGCCGCCATATCGATTTCAAGCTGTGCCTCATATTGTTTTAGCCCGGCACTAATCAGTTGGGGGGCCTTAACCGGTTTTGTTTGGGCGACAACTTGCTTGACTCTAAGTTGGTCCAGTTCCTTAATCGGTCGCATTTGTAGGCGATTATTTTGATAAACTAATTCTCTTGGTAAGGTCAACGCGCCAGCCCAGCCATCTGCGCTTTCAGGCATGGCACTTTCCCACATCGCCATCCAACCAATCACCAATCGGCGATTATCTGGTGTCAACATCGTTTGTGTCGCATAAAAATCATGTCCGTTATCTAATTCAGTAAACTGACCACGTTTAAACGTATTATCATGATACTGATACTTTCCCACTAAATAACCCGTTTCGTGTAAATTTTTAAACTGATTAGCGGTCGCCTCGATACCTTGTGGTGACATCAGTAAGACGTCATCGTCACCTAATCTGAAGAAATCTGGGCATTCCCACATCCGACCTTCTTGACTAGCGGCTTTTGATTGCGCCGTGACCCCAATATAATGCCAATCAATTAAATTTTCCGATTGATACAAGAGAACCCGACCAATTTGGTCATTATTTTGGCTGCCTAGGATTAAATACCAATGGCCATTATTGTACCAAACTTTAGGATCACGGAAATGTTGCGTATTATCTTGGGGTGCCTGCGCAATAATTGGATTATGCGCATATTTCTTAAAATGAATCCCATCTTCACTAATTGCCAAATTTTGATTTTGCCAAAAATGTTCAGCATCGCCATCATCATAGTAGTGATGACCCGTATAAATTAAATACATTTTATTATCATGCACAACGGCACTCCCTGAAAAACAACCATCTTGATCTTCTGGATCACCCGGGGTTAACGCAATTGGTAACGTCTCCCAATGCGCTAAATCACGGCTACGGGCATGCCCCCAGTGCATTGGTCCCCACTTAGCATCGTTCGGGTAATGTTGATAAAAAATGTGATAATAGCCTTGAAAATAGCAAAAGCCATTAGGATCATTAATCCAACCAGCTGGTGCCATAATATGGTAGCCTAATCGGTAACGCGTATTTGTTAATTGAATTTTTTCAGTCATTAGTTTTCCCTTCTAGTTGGCCAATCGTTGGCGTTGCTCTAAACGCATTGACGTTTTGATCTAGCTTAACTTGCGTGGCACTCCCAGAATCAAGCACCGTATTAGACACCGCGGCTTTTTCAACCAAGACCGTCGTCACTGTCAATGAAGTGGCGGTTTCAGTCGTCAACAAGGCATCGACCTGTGAGTTAAACGCTGAATCACCACTTGCTGTCTGGACCGCAGTCGCCACCACATTATTAGTGGCAACATAATTATGACTGCCCGTGATTAATCGAATAATAACGGGCGTTACGCCAATCGGTCGTAAGTATTCGGGTGCCATACTTTCTGAAAAATGATTGCCAATAATCGAATTATTATGACCACTAATCATTAACAGTCCCGCCGCATCAGTCAAGCCATTATTATGACGCTGCATCGGTTTCCAAGGTTCGCGATCATGTAAGAAATGATTGGCCGTAATCAGATTTTCTGAACTGTCCTGACTCAAGACTACCATCCCCGGATAAAACGCATGTAAGATATTATTCGAGAGTAATGACCGAGTCACCCCTTCAAAATAGATGGTACTGGCGCCACGTGGGAAGATATTATTAGCTGTCACCAACAGTTGACCAAAATTTTGGGCATAGAGTGAATAGCCTTTAAAGCCCGCGCCCATTAAATTATCGGTCACCTTCGAGGCTTGTCCCCAGCCCCGCAATTCAATACAATTGCCACATTCAGCAATAAAATTATCATGGATTGTTAAGGCATCCGCATGATAGATTGTCAGACCATGCTCTAAATAAACTAAGCCCATCTCAGTAATTCGAAATGAATCTTGGGCACTAGCCACATAAATCCCAGTTTTGCCATTTGTATACGTATTTTCCGGGTTAGGTTCATCTGAACCATCATCAACAAAGCTCACACCATCAATACAAAAATTTGAAAATTCGACTGAACTAATTCTGGGATTGCCCTCACGAGCCACATAGAATGCCGCATTATTCGCCTCAGTGTCATCACTAGTTGGCACCAAATCGACAAGAATTCGACTACCACCCGGCCATAATTCATGCAAATCGCCCCAATCGGCCTGTGGAACGTTATACCGAATACTTGAAGATGTGAATCCATGCCCTGACCCGACAATTTTTAGAAAGCTAATATCAATAACAACTTGTGTCTTCAAATGATAATCTGCTGGCGGCAAGTAGATCACGGCGCCAGGTTTACCACCGTTATTGCTGTTAGTATCGGTTTGGTGACTTTTAATATCGGCAATAATGCTGTTAATCACGGCACCAATATCCGTATACGGATTGCCAATTGCCCATTTAGTCACATCATAATAAGTTGTATTAGTCATAATTCCTCCTAATGATTGCGGTTATTTAATCGCTGCTGTTTTTAAATCTGCTCGGATGGTTGCTTCATTTTTCTCATACTTTGCGTAGAAGAACATTGGAATAGCCGCCATTATAAACAAGAGCGCTGGCAACCACACAAAGCTAATGTTAATTCCTAATAAGGAGCGTTGATCCTGAATATGATTCGGGATATAACCAAAGAATTGCATCACCTTCGATGGAATAAAGCCCCCAATCCCGCTACCAGCCTTGACACAAAAAGCGCTTCCAATTGAGGTTAAAAACCCACTAGCACGAATGCCATTCTTCCATTGACCAAAATCAACCGCATCGGCTAACATTAGGAATGGCATCGCAGCTGCAACCCCAGTTCCAATCGAACCAATACAATACAGGATAACCACCGCTACTTGGTTACGACCGACAACTTGAAACAACATATTGGCACCGGCCGCAACGAATAAGGCACTGATAAAGACTGTTCTTTTATTGGTTTTCTTAACAAATAGTGGAATCAGAATCATCCCAATAACCGCTACCGCTGATAGCCCACCGGCAATTGGAATCAAACCTTTAGCCTGGATATTATATTGAAAGTAATAAATCATGCCTGAACTTCTAACCGTTGTCCCAATCCAATAAAACAAATTAGTAATGACAATTAAAATCCACGGCCAGTTACTTTTAGTTGCGCTGACACTCTGTTTGAGTGAAATTGATTTAACCGCAACCGTATTAACTTCTCGTAAATTATAAAAGGCCAGTAAAAACGACAAGATTGAAAAGCCACCTAAAATTAATAACGTGTATGAAAAGCCTTTCCGATCATTGCCTTGGCCCAATAATTGAACCAGCGGTAAAACAATACTATTCGCAATCAATAAGCCTAAATTGCCACCAACCATGCGGTAGGAGTTCAGCTTTGTGCGTTGTTCTGGATCACGGGTCAAATTAGGTAAAATCGACGTCATCGGCGTGCTAATCCCAGTATATAAAATCCCCGATACCACATAAGTTAACGCAGCGTAAATAATCTTATTCGTCCCGGTTAAGCTAGGTGTCGTGAAAGTTAACCAAGTAAAAATAGCGAATGGGACACATAACCATAAAAAGTAAGGTCGACTTTGTCCCCAGCGGGTATGTGTATGATCGATTAAGAATCCCCATACCGGGGCATCAATCATATCCAAACATCTCGTCACTAGCAAAATAGTGCCGGCAACCCCAATGCCAATCCCAAAAACATCGGTATAAAAGTATAGCAAGTACGTACTAATACTGACAAATAACAAGTTGCCACCAAAATCTGTTAGTGAATAGCTTAGTTTTCGAAACAGCGGTATTTCTTCTTCAGTTTGATTAACTTCTAAATCGACTTCTGCTTTCATTTCTATCTACTCCACTCTATTGACACTGACAAAATCAGCCACACGAACCTTTAAATTAAGTCTTAAGTTACAACTATCGCTAAGTACTTTATGTTAACCGGTTGACATAAAGTGATAAAAAAATAAGTCCTTACAAAAATCATTGTAAGCACTTACAGACATTCTGTCAACCGGTTACTATCTTTTTTTAAACCGTACGACCACGCCAAAGTTTTACTGGCAGTTTCTCATCTTGACCAGCATCGGCATTTTCAATCCGGGCAATGAGCCGATCAACCGCTAGGGCCGCCATTTCGTTAACCGGTTGCACGATAGTGGTCAAATTGGGCAATAAAATCCGCGTGGTTTCAGCGCCATCGTAACCCACAATCTTTAAATCTTTAGGAATCTGATAACCTAACTGTTGCGCAATCTCGATGGCTTGCGCCGCATCCATATCATTTGACATAAATAAGCCATCTAGCTTGGGCTGTGCCTTAAAAATAGTTTTAATGAATTGCGCTTTTTGTTCATAACTCAGATTAAATGCCATGGTATAGGTGATTGGTTCTAAGCCATGTTTATGCATGGTATCTTCATATGCCTGCCGCCGCTGTTGCGCTGGTGACTTCAAGCTTTTAGGCCCATTCGTATGCACAATCACTTGCGCCCCATGCTCAATTAACAACTCCGTGGCTAACGTCCCGCCTTGATAATTATCTGAAGAAATCACTGGGATATCTTGATTCATAATACGATCAATCGCAACAATTGGTAAATTAGTCTGCTCATACTCTCGAATTCCCTGATTATGAGCCCCGACGATTAACCCATCAACCTGATGGGCCATTAAATCTTGTAAATAATCTTGTTCTTTTTCAGCATCATTCATCGAATCGCCGATTAAGACTTTAAACCCTTTGTTAAATAATCTTTTTTCCATTTCTGAAACTAATTGACCAAAAAAAGGATTATTGACGGTTGGAAAAATCAACCCCACTAATTTAGTCTGTTGTTTAAATAATTGCCGCGCTAAAACATTAGGGTGATAATTTAAGTCATCCATCGCATCATAAACTTTTTTTATGGTTTTTTCACTCAAGTAGCCGCGTTTGTTCAACACTCTTGAAACCGTTGTCTTTGATACCCCGGCTACTCTTGCAACATCATCTATTTTTGCTCTCATTACGTCACCCATATCGTTTTATAACTAGGTTAATTATATCAGAATACCCCCTTTATGCAATTTCTAACATCAATTTCCATTTGACATAAAATTTGAATAACTGTATTATGTAAAAAAATGAAAACGATTTCTTTTCGTTTAAGGAGCGATGACTTTGTTAGTAGGTAGTATTGAAGCTGGCGGAACAAAATTTGTGTGTGCGATTGGTGACGAAGACTATCGTATCAAGGATAGCATTCATTTTCCAACCACAACTCCCGCTGAAACTTTGCAAAAAGCAATTGATTATTTCAAACAATTTAAGATTGAAGCGTTAGGCGTGGCTTCATTCGGACCAATCGAATTACGCAAGAATTCACCCAAGTACGGCTATATCACGTCCACCCCTAAACCCGGTTGGCAAGATACGAATTTCATTGGGACATTAAAAAAACATTTTGATATTCCAATGTTTTGGACCACAGACGTGAACGGCTCCGCTTATGGCGAATATGTGATGTCGACGTTGGCTAATGAGAAAATCAGTTCATTGGTTTATTACACAATTGGTACCGGGGTCGGCGCTGGCGCCATCTCAGATGGTAAATTCGTTGGCACAACTGGTCATCCTGAAATGGGTCACACTTTCTTAAAGCATCATCCAGATGATTTAGACTTTAAAGGGATTTGCCCATTTCATGGTGACTGTTTAGAAGGCTTAGTTGCTGGTCCAACGTTTGATGCGCGTTTAGGTCGTCCGGGTAAAGATGTGCCCCTAACTGACCACGTTTGGGATATTATGGCCTATTACGTGGCCCAAGCTGCGATTCAAGCCACCTTAATTCTACGACCAGATAAGATTGTTTTCGGTGGTGGCGTAGTTAGCGAAGCATTCTTAACCAAAGTGCGGGCACAATTTAAGACCCTTTTAAACGATTACGTGACCGTCCCAGCTTTGGACACTTACATCACAATGCCAGTCATCAAAGCCAACGGTTCTGCAACGCTCGGTGACTTTGCTTTAGCCATCCGTGAATTACAAGATTAATCTGATAACCAGTAAAAGCCGGTCAAACTAGTGACAAATTTCATCACTCACTTGACCGGCTTTTAGAGTATCCAAATTTAATTAAAATATGCAACAAATAAGCGTTCGTACAGGTGAATAAAGTCCAAATACATCTGTTTATCCACACATTCGTTGACTTGATGGGGCGTCATATTGCCGGGACCAAACATGATAAATGGAAAATCATGGGGCTTGTCCTTTAGCAGGTTAGACGCATCCGTTACCGCTGGAATAGCAACTTTAGGAATTGGCGCACCAGCATAGGTTGCCCCCACTTCAGCCGCTAAATCACTCAACTTAGAATCCCGTGGTGCGGCCACTGGATTTTGTGACATAAAGACTGTCAAAGTTAACTGAGCGCCTGTCGCATTCTGCTGCTCGACTAACTTTTGTAACAAGGCAATCGCCGTCGCATTATCAAATTCAGGAATAGACCGAATATTGATTTCAGCAGTCGCCGTCGCCGGAATCGAGTTGACCTGATTACCACCGTTGACGATTGTCGTATTGAAAACCAAATCGCCTAATAACTCACTATGCCGATCACTTTCGTGAAAAGCATGTTTTGCCTGATAGAGCACTTCAATCAACGGGTCTAGGGCATTATAGCCTTGTTCCGGCATCGAACTATGCGCTGTTTTACCAGCCGAATCGATACGAACGTCAATCGACCCCTTGTGGGCAAACGCAATGTTATACCCCGAAGGTTCCCCGATTAACAAGGCATCCACATCCTGCATCGTTCCTTGTTCATAAAATAACTGCGACCCAGTTTCACCGATTTCTTCAGCGACAGTCGCCATTAAACGAATACGGCCAGTCGTTAACGTCTGGGCGGCCTCAATCTCAATCATCGCAATCACCATTGCCGCTAGGCCAGACTTCATGTCGGTTGCGCCGCGACCATAGAGTTGTCCCTGCCGTTCCGTTAATTCAAATGGATCCGTATCCCACTGGTCTAAATCCCCCGGCGTCACAACGTCCATATGACCAGAAACCCCTAATACTGGACCTTGCGTCCCAATTTCGGCCACGAGGTTGCTTCGAGTTGGACTTGACGGCATTAAAGTCGCCTTAATCCCATGATCAGCCAATAACCGTTGTAAGTAAGTCGCCACGGTCGTTTCATGATCGTTCACCGACTTAATCCGCACTAAGTCAGCAAAAATTTTAATTTTATCTTCATCACTAAATACTGCCATTTGCTCACCTTCCCTATAGTAACTAGTGTAACTTATTTCAAGTTAAGGTAGGGCAAATTAGGCTTTATCCGTTGCACTTTTAGGTAACATTTTATCAGAAAAGCCAAAGCAATAGACCAAAACGGTCGCAATAATCAAGGTCCCGTAATGTGAAATCAAATAACCATAGAAGTTGGGACCAATACCTACGCCGGGTGTAATAAACGCTGGAAAACCAATCAATGCGCCCGATAATGCATAGTTATTAACCCGGAGCAAGCCGGTGAGTAATCCACCTAACGCCCCCGCAATGCTGGCAACGACAAAGACGCGTTTATACTTTAAGTTAACCCCATACAAGGCCGGTTCAGTAACCCCACAAAAAGCAGAAATTGCAGCCGCAATTGAGATTTCACGTAGATGTTTATTCCGCGTTTTCAAAAAGACCGCTAACGAAGCGCCCCCTTGAGCAACCATTGTAATCGACAAAATCGCATTCACATAACTATGACCATTCGTCGCAATGTCGTTAATGACAATTGGGATCAACGCCCAATGCAAGCCGAAGATGACCATGGTCTGATAGAGTCCCCCAATCAGTAACCCTGAGAGGGCGGGACTAAAGTTGTAAACTGCAATAATCGCATTTGCTAATCCAGCACTAATGACCGTAATAATTGGCCCAATGCCGACTAGAATCACTAAGCTCAAGACAAGCGCCTCCAGAATTGGCACGAACACGCTCCGTAAATACAACGGAATAATTTTCTTTAATCCCCGTTCAACATACTTACCCAACCAAGCGGCAATGATAATTGGAAAAACGGACGCTGAATAACTCACCAAATGCGTCGGTAACGTTAAAAAACTAATTTCAGCAGTCGCCGCTTTACCAGCCGCTGTGATAATCGTGGGATAAATCAGAATACTCCCCACAATTGCGAGCACAATTGGATCTGAACCTAACTTTTTGGCCGCCGTAAAACCTAAAATTACCGGTAAAAAGTAAAAAATAGCATCGCCGACTGCATTTAAGACTAGGTAGGTGCCACTAGTCGTACTTAATAGTTTAAACCCAGTCAATGCTGCCAAAATCCCTTTCAAAATCCCGGAACCAGCCAAAATCCCAATCACCGGAATCATTGAAGCCGTCATCACACCAATCATTGCGCCAAATTGATGTTGGCCCCACGATAACCAATTCTGTGACCCTGGAGCAGGGCTAGTCGCCGCCACAGCTGCTTTAGTTGCGGCTGTATCGGCATACTGTGGCCCTAATTGCGCAATGACTTCATCATAGACATCATTAACTGCGGGACCAATCACCACTTGATATTGACCACCGGCCTTAGCAACATCAATCACGCCAGTTAACCCTTGAATCACAGCTGTATTGGCTAACTTTTCGTCTTTTAAATAAAATCGTAACCGCGTAATACAATGAATCAAGCTATTAACGTTGTCAGCGCCACCCACATTTTCAATGATGGCCTGCGCTAACTCGACATACTTACCCTGACCTTTGACTTTAGCCGTAGTGGGCTTGGCCGTCGAGGCAAGCTGACTGGTCACCATCGCAATCGGCTGACCAGCTTTTACAGTTGGGTCGCCGGCCGTTAAGAACAACTGGGCGGCTCGATCCGTGGCATTCGTCAACACCGTAATGACCGTCACGGCTTTACCAGCTTGCCGAATGGCCGCTAAATCCATCGTAACTAATGGTTGCCCGACCGTTACCTGGGCACCCATCGCAACCGTCACTGTATATGGTGCACCCCTTAATTCAACCGTATCAATCCCTAAATGCAATAAGACCTCTAAACCCGTTGCCGTGCGAATTCCAATCGCATGTTTCGTTTCAGCAACTAGCATAACTTCACCAGTCACCGGGGCTAAAATCTGACCATCCTGTGGTTCAATCCCGAAACCGGGCCCCATTAACCCTTGCGAAAAGACCGGGTCATCAATTGCTTTTAACGCTAGTAACTGGCCAGTTACTGGTGCTTGCATTGTTATTTGTTCTAACTTAGCCGTCAATTGTTACTCCTCCTCAATCATGCGTGCATCCGGTTACATTTACAATCAAAAAAATGATAATAAGTCATTCAAACGAATGAGTTATTATTTTAAATGACGCACCAACCAGTACCCAATGTTAGTCAGCTTTAGTCATTGGGACAAGTCTACCAAATGTTAGCGCTTAATTGAAGTATAAGGACATGTTAAGTCTGGTAATTAACGAACAAACAGCAAAAAAGACCCGAGCTAAGGCACTCGCGTCTTGATTGATATCACGATTATTAAGTTAGTCATCCGCTGCTTTGGCTTTTTCAACCTTGGTTTCATACCACCCAAAGAGACGCTGGAAATTTCCTAACGCCGTTTCAAATGAGAATGAAAATAACAGGAGCAGACATGGCAGATACTGAATCAAGTAACGACTCCGACCACCTTCAAATAGCAGTAGGAACATAAACCCACCGACCATAGCTAATCGCAACAGCTGAATAACATCCCGCCGTGGCCCAAAGCCTAACGCAATGGTCACCAGCAAAACAATCCACCATAACTGGGCAGCAAAACGAAAATCTGCGATATGCCGGCCATACAAGTAAATATAATTTTTCAGCTTATTACTGATACCTTGATTAGTTGGCTTTTGGTTCTCACGGAAGAAATGGCCTTCCCGCAACCAGCCAAAGGTCCCATCAGCGGTATTATTCCGTTGTTTCATGACTAAAAACTTCAAATAGCCCAACCCGCCCAATTTCTTTAAGCGAGTGGTCAACATCTTAATTGAATAATCCGTTTTTTGCTTTTCAGTTGGCAGGACAGCCATTTTAATGGCTTGCTTTTCGCTATAGCCACCTTCACCATAAACCCCCATCGCCATAAAATGAATCGCTGGAATCGACCGCGACTTATCCAACTTAATGTAAGTCTGATGCTGAATTTTGTCATTGACAATCTTATACGTGGCCGCACCACTATCACCAACTAAGACAATCATCGCTAACATTAACAAGACCCCTTGGGCTGTAAAATGTCGTTTCTGAATCAGCCAAGCTAACGCTTCAATAATCACAATCGCAATAACCGGGATAATGGAAGATGGCTTCATGAAGTACGTTAAGATGACACTAATCCCAAAGCCAACGGCGGCACCACCGCGCGCTGCAAACGGCATCGTCTTTTTCCGCATGATAAAGTAGCAAAGTAAGTAAAATGAAACTAACGGTAACCCCCAAGCATCCGTGTAAGGCATGATAATACTTGGAAAAACGGCTAACCAACCGCAATGAATATATATGGCCGCCCCAACGGCGCGACGTTGCACCACAGCCACACTTAGTAAGTTAAACACCGCTGACAGATCTACAAAGAACAACGTGACAAAATCAAAGAATTCCCACGAAGTTTGCCCCGTTAATTCGGTAAGCCAATGCATAAATAGCATAATTGGCATATTATTTTGGTTTAAACTGTAATATGCAGTAACACCGGTCTCTTGAACATGCTTCGCACTAGTCGCCGCATAATGCAACATACCGGCATCAAAACCACTCACCGGATGCACGTAATAGACAAAGAAAATCTGACCAATGAGAATGGCCACCAACATGAAACTCCCCGTCAGTAATTGATGGGTTATAAAAACATGCCGAAACCAACTATTAAACCACGGATAAGCATAATTCATCACAATAATCACGATAATCGTAATCACCAAACTGGTAGTGACCATCGTCGTACTCGTCCCAAAGGTGGGGTTATCCCCAATAATAATATTAGTCGAGGTCAACGCAAAAAAGAGGGTCAGAAAAAACAAGACCCGCCAGAAAATATTAATCACGGTATGACTGAAATTATAGAATCTAAGCATTTGATTGTCCTTGTTGAGTTTGATCCGCCTGAACTTCTTCAGCCGGTAAGTTTCGTTCCGTAACATCAATACAAAATGACCGCGTTGGCGAATCACTGACTTCAATCCGTAAGAGCATCGCACCATTAGCCCGTAAAATTTCGTCAATTTTATCAAAAAGATATTCAGTCACATTTTCAACGGTTGGATTAATCACTTCAAAGGCTGGCAAATCGTTCAAATACTTCCCAGACAATTCATCAATGGCGCCATGCAACGACTTTTCAATGTCAAAAAAGGAAACCATCCCTTCAAAAGCGTGCAATTCACAAATCACTTCCCAAGTATGGTTATGCTTTTTCCCGGTTCCAGACTTCCAACGAACCGCATGACTAGCATTGACGTATGATTTAATTTTGTATGACCGTTGTTTGACCATGAATTATTTTCCTTTCCGATCTTTTTGACGGCGTGTTTTCGCAGTCTCAACGTCATCTTTGAGCACGTCAGTCAACTGTTGCATCTCATCATTAATCCCACGTAGCTTCCACGACGCCTTGGTCGTCATGGCATTGATAATCCCAATTAACCGAATCCATGAACAGATTAACGTATAGACTGGGAGGGTAAAAATCACCCACCACAAGTGCAAATAATATCGTCGCTCTTGCTGATAACGACGTAACAAGACCCCAACACTAATGAAATTAACCAAAGCGACAAACACATACAAGAAATAAATTAACACATACGACAGCAACATAATAATTGAAGAATAACCAAACGCAATCAAAACTACGCTGGCAAAAGTCCAAATCATTTTCGGAAAACTAAACGTATGGTCAATCATCATCCGCCGCACTAAAAAATTATTAAAGAACTTTTTCAAGCTGGCCGATTTGGCCATATAGTTATGCGCGACTTCCATTTCGCCTCGTTGCCAGCGTTGACGCTGCGTATACAACTCAGACAATCCCGAAATCGGCTCCACATAGAAGATGGCATCCGCACAGATGATCACCTTTTTACCCAAACGCGTTCTAATCTGGAAAGTCATATCGGTATCTTCACCAATCGTATCAATATCATATAAGAAAGTCTCCATTAGGACTTCGCGGCGAAACGCTGAAAACGCGCCGGACATTGTAAATAATTGATCACGTGATGATTCGATAGTGCGCCCAGATAAAAAGGCTTGCGCATATTCGTAATACTCATTTTTAGCAATAATGCGGTGCCACCAACCCTTAACACCGTCAACTAGGTCGGATTTAGGCAAAATAGCCCCCGTCATCGCCGCAATACTCAGATCATTTTCAAACCGTAAAACCATCTCTTCAACCGCATGGGGTTCCAAAACACCGTCACTATCAATATTAATCACATAGGTGCCAATACTTTCATAAATAGCGGTATTGAGCGCTTTAGCCTTCCCGTTATCGGTATTAACATAGCGTAAAATGAGTTCTGGAAATGTATTTTGAGCGCGCGCATAAGCCCCGAAGCTATCATCTGTGCTTTGATTATTGGCTAGCACAATCTGCATGGCATCTTTGGGATAAGTTTGATTGTTAATTGACCGAATACACTCAAACAACGTATCTTCTGAATTATAGACCGGTACAATAATCGTGACCCATGGCCATTTACCAGGCGGCGTTAGCTTGGGCTCATGTAGATGCGAATGCAGTAACTTAATCGTTGACGTGATCGCTGGAATAATTTCAACAACGATCGGAATCAGTGCCCATGTAATCCAGAAACCCATTCTGGTCAATGCTAAATTAATCCAGTACATCACAGTTTAACGTGCCTCCAATCCAGAAATTCGCGATAAATACCGCGGGCCAATTGGGAGTAAGTGAAGACATTGTAATACAATGCGATGACCAGCACATAAAATACCAACCGACCAATCACAGAGTGGGCTAAAAAGAACGTGTCACCCCCGCCAAAATGCACAATGGTAATCACAACAATCAGCCGTAAAACATTGATTAAATAAATGTAAACCACGCCAAATAAAGCATAGAATACTTTTTCTTTCCGCTGATACATCGGGAAGAAGACCACTAAGGCCACAAAAGCACAGGTTTCAATAATGCCGGAACATTCATAATCAATCGACATAATAACGGGATTATGCCCGTTATTGATATAAACCAGGCCGGATTTAAACATGACGTTACACCAGTGCGTCACCAGTGCAAAGCCATTGACACCATGAATCACTGCATGCGTGAATAGCCAAACCCAATAAGGTCGACTTAACGCTGATAAAATAAAGAAAAGTCCGGCGCTGCCGACAATAAAGAAGAAAGCAGACAACCGGGCTCGCTGTAGCACTGATAGCACGTACAGCCATACTACCGTTCCCAGTAGGATATATACGTTCATTAACATCAGTCCTATATCATATTACTTGTTAAAATTTTTCATTAAACTTATTTACTACTAATCCGAGGCCCTTGGCCCTTAAATCCATTTTTCTTGAATTTAACATAACCAATACCTGCGATGAAGACCCCAATCCCAGATAACAAGATTGGTCCCGTTGACCCACCGGCGACAGTTACTTTTTCACTACCGATATTGGGATTATACATGGTAATCGTTTGGCCGGTCATCGTTGAGATATTGAACTTACTAAGGTTAACTTTGAATTCGGCAACACTATGACTGCCATCATTTGAGATATATCCAGTCCCCACGGTGCCATATTGACTACCTTCGTTCCACTTACCACCAGTGAAACTAATCGCTTTAGACTCGCCGGAACTAACGTTACTAGGGATATTATTAGACCAGACATAGTAATTCTGACCACCGATATCAAAGTTGTAGTCGCCATAACCAGGAACGGTACCATTCTTCATCTTAACGTAAACATAAACATAGTTACCGTCACTAACCATGGCAGTATAACCGTTATAACCTTCTGTCAAGGTCATATTTTTCCAGTCTGAAAACTTACCATCAATCGTAATGTTAGCATTGTCGTTATCGTTATTAGCATTGGCGTCCGTCGTGGTCGTGTCTTTAGAACTTGAATCGCTCTTATCTGTGACGACACCGGCACTTGACGTTGCACTACTACTTGTACTGTTGGCACTAGTTGTGCTTGTGCTACTCGAGGCAGTACTGCTACTACTGCTCGTGGCACTACTGCTATCAGTCGAAGCCGCAACTGAGGCAACGGTCGTCGTAACTGCCGAACTCCCAATATTAGGGTTAGTCATCGCAACTTTTTCACCCGCTGTTAAATCAGAAATATCAAACTTACTGAGATCGACCTTAAATTCGGCAAAATTGTTTTTGCCGTCATTATAAACATAGCCGGTCCCAACCGTACCGTATTGCGTGCCTTCATTCCATTTACCACCAGTAAAGGTCACTTGTTTGGATTCACCCGAGCTCACGCTACTAGGAATATTATTAGACCAAACATAGTACTGCTTACCACCAATGGTAAAGTTATAGTCCCCATACCCTGGGACGTTACCGTTCTTCATCTTAACGTAGACATCAACTGATTGCCCATCACTGACCATGGCGGTATAACCGTTATAGCCTTCTGTTAAACTAACACCTGACCAATCCGAAAACTTACCATCAATGGTGACATTCGAACTGGTGCTGTTAGCACTAGTTGTGGCAGCTGCACTTGCGCTTGTTGGCATCATCAAAGTGACCGTACTAGTTAATCCTAGCATGGCTGCACCTACCATCATTACTGTCCGTAATTTCATACTGTCAGCTTCCCTCCAAAAAACCAATTTAGCCTTTAAAACCTGAATTTATTCAGGTTAAACCGTTTTAACAGTTTAACTATCTTAACGTTTTACTATCTTAGTTATGCTAACACAAATTTTAGGCTTTTAACATAACTAATTAGCCTTACCACTACATTTTATTATACTAGCTTCTGTCCAAATTGGCGAACAATAGTTTTGATAATTTCCAGAACTTGCGTTAGCGCCTGAATGGTCGCTATAATAGCCTTAAAAGTAATCGTTTTAGGAGGCTGCTCATGATTAAACCCATCGTACATGACCCAACTGCTTTAACCCAAACCGCGGTGCCTGCCAAGCCAACCGATTTGGCCGTCGTGACTGATTTATTGGATACCCTCCAAGCTCACAGTGCTGATTGTGTGGGCATGGCCGCCAACATGATTGGCGTCAACAAACAAATTATCGTGGTTCAAATGGGCCCCTTTGCTATGGCCATGCTTAATCCGGTTATCCTTAAACATACCGGCGCTTACGCAACCAATGAAGGCTGCTTATCTTTGACTGGTGAACGGCCAACGACACGTCACCATCAAATTACCGTTAAATTCTGGGACCGCCACTTCAAGCCCCAGCAACAAACTTTTAATGACTTCACAGCTGAAATCATTCAACACGAAATTGACCATTGTGCTGGTATCTTAATCTAAATCGTTAGGACCGATTCGATGACCACTTTAAACTTTGACGGTCAGACCGCCATTCCACAGCTGGCAAGTCAGCGCCAGCACCGAACTCATTACGCCCTCGGCACCAGTATTGACTTAACCCTCTTTGGTAAAGTGCCCAACCAAGCCCTAACCAATGCTTGTGCGTTAATCGACCAATATGAAGATCAGTTGACTATCAACCGTGCCTCATCCGAAGTCATCGCCATTAACCAAGCAGCGGGCAACCATCCGGTGCAAGTCAGTGCCGCGACTTACACTTTGGTTAAGCACGCTATTCAGCTCAGCCAACAACACTTTGGCTTTAATGCCTTGATTGGCCCGTTAGTTAAGCTCTGGGAGATTGGCTTTACCGATGCGCATGTCCCGACGCCAGCAGCAATCAAGGCCCAACTTGCTTTGGTCGACCCGATCCAAGCCACTTATGATGACCAAGCTTATAGTATCTATCTCCATCAACCCGGGATGCAACTTGATTTAGGGGGGATTGCTAAAGGCTATATCGCTGATCGGATTCAAGACTATTGGCAAGCTTTAGGCCAGCGAGCTGGAATGATTAATTTAGGCGGCAATCTTTTGATGGTTGGTGACTCACCATTACACGCTGATGGGCAATGGCGAGTTGGCATTCAAAATCCGTTAACGCCACGTGGCAATGCAATCGCCAGTGTCACGATTGGCCCCTGCTCAGCAGTAACCAGTGGAATTTACGAACGACATTTAGAAGTGGATGGCCACTCCTACCATCATATTTTAGACGCCAAGACCGGCTATCCTCGTGAAAACAACTTACTGAGTGTCACGGTTTTTTCAAAAGCTTCCATTGATGGTGAGATTGAAACAACCCGCTTATTTTTCGCCGGTCAACCATCCCCTGATTGGGGCGTGGCCCGTGACGATCTCTATGGCGCCATTTTTGTCACTAAAGATCGCCAGCTTCAGATTGTGGGCCTAGCCCCTGAAACAGTGACATTATTAGATGAGACGTTTACCATTATGCCTTAACTGTACCAACTCAAAAACCAACCATGACTTCTGGTTGGTTTTTTGGTATCTAACAGCTTATTTTTATTTCATTTTTTAATTAGCCCTAACGAATCTATTGCCAAATATAATTCCAAACAATGCAATCGTGATAATTAACAAGCCGCAAACAACAAACACTTCAGCTGGAGAAAGCCCATTTGCAATAACCGGAGAAACCACAATACCGGCTAATTGAGCAACTGAATTCACCATTAAGGTTAGCCCGGATAGTCTACTCGACTGCGACTTAGTCACTAACTTTTGTCGGCGAATTTCCGCTGACATGATTATTCCGGGCGCCAGTAATCCTGCCAAAGTAACAATAATAAGTAGTTCAGCAATAGTTGTGATGAAGACTACCATACAGAGTAACAGTCCGAAAATAAACATACTGATTTAAGGTCAACAAATTCACTTTATTAATCAGTCTAAGCACTATTAATGACCCAATCGTCCCACCAATCCCCATTAGCGCAACAAAAACTGCTTGGATGTATGACTTATTGGTAAACGTTCTTATCAAAATTCCGGAACTAGTATCGATAGCGTTTAGAGAGAACAAAAACGTAAAGACTATCATAAAAATATATAGCAGTTCGCCTTGGCTAAAAATTAGCTTAACGACCTCGAATCGATTAAGTGATTTTTTATTTTCGGCCTTCGCCTGATGACGAGTTGTGGCTTCTTTCACCCGCAGTAACACCACCGACCCCACAAATAGGACAGTTGCAACTAAAAACAGATTTTTATTTGTTGTAAAGAAAGAAATACCGGCCGCTATTGATGGTCCGAGTATTTTTATAATATCCTCTAGCATGTAATAAATTCCTAATATATCAAAACCATCATCATTATCAGATAAATTTCGAATGACACCAATCATGCCAGGCTCTTCAGCTGACAGCACGGCATTTAACACAAACACTAAAATAATCATCTGAATGGTACCCTGACTAAAGTAACAAATGAAGGCAACCACAGCTGCAAACAGTCTGCCTATTTTCACAACTAGGACCCGACTCTTCACCCGATCCAAATACGTCCCTAAAAAACTTGGTAGTATAATTCTGGGCAAAAGTGCCGCACAGTATAATGCAGAAACGCCGGTAATAGTTGCATTATACTTAAATATGATGATCATCTGAATGCCTAAGGTGACGCACCACGTTGCAACGCCACTAAATAGTTGCGATATAACAATTTGCATGACATTACGATTTTTAAATAGTGTCATTTTCCACCTACTTTGAAAGTATTATTGCCGCCAAAATCAGTTACCACAACCCACTTGATATTAAATTGAGGGACCGCTTTGAATTCTCCACCGCCAACCAATTAAATTATATCACGATTAGAATAATTAAAAAGCGGTTAATTTTCGGCTAGTGTTAAACTAATAAAAAACCAACCATGACTTCTGGTTGGTTTTTTGACTATATTGAATTTATAACGATAAATCTAAAATTGCATTAAAGACATCCTGTGACAAAACAAGATCACTATGTGCGGCCTGTCGCTTATTCACACTTTGACGACGCAATAGTGCTTGTTTCTTCGACGTGCTCCGTTTTTCACCATTCGCAGCAGCGTTCTTCCGTAGCGGCGGAATATTAACCCGGGCTAACGGCTTGCCTTCAACGACCGCCTGAGCCGGCATCGGGTAAAGTTTCCGCGGAACAGTGAATTTGAGTTTTTCGACTAACTTCTGTGTCATCACGGGTGCATCTTCACGGTGCACGACGAAAGATAACGCATCGACTTTGGCGTAATTGATATGCACTTCAACTTTGACCACATCCGCTAAGTCATACCCATCAAAAGTCGTTGTCAACGTGGCATAGCCATGCGTAATCGACTTAAGACTATTGAAGAAGTCATAAGCAATTTCCGAAACTGGAATCCGATAATGTAATTCAACCAAATCACCTTGATTTTGCATGGTTAATAACTGACCTTTATGTGAATCACCTAACTTCATCACCGCCCCGACTGTCGCAGTTGGCGTAGTAATCGTCGCTTTGGCAAAGGGTTCTTCGACCATTTCAATTTGTGCAAAATCAGGAAAATTAATCGGGTTATTCACGATCATCGGCTGTTCGGTCTGCTTTAAGTGCACCCGATAAGTCACATTAGGCGCCGTTGTTAATACGGCTAAGCCATACTCATCTTGCAAGCGTTCCCGAATGATTTGCAAATGAAAAATTCCGAGAAAGCCGCACCGAAAGCCCTGTCCGAGTGCTTCCGACGTTTCAGCTTGATAATGAAACGACGAATCATTTAACGCTAGCTTTTCAATGGCTAACTGCAATTCTCGATATTGTTGGTCTTTCGGATAAAAACCAGCAAATACCATGGATTCGGCCGGCTCATAACCTGGATAGGGCGTCGTTGTCGGGGTTGCCTGACTCGTTAAGGTATCCCCGACCCGCAATAATTGCGGATCTTTTAGCCCTGTAACCACATATCCCACTTCACCTACCGTTAACGCTTTAGTCGCCGTCATTCCGGGTGTAAACGTGCCAACTTCTTTATTGGTTAACTTAGTTTGTTTCGCCATCAATAAATTATCAGTAGCCGCTTTTAACGTGCCATCCGCTACGCGCACATAGGCAATGATGCCTTTGAACGAATCATACAGTGAATCGAAAACCAAGGCTTTTAACGGGGCCGTGGCCGAGCCACTAGGCGCTGGAAAGACAGTTTTGATAGCATCCAAAACTTCTGGCACACCCTGACCCGTCTTGGCCGAAATCCTTAACGGCTCGACCGTCGCAAACTGAGGGTCTAACTGGCGAATCTGAGCAATCGTCCCATCTACATCCGCAGCGGCACTATCAATTTTATTAATCACCGGCAAGATAACTAAGCCATTTTGCTTAGCCAAGCGGAAGTTAGCCACTGTTTGGGCTTGCACCCCCTGAGTCGCATCAACCAATAAGATAGCCCCATCACTG
Source organism: Lactobacillus sp. CBA3605 (assembly GCF_002970915.1). Lineage (NCBI taxonomy): Bacteria > Bacillati > Bacillota > Bacilli > Lactobacillales > Lactobacillaceae > Lactiplantibacillus > Lactiplantibacillus koreensis. The sequence continues at coordinate 1,021,217 of NZ_CP027190.1, forward strand.
GCCGCCAAACTTTTAGAGACTTCGTATGAAAAATCAACGTGTCCCGGTGTATCAATTAAATTATATTCATATTCCTGACCATCGTTGGCCGTATAGAAATTCCGCACAGTGCGTGATTTCACGGTTACCCCATGGGCTTGCTCAACGGCCATATCATCTAACAATTGTGCCTGACTATCACGCTGACTAACCGTTTGGGTTAACGCCATAATACGATCGGCCAAAGTCGATTTACCATGATCAATATGGGCAATAATGGCAAAGTTACGAATGTATTCTGCTTTCAAATTAACCTTCCTTTTCAAAAGTCACCACTCATTAGTGACTGGATTCTACGCTTGCGTCTCAACCGGTGGTAATGTCGCTTCAATCCGGTCAATAATCGCCCGGACTTCATCAGTCGTTTGGGTTTGCATTAAATCATTACGCAATTCCGCAGCGTGTCGCATACCGCGCACATAAATTTTGAAGAAACGTTGCAATGGTACAAAATGACCTTGCAACCCCATTGCCACAAATTGGTCATGTAAGTCCAACTGGTAGCGTAATAGCGCCAATAATTCATGGGCGGAATGCTGCCGTGGCTGAGATTCAAAGGCAAAGGGATTGGTAAAAATACCGCGACCAATCATGACCCCATCTACACCCGGATGCTGTTGGGCCAAAGTTAGACCAGCTTGATAATCAGCAATATCGCCATTAATTTGTAACAACGTCGCTGGCGCCAAGGTATCTCGCATCTGAATCAAATTATCAATTAATTCATAATGGGCCGGGACCTTACTCATCTCTTCGCGTGTCCGTACATGCACCGTTAAGACCGGTACTTGTTGTTTTAATAGAAAGGGAATCCAAGTCTCATATTCTGACAAGTCACTAAAACCCAGTCGTGTTTTCACACTCACCGGTAAATCTGCCTGCCGAGCACCTTCAATCACGGCCTTGGCCGTATCAAAGTGACGAATGAGGTCACTGCCGCTATGATTTTTAATCACGGCAATATCTGGACAGCCCATATTCAAGTCAATCGCTTGATACCCTTGCCGTTGGACTTCCTGGGCTGCATTAGCGAAATCACCGCCTGCATTACCCCAAAGTTGGACAATTGGTTTGGGCGTTTCGCTGGGATCTATATACAAGCGCCCTTGCGTCGTCGCCTTGGCTTTCGGATGGGTCATGCTCAACGCATTCGTAAATTCGGTATAAAAGTTATCCGGTGCGGCGGCCCGCACGATGACCCGCCGGAAAACGGAACCCGTGACGGCCTCCATCGGGGCTAAACTAAAAAATGGTCGCGCTTCTTGTCGTGCTTTGGTGGCAATGCGCTGCCAGTACGCTGACTGCGTCACACCCATCATCTCCAATCAATTCATTAATTTTACAAAATTAACTTAACTATAGCGATTTTTAGGGGGCCAACGCAAGTCTTAAGTTTAGTTTTAACGGTTAATTATGCCATAATCCGCAGACGAATCCGTCATCCGGTGTTAAACTAAATTAATAATACGCCATTGAAAGCGGTGACTAAATTGACCATTAATGATATTCAGGCTTTTATCATGGTTTACGACTTGCGGCACATCTCAAACGCCGCCGTCGAAATGCATCTGTCACAGTCAGAACTGTCCAAACGGATGCAAGCCATTGAAAACGAATTAAACATCAAATTACTCGACACCTATAATAAACGCCGCCTGCAAATCACGCCGGCTGGTGAGACCTTCTATCATCATGCCCTTAAAATGATTCGTGACTATGAGGCTATGATGCATGATCTCGCACCTAATCGACCCAATCAGACGAGTAAATTAACGATTGGTTCAATTCCTATTTCTGGGCAATACAACATTGCGCAACCCATCGCTGCATTTGGGACTAACCATCCAGAACTGACGCTGAAACTCGTGGAAGATGAAGGTAACCACGTCTTAGAACGGCTACTTGCTGGTGAATTACAGGCCGCCATCATTCGCGACACTCAGACCAATGCTTTGCAACCGACCAAGTTCCAAAAACAACCGTTGCTAACTGATGAACTGAAACTCATTTTACCCATTGGGCATCGGCTCGCAACCCAACGGACGATCCGAATGCGTGACTTAGTTAATGAACAATTAGCCACACTCCCACCGGGTTCCGGCGTCTATGAACCAATCATGTCGCTATTCGCACGCCAAGGTTTAAAGCCCAACATTTTCTTTGAGAGCACCCATATCGAAACACTTTTAGGGTTGTTGCCCAATACTGACAACGTAACGTTGCTCTTCAAGCAATCGGTTACGCCATTTATGACTGATCAAGTCGTAATGCGGTCACTCGCCATTCCATACATCAGCCAACTGAACTTTGTTTATCCACAACGTGCTGGCAATGAACTAATGACGAACTTGATTGATTTTTTAGTTGCAAAACTGCAAAAAAAATAGGTCGGCAACCAGTGATTACACTCACTACTTGCCGACCTATTTTTAGGCTAAACCAACTAAATGGAACCAAAACATCTCAATCAATGCGACCACGAAGACAACTGCTGTCAACGGAATACCTAAGCGCATCACATCTTTTTGCGTGTAGCCCCCACCAGTATCGGGATCGCTACCCACTAAAATAGCTAGGTTATGGAAAGGTAAAATATAGTGCAAATTAGTTACTGAGAAAACTAATAACGAAATTGCTAACGGATCAATCCCCATATGGGCAGTGGCGGCAATAAATGCCGGAATCGTAATTCCCATCACGGCAATTACTGACCCCATAAACATATGGATAATCATTGCAAATAACGTAATAACAATCGCTAATAAATAAATATTGTTTGGTAAATTACTTGGAATTAATGTTTTTGCAATCCAATTGTTCATCCCAGTAACAGCACCAACGTTACCAATCGCAATTGCCGATGTTAAGAAAACCAATACATTGACGGGAACGCCCTCCCATGATTTGGCTGTCAAAATACCACCGATGACCGGTAAACTCATCATTAAAGCCACAATTAAAGTCAACCAACCAACATCCAAACCAGTAATGCCACTTGTTAACCAAAGCGCAATCGCTACGACTAGCCATAAAATCGTCCGTACTTCTTTACCAGTCATACCGCCTAATTGTGATTGTTGCTGCTTCAAAGCTGCCACATCAATGTGGACTGGTTGCGATGGTTTGAATAAGAATAAGAAGACAAACATCGTCAAAACAGCCGCAATAATCATTGGAACACCCATGTCAACAAAGTATGAAACGAAATTCACACTTTGACCGGATGCTTGAACTGCTAAGGGATTCAGTGACGTATCACCTGTATAAAAGACCCCGGACAATGGGCATGACGCCGCAAAGACGGCTAGGCCTAACTTGGCTAAATCCCGTTTGGGCATATGCGCCGTTTCCGCTACGACGGTAATAACGGACATGATCATGAAAGCCCGTGGCCATGGATGGGGAATTAACAAAGCTAAGATAAACGTCAAAACGAAGATAGAAATGACAATCCCTTTCCAACTACGGACGAATTTAATAATAAAAGCATACGCAATCCGTTGACCTAATCCTGATTCATTAACTGCACCGGCAATCAGATAAGCCCCAATCACCAGCCACATGATGGACCCCGTCCACGCTGAAGAAAAGACTTGTTTGGGAGTGGCAACATTTGTTAAAATCAACGACATTAAGTAAATTCCACCAACATAAGCTGGTTGCGCAATTTGCGTCGCCCACCAGACAACCGTCATTAAACTTAACGCTAAGTCCATTTGACCTTTAGCAGACAGCCCTGCGATTGGGAGTAAGTAGATAATGGCAAAGACGATAATGCCGCTAAAAAAACCAATCGATTTTTTGTTCATTAGAAATAAAACTCCTTTCAACTTGTTCACAGAAAATCCGCCCTACCAGCATGATGATACTAGTTGGCAGGGCGGATTCCCTTGTTAATAGCAATTTTTTAGTTATTCAAGTGCCTAACTGCGACCCCATTTGACGGTATGGGGCACAATTAAGGCCTTACTTTAAATACTTTTCCCAGTCATCAACTTCCATGAACTGTGCACGTTCAAATTGATCGCGCATATCGTATGGGACGGTCCCATCAATGACTAATTTTGAACTCATCCCACGGAACCGAATTGATTTCGGATCATATTGTGGGCGTTCTGATGGATCCAACGGATGATTACGCATACCTGATAGAACCATCAAGTCTTGATCAGCTTGGAAACGCGTGTTCATCGTCCAAATCACATCATTCATGTCAAAGATATCCACATCTTCATCCACCAAGATAACCGTCTTCAATTCCTTAAACGCTGAAAAAGCTAGCAAGGCAGCTTGCCGTTGAATCCCTTCATCAGCTTCATTATCTTTATGAATTTGCATGATACTCATTAATTTACCGCCACCAGCTGGTGGATTGTAAACATTCGTCACTTTACCTGGAATTGCCCGGTCAACTAACTGTAAGATACTAGCTTCAGTAGGAATTCCAGCCATGCTAACGTGTTCTTCAGAGGGTCCAATAACACTTTGCATGATGGCATCCTTCCGGTGGGTAACTGCAGTGACTTTAATCACTTGCAAGGCCGGGTTCGCATCCCCATCATACCCAGGAAATTCAGGCATCGCCTTACCCGTATGGGTGTTGATATCTTCTTGAATCCGTTCATTAGGCATAATGTAGCCTTCTAACGTATATTCAGAACGGGCAATCGCCTTTTCGTCAACCGTGACACCATCAACTAGTTGGACGGCTTGCTTCCGAATGGCACCCGCAACACCTAATTCGTTATAACCAAATGGTGTGGTCGGTGGCTCGAAAGTTGCCCCAATGGTAACAGCTGGGTCTAACCCAATATTAATTGTAATTGGCATTGGCTGATTGGCTTGTTCGTATTCTGCTGCGAACGCCCCAATATGTCGACCACCAGGCATGATATAAATCCCTAATTTATCTTTATCTTCAAGAACCATCCGATGAATGGTTACGTCACTTTTGGACTTGTCCATACTTGACCCAAAGACCACCCCAACGGTGATATACGGCCCAGCATCTTGTGGCGTATTAGTTGGTGCAGCCACTAACTTTCGAATATCAAAGCCTGCATCCGTTGCTTTATAAACAACTTCATGCGCTGGTGCATCCGCTTCGGCTACCGTTACTGGCGCCACTGGATTAGACACCGCTTCATTCAAATATTGACCAAGCGTCTTGTAATCATGATGGAACATTTTACCAACGCGGCGCCGACTAGCCATTAACCCCGTTAAAACTCGGGTATCTGGAAAGCCCTTCACGTTATTAAACATCATTGCTGGCCCTTCTTTAGTTGGTCGTTGGACGGTACCACCGGCACCAATATAACGATATACACCAGAAAGTTCAGCATTCGGATCAACGGGAACATCGGTTTCATGATATTGTTCAGGATCGTCTTTAATCTCATCCAAGACACGACGTAAGTCCCATAATTCTGTTGCCATAACTGTCATCTCCTTTAAAATTTACAGTTATATCATACGGCCGCCACTGCATCAGTATCAATTCGAAAACGGCCAGTGTATTATTCCGATGGCGAATAATACAACTTGTCAGTTGAAATTCAAGCTGTTTTGCCTAAATCCGACGCCATCCACAACAATCTGTGGTTAACGTTCGACTTACCCACAAGTACAACAGTATTTCCGCGATTGACACTGAGTTATCCACGGTGGACAACTCAAAAAGAAGTCCCATTCTTTGAGTTATCAACAACCCACAGTAATGAGACTTCTTTATTTAGTTACGCTTTACCACGACCGGTTTGAAATGATTCCCAGCCTTCACTAGCAATAAAGTAAACCAAAACTAATGCTGCAACAGAATCGACCCACCACCAGTTGAATAACGCTGTTAATAACGCGCCAACTAGCACCGTTCCCGCCATATACGCACAAGTAATATTGCACATGCCGTCTTCAACTAACGCTGGCGACTTTAAAGCATGCCCTAATTGCCGTTTACGTCGCGTGAAAAATGGCATTAATATCACAGATGCCACCGCAATTCCCATGCCCATAAGACTTTCATGGGCCACTTGATGGGTGATCAGATTATAGCCTGAAACAACCGTCACATAAACAGCTAATCCTAACAAAACCGTCCCAACGATTAACGAAGATCGACGTTCGGCGCGCGCAATTTCTTCAGTTGGCGCACCATTCGCTTCTTTACGTAACCGCCAGATTAAAGTACTACCAGCAATAATTTCTAGAAAACTATCTAGCCCAAACGCAATTAATAAAATAGAACCTGCTTGTAGCCCCGCTGTTAAGCCAACGACAAACTCAAATGCCATCCAACCGGTCGAAAAAATTTCAGTTCGAATACTTTGCTGGACTAATTTTATGTTATTCACCATGTTTGGCACCTCGCATCACATGATCAGCATGCGCAATCATTTCATTAATAACATCTAAAATATGCGGATCATCTAACCGATAATAGCTGGACTTACCTACTCGATATGCACTAACGAGTTGGTGTTGCCGTAATAAAGCAAGTTGATGTGAAACCACCGATTGTTCGAGTGCTAAGTGCTGCCCTAACTCACTAACATTTAAATCTTGCTGCTCCAACACATACAATAACTGTAATCGAATTGGATTACTTAATAATTTAAAAATTCGCTCGGATTCTTGTAAATGAGCTGTATCAATTAATTTAATCGTTGGCATTACATATGTCATCCCTTTCATATGTAAATGATAACATATGAAAGAGTAAACGTAAATCGTTAAAAATTAAGCTATTTTTCTACATGCATCGCCGTTTGATACAGCTTTACCATGATTGTTATTAATAAACCGGCTGTTGCCAAGGTCTTGATTAATGGCTTTACTCTCATTTCCATCCACCTACCTATTTGCTATTTGAACTGCTAGCTTAGAATTAAGGTTAATCATACACCAAAATCAGCCCGCACTAGTCCCATGAGTTGCCACCGTAAACTTGACTCAACGACGATTTACAGTTGGCTATCATTAAAAAAAATAATCACTGCAAGCGTGTTGTGGCTTCTTGCAGTGATTATTTGATATTAGCGGGCACTAAAAATCAAGTTGTCCCGCGCTTATGACTTATTTAGTTTTCTTAAAACCAATGCCGCAATAATGCGCCACCGCCTAAAGTTAATGTTGCCACCAAAACACCGACTGCCACTAACCCATGACTATCGCTACTTGATTCATTAGTTTTTGGCAACGTCACCGTGGTCTTCACACCAGGCGTCAAAGCCTCACTTTTTGAAACAGTTGTGGTCGCACTAGATTTCTTCGTATCCGAAGCTGGCTGAGTCGTGGCACTATTTGGCTCACTCGCAACCGATTGACGACTGCTAGTACTGGTTGACGAAGCGCTCGTCGCTGGAACAGTCGTAGCACCATCATAGTCTTTGTCGAAACCACCATCAATATCAATAATCCCGGTATCTTCATCAACATCTGGATTAACCAAGGTGTTGTCTTCAAGATCATCCGGCTCAATCGTTGTTACGCCAGAACCTTCATTGTCAGGATTTGAATCCACATCACCCGAATTGTCAGCATTTGAATTCGAGGAACTTGAGCTTGATGAACTTGAACTTGAAACGCTCGAACCTGAAGCACTCGAACCTGATGAACTAGAACCTGATGAACTAGAACTAGAAACACTGGAACTTGATGAACTAGAACTTAATGAACTAGAACTAGAAACACTGGAACTTGATGAACTGGAACTTGATGAACTGGAACTGGAAACGCTGGAACTCGATGAACTTGAATTGACACTGCTTGAACTGTTCGAACTCGAATCAACATCGCTTGAACTAGATGAGTTTGAACTACTATTAGAACTTGATGACGCAATACTTGATGAACTTGAACCGCCACCAATCCCACTACTACCGTTAGTTGATGAGACCTTGCCGTTCGTTTCCTCTGAGTTCTTACCGCCAGAAACACCACCGCCCCACTCCATTGTGGCAGCATTCCGGAATACATATCCCGTATCAATTAAAGCCTGACCCTCGTCTGTAATTTGCGTATAATAATCAATCACAATCAAGTTGCTAACCGTATCTTTAAAAGATAAATCAAAACCGTTTTCTTGATAGTTGACGTTATACGCATCACGATCCACGTCACTCTTTCGCTTGTAGGTTGTTGGCGTAGACCACTCACCGTTGTATACTTCAATATCTTTAATCATAGTTTGATAATCGCCAATGGTATCGCTAATTGTCAAATTTTTCATATTGATTTCATTTCGATCCACTACAATGGTCCATTTGATAGTCCCATCAGCTTGGATGGTCCCTTTTTTAGACATATTGGCTTCATTGGAAACCATATTGATGACCGATGTACTCTGTTCCCCATTTTCAAGGTCAAAGATAACATCTTTTTCCCCATTGTCAGTACCACGATATTTGGTCGCTAAATTGACAGTTAAATCATCCTGAATTTTACCTTCAAGGGCATTATTCATCGTAATAACGACCTGACTATCAGAGGTTACCTCAGCTTCACCGATTTTTACCCCGTGTTCGTCCAATACATCGAACTTATCACCCACGGTTTTAGCCCTTAAATTTTCGGGTAGATCGATGGTGATGGTGTCCCCATCTCTAATCTCAATCTCGCCAAATTCCATTTTGTACTGAATATCAATGGTTTCAGAATGCTTAAAGTCAGGACCATTAATAACGGATGCCGAAGTTGTAAAATCTTTCGCATTATGGTTAGTCGCTGCCTTTGCGGGTGTGGCTAACTGACTAGCAAACAGTAAGGCCACTAAACTAACTAGCCCCAAGACCCAACGTAAAATTTGCTTATTTTTCTTCAAATATACCCCTCCTAACATATCTTCAAGGAAAAGTATACTCTAGACCCTTATTACTTTTCAATAGGTCCACGAATTTTTATCTTATTATTTGATAACTAACGCTTTTCAGTCTTCACTGCTCGGCGAATCCACCGTTCCGAATAGCCATAACGATTCGCTAATTCATGCACATTATAAGCCTGCTTTAAAATCGGTACGAGCCTAACTCGATCATAAAAATGACTTGGAAACGTGACTTGGGCACCACGTTCCTGCTGATGAATCGCCCTTGTCCCCTCTTCACCGATTAACGGATATAGCTCTGCGTAAATTTCACTTAACGCTGCCACTTCAATTGCCATTACTCACGTCACTCCTCTTATTTTAATGCTATCAGCATATCAATCAAGGTGGACACTACTTGTCTCTTTACTTCCCAAGCACAAAAAAACACAGCTATTAGTTATTAGCAGCTGTGCTTAATGTTAATATTTGGCTTTTAATCGCATCTCGGACTTGCCGGAACACGACGAGTTGGTCTGCCAAAGTTCCCGTGGCTTGGGCCGGATCTGGTAGCGGCCAATGTTGCTTCAACACAGTTGGCGGTGTTACTGGACAGCGATCACGGGCATCACCACAGAGTGTCACCACTAAGTCGCAGTGCTTTAAATATACTGGGTCAATTAACGTTGATGTTTGCTTTGAAATATCGATTCCTACTTCAGCCATTACAGTGACGGCCTTCGGATTTAGCCCATGCGTTTCAATGCCGGCTGATTGAATCGTCCAATCAGCCGGTAATAGTTGCTTCGCAAAACCTTCCGCCATTTGACTGCGACAAGAATTCCCGGTACATAAAAAATAGAGTTGATAGCCTGATTTCGTCATCTAATAGTCCTCTCAAAGGTTATATTTAGTGTCCACTGCTAATCCACCAGTTATGACTTTTATCTAAAGTATAGCAAAATTTCAAAGATACTTACAATCAACCTCAAAACGACTCAGCACTCATGATGGCTCATTCATCGCCGTAATCACCCGGTTCCCCCAGGCTTCAAGCTGAACTAACCTCGCTTTCAACTCCAAACCAGTCGGCGTTAACCCATACGCATAATCTGTAGTCGATACGACTAACTGTAGTTCTGTTAACTTTGCCAATACCGTCAATAACTTTAGCGTTGAAAGTCCCCGTACCCGCTGGCGTAACACCATAAAATCAACTGTTTGGGCAGCCAAGTTACTTAGTGTCAAGGCATACCACTTGTCAGTCAGTAATTCTAAACCTACTTTTGTGCCAATGTTTAAATCTCGCATGACCATTATCTTTACGCCTCACAATTAATAGTGCATTCAGTTTATGATTATTCCAACTCAAATGCGACTATTTAGTTCGCTAGGTTAAGGAAAATATCCTCGTCTTGATCATCAATCGATTGTGTTATGTATCATTAGCCATTAATACCAATATGCTTATTCACGTCGATTTCAGCTTTGTACATTAACCAAAATAGCTGTTAATTAGCGTTCTTAACTAACTAATTTTCAGCCAATCGCATCGTTAAATTAATCAAATTCTTATTAATAAATCGTACCCGCTACCACCCTAACTGACCGGGATGTCACTTAAATTCCAGTTCAAAGTCGTTGCGTAGGTTTGTGCTTGCACCGTATTGGCAGGGACATTTAACGTTAAGCCACTTGGGCTCAATTGATCCACCGTCACCCCAGTACCATTATCTTTAGCAGCCGTTAAGACTTGACTGGCACTCCCCGCTTTGGCTAAAGCCACATTGCTCCCAACTGAAACGGCACCATTCACCGTGTTACCACTGTTGGTTACTGCGCCGGTTGGCAACGTCACTGAGGCCCCCTTAACAATTGCGCCCGTGGTACTCGTCAGATTTTCACCAGTAACGGTTAAATTCCAGCCAGCACCGGTTCCACGCACATCAGCCACTTCAACCACGGCTTTACTATCCCATAAAGCACTGGCACTACTTGTCGTATCCACTTTATAGGCTTGATTATTCAAAACATCAAGTGCATGGCTACCAAAGCCTAAACTATTCGTCACATAAATCAAAGCCAACTCAGCGCCACCAGTTGCCCCATTACTGGCATCCCCAGCTGTAGTAGGTTGATTCGGGTTAGTTGGTTCAACTGGGGATACTGGACTCGTCCCTTTAGTAAAAGTTGTAGTCACTGCCGTGGTCCCTTGCGTATTGGTTGCGGCCTGGACCATCATTGGCATGGTTGCCATTACTAATAACGCACTCGTCATCACTAAACTACCAGCTATTTTATTCATAAACGCCAACCTCTTTTTTTGCTTTTAGTTATAGTTTACGCCATAAATTAGCTGGTTAACACTTAATAATCAAGGATTAAAGCTTGCTGTAAATTGGTTGAGCTATTAAACTTTCGGCCAATTCAATTGCAAACCAATCATTTTAACCGAGCAACCATAAATCGGGTTAATCAACGGATTATGAAAAACAAGCTGAGTATTGGACAAAAAAATAGTTGCTGCAAGAATTTTTTGAATTCTTACAGCAACTATTTAAAATACATATTATTCGGAACGCAATGCCGTCGCAGCATCTTTTTTAGCTGCCATGCGGGCTGGAATGTGACCACCTAAGACCGTTAAGACGGTACTAATGATAATCAAGACAATCCCATGAACCGGATTCAAATGAGCCACATTGTTTAGCCCCGTGATATTACTTAAAATAGCATTGGCTGGGAAGGTTAAGCCCCAAGCAATGACCACGCCAAGCACCCCGGAAGCCACCCCTAGAATGGTCGTTTCAGCATCGAAGACGCGCGTAATATCTTTCTTCCGCGCACCTAAGGCCTTCAAGATCCCGATTTCCTTCGTCCGTTCAAGCACTGACGTATACGTAATAATCGCAATCATAATCATACTAGTGACCAACGAGATTCCGGCAAAGGCGACTAAAACATACGTAATAGCGTCCATCAAGCCACCGGTTAAGCTCGACACAGTCCCTGCTAAATCCGTATAAACAACTTTATCAGCCTTGGATTTGCCCTTATTGTATTTATCCAAATAACTGAGTAACTTGTCCTTATTCTTGAAATTATTTGGATAGATTAGGATACTAGCTGGCGTTTTCGACCCGCCTAAAGTACTAACTAATGTCTTTTTAGTGTCTGAATCAATCTTAGTCCCAGTCATGACATTAGTATCACTTTGTTTTTGCGCTTTGACAATAGCAGAGTTCTCATTAGTTTTAATGATACTTTGCGTTAATTTGTCACTGTAAGCAATCCCGGATGCTAAGACATTATCAGAATCCTTGGTCTTAGCCCGTAAAACGCCGACAACTTTAATCGTTTGATTGGCTGACTTATTGTATAACGCATTATTAACGGTTTGTGGTAAATAATTACCAGTCGGTAGCTTTTGATAGTAATCATCATTAGCAACCACCTTAATTGTCGTCCCAATAATCTGTTTAAAATTAAATTTCTGCCCAGCTTTAGCCGTATATCCTAAGTTTTTTAAGGCATTAATATTAGTCGTATTATCACGGTTCGCAATCAAGACCACTTCATTGGCCTTCGTTGGATATTGACCAGAGACAACGGCATAATGCTTCTTTAAGAAGCTATTTTGGCCTTGCTTATCAGTTGGATAAACCGATGTGCTAACGCCAGTCATACTTGACATGGCAGCCGTCATTGACGTAGTGTTCGAACTGGCCGTATTGGAAAAACTAACGGCCTTCGTCTTCCCATCAACTTGGCGTAATAAGTTCATTCCAGTTGAATAAGTATAAGTGATATTCTTACTCAAACTAGGTTTGATATTCTTAATATAGGTCAAATAGTTGGTCGTTAACTTGTTCGTATGCGTTGATTTATCCGCTTGACTCACTTTAGCGGTAACGCCGGTTGAATTTTTAGCGGTTTTAATCTTATCAGAAGCTGCCGTTTGTTGTGATGCCACTTGTGAAATCGTGATTGGCATTTGGGCCAACGTGTTCGTCTGGGTCTTATTCACTTGTTTCTGGAAACCGTTGGATAACGCTAAAACAACCGCAATGCCAATAATCCCAATGCTGGATGCAAAGGCAGTCAAAGCCGTCCGGCCTTTTTTAGTCCGAATATTGGTGAAAGATAGCTTTAGCGCCGTCCAATACGTCATTTTAGTCTTTTTCAAATCAAACGTGTCATTGGCGTCAGCTTCTTCGTACGGATTGGTATCATTTTGAATCTTACCGTCCGCAAACTCGATAATCCGATTCGCATATTCTTTTGCCAAATCAGGATTATGCGTCACCATGATGACTAATCGCTCAGCCGAGAGTTCTTGGATTAAGGCCATAATCTGAACACTGGTCTCAGTATCCAACGCCCCGGTTGGTTCATCACACAACAAGATTTCAGGATCATTGGCAATCGCCCGCGCAATTGCGACTCGTTGCATCTGCCCACCAGATAATTGATTTGGCCGCTTATTCATGTGAGGCCCTAAACCGACCCGTTCTAAGGCTTGGGTGGCCTTCGCCTTTTTCTCAGCATTACCCACCCCACTTAACGTCATGCCCATTTCCACATTATCTAAAATGCTTAAATGACCGATAATATTGTAACTTTGGAAGATAAACCCTACCGAGTTATTCCGATAAGCATCCCAATCACTAGCCTTAAAGTCCTGAGTTGACTTACCCTTGATGATCAAATCCCCAGAATCGTAAACATCTAGACCACCGATACCATTCAGCATCGTCGTCTTTCCAGAACCACTTGGTCCCAAAATTGCGACAAATTCTTTTTGACGGAAGGCGACTGAAACGTCATCCAACGCTTTGGTGACCGAATCACCAACGTGGTAATACTTCTTAATATGTTTTAGCTCTAACATTTAGTTTAAATCCTTCCCTTTTCAACCCAGTCCCAATAACCGCTTGTGTTAACTAACTTTACCTTTTATCCCTTGAAATTTAAATCGGCTTAACTAGATAAACCCATACCGCTATTATACCGATATGTTTGCCCGTCTGAAAAGGATTGAGGTTGAATTCTTAAAATAAATTTATATTTGGTCTGGTCAACTGCATAGTAGTAAACTCAGTCGTTGACAAGTGTAAACAATCGTTGTATGCTAGCTTCATTGATTACAAACGTAAACATAAGGAGTGTTCAATTATGACTAACAGCATCGTCACCTTAGTAACTGTCATTTTAATTAGCTTTATTGTTTGGTGGTTCTTCGGCAAGCATCAAACCAAACAAATTACAGCGGCCATGACAGATCACCAACAGGCCGTCAGTGTAGAAGTCAACGGGGGCTACACCCCCAGTACGGTCGTGCTAAAGCAAGGTGTGCCCGCCGAAATCCAATTCAATCGTAAAGACCCCTCAACTTGTCTAGAACAAGTGGTCTTCCCCGATTTTGGGATTAATCAGTTTCTACCTAAGAACCAGTCAGCTGCCATTAAGATTGATACTTCTAAAGCCGGCGAGTACGACTACGCTTGTGGTATGAATATGTTTCATGGCAAAGTCATTATCAAATAAGGAGTGCTAACTATGACTAAAAAAGAACAGATTATTACCATTACCGTCGACGGGGGTTATCAACCCGCGACCGTCACTTTGAAACAAGGTATCCCAGCAACCCTCATCTTTAACCGGATTAGTGATGTCGGGTGCTTGAACCAAGTGATCTTACCTGGTTCAGATCACAAACATGACTTACCGCTAAATGCGCCCCAAGCATTTACACTTGATACGACTCACGTCGGCACAACCGAATTCAGCTGTGGCATGCGTATGGTGCACGGACAGGTGGTGATCCAGCCATGAGTATTAAAAATCGATTTGTCTTTTCATTAGTGGTCTCGTTACCAATGTTAATTGAAATGATCCTCAGTCCCTGGGGAATCACCCTCCCAGGGCATGCTTGGACCATGTTCTTACTGACAACCGCAGTGATGTTAGTCGCAGGTGGCCCATTTTTACAAAGTGCTTGGGCGGCCTTTAAACACCATCATGCCAATATGGATACCTTAGTTGCAGTCGGCACGGTGACGGCTTACCTTTACAGTATTTACGCCATGCTTAATCATCAGGCGGTCTTCTTCGAAAGTGCTGCTTTCGTCGTAACATTCATTTTACTTGGACAATACTTCGAAGATAAGATGAAGCATTCGGCCTCTGGCGCCGTTGAAAAGTTGCTCGATTTACAAGCCAAAGACGCCGAGGTCCTCCGGGCGGGACAATTGGTTAAAGTTCCGCTAACAGCGGTCGTCGTTGGCGATTTAATCCAAGTTAAACCCGGCCAAAAGATTGCGGTCGATGGCGTGATTACAACCGGTAATTCAACGATTGATGAATCCATGGTTACTGGTGAAAGTATGCCGGTGACTAAAAGCGTCGGCGACCAAGTCATTGGTGCGACGATGAATACAACTGGTACTTTTAGATTTAAAGCTAGCAAAGTTGGTAACGACACGTTACTGTCGCAAATTGTTGAAATGGTCAAAAAAGCCCAAACTAGTCATGCGCCAATTCAAAAAACGGTTGATAAAATCGCTGATATTTTCGTACCAACGGTTTTAATCATTGCAATCCTGACCTTTTTCACGTGGTATGTTCTCCTAGGTGCTAGCGCGGTCAACGCCATGTTATTTGCTGTTTCGGTCATTATTATTGCTTGTCCTTGCGCACTTGGTATTGCCACCCCGACCGCTTTAATGGTTGGAACTGGTCGCAGTGCCAAAATGGGTATTTTAATTAAAAACGGTGAAGTTCTAGAAGCTGCTAATACCATTAAAACCGTAGTCTTCGACAAAACCGGTACCATCACTATGGGCCAACCCCAAGTGACTGACATCATTGGCAATCAACCGCTGGTGTTACAAGTGGCGGCCCAACTAGAAGTCACTTCTGAACATCCCTTGGCTGCGGCCATCTTAGCCCGAGCGAAAGCTGACGGTCTGTCGCCGCAACCAGCAACTGATTTTCAAGCCATTCAAGGTAAAGGGGTTCAAGCTAAGATTGGCGACCAAGCCGCCTTTATTGGCAACACGAAACTTTTAAATGACTATCAATTGACGAAATCACTTAGTCAACAGATGATTCAATTACAAAGCGAAGCTAAAACCGTAGTCATGGTTGGCTTGGCCGGTCAAATTATTGGTTTAATTGCCATTCAAGATCAACCCAAACCAAGTTCGGCAACCGCGATTGCCGCCTTAAAACACCAAGGCTTACACACCGTAATGTTAACCGGTGATAATGAGCGGGTGGCGCAAGCCATTGCGCAACAAGTTGGCATTGACGATGTGATTGCGGACGTTTTACCTGGTGACAAAGCTGACCACGTTAAAGCACTACAAGCGACTGGCGCAGTTGCTTTTGTTGGCGACGGTATCAATGACGCCCCCGCACTAACGACAGCCGATGTTGGGATTGCGATGGGTTCCGGGACGGATATTGCCATCGAATCTGGCGGCATTGTCTTAGTCAAGAATGATTTACAAGACGTGGTTCGGGCCCTTGAAATTAGTCGTAAGACTTTTAATCGCATCAGGCTCAATCTATTCTGGGCTTTCATCTACAATACTTTAGGGATTCCGGTAGCTGCAGGCCTCTTCTTCAGCCTAGGCTTGAGTTTAAGCCCCGAACTAGCCGGTCTGGGTATGGCATTGAGTTCCTTATCAGTCGTTGCAAGTTCCCTACTATTAAACCAGGCCCATTTAACGACAACACCGCAGGAGGCTTAACCATGGCAGATAAATTTTTCACAAAAAAAACTGGCATCACGATTTTAGCCGCTTTGATTTGGATTGGCATTGCGACAGGTGGTGGCATCCTATTGACGCAACTATTTGGTCATTAATCCTAAAAAAAGCACTTCGGATTTACGATAATTGTCGTAAATCCGAAGTGTTTTAATTTAGTGCTAGCTTAATTCAAGTTCAAATTAAGTTGTTTTTAAGCCTTTAAGAGCTTGGTAACTGCTGTTTTCAGCTGGTCATCATCCATGTTCATATAAGGCGCTACTTCGTCAGCAGTTTTATCCGTATCATGAGTATCCGCATCCATAAAGTGATTCCAAATCGCATCACGAACTGGCAACGTGGCGTCACTCCAATTAAATACATCCTTCATTGATTCGTCTAAAAGACTCGTTTTTTCAACATCTGTAGCCATCAAAAACAACTTCCTTTCTAACTTGGTACACCTTTAGTATAGTCCGGATTGTTAAAATAGTTCAGATTTTGCTCGCAGATTTAACTCAAATTGGCTTAAATAACGTCATGGCTTTTTAATTAGCTTAGCTTTCAAATCCAAGTAGCCGTTAGCCTTGTTGATAGATAGCTTCTAAGCCAGCAATATCCGCCGTTGACAAGGTCGTTTTACCTTGGCTATAAGGATACATCACTGAACTAGTCGCTGAACTGTGATCCAAGCCCAAAGCATGGCCGAGTTCATGAACCGCAACGGCGTCACTATACGACTGCGAATAATCAGCATTCAGACTCGCACTAGCTTTATTCTGGATTTTCTTCCCACGCCAATCAATCCGTTGAACAATTTCCGGCCCCCCATGGCCTAGTTCAATACTCGAATGATTAGTGGGCATTTTTTTATGATAACTTGAGAAAGTAATTTGGTTACGGCCGACTGGTGCGGTCCCAGCGACTAAGTGCACAATTCCAGTTTTATTATAGGTAGCAATTGCATCCTCAAAGACTTGTCGACCGGCCGCGGATAGCTTATTATCAAAATGATAGTAGTAAGTTGATGATAAGGTCACATCTTTAACAATCGATTCCGTGGGTGTCACTTTCATCTCAGCATTTGACGTATTAGTTTTAGCAGTTTCCGCCTCTGTTTGGGCATGCTGCTTTTCATTATGACTGGCATTGGCTGCTTTAGTTGCAGCTGTCCAAGCCGTCGTTATTTGATCCTGATAATAGGTAGTGGCCGCCATGACGGCCGTTCGATTTTGAAATCCCCATACTATTGCAATAATTAGGACCAATGATCCGAACAACCGTTTAAAAAATTTCACTTTGGATACCCCTTTACTACTGTTGACTGTTCAAACGAACATGACATAACTTTAGATTATATTTATAACATAAATTTATAACACAAACAAATCAACTTCAAGTAAAAAAAACCAAATAAAAGCAAGAAATCGCTTTTAATTTGGGTTTTTATAGTTAAAAAGCCTTAGATTTTAATATCCAAGGCTTTTACTCAATATAAATTAAAATTATATTACATTTGTTTTGATGGCTGGTAAAACATACATTTTTTACCAGCCGTTCAGGCTAACTCAATCATGAATAAGTTAATAATTGACTCCAACCACATACCGACTTATTTTAAGCCTAAAGTTAAAAAACTTTCAATTTCAGCGACCGACTCTTTTGGAAATTGAAACAACGCACCATGTCCGGCATCTGGATAAATAGTTAATTGACTATTAGGGATATATTGCGTTAACGCCGTGGCATTCTCGACTGGCACCATAATGTCACTATCGCCATGCATAATTAAAGTTGGCTGCGTGATTGTCTCAAGTGGTTCACGATGACTAGCTCCCCACTGCCTGATAGCTTTTAATTGATTCAAATAGCTCAGCAATCCTATCGCTTTGTCTCGATTAGTTCGTCGTAATTTTAATCGTTTTAAATATTCAGTTGCGCGTTGTTGACCATTGGGCGTCGCTGTGAAAAATAAATATCGCTTAATATCTTTGAAAGTTAAACCAGCTCGAAGGATTGATAGATTGGTAATCTTAGCGATTTCAGTGATTCCTGGGCCGCCCTGGGGACCAGTGCTAACCAAGATTAATTTTTTTATCAGTCCCGGATAGGTCAATCCAATTGCTTGGGCAACCATACCGCCCATTGATAAACCCAAGATATTAACAGGCGCTAAATTTAAGGCATCAATAAATACCACACAAGCCGTCGCCATTTCGGCCATCGTGCTGGGTGTTTTCCCACCCGACAATCCAATCCCGCTACCATCGAAAACAATCACCCTGAATTTTTGTGCCAAGCCATCAATAATTTCAGGATCCCAATTATCTAAGTTAGCTGATAAATGAGGTAGTAATACTAAAGGCTCACCCTCCTGTGGACCTAATGCACGATAAGCAATCTGATTGCCTCTGGTATCTGCTACAAATGAATTTGGTGTATCAATATAAGTCATGTTGTCACCTATCTTTCTATATTTAATAACCCACTGCGCCAAATTACCTTTCTAAGTTACTTTTTTTATATTTTGTAACTATAGTAAACTTTTAAGCAACCGAAATCAATGATTACAACCAAAAAAAATCATCACAATTTACAGTCAATAGTTAACTTTTTTCTAATGATTAATTTTGACGATGGTTGT
Source organism: Lactobacillus sp. CBA3605 (assembly GCF_002970915.1). Classification (NCBI taxonomy): domain Bacteria; kingdom Bacillati; phylum Bacillota; class Bacilli; order Lactobacillales; family Lactobacillaceae; genus Lactiplantibacillus; species Lactiplantibacillus koreensis. Next base: position 1,040,457 of record NZ_CP027190.1, read on the forward strand.
AAACTAATAAATGACTAATTAAATCTAATTGGACGGTTGAAAGAAGGAAATCATCATCACCTATTCAGAATTCGGACCAAGCGTAGGTATCATTTGGATTGTTCAATTAATGGTGGCCTGTTTTTTCATCGTCGGCTATCTGGCAGACTCAACTCGCGTTTGGAATATCGCATTTCATGCCAATTATGCAACCGAACGCCAACACCGTGTAAACCGTATCTTATTAACGGTGATGGCCCTAACAGTCGGTGGCATCTTGCACTTCACAGGCTATATCATGGGACCCAACGCAATGTTATTCCATAATCTTAGTTTATTTGTCTTGGTTCTATCCTTATTAGACGACGGCATTAACTTAGGCGAATACTTATTGCGTAGTATCGGTGTGTTTACCATCTTCATCATGCATAATACGGATTATTTCTATCGCCCTGAATTCTTTTTGGGCCTCTTATTTTTCATAACCATGGTTATCGTAGTCCGACGGCATGCCGCTAAAATTCATTACAGCGCTGTCAACTTCACCGGCTTAATGCTGACAACCGGTCTGGCCTTGTGGCTCACGATTCCAGTGCATTCTGGCGGCATGTTAGTGACTAATTCACTGCGAATTGAAGCTATTTTAATGTTCAGTATCATGACATTATTTACCTTTCATTATCAAAAAGATGTTCACGAAAAAACCATCGAAAATCGTCGCATTGAAAAAATGGCCAGCTATGACGTCCTAACTAACACGAAGAATTACGCTGAATACCAACAAGAAATCGTTGGTTTGTTCAATACCGCAACGAAAAACAACGACCCCTTAACGCTCGTTCAATTTGACATTGATCATTTCAAACAAGTCAACGATACCTATGGTCATTTAGCTGGCAATGCGGTGTTGGTCCGCGTGGCTAAAGTGATGAATGCCGTCCTGCGTAATGAACAACTTAATTACCAACTCTATCGAACCGGTGGGGAAGAATTCACCCTCGCCATGCCTAATCAGGTGCCAAACGATGTATTAGCAGCCGTAAAAAAGGGCTGGGATACCATTCGTAAAACCGAATTTGATTACGAAGGTCATCACATCAAAGTAACGATTTCCATCGGCATCACCCAACTAGTTGCGACCGATCAAACGATTGATGATACATATCGGCGCGCTGATGAAAATCTGTATCAATCAAAACACGCTGGTCGTGATGCGATTACCGTTGAAGGTAAAACTGTCATCCAAGCGCGTCAGTCTAAAGAATTAGTTGCTTTATATGCCTTCTTCATGCAAAAGATTGTCACCATGCCTGATTTCACTGATTATCGGCACGAATTGCTACTCCGAATTTATGATAGTAAAAATGAACAATGGATCTTACCGGATTCATTTGAAATCACGGTGGCGACCCAGATTGCCTTAATGCAACACGCCATGCGAATTAACGATGAACGTTGTATCAGCTTAAACCTGACCTTGGCTCAATTTACTGACCCAAAGGTTGCCCAACAATTAGCCGCTTTTAAGCAGGAAACCGATGGTCCGGATTCATTTACCGTTGAACTAACCGAAGTGCCAACGGTGGCCATCTTCAAAAAGATTAGCCGGATTTACCAAGCCGCAGACATTAAAATCGAACTTGATGACGTTGGCTCTGATAACACTTACGATACTATTGAACCCCTCTTGCCCTATGCGGATGGCTTGAAATTTGCCATGCAGAATTTCCGACAAACTCATCAACCGACTGCTCAAATGGCTGATCAGATTCGGTTCTGGTATGCTTTAGCGAAAAAAAATAACCTGACCTTTATTTTGGAAGGCATTGAAAGTCAAGCAGACTTAACCATTGTCAAAGAACTTGGCATTCAATATGTTCAAGGCTATTACTTTGGTCAACCTGAACTCCCCCGCATCTAACACACCAATCGACCTGTTTCAATTAAGGTCGATTTTTTTGTGACCATTAACTGGCCGCTGAACAGGGTTTTGTCATCGCTCAGCAAAAGCGGTATCATTTAAGAAAGCGTTTTCTTTGACGTATACAGGTCGCTTATGTTACGTTTAGCTCACGATAATTGTTCGCCAATTAATTGTAAACAATTAAAGTTTTAGCCTTTATTGATTCATACTAATTCAAGGTCAGGAAGTGAATAAAAATGACGGAGCATTACATTATGGCGATTGATGAAGGAACCACTAGCACCCGGGCCATCATCTTCGACCATGCCGGTCATCAAGTTGCAGATTCGCAACGTGAGTTTTCACAATATTTCCCAAAACCAGGTTGGGTTGAACACAATGCCAACGAAATCTGGAATGCGGTTTTATCCACCATCGCCAACGTCTTCATCAGTTCAGGCATCAAGCCCAGTCAGATTAGTGGGATTGGTATCACCAATCAACGGGAAACAACTATTGTTTGGGACAAAAAAACCGGACTCCCCATTCACAATGCCATCGTCTGGCAATCTCGCCAAACAGCGACAATTGCCGAACAGCTCATTACTGATGGTCATGGCGAGCTCATTCACAAGCATACCGGTTTAGTAACAGACGCCTATTTCTCAGCCACCAAAATTCGTTGGATTTTAGATCATGTTGAAGGGGCCCAAGCTCGCGCCGAAAATGGCGATTTACTATTTGGAACTATCGATACTTGGATTGTCTGGAAGTTAACTGGCGGTGCGACTCATGTCACCGATTACTCGAACGCGAGTCGGACCATGCTGTTTAACATTCATGACTTAACTTGGGATGACGAAATTCTCAGCCTATTGAATATTCCCAAGGTCATGCTACCAGAGGTCCGAACGAACTCTGAAATTTACGGCCATACCAAAGATTATCATTTTTTCGGTTCCGAAATCCCCATTAGTGGGATGGCAGGCGATCAACAGGCGGCTTTGTTTGGTCAACTCGCATTCGAACCTGGTACCGTTAAGAACACCTATGGCACTGGTGCCTTTATCGTCATGAACACTGGTGAGGAGCCGCAAATCTCTGATAATAATTTGTTAACGACGATTGCCTATGGGATTAACGGCAAGGTCTATTATGCTTTAGAAGGCTCGATTTTCGTCGCTGGGTCGGCCATTCAATGGCTCCGTGATGGCATTCGCTTAGTCGACAGTGCACCCGATTCTGAAAAAGCGGCGCGGGCATCGCATAATAATAACGAGGTCTACGTCGTGCCTGCTTTCACCGGTCTGGGCGCGCCTTATTGGGATTCTGATGCCCGTGGTTCCGTTTTTGGCTTAACCCGCGGAACCACCCGTGAAGATTTCGTCAAAGCCACCTTACAAGCTTTGGCCTACCAGACCCGCGATGTTGTTGAAACGATGCGCGTTGATACTGGGCTTGAAATTCCAACGCTAAAAGTTGATGGTGGTGCGTCACGTAATGACTGGCTAATGCAATTTCAAGCCGATATTTTAGACACCGAATTAGTCCGGGCTGCTGATCTTGAAACAACTGCGCTTGGCGCCGCTTTCTTAGCTGGACTCAGCGTTGGCTATTGGAAAGATTTAGCTGAACTAAAAAAATCCTATCAACCGGGCACCACTTTCAAACCGGCAATGTCAAAACCAGAACGTGACAATCTTTACGCTGGTTGGCATGCAGCGGTCAAAGCGACGCAACTGTTCAAACACGACCCATACCACGAAACGGATTAAGGGAGGAACTATCATGGCTTTTTCAGCAACGACTCGCAAACAAAATATTGACCGACTTCAAAATGAAACTTTGGATTTATTAGTGATTGGCGGTGGGATTACTGGTGCCGGGGTCGCCATTCAGGCCAGTGCGATGAATATGCATACCGGCCTCATTGAAATGCAAGACTTCGCGGCGGGAACCTCATCACGCTCTACCAAGCTGGTTCACGGTGGCATTCGCTACCTCAAAACCTTTGACGTTAGTGTGGTCGCTGACACTGTAAAAGAACGGGCAGTTGTCCAGGGAATTGCGCCACACATTCCAACGCCTGACCCAATGTTGTTACCAATCTATGCAGAACCAGGCGCAACCTTTGACCTCTTCTCCGTTAAAGTGGCGATGGATTTATATGATAAGTTAGCGGATGTCACTGATCCAAAATATACTAACTATACGTTATCCCCCGAAGAAGTCTTACAACGTGAACCTCAATTAAACCCTAAAAACTTAGTTGGCGGCGGGGTTTATCTCGACTATCGTAATAACGACGCTCGGCTAGTCATTGAAAACATCAAAAAGGCGCATGAAAATGGTGGTATTATGGCTAGTCACGTTAAAGCCATTGGTTTTATTCACGATGACCAAGGCCAACTCATCGGTGTTAAAGCGCAAGACATGCTGACTGGCAACGAATTTACGATTCATGCTCATGTCATCATCAACACGACTGGTCCATGGTCCGATACGGTACGTGAATATGCCACAGAACCCGACTTCAAACCACAGATGCGTCCAACCAAAGGCGTTCACCTCGTTGTCGATTCTGCTAAATTACCGGTACCACAGCCCACTTACTTTGACTCCGGCGATCAAGACGGCCGTATGATTTTCGTGGTTCCTCGTGAAAATAAGACTTACTTTGGCACAACTGATACAGATTACCATGGTGACTTTCAACATCCGACGGTTACCCAAGCCGACGTTGATTACTTACTTGGTATTATCAATGCCCGCTACCCTAGTGCTAACTTAACTTTAGCTGATATTGAAGCTAGTTGGGCCGGATTACGACCACTAATCGCCGCCAATGGGAGTTCTGATTACAATGGCGGAAACTCCGGTAAGCTTAGTGATAAGAGCTTCAACCGCGTCATTGCGGCTGTCGATCAATTCGAAAATCAACAAGCTAGTCGGGCTGATGTTGAAGCGGTCCTAAACGACTTAGAAAGTGCCTTAGCAGAAAATAAGTTGAATCCGTCTGCGGTCTCTCGTGGTAGCGCTTTAACGAGTAGTCCCGATGGCTTACTCACCTTAGCCGGCGGTAAATTAACCGATTATCGAAAAATGGCTGCCGGGGCGATGGCGTTAGTGACGCGCTTACTCGCAACTAAGTTCAACCAGCGTTTCAGTCCCATTAATTCAAAGAATCTGCCGGTATCCGGGGGCGATATTGATCCACATAACGTCGAAGCAACCCTCGCCTTTTACGCCAAACAAGGTATCGACAACGGCTTAACAGAAGCAGCAGCACTCCGGATTGCACAATTATATGGGTCCAACGCCGCCCGTGTCTTTAGCTTAATTGGTAAAATTGAGCCAACCCATGGACTGAGCTTAGCCGAAACCATCAGTTTACACTACGCTTTAGATGAAGAAATGACGCTTTCACCGGTTGACTATTTGCTCCGCCGAACGAATCATCTATTATTCATGCGTGATAGTATCGACAACATTAAGACTGGTGTCATTGACACCCTCGGCGATTATTTAGACTGGGATGCAGCCACCAAGCAGGCGCAAACCGATCAACTTAATCAAGTCATTGCAGAATCCGACCTGGCTGCTTTAAAGCAACGTTAGGATGAGGTGAGTAATCATGAAAGATCCACTGATTTTTCAATTATTAGGTGAATTTCTAGGTACCTTTATCTTGATTCTACTGGGCGACGGCGTGGTAGCTGGCGTTTCACTGAATAAATCGAAAGCGCAAGGTGCTGGTTGGATCGCGATTGCCCTTGGTTGGGGGCTTGCTGTTACCATTGGGGTTTACTGTTCAAGCTTTCTCAGCCCGGCCCATCTGAATCCTGCCGTATCCTTAGGGATGGCCGTTGCCGGTCTATTTCCTTGGCAATTTGTCTTACCTTACACGGTAGCCCAAATTGCCGGGGGCCTGCTAGGGGGAATTGTCGTTTGGCTCCACTACTATCCCCATTGGCAAGCAACTGATGACGCCACCGCCATTTTAGGAATCTTCGCCACTGGTCCTGGCATCCGTAACTATTTCTGGAACTTTATCAGCGAAGTCATCGGTACCTTTGTCCTCGTCTTTGGCCTTTTAGCTTTTACCAAAGGTCAGTTCACTGCGGGGCTTAATCCAATGGTGGTCGGGCTTTTAATTACCGCAATCGGGCTCTCCTTAGGTGGGACGACCGGTTACGCAATTAATCCGGCTCGAGACTTAGGGCCACGGATTGCGCACGCTATCCTCCCCATCGCCAACAAAGGAACTTCTGATTGGGCCTATAGCTGGGTGCCAATCGTTGGCCCACTAGCTGGAGGCTTGTTAGGCGCTGGCTTGTTCGCACTACTACCTTAAAATTTAGCAAAAAAAATAATTGTTTCAAGAAATTATAAAATTCCTGAAACAATTATTTTCTTTTGTCATTAAGGATGCCAAGCTCGTTCTACTTTCATATTATTGTTCGCAAACTAGTTTGCCTTAACCGTCAAGGCGGCTAGAGTTGTTTGATAGGTATTCAGTTTACTCTGAACAATCTTTAAATTATTGTTTAACACCGTTGTTTCGTCCAAAATATCAGCTTTATGTTGTGCCATAATTTCAAAGCGCTCTTGTAAGGTCGCATCGCCACCAGGGATGAGGTCGATATAATGTTTGATGGCTTTCAATGGCATCCCCGTCTTGCGAAAACAAGTAATCAAGCGGACAACGTCCACACTTTCCTCATCAAATTGCCGCACATTATTCTCATCACGTTGAATCCCGGGAATCAACTCACGACTATCATAATAACGGATACTATAAGCCGATACACCGGTTAATTGACTCACTTGCTGAATCGTATAACTCATTGCTGGCCCTCCTTAATTAAGCTAATTTACTTTAATTATACGCATGGATAACACTAAAATGCTAGCAATTTATCTGCTGTTAAGGGCACAAAAAATGAACGACCAGCTTGGTTTAATGCAACCATTGGTCGTTCATTTTTTAACTTTTAGCTAATAAGTTTTTCAAAATTAGTTTGATACAATTTAGTTTGATCTGCCGCCGTTAAATTCAAAGCGGCGATGGCAGTCACGATTTCGTCGGTCGCACCATTGGGCGCACTGCCAAATGGCGCATCCGTGCCGAACATAACATGCTCAATCCCATAATAAGCCAATGTTAAACGTAAGGCTGGTGTATTGCCAAGTAAAGCTGTATCGACATAAAACTTTTTGAAATCAGCTGCTTGTTCAGCAGATAAAATATGTTCAATTCGTCCGGCAAAATATGGCACCATCGCACCCGCATGGTGCACAATAACTTTAAGCTGCGGATATGTTTGGAAAAAGCCCTGCGTAACCATGGCATACATGGTCTGAGTAAGTTCGTATTCCCAACTAAACGTGATATTATTAGCGGGCTTAGTTGTGTCAAAAACGGGATGTAGCCAAATCGGTAGCTTTAAGGCCGCTAATTGTTCAAAAATTGGCCGATAAGCCGGATCTGTTAATGGTTTGCCTAACGCCGTCGTGAACAATTGCACGCCTAACAAGTTCGGATCGGTAGCAATTTGCTCTGCCAAAATTGTCACGGCCGCCGCAACATTATTCATCGGCAGCATGCCAACTGCACCACGATACGTCGCCGGTTCTGCCGCAGCAATTGCACTCAACTCACGATTACCTAACCGGCATAGTTCCGCAGCCCGTTCCGGGTCAAAAAAGTCCTCAGGATTTAAGTTCGCCATCGAAATAACTTGGCGCACATCCGCTCGCACCCCGGCTTGATGTACTGCCAAATCTGTTAACGCCGGATTCTTTAAAAAAGGATAGGCGGTTAAATCCACTGATTCAGCTAAAAAAGCCTGATAAAACTTCGGGGTTAAGACGTGAGCAAAAACATCCGTTTTCAACATAATTTAGCACTCCTCTATTTCAATTAATTAAACCACGCAGGTTGGTCACCATCAGTATTCGGCTGATTCAAACCAACACTTGCGCGTAAATAGGTGTTCGGGGTCGCAATCAACTTTAAGATAAAGTCAGCCACACTAGCACGTGAAACTTCGGTACCTTTAAAGGCCGTTCCTTTGTCAGTTAATTCATAATCAATCGCTGGCTTATCACTTAACCAAGCGGGCCGTAACATCGTGTAAGCCAGTGGTGAGGCTTCGATTAGCGCCGCGGCTTTACGAAAGCCCGGTAAAAAGTCTGCAATCATGGTTTCGTTCCAAGCACCAAAAGCACCGGGAACTTCATGATAGACGCCCAATGAGTTAATAAAGATTAACCGTTGCTGCTTAGTCGCAGTCATCGCAGCTAAGATACTAGCCGTTTGATCAGCCAGATTACGACCCCCAACATTAGAATACACCAAATCAACACCAATCATGGCATTTTCTAACGCGGCGGTATCTAAAACATCCCCATCAATTAACGTCACGCGTGAATTATCTTGATATTGATTGAGTCGGGCGGCATTTCTTAGAAATAAGACTAACTCATGATTTGTTTCAGCCAATAAGCGTTTAATAGCGAGTTGTGCCGTTTTACCATAAGCGCCGATAATTAAAATTTTTGTCATTTTTAAAAACCTCCATGTTTAAATCTTGGCTTCACTATACTGCTTATAACCGACTCTAAGGCAAGCCTTAAAACTGCATTTTTTATCTAATTATTACTGATTGCGGTATTATTAAACTAAATTAACCATCTAGAAAGTAGGTTTACTATGAACTTCAACTTGTGGGGCACGCCCCGAGCCATCACCCAACGCATGCAGGAACGTAAGATTTCATGGGTCGAATTATTTTCAGACTTAGTGTTCGTTGTGATTATCCATAGTCTCGTTACTGAATTGGCGGCGAACTTTTCACTGTCAGGCTTTGCTAGCTTTACGCTCGTTTTCCTCTTTATCTTTAATAGTTGGAATAATTCCGTCTTGTTTTTTGATTTACATGGCCGCCAAAATTTACGGATGGTCGTCTTTGCCATTCTACAAATCATCACCATTAGTTTTGTGGCCCTTTTTATTCCGAACTTTTTTGAACACGACTTCAAATTATTCGCCTTAGCCTACTTTGTGAATCAAGCCTTGTGGCTCTATTTATGGGGGTCCACTATTCGCTTTGACCCGGCGCACAAATTAACCGCCATGCCCTATGTGACCGCCTATAGTCTGGGTGAGTTATTACTAATTGCTGTGTTTTTTGTGACCCAACCAGCTTGGCAATTAACCTTACTGATCGTGGCCCTGGGGTTATTTTTAGAAATTTTACTGCTCGAGCAAGGTCGCTTTAACCAAGAATTCAAACAGCGCCAGATTCCATTTGCCTTATCGAGTGCCCTCCTTGAACGTTATGGCTTATTCACAATGATTATTCTCGGTGAATCACTTGCCGGCCTAATTGAAAAAATTAGCGAACATCAAAGTGGCTATCATTATTTATTATTTTTAAGTCTAATGCTGGGCGTTGTCGGCATGTGGTATGTGTATTATTCCCTTATGGATGATCTACAAGTAACCGGCACCGCTTATTGGCAACTTTCGGTTTTTCGGGGCCTACATGCGGCCTTTATCTTAGTCTTAACATTGCAGGCCTTCTTCCTCGATCAATTGGCAACGTCACACCTCGAAATCATGCGTGTGGGGTTCGTTGCGTCAATTGTGGCAGCGTTATGGCTCTTAATCTTGATGATTAATTATGACCACCAACCAGAACAAGTTAAAAATAGCTGGGCCTTAGGTATCGCCAGTCTCTTAATCATGCTCACCTTGCTGCTGCCTACCTTGGCGATGATTTTGGTAGTCAGCCTGTTACTGATTGCAGTTGGCCTGCATAAAGAAATTCTGAAAGTTCGCATCGCCACCCACGATTAACTAAAAGATGAGGTCTTTCCTATTGAAAATTCGTCATGAAAACGTGCAACCGATTCCCAGATTGCCTTTTAAGTACTACGAACACGATCCCCTAACTTCTATTGCTGTTGCACCACATTGGCACCAGGGAATTGAGCTTAATTATTTGGTCGCCGGGGCTACGCTAAAAGTCGTCACTGATGGAAAAACGACTGAATATCACCCTGGAGATTTATGGGCTATCAATCGCCGGGTCGTCCATAGTACGACCGGCATCGCCACCGCTAATTGGCGTGAATTTGGCCTAATTATTGACGATGATTTTTTACAAACGCAATTGCCGGCTAGTGAGAATTGGCAGCTGGCCTTAAATGGTCCACTGGCTGAAAAGGAACATCCAGCCGCTTACGCTGCTATTCAGCAGGACCTAATGACAATTCATGATAATCTCACCACCGGCCTAACTGACTTATCACGACTCACTATTTTGAGTCATTTTTATGACTTGTTACATGCCTTAGCCACTGCCTTTAATCGACCAACTAATCCCAATGCAATTAATCCTAACTTGAATTTGGTCGATCAAGTCATGACCCAGATTAACCATGATTATGCCCAACCGATTACGGGGGCCACTTTAGCAGCGACTTATCACGTTTCACTGACCACTTTGAATCAGCAGTTTAATACCAATCTACAACTTTCGGTGAACCGCTATTTACGACTCATTCGGCTAATGAACGCTCGCCGCTTGCTCTTAGAAACCGACCGTAAGATTGATTACATTGCCGCTAGCTGTGGCTTTAGTAATCGTAAAACCCTTAACCGTAATTTTCAGACTTGGAAAGGCTGCACACCGACTGCCTATCGACAAGCCTACACAAAATATCATCAAATTGACGCTAACTGCCTCTAAAAATGTCCCTTTTAACCCATCAAAACGTGCTAAGCTACCCTTATCAAACAAATAAGGGAGCTTTTTATGATGTATGACTTAATCGCAACAGATATGGATGGTACTTTTTTACGAGCTGATATGACCTATGACGAAGCCAAATTTGCTAAACTCTATCAACGGTTACAGCAACAACATATTCAGTTCGTTGTCGCTAGTGGTAATCAGTATTTTCAACTCCGGTCATTTTTTGAAGCTTATCCAGATATTATTTACTTAGCCGAAAATGGGGCCTACATTCGTGATGCCAACAAAACGTATGCTGTTCACGCTTTTAAAACCGCTACCGTCACAACAATATTAGCTCAGCTTACTAAAATTCCAGAGTTGCATATTTTGGTTTGCGGCGCAAAAAGTGCGTATGCCCTCAGTAGCTATGATGCCCAATACGTTGATAATATGCGGCAATACTACCATCACTTAGCTGTCGTCGATGATTTTGCGACGATTGATGATCAGGTGCTAAAGATTGCCCTAAGCTGCCCACCTGAAAAAACAACTGCCATCGTAGACTTATTGCGCCCAATGTTAGCCAGACTCGCTGAACCAACCAGTAGTGGTCATGGCGATATTGACTTAATCCAACCAGGTCTCAATAAAGCCGCCGGACTTAAAGAATTAGGCCAACAATTAAACATTGATTTAAGTGCTATGGTTGCCTTTGGTGATGGTGGTAATGATTTAGAAATGTTGCGTGAAGTTGGCTTAGGGGTCGCCATGCAAAATGCCCAATCCGCCGTCACAGCGGTGGCTGATCAGCAGACAACCACCAACCAGGAACAAGGGGTCCTCAGTTTTATTGACGGTCTAACTCGCTAAAGTCATACAAGCCAAAAGCCTAAAAATAATCGCCGCAAGAATTGATTAAATTCTTGTGGCGATTATTTGGTAGTACTGATTAATTGTTATTCTTTAAACTGAATCTTCACATAATCACGATATAACGGTAAGCTTGTCATCAATTCTTGATGCGTGCCATGCCCACTGACATGGCCTTGTTCAATAAAGTAAATCGCATCGGCATCCACAATTGTGCTTAACCGATGGGCGATAATCAAGGTTGTGCGACCCTTCATCAATTCTCCCAATGCTTTTTGCACCATCGCTTCGGACTCAGAATCCAAGCTAGCCGTGGCTTCGTCCAACATGAGAATCTTCGGATTGCGTAAGAATGCCCGGGCAATTGCCAAGCGTTGCCGTTGACCACCGCTTACCTTAACACCGCGTTCACCAACCTCAGTATCTAAACCAGCCGGCATCGCTTTAACGAATTGATCCGCAAATGCTAACTGCAAGACCCGCCATAACTCGTCATCAGTAAAGCCTTTTTCAAACCCATACGTTAAGTTATGCCGAATTGTCCCAGCCATAATCGCTGAATCTTGACTAACGTAGCCGATTTGTGAGCGCCAATCACTTAAGTTTAAGGTTGAAACATCTTGCCCACCAATCGTCACTTGACCACTTTGCGGTTGATAATAACGTTCCAACAACCCAAAGATAGTGGATTTACCACCACCCGAAGGCCCGGCAAATGCGACGACGGTATTCGGCTTTGCTTCAAAATTAACATCATGTAAAATCGGTTGCCCATCCTCGTACGCAAAATCTACGTGCGTCATTGCTAACGTCTGATCGGTGACTGATTGGACTGGGCCGGTAACTAGTGCTTCTTCTGGCTCATTCAATAAGTCCCGTACCCGGGCCGTCGAGCCATTGGCTTTCGATAAATCCGTAAAGAAACGGGCTAATGTACCGGCCGGGCCGATGATTTGGAAAAGATACATCAAGAATGAAACCAATGTTCCCATCGACATCGTCCCGCTTGCGACCCGCGCCGCTGCATACACCAAAACACCTACGAATAGTGCCAACATACTAGCGGTCATCACTGGACCCGCGATTGAATCATAAATGGCCTCTTTCAGACCAATGCGGTATAACTTTTGAATCTGAGTCAATCCTGTTTTAGTTTCATAAACTTCCGCATTTGACGATTTAACCAACCGGATTTCGCTTAACGTTTCATCCGTTTCGCCACTAAACTTGGCTAACGCTTCTTGCCGTTGCCAGCCCACTTTATTAGTCTGTTGCATGATTGGTAACATTACTAACATCACTAATGGTACTGCCACGACCATAATCGCCGTCATCTTCCAATCCATGAACGCCATAATTGCTAACGCGCCAACCAATTGCAAGAGTGACGTGACCATTTGTGGAAAAGAATTCGCTAACAAGTCTTTAATCTGGGTCGAATCATTCACTAAGCGTGAGGTCATCTCACCCGTTTTCACATTGTCAAAATAACTAACTTTTAGTCGCACAAGCTTCTGCCATAACGTTGACCGTAAATTAGCCACGACGTTCTCACCAAAAACTCCCAGTAAGGCCCCTGAAACAGCGCTCACTACCGCACTCAAGACAAATAACACAATGAGTATCACCAGTAAGGGCCGATTGAGTGCCTGACCAAAGCCATTAATTAACTTTTGCGCTAACTTTGGCACGGCTAATTGTGCGCCAGTTGCTAATAATCCTAATGCTAATCCCAGCCATAACTGCCAATATTTTGGCTTAGTTTGCCGAATTAAACTTAAAAAACCACGAAAATTAAATTTGCCAGCCGAACGCTTTTTGTCAGTGCTCGGGGCGGTTATGCGACGATCCATGTGTGTGCCTCCACTTTACCTTAATTAAACCAATGCCGATCTCGACCACCTGGCTGTTGCGGCCATTCGCCACGACCACGGGGCATGAAATCAGTCAGCTTTACATCTTCCGCACGATAGTTTAGCTTCGTTAGCAGTCGTTGCAGTTCAGCTTGCTCACTCGCTGTTAAATCACCAAATAACTGATCAGCTAAGTCATCAAATTGGGTCGCTTGCTGATCAAATAATCGTTGGCCACGTTCACTTAAGCGGACAATGACAACCCGTTTATCCGTGTCACTAGGTACTCGTTCAACTAACTCTGCCGTCTCCAACCGCTTAATAGTTGCACTCACTGAACTAGGCCGAATATCTAACACTTCCGCAATCTCAGCATTCGTTAATCCTGCGGGGCTTTGCGCTAAAACTTGTAATAGTCGCATCTGCCCACGACCGCCACCATGATGTCCCGTACCATGACTCCCAAAATTACGTTGATGCATCACTGCCATAAAAAATAAACGATTTTGCATCAGTTTACCGAAACTTTCAAATAACTCATGACTCATATCTGCCATTTTAAAAATCCTCCTCGTTAAGTTGAATGACAATTATATTATCACTTTAGTTAGCTTTTGACAACAAAAACTAACTAAACGGCTTAAATTAACCGGCTGCTCCGCTAAAGAATGCGATACAGCCGGTCATTAAAATACCTATTTTTCCATAGAAATCACAATTTTCCCGTGACTATGATGACTTTCGCTTAACTGATGCGCTGTGCGCAAGCCAGCTTCAGTGAATGGTAAGACCCGGTCAATCACAACTTTAACCGTCCCCGCCGCTACCATAGCGCCAAGTTCAGCTAGCTGTTTCCCATTAGTTTGGAGCCACCACGTTGAAACTGCTTGACTGGCAGCTTGTTGTTGTTCAGTTAACTGAGCGTCAATTGTGACAAGTCGACCATTAGGTTTAAGAATCGCTAGCCCGTCATCAACTGCACTAACCGTGTCAAAAACGGCATCATAATCATGCAAGACTGCCGTAATATCATGTTCATGATAGTCAATGACTTCATCAGCACCCAGCCCCTCAAGTAACGGGCGCTGCGCCGCACTAGCAGTCGTGGCAACATAGGCCCCTAAGGCTTTCGCAATTTGAATTGCAAATAAGCCAACGCCACCAGCCCCCGCTTGGATCAACACTTTATCACCGGCTTGCACATGTAACCGATCTTTAACAACTTGATAGGCGGTTAAGCCTGCCAACGGGATAGCAGCCGCCGTTTGCCAGTCAATTGCCGCTGGCTTTAAAGCTAATTTATCTGCTTTAACGGCCGCAAATTCAGCATAAGTGCCCCGCGTGCCATCTTGCAAAGTGTCCGGCCGGGCAAAAACTTCGTCGCCCACTTTAAAGCCAGTGACATCAGCTCCGACGGCAGTAATCACCCCGGATAAGTCCCAACCTAACACAATGGGAAAATCCCAGTGCATCATGCCCTGCATTAAGCCTAACCGGGCCTTCCAATCAATCGGATTAATTGAAGTCGCTTTAAGTTCAACCAACACTTCATCGGTTGCCATCGTTGGCATCGGTAATTCAGTCATTGTCAACTCGTCAGCATCACCGTATTGATTAATTACAACTGCTTGCATCGCTTCCACTCCTTAAATAACTATTAGTGTGATTAATTGTAACTGTCACCGGTGGCATCGTCAAAAGTTAAGTCACCAAAGTAACCGATAAACGTCTGGTCATTAACTAGGTCAACCTGGCACTTGTTCGGTATAATAACATGAGGTTTAAATCAAAGATTACCGAGGTCACAACTAATGAACGATTATTTTAAAACTCAGATTCCTGTTTTTAACCAACATTGGGCTGAAATTGCGCCGTTTTTCACCGCTATTACAGTTCCTGAAAAAACGACTTTATTACGTGAAGGCGATATCGCTCATAACATTTACTTTGTCGATGCGGGGGCCGTCCGGCTTTGGCACAATGATGATGGCCGTGATATTACGGTACAGTTCTTCTTTGAGAATCAAATCGTCGCTTCTTTTCAAAGTCTAACTGAACAAACCCCGAGTCAGTTCTCGTTAGAAACTTTAGCGCCAACTCAGCTTACGAAATTATCGTACCCGCACTTTAACCAGCTCGTCGAAAAATACCCGGCACTCCAACAGACGATGACTCATCAGATTAGTTCCCGTTTTATGACTTACATGACTTACTTTTTATCGCGGATTCAAAATAATCCTGAACAGCGGGTCATTGATCTAATGGCCAACGAACCGGATATTTTAGCGCGCGTGCCACACCATTATATCGCCTCTTACCTAGGGATGACGCCGGTCTCTTTTAGTCGGATTCAAAAACGACTACGCTAATTAACAATTGTTAAGGCGGATAACTTCATTTAAGTTTAGACTAAGTCACAACTTAAACTTAAAAGAGGTTATTTTTTATGAAAACTGTCATTATTTTCGATCATCCTTATACCGCAACCGCTGGCAACAACCAACCCCACCACCGCTCTTTTTTGGCTGCTTTACTGCAACAGGTCCGTCACCAATTAACGGCTGCAGGACAAGATATTGACTTAATCGACCTGCATGCCGATGGGTTTAACCCCGTTATGTCAGCGACCGATCTCGCTCATTGGCGACAAGGCGTGCCCATTGACGCTCAATGTGCTGATTACCAACGGCGCCTGGCAGACGCTGATCGGCTTATTTTTATGTTTCCAGTCTGGTGGGAAGTCATGCCAGCAATGACGAAAGGCTTCTTAGATAAAGTCTACGCCAAAGCAATCTTATATAACGCAAAATCCATGCAGACGACTTTAGTCAAGCAACCCCAGATTGATATTATAACCACTATGAGCACACCCAACTGGGCTTACCGGTTATTGTTTGGCGCACCACTTGCCAAGCTATTATTTCGTGGCACTTTTCTAAAAACCCGACTTTGGCATTTCAAATGGTATAACTTCGCACAACTCACACAAAAAACGCCGCAACAACGGCAGACGTTATTGCGACAATTTAAGGTCAAGCTGTAGTGCACCAATAGTTCAAAAGTCGGCGTGTTTGTAACCCTTAATATGAATTCGGCGGTCATTTTTTTAAAGTGACTGCCGTTTTTGATACTCTGACCTTTGAAACACGTCGCAGCACCCTTTTTTCCAAACACATTGTGCTACTCATTGGCAGCTAAACTGGTCAGCACTTGTAAGGTCGTGGCGTAATAATCATTACTGCTAATCTTGTTTGTCAGAGTTGCCCCAATCTTTTTCGTCAACGTTGTATTTCCCATCACTTGGGCAGCATACGCAATCGGCGCCTTAAAGGCCACACTTTGATAATTACCCACGACCGTCCCATCTAGTTGATAAACCGCTTTTATTTGTGACTGCTTAGCAAAAAAAGTTAACATTTTTTGCAGCGCCTGCTTACTGGTTGCATCATGATCCGTCGCATACGTGGCCGCCAGTCGCCATGGCACGCGGCATGCATTGTAGGCATATTGGTTATCTTCCGCATGATTGCTCGTGACCGCCGTCATGGTTAGGTCGGCACCACTAATCGTAATCATGTCTGGGAAGAGGCCGGTCGTCGTCCGTGCACTCAACTTAGCAATGGCACGTTGACTGTTGGTAGCAGCATGTTGCCAGAAAGTGGCTTTAGTAAACGTCGCAAATAACTTAAAATGCGTCGTCATTAAGTCTGAAGTTCGCACCAAATTAGCGCTATCCGCTCCGATTGCCCAGCTGCCTAACTGGGGTAAATAGGTCGTGGGATTCATCTCGTGCGCTTGAATTGCGACTAATAACCGGTTAGCTGCCTGACGATAATTATTTTTAGCCGTACTGCCCCATTTTTTATCCGCCAAAATCAAGGCATAGGCGATATCCAAGTCTCCATCCGTTGCACTATTTTGTTCCGTACTAACGCTTTTCATCTGCCCATTTCGTTGTTGCTGTTCCCACATCATTAATGGATTTTTAGTCGAAATCTGATGAGCCTGATAGTAATGATACAAGCGATTAAACGTCGCTTGATTTCGAGCCCCCTGTTGCGCCGCTAAGATGGTGGCTAACATGCCATAACCTTGCGCTTCAGATACCGTTTTTAGGGCGCCTTTGCTGTCATTGGTTTTCACAAATTGTTGTTTTTTACCACTACTCAAATAAGCCGCGCACCACTGATTATATTGCCGCACGGCCCGGGTAGTCACCGGCTGCGATTTAGTTGCTTTGCTGTTGGTCACATGCCCCACGCTCACAAAAATTATCAGCGCCACTACCAACACACTACCACTAACTAATCCCAGCATTTGTTTGCCTTTCACTCGTTTTCAATCTCCTTAATGCTTAATTTATCTATCTGCTTGCCTAAAATCCATTCTACACCCTGAATTAGGGGGAATTGCCAAAAATTTTTTTCTGAACGATTCTATCCGTCCATCATTAACGGTTATTCGAAACAGATTTGATATATCCCACTAAACAAAAAAACACATCAGCTTTGACGTGTTTTTTCTACCCCAATTTAATTTAATGTCGCAAATTTTAATAAGGTTCTCACTAACTGGCAAGTAAATCCATACTCATTGTCATACCACGCAACCGTTTTCACTAACTGATAATCATCTCCAGAAGTGACTTCGGTTTGGGTTGGATCGAAAATCGAACCAAAAGTTGATCCAATAACATCACTTGAAACAAGTTCATCATCATTATAACCAAATGATTCATTATCCTCAGTATATTTTTTTAGTGCTAAATTGACCTCTGCTACCGTTACTTTTTTATTTAAAATAACAACCATTTCAGTTAATGAACCGTCAACTACACTGACTCGTTGTGCATGCCCCTGTAATTTTCCATTTAGTTCAGGAATAACTAATCCAATTGCTTTTGCTGCCCCAGTTGAATGGGGAATGGTATTATTTCCAGCCGCACGAGCCGCACGGAAATTACCGCCACGTACTGGGCCGTCCAGTAACATTTGCGTCGAAGTATAGGCGTGAATGGTCGTCATCGTCCCAACCTTAATACCAAATTCCTTATTTTCGAAAAATGCCAACGGCGCAAGACAATTAGTTGTACATGAACCAGCAGACACAATGCGATCATCTGAATTCAAAATATTATCATTAACATTATAAACAATCGTCTTAACATCACTACCAGCTGGTGCCGAGATTAAGACACGCTTTACCCCTGCATCTAAATGTAACTGTGCTTTTTCTTTAGATGTATAAAATCCGGTACATTCAAGTACAAAATCCACAGCGTTATTTTGGACCCAAGGAATATCTTGCGCTTGTGGTTCAGCATAAACACGATAAGTTTTCCCGTTAACAATAATTGAATCATCCGTAGCAGATACTTTAGCCCTTAAAGTCCCATGTGTTGAATCATACTTCAGCAAATGCGCTAGCAATGCAGGTGATGTAAGATCATTAATTGCGACAACCTCAATATCGCTGGTTTTAAGATCAAGTTCCAAAATACGCCGGAACGCTAAGCGGCCAATTCGTCCAAATCCATTAATACCAATTTTCACAGTCATACAAAAATCTCCTATTCTATATTAAAGTTCTTCACGATCTGTTACAGCAGCCGCTTTTCTTATTTTTAAAGCTGCTACTCGACTAACAATATTGTTTCCAATTAGGGCTAGAATTGTAATCAAACAACCTAAAATTTCAAACATCGAAACCTTGTAACCACCAACAATCGTAATGACAAAAGAGGTAATTGGCACCAGGTTCATGAAAAGAATGCCATTAGTTGGTGTCACAATCCGATTACCTAAATTCCAAGCAAAAACCGCCAGTACACCGGCTAGTGACACCATATAAACTAATGCGTCACTAACACCGGTAATCTGAACAAGACTAGGTACTTTTAACAACCCAGTTACAGTTGCAACAATCAAGATAACAATCACCGATAACACACCATAAATTGTAGTTAGCGTTGAATAACGTAGGATTGACCATTCCGGAAAATCCGCACCTCCTGCAGTATAGATAACCCAACATAGTGCACCTAGTAAAATTAATACTGTTGCTAACAACACATTATTTCCTGAAAGAAGGGTTGAAATATGGCCCTTTGTCACAACCATAAAGACGCCCAATGCTGCTACAATCATCGAAATCACAGAAATGATTGTTGGCTTCGTTCCTCGATAGACCCAATTTACAAGCACACCTAGTAAGGGTTGAATGGCCATCATTACAGATGCAATAATTGCTCCTGAAACACCAGCGATTTGCTGGCCCAAAAACACCAGAAAACTAAATCCTGCAAAAGCTGATGTTCCGAAAATCCATAATTTCACAGCATGACCTTCACTTTTAAACGCTTTAGGCCCTTCAACAATCAACAGAATAATTGCAAATATCACTGCTACGCTACCATAACGCAATAACGTGAAGTAGAACGGATCCATAATTTTTAGTGCTGGTGCCATCACCGGAAACATGCCACCCCAAGATAACACTGCTATTAAACATAAAAGTAACCCTTTTCCATATTTTTTTGACATTGAATAGCCTCCTTTAAATTACGCTTTCAAAAATTCATTATATTTAACTTTTCCAGACAGACTGTAGCGAATATCATCAACTAAAATGTAAGCTAATAGCAATCTCAATCAATACTCACATCTACCTGAAACTGCTGAATGATCGACCACATCACTACTGCTTGTGAATGGAAACTTGTTCAATTTGTTACCTCCCCTCTGCTTGATTAAAAAGATACCATGCTATATTGTTTTTTAGAATAAACACATTATAATAAGGTCTATAAGCTATCGTTATACCCATTAATAATCACTTTCCAGAACACTTTGATTAACCGACTAGGAGCGTGATTTCATGAAAGAAGTAGAATCATTCAACATCGAATTACTCTATGTATTTGTGGCAGTTAGCGAGCTTAAAAGTATTAATAAAAGTAGCAAAGCACTTTTAATAACCCAACCCGCTTTAAGCAAAAAGATCAAACAACTTGAAGATTACTATGGTTCCAAACTATTTATTCGTAGTTCTCAAGGCATGAAACTCACACCAATTGGCACTCATTTCTATAAAAAAGCTAAAAAATTTTTGATTGAATTTCAAAATTTAAAAAGCTCTTTTTCATCAAACCGTATTTCTTTAAATTCTCTACGAATCGGTACTTTAGATAGTATTTCGTCTAATCTATATCCCGAGTTTTTCATTGAAAATCTTCATAAATTTAAAAGCATAACAGTCACAAGTAAGATTTTCGAATTGATTGATCCTTTTAACGCCAATACATTGGACCTTGTATTAATGGACTCAGCTTTCAAACAAAATCTTACTGGCTCATTCATCGAGAAAAATTTATACGAAGAACCTTATTATTTGGTTTATGCTAAAGATAACGAAGCAGTAAACAAACTAAACCATGTCGCAATTAGTGCGCGTCAATTACAAAGAATGAACCTCATTATGTATCCAACTTACTGTCCTATTCATCAAAGAATCATTCAAATTTTTGATAACTTACACTTAGCACCACCAAGTATCTTTGAAGTTGATTATTCTGAATCCACAATATCATTGGTCTCCAAGTCAAGTTATGTGACAATTCTGCCGCAATCTTTAGCTACTAGTAAGGTCACCCAAGATATTTTGCATCTAGGAATGATAAAAATAGAAATTCCATTCTTACGACAGGTCTCAATATTTTCTCGAACACCGGATATATTAAAGACTGTTGCTAGCCTGTTATCATCGGTGTCTTAGTTACCTTTGCTAATACCTTGCCACACAGCCTACTGGTAAATCGACTAAAACACTAACCTTATTCGATTATTTAGAAATCGAAAATCAATCAAAATAAAGCCGTCACCCTAATTGAGGTGACAGCTTTATTTGACTAAGTCGGGGGTATTGATATGGGGTTAGTAAGTCAACCCATCATTTAATTTAATACTCGTGCCTTAATGTAATTGTTTCAAGCTAGACCCAAAGATTTGTTCAATCGTTACAGGGTCTCGGTGGTCGAAGAATTGACTGACACCTTGATCTAAGGTTGCCATGGTTTGCATTTCAGCTGGACTCAAGTCAAAATCAAAGACCGCCATATTCTCAACCATCCGCGTTGGATGCACCGATTTAGGAATCACTGTAATCCCGCGTTGCAATAACCAACGCAAGATAACTTGGCCGGTCGTTTTGCCATGAGCCTGCGCAATTGTTGTAATTGTCGGATTCGTAAAAATACCATTTTTACCTTCCGCAAAGGGTGCCCACGCTTCAACCCGCACCTCTGACCGTTGATTAAATTGAACCTCTGCCGGCTGTTGATACCACGGATTCACTTCAATTTGGTTGATAACTGGCTTAACCGTCATCGTTAACATTAAATTTTGCAATTGATCAGCATAAAAGTTAGAGACCCCAATTGCCCGAATTTTCCCCGCATGGTAGGCTTCTTCTAACGCCCGCCAAGCTCCCATCGTATCACCATAGGGTTGGTGCAATAAGTATAAGTCTAGATAGTCTAACCCCAACCGCTTAAGTGAGTCGTCAATCCCTTGCTTCGCACGTTCATAGGTGAATTCAGAAACCCATAACTTTGACGTGATAAAGAGTGCTTCACGGGCAATGCCACTCTTTTTGATAGCTTGTCCCACCGCCGCTTCATTTTGATACGCTGTCGCAGTATCAATTAAGCGATACCCTGCTTGTAAAGCTGCTGTCACGGCTGCCTCACATTGATCTAAATCTGGCACTTGGAAAACCCCGAAACCGAGTTGCGGCATTTCAACCCCATTATTTAATGTAATCATTGGTATTTTTGTCATCTTTAATCGTCCGACCTTTCATCGTTTGAATAAGACTACTATAACTGCAAACCAATGAGTTGAAAATTACTAGATAATCATGCTAGCATACGATTAGCGTATACTAGGAGCTGACGACATGTTAGATAATTATTTATTACAAGAATTAGTAATTTTTTCAACGACTGGCACACTTGCCAAAACGGCTGAACAGTTGCATGTGACCCAACCAACTGTCCCCCGAGGCATGCAAAAATTAGAAGCCGACTTAGGTGTACGCCTGTTCAATCGACAACCGAATCGCATCACGTTAACCGCGACTGGGCAATTAGCAGCCACTGAAGCGGCCACCTTGATTCAGGCTAATCACGACGCCGTCCACCGTATTCAAGACTTTGACCGTAATCAACAAGTCTTACGTATTAAATCAACTTTACCGGGACCGCTAATTGTCCTAAAGGCGCTCCATTCACAATTACCAACTAACGTGACCATTGACCAACCACTACTCACGACCGCCGCAATCACCACCAGTTTACGACAGAATCAGGCCGCCTTGGTCCTCTCAAATCAAGCCCTTACAACCGACGAGTTAGCCTCGCAATTAATTGGCAGTTAATTTAAACCAATTTATGATTCAAGCTAATCAACCAACAATTACTTTTTCCGAGCTTAAAAATCTCAGCTTTGTGGTCTTAACTGATATTGGCCCATGGCAATCAATTATTCAGCACGCCATTCCCCATGCAAAGTTTTTTTACCAAGCGGAACGTGACGCTTTGACTGAAATCACGAAATATTCCGATTTTCCTTATTTCACAACCAACATTACAGCCTTTGACGCCCCAGTCACTAATCCCACCAACACCGATAGTCGTGTGTGCCTGCCAATTAGTGATGCAAGTGCGCAAATGCCCATCTACGCTAACTTTTTACAATCAGAGCAACAGCGTGTCATATCAATCATTGACCAACTCATTACGACTTTGTCAGCCATTTAAACCGGCCAAAATGAATTTTTGTACAGTAAAGCCCCGGCACGCCGGGGCTTTACTGTACTATTTAATTTCAAGACCGGTTAACTACGAACTTTCAATGTTGCTAATTGATCGCCTTGTGAGACGAGTCCAGTTTTTTCAACTTCCACATCAGCCGCCGCTTGGTTACTTAAACCACAGCTAACAATCGCCGAGGCATCCGCAGCATGAATAGCATTCACATCAAGCATTGCTAACGCATCATTTACACTAAGTTGATCGCCCACCGCAACGTGCCAATCGAAAAGTTGGTCATCTAAATCGGCCACTGGCTGACCTAATTGAACCACGTATTCGCAGCCAAAGTCAGCTTCTAAGGTAACGGATTGCTTCGTGAGTTGCGTAACGGTACCCGCTAATGGCGCATGAATCTCACCTTCCATGGGCTCAATCGCAAACCCACTTTGAACCTTAGTTTCACCAGCTTGACGTAAATCAACATACATCCCATTCACGGGCGCTACTAATTTAATTTGGTGTTTTCGCTGAAATAATTTCATCATAATAAAACCCTCCAATAAGTTAGTCCTAACTAGCCGGTGGCCACCAGCTGCTAGTTGGCCTGAACTGCTTTTTGATTCAACCCCACTATAAGTTATCGAACGGGTTTCAAGTCAAGCGATTTCACTAACTTTTTGGTGATTTATCTTTAGTCAGCTTGCGACTCATCTTGAACATGGTAACCATTCACGATTAACTGGTTTTTAAACCAGGTATCGAACATATAGCCATACCAAACGCCGCCTAATAAATTAATGACGAGTTGGAGCCCGGTCGCAAATAACACTTCCGCAAGCATGTTAATCGTCATTAACGCCAAAAATGGGACCAGCGCTTTGACTAAGAAAAATTGCGTCCGATACCGCATGCTAAACAATGCATAAAACCAAGTGAACAAAAACGCCCACCAGTTAAATGATCCCCGAACTTGTTTTGTGACGACCTGACCATCAACCGTCTTTACTAACGTTAAATCCTGTTTAACGCGCCCACTAAAATTAAACCAATCTGCAAAAGTCATCTGAGTGCCTCCGAATTTATAATTACCTGCTACAATCTATTACTATCATAACAGAACTTATTTATGAATTTAGTTTAGTCGTTCTGGCTAACATTTAATAAGAATCCTGGTCAACGAAAAAGTCACCCTAACTGATTAAAGTTAAGGTGACTGACTTGCTCATTGCTAGTGAAACCGCATACCGCCGTCGACCAGCAGTGATTGCCCCGTAATATAACCGGCAGCAGGTGACGCAAACCATGCGACCACTTCGGCAACATCGGCCGGCACTGCTTCACGACCGAGGGCAATTTCGGTGAGAACTTCTGCTTGTTGTTCTGGGACCGTCACGTGCTTGATTGCTGCCGTTTTACGATCAATCGCATCTCGCATCGGGGTCCGCACAACGCCTGGATTGTAAGCATTCACGGTAATTTGATCAGCAGCTAACTCCTTAGCCGCCGCTTGGGTTAACCCACGAATACCAAACTTAGAGGCCGAATATGCACTTTGGAGGGCGGAGGCTTCGACACTTGCTAACGACGCTGCATTCACGATTCGACCACCATGACCTTGTGTTTTAAACTGTTCGGCAGCCGCTTGAATCCCCCAATAAGTTCCTTTCAAGTTAACATCAAATAATCGTTCAACTTGGGCCGGATCTGAATCAACGAAAGTATCAATAAACGCAACACCCGCATTATTGACATAGACGGCCAACTCGCCAAAATCCCGAACCGCTTGCTGAACCAAGTCGAAAACGTCATTGCGATGGGCCACATCAACTTGATAAAACTTTGCGGGATACCCAGTTGCCTGTAGCTGAGCTGCAACCTGTGCCCCCGTTTTGGAATTAATATCAGCGACTGCAATCGCATAACCATCTTGGGCAAGTCGTTGGGCGATTCCAGCGCCAATCCCTTGCCCCGCACCAGTAATAATTGCTAATTTTGCCATTGAAGTAACCTCCTATTTAAAATATGATTCTGGTTTATTGACATCAATTTTAGTCCCGTAATACGTCTTCTTAATGTACTTTTGAATATCAGCCCGTTGATATAATTTAATTAATTTTTGATAGCTCTTTTTATGCTTATTCTTCGCCGCCGTCGCCAAGATATTAATGTTATCCTTCGTGCTTTGATCGACTTTTTCATGATAAATCGAATCCGTTAGGACGTGTAAATGACCTTCTAGCGCCACCGTATTTGAGATTAAGACTGCGTCCACTTGTTTAATAATCCGCGGGCCCGTGGTATCGTCAATCTGTTTGAATTTTAAATGTTTAGGATTCGTTTTAATATCTTTAACCGTTCCTAAAATACCAAAGTCTGATTTCAAGGTAATCAGCCCGGCCTTTTGCAGTAATAATAAGCCCCGCGCAGCTTGCGACGGATTGTTAGCAATCGCAATGGTCGCACCAGCTGGAATCTGGCTAACCCGTTGATACTTCTTCGAGTAGATTCCCATTGGTTCTAAGTAAGTTGTCCCCAGCGTCGCTAACTTTGCCTTGGGATTTTGTTGATTATAAGTTAAATAATACGACCATGATTGGAACGCATTAACGTCCACGTCACCTTGGGCCGTTGCTTTATTCAGCTGAACACCATCCGTAATTTGTTTAACTTTAATCTTCAAACCAAGCTGTTTCGCATCCTTAGTTTTGGCAATATGCTGCCAAATATCGTAGTCGGACCCTTGCGACCCCACCACGATTGTATCGGTATGACTAGCTTGTGCAGTTTGATGGCTACTAATCTGATGAATTCCCCAGCCACCGCCAAGCACGACAATAATAGCAATCAACCAACCGATTAATTTTTTCATTTAATCCACCTCAACTTAATTATGGGTTACTTTTTTAGCTAACCAATCACCGAAAATCTGCACGGCAAATACCAGCACTAAAATAATAATCATGGCAACAAACGTAATATCATTTTCAAATCGTGCATAACCAATACTGATGGCAATATCGCCTAAACCACCAGCACCAATTGCACCCGCCATTGTGGTGAGCCCAATCAAGCTAATCACGGTGACAATGGAAACCCGAATAATGTCTGGTAACCCTTCTTTTAAATAAACCCGAAAAATAATTTCAGTCGGGCTCGATCCCATTGATTGGGCAGCTTCAACGACGCCACTGTCCACATCTAACAACGCATTTTGAACTTGACGCGCATAAAATGGAAAAATACCAAAAATCAGCGGTACGAGCGATGCGGTTGTGCCGACAGTGGTCCCAACCAAGTAATTGGTCAAAGGCGAAATAACTGCCAATAAAATAATAAACGGAATCGACCGTAGTAAATTCGTCAACTTATCTAAAATCGCATACGTCGTTCGATCAGCTAAAATACCACCCGGTTGCGTCACCACTAATAAAACACCTAATAATAAGCCGAAGACCGCCGCGATAATCGCCGAGAAAAACGTCATGTACAGTGTTTCTAACGTCGCTTGAATAAATTCACTTTTCATTTGTAACACATTGGGAATTAAAGCTGCCATTAGGCCGTCGCCCCCTCAGTCACATTTTGTGCGGTTAAAAGTCGTGTCGTGACCCCGTCACTAGTCCGCTTGGCAATTGCGGCATTAAACGCCACCAAATCACCAGTAATAATCGCAATCATATCTCCCACATTCTGACCATCAATTTGATCGATATTTGCAAACAAAATATTGACATCTAAATGCAATTCTTGTGAATATTGCGAAATAATCCCTTGCTTAGTCGCATTGCCGATAAAGTTAAAATACATTAACTCTTGATTGACCGCTAGCTCACTCAGCTTAATCGTTTTGGTAATTCGTTCAATCGCCGCTTTAACATTAGTCGAAGTTTCCACAAAATCAACTGTTAACGCTGCTTGAGGCGCCGTAAAGACTGCCGCCACTCGGCCCCGTTCAACAATTTGCCCGGCATCCATGACCGCAACATGATGACAGATGTGCTTAATGACTTGCATTTCATGCGTAATCAACACAATGGTTAGTCCTAAATCATGGTTTAGTTGTTGCAGTAATGAAAGAATCGACTTAGTCGTCTTCGGGTCTAACGCACTGGTCGCTTCATCCGAAATCAGAACTTCAGGGTCATTAGCTAAAGCCCGGGCAATCGCGACTCGTTGCTTTTGACCACCCGATAGCTTAGTCGGATAAGTCTGCGCATAATCTGCTAACCCGACCAGCTTTAATAAGCGGAGAGCTTTCGCTTGGCGATCGGTTTTGCTTAACTTTTGACTGAGTAAGGGATATTCCACATTGCCTAACACCGTCCGCGCATTCATTAGATTAAAGTGCTGAAAAATCATGCCAACTTTTTTTCGAGCCGTTCGTAAAGCTACCGGCGATAATTGTTGCAGGTGCTGACCATTAACGATTACCGTTCCTTTGGTCGGTTGCTGTAGCAAGTTAATCACCCGTACCAAGGTACTTTTACCGGCACCGGAATAGCCAATAATGCCATAAATATCACCCTTGTTAATCTGCAAATTAACGTCCTTGACGGCTGATAAAGGCTGCCCACCATTTTGAAACCTTACCGAAATATCTTTTAATTCAATAATTGCTGTTGCCATCTTACTCGCTCCCTCTAATCAGTCATCAATGCACTCAAAAAGCGCCCTTTCATCCTAATCCATCACTAGATTAAGGACGAAAGCGCGCTTTCGGGTTACCACCTTATTTTAAATAACCCTCACGAGTTATTACTCTTCAAGTACTGCCAATTAATGGTCTAAATACTCTAACTCGATAACGGGAGTTCCCGTTAATGCTTAACCCGCAGGCTCAGCATTAAAAACGTCATTTAAGACCATCTTCAACTGTCATTCAACGTTATCTTGCACCAAATGATAACTCTCTAATTGATAAACGATCAGTTTACTCATCTTATCGTTGCAATACTTTTCAGTTCGTTAAACTATCTGGTGTTTATTATTGCGCCTGGATTATTAGAAGTCAAGGGGAAATCTCATTTATTTTTAATTATTCAGATTTAAGTGCCAGCCACCAGCGCTATGCTGAAAGTAATCTATACCGCTTTATCTGATACTAGCTCGTTTATTCAGCCGACCAGTCAATCGCTGGTTGGGCAGCTAAAATGCGATCAATCGTGGCTAATTCAGCCGTAGTAAAGTCCAATTGTTCAAGCGCAGCGACGTTATCAACAACTTGTGCCGGACGACTGGCACCGATTAAGACGCTGGCAATGGTTGGTTGTCGTAAATTCCATGCCAATGCCATTTGCGCTAAACTTTGACCACGATGGGCCGCAACATGATTCAACTGCTTGATAGTTGCCATGGTCTGGCTGACTTGTGCCGGATGCAAGAACGGAATGGTTGCTTTGTTTGCCCGTGAATCAGCAGGAATACCGTGTAAATATTTATCTGTTAGTAAGCCTTGGCATAATGAACTAAAGCTAACTGCCCCCTTGTGTTCCGCCGCTAACACTGGCAACAGATCCGTTTCAATACCCCGATTCAACATGTTATACCGCGGTTGTTGAATAATAAAAGGGGTCCGCAATGATTTGAAAATAGTCGCCATTGCCTTAGTTTGAGCACCACTGTAATTTGAAATCCCGATATACAATGCTTTCCCCGCCTTAACAAGTTGATCTAACGCTAACGCAGTTTCTTCAATTGGGGTCGCCGGATCGGCACGATGGCTGTAGAAAATATCAAAATAATCTAACCCCGTTCGCTGTAAACTTTGATCAGCACTCGCAATAATACTCTTACGGGACCCCCAATCACCATACGGTCCTGGCCACATCGCATAGCCAGCCTTACTAGCGATGACTAATTCATCTCGATAAGCATGCATGTCGTGCGCCATAATGCGACCAAAGTTTTCTTCGGCACTGCCAGGGACCGGTCCATAGTTATTAGCCAAATCATAATAAGTAATTCCTAAGTCAAAAGCTTGATGAATAATCGCTTGCTGATTGGCATAGCTATCAACACTGCCAAAATTGTTCCATAACCCCAACCCAATCGCTGATAACTTTAGCCCACTATTGCCAACCCGATTATAGGTCATCGTTTGATACCGTTGTGCCGCTGCTTGATACATATTTTCATCCTCCTCAGTTGATCCATACGAGTTAATGATATCGCTTTCAAAGGTGAAAAGATATTTTTATTTTAATCTAACTGTTTTAGCAGTTAATTGACTAATTTGTTGCAAGTTATTATCACTTGGTAACATCACGTTAACATAACTGCAACATTGCTTCGCTATACTAACGTTACGGGGTTATAAATATATTTCTAAAAAGGGATTTACATAATTATGAAAAAAATCAAATTGCAAGTTGCACTTGGACTAATCGTTTTGAGTTGTATTTTCGGGGTATTTATTGGTTTAAATAATCATTCAACTACTATCGCACAGGCATCCGCCCGTGTTACGGCTAGTCAACAGCGCCAAATTAACAAGGTCAACGCTAAGCTCTCTAAGAGTCAAAAAAATGCTAAAAACTGGATTGCTTACCGCGAATCTGGCTATAACTATACTGCTCGCAATGGTCGGTGTTACGGTCGCTATCAATTGCTCAGATCATACTTGCATGGTAACCTTTCGCCAGTTAACCAAGAAAAGCGCGCCAATGCTTACGTAGCCAGCCGGTACCATTCTTGGACAAATGCTAAAAAATTCTGGCAACATCATCATTGGTACTAACCAAAAATGCCGAATCAGTTAATCTTAACTGATTCGGCATTTTTTTATTCATCCTTTGCACTTAGTAATACGGACCAAAGTTAACTGCCGAAATTGAATAACTAATTGACATTATCATTAACGCCACTAAAATACTTTTAAATAGTAACTGTCCCGTTCGAAATCGCCGATCAGAAACAAGTGTAAAGTCTGCATGGGGATGGCCTTTCCAATAATCTCGTCTAGCCCTTAATAATATTGTTCCCCACCATACTGCAAGACATAGCAAGCACATCATGATAGTTGCAAAATAGGCATAACCATAATTTGCAATAATTATTTGCCCAATATACATCGCTAGCGTTCCAACCATCGCCATTCGATATAATTTGTACGCAACTTGTTGTTTTTTGCTTTCTTTAAATGGCTCAAACAAAAAAACTTTTCTTACGCCTCGATATTTTCGAAAATGTCGAATTGATACATTAGAACGAAATTGCCTAATTACGAAAATACTAATAACGGATGCAATTCCTACATACAGCGTTGCGCCCAAAAATATCATCGTAACTATCCCAAGAATTGTATCGTCTTGCATTAACACTACTCCTTCATTAATACGCTAAACAACAAACAGAAATATTGGCAGTAAGCAAAAAAACGTGTTTTCTGCCTATCTAGTCCAGAACTGCATCGGTTTTAGTCAAAATATAGCACTAAAATAACACTTCAAAATAGCTTTAATTCTTACCTTTGTACTTAATAGTACGGGCCAAAGTAAACCGCAGAGATTAAATAACTAATAGACATTATTATTAATGCCACTAAAACACTTTTGCTCAATATTTGGTCAAAGAGAAATCGTCGGTCAGAAACAAGCGTAAAGTCTGCATGGGGATTATGCTTCCAAATATGATCTTCTAACAAGGGACCCTTTAGTACCCAACCAGCCTATAAAGCACAATAAACACATAATTGTCGTTGCTAAATACCCATAACCATAATTTGTAATGATTATTTGACCGACAAACATCAATCCCATAAAGAAACCAGCCACCCGGTTTAACCGATACACGGTTCTTAACTTTTTATTATTTTTATTTGGTTCAAGTATATATGTCTTCATCAAAATTCTACGTTTTCGAAAATGCCAAATAGGTAATTCGGAACGAAAACGTTTTGCAAAAAGTAACCCAATCAGAGCAGCAATTAGTGTATATACCATTGAACCAAAAAATATCATCCCAACTATCCCAAGAATTGTATCATCTTGCATTAGCATTGCTCCTTTATTACTATTCTAAACAACAAACAAGAACGCCCACCAATTGTACATTAGCCAAGAAGCCCCGGCCCAAAACAATTCTACTGTAAAAGCTGGTGGTAAAATAAGCTGAAGCTGCAGAAGTTTCTCATTAAGATACTCCGACGCATTTTCAAAGTCCGTTAAAAGATTATTATAGTCAGTATTATACTTTGTCGCTTCCGCAATAGTAACCATACACTATAAGTTGCATTTAACCAATTAACAAGACTATTTATACGAATTCGCTTATTTTTCAATAAATAAACGCATTTATCACACATAGACACCGATATTTATTCACATCATCAACTAAAGACTATGAAAATAACCTAAAAAATCGTCCATCAGTTAATCCTAACTGATAGACGATTTTTTAATTTTATTCTGATTTATTTTGTTCCTTTAACTGGCGTTCGAGTTCCTTAATTTTACGTTGCTTACGATAAATATACCAGCCAATCAAGAGTAGTAGGATTAAAATTAGTAATCCGATTGCAATCCACAGCACCCAATTAGTTTTATGTTCAATCACTGCTGTTTTATTCAACTTTTTAGCTTGATCACTCGTAATCGTAAAGTTCCGGTTAAACTGCCAATGCTGCTTTTTAGACGTCACTTTGACTTTGGCCGTATATTTGCCAGGTTTCAAAGCCGTTTTACCCACTTTCAAGGGCAGTTCATAAATCGAACTAGGCGCCATTTGACCATGTTCAGTAGTCTGCTTGTAAACGACTTTACTACCACCACGTTGATAAATCTTGACGTTCGTCTTTAATTGATTCAAAAACGCCGCCGTGTGATTTTCCAAAGCCAACGTGATTTGATTATACCCGTTACTTTGACTCCCTTTAACCGCGCCCAACGTTAGGCGATTCTTCGTTAAGTCCTTTTTACCATGTAAAACGACTGCAATGGTATAAGAATATTGATTTTTAATCGCCATAGCACTTTTAGTCTGGGCCTTATCTGTCTTTTTCAAAAAGGTCAACCCACCAACCACAATGCCATCATAAGCTTTTGCTGGCATTTTAACTTTGAAAGTCACAACCTTGGTTTCACCCTTTTTAAGCTTGACTTGCGTCATCTCAGTTGTGACTAATTTATCAAAATCAGCTGGTAAATCAATGCTCTTATCGGCAGCAATCTTTTTATATTCCACTGCTGCATTTAAATTCGTCGTCGCTTTGGCAACTGCGGTATGCACCGCAATCGTCTTATCACTCGTATTTTTAACTTTAACCGCTAAGGTCGTTGTTTTTTTAGGGGCCAGTTGCAAGTCAAAATAAGATAATGACTTGTCAGCTTGCTCACTAGACGTCACTGGTGCGACCTCAAAGCCGACCGTATTTGCCGAAATTTTAGTCACCGTTAGAACGCTCATCAAAAAAACGATTACTGCCAAACTAATTTTATAGAAACGTTTAGTCAATACCATTTTCCCCCTTTATTTTGGAAGATCGGCATTGCTAAAGGTGCCTACTGTTCCGTCCTAATTTTCCTAGCTATTGCTAGGCGTATTACTCAATTGCCAAGTCAACGTTGTTGAATAAGCTTCGGCAACCCGTGCGGTTGAAGTAGGCACGTCTAAAGTTGATTTCGTTAAATCAGCGACTGAAGTCCCATTACCTTTACCAGCTGCGGCTGTCATCAATGACGTCGTTGTCCCACCAGGAGTTAAAGCAACCGTCCCGTTCACCGTAGCGTCAGCACCAGTTGAAGAACTAGTCGCATCCAATGTCCCTACCAATGTAATTACGGCACCAGTCAAGGTCTTATTAGTCATTTTGCTAATAAATTGAGTGTCTTGTGCAACTGACAAATCCCAACCAGCTGCCGTCCCACGTTGGTCTTGAACCGAAACTTGGGCACTATCATTCGTATTAGTATATGGTGCGGTGTCATCTGTGCCAATCTTATGACTCCCAAAATCTAAATTGGCCGTCGTTGAAGACGAACCACCATTATCAATCGTAATTGAGCCACTTTCAAAAGTAACATCCCCAGTTGAGCTTTGGGTCTCATCTGCGGCGTTAGCAGTCACCGCCATGCCGGCAAGTAATGAAATTGAAAGCATTAGTCCTAAAAGTGTTTTTTTCATAAGTTGGTTCCCCTTTTTCTTTTTTTATAGATAGTTCCTAAACCTAATAGCAGTAACACACCTAAAATAACCAACCAAATCCCTAATTGCTCGCCAGTTTGTGGTAACCAACCCCGAATTCCAGTCGGCGGCGTGACGGTTGAAGTGGCTGTTTTAGGTCTTGTTGTTCGTTTGGTGACTGATGTGGTCGCCTGCTTACTTGATGTCTCACCATCATCTTTAACTTGAATTTTATCGTCATTAGTCGTCGAACTCGACCCCTTATTGGCCCCATAAAACTGGACAGTCGCTTGACTATCCGTGGTGTTAGCGGATACAGCTGGCTGCCAATTAAAAATCGCCCAAGTACTAATGCTGAGCACGATTATCATTAACTTTCTCATCATAGGCACTCAATCCCTCTACCCGTTTTTCTTTTGAAGATATCAGCTTAGATGAAAGTGCTTTGATCGGACACCTCCAACTTGTTTGTTACTGTCTTATATAATCAATATACCTAACCATGTCACTATCATCAAATAAACACACTTGTTTTTATTAATTTTATTATTAACGTTTAAAGTCATTCTTATATACGAATATAGCAGTACCAAGGTATTAAGATTAACCCCATTATTTTTGCTGAAATTTAAATAAGACAATAATTATATTAGACGGATTTAATTATTGACAACCATTTTGGTCAAATTCCATTCAAAGTGCCGGGATAGCTATCTTGCTGTGCAGTGCTAACTGATACTTTGACCTTCAACGCTTCTTCATCACTCGCCCACTAACTAGTAACGTTAACTTTGGCCGGTTGAGTCGCATTCATTTCAATCATCGTATCAGCAGGTTTATTAATTTCAATTAATTGTTGATTATTATTTTGATAATACCGGGCGTGGTTAACTATTGTCACTATAATTAATCAAACGCAAAAAAGCACTAATCAACTGACCAAAAGTTCAGTTCATTAGCACTTTTAAAATTAAATTCACTTGAAACTAATACTATTTAATGGTTCATTTAACGTTGTCGCCGCCACCAAGCTAACCAGCCAAGACTGATTGCTAATAGAGCACTCCCCACAATCGCTAACGTTGATTGCACTTGTTCGCTAGTCTGTGGTAACCAACCATTATTATTTTTTGATGCATGTGACTTAGTCGGTGTATTAGAATTTTCGGAGCTATCATTGGCTCCTGAAATCTCAAGTTGGCTATTACTACCACTAACTTTGGTCCCACCATCGCCTGAGCCTAAATGGCCTCGCGCTTGACTATCATTTGAACCAGGAGCACTTGATGAACTACCTGACGTTGAGTTACTACTTGAACTAGACGTGCTCGATGAACTACCTGCTTTACTGCTACTGTTTGAACTAGAAGCACTCGACGAACTGCTTAACGCCGGACTACTACTTGAACTCGACGTACTTGATGAACTGCCGGACGCTTGACTACTGCTTGAACTAGACGTACTCGATGAACTGCCGGTTCCTGGTTTAGTTACTCCAGCATCTTGATCACCAGCTATGACAGGATTATTCACTAGGTCGACTAAGATTTCTTCACCTTTAGCTGTTCCTAACATTGCTTGCTTAACGGCCATTGGTTGACTGCTCTTCGTTTTAGTTGGCATCAAATCAATTGTCGCAATGTCCGACGTTGGTTGTTGATCAAAGCTCAAAACTAGCTTCAACTGATTGTTTTCAATCGTTTGGTTCATAATGGTCGTCCCAGCAACAACTTTAATCTTATCAATCGTGTGACCTGCTAAATCAACTCGCATTTCAGCCGCTCGAATATCATGCTTTTGACCTTGTTGGTCTAAACTTAACGTCACTTTTTTAGTTGTTTGCGCTAACTTGATTGCTTCCACAGCACGTTTCTTTTTGGTTAAAGCCGTTTGGTCTAAGAAAGCTGACTTATCAAAAACTTCACCCAACATTTGACTAGGCTGAGGAACTTGTAAAGCATTTAAGATTAATGGACTAATATCAGCATTACTGCCTCCCTTTAGACGTCGACCGTTATCAATAGTTTCACCGCCTAAAGCTAAGAAAATATTTCGATTCGGATTAGTCTCATCTTGACCATGATTATGACCAATACCACCATGATCTGCATTCGCAATTACTAAGGTATCATGTTGATGACCCGTGGCAGTTAACTTATCCATGACCTTTTTAAATAAGCCATCATATTGCGCATACTGTTGCCAATAATTATCGTCATACCAGCCCTTACTATGCCCTTGACCGTCCATATAATCACTTTGCATATAAACTAAAGACGTATTCGCAAATTCTGGTTTACCAATATAATCAGCAACATCATCAAAAGATTTTAGCTTTTCAGAGGGTTGCGTCATCACGGCAGCATCTGGTTCCGTAATCCCATTTAAGATTGGTCGCCACTCAGCAAAGGCCGCTAAACCCTGGGTCGGATTATGTTGTTGTAACACTTTAAAGATTGATGGAAACTGGGCAACTGGTTGATTGAAGTCGGCAAAGTATTCTTTTCCCGCTGATGCATTAGTTGCTTGATACCCCTTAGGTAACGTTCCCCAAGCACGACCATGTAACATTGAAACATAATTTTGAGCTGAAATCGTTGGCACGACTGCTTGGGCATCCGTACTCATCGCAAATTGTTTATTGAACAAATCCAAAGTATACGTATTTTTACGTTTAGCTAAAATCGTTGGATCAGTCGTCCATTCAGGACGAGCAGTATCAGATTTTGCATAGTACATCCCTTGTGGATTCCACGGATTACCACCACCATCCGTGGTCAAAACAATGACATGCTTATATGGTTTGATTTCACTTTGCTTGGCAACAGCTGCTTGTTGTTCTTTCGGCGCTAATGCGACGTCACCGACCCCAATCACACCGTCACCGTTGTAATCTTGACTCGCTTTAGCCTGAATCGTGATGCGTTGATCGGCACTTAACTTCATTGTAGCGTCTGTACTGGTTAACTTCATTGTCGTCGTGCCACTGGCTTTAGCCTTAAAATTAAGATGGGCTAAACGGTTTACCCCATATTGTCGAAAATCATCAGTTGCTAATTTCGCAGTGGTCGTAATCCGAACTCGTCCAGGCGCAAGCTTAGTAACCGTCGTCTGAGCGCCAGCCAAAGTTTGATTTGCATCAACAAATTCAAACTTGGCTGCATCATAATTCACATCTACTGTCACAGCATCCGCATCACCCGCAACTGCCGCACGCGCATGCACATTCAAGCCATAAGTATGCCCAATAACCACTGATTTAGCACCGATTAGCTTCGATTCAACCACTTGTTGCGTTGCAACTTCAGTTTCTTTTTTATCGGTCTGCGCCGTTTGATTCAACTGACTAACTTCACTATCAGATAAACTGCGATCATATAATCGTGCAGTTTTGATTGCCCCGGTCATCGGCATTTGGACCCGTTGGTTAGTCCCACTATCGCCACCCAACACAAAGTTATTCACTTGCGTCCCTTGAGCGAACTTTAATTCCCCAGGTGCCGCTTTTTGCGCAGCCAGCCGACCATCTAAATACAACTTGACCACCTGTTGTGCCTTATCATATACCCCGACAGCATGCACCCAGTGACCTTTACGCAGTGGCGCTTGCGGTGTTTTGTAGCTACCGCCAACATGAGCAAAGAAGGTCACTTGGCCGTTTTCGATGCCCAGCCCTAAGCCACCACTTTCCTGATTTGAAAAAATATCATGTTCACCATTGGTACTGCCATCGTATTTAAAATAAGCCTCAATTGCCATGCCGTTAGCTAATTGCGCATAACGATCTGGGGTAAAGGGCATTAAGAAACCAGATTGCCCATCAAATTGCGCAACAGGACCCGTCATAGTCGCATCTGTGCCTAATTTAGGTTGACCACTGGTTAAGAAAGCGAGTTCGGGATGGGCCAAATCATGCGGTAACGATTGCGAAAAATCAGCATCCATCACCCGATGTTGGACTAATCCAGCTGAATTATTGATCGTCTGCGTCGTCGGTACGATACGCGTTGTCGCCGCAATCACCGGGGTTAATGTTGTCGTTAAAATGGCGGAACAGGTTAAGGCAGTCATCAGGACACGGGGCTTCATAAAATTTATCACTCCACTTAAATTTATAGTTTAGTACAATTACTTTATAACGTAAGTTTAGTGAACAAATGTAAATAGTAAGCCCAGGATTATGTAAAAATCATGTATAGCTTTTATATAGCTCTCAAAGAGTATCTGAAACTAAAAAATAGTTCCTTCAAGACGTGACAAAATTCTTGAAGTAACTATTTAGTATCGAAAATCAGCTGGCTTCGCTTAACCCCAACTAACTTAATTTAATCTTATCGTACAAAATTTGTATCCGTATCAGTCAAAGCACCGACTAACTTATGGGGCATGTAAGGCGCTTGTAAATAATCCACATCCGCCGCACTCAGATGTAAGTCCAAGGCTGCAACTGCACTTTCTAAATGTGATACCTTGGTTGCACCAATAATAGGCGCAACGACTTCGGGCTTTTGTAACAACCAAGCTAACGCTACTTGAACCCGGGGAACGCCGTATTTATCAGCGACTTCACCGACGCGATCCACGATTGCCTGATCTTGTGTTTCCGTACTATCATACTTAGAACGCGCCACTTGATCGGTTTCAAAACGCTTCGTGGTTGCCGTCCAATCCCGTGCTAAGCGGCCGGATGCCAATGGACTGTACGGTGTGACCGCAATCTTTTGATCACGACAGAATGGTAACATCTCTCGTTCTTCTTCTCGATACAATAAGTTTAAATGATTCTGCATCGAGACAAATTGAGTCCAACCATGAGCAGCCGCCACCGCTTGGGCCTGCTCAAATTGCCAAGCAAACATCGCTGAGGCCCCAATATAACGAGCCTTGCCAGATTTAACCACATCATTTAAAGCAGCCATCGTTTCTTCAATCGGCGTCTGATAATCCCAGCGATGCACAATGTATAAGTCCACATAATCCATATTGAGTCGTTGCAAGCTCTGGTCAATCTGTGACATGATTGCTTTCCGGGACAACCCCGTCGCATTGGGCCGGTTGTTAGCTGCAAAGAATACCTTCGTTGCCACGACAACTTCATCACGGTTAGCATACTTATTCAAAGCCTGGCCTAAATAAGTTTCGCTGTCACCATGTGAGTACACATTCGCTGTATCGAAAAAGTTAATCCCTAAATCAAGCGCTGATTTGACGACTTTAGCACTGGCATCCGCATCAATCGC
The DNA here is from genome assembly GCF_002970915.1 of Lactobacillus sp. CBA3605. NCBI lineage: Bacteria > Bacillati > Bacillota > Bacilli > Lactobacillales > Lactobacillaceae > Lactiplantibacillus > Lactiplantibacillus koreensis. Next base: position 1,078,979 of record NZ_CP027190.1, read on the forward strand.
CCATGGAAACATCGCATTACCGGGCTGACCAAATCCCATCGTGCCTACACATAGCCGTGATACATCTAGGCCAGTATGACCTAATTTTACATATTCCATTCAAGTTGCTTCCTTTCAAATCATGCCGTTCTAATCTGCGGGTGTTTCCAAAATATCTTTAAAGCTAGCTTGGCGACCACTTTCTAGTGACCGTGAATGGTCAATCTTACTAGCCCGATTTTGACTATAATTTAACGAGAACACCTTGGCAAACAAACTATTTAATAAAAATAAAATAGATTCTTCGGTGGCAAAATTAGTGATTTTTGAATACAATTTTTCTTTGCTCGAGATATTTAACGTAACCGTCGCATAGTCCCGTAAATAATTATCGCCACCACTCGTCAACGCAATAATCGGCACATCATGCGGTAACAAAATTTTCAGATTGCTCGTCGGACTCACCGCCGGATTGTTGCCCGAATAGGAAATAACTAAGGCGCAATCATGCGGATTCATTGTATTGGCAATCAAACCACCTTCATCAGTAGGCGCCACACGCGTTGACTTTCCGATTGAAATCAAATTACGTTTGAAAGTTTCACCATAATAAGTATTCGGACTTGTCCCGAATATGACCACATTCTGCGCCTTAAAAATGAGCTGCGCCGCTTGGTCTAAAACATCAGGTTGTAGTAAATTAACCGTTGATTTTAGACTTTCAAGTCGTAATTGGGCCAACCGTTCAATAATCTCTAGCGTACTAGCCTCAGCATCAAATGGAAAGTTCGGATCAACATCGCCATAGGTATTATGGTCATAGTTAGCCACTTCGTGTTCAAACGCATACATGAATTCTCGCCAGCCAGAATACCCGAGGGATTGTGCAAATCTAACTAACGTCGGTTTCGACGTAAAGGTCGCCGTTGCAATTACCTGCATCGATTGTTGTTTAATGGATTGGCGGTGCCTTAACAAGTAATCACCAATCGTTTGACGTGAATCGTTTTTTTGATGTGTCACTTCTTCAATCTTTTGATAAAGATACACTCCGTTTACCTCCACTAACAGCCGTTATTATCAATTTAATTATACTGCTGGTAGTAGTCTGCCTCAATTATCATGTCCAACGACTATAACACTTCGCCATTTGATTCAATCACTTTTTGATACCAATAAAAAGATTGTTTTTTAGTCCGCTTAAACGTCCCATGACCCTCGTTATCGCGATCCACATAAATAAAACCATAACGTTTACTCATTTGACCAGTACTAGCCGCAATCAAATCAATACAGCCCCAAGTGGTATAGCCTAGTAAATCAACGCCATCAATGGTCACCGCATCTTTAAAAGCCTGAATGTGTTGCCGCAAATAATCAATCCGATAGTCATCATTAATTTGACCAGTTTCAGTGGGGTGATCAACAGCGCCCAACCCATTTTCAACAATAAATAACGGCTTTTGATAACGGTCATATAATTGATTTAATGAATTACGTAAGCCTAAGGGATCAATTTGCCAGCCCCACTTAGTTGACGGTAAATTAGGATTCTTAATGGTCCCATAGATATTGCCCGTCGTTTGCGCGTAATCTTCTTGATGGGCGCTAACCGTTCGTGATGAATAATATGAAAACGATACAAAATCAACCGTCCCTGCAGCTAAAGTTGCTTGGTCTGCCGGCGCCATCTCTATAATTAATTGTTCACGTTCAAACTTCTTAAGGGCATAATTCGGATACTTGCCGCGAGCTTGTACATCGATAAAGAAATACCCATCACGATCCCGGTTCAAAGCTTCTTGGTAATCTTCTGGGCGACAGGTATAAGGATAGTTATTGCCACCGGCCAGCATACAACCAACCATGTTCTCCGAATCAATTTGACGCGCTAATTGGGTCACTTGGGCGCTTGCCACTAATTGATGATGGGCAGCTTGGTATTTACCTTGCACCTGATTATCACCTGGCTTAAAAATAATACCCCCACCAACAAAGGGTTGATGTAATAAAATATTAATCTCGTTAAAAGTTAGCCAGTATTTAACCATGCCTTGATAACGGCGCATGACTACCGCCGCATAACGTGTGAAGTAAGTGATCATCCGTCGGTCACGCCAATCAATCCCGCGTTTAATTAAAGCTAACGGAATGTCAAAGTGAGCCAAAGTCACTAGGGGTTCAATATGATAATGCCGTAATTCCTTAAAAATTTGGTCATAGAAAGCTAGACCAGCCTCGTTTGGCGTCGCATCGTCACCATTAGGGAAAATACGCGTCCAAGAAATCGACATGCGATAAACTTTGAACCCCATTTCAGCGAATAATTTGATATCCTCATGATAATGATGATACATATCAATCGCTTGTCGTGCTGGATAGCGATATGCCGACTTAGTCTCCAACATGGCGAGCTGACCAGCCCCAACCGCTGATCGATCAGGCCCATACGGTAACATATCAATATTCGCTAGTTGGCGTCCATCGGCCAAAGCGCCACCTTCAACTTGATTAGCTGCCGTCGCGCCACCCCACAAAAAATCTTTTCGTAATGTCATTATTTTCCTCCTCTAAACCGTTACTGACAAAACTGCACCGGTTGCTGGTGTCGTTGGCGACTTAATCATGGCTACTGACGAATACTGGGCAGTGTTCGTAATCACGACGGGAACTTGTGTATCGTATTTAGCCGCTTTAATTTTATCTAAATCAAACTTTAAAAGTAGTTGGCCTTGTTTGACCACTTGACCGTCTTCGACTAACGCTTCAAAGTAACGCCCTTTCAAATTAACCGTATCTAAACCAATATGGATCAAAACTTCAATACCATCGTTAGAGACCAAGCCAATCGCATGTTTAGTTGGAAAAATCGTTAAGACTTTGCCGTCAAATGGCGCTTTCACTTCACCTTTAGTCGGCTGAATTGCAAAGCCTTTACCCAATGCTTCCGAAGCAAACGCTTCATCATGCACGGCACTTAACGGGATAATCTGCCCTGGAACAGGACTAATCAATGCACCATTATGCATTGTCGGTTGTTCTGAAACGATTGGGTCTTTTTCATATTTGAAGCTCAAAATATAAGTTAAAACACCACTGACAACGAAGGAAATTACTAAAGCAATAATAATATTCCAAAAGAACTGCATCGTATTGTTACCAATATATAAAAGCACCGCAGGTAATCCTGACGACCCGGTCGCAAAGCGATGGGTATGAGTTAAGCCAGCAAACAAGCCACCGGCACCCCCACCAATCATGGCAGCGACTAACGGGTATTTTTTAGGTAAATTGACCCCATATAAAGTTGGCTCAGTAATACCCATGTAAGCGGTAATTGAACCAGAGGTAGCTAATTGCTGCATCTTTTTATCTTTAGTCCGCCATGCGACTACTGCCGAAGCCGTCGCTTGCGCAATATTTGAACACAAGCAGCCAGGGCCAAAAATACTATCATAACCGGTTTGCGCCATCTGCATAACCCCTAATGGTGCCACCCCGTTGTGCAACCCAAACATCACCATAATTGGTAAGAAACCACCAATTAGAACTGCAGGTAACCAACTAATATTGACACTTAAGTAATTAAAGAAAGTCGCTAAGTAACCGCCTAAAATGCTGCCAAGTGGGCCAAGGACTGAAAAGGCCAACGTACCCATAATTAAAAATGTGAGCATTGGGACAAAGACTAGCTCCACGGCTTTGGGAATCAACCGGGTTAGCCATTTTTCAACATAGGATTGAACAAAGATAATTAATAGAATTGGAATAACGGAAGAGGCATAACTGGTTAACGTCAATGGAATAACCCCAAAAAGATGGACCGCATGACCAGCTGTCACCAGACTATTCCAATCCGGATGCATCATAATTGCGGCTACCGCTAGGGCCAAAACCGGATTACACTTTAACTTCTGCGCTTCCGTCACTGCCAAAATCATTGGCAAAAAATAGAAGACCCCATCAGCAAACATGTTTAACAAGTAGTACGTCTGTGATTTAGTCGTAATCACCTGAAAGACAATTAGTAAGGCTAGTAACGCTTTAACCATCCCAGCACCAGATAGCGCTGGAATAACCGGCTGAAAAGTACCGGCAACGAACTCAATTAATGTATTGAAAAACCCTTTTTTCTCGCTAGTTACGGGCTGATCAGCAGTTTCGGTGGCGCTAAGATTTAGTTGCTTGGCAACCTCTTCAAAAACATCCGCAACCGACGTCCCAATCACAACCTGATGAACCCCGGCGTTAAAAATATATTTGGCGACACCATCCAATTGTTCAAGTGCATCTTCATTAACTAGGCTCCCGTCAGCTAACTTAAATCTTAATCTGGTCTGGCAATGATATGCATCGGTAATATTAGCTTTACCACCTAAATTCTCAATGACATCATGAGCTAACTGTTCATATTTCTGACTCATGTTGACGACCCCTTTCATCTTCGCTTAATCTCAGTTGTTTTTTCTATGCTTTCAAGTTACCACCTAGAAAAAGCGCTTTCAATATTTCTCGGCGATGATGAAATCGGTTTCATCATTTTGCTACTTAGACTGTTACTAGTAAAACAAATTCCACTCGATGACCCGCAATTCAAGTTATTTTTCAATCCTGCTTTAATGAAATCGCATCTCGTAATTAAGCAAAAAAAACGAGCTCGACGTTTTCCAAGCTCGTTTCGACAACTATCGTGATTTATTTTCGAAAAACATGCCACCTTGATGAACCAACACATCTGGCGTTAAAACTTGCATCGTTTTAGTTAGAACTGCTGCCTTGGTCGTCGCTAAATATTGCTTAAAATGGGCAGTCTGACAATGATCGTCATAGGCTTGCGGACTTTGATAGACTTCAAAGAACACCCATTTAGTTGGCGCCGTAGTTATCCGCGCCGCATACATAATCAGCACACCAGGTTCGACCGCCATCGCCTGCTTCATTTCTGAAAACACACTGGTTTTAAAGGTCGCTGCCAAGGCTGCATTAACTTCAACGGTGACTAACCGTACTGACAAGGCGTGATCATTAATGGCTTGATAGGGTTCCGCCGCTTCCAATAACAATTCTGGTGTCAAAGGCGTGACTTGTTGCTGTGTGACCACTTGGCCGGCCACTTCACGAAAAGCCTTAAATTGCTCCGAAGCTGCGTGAATGGCATAACTCGCATCATCGCGGTAAACTTCAATCACGATATTATCAGCTCCCAATGCATCCGTATGGGCGGTATACATCGCTAACGTCCCGGCTTCTTGCTGTATCGAAGTCGTCAGATTATGCTGGCCAACCCGCGCTAACGCCGGCTGATCTTTCGGTTCAATCGACAATTTAAATAAGCGCATTAATGGCGCCGTAGTTAATGGGTTCATTTTAAATGACTTCCTTTCACTAGGCCAATGGCGCCAACGGTTTGATCACTTTAGCTGGTACGCCACCGACAATCGTATTGTCAGGCACATCTTTTGTCACCACGGCGCCCGCACCGACAACAACGTTATTACCAATGTGGACGCCACCAATAATGGTCACGTTGCCACCAATCCAAACATCATTACCAATCGTAATTGGTTTCGTCATCGTGATAAGATACTTACTGCCATCCGAACGCGTGCCAAAACGTTTGCTGGCATCCAACGCATGCCCCCCACAATAGAGTTTCGTATCGGGCGCAATAACAACTCGGTCTCCTAGGGTAATCCGATTTGAATCTTGGAACGTACAATTACCGTTGATAAAAACATCATCACCCACTTGAATATGGGCGCCATAAATGGCACTAAATTGCCCGTTAATTGCGAAGCGTTGACCCATTGCACCGAAAAATGACTGCATGGCTGCTTGCCGTTTTCCTAAATCTGTAGCGGTATTAATGGTCGCTAATAAGCCTTTACCACGACTGATTAAGCCTTGAAGTTCTGCATCTCGATAATCATAATCTTGACCAGCTAATAATTTTTCATGTTCTGTCATCATTATTTATCATCCTTTATAGTTAGCTTACTTCCATAAGAAGTTAATCAGCAACCGATCCACCTGTTGATTAGCATGAAGTTTACTGTGTTGGGCTTTGGGCCCCTTAATCTTTTGTTCCTGATACGTTTTAGCGCGGCTGACGACTAAATACTTTAGCGACTGCGACGACGCATTACTGACTGAGCCATCCGAATGGGACCCGTCACCTTTATCGCCATAAATATTGAGCACCTTAATTTGGTTTTTAGGATAGGTCTTTCTCAAAGTCAATAAATCCTGATAATCGTGATTCATTTTAAGTGGCTGTCCACTCGGTGTTAAGTGCATTTGATTAGGCTGATCGTCCACTCCTAAAATACCATTGAAGTGACCCGCAATGTCGACTTGTTTACGTAATTTAGGTAACTGTTTATTTTGCCCATTTGCTAATAAGTAATACACAATCGCCATATTACCCATCGAATGCCCCACCATATTAAAACTTTTAATCCGATAACGTCGTTGTAAGGTCACAACGACATTTTTAGCCCAACGACCATCCGTTCGATAGTTCGCATTCCGATTATCCTGATAATCCACTTCTACAATTGGCCGCGAATCATTGGCATGGAAACGACCATTTAATTTTACTGTTCCGCGTTTAGACACCGTTGCTCGTACAACGGTCTGCGTCACACCAGCGCGCAATGCTGCTCGTGCCATATGTTGTTCGGCATGATAGCTACTCCCCCAACCGTGAAAAAACAACGTTGGCACATATGTCGTCGTCGACTGTGTTCGCTGAGCGCGACCACAACCACTTAGTCCAGCCAAACTTAACACAACTAATCCCCATAACCCTAGTTTATTTAACCCCATTATTACTAACCCTCAGATTCCTTTTAATGTTCAAATTTATTAGCCTAGATGCAACGCAAAACGCGGTCCTTAAAGGTCAATATCGCCCCTCTAACGCCCACGTTTCACTTTTTTATGACTAAGCCATTGGATTTTCCCAAGACCCTTTGGTATTAACCTGTGTTGCCGCAGCCAATGCTTCTAATTGTTCAATTTCAGCCGTTGATAATTTAACTTGTAAGGCCTTTTCTTCACTTGCAATATACTTTTGTTTTGTCACGCCGATAATCGGGGTGGTTCCTTTGGCTAAGACATATGCTGTCGCTACTTCGGCTACCGTTGCTTGTTGGCGGTCACCGATTGCCTTTAAACCAGCCGTTAATTCGGTTAATTGTGGTAAAACATCATTATACGTTGCGGCCCGTGCACTACCTGCTGGTAATGGGTGGTCCACATCATAATGTCCTGATAATGCCCCTTGTTCTAACACCATGTAAGCAAAGAATGTGATATCATTTTCGCGACAATAGTCAATAATGCCAGCTTCTTCTGAGGAACGATACAACAAACTATAATGGTTTTGAATGGCTGAAATTTTAAGACCAGCTGCACCCAAAATTTCAGCAACTCGTTTAATCTGGGTTAAATTATGGTTAGACACCCCAATACGCTTAATTTGACCACTTTTAACTAACGGAATTAATGCAGGTGTCCACTTTTCAACGTCAGCAGGATTATGAATCCAATAGATATCAATATAATCTGTATTTAACCGTTTCAGACTTCCCGCTAACATATCAGCGACTTCATTATCACCGTTACCTGCCATTTGTGGGGTGAACTTTGTGGATAACTGATAACTATCACGTGGATAACCTTGCAATAATTGACCAAGCATCGCTTCTGAAGCTCCGGCACCATAAGCATAAGCGGTATCCCATAGATTCAGGCCACTCGCCATGGCAGTATCAACAACGGGTTGTAAGTCGGCCACCGTTAATTGGTCACCGAAGACTTGCCCAGCGGCGGTATCGCCCCAGGCCCAGGTTCCTAATGCAATTGGTGCTTGTTTTGTAGTTGTCATTTAATTAGCTCCTTATTTTAAATCCAAACGGACCGTCGCACCGACGGGTCCAGCTTCTAACATCGGCGGCAAGTAGGGACTGCCTGCATATTTCTTCTCATAACTTTGATTGATTGCCATCGTTAGGTGATCATTCTGCGCTATTGGGGTAAAAGTCACTTCAAAATCTTCATTAGCCAGATGAATTCGACCGGCACGTTGTTGCCGTGCCGATTGATACCAACGTGATTGCTGGCCATTCCAAGCACGCACGTACAGGTTATCATCAACGACTACTGACCAGATCCAAGTCGGGGTGCCATACGTTTTACCATCATCATAAAACGGTGACACATGCATATCATCGGCCGTACAGAACCGATTAAGTTGTGCAGTGGTCCAATTACTCATCAACATCAACCTCCCTTTCAAATCATTGACACTATCATAGAATCTCCGCATAATAATGTAAAATGCTTATTTTTAATACTTTATCATTCATATTTTGAATAGATGGGAGTTAGTCGCATGGATACCCGTGTTTTACATTATTTTATCGTTTTAACTCAAGTTGGAAATATCACTAAGGCTGCCACGGCACTGCACACCACCCAACCCACGCTATCACGTCAATTAAAAGAATTGGAAGTTGAGGTGGGCGCAACCCTATTTATTCGTGGTAAGCGTTCAATTATATTAACAGACGCTGGTATTTTATTCGAACGTCGCGCTCAAGCCATTCTGAATGACTTAGCACAAACGAAACGCGAACTTAAAAATAATTTAACGGGGCTCGCTGGCCCAATACGCATCGGCTGTGTCGAAAGCAAAGTCTCACCTTTTGTCGCTGATTGGCTTGCCACTTTCCAACAGCAACATCCGCACAGTCACTTCTCCCTGTTCAGTGCAGACGGTAACACTATTCGCGAACAGATTGATCAAAATCAATTGGACATTGGTATCCTCCTAGAACCGATTGAATCAGCCAAGTACTTTGCTCGTACCATCCCAATTACCGAGACTTGGGGACTCATTATGGCGAGTGATGCCGCCCTAGCCCAAAAAGAATTTATTATTGGCCGTGATTTAAAAGATTTACGCCTGCTAGGTCCTCGACGAAGCATTCTAAAAAATCAAATTGCCACTTGGCTGCGACTCGATTCCGATACCTTACGTTTTCAAGGCGATCGTAATTTGGAAAATAATGTCTTACCACTATTACTCAACCACCATTATTATGATATTGGCATTGATGGTATTTTGGACTTTTATCAAAATCAACGCCTGACATTCGTCCCCTTTAGCCCTTTAAGTCAGACACGGCACACGTTGATTTGGCGTAAAAATCATTCGCTATCACCGACCGTCCAAGCCTTTATCGATTACGTCACCACTCAGATTCAAGAAATGCCGCTTTAAAGCGCATGACTAAACGCTACGTCATAACTTAATTTACTTCTAACAGATTTTAATCCCCAGCAAAAAAGCAGGCCTTGGAATATTATTTTCCAGACCTGCCTTTTATTAGTCACTATTTTAGCTTGCCGAAACGTGCTCCCAAAGCCAGCTACTTGGGCTTAGCTACGCCAGTCATCCACTGCTAAAACCGCAGCAAATGACTGGCTAGGCTAGGTGGCTAAACAGCTTTGGGAGCACTCTTGTTTTATAAATCATCGCGATGCAACAACGTAATTGCCTCACCCTCGTCACGACGGCGATCAATATTATTTTCACCCCAAACACAGAGTTGATTTAAAATCCCTGATAAACTCTGCCCATAATCAGTTAATCCATAGTCCACGCGCGGTGGCACTTCTTGGTAGACATGTCGTTCAACGATTTTAGCTGCTTCTAGTTCCCGTAATTGCTGCACTAACATTTTCTGGGAAATTTGCGGAATCGCACGTTCTAGCTCACTCGTGCGCATCGTCTTTTGCCGTAAATGGCATAAAATAATGGATTTCCACTTTCCACCGATGACTTCCATCGTCGCTTCGACCCCGATATGGTACGTTTTCGTTGGCATTGATTCAGTCCTCCTAACCCATACTTACTTTTTAGTGGGTATAGCACTTTAAAGTAGGTACTTGTCTTTAAGTTACTTGCTAGTATAATCATTATTTATCACATAAGCAATAGCAGGAGGATGAGAAAATGAACAAAAAAGTAAATCCCACATGGACCTTACTCGCACTCGCCATTAGCGCGTTTGCAATTGGATCAACCGAATTTATCAGTGTTGGTTTGATGCCGTTATTAGTTAGCAGTTTTCATATTAATTTGGCCCAGGCTGGACTGACCGTTTCCGTCTACGCCCTCGGAATTATGATAGGTGCGCCCGTCATGACCTTATTGACTGGGCAACTAAATCGGCATCGTTTAATGATGATGATTATGGGGTTATTTATTGTTGGTAACTTGTTAGCAGCCTTAGCACCAACTTTCAAGGTACTGTTAGCCGGCCGTGTGATTGCGGCTTTAGCGCATGGCATCTTTATGACCGTCGCTTCAGTCATTGCCGCAGATGTGGTTGCGCCCGAAAAACGTGCCTCCGCCATCGCAGTGATGTTCACCGGCCTAACCGTTGCCACGGTTACCGGAGTCCCACTGGGGACCATGATTGGTCAACTAGGCGGCTGGCGTTGGTCTTTTATCTTCATTAGTGGCATTGGCGTCCTGGGGTTATTAGCAGATTACTGGTTAATTCCACGTCACTTACCATTGCCCACCAAAGCAACTGCGCGTGGCATTCTACGCGTTTTAACAAATCCACAACTTTTACTGGCTTTATTAGTCACTGCGCTAGGGTATGGTGGCACGTTCGTCGCTTACACTTACCTATCACCATTATTAGAACAGTCAATGGGCTGGTCCGCCAGTGCCGTCGTCGTCATTCTGGTCATTTATGGTCTGATGGTTGCTTTAGGCAATACGCTAGGTGGACGCTGGGCCAATACCCGCCCATTGGTCGCCCTCTTTAAAATGTTTGTCGGACTCTTGATCACCTTAGTAGTCTTGGGTTTCACCGCCCACAGTCATTGGCTTGGTCTACTAACCGTACTCGCCATGGGGATTTTTGCCTTTATGAATGTTCCCGGTCTTCAACTATATATTGTCCAATTGGCAGAAGATCAAACACCGCAAGATATTACCATGGCTTCCGCACTGAATATCTCGGCCTTCAATGTCGGCATTGCGTTGGGTTCCGGGATTGGGGGGCAAGTTACGACGCAATTTGGCTTAGCTTGGACGCCAATCTTTGGTGCCTTGATGGTCGCTATCAGTCTCGTTTTATTACTAGGCTTAATTTGGTTAGCAAAACCGGCTAAACAACCGGCTCATGTGGAACACCACCAGTAACGACACCGATTTATCACGGCCTAGCCGCAATTTCAATCAGTAACAAACACAAAAGCGCGTCTAAAGTACCTGATGACAATCCTTTACGGACTAATCAGTTATTTTAGACGCGCTTTTTAGGTCACTTTACACAATCAATACCGAAAATTCATCTACTAATGGGGCATTAGCTACTATACTAAGACTAGTAAATCTGAACTTCTAAGGAGTTTAATTGCGGTGCCGATTAATTTTAACAGGAACTTCCGGATTTTGTGGCTTGGTAGTCTAATCACTGATTTAGGCAACGCCATGACTTTGCCCTTTATCGTTCTTTATATCAAAACTTTGGGTAACTTCAGCCCAAGACAACTCAACTTTTTAGGTGCCGCCGCCTTTGCGGTAACCTACGCAAGTAAAGCACTTGTTTCCCCATGGTGGGGCCGCTTGGCAGATCAAAAAGGCCGAAAGTTGATGTGTTTACGCGCTTCCGGCGCTATGACCCTAACGATTATCGGTGTTGGTTTAGCGCCCAATGTAACTATTTTATTAGGCTTCCGGGCCTTACAAGGAGCTTTTTCAGGCTACATCAACAATGCCAATGCCTTAATTTCATTAACCACGCCCGTCGCCCATCGTGGACACCAGCTCAGTAAACTAATCACGGGTAGTATTACTGGCAGTTTATTAGGCCCCTTAATTGGGGGCGGTCTCGCTAGTCGTGTGGGTTATCGTGGCGCCTTTTTTATTACCGGCAGTCTAATGGCCCTGGTCTTTGCCTTAACTTGGTGGGGTGTGCAAGAAGCCGTGACCCCGATTGACCGGCAAGCTTTGCCACCACTAAAACCAGTCTTACATCAAGTTGGTCGCCCTTTCTTTACCGCACTATTCGCTTCACTGCTCATCATTCAAGCAACCACTAATGCCATAACACCCCTTTTAAGTCTTTTAGTGGGCCAGTTGACATCTAATACTAACCAAATTATTTTAATCACTGGTTTGGTCGCCGCAGCCCCTGGTTTAGCTACCGTGTTAATGGCCAGTCGGATTGGTCGCCTGATTGATTATTTAGGGGCATCGCGGTGTTTAATAATCTTTTTAGGCCTCGCCATTATCGACTTAAGCCTGAGTAGTTTGGTCACTCAAATCTGGCAACTTATCAGCTTGCGGTTCATCTTAGGTATCGCTGACGCTGCCTTACTACCCGCAATTCAAGTATTAACCGTTGATCGTATGCCACGCACTGTTTTCGGTCGCATCTTTAGCTCTAATCAATCGGCACAAGCTCTAGGTAACGTGGTGGGGCCTGGTCTGGCAGCCGTCGTCGCAACTTACTGGGATTATCAACCCATCTTTTTGCTGACCGCCATATTAGAATTAGTCGCTCTAGTCCTTTGGTTACGCTACTTTTATTGGCACGCCCCGACACTTAAATCTTAGTCGGCTGATAAGCGAATTGGACAAAAAATCACTGCGAGAATTTTATGAATTCTTGCAGTGATTTTTTGACATCAAGGCTACCACAACGGGCACCCCAAAATCAGGTTGTCCCACACTTTTTTATTGGTAATACGTTGCTGCCATTTGACTCATCATTTTCTTAAAGCGCCGTTTACGGAACCAACCCATTAGCATGACACCAATCCGATTATTGGCTTGCGTCTTCTTATCTTTCCCGAAGAAAGTTTCCGCATAGTCCAAGACCGTTTCGTTCGTCGCCGTCGTGGTGAACTGATAATCAACCCCGTAATGATCTCTTGATGTCTCCAATTCATAGCCATAATGGACGCCTGGTTCAGCATGCGTAATGGTGAGATGCCCTTGCATCCCATTCGCCCATTTTTTAGCATATCGATAACCCTGGAGGCTTTGTTTAGATGCCGGCCGACCGGTTTGTTGATAAATATCAGCTTCGGCAGAACCAATTAATTGTTGATAAATATAATCAACCGGCGCTTGCAACGTTAATTTAATTTGCATGTCGTTGGCTCCTTTCAAGCCGACCAACATGGCGATAAACCATAAACAACGCGCCACAGCCAACTAATCCTAGTCCTAGCGTTACCCATTGGCCAATACTGCCAGCCATCGGACTGAGCACCACTGCCAATAAGCATAGATTCATTCCAATGAGTAAACCCTGCTTTAAGCTTTTCATGAGTTAATTAATCTCCAATCGTGGTTGGTTGAATGCGGTTCGCTGCCTTAACAAATGGAATGTAAATTGCAAACGCAATTAACGCATTCATCACTTGTAAGACCACTGACCGCCAGTCCATGGTGGCAACCAAGGCATTCATAATTGGTGGCATGGACCAAACAATATTATTAGTAATTGGTGCGACCCAGCCAGCAGTGATTGCGGCATAAGCAATGGATACGGTTACAACTGGGGCTAAGATAAATGGAATAAAGTAGATTGGGTCTAACACAATTGGTAATCCAAACATGACGGGTTCATTAATGTTGAATAATCCCGGTCCAATCGCCAATTTAGCCACAGAACGTTGGTCATCACGTTTACTAAAGATCAAAATTGCAACTAATAATAGTAAGGTCGAGCCGGCCCCACCAATCCAAGCATATAAGTCAAAACAGTTCCGAGTCCAAAGATATGGTAACGTTTTGTGTGCTTGGAAAGCGTTAACATTTGCCAATTGCGCCGTCAACCAAATACCATCTAAAATTGGTGCCAACACATTGGAACCATGAATCCCAAAGAACCAGAAAACTTGAACTAATAACGTCATCAGTAAGACGGCGCCATAACCTTGGCTCATGTTCAATAATGGTTCCTGAATGACTTTGGCAATCCATTCGATAACTGTGGTTTGTCCGAAATTACTGAATAACCAGTTGATAATCCCGACAACATAGAAAGCTGCTGCCGCAGGAATAATCCCAGTAAAGGCATTCGCAACTGCAGGTGGCACTGAATCCGGCATCTTAATTGTGATGTGTTTTTTCATTAAATAGATGTAACAAGTGCTGGCAATGGCCCCTAAAATCATGACAGTAAAGAAACCATACGACCCAAAGTAAGTATTGAAGTTAAAGTAACCCCAAGCAGTCACCTGTTTACCAGAAACTGCCATCCCGGAGTCCGTTAAAATCTTCGTTGCGCCAGCGCTTAAACTCTTCGTCAACGTCCCGGTAAAGTTTTGTGGCAAACTCATAATAAAAGTCCCTAACGTCACAATCCCACCGGTAATTGGTTCAACTTTATATTGAACCGCTAATTGATACCCGAAAGTGAAAGCAAAGATTAGGCCTAAAATTGCTAAAGTCCCAGTCCAAACCATCGCGTTGATACCAATTAACCATTGCATTGCGTTAACAAAACCCATCCAGCCAAATTTGGTTGGAATATCGCGCACTAAAGCGTTCAAAACAGTGGCGATTGACCCGGCCATCATAGCCGGCATAATTGCAATAAATGCGTCACGTAAAGCAACTAACCAGCGCACTGCACTGATTTTTGCTGCAATTGGTACTAAGTGTTTATTGAGCCATTCGATAAATGCGTTCATAATACACCCTCCAAAGGTTATGAATTAATAGCGGTCAGTTGTCTCAGTATCCCCCCTGATACAACCCCGACTTAGTCTTGCAGATCGATATTTTCCGTATGATAGTACAACTCTAAATCTTGATAAACGAAGAATGTGCTCGAAAAGTTGAATACCGTGCCATCCGTTAAATAGTTAATTCCATCCAAGCGCATCGTTTTATCACCAACTGGTTGTTCGAGCAATGCGGCCCGTTCCGCATCCAATCGGACTTGATGAACATAATTTTCGGTCGTACTCCCAGTAATACCATAAGCTTCCCGTAAAAAAACAAAGATTGAATGTTGGACACTATCAGCCGACATGAATGGGACCACCGTTCTTGGAAAATACGATTCTTCTAAATCATAAAGTTCGTCTTTGAGATATCGTAATCGAATCACTCGGTACAGTTCGGTTCCAACCGTGATATTGCCTTGTTGAGCCAAACGCTGATTAGCTTCAACTTTATCAAAAGTCACGACTTTAGATGTTAGCGGCCCACCGGCTACCATAGATGATTGATCAAAACCAATTGATAAGTTCAAGACTGTCGTCGAATTCTCAGGTGGTTTAATAATGAAATTGCCACTTCCTTGCACTCGCCGTAGCAGTCCATGACGAAACACCACATCAATCGCTTTACGAATGGTATTGCGGCTAACATTGAAGCGGGCCATTAGCGTCTTTTCCGTGGGCAGCTTGGTTGCATACTCATCACTCATAATCGACTTGATAATATCCTGCGCAATTGCTCGATACATAGACCGGACCTCCTTTCTTTTGATTAGTAGGCGCCTATATAACTTGTGCCTACAAGTAGCATAGCACATTTCTTTTGAAAGCGCTTCATTATACGGGAGTTTATACCAAAGAATTTTTAACCAAGTTGATAGTAGGACTAGTAACGGTTTAAGCATATCGACCAGTTGATTTAAGCGATAAAATTTAAAATAATTACTCATAACTTAATTATTAATCCATCTAATTTAATCAGTTAACCTCGTTCACTTAATTTGCAATTTGTCCTATCTAATTTCAAGAACCCTAATAATTAGGCATTCTTTCGTTTAATTACTAGTTATGACGATAATTTATTTCAAAATACCCCCTAAAACCTTGTTTTTTTTGTTACACTATTACTATTAAACACATGAACTGTTTTCATATTAATCCATTACTATTTTTTTAATTTTATCTATTTCAATCGAAACTTCGTTTGTCAGTTTAAGTGATACCGTTAAGGCACTTAATAGTATGTTTTAAAAATAAAGGGGAATCTTAGGATGTCTAAACCTGCAGATCAGAAAATTCATTATAAGATGTATAAAAAAGGCCGTTTCTGGATTATTGCCGGAATCGCCGTTCTATCATGGCAAGCTGAGACATTATCCGTCCAAGCAGATAACACTGCAACAACTAACGCTGCCAGTGAAGACAGTACTAGCATCACAAGTACCGCTAACGATACTAATGCTAAGACCGCCGTGCTTGCAAGTAGTGCGGCTACTTCAGCAACCAGTACCGCAGCAACGACGAGCACTGCTAGTGCCACCACGACTAGCGCAAGTACCGCAACCAGTGTGACTACCAGTAGTTCAACGACTGCTGAGTCTCAACCTACAACTACTTCAACCGCAGACGCTGCTACTTCTAAAAACACAAGCACATCAACTACTGATAGCACCACTACTTCTGAGGCAGCTAGTGCCGCTTCATCGACGGTAACTAATACAGAGACTTCTGCTAGTACCGCTTCTTCTGAGGCGACCAGTGCTGATTCATCAATCACAACTAGTGCAGAAAGTACCGCTAGTGTCGCTTCTTCCGAGGCGACCAGTGCTGATTCATCAACCACAACTAGTGCAGAAAGTACCGCTAGCGCCGCTTCTTCCGAGGCGACCAGTGACAGTGTAGCGGTCGATGCCAGCTCGGATAGTACTGCTACCGAAAGTGTTGATTCCACAACTAATACAACGACAGAAACGACTGATAGTACCGTCACAGCTAACGTCGACAGTGCCGATGCATCCGCAAGTACCAGTACTGCTGCATCTGCAGCTACTGACACAGCAATTAGTGACAGTGCTGTAACTTCCGATACAAAAACCTTACCTACTCAAGCGAAGGCCTTAAAAAGCAATGCCACAACTAAAGCAACTACGATTGATTATTCAGGAACTTTTAACGCCGGTGCTAGTTGGACTCTTGATTCCGATGGCGTTTTAACGATTAATGAAGGTGGATTGGATGCGTCAACGAATGTTACCAACAATTTATGGTCTCAATATTTTGATGTCACGCTAGTCAAAAAAGTTATCATTAATGGGACCGTAACTGCTAACGCTAACTCGGTAGGACTCTTCTCAAATATGACGAATTTAACTACCTTTGAAAATGGCTCCAACCTTGATGTTAGCTCCGTCACCACTATGAGCGGCATGTTTTTCAAAGATAGCGCCTTAGTATCAATTGATGTTTCCAATTGGGATACGAGCAACGTCACTGACATGTCTGATCTTTTTCAAGATAATTCAAGCTTAACCAGTTTAGATGTTTCGAAATGGAACACTAGCAAAGTAAAGTCCATGAACTACTTATTCCGCAACGTTAGCTCTGTAACCACCCTAGATGTTTCGAAATGGAACACTGACAGTACTACTACAATGCTTGCTGTATTCTATGGCACAACTAACCTGACAAATCTAGATCTTTCAGGTTGGAATACTAGTCAAGTCATTAACATGTCTTACATGTTCTACCAAAGTGGTGTAGCCAACATTACAGGCATTGGTCAATGGGATACTGCCAATGTCACTACTATGTCTAATATGTTCAATACTGCGACTAGCTTAACTACCCTTGATGTTTCAAAATGGGACACATCAAAAGTTACTGATATGTCTTATATGTTTAAAAGTACTACTGCCCTAACTACGCTTGACGTTTCAAAGTGGGACACATCAAAAGTTACTGATATGTCTTATATGTTCTACCTAACAAGTGGTCTTACCAGCCTAAACCTTTCAAATTGGAATACAACTAATGTTACTAATATGTCTAATACATTCTATCGTAGTGGTGTAACCAACATTCTTGGAATTGAAAATTGGAACACTAGCAATGTTACCGATATGTCTAGCATGTTTAGCAAAATGACAAAAATCATATCCTTATCGATAGGCAATTGGAATACTAGTAGTGTAACTAACATGAGCAACATGTTTTTTCAGAACACCTCTCTAACATCACTCAACATTGCTAACTGGGATACTAGCAATGTAACTAATATGTCTGGTATGTTTAGTAATGCTACTCATCTACAATCACTCAATATTGCTAACTTTACAATATCTGATACGACTAACATTGTTGACATGCTAGTCAAAACTACTAATCTTAATACCTTAGTTTTAGGTGCTAATGTAAGATTAACCAATAGTACCGGTAGCGTTAACTTGCCACTTGTCACGACCACCAAGCCCTATACTGGTAACTGGATCAAAGATGGTGACTACACGACTTATCAGTCATCTGATGATTTAATGAAAAATTACGATGGCAGTGCTCCTGGCACTTATTCTTGGCTAATTAGCTATGCTGACATAGCCTTAACTAGCAATACCGAAACTATCATCGCTGGCGATAACTGGTCGGCGGAAAAACACTTTAAATCAGCTACTAACGTTGACGGTTCAACCGTTAATTTCAAAGACATCACTGTCATTTATCAAAAAGATGAGCAACCTGTTGAGGGCATTACCACCGCCGGCACCTATGTAGTCACCTATAGTTTTAATGACTCACTCGGCAAGACTCAATCTAAAACCATTACGGTAACCGTTGCTGAAAATAAAGTCAGCATTGTTGCAAAGCCAGATAATTCCATCGTTGCTGGATCAACTTGGGAGCCAGCTGATAACTTTGCATCAGCAACTAATACTGATGGTTCAGTTTTAACTGTTTCAGACATGCAGGTTACCTATACCAAAGATGGTCAACCAGTCAATCAACTTGATACCAAAGCAGCTGGAACTTACGTCGTTACCTATAGTTTCATTGACCAACAAGGGAACATACAAAAGCGCTTCTAGCACAATTATTGTCACTAACGATGCTGGATTAACTTTAAAGAATCCAACTGAAACTATCATTGCTGGCGATAATTGGTCCGCTGAAACGAACTTTGGTTCGGCCACTAATGTTGACGGTTCAAGTGTTGCTTTCAAAGACATCACTGTCACTTATCAAAAAGACGGCAAAGATGTTAGTGGGATTACCACCGCCGGTTCCTATGAAGTCACTTACAGCTTTTCTGACTCACTTGGCAAGACACAAGAGATAACCAGTACTGTGACTGTCAATGAAAATAAAGTCAGCATTGTTGCGAAACCAGATGCTTCCATCGTCGCTGGATCAACTTGGAATCCGGCTGACAACTTTGTATCAGCAACTGATACCGATGGTTCGGTTTTAACTGTTTCAGATATGCAGGTTACCTATACCAAAGATGGTCAAACAAGCACTACGCTTGACACTACGATTGCTGGCGTTTATACGATTACTTACTGGTTTACTGACAGTCAAGGAAACCGTCAAAGCGCCACCAGTACGCTGACCATCACTAACGATGCTGCCATCAGTGTCAAAAATCCAACTGAAACTATCATTGCTGGCGATAACTGGTCCGCTGAAACGAACTTTGGTTCGGCCACTAACGTTGACGGTTCAACTGTTGATTTCAAAGACATCACTGTCGCTTATCAAAAAGATGGCCAAACTGTTAATGGAATTACCACTGCCGGAATCTATTACGTCACCTATAGTTTTAATGACTCACTCGGCAATCCTCAATCTATAACCAGTACTGTGACTGTCGATGAAAATAAAGTCAGCATTGTTGCGAAACCAGACTCTTCCATCGTTGCTGGATCAACTTGGAATCCGGCTGATAACCTTGTATCAGCATCTGATACTGATGGTTCAGTTTTAACTGTTTCAGACATGCAGATTACCTATACCAAAGATGGTCAACCAGTCGATCAACTTGATACCAAATCAGCTGGCACTTACGTAGTTACCTATAGTTTCATTGACCAACAAGGCAATCACCAAAGTGCTTCTAGCACAATTATTGTCACTAATGATGCTGGATTAACTTTAAAGAATCCAACCGAAACTATCGTTGCTGGTGATAACTGGTCCGCTGAAACGAATGTCGCTTCGGCCACTAACGTTGACGGTTCAACCGTTGATTTCAAAGACATCACTGTCACTTATAAAAAAGACGGCCAAGCTGTTAATGGCATTACCACTGCCGGCACCTATTATGTCACTTACAGCTTTACTGACTCACTTGGCAATCTTCAATCTAAAACCAGTACAGTGACAGTAACTAACGATGCTGACCTAACCTTAACTAGCAACACTGAAACTATCATTGCTGGTGATAACTGGTCAGCGGAAACAAATTTTGCTTCAGCCACTAATGTTGACGGCTCAACCGTTAATTTCAAAGACATCACTGTCACTTATACTAAAGATGGGCAAGCTGTTGATGGCATTACCACTGCCGGCACCTATAAAGTTACTTACAGCTTTACTGACTCACTCGGCAAGACTCAATCTAAGACCAGTACGGTGACTGTCGCTAAAAATCAAGTTAACATTACCACCAAACCCGATTCTTCAATTGTTGCTGGATCAACTTGGAAACCGGCCGATAACTTTGCGTCGGCAACTGATACTGACGGAACTAAATTGACGGTTGCTGGAATGCAGATTACCTATACCAAAAATGGGCAATCAGTCGATCAACTTGATACCAAATCAGCTGGCACTTACGTAGTTACCTATAGTTTCATTGACCAACAAGGCAATCGCCAAAGTGCTTCCAGCACGATTATTGTCACTAATGATGCCGGATTAACCTTAAAGAATCCGACTGAAAACATCATCGCTGGCGATAAGTGGTCGGCAGAGACTAACTTTGCCGCCGCAACTAATGTTGACGGTGCTAGCGTTAATTTCTCTAACGTCACCGTCACTTATCAAAAAGATGGCCAAAACGTTGCTGGAATTACCACTGCCGGCACCTATAAAGTCACCTACAGCTTTACTGACGCACTTGGGAACATTCAATCTAAGACCAGTACCGTCACAGTAGCTCGGAATCAAGTTAACATCGTGGCTCGGCCTGGAAGCACAATTGTCGCTGGCTCAACCTGGTCCGCACAGGATAACTTCGGCTTTGCTACAGATGTTGATGGCACCGACATCACTTTAAAAGACTTAACTGTAACCTATACTAAAAATGGACAGCCAGTCGCTCACTTAGACCCTAACGTCGCTGGCACTTATGTGATCACCTATAGCTTCACGGATCAACAGGGCCATTTGCAACAGGCTAAGAGTACTTTAACGGTCACCAATGACGCTGGTTTACAATTAACTAACACCACCGAAACCATCGTTGCGGGTGATAAATGGTCAGCGGAAACGAATTTCAATACCGCAACTAATGTTGATGGCACCGCCGTTGATTTTCCATCCATCACGGTGACCTATATGAAGAACGGGCAAAGCGTCACTGGCATTACGACTGCCGGGACCTATCAAGTCACTTATCGCTTTACAGATTCACTTGGTATCGTCCAAACAAAGACTAGCACTGTCACAGTGGCTGCTAATCAAGTTAAGCTCGTCGTAAAACCAGCCACAACCATTGTTGCAGGTGATAACTGGTCCGCACAAACGAATTTCATTAGTGCGACGGACGTCGATGGTACTAACTTGAACATTAACGAT
Organism: Lactobacillus sp. CBA3605; assembly: GCF_002970915.1. Lineage (NCBI taxonomy): Bacteria > Bacillati > Bacillota > Bacilli > Lactobacillales > Lactobacillaceae > Lactiplantibacillus > Lactiplantibacillus koreensis. The sequence goes on from NZ_CP027190.1 coordinate 1,100,522, forward strand.
ATGACGATTACCTACACTAAAGACGGAAAACCTGTCGCCAGCCTTAATCCAAAAATTGCTGGTACGTACGTAGTCACCTATCGCTTCACGGATCGACAAGGTCGCTTACAACAAGCCACTAGTACTGTGACGGTAACCAATGCAGCTGTTTTAAATCTAAAAGCGGCTACCGAAACCATCGTTGCTGGTGATAACTGGTCTGCCAAAAACAACTTTAAATCAGCAACTAACGTTGACGGTTCAACTGTGGCTTTTGCCAACGTAACCGTAACTTATACCAAGAATGGCAAAGCCGTAACCGGCATCACCACTGCCGGCACCTATCAAGTCACTTATTACTTTATCGATACACTTGGTAACCGGCAAACTAAAACCAGTACGGTCACGGTTACAGCTAGTCAAAGTCAGCTTAAAGTTAAGCCCACAACTAACTTAACAACCGGCAAAACTTGGCACCCAGTAGATAACTTAATTACAGCTAAAAATACGGATGGCACTAATGTTGCCTTCCAACAATTAACTGTCACGATTAAGAATCGATCAACTAATCAGCTCGTCGCCGCTATCGATACTTCGAAAGCTGGCACTTACTTGGTCACCTATTACTTTATTGATCAACAAGGCCAGCGCCAGACTGCTCAGAGTATCGTTACCATTACAGCTAAAGATGACCAAGCTGATCTCATTGTAAAACCAGATACTGATATTTCAGTTGATGATACTTGGCATGTCGAAGATGGTTTTGGCGATGCGACTGACTCGGATGGATCAAATGTTAGCTTTGATAAGATCAACGTCACGATGACTAAAGACGGACAACCGGTAACGCATGTGAAAACTGCCGGCACTTATCAAATCACTTATCAGTTCACGGCTAAAAATGGTCAACTACAGCAAGCGACACTTAAACTTACAGTTAAACCTAAATCGGCTCATGGACAAGCAACTCAACCAACGCTACCGCAAACCGATGAATCAACACATTCGGCAGCCGTGGTATTTGGAACTATCTTATTAGCCTTAACGGGATTACTTTCAGGTTTCAGAAGATCTAAAAACAAGCGTCAAGATTAATTTCAACCTATAAAGCTTTCTGAATTGAATTTTCAATTCGGAAAGCTTTTTTATTTAGTCGTACCAAACTTTTTTACCATCCATTTTTCCTACTCGTTGCAGCGTTTATAGTATATTAATCGTTATTTTAATTTGTAGGCGTACCTAAAAAACATTTCTATTTCAAATTTTTTATTGTATAATTGCAACTGGTCATATTTATTGTCACTAGAAAGGTGGAGTTTTTAAGTGAGTGAAGAAAATAAGGGGAATGGCCAAAAGCATAAGCTAATTGAATATGCGAATGGCCCATCGCTCGAAGAAATTAATGGCACCATCGAAGTACCAAAAAATCTAGGATTTTGGAAAATGTTATTTGCGTATTCAGGTCCTGGTGCATTAGTTGCGGTTGGTTACATGGATCCCGGCAACTGGTCAACTTCAATTACCGGTGGACAAAATTTCCAATATCTACTTATGTCTGTCATCTTGATGTCAAGTTTGATTGCGATGTTATTACAATACATGGCAGCTAAACTTGGAATCGTGAGTCAGATGGATTTGGCGCAAGCAATCCGCGCTCGAACCAGCAAAGCATTAGGAATTGTCCTTTGGATTTTAACCGAATTAGCCATTATGGCGACCGATATCGCCGAAGTTATTGGGGCTGCGATTGCCTTATATTTGTTATTTCATATTCCATTAATCATTGCGGTCTTTATTACCGTATTTGATGTCTTATTATTGCTATTATTAACGAAAATTGGCTTCCGAAAAATTGAAGCTATCGTCGTTTGTTTGATTTTAGTTATTTTGTTGGTATTTGCTTATCAAGTGGCCCTCTCCAATCCTGATTGGGGTGGCGTTTTGAAGGGCTTAATTCCAACGACCGACACTTTTTCAACTAGTCACGCCGTTGGTGGTATGACCCCCTTATCTGGGGCCTTAGGAATTATCGGGGCCACCGTCATGCCGCATAATTTATATTTACATTCCGCCATTTCACAGACACGAAAAGTTGATCACAAAAATGAAAATGCGGTTGCTCAAACCATTAGATTTACAACTTGGGATTCCAATATTCAGTTGTCATTTGCATTTGTCGTTAACTCATTGTTACTCATCATGGGTGTGGCTGTTTTCAAAACTGGCGCAGTTAAAGACCCCTCATTCTTCGGGCTCTTTGATGCGTTATCCAACACTGCCATGTTGAGTAACCCCGTTTTAATCGGTGTTGCTAAATCCGGCGTTTTATCCGTTCTATTTGCAGTTGCCTTGTTAGCTTCCGGTCAAAATGCAACCATTACGGGGACCTTAACTGGGCAAGTTATCATGGAAGGCTTCGTGCACATGCGGATGCCACTCTGGTTACGGCGTTTAGTTACTCGGTTAATCTCAGTAATTCCTGTCATCATCTGTGTCTTAATGACGAGTGGTAAGAGTGCCATTGCCGAGCATACTGCCTTGAATACGCTTATGAATAATTCGCAGGTCTTCTTAGCCTTTGCGCTCCCATTCTCGATGCTACCGTTATTAATGCTGACAGACAGTCGTTCTGAAATGGGTGATCGGTTTAAGAATGCCATTTGGGTCAAATTATTCGGCTGGTTATCCGTTATTGGCCTAACCTTCTTAAACTTAATCGGTTTACCAGATGCAATTCTAGCTTTCTTCGGTGACAACCCTTCGGCTGGTGCTCAAGATGTCGCTACAATGATTTCTTACATTTTAATTGCCGCTATTCTAGCTTTGCTGGTCTGGGCTACCTATGATTTACATCGTGGTAATAAAGCCTATGCCGCTAAGTTAGCGTTAGACACTACTGATAAGATTAAAAACTAAGTGGGTGAATAATATGGAAGCTAAATTTAAACGAATTTTGGTCGGTGTTGATGATTCTGCCGATGCCATGCTTGCTTTTGACTATGCGATTCAACGTGCAAAAGCAACCAGCGCTGAATTAGTCATTGTTTCAATTCTTGAAAATAACGATATGAACGTTTACGAAGCATTAAACAAGGATTTCGTTCACGGTGAACGTTCGGCATTAGAACAACACCTGCTAAAATACAAACAACAAGCTCAGGCTGCCGGGGTAGATCTCGTTAGCACGTTAATCGCTGAAGGCGAACCTGGTGAAACGATTGTTAAGAAGGTCATTCCGCAGGTCAAACCTGATATTTTAATTATCGGTTCCGAAGCTAAGAAAGGCCTTGCTCGTCATTTTGGTAGCCAAGCTGCTTACATGGCAAAGTATTCACCAATTTCAGTATTAGTTATTCGATAAGCTAACATCTCTGTGGATAACTCAGCTCAATTAAAAAGAAACCTTGTGGATAACTAACTTATCCACAAGGTTTCTTTTTTGATTTAGTTATTTCGCTTTAACACCACGCACCAGGTAGCTCATCTTAAACGGGCCTGCCCACCAGCCGTTGATACCTAGTAGCTTAGATTCAGCAATCTGAACATTTTCACTTCGAAAAACATCTCGATACTGGGTTGCCCGATAATCAGTATCCACAATTAGCAATTGGCCCCCCGGCTTTAAGACCCGAATCGCTTCATGCACAGCTTGTTCGCGTTGTTGATTGTTTTTAATTTTATGCAAGGCAAAACCACTTACAATCACATCGAACTGGTTGGTTTCAAATGGTAATGTCGTTAATTTCCCAATCACTAAGGTGGTCCGATCTGCGACCCCTAACTCATCAAGATTTTTTTGCGTTGCCGCTGGCGTACCCCGATGCCACGAATCAATCCCAGTTACGTGGCTCGCATTCGTTAATTGCTTAGCGATTCGGGCTAACAAAGCCCCCTGACCACAACCCAAATCTAAAACTTGTCCTGCAGAATCCAAGGGAATTTGCTGAACTAACTGGTCATAAATCACATATTTCCCCCGAATTGCAGTGTACCAGAAGAAAACATTCTCTACTAATATCAACAACCCTATGAAAATATCAATTGCGGCATTAACAGTTCCCCAATTAAAATAATCATAAGCACCCCAAAAAATTATTGCAAAAAAAGACATCACTGGTAACCAAGGTGTCTCAATCCCATAACGTCTAACATCCTTCATATTGCACCCCCTAATTATGAATCCTAATCAAAATTATCATATCATAATTAGATTAGCACATTCAATGGGGGCTTACGCTTAACATCGGACCAACAAAAAGGCGTCATCTATTAAAAGACGACGCCTGAAAAATCTAGTTAATTGAACCCATTATTATGAGTACAACTTTTAATGACAAGTTCTTAAAACTGAACGCTTAAAATGGATAAGCTTTAATTTCATCAACGTCAATTCCCAATCCTTTAGCAACTAATTCGCCATAGATATGGTCAGCTTCATAAAATTGGGCTGCTTCCAAAACCTTGACCTGCCGATCCTTAACTTGGCCCAGGTTTGTCACAATCGTCTCAACCAACCGGGCTTGTTCATTTTTAGCCATTAGCCGGAAGAGCTTGCCAGCAGGGAGACCATAGTCAGTATTGTACGCATAGTGCCCGGCTTCACCGCTAACTGCATACGGTTTAATCCGACCAGCTGGATCCTCTACCGGACCATCTTTACTATTTGGTTCATAGTTGACCGCATCACCATCATTCGCCGTTTGCATAAACCCATCACGTTCATAATTGGCAGGCTGATGCTTGGGCCGATTGACAGGGAGTTGTTCATAGTTTGCACCTAAGCGATAACGCGCCGCGTCTTTGTAGGCAAAAAGGCGTCCTTGTAAGAGTTTATCAAGTGACGGTTCAATCCCTGGCACCATGTTAGCTGGTGAAAAAGCCGCTTCTTCAACACCTTCAAAGTAATTCTCAGGATTGGCATTTAAGGTATAGGTTCCAATTTTAATGAGTGGATAATCTTTTTTAGAGACCACTTGAGTCACATCAAAAATATCATATTTATAATTAAGCCCGGCTTCATATGGCAGAACCTGAACACAGACATCCCAACTTGGATAATTTTTTTGTTCAATTGCATTAAATAAATCGGCCTGCAGAAAATCAGGATTTTCACCAGCCACTTTAGCCGCTACTTCATTACTCAAATTCTTAATACCTTGCTTGGTAATAAAGTGGTATTTGACCCAGTAAGCTTCACCCTGATCATTCACCCATTTATAAGTATGCGAGCCATAGCCGTTCATTTCCCGATAAGAGGCTGGAAGCCCACGGTCTCCCATTAAAATGGTGACTTGGTGCACGGATTCTGGCGAGTGCGCCCAAAAGTCCCATTGCATATCTTGTGAACGTTCATGAGTCTTAGGGTCACGTTTTTGAGAATGAATAAAATCTGGAAATTTCAACGGATCATTAATGAAAAAGACTGGCGTGTTGTTACCGACAATATCATAATTGCCTTCATCCGTATAGAATCTCAACGCATAGCCACGCACATCGCGCACCGTATCAGCGTATCCACTTTCTCCCGCTACCTGTGAAAAACGCGCCAACATCGGCACTTTTTTTCCAACCTCCGTAAAAATTTTAGCCTTGGTATAGGCATGCATGTCTTTGGTTAACTCAAAGTAACCTTTGGCACCCGCACCTTTAGCATGGACAACCCGTTCTGGAATCCGTTCACGATCAAAATGGGCCAATTTTTCTAATAAATTATAGTCTTGAATTAGAACCGGTCCTCGTACCCCCGCAGTTAATGAATGCTCATTATCGCTCCACGCTTGACCAGCTGCATTTGTTAATTTCTTCCCCAAAATAATTCCCCCTAAACTTAATACCTAATAATGACTACTCCTACAATATACAAAACTACTCGTAAAAACCCTACTTTAGTGACTTACAAAGTTTGTAATTATATTTAACAAAATCAATAATACAACTGGCTTAACTGACACTATCACTTTTAATCTTGATTATTGCGATTAATTTAGCACAAAAAGACCGCTAAAATTGGTTTTTAACCCAATTCTAGCGGTCACTTAACTTTTATTATAAATTCACAACTACTTCATTAAACCAAAACCACCGGTCCAACCAATCTTTTCATTGGCTGCAAGTGTCATTTGCAAAAAGCCGATACTTTCCATTTCACGGGCACGTTTAAGTGAACCTGCGTCAACAAAAACCACGCCACTATCCGTTAAAGCGGTAGCTAATTGTTGCTTGGCGGTGTCAGAATCACTAGCTGCCAATACCGTGGTGGTAGCAGTGCCGACTTTACGACTTTGTAAAGTCGCTGCAAAGGTCGTATTGAAGGCTTTTACCACTTGTGATGCTGGCAATAAAGCGGCAATTTCAGCAGCAGCCGAACCATCTGCTGGCACGACTAATTCATCCCAAGTCTCATAATTCAAGGGATTCGTAATATCAACCACCACTTTATGCGCTAAAGCCGCTTGGTTCGCTTTTGCAATACTAATTGCTGCTGGATATGGTACCGCCAAAACCACGATATCGCCTAAGTCAGTGACCGCATCATCATGACCCAAATACGTCACTTGGTTGCCACCCTGCTTAAAGACATCGCCAATCGCTTGCCCCATATTGCCCTTACCAATCATCGTTACCTTTGCCATCTGACAAACCTCCTGATAAATTAATTTATTTTAAGATTAATCTCAACATACGGTTTTTAACTGCGCAGGTCAACTAATTAGCTTACTTATTTAGCAAACTAACTGAAAAATCAAATCAATCCATCTAAATTAGTGATCAACGATTTTTAACAATGTTTTTAAATCCGCTTGCTTATTTAACACAGTCACTAATTGACGCTGACCCTTATCATAAGTCATTGCATCAAAAACGTTTACCGAAGTCTGCGGATCTGCGCTGGTACCCATCTGCAACTCACTTAACTTGATGAAGACGTTAACGCTTGGGTTAACGTCAAAGATAGCAGCGACATCTGGTAACATTTCACCTAATGGCAGCTTATTCGTATAGTTACCACTACTAAAATAAGCCCGCAAACAGAACATCAAAATTGCCCGTTCATACATTGATAACGCTGATAATTGTTTTTGTAAATCGGATTCCATCTTTAAACGACCACCCTATTAGTTTACTTCTCAATTATCATAGCACATGCACCGACTACCTTCATAAAACATACCGGCATTTATGATCATTTTATCAGCTCTATGATGGTGTTACTGGAAAAATCCATCGACACCATTTTTGTAAAAAAAAGGCGCAACTCATAGATGAATTGCGCCCACTTTTCCTCATCAACATCGCCTGATAGAACGTCAGAGATTTTCGTTTTAGCGAAAAGTTAATCATAACTACCCGTAAAACGGGTAGTTTTCTCCAGGGCTATAAGCCCTATGTACTTGCCATCGTCTCAAGGCGCTGGCTTTTGTGTATCAAAACCAAACTGCTCTTGTCACTTTTGCCACCGCTTTAAGCGGTGTTAGTATTACTTACCGTGACCCTTAAAAGGGTCCTCATATTCCCGAACGCTCAAGCGATCCTCCGCCTGATCATGTTTCTCCTGATCACGGATATACTTCTTGATGGTTGCCTCATTCAATCCAACTGTGCTGACATAATAACCAACTGACCAGAAATGTCGATTTCCAAATTTATATTTTAAATTTGCATGCTGATCAAACATCATCAATGCCGATTTACCTTTCAAATACCCCATGAAACTTGATACACTCAGCTTCGGTGGGATACTTACCAATAAATGCACATGGTCCGGCATCATATGGCCTTCCAAAATTTTTACGCCTTTGTATTGGCATAGTAATCGAATATCTTCTTGCAAATCACGTCGATATTGATTATAAATTATTTTTCTCCTATACTTTGGAGTGAATACAATATGGTACTTGCACAGCCATTTGGTATGCGCAAGACTATTTAGCTTATTCGCCATTTCTGACGTCCCCTTTCGATTTTGAATGTTTGGCTCTGACACCTACATTCTAAATCTGATGGGGGGCGTTTTGGTTTAACCATTTTGCCATCCGCCCGCATAGCGGGTGGTTTTTTGTTTCGCACGCTTTAGCGCGCTCAACTAGGCCTAAAGGCATAATAAAATTTACTTACGTCACGCTCCTCAGAAGACAGTACCGTTATTTCTGGTTCGCTCGCCGGTCAAGAAAAATTTTCAAGGTGGATTGGCCCCAAATATGGGTAATCTGGTTTGGCATCACTTTCATGAATTGACGCAATAGCTTGGTGAACCCGACGTCAACGTGTGATCGGTTTCTTTCCATTCCTTTGATTCCAGCGTTTACAACCTTATCCAAGGTGGTACGAATCATTCGTGATGACAGTGTGTTGCCATATTGACCAATCACTTTGGTCCCACTAACCAAAGATGGAATCATTTCTAATACGTAAATATTGGCGTGATGAGCTCGCACCTGTTCTCTAAGCGCATCCGTGTACATATGAATCCCAGCTTTAGAGGCCGAGTGAACGGGTGAGTCAGCCCCAGACATAAGTGAGAGCACTGAACTCATGTTGACAATCATGGCTTCGGGTTGGCGATTTAGCAGGGGCAGGATGGCTTTCGTCAAGAAGATTGTCCCTTTGAGGTTGGTTTGTACCTCTGCAGTCAGATCCGTTAAGGAAATCGATTGGTCAAACAAATCAAATTGTCGCATTATGCCTGCGGAGTTAAGCACGATGGATAAGTCCGGGTAATCACGGGAAAGGTCTCTGACCATCCGTTCAACATCGTCGGGGTTACCCATATCAACGACGACACCCTTCATACCAGGGTGGCTCGCCAAGGTATCCGCTAAATTTGCGGCTGAGTGGCCAGCAATGATGACCTGATTATTCATCGCAAGTAAGCGGGTTGCAAATGCCAATCCAATGCCTGAAGTGGCACCGGTTACTAAAATGGTCTGGTTTTCTAATTTCATAAGTTCTCCTGTGTGTGCTGTACCGGATAGTAACATTACTAAAAATCAATACCCAAATCGAGTCGAACACCTAATGAAGCGGGTATTAAATTGATTTCAAAAAAGCTTCTAAACCACGTTCCAATGAGTCGATTTGAAAGTAGTCGATTGTACCTACGCTATAACCCTGGTTCAATCAACTGCCAGAATGTCTCAAACCGCTCCTTATAGTCAGGATAATCCCAAGTCTCTTTAAAGTCTGGCAATAAGAAGACAGTAAACACTGCTAAAATCGCTTCGGCCTTAGCATACTGCCCTGGCGGATAATCCATCAACCGATTAATTTCAGCATACGCCGGCTGCAAGACCACCTGAAGGCTCGGGATCCGGTTATCAATGTACTGGATATTGCGCTGGGCCAAACATGAATTTTCAGTATACAGTGTCTTTTTGTAGGCGGAAAATTGCTGCAGCCAATCCTTCAACGCCATTTTAGCCATCGGGTAACTTTTAGCTAAAGTTATCTTTTCCAGAATTTCACGTTTGAACCACCGCTGCATCACTGCCGTCCAAAGTTCGTCCTTATTTTTAAAATAACGGTAAAGGGCAGCGTGACTAACGCCTAATTTCTGGCCGATGGTAGCCAAGGTCACATTGCTATCCCGCTCAGCCAACCATTCTGCCGTTTGCAGGATTAATTCATCGCTGACTTTTCGCATATTATCAACCTCACTTCTAATTGATAACAAATTTATCAAAGCTCAAAACTTGATAACAACCTTGCCCTTGGGATGACCACTAGTGACTAATTTGATTGCTTCGTTAATATCTTCAATGTGAAATTCAGTGGCATCAATGGCCGGAATAATACGGTTAGCTTCAATAATTTTGGTGAGCGCTGCTAACTGCGTACCACTACTCCGGACAAATATGAAATGGTACTCAACGTCTTTCTCAGCAGCCTGCTTATCGAATTTTCTACCAGCAAAACCAAATAGCATTCTTTTCATCCAAGAAAGATGATGATCAACTGCAAATCGTTTATTCGGCCCCGCTATCAGTGACAATAACCGGCCACCCGGTTTGATGATTGACAATTCATGATCAATTTCATTAGGCCCCCGAGTATCAATTACAAAATCGACGTCTTTTAGCACTTCCCAATAATTTTCTCTTTTAAAATCAAGATATTGATCTGCACCAATCGCTAATGTCCGTTCTTTTGCTGCCGCGCTACCACTAACGATAACGGTTAGCCCCATATTCTTTGCAATTGGGATTGCCATTTGACCAAATGAACCTGACCCTCCGGGAATAAACACGGTTTGACCAGATTTAGCCTTCAGTTCCTCACGCAGGCCTTGATATGCGGTTAAACCGGTTAAAGCAGCCGCCGCACCAGAAACAAAATCTAGATTAGCTGGCAAAAGACTGATGGCGTTAGCATCCACGGCGACGTACTCGGCAAAACCGCCAATTGTCTGCATCGGTAGGCGAGAATATACCTTATCACCTACATTGATTGCCCTAACATTTGACCCAATTTTTTCAACAATTCCAGTGATTTCATTCCCCATTGTCTGTGGCAATGAATAATTTTGCAACAACCTAAGGCTTCCGGATCCAATGAGATTTTCCAAAGGATTAACCGCTGCAACTTTAACCCTTACTAACACCTCATTTTCATTGATAGCCGGGATTGGAATATTATTAACGACCAACTGATAATTTTTTGCGTATTTTTCTAATTGAGCTGCTTTCAAAATATACCTCCGATTGATAACCTATTTTTAAACGAGTTTGTCCTAATCGATAAAGAAATAGTACCAAGTTTAAGTTACAATTGCAAATTGTTGTAACTTAAATTTGATGTTTTTTAATAACGAATTTATAATTGAAGTGCAACACATCATTGAACAAAAAAAGCCCATAGCGAGTACACTTACTTAACGACCAAGCAAAGAATTACTCGCTATGAACTATCATCATTTTACTATATCTGAACGAGTAAATAGCTTTAGCATTTTTCGCTAAAGACATAATAATTTGTCACGCACAATTGCGGATAGGGACTAAGTAATATCTCATTATACTGTTGAAGATTCGAAGCTATTTTCCATCTACCTTTAGTGTTCCTCATTTAAAAAGTTTAAAGTCATATTTTCATTTTTCTCGTCTATCCTCTCACTCATACTGATTTTTTTAGATACCGCTGACTAAGTTTTTAGCTGGAGAAAACGTATGCATCCAAGTAATAACACCAGCAACCTTATCGTCAAAATCCGCTTCTTTTATAACCTCAGTATATTGATTGGCCTCTAAGATAGTATCTTTCAAAATAACAGGAAATGGTAATACCGCATTTAAGGTGGTCACTATCTCATTGCAGTTATTTTGTACTTCAGTTAATTGTTCAGATCCGTATAGTTTCTGACTACCTGGGATAAACCAAAATTCGTATTTATCGGTCATTTATTTTTCCTTTTCTTAAATAGAGTATGATTAAAATGAAAATTTCTAAAACTATACCAATTGTTACAAATACACTCTGGCCAAACCAAGAGGACAATTTTGCCGCCCCTAATGTCCCTACGACTGTGCTGGCATCCGTAATTGCCAGCACATTTCCCATGGTATGGCTCATCCTGCTTAAACTTACCTCTTGTTGAATCTGTGAGAAAAACTGAATATTGAACATGCCTCTAATCAATCCAAGACTAAACATGCCACATGCCATTATCGGAAAATAGGGATATAGAAGCAGTAAGCTCACTGGTAATAGCAAACTTAACTTATGCAGGCTAATTGTCGGTAGGACCTTTAAACAAACCGGCGCAAGTAAAATACCGATGGCCTCACAAATTAACAGAATACTGAGAATCCAGCTACTTTTTAACACAACAAGAGACAGCCACGGAATTAACACAACAACCAAGGAATCCACAAAGCATCCCAATGCTGCAAATAACAGATTTGAGCCTCTTTGACTGTCTTTAATCTCTTGAAAGTCAGAATCATCCTGACTCACTTCACTCTTAATTTGAATCTTTTGTTGTAGTTGAAAATCAAATACAACCGAAAGTAAAAATAACGCTCCAATGATAAATATAATGAATTTAGGATTAAGTAGCACAAGCAATCCTGTGACTAAAACAGATGATATTATAATCGCCAGTTGTCTTATTTGTGTTTGCACACTATTAATATGAAGTATTTCGTCTTCTACAAATAACAATGGAATAATTGTTTTATTGCTTAGCTTGTAGAAAACGCCAATTGATTTATTCAGCACTGATACTACAACCAATAAAACAACTGTTTCCACAGACAATTCCATTAAGAAAAAAGTCATAATGAACAGAATACCGGTTAGCAGATCCGTTATTATCATGACTAGTTTTGCACCAAGGTATTTTACAACTCTACCTGCTAATAAATTTAACGCGGCTGCCGGTAACATGGTCAAAGTTAAAACTTTACCTAATAAATCAGGAGACCTGGTCTCTTTAACCATAACTACTGAGACTAAATAAGAAAAACCATAGAAACAAAAAAAAGTTATAGCCATGCTAACAATATAAGGAATTTGATTGTCTCTTGGTGTTAATATTGACTTAATTTTTTTATCCATCTAATTCTCCGATTGACCATAATAAGCGGATTCACCATGTTTTCTGTTAAAGTGTTTGCCATGAATTATCGGGGTGAAGTATTTTAAAAAGGGCGCTACATTGGTCAAATTTCGACCAGAATTTAAAACGAGTGTATTTTTTAATTTAATCAAACTCTTAATTGTGGATATAGTTTTGGGAGAAGGTTTTCCATTACTTTGTGTTAACGTTTCATCAATGTCTACGGAAATCAGTTTATTCATGCAATCACTCCTAATTTTATTAACCGGCATTACGAATATATCCATAAGATGTAAATATCGTATTGGTGTTACTGTAAATGTTGAGTGCTTTTCTGGTAAACTTTGTTAAAAAGCTAAATATTCGTTACTAGGCTTGAAGAAAATCACAGCGTTCAGGGATGCTCCCCGAAGGCGTAGATGTAGAAGTAGCCAATAAGATTCCCAATGATGACCTAGATTTTTTATTCTTCTTTGTCGATGGTATGAGAACTCACCACATGAATATGACATTCAAATATTAATTAAAATTACCACTAGCCATAACACTGTCACAGCAACTAACTACACAACTGCTTAAAAAGCGAGGTAGCCATATTGTCGATAATGCCCAAATAACTTTTTTAGTAGTGGTACACACCAACCGCCCCCGCATCTTGCCAATGTACGAACCTACTTTTTAAAATATTGACCTTTGACCCACTCTAGTTCAGATGACCTAAGTCAACGGTATACCGGGATGAATCGCTCCCCCATGTCTAAGTTATGCAATATTCTTTGTGACTACAAACTTCTCACTGAAACTGACAAACGCATCACAGTCAATGCATTCAATCCTAGTCTTATGGCTAATACCAACTTTAATAGCGCAAATAATCTGATTATAAATGCTATCACGAATCTCGGTATGAACGCTTTTGAGGCAGTATTAGGGCGCTTAGGCAATGCTAAAAACTATGATAAGGCTTTAAGAGTGATCACTTTGCACAAATATGATGGCTTAACCGCTAAGTATATTGACCGCGACACAACTAAGTAATCCTCAAAATCATCATATGGCTACGCAAGCGTCTGATACGCTATGGCATCAGAGTGATCAACTGGTAAACTAATTATGAAACCATCGTTTCTATGTAAAAAGAAGCATAACACGCTTAAATTCCGGCATGTTATGCTTCTTTTATTTAAATTCTATGCTCAAGTCAATCTTTTTACTTAGCAACGGCATGATTCTCATCCAGCATATACTGGAATTCAATCGAACCATTCAACAAGTCAGCCTTAAACAACCCCTGCGTTCCATTGTTTTCATCGGCCATCACAACAAAGTAACTAGCCCCTTCGTCAGTAACGTGTTGGAAACTAACATATTCACCCTTAAAACCATTCTTGCGGAATAATCCAATCAACCGAATCATTTCCCGTTGTGTTACCTCATTTGCTGCTGTTTCACTCATGCTTATTTCCCCCATAATCAATTTCTCTTTGTGTATAACTCTTGTGCCGCAAAAGTTATTAACTTGTGGATAAGTTAATTCTCCACATTAATCATTATTTTTATCCACTTATCCCCATGAGTCTTACAACTTCCGGGGATAAGTCGGCTATCTAACTTAATTAATTTCAATATGCTAATACGGGCCCCATAAGTGCAGATTCCAGTACAACATCATTCACCCACACCTTAGTTTCCATCATACCCAATAACGTCCGATTCCCACCTAAAATTGCCAACTTCATCTCACGCTAGCCAACACTAACTGCATTTTAGGCCAGAAAAAAGCACCCCCACAAGTGCGGGTGCTTCTCCAAAAATCAGTAAATAATCAACCGACTATTTGCCTAACTTTTCTTTACCCAAAACCTTTAACTTGTCATCGAAATCATAGACAACTGGTTCGCCAGTAGCCATTTCAAGATCCATGATGTCGTCATCAGAGATTTGTTCGATATACTTGCTTAAGGCCCGTAATGAATTACCATGGGCTGCGATGATGATGTTTTGACCATCAAGCAACTTAGGAGCGATTTGGTCTTCCCAGAAAGGCATAACCCGTTCCAAAGTAACCTTCAAGTTTTCACCACCAGGGATGATGTTAGGATCTAAGTCAGCGTAACGACGATCGTTAACAGCTGAACCTTCATCGTCAGCACTCAATAGTGGAGGCAAAACATCATATGAACGACGCCAGATATGAACTTGATCGTCACCGTATTTTTCAGCGGTTTCCTTCTTGTTCAAACCTTGTAAAGCACCGTAATGACGTTCGTTTAAGCGCCATGATTTTGTTTCAGGAATCCAAAGTTGGTCAGATTCTTCAAGAACATAATGTAATGTCTTGATGGCACGTGTCAAAACAGAAGTGAAGGCATAGTCGAATTCTAAGCCAGCAGCTTTGATCTTTTGACCAGCCGCCTTTGCTTCTTCAACACCCTTTTCGCTTAAGTTAACATCAACCCAACCAGTGAATTGGTTGGATAGGTTCCATTCACTTTGACCGTGACGAATCAATACTAATTTTGCCATAGCAGTTAATGACCTCTTTCTAAAATTATTTACTTTGTTCATTTTACACTGAAACCGCGAAAAATCAAAATATTATCGGGGGTTATTTGCAGAATCTGAGGCCGCAGGGGAACTTTTTTTCAAATGAATTTTAGGTTTTAAGCCATGCACCGGTTTGACACCGATAATATCCAAAATAAAGTTAAAGATCGGAACGCCCACAATCAAGCCCCATACCCCGAATAACCGTTCACTAACTAGTAAAACGACGAACGTATAAAAGATCGGCAATTCCGTCCGACTCGCCATAAACTTGGGGTTAAGCACATAAGCTTCTAAAGCATGGACAACCATAATCATGAGCACCATGTAAACGACATAACGTAAGCCCCCGACCGAGTAGGCAATCAAGCTTAAGGGAATTAACGAAATGATCACGCCGGCCACTGGAATCAGACTGAGCAAGAAAATCATTAATCCTAAACTAATTAGTTGCGGCATCGCCAAGATTGCCATAAAAATCACCGTAATAACTGTATTAACAATCGCAATTAAGAATTGCGCTTCTAGCACTACCCCAAAACTATTGACGAATTTACGTGCAAAGTAGGCCACATCTTGGAAGAACCAACCAAAAGTACTCGTCAAAAATCGTTGTGAAAATAGCCGCATTTGGTGATCTTCAACCGTGAAGAAAAAGCTTAATACGAATGATAAAAAGAGTGTCACTCCCATGTTACCAATAGTTGTAATGTACTTAAACACCACCGAAATGCCACTTTTCAATTGTTTCAAAATATCTGAATCCTGAAAATATGACGTAATCCAAGTCAAAACCGTGTTGGTATCGTTCGATGAATTCTGATAGAATCGATAGACTGAGCCAAAAGTTAAAAAGGTTTGCTTAATTAATTGTGGCAAATAAGTCGTCACTGCAAAATACATCCCTAAAATGACCAGTGCGTAAATCACAATAACAATGACCGGGCTTGGAATTTTAACCCACCGGCGCACAAACCGGACTAGCCGCGTGACCAAAAACGTGAAGATAAACGTCAGTAAGATAATGCTCATCATACTGGACGCTAGATATAATCCAATAACAATCAAGATTAGTACACTCGTCCGCCGCAACCGGACATTGTGGACAAACTGTGACCAAAGTTCCAAAAGACCCACTCCCTTATTATCCTTACCCCCATTCTAACTGAAAAGCAGGTTAATAAACATGCAAAGTCCACCTCAATTATGAAAAAAAACAAGCGACTTAGCCCATCAACTGATGGCAAAGTAACTTGTTTTCATGATAACTGTTTAAGAGAAATGCATTTTCAAACTTTCCAAACCAAGCGCTTGATGGATAATCTCTGAAGCGCCCCCCAATAAAGCGGCTGATTGAACATTCTTGGTCGCCACGATTGGTACCTGGCGGCTTGGTGATGACATCTTAGCCGTTGTCTCCCGGATATCCGTCAACAACTGCGGCAAGATTTCTAGCACACTCGTATTCAATACGACCACATCCGGTGCGAAAGCCGTTGAAACATTGGCAACCACCTTTGATAAATAGTAAATGAAATCATCAAAGACTTTTGTTACCGCAGGATCATGGTTGACGTAATCATGTTTGACCGTCGTTAAATCTAACCGATCCACATGCTTAATGGCCTTTAGCTTCGCCCATAAAAACTTTTCTGACGCACAGTCATTTGCCGATTCTAGGTGGTTTTCCGCATGACGGTCTTCCATCAAGGCAGTCCCAACTTCGCCAGCTTCACCCTCATGACCTGAGTACAACCGTGAATCAGCAACAATTCCCGCATGAATTTCATCGCGGATGACGACCGAAACCACATTATCAAAGATTTCATTGTTATGAAAATCTCGTTCAAAGATTGCCGTCAAGTTCGCTTTCTTTTCCAGCATAACTGGTATACGCAGTTTGTCGCGTAAATACTTCGCCAAATCAAAGTGTGCGAGACACTTAATTGGCGTCTTTAAAATTTTATTTTCATAAATGATGCCGTCCAAGGCAATTGCGACCCCCATCAAACCATGGACAGTACCATAATCATCAACATTTCTTAATTGATCCTCAATCAAATCAATCACGTCGGTTAACGTCATATCAGTGGTCTTAAAGCTCTGAAAGTGCAAAATTTTACCGTTCAACCGCGAATACATTAATTTCACTGAATCCGGAGATAAATCAATACTAGCGACAAAGCCATAGTTCACGTTCAGCTCGGCCATCACCGGTTTGCGACCCCCATTTTTAGTACTAGCACCGCAGCCAATTTCCTTGATAAATTGGGCCCGCAGTAATTGATTATAAATGTCAGAAACCGTCACTTTATTCAAACTTAAGTTGCGTGAAATTTGACTACGACTAATTGGCCCCTCATTAATAACTTGCTGGAGCACTTGTTTTTCATTGGTACTACGCATGACATGTTTATTAATAATCATACTAAATTTCGGTGCCCGCTATCCGTCTAACTAATACGCTTAATTTGTCAAAATTAACTTGACGCTGCCATGTATTTGCTAAATCCGACCGCACACCTTAACCCCCTAATTTGTTAATATTCTATAGCATCAAACTGGAATAGTACACAAAATGGTCATTTTTATACCTATTTTGACATTAAGACGCGAAAAAAACGTTTCGCGCTGATATAAATTTGACCGCCCCCAATAAATCTACGACAACTCAAAGAACGAAAGATATCAGTCCTTACTCCTATATTTATAACAGTTTTTATAAAAAAATCACCGATTCACACTTAAAATTAAGTGTTTAATCGGCGATTGTTAAGTAAACTTCCATACTACTATTAGTTACGGCAATTATTGCTGTAAGTGTTTAGCTGCTTGAACTGGTGACGTGTGTTCAGTGGCTGCTTTTTGTAAAATCGTTTGGATCTGTGCATCACTGAAATCGCTCCCAGTCATGCCAGCTTCGGATAGTTCAGCACGCGTTGCTTGAATTTGCGCATCACTATAATTAGACCCACTAGTAGCTGAGGAAGTGCTCGTTGTCATCTGACTACTGCTCGTTGCGGCCGTGCTGCTTTCAGAAGTGCCAGCGGTACTAGCTTGCGCCCCTGGTGTCGAGCTCATCTGATTACTGCCACTGGCACTGGCTGAATCACTCGCCGGCTGACTGCTCTCACTGGTACTATTGGCACTGGTCGTGGCACTTTGAGTCGAATCATTGATTACCGGTGTCGAACCGGTTAGGGCCTTCAAAGCGGCATTATTTTCTTTCCGTAATGCTTTGGCTTTTTTATAAATATCTTGATAATAGTGTTGACTAAAACGTTTGCTCTGGAATAGGACCGTTAAGACGCCATTGGAATCCGTAAAGTCATTGGTTTGATTCAACTTGGCAGCTTGGCGATACTTCGCCTGATAGGCGGTGCGGTGACTTAACACCGTTTTGATTAAGGTCAACTTAGTCGTGGCACGTGTTACTAAAACTGACGAACCATGCTGAGTTTGCTTAACCGTTGTAAAATCGCGCTTAGCTGTTGTAAATTGGCGCCCCTTTAATGCTTTTTGCCCTGACACATAGGTCTGAGTCTGTGACAAATACCGTTCGGCTACGGTATCACTGCCCTTGGTTCGACTTGCTTTAGTAAAGTAAGTTGTCGCTTTGGTATATTGCTGATCCTTGATAGCTTGTTTCCCCGTCTTCATTTCCGACGCATAGGACCGTTCCTGTAGCTGGTGACGCGAGTACGTATAGCCACCCACACCTAAGGCCACTACGACGATAACAATCATCCACACCCATTTTTTCACAAGTGACACCCCATTTCTTGATGCTTAATTATACCATGTTTACTCAAATTACCGAGAGGCATTGTGCTTACAAAACAGTTTTCATAGGCGTATAATAGCTATTGTATTTTTATTGAGAAAGGATCCTTATTGTAATGCTAGAAAAGACTTTTTATCACACCTTTTTAAGCCGCTCATTCAATATACCTGTTCAGGTTAATTATTGGGACGGTAGTACTGAAACTTATGGTGATGGCACACCCGAAGTAACAGTGACCTTTAAAGAAGCGATCCCCGTACGGGAAATCACGAAGAATGCTTCAATTGCCTTAGGCGAAGCCTACATGGATGGTCGCATTGAAATTGATGGCAGTATTCAAAAGCTGATTGAATCCGCTTATGAATCCGCTGAAAGTTTCTTCAACGACTCGAAGCTCAAACGCTTTATGCCTAAGCAATCGCATTCCGAGAAAAAAAGCCAACAAGATATCCAAAGTCATTACGATGTCGGTAATGACTTCTACGAAATGTGGTTAGACCCTACGTTGACATATTCTTGTGCCTATTTCCAAAACGCTGATGACAGCTTGGAAACTGCGCAAATCAACAAGGTCCATCACATTATCCAAAAGCTCAACCCTGAACCTGGTAAGACCCTATTAGATATCGGTTGTGGTTGGGGAACCTTAATGCTAACGGCTGCTAAAGAATACAACTTAAAAGTCGTCGGTATTACCCTTTCTCAAGAACAATATAACCTCGTTGCCAAGCGCATCGAAGACGAAGGTTTGAGTGACGTTGCTGAAGTCCGGTTGGAAGATTACCGTGAACTAGGCGACGAACAATATGATTACATTACCAGTGTCGGCATGTTTGAACACGTTGGTAAGGATAACTTAGCGATGTATTTTGAACGCGTTAATCATTACCTTAAAGCTGATGGCGTTGCTTTATTGCACGGTATCACTCGGCAACAAGGTGGTGCAACTAACGGATGGTTAGATAAGTACATCTTCCCCGGTGGCTATGTGCCTGGGATGACTGAAAACTTACAACACATCGTTGATAACGGCTTACAAGTTGATGATGTTGAAACCTTACGTCGCCATTACCAACGGACGACTGAACTATGGGATGAAAACTTCAATGCTAAGCGGGCCGCAATTGATGAAAAAATGGGCGTCCGGTTCTCACGGATGTGGGATTTATATCTCCAAGCCTGTGCCGCTTCATTCCAGTCTGGTAACATTGACGTCATGCAATACCTTGTCTCAAAAGGACCTTCTTCACAGAATCTCCCAATGACGCGGGAATACATGTACGAAGATAATACTGTTAAAGCTTAATTAAAACGACGCTTTGGCAACCAGTGTTGATGAAGATATATTTGAGAATCCAGTTCATTTACGAATTGGATTCTTTTTTGATGGATAAATTCACAATTAAGCTGTGATTTCTTTCGATTATTTGGGCTATGTCGGGTCTCATCTGATCACCAAATAACAATTGAACAGGACTTTATAAATGACACTTTCTGTATATAAGCTTAAACAAAATCATAGCAAATAATAGCACCATCCCAATTATTAGTAGATAAGCATATATATTAATTGATTTAATCAGAAGAGCACCAATTGATGAATTAAAAAAAGTTACGCTACCAACAGCTACATTCTGTAAAGCCACATAATTCATTATAAGTTGCTTACTAGTCTCTTGATACCAAAATAATGTAAAGAGCTGTAGCCATATATAAACGACTCTTCCAATAGCCATTACAAGAATAAATAGTATTACATTATGAAATACAGCTACTGAAAACATGAGTACCGCAACTAATAAAGACATATAGGCTATTAGAGAACCGTTATCATCTTTCTCCGCAATATTATCAAATTGTTTAGAGGTTACACTGGCCAACAACTCAGCCAAAGTCATTATAAAAACAAACAATGCATAGCCGATGCTTAGCGTGCCACTATTCAAATTAATATATGAAATTGAATAAGAATCTGAGAAACCAACCATCAAGCTCATCATTGCCAGTAAAAAAATAAGGCATGTTGTTTTATTGCATTTAATTTTTCTTCTCTGACTATTAGACTGTTCAGTCTCTTGTTTCTGAAAACTCACTATCGTTTTCACCGGTAAAATGAGTAAACCTGAGATGAGCGTAAAAACGGCGTCTATTAATAGAATCTCTTTATTTGTCATACATTTTATTAATAAAATGTATGCTGGTATGACAAGCAACCGGGCTATTGTTGAAAATGTATTAGCATCTTTATTGAACGTTTTTAGTTCTTCGTTGCCGTTAATAATATGGACCACTATATTTTGAAAATTTAGATTACTACAGATTGCTAATACTTGCTCAAAAAAAACAAGTCCTAACAGTGTCGTTGGATTATTGTCTAAAAACATTAATATCAGCAAGATAAATCTAAAAAATTCAGTCAGCATTATCAATCTCTTTGCTCCTGTGTCAATAAATGGCACATCTTTTTCTAAACACTCGTTCTAATTCTGTCGGAATTAAACCAACTGATGTAATTTGAGGTTCGGATTACCAAGTCCTCAAAATTGGAAAAAGTTGTTTGAAAGGCAAACTCTCTCTTCAACAATGAGTGAAAAGCTTCAATTGGCCCATTATCATAAGGATAACCTTGTTTTGAGTATGAGTGGCTAATCTGATGCCGTTCAAGTAAAGTTTCAACTTCGTTGCTGGTGTACTGTGAACCCATGTCAGAGTGAAAATATTGTGGCTTTTGATGACATTCAAGCGCCTGATTAATCGTTTCTACAACTAACGTCGCCTCCATCTGACGACCAATCTTGAAAGCAAGAACTTGATGAACCTTTGGTTCGTAAATAGAACTGAGATAAACCCAGGTTCCTGGACGTAATTCCAAATAAGTAATGTCAGCACGCCATATCCTTGCATTGGGCTGGTGCTTGATTAAATTGGGGCGTTGCGAATGATCCACATGAGTGCCAGGTTTTTTAAATCGCCGATTCATTAAAGAGTGAATCTCCATTTCCCTCATTAATCGTAAAATTCGTTTTGACCCAACACAGATGCCTGACTTGCGAAGCACCATCGTTATTCGTGGATAACCATAGGCACGATAATTATTTTCCCAAATCAATTTAATTTTTTCTTTGAGCTGATTATCAACACGTTCGTGTTGACTAGGTTGATATCTTTTCCAATGGTAATAGGTGCTGCGCGGTAATTTCAGTGCCGAAAGAATAATTGATAAGCGGTGTCGCAATAACTGATCTTCTATGAAGACAAGGCAATTAATTCGTCCTAATGCTTTCCCAGTAACACCGCCGCAGCTTTTAAAATTTCAAGTTCCTCCTTTAATCGCTGATTTTCCTTTTGAAGTTGTTTGAATTCTTTGGACGTTACTTCAGTACCGTCTTCTAGCTCAACTGATTTAGCGTCTTTAACCCAGTTATGAATTGCGGCTGGAGAAACACCGTATTCCTCGGAAAGCGAGCGAATAGATCTTTTCTCTTCACGATGCATCTTCACAATGCTGGCTTTAAAATCATCTTGATATCGTTTCATTGGAATGCTCCTATCTTGTTTTATTAATTATGGCACAACTGTTCAGAAATTTATGTACCAAATACTAGGATAGGAGCACTTTGAGTTGAATTTTGAAGATAATACCGCAATCAAGTTGCTAAAAATCAATCCTGGTAAGGTATACGAGGCTGCAAGCAAGCCCAAATATATCGGATTATGCGATACAGAAAAGACAATAATAACGATAACAAAATAATAAAACCAATCGCCAGTTTCATTGAATACTCGACTAGTTAACAATAAATTTTTATTACTCATAATATTTTCCTTCTAAATATATCAAATCTATATCTTTTAAAGACTTCTAAATAAAGTATGACTCGTATTATTAGCAATGCCGGTGTTTTTATAGAAAGCGCTTTCTTTTTATGGCAATAAAAGGCACATGCTCTAAGATAGTAGTATGTATACTTGAGCTAGTTTCAATTGATACGAACTGCTTGTTACGATGAATTAACCCGTCATTTCGCCTGCTAATTTAAAGTTATCGCAAAACTATGCTTAATTCAAGGGCTATAGTCAAGCCATACTTACTAAAATGGTGTCGCCGGATTTCTCCATCAACACCAAATATCATAGCCTCTTAAAAACAAAGATAATATAAGCCGCTCAATCCGATCAACGTGTAAATACCGCGCCGAACCACCGGCATTGCTAATTTGTGAAGAATTTGTGTGGCAATTGCCGTCCCAACAATGGCCCCGGTCATCCCAATTAGCACTAACGGTAAAACTTTCACCGTTAAAATACCACTCGCTACACGCACGCTTGTAATATAAATAATATCAATCAAAAAAAAGGTTTGGAGATTTCCAATATAAGTCGCAGTTGTTTTTGAAATTGATAAAAAGTATAGCGCCATTAACGGACCACCGATTCCAAAAAGCCCATTGAAGAAACCCGACACCATCATAAACATCCCCGCCACAAACCAAGGATAAGGACGTGTACCGGCTTGCTTGGTGACTGTAAAGTACACGGCTAGCCCGACCAATAAACCGCCTAACAGTCGCCGTAATAGCTGCACATCTAAAACTTGGCCTAAGTGAACTGACCAAGCCGCAACACTTGCGTAGACTAAAAAGGGAATAATCACTCGTTTTAACTGAACTTGGCGATGATATCGAATGACCAATGTAATCACACTAGCAGCCATAATTAGTCCCGCTACTCCCGCACTTTGATCCATTGGCAATAACATTGGCAAAAAAATCATCATCATAATTGCTGCTCCAAATCCAGTTAACCCTTGCACCAACCCCGCTAAGAGTCCCGGCAAAAACACTAATAACCAGGTCATGACTTAAGCTCCTTTCAATTCAGCCACATAAAAAAAAGAACCGGTCGCCCAGTTCCGCAGTACAGTAACGCTGTTAAATGTGCAATACTAGCACAAAAATCATCACCGAAATTAACCCAATCACTACCGATAAGGTCATTGAACGGGTTCGGTAAGCAATCAAACCAACGATAATCGCGGAAATAATCATCCCGAGATTTCCGGTAGTAATCACTTGATAACGGCTATCAATAAAGACACTTTTAACGACCAGTGCCGTAAATAAGGAAACCGGCACAAATCGCATCCATTCATTAAACCATTCCGGAATTTTACGTTTAGTAAAGAAAAACAACGGAAAGAACCGTGGAATAAACGCCACGACGGCACAAAAGATGACCAACCATAAGTGGTCGATACTACTCATTGAACTGACTGATTGCATAACTAAACCTCTCTAAGCCTTACTTATCAGACTCTTCCATCGCCGATTGACCCGTCGGATCATGCACTTTATATAACAAGTGACTTTCCGGTTTATGCGCCAATAAATGCCGTTCAATGAAGTAACCCGTCAGTGACGCCAATAAGGTGGCCACAACTAATCCTAAAGTACTCTTCATCAAAACCAGGAAGAAAATCGTTAAAACGCCTGATAACGCACACACTAAAATGGTTAGGCGACTCTTGGTTTGCATAATTGCCATATAAATAAATAGTGCTGTGAGGGCAAAATCAACTACGCTCAGATTAATCGTCAAGGCACTGCCGATTAAACTCCCAATAATATTACTAACCGTCCAAAAGATTAACGAATAATGCTCCACCAACATCGCTTGACTTGGCTTCCAATGCTTATCCGTCGCAAACTTCAAATAATTAACCGCATAATTTTCATCATTCATCGAAAAGGCAAATAAGAAAATGAACGGTACCGACTGCCCTTTTAGATAACGGGATAAACTCGATCCCAGCAGGGCATATCGTAGCTCTAAGAAAAACATCATCAAAATAATTGTGGTCATGGGTGCATTGATCGTTAACATCGATGCAATCAAAAACTGGGCGCCACCGGAAAAGACCATGACTGAGATTAACGCTGTCAGTAAATGGTTGAACCCGGCTGCATGCAGTAAGACCCCACATGCCAACCCAATAGGAATATAGCTAAGCCCCAGTGGCATTACTGTTCGTAAAACCACTAACCAATTTGGCTCGTTCTTTTTCACCAATAATGCCTCCAGTACCGTACCAGTAAAGAATTCTAGCAACATTGTCTGATGTCTATTTACTTAGACATTCGGGTTTAATTTTAACATGTTTCTAGCGTCAATCCTACCTTTTACTAGCGATTGTTCGCTCATTCACGTGCTGCAAACGATTACATCACTAATTTCTAGTCAAAATGCTGTCCTAAAATAACTAAATCATTCGGGCGTTGATTCAACTCTGCGACGGCTGGTAAAAAGCCCCATTGTTGATAGCCAAATTTTTCAAATAATTTGATACTCGGCAAATTACTCGAGAAGACATAGGCCAATAAAGTAGTTAAACCAACTGCCGTTAATTTGGTCGGGATCATCGCCAAAACCTGACTGCCGATGCCTTGACCATGAACCGCTCGATCTAAGTAAATCGAAATTTCGGCGGTTTTTGCATAAGCGGCACGCCCATAAAATGGCGAAAAACTTAACCAGCCGACAACGGTCTCAGCTTGCAGAATCACCCACAATGGATAATGATCAACTGAATGCGCTAAAAACCATGGCCGCCGTTGATCCACCGTCACGGGTTCTAAATCAGCCGTAACCTGATGACTAGGGATCGTTTGGTTATAAATATCGACAATCGTTGGTAAGTCTGACATCGTTGCTAGCCGTAACGTCACACTCATATTATCGGACCTCCATCCAAGACACATTTTATAAGTTAGCTCTATTATACAATTAATCGTTAATGGACAACATTTCTTTTTCGCATCAGTTTAGCAATAAAAAAAACGAGCCACGATTTTCATCATGACCCGTTTGCATGCTGATTTCAGCATGCATAATCTTAATTAAACCAGCTCTTAACGCCACGCCACATTCTGACGAAGACATTGGCTTTTTCAATTGACTTCTTAGGCGTAACTTTCAACGTTAACTGCTTACTTTGACTCCCATTAACAACCTGAATCGGAGTCTTATTCAACTTCAAAGTAGCCGTCCCAACGGTTTTACCATGTTTAACGGGCGCTTGCAGCTTACCAGCCGTCGTCGCAGACTTTTGCAAGCTAGTCGTCCCTTTAATGGCACTCGCATCCGTGCCAGTTGCTAAGTAAATCTTAGTTGCAGCACTGTTAGAAACTAACGCCGACGTTAAAGCTTTCCCATCTTGAACTTGCACCGCTTTGGCACCCTTAATGGCACTGTTCTTTGTTAAAGTAGTCGTCGTAAAGTTATGGTAGACATATGACATAATCGCTGCCGTTTGTGTAAACCGTTCGGTACCACTATCATTAGCGGCACCAGCATGCATCACGACCGTAATAATCCGATTACCATTACTAAACTTAACAGTCCCGGTAAAGGCATTGCCGGCCTTAGTAGAAGTCCCCGTCTTTAGCCCATCGACTGGTAACGCCGCATAGTGTTTAACGAGTCCCTTCAACATAAAGTTTCGATTATCCATCTTAGTCGCAGAACTCGTGCCCTTTTCAAACCAAGCATGCGCAATGCTAGACGTCTTGAGCACTTCTGGGTACTTGCTCAATAACTTTTGAGCTACTGTAGCAACGTCTTGAGCTGACATTTCATTTTCAGCAGACGCAGCCACATTACTATAACCGATAGTACTGCCGACTTCCTTATTCGTTAAACCAGAGGCATTAATGATGGTAGCATCCGTAATACCGAACGACTTAGCGGTTTTTCGCATCAACGTCACAAATTGATGTGGTGAGCCTGCAACAGCATCACCTAACGCAGTAATGGCTGCATTCGCTGAATAAATTTCAGTCGCATTATACAGTTGCCGTACCGAATAAGTCTTAGTTGATAATAATGGCACGTTCGCATATTCTGTATTCTGACTCATTTTGGCAACTGCTTTGCTGACACTGATTTTTTGATTCCAAGATAACTTACCTTCGTGAATCGCTTGTAAAACTAAGTATGTACTCAGCATTTTCGTCATTGACGCAATCGCCATCGGCTTCGTACTATTCTTGTCGTATAAAATTTGCCCCGTATCGGCATCCACAGCAATCGCAGCCTTGGCTGAAATGGTTGGCGTCGTCGCAGCTTGAGCGTCAATGGTCGCTCCCGCAATACCCAATCCAGTGGTGGTAAACGTCACTGCCGCTACCAACGTGATCATAATTTTCTTTAACTTTCCCGCAACTCTCATCTGTCAATTATCCCTTTCCTGACTGTCCTAATCTCAGTTTAAATAATAATGGTACTCGAAACAAGTTAATTCGTGATTTTTTGCTTAGTTTTCGTCAATGGTTGATCATGCTTAACCGGGAGATGCATCACAAAACTCGTTAATTCGTCATCACTTTGCGCATAGATATAGCCACCATGGTGCGTGACAATGCTTTGCGCAATCGCCAAGCCTAGCCCCGAACCGCCAGTCGCTTTAGACCGTGATTCCTCGACCCGATAAAATCGTTCAAATAAAAGGCCTAAAGAATCGGCTGGAATGCGTTTACCATCATTAGTGACGTGAACCACTACTTCTGGACCGCGTTGTTCCGCTTGTAAAATAACTTTTTTAGCCCCATCACCATATTTAAACGCATTCGTAATCAAATTATTAAAGACTCGCCCTAATTTTTCCGCATCCGCTTCCAGATAAATAGGTGCTGACCCCGTTTCAACGCTAATCGTGAGCTGCTTCTTATTAGCTTCCAACTCAAAACTAGCCGCCAATTGTTCTAGCATCGCAGTTAGATTCAACCGGCTAATGTTCAGGGGCGTTTCAGTCTGTCGAACCTTAGTGTACTCGAATAAATCTTCCACCAAGGACTTCATCTGTGTCGCCTTAGTATAGGCAATGTGCGTATATTTTATCAGATCAGCTTCCGATTGATACTGGTGATTTTCAATCAACCCAAGATACCCAATGATTGACGTTAACGGCGTCCGGATATCATGACTCACATTGGTAATCAGCGCATCTTTCGACCGTTCGATTTCACGTTCTTCATCCATTGAATGAATCGCAGAATCAACGAGGGCATTCACGCTTTCAACCACCCGTTGCGTATCACCAGTCAAATTAAAATTAATCCGATGATCAAAATGCCCTGCGGCAATATAATGTAACTCACTGATAATATGCCGCAATTGCATTTGCTTATAGCGCCGAATGAGCCGCCAATATAAGACAAACCCATCCGCAATGACCATTAGCGCAATAAATAGATTTTCATAACTCCATAATTGATAATTCGTCGGTCCGATTTTAATCGAACGCTTTATCTGAAAAATACCACTTTGTAACCCGGGATTATGCGCAATCGCACTATTAATCAACACCACAATTGACAAGTTTAAAAGGAGTAGCAAAATAACGGTCACTACTCCTTCAAAGAACAATTCACTTTTTTCACGTCCTGTTAATTTCAAAAGTTAACCTCGCTCTTAACGTGATTCAATCTTGTAACCAACGCCCCAGACAGTTTGAATGACTTTTTCTCCATCTGTCGCTTCTTCAATCTTATCGCGCAAGTGACTCACATGGACCATGACCGTTTTGGCAGATACAATACTCTCTTGTTGCCAAACTCGTTCAAAAATATCATCCGCTGAAAAGACCCGGTTAGGATGACTAGCCAAGAGATATAGAATGCCAAATTCCAAGGCAGTTAATTGAATATCCTTGCCAGTCAGTGTCTTGACTTCATGTGAATCTTTATTAATCGTCAATGGCCCGATGTCTAAAATATCCGGTTCATTAGTCGTCACATTGTTTTCAGACCGCCGTAGCAATGACTTGACCCGTGCCATAATTTCTAACGGATTGAATGGCTTTGTCACGTAATCATCGGCCCCAGTAATTAAGCCTTGAATTTTATCCATATCGCCAGTTTTAGCGGATAACACTAAGATGGGTAGCTGAGAGTCTTTACGGACTTCCTTAATGACTTCAATCCCGTCCATTTCCGGCATCATAATATCCAAAATCATCAGTGCAATATCCGGATTCGTATTTAGTTTCGTCAGGGCTTCTTTCCCGTTATAAGCACTGATTGGTTCGTAACCTTCATTTTTGATATAAATCTCTAATAGTTGCGCAATTTCTTTATCGTCATCGACTACCAAAATTTTCATATTAATTTCTCCTCATATTAATTCTATTTATATTCTACCAAAAAGTATTAATCAACGGGGTATTCAAGGTGCTATTTAGAGAAAACGCAAAGATTGTTCGGGTTAATCATTGACGCCAGCGCCCTTATCGCAACTTAACTTATTAATCAAGTTGCCGAAAATAAGACTGTGCTTCATTAGCAATGCCCAGCAAAAAAGCTCAATTCATCATTGAATTGAGCCCACTTGAACCAATCAAAGACTGGCTAGTTTAGTTAATTACCCGTTAACAGAATAGTTAGGGGCATTCTTAGTAATTTGAATTTCATGTGGGTGCGATTCACGCAAGCCCGCACCAGAGATTTCAACAAATTGGGCATTTTGGATTAAGGCATCGATGTTTTTGGCACCGACATAGCCCATCCCGGAACGTAAGCCACCAAGCATTTGGAAGATAATATCATCCGCACTACCCTTAAATGGCACGCGGCCTTCAACCCCTTCTGGCACTAACTTGTTAGCTTCATTCACGCCACCTTGGAAATAACGGTCCGAAGAGCCATGCGCCTGTGACATTGCGCCAACAGAACCCATACCACGATAGAACTTATATTGCCGACCGTCGTCAAAGACGACTTCGCCAGGGGCTTCGGTCGTCCCGGCTAACATGCTACCTAACATCACGGCGTTACCACCAGCGGCTAAGGCCTTAACGATATCACCAGAATACTTAATCCCACCATCAGCAATGATTGTCTTCCCATATTCTTGGGCAACACTCGCTGAATCATAGATGGCGGTTAATTGTGGCACACCAACGCCGGCAACAATCCGCGTCGTACAAATTGAACCAGGGCCAATCCCAACTTTAACCACGTCAACCCCAGCTTCAAATAACGCCCGGGTTCCTTCAGCAGTAGCGACATTCCCAGCAATCAAGGTTTGAGTTGGGAAGTGTGCCCGAATTTCTTTGATCTTCCGTAAAACCCCAGCTGAATGCCCATGCGCCGTATCAATGACAATCGCATCAGCACCAGCCGCAAACAATGCCTCGGCCCGATCAAACGTATCACTGGTCACCCCAACCGCACCAACGGCCAACAAATGGTTGGTCGCATCAACAGCGGCATGTGGATGTTCAGCCGTTTTTTCAACAGCCTTGATTTTGCTAATTTCAGCGGCTTGCGCTTCAACACTCAAGTTCTTATGGATAACTGCTAAACCGCCTTGATTAGCCATCGCAATCCCCATGGCTGATTCAGAGACCGTATCCATCCCCGCACTGAGAATTGGAATATTAAGTTGCAAATTATCAGCCAACTTTACACCTAAATCGACTTCATTCGGTAAAACGTGACTTTCGGCCGGAATTAATAAGACATCATCAAACGTATAACCCTTTTTTCCAAACTTTGTATCCCAATTAGACATTGAATGTTAGCTCCTTGTGGTTTTATTTTTATCTGTAAAGGTAACAAAACATCACCATAAATGCAAGGTGAAACTTGCATTTTCAGCAATTTTTCATTTAGATGGCTTAAAACGGACTCGATTTTCTCGAATCCGTTTTAACTTAAACGCTGTATTTAACTAAAATAAACTCGTGGTGATATGGTAACGCCGCTTCAACCACATCCGAAGGAAGAAGACAATCACTGCCATAACCAAATAAACAATGGCTGGCAAGGCTGGGTTCAAGTTCGTTGGTAACGAAGCAGCAGTCGTAAAGATTAACATCCAAACAATCACTGCCATGACGGACCATAAAATCTTACGCCACATCGCAACTTTTTTGTTTTTACCTGGTGCCAAATATTCAAATAACTTCGCTACCCCAAGACCACCAATGGCCGACGTGACGACAATTGCCGTAATCCCGTTGGCACCGGCTGAACCCTTGGTTGCATTGGATCCAAAGAACCCAATCGCCCCATACATCAAACAGAAAATCATGAATAACATCAATCCATTATCCAACGCCGTAATCCAGTAATTAGCGTGAGCTTGATCAGCAGGATCTTTCTTAGGCCCGTCAATAATGGCCTGAGTTTGTTCTTGGACTGTGCCATATAATTGACGCGCAGTTGTCCCTTTGTGTTGTTCAGCTAGCAACGTCGCTAGCATCTCATCCAAGGCAGCTTTCTGCTTGTCACTTGATAAAGTTGTGGCACTCAAGGACTTGCGCATTTGACGCATGTATTCGTCGTTACGCTTCGTTAATTCCGTTGCATCACGTAATGGTTGTTCGGCTGCTTGGATTTGCTTAGCACCCGCTTGCGCATTCCGTGGTTCTTTCGATGATTCACTCACGAATAGTTCCCCCTCTTGGCTTAATTAGACGTTGAATCGGAATTCGACGATGTCACCATCTTGCATGACGTAGTCTTTACCTTCAAGTCGTAGCTTACCATTTTCTTTGACTTTGGCTTCACTGCCGGCTGCATCTAAGTCAGCAAACGACATTACTTCGGCCCGAATAAACCCACGTTCAAAATCAGAATGAATAATCCCAGCTGCTTGAGGCGCCTTCGTTCCGCGTTTAAAGGTCCAAGCCCGTGTTTCCTTGCCACCAGCGGTAAAGAACGTTTCCAGGCCTAAGAGCTTATAAGAAGCCCGAATTAACCGATTCAAGCCGGGTTCTTCAA
Source organism: Lactobacillus sp. CBA3605 (assembly GCF_002970915.1). NCBI lineage: Bacteria > Bacillati > Bacillota > Bacilli > Lactobacillales > Lactobacillaceae > Lactiplantibacillus > Lactiplantibacillus koreensis. The sequence continues at coordinate 1,132,167 of NZ_CP027190.1, forward strand.
CACCTTCAGCGGCTAAAAAGTCCGCTTTGTCATCATCATCAAGTTCAGCAATTTCTTCTTCGGTTTCAGCAGCAACGCCAATTGCTTGGGCGCCTTCTTTTTTAGCATAATCTGCCACAACTTGATAATATTTTGAGCTTTCAGGATCAGCCATATCATCTTCAGCAATGTTAGCAACATATAGCACTGGCTTTGACGTCAGTAAGAACAAGCCTTTAACAATGAGTTGGTCATCTTCATTGAAGGTTAACGACCGCACTGGCTTACCAGCTTCAAGCGCCGGCTTGATGGTTTCAAGCACGGCCAATTCAGCTTTAGCTTCCTTATCACTCCCCTTGGCTGCACGTTGAACCTTAGCCAAACGTTTGTCAACAGTCTCTAAATCAGCCAAGCTTAATTCCAAGTTAATCGTTTCGATGTCATCTTGAGGATCGACTTTACCAGTCACATGCGTGATATTATCATCATCAAAGGCCCGGACAACGTGGACAATCGCATCAACTTGGCGAATGTTTTCGAGGAATTTGTTCCCTAAACCTTCACCCTTACTAGCGCCCTTAACAATCCCAGCAATGTCTGTAAATTCAAAGGTCGTTGAAACGACTTTCTTGGCGGGAATAACCGCTTGAATACGATCTAAGCGTTGATCAGGAACTTCAACCATCCCAACATTTGGATCAATGGTCGCGAACGGGTAATTGGCCATTTCGGCGCCCGCCTTCGTAATTGCGTTAAATAATGTTGATTTACCAACGTTTGGTAACCCAACGATACCTGCTGTAAGTGCCATATTGATTATTCACTCTTCCTTTTAAAATAATTAAGCTTAGTCGGCTTTCTTTTCGAGCATCTTTTTCATTTTTTTATCAAACTCACGGCGCGGCAACATGACGATATGACCGCAGCCCGTGCATTTAATCTTAATGTCAGCGCCCATCCGGGTAATCTCCCAACGGTTGACCCCACAGGGGTGCGCCTTTTTCATTTCGACAATATCACCTAAATCGTACATGTGCAATGCTCCTTTAAGGCTTAATTTAAATCAATTTGTAAAATTTCTAAAATCCGACTCAAGTCATCATTTGATAAGTACGGAATTTCAATTTTACCTTGTTCTTTTTTATTTTGCTTCGTTTGAATGGAAACTGCCGTCCCAAACTTTTCTTGCAATTGTTCCTCGCTAGCGCGAATATACGGTGATTTTTTAACGACCACCGATTTAGGCGCCTGCTTTTGCTCACCATTATAGCGGGCCACAATTTGTTCTAACTGACGGACCGTTAATTGCGCTTTAATCGCTTTTTTAGCCAATGGGACTAGCTGGGTCTTATCTTTTAAAGATAATAACGTCCGCGCCTGCCCCATGGACAACTGGCCCTTTTGAATCAGTTGTTTAACCCCGGTTGGCAAGCCCAATAATCGGAGATAATTGGCAATATAGGGCCGACTTTTACCGAGTCGTTTTGAGACTTCTGCTTGAGTTAACTTGAGCTTATCCATCAATGACGCATACGCTTCAGCCTCTTCTAACGCAGTTAAATCTTCACGCTGCAGATTTTCCAAAACCCCAATTTCCATCATTTGAGCCTCAGTAACATCCCGCACAATTGCCGGAATAGTCTTCTGCTTAGCTAATTTTGAGGCGCGAAAACGGCGTTCACCAGCAATTAACTCGTACTTTTGAATTTCAGCATCCGGTTGCCGGACAATGATGGGCTGAAAGACCCCTGACTTTTCAATCGAACTGGCGAGTTCCTTTAAAGCCGTCGCATCAAATTTTCGCCGTGGTTGATACGGATTAACTCGAATATCAGTTAAAGCGAGTTCCGCAACCATTTCTTCATTAGTTGGTTCATCAACGTCGGCAAACAAGGCATCAATGCCACGGCCTAACGCTTTATTTTGCGCTTTTTCTTTACTTGCCATGAGCCGCCAACACTTCCTTTGCTAATGCTAAGTATACTTGGGCACCCTTTGAACGAATATCGTAATCAACGATGGAGAGACCATGACTTGGCGCCTCTGATAACCGAACGTTGCGGGGAATAATCGTCTTATAAACGGCATCCTTAAAGTATTTTCGAACTTCTTCATTAACCTGGGCCCCTAGATTGGTCCGGGCATCATACATCGTTAATAACACGCCTTCAATTCGAAGTTGTCGATTAAAGTGTTTTTGAACTAACTTAACGGTATTCAATAATTGGCTTAACCCTTCCAAAGCATAATACTCGCTTTGAACAGGAATTAAGATTGAATCACAAGCCGTAAAGGCATTGATTGTTAGCAAGCCTAGCGAAGGTGGACAGTCAATCAGAATAAAATCATAAGCGTCCCGGACATCATCAATGGCATCCCGTAAACGGGTTTCACGGGCCATCATTGGCGTTAACTCAATTTCGGCTCCCGATAATTGAATCGTGGCTGGCACAATGTCCAGGCCTTCATGACTCGTTGGAATAATCGTATCTTTAATTGGGGTATCATTAATTAAGACATCATAAATTTCATGTTCAATCGTTGATTTTTGGATGCCTAAGCCGCTCGTCGCATTTCCTTGCGCATCCGTATCAATTAATAGTACCTTTTGACCTTGTTCTACGAGACTTGCACCTAAATTGATGCTTGTCGTCGTCTTACCAACGCCACCTTTTTGGTTGGCGAGTGCAATTACGGCTCCCATAATTATTGACCACCCCTTGCTTGATTTTTCGGGATTTCAATCGTGATACGGTAACTGTCGCCAGTGTCTTCTTCGTGCGACTGCACTGACAAGCCAGCGGCCGTCACCATCTTAATTGATTTTTTAATCGTATTGACCGCAATGCGGGTATCTCCCGTTAATCCCCGCGGTCGTTTTTGTTTTGGTTTTGGTGGCAACTGTATTTTTTGCACCAATTGTTCCGTTTCTTTAACGGTTAACTGCTGGTCCAGCACTTGAGCTAACACGGTGACTTGTTGGTCCACTGGTAAATTCAAGAGGGCCCGACCATGCCGTTCGCTGAGTTGCCGTTTTAATAAAGCTTGTTGCACAGCTGGCGCTAACTTTAATAACCGCAACTTATTCGCCACAAACGATTGGCTTTTACCTAATTCTTTAGCCAGTGCCGCTTGGGTCAACGTATTTAACTTCATTAACTCTTGGTAAGCCGTCGCTTCTTCAATGACCGTTAAGTCTTGGCGTTGTAAATTCTCAATCAACGCCATTGAAGCTGTTTCGCCATCATCCATTTTTTGAATAATTGCTGGTGCTTGGGCCCAATGTAAGGAACAAATCGCACGAAAACGCCGTTCACCAGCAATAATTTCGTATTTTTTAGGTTCATATTCTCGCAATACAATCGGTTGCAATAACCCATGTGCCGCAATCGTGGCTGCTAATTCATCAATCCCAGCCGCATCAAAAACTTGCCGTGGTTGAAACCGATTTGGAACAATTGCCGTCACCGGAATCTGCACGATTTGTTGCTGGGGCTTAGCTGCTTCAGCATCCTTATTTTTATCACGATTACCACCGAATAAGGAAAATGCCATCTCAATTACCTCCCACTTTAGTCATGGGCCGTTAACGGCTGTTTAGCAGGCGTCCCCGGCTTACGTGGATAGCGTTTAGGCGTGGGCCGCTTTTTATCTACAATAATGATATGCCGCAGATCACCCGTTTGTGGTAAAGTCAACGCTTCATCACGTACTAACTGACCACCTAATTGTTGAATCGCATAAGCACCTTCGGCCGTTTCCGTCCGGGCATTAGCAGCCTTTAACGCCACCATCTGACCACCGACTTTCACAAGTGGCAAGCACAATTCGCTTAACACCGACAAGCGGGCCACCGCTCGGGCGGTGACTAAATCATATTGCTCGCGATGACCGGATTTTTTGCCCGCAAAGGTTTCAGCCCGATCATGAAAAGCTTGCACATCGCTTAATCCCAAAGCACTGATGAGTTGTTGTAAAAAATTAATCCGTTTATTTAACGAATCCACAATCGTCACTTGTAACTGAGGGAAAACGATTTTTAGTGGCAATGACGGAAAACCGGCACCCGCACCAACATCACAGATGGTTAGCGGTTGTTCCCGCAATGCTGTCACATAAAAAGCAGGCGTAATTGAATCATAAAAATGCTTCAAATACACTTCGGGCTGCGCTGTAATCGTCGTTAAATTAAATTGGCGATTGGTTTCAATCAGCAACTTAAAGTACATTGCAAATTGAGCCATCTGCTGATCACTTAGTCTAATGTCGTGACTCGCCAAAGCTTGTTTAAATTCTTCTGGATTCATGAAAAAGCTCCTTAATTAAGGTCGCATTTGCCTTACAGTTGTGAAACAACTTGAATGTTTCACGTCACCTCATAACTTTAACTTAAAATCAAGGCAAAATCAATGCTCAAGCTTGGATTATTACCCCGTGTAACCCTTGAAAAATCACGATTTTGCTTCATTTAGCTAGAACTGATTTTTTTACATCTTTACCACTGCATTTTATCAAATTTTCAGAAAAATAGACGGCCTTTCAGCTAGTTACTGAAAAGTCGTCTATCGTTTATTTTATATTTAGTTGCTTACCAAACGAATAACCCAACTACGCCGGCTGACAAGAGGGAAACTAAAATCCCAGATAACAGCAAATAGCCCACGTTACGTGAAATCAAGTCATTCTTTTCACGACTCACAATCCCCTTGAACGCCCCAATAATCATCCCAACTGTTGAGAAGTTGGCAAATGATGTCAAGAAGACCGTTAAGACTGCTCTAAAATGGGGGGCAAAATCGTTAACTTTACCCGTAACTTCACCCATGACCACGAATTCATTCGTGACCAACTTGGTCCCCATGTAAGAGGCCATTTGGAAGGCATCGTGGGCATTGAAACCCAGTAACCAGGCAAATGGGAACATGATTACCCCAAAGATATTTTCAAGTGAGAGGTTCGTGTTAATTAAACCTAACAACTTATCAATTAACTTCGCTAAAGCCACAAAGGCAATGACGTTGGCAGCGATAATCAAGATTAACTTACCAGCGCCAAGAATTGAATCACCTAAGAAAGAGAAGAATGGTTCGCGCACTGGCTTAGCTGCTTGAACTTGTTCATCCGCCAAGGTTTCAGAGCCGCTAGTTGCGGTCGTTGCCGTCGTTTCTTCAACGGCAGCACTACTACCAACTTTGGCAATGGTATCTTCTTCTGGTTTCACATCAACTGGATTTAAGATGGCCGTAATGATAGCCGCATTTAAGACGTTCATTGGCACCGCCGTCAAAATAAATTGACCAGGCATCATCTTAATATAAGCACCCAGAATAGAGGCAGTTACACAACTCATCGACATCATCGCAATGGTTAAGTTACGTTGCGCTTTCATCTGTTTTAGTTGTAACTGTGAAACAGCAAGCGCTTCGGTATTACCTAAAAACATCATTTCAACAACGAAGAATGATTCGAACTTTGGTTGACCCGTAATATAAGCCAAACCACGACCGACCCATTTAATAATCCATGGTAAAACGCCGATATATGTCAAAATATCAAATAATGGCACAATTAATAAAATTGGTAACAGTGAACTGGTAACGAAATCCATTTGTTTAACGTTGACCCAACTAGCCAATGCAAATGCAATCCCATCGTATGAAACATCAACCAGCCAAGTAAACCCATCGGCTGCTGCTTTAACCGCATCAACCCCAACTTGTGAACCGGTTAAGAACCATGCTAACAATAATTCTAAAACCAACATAACACCGATTGAACGCCAATGAATCGCGTGTTTTTGCTTGGAGAATACGTAGGCAATTGCAATAAAGACCACAATCCCAATAATATTAACCACCAAGTTAAATACCATGTGAATATTCCTTCTTCCCTATAGATGTTGTCAAACCAATAAAAAACAATTAAGAAAAAACTACCTTTATTAATTTACCATTTTAGCTAACGTTATGGTAGCTAAATTTTAAGGAATCATTAAGGAATTGCCTGATAAAGCCATGCGAAAAAGCGACTTAACTTAAGAATCATTAAGTCGCCCATTAAAACCCAATCATCAACTGAACTGATGACGAGCCCCTGCCAAGGACTTCTATTATACCGCGTTTTATCAGTCACCGAACCAATTAGTTGACCCACCGCTTAGATGGGCGTAAGCTACAAGCAATAAAACGAAAGGGGGTGATGCTTTTTGAGTACCAATCGTAAGCTTAAAGCATCAGTCTCTGCTCTACTTGGAGCACTGAACTGATTGCTTTAAAGGTATCTAAGACTACGGTCTTGGGTACCTTTATTTTTTTGCGCCAGTTGCGACGATCACGATGCTTTCAGCAAACCTTAAAGTCTTACTAATAGTCGTTGAATCCAAGCAGCGTTTTAGCTAGTCAAGTTGCCTTCAAACCACAGGTAACAACTAATCGTCAGGTCGTTTCAATCACCTGGCAAACCGACTGCTTTAACGATTGGAAATTAGCGCACTTAATTCATGACTTCATTAACTAATGCGATTGCCACAGCATTTCGGTGGGATATTCAGTCGTCAAAAACTGCTTGATGGCCCGAATCATCATTGCAGTTGAAGGCGCTGTGGCCTGTGTTTTATTGGCAACTAACGCAATCTCACGATTATACGGTTCCGCAAACGGATACGTATTCACGTCCCCCGTTAATTTTTTCAACGCTAACTTCGGTAAAATTCCCATGCCCAAACCAGATTCCACCATCGAAATGATAGATTGATCATCAATCGAAAACCGTAAAAAGTTATTCGTCACATGATAATGATCCAAAGCCAACTTCGTATCACGGTCATAATCGCTTTGCTGCAAAATAAAATTTTGATCCATGACATCCGCCTTCGTCATATACCGACCGTTAGCGGGGACAAAGCCGGCTGGGGTCACGCAATAGATGGGGTCATTAATTAAAGCATGCGCTAATAAATTATCATTAACGGGTAGCGACGTGAAGCCCACGTCAATCGTCCCAATCTTCGCCCACTTAGTAATTTCATTGAAATTTCCTTGGACCACCGAAATTTCAATATCGGGATATTCATGGTTAAACCGTCGAATAATTCGGGGTAACCAATTGATACAAACACTGCTGAAACCACCGATTCGAACTGAGCCAGAATGTAACCCCTGAATATTATCAGCTACTTGGCGCAGATTACTTTCAGTATTCAAGATTTCTTGTACATAAGGTAGCACTTGTTGCCCGTCACTGGTAAGTTCAACCCCCGAACGGTTACGAATAAATAAAGGAAAGCCGAGTGCCTTTTCAAGTTGATTCACAGAATGACTGACCGCACTAGGGGTCACATTCAAGGTCGCAGCCGCTTGATAAAAGGTTTTTTGGGCCACAACGGTTGCAAAAACTTCATACGCAAAATTTGCCATGCTGATGATTTGCTCCTTAGATGAATTATTTTCATTTATAATTGAAAAAGTTGAGCTTTACTTAACTGCTTCCCCATTTTATCATATTAATAATCAAACCAGACAATGACGACTTAAAAAATTCAAGTGGGGGCCACATCATGAAAAAACTATTTGCGAACCGCGTCTTAACTAATGACACAACTGATCTCGATAATATTTTCAAAAATAGCGCCAATCCGGAAAACATTTCCTTTGCTGGCGGTTTTCCTGATGTCCGCTTATTTCCCGAGCAGGCTTTACAACAAGCCTATCATGACGCAATTGAACAGCAGGGACCGGCTATTTTTCAATATCAATCCACCCAAGGACCGCTGGCGCTGCGACAAAAGTTAGCAACGCGCATGGCACAACAGGCCAGCGTGACAACGACCGCCGCTAATATCTTGCTCACTCAAGGCGGACAGCAAGCCATCGACTTGGTTGCTAAATTACTCTTAAATCATGGCGATGCCATGGTCGTTGAAGGCCCAACTTACATGGGTGCCTTAGCTGCATTTGACACCTACGAGCCTACCTACTATGAAGTGCCAGTCGATCAAGATGGCATGAACCTGCGGCGGCTACAGCAAACTCTGAAAGCACATCCTGAAATCAAACTCATCTATACGATTCCTGATTTTCATAATCCAACTGGGACGACCCTCACTGCTAAACGACGGCAGGCGATGGTGGCCTTAGCTAATCAATACGATGTCATCATTTTAGAGGACAGCCCTTATCGCGACTTACGTTACAGCGGACAAGCCATTCCCGCTATCAAACACTATGATACTGAAGGCCGGGTGATCTTCATTTCCAGCTTCTCTAAGATTTTATCACCAGCTTTACGAACCGGCTGGTTAGTTGCTGACGACGAACTTATGGCCCAATTGGTTGGGTTAAAATCAGCCGTCGATGTCCAATCACCTAATGTGACCTTGGCAGCGATTAATGCTTACTTAGATCAAAATGATCTAGATGCGCACATTGCAACCCTGAACCAAGCCTACCAAGTTAAGCGCGACGCCATGTTACAAGCATTGGATCGTTACTTCCCTAAAAATGTGACTTATACGCGCCCGGCTGGTGGTTTCTTCATCTGGGTCACGTTGCCTACAACTATCGATGCTCAGCAATTGTTAACTGATGTGGTTTTACCACAAGCACACGTCGCTTATGTCCCTTCCGCTTGTCAATTCGCTAGTCGCACCGTTAAAAACGGCCTCCGACTAAATTTTACTAGTCTCGACCCAACGACAATTACAGCCGGCATTCAGCGCTTAGGTCAGTTACTTCAACCCGCGCCCGTAACCGCAACTAAACCACGGTTAAAAACCAGTTTTCAATTTTAATAATGACGACTAGTTCACTAGATTATGAGAGAACGATTTGACTATCATTAGAAAATGCGGTAAGCTTATGCTAATTAATCAACATTTTGATGAGATGAGTACGTTAGTTGGTTCAGTCCAGCGAGCTGTGGTGTGATGAAAAGCAGCCTGAATCCTAACCGAAGATGGTCTCTAAATGGTGTCGGTAAGCGTTAGTGAACCGATGACGGCGTCGTACTCGTTAACGTACGCGAGTTAAGCTTAACTCACAGAGTTGGACCGAGTGATCGGTTCAAGCACAAAGGTGGCACCACGATCAACAATCGTCCTTTTATTAGGAAGATTGTTTTTTTGTCGTCAAAATTACTTAAGGAGTCGTGGTAAAAATGAAAAAATGGATCAAAAAATTAGGGTTAATCGCTTTGGGCCTCACACTCGCAGTCACTCTCACCGCCTGTGGTCAAAAATCACATTCAACGACCACCCGAGCAACCACTAACTTGAATTTGCAACAAGCTGGTACCTTGACCATCGGGCTAGAAGGCACCTTCCAACCTTATAGTTATCGCAAAAACGGCCAATTAACCGGCTTTGAAGTTGACTTAGGTCGCGCCATTGCCAAAAAAATGGGCTTAAAGGCCAAGTTTGTGCCGACTAAGTTTGATGCGTTAATTGCTGGTTTAGCAGTCAACAAATATGATGTCGTCATTAACGATATTGCAGAAACACCGCAGCGTCAGCAAAAATATTTATTTTCAACGCCATACATTTATTCAAAATCTCAATTAGCCGTTAAAAAGAATGCCACAATTAAACAACTATCTGCAATCAAAGGTCAAAAAGTTGCCCAGACAACCACTAGTAATAATGCCGCTGATGCCAAGCGTTTAGGCGCAACCGTCGTCCCGACCGATGGCTTTGAGCAATCAATTGCGCTCGTGACCCAAGGACGGGTCAGCGGAACCATTAATTCACGCGAAGCTTTCTATGCTTACTTCAAACAAAATCCAACGGCGAATTTAAAACTAATCGATGCGGGCAACGCGATTAAAACGCAAAAAATTGGCGCCATTGTCACTAAAAAGCACGCCAAGTTACAACAACGCTTATCAACCGCTATCCGGGCGTTACGCCAAGATGGCACACTCACAAAACTCTCAAAGCGCTACTTTGGTGGCGATGTAACCAAACCTTAGCTTGAACGCGTTACCTGTTATTTTTTTAGAATGCCCATTCCCAGTGAATTTTAGGTATCATGATTGAAAGTGGTTCGCTATAATAAATAGAGTGCTTATTTTTTGTCAGTTAACCTAGTTTCAATTATGATATGACTAGTGTTTAAAAAATTTAGGGAGTGTTGAGTAAATTATGAAACGAGTTATTAAACGACTAAGTTTAGCCGTTTTCGGGGTAGCCCTGGCAGTGGTCTTAACTGCTTGTGGTAATAGTTCCAACCAATCTAGCAGTACCAGTTCTGACCTTGGCTTACAAACACCGGGGACGTTGACCGTGGGTCTAGAAGGAACTTTCAAACCATATAGTTATCGTAAAGATGGTAAGTTGACTGGGTTTGAAGTCGATTTAGCCCGCGCAGTTGCTAAAAAAATGGGCGTTAAAGTCAAATTTGTGCCAACCAAATTTGATTCTTTGATTGCCGGTTTAGATGTCAATAAATATGATATCGTCATTAATAATATTTCTCAAAATAAGCAACGGGAAAAGAAATATTTATTTTCGACACCTTACATCTATTCCAAGTCACAATTAGCTGTTAAGAAATCAAACAAAGCCATTAAAAAGATCACTGATATTAAAGGTCAAAAAGTGGCTGAAACGACGACTAGTAACAATGCCACTGATGCCAAACGCCTTGGTGCCACGATTACACCAACTGACGGCTTCCAACAATCCATTGATCTCGTTGAACAAGGTCGTGTTGCTGGAACAATTAACTCCGGCGAATCTTTCTATGCTTACTTGAAGCAACAGCCTAACGCTAATATTCGTTTAATTAGTGCTGGTAGCGCAATTGCCACGCAAAAAATCGGGGCCATTGTGACTAAGAAACATCCTAAATTACAAAAACAAGTTTCTAAAGCGATTCGCGAGTTACGCCAAGATGGCACTTTAACGAAACTTTCCAAACAATATTTTGGTGCTGATGTCACTAACAAATAACCATTAGTTTGCTTTAAGCGCAACTGCACCAAAGCGTCGAGCCAGTTCTCGGCGTATACATACATTTTATTTTCACAGGAGGTCCCGCATGGAATCCATTTGGCACATTATTATTACTTCAACGCCTCAAATCGCCTTGGCTGGCTTAAAATACACAATCCCGATTGCCTTAATTTCATTTATCTTAGGCCTAATCTTAGCCGTATTGACCGCATTAACTAAATTGTCTCCTCGCCATGGTTGGTTTTCAATTCTGAAAGCCATTGCTTACTTTTATGTTTGGCTCTTTCGGAGCACCCCATTATTAGTGCAATTATTCATTGTTTACTTTGGCCTGCCATACTTGAAAATCAAGGGACTTTTTCCTAATGGGATTCAACTTGATCCGTGGACAGCCGGTATTACGACTTTCTCCCTCAATACTGGTGCCTATTGTGCCGAGACCATCCGAGCTTCAATCTTGTCCATTTCACAAGGTCAATGGGAGGCCGCTTATTCCATCGGGATGACTAAGCCGCAAGTCTTACGTCGCATTATCTTGCCTCAAGCAGCTCGCGTCTCGTTGCCACCACTATCGAATAGTTTTATCGGCCTAGTCAAGGATACTTCCCTGGCAGCCTCAATTACCATTATTGAAATGTTTGAAGTGAGTCAACAAATTGCCGCTGAAAACTACCAACCTTTGGTCATGTACGCATTAGTCGCCGCTTTTTATGCCGTCTTGTGCTCGATTCTTAGTGGCTTACAAGGCTATCTTGAAAAACGGACCTCGCGTTACATTAGCCCCATTAATTAGGAGGGATCACCTGTGATTAAATTTGAACACGTCAATAAAACTTTCGGTGAGCATCCCGCTTTAATCGATATTAATACTGAATTTAAGGCCCACCAAACCACGGTCATCGTTGGTCCTTCAGGATCCGGGAAATCAACCTTGTTACGATCACTTAACTTATTAGAACATCCTGAAAGTGGCCAATATCACTTCAATGACCTAACCATTGATTTCGCCAAACCACTGACCAATAAAACAATTTTAACGTTACGCCGCAAAACGGGGATGGTATTTCAAAGCTATAACCTCTTCCCACATTTGACCGTCATTAAAAATGTGATGGAGGGTCCCATTCAGGTTTTGAAACAACCCGTAGCGACTGCCCAAAAAACAGCCCTCGACTTGCTGACTAGAGTTGGGCTAGCTGACAAAGCTGATGCCTTTCCCAGCCAACTTTCAGGCGGTCAACAGCAACGTGTCGCAATTGCCCGCTCGCTGGCGATGAATCCGGAGTATATTCTCCTCGATGAACCGACCAGTGCCTTGGATCCAGAATTGGAAGCCGGCGTGTTACGTGTGCTGCTAGACTTAGCCCGCGAAAAAGACTCGATGGTCATTGTGACGCATAACTTAGAATTTGCCCGCGCGGTTGCTGATAAGATTCTCTTCGTTGAAAACGGTAAAATCTTATTTGATGGCACTCCGACCGAATTCTTCAAGGAACCGACCCAACGAATTTCCGATTTCTTAGCCGCCATGACCTTTACCACCATTTCTGATAAAGCTAATCAATAATAGTTAGTCGCAAAAGAGTATTGCAAGAATTTTTTAACTTCTTGCAATACTCTTTTTTTGTTAGCAACAATTTTTAGCGCCCCAACCTTGACAGCACTTTGTCAGTCACGCTATACTATTAAACAAATGATACTATACGACGTATAATATAACAGGAGGAATAGCGATGGCGATTCAAATTAGCTCCGAACTGTTGGACGGCTGCGTCTTAGCCCTGCTACAGACGGAAGATTTTTACGGTTATGCCTTAACTCAACGACTACAAGCATCCGTTTCGGTCTCTGAATCAACGCTATATCCAGTTTTGAGGCGCCTTAAAAAGAATGCATGGGTCACGACTTATGACCAAGCTTATCAGGGTCGTAACCGGCGTTACTATCAGATTACAGCCGCTGGGATGACACAACTCGCCGTCATTCAACAAGACTGGCAGACTTACAATCAAGCCATTAATACTTTATTAAAGGGGGAAGCATCTTCATGACAGACTATCTAAATAAATTCGCCGCCTTACTCGTCCAATTACAAGCGGATGAGCGAGACGAAGTAATCGAATTTTATCGCGAATATTTATTAGACGCTGACATTCAAAACTATGCTGATTGCGTCGCCGAACTGGGAGCGCCGAAGCAGCTCGCCCGCAAGGTTTTGGCCGATTATTCTATCCGTTTCAATGAAAATCTCAACGCCAACACCTCGAAACATCAAAAATCTAAATCCGGGATGCGCACAATCTGGTGGGTTATCTTAGCGCTGCTATCCACACCGATTACGATTCCAGCATTATTAGTCATTCTGGGCGTCTTACTAGCATTAGCTATTATGGTATTCGCCATGGCCGTCGTTATCGTTGTGGGCTTTGTCACTGTGACTATCTTGGCCTTAACCATGATTACTGCCGGCATTGGCCTCTTTATGCAGTCGCTAGGAACCGCCCTCTTCTATCTGGGCATCGGCTTGGCACTACTTGGCATTGAATTGCTGATTCTACCGTTAGTCCTCTGGTTCATTGGCCTGATTATCCAAGGCGTTTCAACTATTATTCAGCGACTCTACCAACGTTTCGTGACCCGCAATCGTGCAGAAAGGGGGCAACGTCATGAAAAAAACCATTAAAATCGGCTTTTGCTTATTAATTCTAGGTGCCATTCTCATTATCTTTGGTATCGCTAATAATGGGATTCAGTCCGTTTATTGGCAAAATGGGTTCCACGTGTTAAAGCAGACCACGCGAACCTATCATCCAAAAACCATTAAAACGATCACGTTAGCGACTGCCAGTAATGTCATTATTCGGCGTGGCGACACGACTAAGATTCAAGTCACAACTAGTCATAATCGACCAATGATTACGACTGATCAAGGCCACGTCACTATCAAGTCTACAGCGACTAACACGACCGGATTTTTACTACAATCTGCGAGTGATGTGACTATTATTACGCTGCCACAAGCTGCTAAGTTAACCACCGTCACCGCAACGGCTAATCAAGTTGGTAATTTGCGCCTGAGTAATCTGAACATCGACCGCTTAAATCTAAGTGGTCAGGGGGCCGTTAATCTGAATCAAGTCACCGTGGCACAACCATTAACGTTAGACACAACCGATGATGTTCATCTCAATCAGGTCCAGGCTCCCAGCTTAACCATTGGGACTGAAGCAGATGACATTCATATTACCAAAAGTCAATTTACCAAAACCGCTTCAAGTATTAAAACAACCGATGGTGATATTAGCATTCACCAAACGACCTTTAAAAGTGGGCACATTAGTAGTGATGAGGGCGATATCGTCTTACACGATAATCACGTACAACAACGGCTCACGGTTAACGCTACCGATGGCGATATTACTGTTCGGGCCCCTCATCAAGTGGGCATTAACGCAACGACCAGTGAAGGTGACCTCTCAATCTTTGATTGGCAAAGTGATGACCAGCACCACTACCAAGTCCATACCGACGCCACTAGTCAATATGACTTAACCACTACCGATGGCGACATTACCGTCACTGCCGCTTAACCACCGGTACATCAAAAAAGCCACACTAATCTGCTTAAGTCATAGCAGATTAGTGTGGCTTTTAAAATTGTTGCTCGCGTAAATTACGATAAGGTTACCGTTTGACCTTCAATCGTCATCCGATTACGACCAGCAGTCTTCGATTGATACAAGTATTGATCGACACGTTCAAACCAATCCGTAAGCGTTACATCCGTTGTCTGTAATTCTGAAACCCCAAACGATACCGTCACCATTAATTTTTGTGCTTCAAAATCAATCGGTGTACGTTGTAGACTATCACGAATTGTGGTCATAATCTGTTGCGCATCTGTTGCTGAACGGCCCCGAAAAATAATTACAAATTCCTCGCCACCGTACCGGAACAATTGCCCGCGTGTCTTAGCTTGGAACAAGGATTGGTCGAAATGCTGTGCCACGTGTTTTAAAACCGCATCCCCTGTCGTATGACCATACTGATCATTAAACTGCTTAAAATGGTCAATATCAAACATCGCCATCGTCACTGGCACGTTGGTCCGTTTTTGATAAACCTCAAAAACTTCGCGCGTCACTGTATCAAAGCTAAATCGGTTACGAACACCCGTTAATTCATCATAGTTTGCTTTTTGATCCAGTTGAGTAAAACGGTCAATCAAGCGACTAACCCGTTGCACGCAAAAACGCACGATCCACATATAAGCGACAAACACGATTAATATATTAATCGTGTACGCCAATTGAAACCGATGCACCGACCAGATAATGAACCACCAAGTCCCCCCATAAACAAGTTGTAAAGCGAGGTACCGCCATTGTGAGTTCATCATGCTAGTTCGATGGTGCGAAATATAAATAATCGTACCAGATAACAAGACCGTCATTATAATAAAAACCGCTACAAAATGGGCACCATGGCCCATATACATCCCTTGGGCATAAATAAAAATCGGCATTAAAATATTAACGATTTCAACCGCTAAATTTCGCATTGTATAGAGACTAAAAAGTAACACCGTTAGTTGAGCCGTCGCATATGACCAACTGACTACACTGCCAGAGTTAACCGTCCAAAATATCTGACGCAATATGATCATGCTTAAGACGACGCTACCGGCTTCAATTCCATGAACTAAAAAAGTAAATCGCCGACGCCGTACTTTTACTGCTCGTTGTTCTAAACCATAAGTTAATAGGGTCATAATAGTAATCAACCCGGTCGTAATCAAGGTCGTAATGACCGTCTTCATATTAAAAAAATCATTTACAAACAAATTCAATAGTTTATCTAGTTGCATATTTATCACTCCGGACACTTATGTTCAAAGGAATTGTCCTTTAAATAATACCATGAAGTCCCCCTGAATGTTAACCACTTGTTTCTGAAAAGAAACGGTTTCATAATCTGGACAGTCCCAAATTAAAAATAATTATTGCTTGAAAAAGGCATTCGTATCAAGGACTTAGCCATTTATACGCAACCTGGTTTTGAACATTTATTTGGGGCAAAACTTTTTTTAGCACAATTCATTTTTCGAACTTGTGGCATCAATCGTCAGGAACATACCAGTCGCTAGTTTATAATTATTATCACTCAAAGTCAGCCTTAACTTATTGCCAACCAAACACTTTGGGTCCCTGGTCCTTACCATGCTATAATAATGTGAACGTAGTCAACAGAAAACGAGGTTAGTTAAAGCTAATATGACACAATTTAATCAACATCATTCTCAGCCCCGAACCCGGCCAGCTGAAAAAGTTCAAGCTGAGGTTCAACTTGGGCAACGGTTTCCGTTAACCATTCACCGGTTAGGTATTAACGGTGAAGGAATCGGTTATTACAAACACGTCATCACTTTTGTAAAAGGCGCTTTACCAGATGAAGTCGTCGTTGCCGAAGTCACTGCCGTTCATCCGCGTTACTTAGAAGCTAAAATACACAAATTACGTCAGGCTAGCCCGGATCGCGTTGAACCCCGCGACGCCTATGCAGGTCACGTTGGGGGTTTTGAATTAGAACATCTCGCCTATCCGGCCCAATTAAGCTTTAAACAAGACTTAATTCGGCAGGCTTTAGAAAAATATCGGCCTGCCGGTTACCAACATTACGAGGTTCGTCCCACAATCGGCATGGAAAATCCTTATGAATACCGTAATAAGGCGCAATTCCAAGTGCGTGTCATTGACGGCCACGTTGCTGCAGGCCTTTACCAAGAAAATAGTCATGACTTAGTCGATTTGCCCACTTGTTCCGTCCAAATGCCCGTGACCATGATCGTGATGCGTAAAATCGTTCAATGGCTTGAAGAACTGGCCGTACCAATTTATGACGAAGCTAGTAATTCCGGTATCGTTAAGACGATCGTCGTCCGCGCTGCCGCCGCCACGGATGACGTTCAATTGGTCCTGATTACGAATACACCAAAATTGCCGAAAAAGCATCAATTACTCATGAAAATCGCCGCTGAATTACCGATGGTCGTTTCCGTGATGCAAAATGTTAATGTTGGTAAAACTTCCCTAATTTGGGGTGATCAAACCACATTGTTAGCCGGTAAGACCACCATTACTGAAGAACTCGATGGCCTAACGTTTGAGTTATCCGCCCGCGCCTTCTTCCAATTGAATCCGGAACAAACGCAGAAGCTGTACAGCTTAACCCGTACGGCACTTGATTTAGCGCCCCACGAAACGTTAGTTGATGCCTATTCCGGTGTCGGAACGATTGGCCTATCCTTAGCTGACGTTGCCTACGAAGTCCGTGGAATGGACACGATTCCAGCTGCGGTAACCGATGCCAACGAAAATGCCAAACGCAATCACATCACCAACGCACAATACACCGTTGGGGCTGCTGAAACCTTACTACCACAATGGTTAGCTAGTGGTTTTGAACCAGATGCGATGGTCGTTGATCCACCACGGACTGGTTTAGATGATGTCTTAATTGATACAATTTTACAAAGTGCCCCTGAAAAGTTGGTTTACATTTCATGTAACCCATCTACTTTGGCACAAGATTTACGTCAATTGACCCGCGGTTACCAAGTTGATTACATCCAATCAATTGATATGTTTCCACAAACGGCGCGGTGTGAAGCGGTCGTCCGGTTCACCAAGCGTCACTAAGGAGTTGCAGTTATGGCAACAGCTGATAGTCAAATTTCATTAGCGATGACCAGTACCTTACGGCCACCCTTTAAAACCCACTTTTTATTATTGAAAGATTATATTGCGGATGTGCGACTCCCAACGAGGGACGGCCGCTTAACCACCTTGATTGCGAAAAACATTCCCTTATCACCAGCTTTATCGCAATTAAAAACTATTTTTGACGATACGAAGAATCCGGTTTATTGGCGCTTACACGATCAAGCAGTACAAGAATTCTTTGCTGCGTATCCTGAAAAACGGCCAGTATTACCGTTAGATCTCTTACAGGTGGTACTCAATACATTAGCTGAACAAGGGTTAACTGATGCCCAATTAATGCAGATTATGACCCAAGTCTTTGATCGATTACAAACCAATGACTTCAATGGTCGAGCCGCACAACGTATTCTAACTGAATTTATCCAGGACTAACCAAAAACGTCGCTACGAGACATTCCTCGTAACGACGTTTTTTATCATTAATTTTATTTTTTAGCTTTTAAAATAAACTTAGCTTGATCATCAACCAATGTCACAAACAGCTCTTGACTCGGATTAGGATCAAATGGACCCAAATCAACCATAAGCTGACCATCATCACCGACTTCAAATCCTTGATACCGATCAAACATCATGTGATACATCGTCTGCGCAGGCCGCATTCGCTCATCAACTTGGGTAGCAGCCGCTTTCAACGTATAACCCGCTGCAAGCAAGTTACTCATTGCGGCTGCTTTAATCACCATCTTCATCGTATAGATTCGCGCCCGTCCCGGTTCATCTTGGTTTTTAGGGATAATATAACCCTTTTTTTGCCAATACCGTAGCTGGCGTGGTGAGACACCAGTCATCTTACTCAGTTCACTAATGCCAATCGTCAATTGACCACGTCGAAACATCGTACGAAAATCTGGCATACCATCACTCATCCTGGTGCCCCCTCCACAGAAACTATAATTACCTTAAATTATAGCATGGATTGGCAGCGAACTTACGCATTTACGGTTAATTTTTAAGCCGTTAAGTCAAGTTAGCTTGTAAAAAAGCCGGCAAAGATTGCGCCGGTTGCCCCATAATCAGCTCATAGTCCGCACTAACCTCATTTAATAAACCTTGCGCGCCACCAGCATACATGGAGGCTAACATTGACCCCTCGTTATTTTGATTATAAAGCGCTGCAAATTCCGCTAATTGCAGTGGCTGGTACCCAATTTTATGCCCACTCACTGCCGATAAGACAGTCGCTAAAGCCGGCATCGTATACGCTTGTGCCTGCGTTAAGGTATAAATACGACCCGTTTGTAGGAGTTGCGGCGTCGTCGCAACTTTAGCAAAGGCTGCCGCACTATCCGCTTGGCTAATAAAACTCAGAGCCTGATCTCCCATCGGATAGATGACATTTTTGCGAGCAATTAATTCAGGCAGATACGGCACCAATGGATCGGCGTACAACGCATTACGAATAATCGTATAGTCTAACTGTGACGCCGCTAATCGGCGCGGAACATAACCATAAAAAGCGGATAAATCAAACGGATTGTTCACTTGATCGGCAATAAACCCCATCACCAAGAGGTGCTTAACGCCACTAACTTCAGCGGCGTGCACGACATTTTCAAATTCACTAACCCGACTATAAGCATCATGGCTTTTACTAGGGACGTAAATAAAAACGTCACTCGCAGTCAAAACCGCTGCCAAACTGGCAGGCTTTTGATAATCAATGGCCGTCACCGTAAGGCCTTGTTGTTGAAAAGACCTGGCTTTACTTAACGTGTGTACGCCTAAGTTTAATTGTTCCACCGGAACCAACTTGATTAAAGCCTGCACAATTTGCGTACCTAATTTTCCAGTAGCACCCGTAATCGTATATTTCATATGGTCAGCACCCTTTCTTGTAACCTTATTAGTTACATTAAAACAGGGCTACACTAATTTGTCAATTTAAACGCAAGTGTTGCCCGCCCAAAAAGGACTGCTGAAAATCCGCCGGCGTTTTAACTTGTTTGCCAAAATCAACAATCTGAGCGTGCCATTCGCGAGCCTGAGCAAAATCATAAGTCCAGTTAGCTTCAATCAGGGCTTGGGCACGGCCATATTGCGCCGGTAAGGGCTGACCTAGCCACGTGAATAATCGCCGTAAATATGTATCAACAATAATCGTTGGTTGGTCAAAAACATACATTGAAAAATAGTCAGCTGTCTCATTTCCAATCCCTTTTAACGCTAACAATTCCGAACGTAATCGGGCCGCCGGTAACGCACGCATGGCCGCTAAATCAAACGAATATTGACTACTCCAGGTGGCTAAAGCTTGTAAGGTCGGTACTTTTCGGGTATAGAAGCCAGCGGGTTTAACCAACGTTGTTAATTCAGGGGCCGACAACGCTAAAATAGCTTGTGGTCGAAATTGGGTAGCCTGCTTTAGATTAGCTAAGGCATAGTCGACGTTACGCCAATTCGTATTTTGGACCAGGACGCCACCCCACAAAATCTCCCAAGGCGTTTCAGCCGGTGGCACCCCGGGTTCCAACCAATGACGAGGGCCTAAATTAGTGGTCAAAATTTGATATAAATCAACAACTTGCATGCGTCATCCACCTCCTCAAAACTGACTGCTGTCATCAAAAAAGGAGCTTGGTTTCTTCCAAGCTCGCTTCTTAATTAGGTTAGTGCTGATTAACTCCGTTTAACCGTTAACACAATATCGGCTTTGCGGTTTTCTGGCTTGACCTTTTCTTGAAAGTCTAAGCCAGCATCCTTAAATAGGTCTTGGATTTCAGTATTTACTAACGGTAAGTCGCGTGGATCGCCGGCTTGCTGGCGAATATAAACCACATATTCGGTTGGTAGTTCTTCCAAATCATATTCGACATCTTCATCATTTAAAATGACGTAAATTAATTTCCGTTCTTTATTCATCCAAAATTACCCCTCAACTATTTTTTAATCGCTATTGCGCAGTGATTGGCCGTGACTGTTGCACAAAATCAAGATAGTCCTGCACACAATGATCCAGCCAATCAATGGTCGGTTGATCAGTCAGCTGACCGGCAGCATCGAATTTAGTTTGGACAAGTCCTAATAAAAATTCGTCGCCTGGTAAAACTCGCGCTGCCACGCCTGGTGAATCCAGAATTTGCCGCAGATGCCCTTGAGCTCGCACGGTTCCCAATGGACCCATTGTCGCACCAAGAATCATCACCGGCTTATTCTTCAAAGGATGCTCGACTCGCGACAACCAATCAATGGCATTTTCTAGAACACCAGAAATACTATGATTATATTCCGGGGTGACAAAAATAACCCCATCTGCCGCTAATACCGATTTTTTTAAAGCTTGCACGCTTGCTGGTGCCGTTAGCTCAATATCTTGATCATAAAACGGTAAGGTTTTGAGGGCTGGAATCGTCACAGTTAGTTGATTCGCATAACGCTTTTGCACGTATTCAGCTAGTTTTTGATTATATGAGGCCTGCCGAACACTCCCCACCAGGGCAACAATTTTCATTAGTGTAGAACTCCTTTAAGTTGTGTTTATCTTTAGTATACGCCTTTTTTTCGGTCCCAGCGAAACCGGTTACAACTATTCCAGTCTAATTCGGCCAAAATCAACCGCTAAATTCAAACTTTCGCCTAACTTACCGTTGCGTTAATATCAGCGACCAATCACCTGAATACCGTTAAAAAAACAGACAAATCGCAAGTCACTTAGCTATAATTAAGTTTAATTAACCCGGTGACTGATGTCGGCGCCAAGCAGTGTATGCACCGGCTTGTGCCACTCATTCAATCCTGTTTATTAACTTTTTTCAAAACCCAGCATCTCACACATCCCAACCATAGCTAGTCTGTTATACTAATTGTTAGAGAATTTGATCGGAGGTTTTGGCTTGTGTATTATCGTGGTGAAGTCCTAGATTTTGTGAATATGTTACTCACGGATGAAACCGTGCCCTTAATGCGTTCACGCTTAGTTTTTTCTAGTAAAATCAATATCGAACGCCTCAAAGCTGCTGTGCTAGCTTCGGCGCAAATTGTCCCTGAAATCTTTGCCAGCTATCAGGCCGATCGTAATCGTTTTGAGGTCGTTCATCAACAAGTTGATGACATTGTAATTGAAGCTCAAAGCCCTTATAGTCCTGAAAACGTTGAATTTAATTTTAACAACGGCCCGCAATTACAGCTTTTCGTGATTCATCACGACCAATATGATGTGTTGCAGGCCTTTATGA
Source organism: Lactobacillus sp. CBA3605 (assembly GCF_002970915.1). Taxonomy (NCBI): domain Bacteria; kingdom Bacillati; phylum Bacillota; class Bacilli; order Lactobacillales; family Lactobacillaceae; genus Lactiplantibacillus; species Lactiplantibacillus koreensis. The sequence goes on from NZ_CP027190.1 coordinate 1,154,051, forward strand.
GCCACCTTTTAACCGATAGTGTCGGTTTTAAAGAATACCTCTACCTACTCGTCCAAGCTTACAATTATGACGACTTATCTCATTTTAGTAACGAACGGCGGTTACGGCCCGTTATGTCACAATTACAACGGCAATTTAAGAAAACACATGCCCATAGTGACGGCCACTTCAGTACGGTTCGCTTACCCCATTACCAAGGCATCAACTTACGCCATATCGGACATATTATGCTAACCAGCGAGCAGTTTAGACGCGTTCGCCGGGTCGCTAAAGCGCAAGATATCGGCATCAGTGAAGCCATCCTAGCCGCCTATGCCAAAGCGTTGCAAGTACTAACCGGGCACACCACAATTACGTTACCCTGTCCCGTTAATTTTCGGCGCCTGACAACCGATCAGCCTAACATCACGCAAATTGCTAATCTAACCGGGACAGTCTACCTAAATATTAAAGTCGATGTCGAGGCACCTTTTTCAGTCTTAGTTCAACAAGTCCATGATTTATTGGCAGCGGAACATACTCGTGCAGCTTTCTTATATCGGTTAACTAATTTGCAGAAGATGAATCATACGATGCCAATTAAGTTAATGCGTAAAATTGCGAAGCGGTGGTTAGCACAACAACCGCTCACCTATACGAATTTTGGCACGATTGATCAAGCACGCCTTAAGTTTCACGGCTTAACTCTCGTTAATTGCGTTTTTTCAGGCGCTTTTCGAACCACACCAACCATGGAAATTGCAGCGAGCACCTTTGCCGGAACTTGTACGTTAAGTTTTAATAGTATCGGCTCCGAACGTGATTACCAGCTTGGCATGAAAATTTTAGAGAATATTCAAGCACAATTATTGGTTTGGGCCCAAACAACGCCCATCCCACAAGTCGCGTTAACAAAATCGACCCTCTCCATCAAGGAATCCTAAACTAACGACTCAATTTTACGCTGAGTCGTTTTTACGTGCGACCGTTTATTTTAGTCAATTTCTTTTAATAATGGTTCTAAGCTGGAATCCCGTTCACAAATGTGGTTTAATAGGGTTGAATCTTAGTAAAGGAGGTCCCACGTCATGGCAGCGGATATGCTAACACAAGCCCTACAACAATTAAAAGATCACAAAATTCGGGTCACCCCACAGCGTCAGATAATTTTGACCTACTTGGTAACCCATCACAATCATCCTTCCGTGGAAACTATTTATCAGGCATTAGCCGCGCAACTACCTAATTTAAGCCTAGCAACGGTCTATAACACGCTCAAACTTTTTGTCGATTTAGGCCTCGTGATTGAATTACAAAATGGTGATGCCGGTACCCATTATGACTTTTTTGGCCGGCCCCATTATCATGTTGTTTGCGAAAACTGTGGTAAAATTACCGACGTCTTTGAACCCGATTTAGGTCTGGTTGAAACCAAAGCCGCCGAGATTTCTGGCTATTTAGTCACTGGTCACAATATGGAAGTCTACGGTCTCTGTCCCGATTGTCAAAAGAAACTTAATGTTACGAAACTTGCTGATTTAAAACGCCTCCACTTAAAAAATGATGCTGAATAAAAACACGTGGGACCAACAAAGAAAATAGTCACTGCAAGAATTTTTTGAATTCTTGCAGTGACTATTTGGCATCTTCTAGGATACCGAAACACGGGACAAAGGTTAATTTGTGCCGTTCCTTTTGATTAACTTAATCCTTAGTTTGGCCGAACTTGAAATACAACCAAGGGCCAATCGGTTGGACCAGGGCTAACAATAACCAACCGAACTTATGACCACGACGCACCGATTTAGCTCGTACGATATCAATCATTGCGATACTGGTTGCAACTAACTCGAATGCCACAAAAGGCGCCACTTGTTGACGTCCTCGCCGTGATAACTGTTGCTTTTTTTGACAATGTTTAATCATTTTAAACCCCTCCTTCACTTACTTAGCATTATACGCTGCCGAAAATGGAAACGCTAACAAATTCGTGATGTTAGTGGTGATGGTACTAAGAAACGCGCATTGGCAATCCGAATCGTATCAATCACCGCTGGCCGATATAATAATTGCCGGGTGGCAACGCCCACCTGCCCCCGTTCCACCGTAATCACTTGATAACCACTACTTTCGTGCACCAGATGCATCTGTGGGTCAGTGCAATCAATGCGATACGCCGCTGGCTCCGCAACTGCATTTAAGATACGATCACCGACTAAATAGGTCGTGGCGAAATGCACGTGGCCGGTAAAAACACCGCCAATATTATGACCTCGTAAGACGGATAACAGTGCTGACGTATTTTGAAGAATGGCATAGTGCATGTTCTGCATTGTCGGTCCGTCTAACGGATGATGTAAAAAAAGAAAAGCCCGCTTGGTTGGCGCTTGACGTAAATGTTTGCCTAGCCATTGTAACTGTTTTAAAGCTAATTCTCCCGCTTCAAAACCAGTCACCTTAGAATCTAAAAAATAAAAATCATTGCGCCCAATACGCATCCGACTCGTATAATACGGCCCAGGATTAGCCGGTAAGTACCCCGCATAAAAGGCCTCACGATTATCATGATTCCCAAGAATCACTCGGACATGGCATTGAAATTCTGCTTTCATCTGATGAACAACGACATGTAACCGCTGATAATCAGTGGCACTACCGCCATGAATCAAATCACCCGTTAAAACGATTAAATCCGGTTGAACGGGTAACGTCCGAATATCTTGAATAATCGTCGCCAACTTATGCCAAGGATCGAGCTGTTGATGATGAACCGACAATTGACCACGCGGTGTCAAATCCAAATCGGAAATCTGAATAATATGCAACCGTTGCACCCTAATCACTTCTTTACGCTAGTATTCGCCAAATGGTTACCCTTAACATACTAAGTGGACGTAAATTTTCACCGAGTTATCTTGTAAAGTAACTGTAAATATTCTGTTAGTAGTGCTCGGCGGCCAATTGAGCTATGATAAGACTACTTAAGTTAATAAGTGAGGGATTTTTACATTGAAGAATATTTTAGCTGGTCCACGCGTTGTTCTAGCGGTCCCACGACCTGAAGATTTTGACGAAATTAGTGATTGGTACACCGCTGGTAGTTTTGTCCGTAATCTGGACACCTTACCAGCCCGGCCACTATCCGGTGAAGAACTTGAACAGACTTACCGCAATCTTAGTCGTGATACTGAATTTTACTTTCACATTCGTACAGCCGACGATGATCGGTTACTAGGCTTTGTCACGTTGTTCAACATTGAATGGAATAATCAAATCAGTCAATTAGCTATTGCCATCGGTGACGCAACTGACCGTGGTCAAGGCTATGGTACCGAAGCCTTAAATCTCATGCTTAATTATGGTTTTAATGAATTAAACTTATATAAAGTTTGTTTGGACGTTATTGCAACTAACCAAGCAGCCATTGCAGTTTATCAGAATAGTGGCTTTGAATTTGAAGGCACGAATAAGCTCGCTGTCAAGCGTGACGGGCAACGCCATGACTTGTATAGCATGGGACTATTTGCCGCTGATTTTCAACCCCGAATCAAACTAGACTAAACAATCAGCGCAATTAGTTGCAGTCAATTTGGTTTGCAATTATAATAGTCGCAGATTGATAGAAAAGACTTTATCACTATCAATCATTAATATTCTTTAGTCTTTTAGATTATAATTGGCATTGCTGCCATAATGTCGATTATTAATCATTTTCATTCATAGACTCCCCCAAGTCTTATGAATGGGGTGCATCAAAGCCCCCACTTTGATGTTGCCTACTCCTTGACCACTACATCCCTGATGTGGTGGCTTTTTTGTATCCAGTGATTGTTAACTTGAGTTGGTGCATGATCTATGCAATTATAAATCGTTCACCAATTCAACCTAACACTCAGGTTAATCCTCTTCTACTGGAGAATTCGACCGTCGATCTTGTAGCCACGTCTTAGCTTGGACCAAGACCCAGGCAATGCCAGCGGTAAAAAGTAGTAACATCAGCGTCGATAAAATGATGACCACGATAATTTGTAGTCCTTCAGCTTTCAAAACATCTAGCTTCGTTGCCAATGCGACCCCGGAAGGAATAAAAATCAAACTGATGATTTGCACAAAAAAGTTACTAACGCCTTCAACCTGTTCTAATTTAACAATCTTAAATGTTAACAGACCGTATAGCATAATCATCCCAATCAAGGCTGGTGGCATGGGAAAGTCCGGCCAGAGTTGGGCCATTAGTTCTGAAATCAAACTACTTGCTAATAAAATTGCCCCATAAATCATGATTTGTCTAATAAACGACCATTTGTGTTTAGGTTTCATTAAAATTCCTCCTTAACCGAGACCGACTAACCGGGCAAAGACTGGCACCATAAAGTTAACTAGTATCCCAGCAATCACAAAGGCAATCGCGCCAGTTGCGCCAGCAGCCTCACTAACTTCAATCGCTTTAGTTGCACCAACCGCATTGCCAGCAATTCCAAACCCTAAGCCGGCACCTAACGGGTTCTTATGTAACTTGAACCAACGGATAAAGTGGTCACCTAAAGCATAGATCAAGACTGAGTTCAGAATAACCGCAAATGCCGCAATGGCTTGGTCACCACCGACCGATTCAGCAACTGGTAAAGCAATTGCCGTCGTCGCCGCTTGAACTAACATGGCACCCAAAGCTTCATCTGTCAGGTTTAACGCCCGAGACACGCCATAAATTCCGAATAGTGAGAATAATAGTCCTAAAAATAACGCTAGCAAAATCACGTCCCAATGCTTCTTAAAAATATCATTACGTTTATATAGTGGGACCGCAAATGAAACGGTGGCAGGCGCTACTAGCCAAAATAACCAGTCGCCGCCAATTTGATAAGCCTGATAAACTTTGTGCAGCGGTGCTTGCAGGGCTGACGCAATCAATACCAGTAAACCAATCCCGAGTAACATTCCAAAAAACAATGGCTGGAATAAGACAAAACGATTCGTTTTATGATACAAATACTCGCCAATCCCATAAACTAACACGGTCAAACCGATGCCAAAGAATGGATTATTGAGAAGATAATTCAAATAAGTTCCAACTTTCTTTTAGGGGGTGAAAGTGACAAAAAAGCGCCCCACTCCGGGTCTAGTCATCATTTACATGGTGGTTAGGCTCAGAGCAGTGCGCTAACACAACTCCAAATATTATATACTTATTATAGCAAACTATAGATTTAATTAATAGCATTCGGACTCCAAACGTCTTAATCAACCACTTGAAACATTAATGCATAGGCACCAGTACCCGTATGTGTCGCAATAATGGGACTCGTTCGAGCAACTAATAAATCTGCTTGCGGCGCTACTTTTTGCATCAAAGCTTGTGGGGCTTGCGCCACCGTTTCAGCGCCTACATACGAGATACCCGCGGATTCAACTCGACTAACATCCGCTAATTCCGCTAAAATCTGAGTTTGCGCTTTAATTAACGCTTTTTTTCCACGTCCCCGCGTATACAACTTTAACTTACCTTCAACTAATTCAAACACAAACTTTAATTTGATTAGATTAGTCACGACACCGGCAATTTTAGGGACTCGCCCACCCTTAACTAAGTTATCTAAGGTATCCACAAACAGATAAACATGCGTCTGTTGTCGAATGACTGCAATCTTAGCCAAAATTGCGTTTAAATCGGCACCCGCATGCGCCATCCGCGCAGCCGTTAGCACTTGAAAAGCCATCCCGCGATCAGCAGATTGCGTATCAATAACAGTCACCTGACCAGTCGCCAGCTTAGCAGCTTGGCGCGCAGCATTCACAGTCCCACTTAAGGTTTCAGTGAGATGGAGTGACAGCACTTGACTTCCATCCGCAGTTAACGCATTGTAGCACGTTACAAAGTCCCCAATTGGCGGTTGACTAGTCGTCGGTAATTTCGGATTAGTTGTCATTTCACGGTCAAAGTCAGCTCGTGAAACCGTGGTATCAGCCACCAAATCACCATTAAAGCCCACCAGCAACGAAACAATGTTAATATCATATTGGTCAATTTCGGCCGCAGTTAATTGGACCGATGAATCAGTGACGATTTTAATTGTCATAACAAGAACCACGCTTTCAACTAAGTTGGTTGCAATTATAGCATTCACACTTTCGTCAACTTTATGAAAGCTTACTACGACTGCTTTTAACAGTATTAGCAACATTAAATCGGTCACGATTCAGTTATAAAGTTTGTAAAATTAAACTAAATCGCCACGACAATATTGTTTTTTCAAAATGAGATCACGTTTTTAGCCTTTGACCGTCACACTTTCTTCAAGGAACGTGGTTATACTATGTTTATGGTCATTGAGGAAGTCCCCATTCCTTAATGACAGCCCTAAATTAAATTCATTTACCTCCCCAAGTAATGAATCTGTGTGTGTAACAACCTAACTTAATTTACTTCCCTTTTCCACCGTATTCCCCGATACGGTGGTTTTTTGTGTCACTGCTGGGTTATTCCAAAAAGACATCCGCCATAATCCAGCAGATGTCTTTTAGCCTTATTTTAATTAACTTGCTTTAAAGCATCCTTCACGGCCTCTTTAATCGCGCGACTTGAAGCAGAGGCTCCAGAAATCGCATCAACATCGGTGGAATTCGCCGCAACCATTGCTTTTGGTAATTGATCAAGCGCTACTAACCCAACATCTTCGCTTTCATGGTGTTGCATAACCTCTACCTTTTCCAGCCGATTATTACGATAAGTTACGCGCACTACGACCTTACCACCAAGCCCACTATTGGAACTACCTAGATATTGATCAGTCCCCAAATCAATCTTAGTCGTCTGCTCAATAGCCACAATATCATTAATCCCATTAACATCATTGGCATTAACGGCATCAGTATCATCTTTAGCAGCTGCTGCATTTTCACCCGCTAGTTTTCCAAAAATAAGACATTCAGCTAGATTACCACCACCTTGATAGCAATTAGCCACAATCCCACCAAGTTCACCGGCACCAAACAAATGTGGAATTGGTTTATTATTAATATCTAGAATTTGAGCCTTTTCATTACGTTCTGGTCCGCCTTGCGTGTTTAAAACGTCATTAACAACCGCAATTGCATAATATGGCCCGTCATCAAAACAACGCATACTTGCCGAATCCCGTCCAAATTCATAATCTTGACCTAATCGCTTAAACTGATTAAAGCTTGCCACTGTACTTTCAAGCTTGGCAGTTGGCACAGTTAATTTTTCAGCTAATTGCGCTAGCGAAGTTGCTGAGACTAGTTTCTGCATAAATTCTGGATAGGGTAACTGACCTTTTTGTGCTAGTTCTTGCTTAAATTCATCATATTGCGTTTGGTCAAATACTAAGTACGGATGCTGATTGTTCATCGGAATTAACCAAGAACCATGCGTCTTAATATGTCCATGACGATGCGGCGCATCCTCTGGAAAATAACGCGTCCCGTCATCAGCAATTACTAGAATACTGCCTTGCTTCAACTTAGGCCATTCTAGCTGACGACCACGTTCATTATCAGCTTCCTTAAAAGTTAATCCAGGCAGAATACCATGTGATTCATAATTCGTCATATGCCACATCTTAGCGCCAACTGATTGCGCCATTTTGATACCATCACCACGATTGAATAAGGTCCCCAGTGGTGTTAATCGTTGACTGTGCAAATAAGTTTGAACCAGTTCTGGATTATTTTCAAACCCACCCATGGCTAAAACAACCCCATTTTTGGCATGCACATTGAATAATTGACCTTGCCGCTTAATCCGGACACCACGAACAATTCCAGTACCAGGTTCTTGAATCAAAGTTTGCGCTCGTGAGTCTAGCCAAACATCAATCTGATCAGCTCGGTCTAATACTTTTTGTCGCAGTACTTTCCATAAACCAGCATCTTTATCACGTTTATGGACTAGTGCAAAATCAACTGTTTGACTCCCCTTTAGTTCTGGATATTCGGCCATCGTTTTTTTAATTGCGACAGCATCCCCAGGTTTAATATCATGTTTCCAGCTAACTGCCGGAATACCCAAGTACTGCTTAAAATACTCGGGTATTTGATGCATCCCTGATAAATAAGCCTGTAATGTCTTTTCCGGCATGGCAAACGGTGCATTTAACGCATGATAATAATCAGTTAAATCAGTCAAGCTATCCCCCATTACGACGTGTTGCGCTGAATAACGGGTATTACCACCTTCACGACCATATGGCGCCGCCTCAACCATCAACACATGCGCGCCATTATCGGCTGCAAAACGGGCTGCAGAGGCACCGGCACCGCCAAATCCTAATACAATCACATCATAATTTCCTTGCCACTTAACGGTTAAAGCTGGGCCGTTATTTTGGGATTTTACAAGTTTCGTAAAATTGGCAAAACAACTTTCCAAAAAATTAACCGTATGTGGATCAACCAAACTGCCTTGTTCATTAAAAGCCTTTGGCGCAAAGCTTAACATGAATTCATTACCGGGCAGCACCGTTGCCCCAACTCCCGGTGCATTCAAAATTAACCGTAATTCATCTTGTGCGCGCGAGGTTCCTTGAATCCCCAATGAAGTTCCCACAATCATGAGTGGCTTCCCCGCAAATGGGTGAACACGGTATGATAACCATTCAATCACACTTTTCAGTGCTGCCGGTACGGCATGGTCATATTCTGGAACACCAATGATGACACCGTCGGCTGCTTGAATTTGATTAGCTAATGTTTTTACTGACTCCGGTAATTCAACAGTTGCATTGCATTCTTTAAACAGTGGTATTTGATCAATTTCCGCAATCTGCATCGTGACATTTTCACTAAAGTGCTGCTTCATATACTGTAATAAATCTCGATTATAAGATTTTTCAGCATTGGTCCCAACGATTGCAACTAATTTCATAACTAACAGTCCCTTTTATTTTTAATTGTGAAAATTTAAAAAGTATCGTGTGGTTGTTCACAAGGCCAATATACGCACTTTTAAAAAAAAGACAACGTTATAATTCAGAAAAGTCGCCTATAATCCTGTTATCATCGGCTAAACGGCGTGTTATTTTTTATATTTAACCAATAATTAGGTTAGGTCGCACTCATTTTTGCCGAAAAAATAGTTTGACTTCCATAAATAAAATTAATGATTATCACTTTAAAATCTGCTGATAGCGGGGTTATTTCATCCACTGATTGACTTGTTAGTCATGTGCGTTCTGATTAAGTTCCCTATAGTGGTCCCTTTTAAGACGATGTTCAACATATTTGGACCATTTATTAAAAAAATAGCACATTGACAATTCAAAAATAAAAGTTATGCTACGGATGAAGATTTAGGAAGTCACTAGTTTGACTAATCATGTGATGTTTTTTTCAATGGTGATGGTTGCACCGTTGATAGTAACTCCTATCGTCATCTTTTTTGCAATCCGTGAATCATATAGAGGGGTACACATTATGAATAATAAAATTAATTGGAAAGCTTTTATTTTACCCTTAGTACTGGGGATTGGGCTCTGGTTACTCACACCAGTTAAGCCTGCAGCGATTAGTCCAACCGCCTGGCATCTATTCGCTATTTTCGTTGCTACTATCATCGCTTGCGTGACTAAACCCTTGCCAATGATGGCGACCACCTTAATCGGTATCACGGCCGCCACTCTAACTGGAATTTTCACTATGGACGAAGTCACAGCTGGATTTGGCAATTCTACCGCTTGGATGGTTGCCATGTGTATGTTTATGGCAGCTGGCTTTATTAAATCCGGCTTAGGCAAAAGGATTGCTTACCTATTTGTCAAATTATTTGGTAAACACACTTTAGGATTAGCCTATGCTTTGTCTGCGGTCGATACCGTTTTAGCAATTGGTATTCCAAGCAATAATGCTCGGGTTAACGGCATTATGTATCCAATTATTGATAACCTTTCTCATGAAATGGGTTCTGATCCCAAGCAAGGAACGCAACGTAAATTAGGCTCATTTCTAATTTTTAATGAATATGAAATTAACAACGTTACTTCTGGGTTATTTTTAACTGGGTTAGCAGGCAACATGGTTGCCTTAGGACTGGCGAAAACCCAAGGTATCACAATTTCGTGGTTGCAATGGTTTACTGCAGCCAGCGTACCAGGGCTTATTTCACTATTGGTCATTCCTTTCATCTTATATAAAGTTTATCCACCTGAGATTAAAGCAACACCGAATGCACGTGCTTGGGCAGATAAACGACTTAACGAACTTGGCAAAATGGCCCTCAGTGAAAAAATCATGTTACTGACTTTCTTACTTGCGATTATTTTATGGTTGGTCGGCATAAGTATCGGTATCGATGCGACGACAGTTAGCTTTATTGCCGTAGTCATCTTGTTACTTACTGGGGTCATCACAACTAAAGACCTGTTAAATGAAAGTTTTGCCTGGAATATTCTAGTTTGGCTATCCATTATTATGTTGATGTCGAAAAAACTAATGACGCTCGGCTTCTTCCCTTGGTTCTCAAGTACATTAGGTCATTCACTCCATGGCATGAATTGGATTCTAGTTCTAATTATTTTATTCTTGGCTTACTTCTATTTACATTACATGTTTCCAAGTGTTTCAACCCAGATTTCAGCCCTCTATGCTGGTTTCCTTTCAGTAGCCATTGGTGCTGGCGTCCCCACTACTTTAGCGGCCCTAATGTTAGCCTTTTGTGGTTCTATCTATTTGTCAACAACACCATACTCCGCTGGCCCGGCAGCCTTACTTTCCGGTACCGGCTATGTGACCAATAAAGAATGGTGGCAATTAAGTGCACTCATCGGACTTGTCTTCAATATCATTTGGCTGGGCGGCGGCCTACTGTGGACTAAGGTGCTTGGCCTTTGGTGAGCCCTACCGTTATTTAAAAATCACGTTGCCAGCTCTAATTAAATTAATTTACGTTATACTTAAATTAGTTTAAAGGGAGGATTTTTATGAACGAGCGTGATTTAAAATACTTTTGTAGCTTAGTCGAAACTGGTAATTACACTGCGACTGCTAAGCAATTTCAGGTAACACAACCAGCAATTTCAGTTGCACTCAAACGACTTGAGACCAAATATGCCACTAAACTATTAACTCAGTCTAATCACCGAGCACGCTTAGTTACCACCTCAGCTGGACAGGTTTTATATATTAAAGCTCGTCACCTAATTAAAGAATTTACTCAAATTGAATTAGAAGTGCAACATGCTAGTGATCAAAAAGTCAGACTTGGATTTTCACACATTGCTGGTGGAATTTGGCTACCGCGCGTCATTGAAGCCTTTGCCCATCATCACTTATTGGCCTCCGTCACGACTGAAGTTGCTATTTCTGAACAGCTACTCGAACAGTTGCGTAATCATAAGTTAGATGCCGCTATTTTTTCAACACTACAGCCAATGCAATCAGATGATTTGCAAGTATTTCAATTAGAAACACACCCTCTATGTGTACTGGCTAACATTCAGCAACCAATCAGTCGCTTACGGATGATTGAAGCAACTGATTTACAACAGTTACCCATCATTGCCCGTTTACCACATTCACTACCAAGAACAGCGTTAACTCGCTATTGTAGTCGTAGTAATGTTCAACCTAAAATCATCTATGAGGCTCATTCTAATCAGCTCGTTGAAAGATTAGTCGCTCGCAATTTAGGCATCGGGTTCGTCATTAACGGTTCCGTTGCTTTAAGCCCTAATGTTGTTAAGATTCCGCTTAAGCCTAGTCAATCAATTGATTGTTACATGCAACTGGCGGTTCGAAAATCCTTCTTACCAAACGATTATCAAACACGTTGTATCGACTTGTTAAAAGAAATTAAGGTTCAAGAGTAATTGACGCCCTTTGCCACCGCATTCCCCGCTACGGTGGTTTTTGTGCACTGGTTATGGTGATTCGTTTAGAGATCAGTCCCCTAGGCAAAGTTAGTCACATCTGCTAAACTAACTCTTAATATTTAACTCACACGTGTTTTATTCACTATTTGATCCAACCTATTTTTTGGTCATCATCGGTTTAATCATCTCGATGGCCGCATCAAGCTATGTCAACCGGACCTTCAAACACTACGATACCTATCGGAGTCAATCTAATACGACAGGAACCGCCGCGGCGCAGTTTATTTTGACCCAAACAGGAATTAACGACGTGGGCGTCCAGGCCATCAGTGGTGACTTAACCGATAACTATAATGGACAGACTAAGGTACTTAGTCTATCAGCCTCAACGGCACAATCTACGTCAGTCGCAGCCATCGGTGTCGCCGCACACGAATGCGGGCACGCTGTACAAGATCACGTGAACTATTGGCCCATGCGGCTCCGAACGGCCCTCGTTCCAGCAGCTAATCTCGGGTCAACGTTATCTTTACCCATTATTATTGTGGGGGTCTTACTCAGTTACAATCAGACCTTAATTCATGTTGGCATTTTATTGTTCTCACTAGCACTACTATTTCAACTGGTGACTTTACCGGTTGAATTCAATGCTTCCAGACGGGCATTAACGATTCTAGCAAGTGGCGGAGTACTCACACCGGCAGAAGTTCCGATGGTCCGTAAAGTGCTCATTGCCGCCGCATTAACTTATGTGGCAGCGGCGCTCTCCACTTTCCTACAATTACTCCGACTAATCATCCTATTCGGCGGTAACCGCGACAATGATTAAGGGCTTAATAAGGGCTTAATAAAGGCTTAGTGAATTCTTCACCACATCGGCCGGATTCATTCACATATTCTTCACACCGGCTCGGTATGATAGCATCATAGCAATTGAGGGACAACTTCAATTGGCTATAACACAACCTAAAATTTTTCATTTACTCCTCCAAAGTAATGAAATTCATAGTAACATGCGACTCCCCATCGCATGTTTACCCTACTCCTTTTTCCACCGTATTCCCCGATACGGTGGTTTTTTTTGACGCTACATCATCCCCCTTTGAGCAAGCTATTTACTTTTTATGCCATAAATCGTTATACTAGTAGCATAGTAGTTGAATTTGTCACTCAACTGCTATACCTTTTCATTTACTCCTCCAAAGTTAATGAAAACAGTCTTGTTAGGTCCTCCAACCTAACAAAATGAACACTCCTTTTGCCGTCGCGTAAAGCGATGGTTTTTATTTTCAGAAAATTTGCATTTTTTTAAGCTAGGGGCGTATCATAATAAGGTTGATATTAAGGAGTTGATCACATGAAAAAGCGCCGTTGGATGGCCGCTTTAGCCGCACCATTCATGTTAATTTCAGCGACCCTGCTCGCTAGTGAAAAATTATATAATTTTGCTTTTAAACGAGTTGATTACGTCCCTGAAACGTCCGCCGACAAACAAAAATATGCGACTGATTATTGGGCCTATGTCGATTGGCTAAAACGCCAGCCCTTGCAAACTTGGCATTTAAATCGTGACGACACTGCTAATCAGCTGGTCGCCAAGTTCGTGCCCGCCAAAAATCCAAGTCGGCGAACCGTTATTGTCTCTCATGGCTATAAGGGTGATGGTGAAACCATGGCCAATTATGCCTATATGTTTCATAACCTCGGTTACAATGTCTTGTTACCTGATGATCGTGGTCATGGTCAAAGTGCCGGCCGCTATATTAGTTTTGGGTGGCAAGATCGACACGATTATGCGGATTGGGTCCAAGAAGTGCTACACAAGATGGGCCAACAAGCTGAAATTGTGCTTTTCGGCGTTAGTATGGGAGGCGCAACCGTGGAAATGATGAGCGGTGAAGTCCTCCCACCACAAGTTAAAGCAATTATTGCGGACTGTGGCTACACCAGTCTGGCAGATGAACTCACTTATTTGCTCAAACGCCAATTTCATTTACCAAAATACCCGATTGTACCGCTGGTCAGCTTCATTAACCGCCACCGGATGGGCTATTTTATTAGTGATGTTAGTTCAGTGGAACAACTCCGCCATAACACCCGTCCCATTTTCTTTATTCATGGTGAAAAGGACGTTTATGTGCCTAGTTGGATGTTGAAACAAAACTATCAAGCCGCGGGCGGGCCTAAGCAGATGTGGCAAGTACCGAATGCTAGTCATGCTGAAAGCTTTTGGGTCGACCCCGCTACTTATGAAAAACACATTAAGACCTTTCTTAACCGCTATCTAACCAGCTAATAAAAAACAACCTTAAGTTTACTGAACGCCAACGCATGGCCGCTAAACTTAAGGTTGTTTTTATGTTTAGTTACACTCACTTATAATCCGCGCCAATCGGTCGGTCATTCGTGCTAAGTTAACCGGCCCCTCCTGCATCGCAGCTTCCAAAGTTGACACGTGATCCACAATCGGCAACACTGCGGTGACGCCATGGTCGGCAAAGACCTGGTTATCACCCTTTTGATTACCAACCATCAAATAACATGCTTTTTGAGCCGCTTGGGCGAGTTCACTAATCTGAATCGGAACCTTGCCCATAAAGCTTTGATCATCAACTTGGCCTTCACCAGAAACCACAAAATCAACCGCCGTTATTTGCGCCGCTAGCTGACTCAGGTTCGCAATCAATTTGAAACCAGACTGTACTTGGGCGCCTAAAAAGTTGCGCAGTGCAAAACCAATGCCCCCCGCAGCACCATCACCTAAATGCGCACTAACTTGACCAGTGGTAACTTGCATAAAATGCTGCATAGCTTGATCATAACTCGCCACTTCATTGCTAGCCAGGCCCTTTTGAGGACCAAAGATAGTTGCAGCTCCCGTACGACCAGTCAGTGGATTGGTGACATCCGAGGCCGCTATAAAGGTAACTGCTTGAACCGCTTTAGCCACCTGCGTGGCATCAAAACGAGCTACCCGCCCCAGATCAGTCCCAATCATCATTAATTCTTGATTTTTCACATCAAAGAATCGGTAACCAAGCGCCCGTAACATACCAGCGCCGCCGTCCACCGTACCACTACCACCTAGCCCAATTATAATTTTTTGGGCACCACGGTTGACGGCATCTTTAATTAGGCAACCGGTGCCATAAGTATTCGTTTCAGCTGGCGTTAAGTCTGCCGTGATGAATTGAATCCCGGAAGCGGCTGCAACCTCAATGACTGCTAATTTTTGGTCTGCAAAATAACCATAAGTTGCCTTAATTGGTCGTTGATTAATATCTACTGTCGCAACTTCAACTGCAACACCACCAGGTTGATTGGCTAAAAATGCCGCTACCGTCCCTTCACCACCATCCGCAATGGCGATTTGGCGAGATTTTATACCCTGTTTAGCAAATTGATCCGCCACAATTTGATTAGCTTGAATACTCGTCATCGATTTTTTAAATGAATCAATCGCAATTAGTGCTTCCATCATTTTAGCCTTCTTAATCTAAGTTGCTGATATGCCCCTTTAATTGGGACCAAAAGATAATCAGCTGCTTCATTTTTTAATACATAAGTCCCATTATACGCCCCGGTCGTAATGACCAAATCATCATCACCATTAAAATAATAGTGCCACGATTGACGCGTCTGGTTAGTCGTAGCAATCGTTAACTTAGATGCTGTAAAAATTGTTCGTCCAATTATGTGCCCCCGACCTGTGACCGTGGTCAACTGCCAAGTATGCTGCCGCAGAACCGTCGGATTGCGCTGGTCACAAGCACTCAAACTCCCAATAATCACGGCAATTCCTAAGATTAAAGCCACCCATTTTAGTTGATATTTCATTGTTAACTCCCCTATGCTATCAGTATATAATAATTTATATTCGAATTATTATATCCAACATAAAGGAGGCTTTTAACGACCTGAACGTCATTAATGGACCCCACGATTGTGATTTAAAGTCCCTTTATCGTGAACTTAATCATCAAAATAGTCCCCACCAAATTGGTGAGGACTAACAACTCAATTTTATTTAATCGTCTAAGCCTAAACGCTTAAAGATATCATCAACATGCCGTAAATGATAATGATAGTCAAAAGCATCATCAATGGCTGGTTGATCTAAATGTTGCCGAATTTCGGCATTACTTTCAACCAACGGCTTGAACTGTAATTGGTGGTCCCAAGATTGCGCCGTGAGTGGTTGAACCAAGTCATAGGCCGCTTCACGTGACATGCCAGTATCAATCAACTTCAATAAGACTCGCTGGCTATAAATTAACCCATACGTCGCATCCATATTCTGCTTCATGCGTTCTGGAAAGACGGTCAACGTCCCAATAATCTTCGTAATCCGGGTCAAGATATAGTCTGTTAAAATCGTCGTATCCGGCAAAATGATTCGTTCGGCTGAAGAATGTGAAATATCTCGTTCATGCCATAATGGTACATCTTCATAAGCCGTCATCATGTGTCCCCGAATCACCCGTGCTAATCCGGTCACATTTTCAGAGCCAATCGGGTTCCGCTTATGTGGCATCGCTGATGACCCTTTTTGACCTTTATTGAAGAATTCTTCGACTTCATGCGTTTCTGATTTTTGTAAGCCGCGAATTTCAGTTGCAAACACTTCAACACTCGTGGCAATTAACGCCAACGTAGCGATGTATTCGGCATGTAAATCACGCGGTAAAATTTGGGTTGAAATTTCTTGTGCCCGAATACCGAGCTTATCACACACAAACTGTTCCACAAATGGTGGAATATTAGCAAAGGTTCCCACCGCACCACTAATTTTACCGGCTTCAACGCCAGCAGCAGCATGTTCAAATCGTTCAATATCCCGATTAACTTCAGAATACCACCGTGCTAGCTTCAATCCGAAGGTCGTTGGTTCCGCATGCACGCCATGTGTGCGACCCATTTCAACTGTATATTTATATTTTTTGGCTTGTTGCGCTAATGTTGCTCGTAAATCCTGTAAATCTTGACGAATAATCGCATTGGCTTGCTTTAATCGGTACCCTTGCGCCGTGTCAACCACATCAGTACTCGTTAACCCATAATGGACCCACTTACGTTCAGCCCCTAATGATTCTGAAACATCACGCGTAAACGCCACCACATCATGGTGGGTCACAGCTTCAATTTCAGCGATGCGATCACTATCAAACTTCGCATTGGCACTAATCTTAGCGACATCTGCCGCTGGAATCTTGCCTAATTCAGCCCAGGCTTCGTCAGCTGCAATTTCAACTTCTAACCAAGCTTGGTATTGGTTTTCTAGGGACCACACTTGGCCCATCTCGGGACGCGTATAACGATCAATCATTGCTAATCCTCATTTCTATTTACTGATTTACCAACAAAACACGAACATTATTATATCATATCCGTCTAAGAATTAATAGTAACGAACAATGAAAAAATGTGGTTTATTTTCACCAAATTCGTTTTTATCGGCTTGTTTCCATCTAATCAGTTAGTTAACCATGAACATTATTAACGCGGCAAAATAAGAACATTCGGATTTAGGCTTGCGTTCGCTAAGGAAAATTGCTATACTCATTCCTGTTGGAGTGATGAACGTTTCGTCACTCATTGCTATTAATCATTCATATATTAAAAATACTTTAATGAGGTGGAAAACATGGCATCAGTCGTAGTAGTAGGGAGCCAATGGGGCGATGAAGGTAAAGGAAAGATCACGGACTTTTTAAGTCAGGAAGCAGATGTGGTATCACGTTACCAAGGCGGCGATAACGCCGGCCACACCATCGTATTTAATGGTAAGACTTTTAAATTACGACTGATTCCATCAGGGATTTTCTTCCATGATAAGCTTAGTATCATTGGTAATGGCGTCGTTTTAAATCCTAAATCATTGGTTGAAGAACTCCAATATCTACGCGATAACGGTGTTCAACCGGATAACCTCCGCGTTTCCAACCGTGCGCATGTGATTTTGCCTTACCATATTCTTTTAGACGGCGCGCAGGAAAAAGCTAAAGCCGGCGGTAAGATTGGGACAACCAACAAGGGTATCGGACCAGCTTACATGGATAAAGCCGAACGCATTGGGATTCGGATGGCCGACCTATTAGACAAAGAAACTTTTGCCACCCTTTTAAAACGCAACTTACAAGAAAAGAACCAAATCATCACCAAGCTATATGATTTGGAACCCATTAAATTCGATGATATTTTCGAAGACTACTATAACTATGGCCAAGAATTGAAGCCATTTGTGACGGATACCTCGGTTGTCATTAATGACGCCTTAGATGCTGGCAAGCGCGTGCTATTCGAAGGCGCTCAAGGCGTCATGCTAGATATCGACCAAGGGACTTATCCTTACGTGACCTCTTCTAACCCTGTTGCTGGTGGTGTCACCATTGGGAGTGGTGTGGGCCCTTCTAAAATTGACAACTGTGTTGGCGTTTTAAAGGCCTATACATCACGAGTTGGTGATGGCCCCTTCCCAACTGAACTCTTTGACGAAGTCGGTGATTTCATCCGTGAAACGGCCCATGAATATGGCACAGTCACCAAACGACCACGCCGAATTGGTTGGTTTGATAGTGTTGTTTTACGGCATGCTAAGCGCGTTTCTGGCTTAACTCATTTAAGCTTGAACTGTTTAGATGTTTTAACCGGCTTAAAAACCATTAAAATCTGTACCGCTTATGACTTAAATGGCAAAACCATTTATCATTATCCTGCTAGCCTAAAAGAACTCGAAGCTTGCAAACCAATCTATGATGAATTACCTGGTTGGGATGAAGATATCACGGGTGTGAAGACCTTGGCTGAATTACCTGAAAATGCCCGTAACTATCTCCGCCGTATCGAAGAACTCGTCGGCGTTAAGTTGGCAACTTTCTCAGTCGGTCCCGACCGTGAACAAACTAATGTGATTGACCACGACATCTGGAACTAAATAAAGGAGTCGGTTATGATGGAAATTTTTGATTATGAAGATATTCAACTTGTCCCTAATAAATGTGTTATTAATAGTCGGTCCGAAGCTGATACGACGGTTACACTTGGTGAACATCATTTTAAGCTCCCGGTAGTCCCAGCAAATATGGCGACGGTCATTAACGAAGACCTAGCTGAATGGTTCGCAACTAATGATTATTTTTATATCATGCACCGCTTTGAACCTGAAACTCGGCAACAATTTATTGAAACAATGCATGCCAAGCAACTCTATGCTTCCATCTCAGTCGGCGTAAAAGCCACTGAACATGATTTCATTGACGCATTAGCCGCCGCAGCCATCGTACCAGAATATATCACGATTGATATTGCGCACGGCCATGCGGACAGTGTGATTGCCATGATCAAACATATCAAGCAGGCTCTTCCCGCTAGTTTCGTCATTGCCGGTAATGTAGCAACGCCAGCCGCCGTCCGCGACTTAGAAAATGCCGGCGCTGATGCAACCAAAGTCGGTGTGGGCCCAGGTAAGGCCTGCATCACTAAAGTCAAAACCGGTTTTGGAACCGGTGGCTGGCAGTTAGCCGCCGTTCGTTGGTGTGCTAAAGCTGCCCGTAAACCAATTATCGCTGATGGCGGAGTCCGGACCAATGGCGACATCGCTAAGTCCATTCGGTTCGGTGCCACGATGGTCATGATTGGCTCAATGCTCGCCGGGCACCAAGAATCACCAGGGAACACCTTAAAAATTGACGGTAAAACTTACAAACAATATTACGGTTCTGCCAGTGAGACACAAAAAGGCGAACATAAAAACGTTGAAGGTAAGCAAATGCTCGTTCCATATCGGGGCCACTTAGCTGATACCTTGAATGAAATGCAAGAAGATTTACAATCATCCATTTCCTATGCTGGTGGTCGTGATTTAAAAGCCATCACCAAATGTGATTACGTTATCGTTAAAAATTCTATTTATAACGGTGATTAATTAGCGCAAAAGCGGTTGAGATATTGGTCTCAAGCGCTTTTTTGCTGGTCATTTATAAGAAACGATCCATCAAGGCTTGATAAATCAGGTGTTTTCCCCTAACCAACCGCTATGAAAGCGGTTATAATTAAAGAAACGACTAATCGAGGTAATTTTAATGGAACATAATCGCGTTTTACGCCTAGACCACGGCATTAATTTCCGTGAACTAGGCGGTTACCAGACGACTGGCGGTCAGACGATTAAATGGCAAAAACTATTACGTTGTGGCGGAATGTCACTGCTCAGTCCCCACGACCTCACCTATTTAGACCAATACGGATTACGTTATGATATTGACTTGCGGCAAGCGAGTGAAGTTCAGCTATCACCTGACCGTTACCCTCAAAACACCCACTATCGCAATACTTCCGTTTATCCATTCACCGATAATCGCCGTTTTGACCGTCGCTTAAAGCGGTTAATCAAACGGATGATTATTGACGATAGTTTCAATGCCCAAACCTACGCTCAAATGGTGACCGACAGTCATCCGATTAAAGTTTGGCAGCAGTTATTTGCGACCCTTTTAGCCAACAATCAGCCTGATCAATCCCTTTTATTTCACTGTGCCGCGGGTAAAGATCGAACTGGCGTAGCGGGTGCCTTAATCATGACCGCTTTAGACGTCCCACGTGATACCATTATGCAAGATTACTTGTTAACTAATGCCGTCTTCATGGCGGCCGATGAACTCGATAACGATACCATCATTACTGAAGCCAACAATGGTGACTTAGCCAGTCATTTTAATACGGCATTAGCGGTCGAAGCGGATAATTTAAAAATGGTCTTTCATGTTTTTGATGAGTTATATGGTGGTGGTCGTGGCTACCTCCGTGAGGCGCTCGGTTTAAGCTTGGCTGACTTTAATGAGTTAAAACAACTCTATTTAGATGACCCCGCATAAGCCGTGCACAAAAATAGTCGTTACAAGAATGTTATGACTTCTTGTAGCGACTATTTGTCTCACTTGCTTAATTTTTATAAAATTGGCGATAACAATCGTGAAAATGTTTGTTTAAACTTCAACCAGAATGGCTGATCTTTAAAGTCTTGAACGGTGACCAAACTACTCAATGCCTGATCTTTTAAGAAAATCTCTTCAAGTTCTTGTGCCAATTCGGTATCATACAAAAAGGCATTCACCTCGAAGTTCAACTTAAAGCTTCGGAAATCAAGATTAGCTGACCCAACCGAACCGACCTGACCATCAATCACAATCGTCTTCGCATGAATAAAGCCATTATTATAATAATAAATTTTCACGCCAGCTTCAGCTAATTCGCGCGCATAATATTGCGTCGCCCGGTAGACAAAAGCATGGTCGGGCTTATCTGGCACGA
The DNA here is from genome assembly GCF_002970915.1 of Lactobacillus sp. CBA3605. NCBI lineage: Bacteria > Bacillati > Bacillota > Bacilli > Lactobacillales > Lactobacillaceae > Lactiplantibacillus > Lactiplantibacillus koreensis. The sequence continues at coordinate 1,175,164 of NZ_CP027190.1, forward strand.
TAATCCGGACATCCACTCCCGACATGGCCGCAATCCGGATAGCATCTAAGACCGAATCATCCGGGATCAAGTATGGCGATTGAATCCATAAACGATGCTGGGCCGTCATAATCATTTTAATATAGCCCATCTTAATTTGTTCACCATCATTGTCCGGACCACTTGAGACAATTTGTAACGAGGTGTTCCCTTTAACTTTGATTACTGGAAACATCTTAGCGTTAGGTTCAATCCGGTGTTCGGCATCGGTCGCATTCCAATCACGAATAAACCGTTCTTGTAATTCAAATACCCCGGAACCCACGATTCGTAAATGTGTATCCCGCCAATAACCAAACTTCTTATCGCGGCCAAGATACTGGTCACCAACGTTAAACCCACCGACATACCCAACCTGACCATCAACAACCACAATCTTACGGTGATCCCGAAAGTTAAGTCGGAAGTCCAAGATGGCTGAATGCCCTCCTAAGAATGGCCGCGCATGCCCGCCTAATTCTTCCAAGTGTTTGAAGAAACTCTTGAACGTCCCCATCGATCCCCAAGGATCATAGATAACCCGAACATCAACGCCCGCAGCCGCTTTCCGTTCCAGTAAATGCAATAACTCATTACCAATCTTATCGTTGTAAAAAGTATAATATTCCACATGGACATGTTGCTGAGCAGCTTCAATATCTTTGAACAATGCTTGAAACTTTTCATGCCCATCCGTAAAAATCTTGACTCGATTCTTACGACTGAGTAAAGCGCCATCAGAATTCAAGAAGAGACTAACCATCCCTCGTACGGAACTGGTAACCGCATCCGCGGGCATTAATTCCGACCCCAACTCATTACGTTGGCGTTGAATCATCTCTTCTAATCGGATCTGGGTTTCTTTCTTCAACCGAAACATCCGATTTTTCGGTAACTTCCGACCCAAAAAGGCGTATGCGATAAATCCCACGACTGGAATCATGATTAAAACTAATAACCATGCCCAAGTAGCGGCAATATCGCGGCGATCCCTAAATACCGTCACAACGGCAGCAATCGCATTGATAATAACTATGACGTTCAGAACTGGCAAAATGTATTGCACTTGTGGCACCCACCTATTTTAATGATAAATTCATTTTACCGCAGATAGCCATGAGATAATAACTTTTTGCGACTATAATCGTTGCTTTTTTCGCAGAAAACAGCAATAATTTCGTCAGGGAGGGACCACAATGTTAGCTATGTTAGGAATTCACGGTCTAGGACCGCTACGGCTATTCCATTTAACCGAGCGAGCAGCTGGACCCAAAGGTGCGATTGGCCTCTTACTAATCGTCGTTTTGTTAGTCGTTGCCTATCGTTATTATCGGCGTCATCATTAAAATAATTATCGTCTAAGTGATTTGGACAAAAGAAAATAATTGCTGCAAGCGTTTTGTGACTGCTTGTAACAATTATTTTTTTATCACCAAGGCTGTCGATTACAAAAATTGATCCCCGCTACCCCCCAGCGCTGATTAGGTTATGAATCAGACCTAACCGATTGCATACTAACTTAACAATCGGTTGATTTTGATAACCAATCCTAACGCTAACGCGACCGAGCTAGTATAGTTAAGGCCATCACTATAGGGGAGGCAACTTAGCACGATGGAAAAGCAAAAAATGCCGACGCGGTCATTAATGGGGATGTTAATTACCTTAGGGGTGGTCTATGGCGATATCGGCACGTCACCATTATATGTCATGAACGCTATTATTAATGATGCTGGCCCTTTAAAAAAAGCCACACCCACCTATGTCATCGGCTCAGTATCCTTAATCTTTTGGACCTTGATGCTGATAACCACTATTAAATATGTCATTATCGCCTTACAAGCTGATAACCACCATGAAGGTGGCATTTTTGCGCTCTATGCTTTAGTGCGGCGTCGATCTAAGTGGCTTATTGTCGTCGCCTTGGTAGGTGGCGCTGCACTCTTAGCCGACGGAACTTTGACGCCTGCAGTGACGGTAACTTCAGCAGTTGAAGGCTTACGGGGACTACCTGGCACCGCTAGTTTTAGTCAGCATCCGTTCCTCGTCCCCCTGACCGTCACCTTTATTTTAGTAGGCTTGTTCATGATTCAAAACTTTGGCACCACTGGGATTGGCCGGGCATTTGGGCCGATTATGTTAGTCTGGTTCACCTTTTTAGGAATTGCCGGCTTAGCAAATATCGGGCAAGCCCCGCAGATTTTAAAGGCTTTTTCACCTTGGTATGCCGTCCAAATCTTATTCAGTCCCACTAATAAAACCGGGATTTTTATTTTAGGTAGTGTCTTTTTAGCCACGACCGGTGCTGAAGCGCTCTATTCGGATATGGGCCACGTCGGCAAGGCCAACATTAAAGCAACCTGGCCGTTCATCTACCTCATGTTAACGTTAAATTATTTGGGCCAAGGAGCTTGGATTATTCAGCATGCGCAACAGCCAGCCTATCGTGAAGCCTTGAATTTAAATCCCTTTTATGAAATGATTCCAGCTAATCTTAAAGTTGCCATTATTATTTTAGCCACGCTTGCTGCCATCATTGCCTCTCAAGCCTTAATCACTGGCTCTTATACCTTGGTCGATGAGGCAATCGGTTTAAAATTTCTCCCCCGAATGGTCATCAAGCACCCCAGTAAAGTCCGTAGTCAAATCTACATTAGCACCGTCAATTGGTTGCTATGTGGCGGTACCTTAATAATTGTCTGGTTATTCCAAACTTCAGCCCGCATGGAAGCGGCCTATGGCTTGGCGATTACAATCACCATGCTAATGACAACCATTTTATTGACCCAATTCGTCCAAATGAAAGGTCATCTCGGCTGGTCATTGGTTTTGCTGATTGGCTTTGGCACACTGGAAACCACTTTTTTAATCGCTAGTCTGACAAAGTTCATTCATGGTGGCTACCTTACCTTAGGGCTGACTTTGCTAATCTTTCTCGTGATGGTCACCTGGTATTTTGGCAATCGGCGCCGGTTACAGTACAACCGAGATGAGGAACAGGTCAGCCTACTAGATTATCGTCATCAACTCACTCAGTTAAGTCACGATGACCGCTATCCCTTATTCGCAACCAATCTGGTCTATTTAGCCAAAGTTGATGCGCAATATCGGCTCAAACGAGCGATTTTGTATTCCATCCTAGATAAGCAACCCAAACGGGCGAAAGTTTACTGGTTTATTACGATTAACGAAACTAATCAACCCTATGATTGTAACTATACGGTTGATATGTTAGAAACCCGGAATATCGTCGAAGTGCAACTCAATCTTGGCTTCAAGAAATCGCAACATGTTAATATCTATTTGCGACGCATTGTCACCCACCTGATTGCCAACCGGATTATTGAACCACAACACCCACATTACGGGACCATCAAACACCGTCAAGTCGGTGATTTCAAATTCGTCGTCCAAAATCAACAACTGATGGATTTAACTAGCTATCCGAAGATGCACCAGCTGGATCGCTTATTAATCGGTGGTCGGGTCTTCTTACAAAACATTACACCCTCACCAGCCGTTTGGTATGGCTTGGAGTTTAGTGATGTTCTTGAAGAAACCATTCCACTTTTCACCACACCTGCAACGGATACCACCCTCACTAATCACACCATTCGCCACCAGTTAAAACCACCCAAATAGTCCATTTCAACACCTTTAATAACCGATGCAAAAATAGTCACTTCAAGAATTTCGTAAGTTCTTGAAGTGACCATTTTCTTTTATTCATACTTTTTAAACGTGCTCTGATGGTTAAGGACAACTAATTACTTTTTAGGTGCCACGCGTTTTTGTTCTGAATCCTGGACGCCAATAATATCTAAGAAGAACGCCACAATCGGAATCCCGACAATCAACCCCCAAGCACCTAACAAGCTTTCCATAATAATCAGCGTAATAAAGGTAGCAAAGACGGGTAAATCAGTCCGATCGGCCATCAACCGTGGATGTAAGAAATAAGACTCAAAAGCATGCACGAGAATGACAAGCACGATAATTTCGGCAACGTAGACAACGCCTCCCGCGGCAAATGCTAGTAACGTCAACGGAATCATTGATAAGAGCACCCCAGCAACCGGGACTAGTCCTAGAATAAAGACAATGATCGACAGCACTAAAATACTAGGCATGCCGATAATAAAGAACCCAACAGTCATTAAAACGGTGTTAATGGTACAAATAATCAATTGGGTCTCAATAATTTTGCCGAGAATTAAAATGAATTTATGGGCTAAATAGTAGACATTTTTAAAGAACCGACTGAATTTTGAATTTAAGAACTGTCGGCCAAAGCTCATCATCCGGCCCCGGGTTAACGTGAAAATAAAGCTTAAAAAGATTGCGAGAATCACGTGTGTGAAGCCGGTCCCGACATGACTGATTTCTTTAACCCCAGTCACTAATAATGACTTGCTATTTTGAATTAACTCACTACTATGAATCGCTTTATTAATCCAAGTATCAATATTTTTATTCAAAACTGGATGGTGGGTAATCGCCTTTGCCAACATATCTGGAATAACTTTTAGCTGTGCAATTAAAGTCGGCGCGGCGTAGGACAACGCCCCAATAAAAATCCCCAGCACCAAGATGTAGACGACAATGACCGCCAACCAATACGGGAGATGGGTTTTTAAATTCAACCAATGACTCACTTTCACCCCTAAAAAGGCAAAAATCGTCGTTAATAAAATAACCGTCGCAAAGCCCCGCATTAAGTAAACGATGATCATTAAAAATATTAATGTTAAATAAAGCGTAATATCATCACGTTTTAAAAAACGACTTATTCGATCCATGAACGAACCCCCAAATCTTTTGCTAGTTGTCATTATAGCATTGCCCGAAACTTAACGGGGACCCGGTCACTTCATCAGTTGACATTTAGCCCGAAAGCCAGTAAGATAAACCATAATATTAGAGAACGATTAAAAGATGAGTAAATCAGGTGACTGTCCAGCGAGTATCGGGTTGATGAAACGATATCAGGAATCTGTTTGAAGATGGTCTGGTTTAAAAGTTCGTAGCCTTGGCTACCGACATCACTGCCCGTTAACGCAGTTGCGGATTAATTGTAATCCGATTGAGGAAGTTAGTGCAAGCTAGCTTCGAACTCAGGTGGTAACCCGACCAACGTCGTCCTGATTGATTTAACGATCAATTAGGACGGCTTTTTTTGTTCAAAAATAATTAATTTATAAGGAGTGTTATTTAATCATGACAACTTTAACCCAATCAATTCCCTTTCATTACGATGTGGTGGGGAGCCTATTACGCCCAGCCAATCTCAAAAAAGCCCATACGCAACTCGCAGCTGGTGAAATAACTCCCGCAGCCGAACTAAGCCTACAACAAGCTGAAATTAAACGAATTGTCGCTGAACAGGTCAAACTAGGCTTGAAGGCCGTTACTGACGGTGAATTTTCGCGTAGCTGGTGGCATTTAGACTTTCTCTGGGGCCTCAACGGTGTTGCTAAATATGACTATCATCAGAGTTACAAGTTCAAAGGTGACCATACCCGTACCGATAACGCTGAATTAACTGGTAAAATTGCTTTTAATCCCGACCATCCTTTTTTTGCGGCCTTCAGCTACCTCCAATCAATCGTGCCAACCGGCGTCTTGGCAAAACAAACGATTCCATCACCAACCATGCTGTTCCGTGATAATCGTAGTGACAATTGGGCGCAATTCTATGATAGCTGGGAAGCCTACCTGACCGATTTAGCCCAAGCTTATCACGCCACGCTACAACACTTTTATGACCTGGGCTGTCGCTATATCCAACTTGATGACACCACTTGGGCTTTCTTAATTAGTAAACTCAATGATGACACTCTGACAGCAAGCGAACAGGCGCACTTCCATAAAATGGCAACCGATGCCGTGCAAGTCATTAACGCCAGTTTGGCTGACTTACCGGCTGACTTAACGGTCACGACCCATATCTGTCGTGGCAACTTCAAGTCGACTTACCTCTTCTCGGGGAGTTATCAAGTCGTTGCTAAGTATTTAGGGCAATTGCATTATGATGGGCTATTCTTGGAATACGACAATGCTCGCGCCGGTAACTTCGATGTCTTAGACCAAATCTGGAACGGCGGTTTGCACAAACAACTGGTTTTAGGCTTAGTCACCTCAAAGTTTCCAGAACTCGAACAACCAGCCGACTTAATCGCCCGGATTAAGTCAGCGGCTACTAAAGTGCCTCTAACTAACTTAGCATTATCAACTCAATGTGGCTTTGCCTCCACTGAAGAAGGTAATGAACTAACTGAAGCTGAACAATGGGCGAAGTTAGCCCTAGTCATTAAAACGGCTCAAACTGTTTGGACAAAAGCATAACAATGTTAAAGGCATGTTGATTTTGAGTTAATTTTAACTCGCATCAACATGCCTTTTTTATTTTGCTAATCATAATTTTCCTTAATTGCGGGTCGTCCGTGAACGCCAACGTTTCCGCAGTGGATTGACTGACCGTGAATTGCTTGCTTTGACGGGGGCATTTAAGAGCACCACACCAATAATCACTGCCATGAAACCTAACAACTTCGTGCCACTCAAGACTTCGCCAAATGCGATAATCCCAATTAGCCCGGTAATAGCAGTCCCAACGCCCGCCCAAATGGCGTAACCCACACTCAGCGGGAGCTGTCGCAACGCCAATGAAAAGCTAAAGACGGCCAAACCGTACAACAACATGCCCGCAATACCAATCCAAGTATACTCAAACCCATTAGAAAGCTTCAATAAGCTTGTCCCTAAAATTTCAATTCCAATCGCTACTAATAACTGTAACCATGCCCGCATCTGCGTCGACCCCCTTTTAATGATTCAATAAAATTGCCCCGATAATAATTGCTACTAAGCCGCTAATCCGGGCCAAATTCAACCGTTCCCGATACACCACTACCGCTAAAATCACAGTTGCAAATGTGCCGAAACCAGCCCAAAGTGCATAGGTTATGCCTAATGGTAACGTCTGCATTGCTAACGTTACTAGGACTAACGAACTAAAATACCCAATTAAAACCATCACGGTCGGTCCCAAGTTTCGAAACCCGTTCGCCTTTTTCAAGAAAAAGCTCCCAACAACTTCCATCACAATCCCAATAAATAACAAACCGTATGCCATCATTAGCACCTCCAAATTTAAGCTGTCCTACCATTCTAATCGAAAATAATTCGCAAGGCAATCAAAAAGACACACCTGGATGATTACATTTTGATGACAAACTTGATATCAAAATGTAAAACTCAAGTTTGACTTTGAAATTGGACGACAAAAAAGCGCCAAGTCACCAAATTAGCTTGGTTAACTCGTCGCTGTATTTTTAGACGTTTAAATATAAAAATAAATTGAAAAATACATTAAGGCGGTCCCAATCATCACCGCAACATGCCAGATCACATGTAAGTATTTAATGTGGGGAATGCTGTAAAGTAAGGCCCCTAGCGTGAAAGCCACGCCCCCCGCAACTAACAGCCAAAAACCCGTTAGCCCTAAATTCAACCATAACTGCCGACCACCAGCTAAACACATCCAGCCCATCAAGACATAAATCACGGTTTCAACCTTGTGTAGCCGGCCCGGCCAAACGGCATTAACCGTGATGCCAGCTATGGCGAGGCCCCAGATGGTCAACAGAATCGTCCAGCCTAGCCAGCCTTTAATTGCTAACAAACTAAACGGGGTATAGGTGCCCGCAATTAGGACATAGACACCACTGTGATCTAAAATTCGAAAGACTTCCCGCGCCCGGGTAAAATACAACCCGTGAAACAACATCGAACACGTATATAATACGACTAACGAACACCCATAAATCACAAAGGCCGTCCATTCCAACGCTTGTCCATCGTTATATGCTTTTAACATGAGAAAAACAAACCCAACAATACTTAAAATCAAGCCAATTCCGTGGGTCACTGAATTCAAAACTTCATTGGTTATTTGATAACGTCGTGATGGTTGTTGCATGCTAATCACCTCAGATTTTCATTGTTTATAGCATACCATCATATAGTGTTAATATCAACTTACCTAGTCAGTTAAACTAGATGATAAAAATTTAAAGTTCAGCTTCCTCGGCATGCGCTGCGACCTGCTGAAAAATACTAATAATATGTTTATCCGCTAGCTGATAGTGCACATTCCGACCATTGCGAGTCCCGACCACCAACTTTAATTGGCGTAAAACGGACAGTTGGTGTGAAATATTAGATTGGGTTAATTGTAACCCAGTCGCTAATTCACCTACGCTTAGGCTAGAGACGCCCAGCGCATACAGCATACGGGCGCGGGTCGGATCGCCTAAAGCCTTAAAGATAGCCGTAATACGGGCCAATTCATCGGTTTGAGGAATCAATTGATTTAATTTTGTCACCAGTACATCATGTTTTAATTCTGAATCCATAGGCACTCCCATTTTCTGATTGTTCTCGACATGTAATGGTGTTACAATACACATGAACAGTCATTCATATGTATCTTCATTCATATTTAATTATAGCAATTCAACTTTCAAATTCAACTAAGTAGGTGGTTTTTATCATGACCCATACTCATCAAGTCCAACAACAAACTAATGCCTTCAAAATCGGCATCAGCTTAAACGCCATTTTTATTGTTCTAGAAGCCAGTTATGGCTTTTCAAGCGGCTCATTGGCCCTCGTGGCGGATGCTGGGCATAACCTAAGCGATGTTTTAGGTTTGCTCATCTCCTGGTTAGCCCTTTGGCTCGGTCAAAAAAGTGCGAACGCTAAGTATACGTATGGTTACAAGAGCTCTTCAATTCTAGCCGCACTATTTAACGCCGTCTTTCTATTAGTTGCAATTGGCGGTATTTCAGTAGAAGCCATTCAACGCCTCAGCAATCCTGGGCCCGTGGCCGAATGGGATGTGATTATCGTGGCGGCGATTGGGATTGTCGTCAATGGTTTCACGGCCTTACTATTTATGAAGGGCCAGCAACACGACTTAAATATCAAAGGCGCCTTTTTGCACATGGCAGCGGATGCCGGTGTATCGCTTGGCGTGGTACTCGCTGGTTTTGTCATCTTAATGACTGGTTGGTATTGGCTTGACCCCGTGATTTCACTTTTAATCGCCCTCGTCATTTTAGTGGGTACTTGGGGCTTATTGCGTGATGCGATGGCTTACTCCTTAGAAGCTGTCCCTAATAATATCGACCAAGCCGCTATTTATACGTATTTGATGGCCCAGCCGAGTGTTCGTCAAGTGCACGATCTCCACATCTGGGGGATGAGCACGACGGAAACTGCCATGACCGTCCACCTTTGCCGGGCCACCTTAGCGGACAATAATGCTTTTCTTGAACAACTGAATAAAGAACTCAGCGACCAGTTCCCACTAACGCACATAACCATTCAAATTGAATTAGGTAAAGTCGATTACGAAACCACTGATAGTTCGATTTAGACTCACAATCGAGGGCATCGAACACAACGAAAAAATCACTGCAAGAATTAAGTTATATATTCTTGCAGTGATTTTTTTGTCATCATTGAATCACACATACTTCAGTCAACTTGAATAATCCCCGCCGCCAATAGAAACATTTGTGTCACCACCGGACCGACAAAGGTAAAATCATGCCGATGTAAGTCAGCTGCAATGCGTGTCCCTAATGGCGACTGAGTTGGTAACTCATTATCCGGTGCGAGCATATGGAACGGCACCTGCGCTACAAAAGCCCATAAATACGCCTCAAAACTCCCATATTGTCGTTGGACTTTAACAATGGCTTGCGCATCTTGAATAATCGCACGTAGCTTACGGCCATTATGCATCACGTTAGGCGCTTGTAATAACCGCTCTAAGTCGAGGTCATCATAGCCTGCCACCACTTCGACCCGCAGCCCAGCCATCTGCTGCCGTAAAACCGGTAACTGACTTGCAGCTGCTTGCCAACTTAACCCCACTTGAAAAATGCCAACAATTAGTAATTCAAATAACACATGGTCGTCATGCGTTGGGGTCCCAAAATATTGATGATAATCATTAACACCAGTCGCTGCGAAATCATTAAAATCATCACTCGCAATCATTCATCAGCATTTAACCAGTAGCCATTTTCAATCCGATCAAGCAACGTCACCATTTGTCGGGTTTCAGCCACATCGTGAACACGTAAAATTCGCCCACCTTTTAAGGCCATCAACGCTTCGGTAACCAAAGTCATTGGTAACCGATCTTCTTTTTTTAAGCCCAACAAAGCGCCTAAATAACCCTTCCGTGACACGGCTACCATCATTGGCCGCCGCAGATAGTTAAATTCATCAAGGTTCCGCATCATCACATAGTCTTGTTCACCATGAGCGACCTTAGCGTAACCAATCCCTTGATCTAAGGCAATCCGTTCTAAATCAATCCCCGCCTGCGTTAAATCAGCCAAATTTTGTTCAAAGAATTGCCGCATTTTCCCAGTTAAATCCGTATAGGATTGGGTCCGATTACTATGCATGGTTAAGAGTCCCACCCGACTATCGGCCATTAAAGCAACCTTACGCGGATCATCCGTGAAAGCATCAACATCATTAATAATACTAATGCCTTCAGTTAAAACGGCTTGCATGACTGGGTACTTATACGTATCAATTGCTAACACGGCCGTTGGAAATTGTTGTTTGATTGCACGAATATACGGTAAGGTCCGGTCCAATTCAACTGCCGGTGTAACAGCTTTAAATCCCGGTCGCGTCGTCTGACCGTTCACTTCAATCACATCCGCACCAGCTTGGAGCATCGCTTCCACATGCTTTAATACTGCTGACATCGTTTCATACCGGCCACCATCATAAAAAGAGTCTGGTGTAATATTCATAATGCCGTAAAGCATCGGCCGCTTGGTCAAATTAAAACGACGGTCACCAACCTGCCAATAAATATCATATTGTTTCATAATTTGTGTCAATTGAACTTGAACCAAAGCCTGTTGTTGGAACACTAAGGGCCATTGTTGAGTGAGTTGTCGACCAGCGGTTTGACTAAGTAAGACCGTCAAGTGTTCTGGTCTGACTTGCACCACGCCGTCTAACTGCTGACAAAGTGTCGTCAACTTGACCTGTTGTTCCTGGTCATAGCCCCCAAACTGTAGCACGAGTTGCTGTTGACGTTGCACTTGCGCATTGAGAGCCTGGCTAGCAAAATCAGGCTTGGGCGCAAAAGAACTGGTTATGTCTTGAACAAACATTTATAACACCGACCCTTTCATTTTCGATAGTTGCTGACTTAATTGTTGGGCGGCCTGACCACGGTGCGTACGCGGTAATCGCCAAACATCTGGTAATTCAGCGAGTGTGCGCCCAGTCGTCGGTACCCAAAAGATGCGATCAAAACCGCCTGAATAATGACCAGCCGGGGTTGTCGCAATATACCCGTTAATCGTCGCTTGCGCCGTTAACAAGCGTCCATCCGGCCAGGCTGCGGCTAGTATGGCCCGGAGAGTAGCTTGCCGAGCGGCACCCGCAACCGGCTTTAAGGCCGCTAAAATAGCTTGATTACGAACCCTCCCACTCGCCTCAACCCCTAAATCACGAGCCGTTGTGACCCCTAAGGTTGTCGGCAAGGCCGGAATTTCAATCCCACTATCATCCGCAATTACTGGCCGTTGCAGCTGTTGCGCTGCAAATTGCGCCTTAGTCACCGCATTTTGCACATAACTCGTAGTTGTTTCACTTGGGAAGCTTAATTTAGCCGTCTGCGTAAAGTACGGTACCGCAGCAATACCGTAATAGGCTAAACATAATTGTAAATCATGACTTTTAGCGCGATTATTGGATCCAATCAACCAATGTTTAGTCATTAGTTAACCCCAGCCAACCAGCTTGTTGGAGCTCACGCATCACATAAAACGACCCCGCAATAATGATGGCATTGTCACTAGTCTCTCGTTGTTGTGCTAACGATATGGCTGCTTGAATATCGGTGGCAACTAAAACTTCTGCTTGGGGGCTAATCGCTTTAGCCGCTTTGGCCAACTCAGTGGCTGGTAGCGCGCGTTTCGGGTTAGCAGGCGTATTAGTAATAACTAACGCTGCCGCTGGTAAAATAGCTGTTAACATCTCAGCATAGGCCTTATCTCGTAAGACACCTAGTACCCAAATTAATCGTTTCGCTGGGAGTAATTGCTGGACGCTCGTTACCAAGGCGCGCATGCCATCAGGATTATGTGCACCATCCGCCAGCATTAACGGTTCAGCTTGCAATACGGTTAAACGCCCGGGTAACCGGACTTGCTGTAACCCTTGACGAACGGCTGCATCACTAATCGGTACCGCCTGTTGACGTAAGGTTGCAACAGCCGTTAACACCAGGCCTAGATTCTGAACCTGATAAGCCCCAATCAATCCTAATTTTAGTTGTGACCATTGGAATAAATCACTCGTCGCATCCACAATTGTGCCCTGAATGGTGGCTTGTTGGCTCGCCATCACTAGGTGTTTAGCGGTAATTAAAGGCACCGCTTGGGCCGTCGCCTGCGCTTGTAAGACTGCCTTGGAAGCTGGATTTTGATCTGCCAATGTCACTACAGTGGTCCGCGGTTTAATAATTTGAGCCTTGTTTTGGGCAATCGCCGTAATTGTAGGCCCTAAAATCTGCATGTGATCGAGCGCAATCTTGGTAAAGACCGTTAATTGCGGTGCCGACAACGCATTGGTAGCATCATACTGGCCACCTAAGCCAGCTTCCACAACAGCCCATTGGACCTTTTGCTGACGAAACCAGACCATCCCGATCAAAAAATACCATTCAAAAATTGAGATATCAGCCGGGACTAAGCCTAACTCAGTTAGCGTCGGCACAATGGCTTGATAGGTTGTTACAAAAGCGGCCCGACTAATCCACTGGCTATTGACCTGTAACTGCTCCCGCTCATCATTAATCGCTGGACTACTGAAGCGGCCCACACGATAACCTTGTGCTTGTAGAATTTGAGCTAACATCGCCCCCGTCGACCCCTTACCATTGGTACCGGCTAAATGGATCACGTGTAACTCACGATCAGGATGTCCGAGCGCCTGCATGATCCGTCGTAGTAACGGGACTCGATCAGTTTCGGTCACTAGCATGGCTTGATTTAAATGGGCCACTAGGGTCGCATAGCGCTGTTCCATTGTCATTGCTGTCATCTTATCACCTACTTAATTGGCAATTCGTTGTAAAAATTCATGTTTTAAATCTAAATTTTCACGAAACTGCCCACTATAGTAACTACTCTCAGTCTGAACACCCGGTTTGCTGACACCACGCATTTCCATGCACATATGGCGGGCCGAAATCGAAATGGCAATTCCCGCTGGATTTAAAATACGCTGTAATTCTTTGGCAATCGTGACCGTTAATCGTTCTTGCACATTCGGTTGTTGACTACAATAATCAATCAATCGTGGGATTTTGCTCAGCCCAATAACTTGCTGATTTTGAGGCACATAGGCCACTTGCACCGTGCCAAAAAATGGCAATAAATGATGTTCACACATTGAATAGAATGGAATATCTTTTAAAAGGACCATTTCGGTTGGGTCCGTCACGTGAAACAACTTGTAATTATCAAATTCAGGTGCCGTTTTAGTTGCAAAGACTTCGGCATACATCCGCGCGACACGATCAGGCGTTTCAACCAATCCAGGCCGATCAGGATCTTCGCCGACCGCTGTTAAAATTTCACGGACCGCTTGGCGAATTTTAGCTTGCTTCGTTTCATCAATCATCTTGTTCACTCACATTTCCTACTTTTTTTATCCAACTTGTATCTGTATTAGCCGCAATCAACCGTTGTACTTGTGGCCCCACCCAAGGATCCGTCACAGCAATCTCGGCAATTGGCAATAATACAAAATTACGTTCAGCCGCATGCACATGGGGAATTGTTAAGGTAGCCGTTTGTAATTGCCGGTTCCCCCAAAAAATAATATCTAAATCAATTGTCCGGGGGCCCCAATGAATCAGCCGTTCTCGATGCAGGCTTTGTTCAATCACATGTAACTGTGCTAGTAATTGTTCAGGGGTGGCGGTCGTCGTCAAAGCAACCGCCACATTATAAAAATTCGCTTGGTCGCGATTCCCCCATGGTTCCGTTTCATACCAATTAGAGACTGCTCGCACCGTCACCGTTGGCAGCGCCCGTAATTGAGCGATAGCTTGTTGAATGTTAGCGACGCGCGGGTGAATATTCGCACCAATACTCAGATACACCCGTTCCTCAGCCGACATGCGGTGCACCTTCCACTTCAATCTCAACGTCATCAAAGATTCCAGGCATCGGGACACTGTATTTACGAATCTTTAAATTAATCAGCGTGACCGTCGGGAACTGCGTTAATAGCGTTTGTAATAACTGATTAGCAAGTGACTCAATCAATTTATAAGAATGTGTCGTCACGAACTCATCAGCGGCAGCCCGAACTTCTGCATAGTTGATGGTTTCATGCACATCATCATGTTGAACTTTAGTTTCAATTGGATACTTAATGGCAATATCTAACGCCAATTGTTGCCCATTACGACGTTCTTCTGGTAAAACACCATTAAACGTATGGACCCGTAAATTATTAATTCGAATTATTCCCATCAAAATCCCTCTTATGCTATTTTTTAACTATAATCATAGCATGAAGCCCCCCCAAGTGATAGTAATCCGACAAATATCCCTTTGAACGGACCTAAATGTTTGGAATTAACATATTAAAAAAGAGCTTAGGGTTCTCCCAAGCTCTAGACCGTTCAATAATTTAGGAATCTGTTTCAAATTTAAAAAGTTGACTTAAATATTGACTCGTTAAACCAGGCGTTTGTTTGACAATAAACGTGGCAACTGGTGATTGTGTCATCTGTGTTTGAATAAAAGTCGTATTAAATAGGTTCGCCAAGGATAAGCCGATAAAAATAACCAGGTATGAAATCACAAACGCCACGACCCCACCAGCCAGGCTATTGACTTGCTTAATCACCGGTAACCACGTGATACTCCGTGAAAGCCGTGCTAGCATTCGAATCACTGCCCAACCAATGGACGTTAAGATGAAGAAAGCAATCAAATTAATCACTAGCAGACTCACAGTACTAGGATCCAATAGATGTAAATTAGTCATTAAGTTACTGATGACGGTGCCGAGTGGTTGATAAAGCAAGCGTGCAAAAATCAACACCACAATCGTCCCAACTAAGTGAAGCATTTCAATTACAAAACCGCGGTGAAAGCCACGCATAACTGCAGTTACTAACCACAATATAATAATAATCGTAAAAATCATCGAGTTTCCCCCTTTAGTGTCATACTAGTAGTTTAGCAGGTCTATCCGCTTGATGATAGTTGTCCGCTAAAAAGTTAAGCTTTCTTTAGGGACTTGACTTACATGTATTTTTTGGTTAAAGTTAAACAGTAATAATTACCATTTAAAAAAGAACGGAGTAGTGGCATGCCTTTCAAAAAAATATGGGTCGGCTTAGCATTACTAATTGGACTTAGTAGTCTGCTTGCCGGTTGTCAAAATAAGACCAGCTCACAAACAACGACTAACGGCAAGATTAAAATTATAGCTAGTTTAGACTTTTATGGTCAAACTGCTAAAAAAGTGGCGGGTAAATATGGGGACGTTACGGCCGTAATTAATCGGCCTAGCGTTGACCCCCATGACTTCGAGCCCACTGTCCAAACTGCGAAAGTCGCTAGCAGTGCAGACTTACTCATCTATAACGGCCTTGGTTATGACGATTGGATGACTAAGCTCATCACCAATAAAGCGGCTAACGCGAAAGTCATTCAAGTTGGCACAACCGTTGCTGGCCAAAAAAACGGCGCTAATGAACATGTTTGGTATGATCCAACGACCATGCCCAAGCTGGCTACTGAAATTGCCCAGCAATTGGGTCGATTACAGCCAGCGCACAAAGCCTATTTTTTAAAACAGGCTAAACAATATCAAGCCAGTTTAAAGCCATTAACGACTGAAGTTAACAAGCTCAAACAAGGTGCCAAAGGTCAAAATGTTGCGGTCAGTGAACCAGTTTTTGATTACTCATTAAAGGCCATGGGCTACCATATCAGCAACCGTCATTTTGCACTGGCGATTGAAGAAGGTTCCGATCCATCACCAAAAGATATTAAGCAGATGCAAGCGGCAATCAAACAACATAAAATTGCTTTCTTTGTTGAAAATACGCAAACAGATAGCAATATCGTGGATAATATGGTTAAACTGGCTAAAAAATCCGGTGTGCCCGTCTTAAAAGTTACTGAAACTTTACCTGCCAATCAAACTTATCAACAATGGATGTTATCACAGTATCAACAACTGGCAAAGATCCAAGCTGCCACTACCAATTAAAACGCCGGCAAACGCACAAACTGCTTTTTGATGCTAAATAGACCCTTCAAGAATTCACAAAATTCTTGAAGGGTCTATTTTTAACGCTTATTTAGACTGCCGTTCATCACGTAAGAGTAATGCTAAAACTAAACCGACAATTTCAATGCCAAGCATCGTTAAAAAGACCACATGGTAGCCATGCAAATTAGCAGCTAGTGTGGGCACCCCAGCTTTAAGTTGGCTGGCTGTGACATTTGACAGTAGCAAGGTTGCAACAGCTACCCCAGCCGATCCCAAAATCTGACGGACTGTGGTAATGACCGCTGTACCATGCGAAATCAGCTGATCTGGTAAGGAGTTCGCCCCTAAAGTAACGGCTGGCATCATAACAAAGGCATTCCCACCTTCAATAATCGCCGCAATCAGAATCATCGTCACCAGATTGAGTTTAGTGGTAAGCACCGCTAAGCCTAACCAACCGACGACAATCATCGTCATCCCAATCAGCATAATCCGCTTATAGCCAATTTTTTCAGCCAACTTACCCGTTAAGGGATTTAAAATACTTAAGAAGACCGCACCAGGCACTAATGAGAGGCCTGAAATAAATGGTGAGACTTTCAAAATTCCCTGATAATACAATGGAAAGATAATCGTGACTACAATTAAAGCCACATATGAAATCGCCGTTAAAAAGATAGCTAAATCATAATTAAATGTTTTGAGCACTCGTAATTCTAGGAGCGGTGTCGTTAATTGAAATTGACGGTAAGCAAAATAAACAACTGCTAAAATCGACACAATCAATAATAGCCAGCCCCATGCCCAATTAACATTCGGCTTACCAATTTCGTTGACCACATATAAAATCCCAGCAAACCCAAGTAACATAATAATAGAAATTAAATCCAGCTTCGATGGTTTGCTAACCAATACATCTTGAATCGTGATAAAGCTCAATAAAATCAAGATTGTGGCAACTGTAATAAAGACCAAGAACAGGCCATGCCAATCAGTAAATTTTAAAACTACACCGGAAATAATTGGCCCTGATGCCAACGCAGAGCCCATGACCAAGCCAGCGATGCCCATAGTGGACCCACGCTTTGTTTCAGGCGTAATTGTCAATAGGATTGATTGGTATGATGGAAACAGTACCCCTACAGCAGCAGCTTTCACTAACCGCCCCACCATCATTACCGGAAAACTAGGTGCAAAGTAAATAATAATTGAACCGACATCGAACAAGACCAAGACTGTTAAGAATAATTTCTTGAAACCGATATTGTTTAATAGCCATGGACTAATTGGCATCATGACAACCATGGTCAACATAAAGCCTGTGGTTAACCATTGAACAGTTGACGCTGAAATACCGAAATCACGCATGAACGTTGGATACACCGTTGACAAAGATGATTGACTAATTGACATCGTCCAAGTCCCCATGAGTAACGTAAAAATAAACCAGAACCGTCGGCGTCCACTTAACTGGAGCGTCGCTTTGGTTTGTGACATTATAAATCCCCTCTCCCACTTTAGAACTGTTATCAACTAACGATTCTATTGTACCTATTTAATACCATGATGTACAGGTTTGACCACATATTCTTCAAATTAGTTGGACGACTAACAATAGCCGCACTGACCAGTAACCATTGCTACTCAAAAAAAGGAGTTTGGGATTATCCCAAACTCGGGCTTTATACTTCTAATACCCACAGATTTTGTTACATAACATAATTTACCCTTATTCCGCTAACATTGCTGGGCTAACTGCTCGCATTTGTGCTTTTTCTTGCGCACTAGGTTCCGCTAGTTGCATCTTTTTCAGCGCAATCACTGCCCGATATTGTAATTCGACCACGTTAACATCATCTCGCTGATCATAATGCGTAATGGTTACATAGGCCGCATGCTCATATATTTTTTCAACTTTAGCAAAAAAATCATAATCAGTATTACCGTTTTTTTGACACTTAACCCTATCACCAACTGTAATTTCAGCCATGCCTATCACTCCACTTCATAAAATATGCTAATAACATAGCACTGAATTACGGGAATAACAATTATTGACCCTAATTAGTTCTCTCACTCAACAATCAAAACTAAGTTTAAACGCAAAAAAAAGGAATCGAATTAATCGATTCCTTCGTTTGCATGGCAACGTCCTACCCTCGCAGGGAGCGATCCCCCAACTACTCTCGGCGCTAAGAAGCTTAACTTCTGTGTTCGACATGGGAACAGGTGTATCCTTCTTGCCATCGTCGCCACACTATTGAGAAACTTGTGCTCTCAAAACTAGCTAATATCAAATTGTATTTTTCATCTTACCGGAACACCAATTACTTGGTTAAGTCCTCGACCGATTAGTATTAGTCCGCTTCACACGTCACCGTGCTGCCACTTCTAACCTATCTACCTGATCATCTTTCAGGGGTCTTACTTCCATAAAGGAATGGGAAATCTCATCTCGAGGTGTGTTTCACACTTAGATGCTTTCAGCGTTTATCACATCCATACGTAGCTACCCAGCGATGCGCCTGGCGGCACAACTGGTACACCAGAGGTATGTCCATCCCGGTCCTCTCGTACTAAGGACAGATCCTCTCAAATTTCCTACGCCCGCGACGGATAGGGACCGAACTGTCTCACGACGTTCTGAACCCAGCTCGCGTACCGCTTTAATGGGCGAACAGCCCAACCCTTGGGACCGACTACAGCCCCAGGATGCGATGAGCCGACATCGAGGTGCCAAACCTCCCCGTCGATGTGGACTCTTGGGGGAGATAAGCCTGTTATCCCCAGGGTAGCTTTTATCCGTTGAGCGATGGCCCTTCCATACGGTACCACCGGATCACTAAGCCCGACTTTCGTCCCTGCTCGACCTGTCTGTCTCGCAGTCAAGCTCCCTTGTGCCTTTACACTCTGCGAATGATTTCCAACCATTCTGAGGGAACCTTTGGGCGCCTCCGTTACTCTTTAGGAGGCGACCGCCCCAGTCAAACTGCCCACCTGACACTGTCTCCCACCACGCTAAGTGGTGTGGGTTAGAGTGGTCATACAGCGAGGGTAGTATCCCACCAACGCCTCCACCGAAACTAGCGTTCCGGTTTCTATGGCTCCTACCTATCCTGTACAAGCTGTACAAACACTCAATATCAAGCTACAGTAAAGCTCCATGGGGTCTTTCCGTCCTGTCGCGGGTAGTCCGCATCTTCACGGACAATATAATTTCACCGAGTCTCTCGTTGAGACAGTGCCCAGATCGTTACGCCTTTCGTGCGGGTCGGAACTTACCCGACAAGGAATTTCGCTACCTTAGGACCGTTATAGTTACGGCCGCCGTTTACTGGGGCTTCAATTCTGAGCTTCGCCGAAGCTAACCCATCCTTTTAACCTTCCAGCACCGGGCAGGCGTCAGCCCCTATACGTCATCTTACGATTTTGCAGAGACCTGTGTTTTTGATAAACAGTCGCCTGGGCCTATTCACTGCGGCTGATCTTGCGATCAGCACCCCTTCTCCCGAAGTTACGGGGTCATTTTGCCGAGTTCCTTAACGAGAGTTCACTCGCTCACCTTAGGATTCTCTCCTCGACTACCTGTGTTGGTTTGCGGTACGGGTAGTTAAATACTCACTAGAAGCTTTTCTCGGCAGTGTGACATCAGACGCTTCGCTACTAAATTTCGCTCCCCATAACAACTTGTCCTTAAATTGATAAGCATTTGACTCATCAAAAGACTTGTTGCTTGGACATCCTAATCCAACAGGATGCACATCTTAGCCTACTGCGTCCCTCCATCGTTCAAACGCATTTAACTAGTACAGAAATATCAATCTGTTATCCATCGTCTACGCCTCTCGGCCTCGACTTAGGTCCCGACTAACCCTGGGAGGACGAGCCTTCCCCAGGAAACCTTAGTCATTCGGTGGATGGGATTCTCACCCATCTTTCGCTACTCATACCGGCATTCTCACTTCTAAGCGCTCCACAAGTCCTCACGATCTTGCTTCACCGCCCTTAGAACGCTCTCCTATCACGTGACCTAATGGTCACATCCACAGTTTCGGTAGTATACTTAGCCCCGGTACATTTTCGGCGCAGAATCACTCGACTAGTGAGCTATTACGCACTCTTTAAATGGTGGCTGCTTCTGAGCCAACATCCTAGTTGTCTGTGCAACTCCACATCCTTTTCCACTTAGTATACATTTAGGGACCTTAACTGGTGATCTGGGCTGTTCCCCTTTCGACGGTGGATCTTATCACTCATCGTCTGACTCCCGGATATGAATCAATGGCATTCGGAGTTTATCTGAATTCAGTAACCCAAGACGGGCCCCTAGTCCAAATAGTGCTCTACCTCCATGATCCTTCATCCGAGGCTAGCCCTAAAGCTATTTCGGAGAGAACCAGCTATCTCCAAGTTCGATTGGAATTTCACCGCTATCCACACCTCATCCCAGCAATTTTCAACTTACACGGGTTCGGTCCTCCAGTGCGTTTTACCGCACCTTCAACCTGGACATGGATAGGTCACCTGGTTTCGGGTCTACAACCTCGTACTAAAAACGCCCATTTCAGACTCGCTTTCGCTACGGCTCCGACTTTTAAGTCTTAACCTTGCACGGGATCGTAACTCGCCGGTTCATTCTACAAAAGGCACGCCATCACGCATTAACGCGCTCTGACTTATTGTAGGCACATGGTTTCAGGAACTATTTCACTCCCCTTCCGGGGTGCTTTTCACCTTTCCCTCACGGTACTGGTTCACTATCGGTCACTAGGGAGTATTTAGCCTTGGGAGATGGTCCTCCCGGATTCCGACGGAATTTCACGTGTTCCGCCGTACTCAGGATCCTGAACTGAGAACGTTTAATTTAATCTACTGGGCTATCACCATCTATGGCGGATTTTCCCAAATCCTTCGACTATCAAACGTTTTGGTAACTCAAATGTTCAGTCCTACAACCCCAAAGAGCAAGCTCTCTGGTTTGGGCTGTTCCCCGTTCGCTCGCCGCTACTTAGGGAATCGAAATTTCTTTATATTCCTGCTGCTAATGAGATGTTTCAGTTCACAGCGTTTACCTCCGACTAGACTATGTATTCATCTAGCGGTAACAGTTGATTAAAACTGCTGGGTTGCCCCATTCGGAAATCTCCGGATCATAGCTTACGTACAGCTCCCCGAAGCATATCGGTGTTAGTCCCGTCCTTCATCGGCTCCTAGTGCCAAGGCATTCACCATGCGCCCTTGTTAACTTAACCTCATTTTCCTAACGGAAAATGCGATTAATGAGTTTAGCGATTTAAAACTTCTTTAAAAAACTCAAAAAACGCGGTGTTCTCGGTTTAATTATGAAAAATTATATTTGATATTATCTAGTTTTCAAAGAACAAGTTTGAGAGTTAGACCTCTCAAAACTAAACAAAGTTTCAACAATCATGTGTAAGGTTTCCGTAATATTCCTTAGAAAGGAGGTGATCCAGCCGCAGGTTCTCCTACGGCTACCTTGTTACGACTTCACCCTAATCATCTGTCCCACCTTAGGCGGTTGGCTCCCGAAGGTTACCCCACCGACTTTGGGTGTTACAAACTCTCATGGTGTGACGGGCGGTGTGTACAAGGCCCGGGAACGTATTCACCGCGGCATGCTGATCCGCGATTACTAGCGATTCCGACTTCATGTAGGCGAGTTGCAGCCTACAATCCGAACTGAGAATGGCTTTAAGAGATTAGCTTGCTCTCGCGAGTTCGCAACTCGTTGTACCATCCATTGTAGCACGTGTGTAGCCCAGGTCATAAGGGGCATGATGATTTGACGTCATCCCCACCTTCCTCCGGTTTGTCACCGGCAGTCTCACCAGAGTGCCCAACTTAATGCTGGCAACTGATAATAAGGGTTGCGCTCGTTGCGGGACTTAACCCAACATCTCACGACACGAGCTGACGACAACCATGCACCACCTGTATCCATGTCCCCGAAGGGAACGTCTAATCTCTTAGATTTGCATAGTATGTCAAGACCTGGTAAGGTTCTTCGCGTAGCTTCGAATTAAACCACATGCTCCACCGCTTGTGCGGGCCCCCGTCAATTCCTTTGAGTTTCAGTCTTGCGACCGTACTCCCCAGGCGGAATGCTTAATGCGTTAGCTGCAGCACTGAAGGGCGGAAACCCTCCAACACTTAGCATTCATCGTTTACGGTATGGACTACCAGGGTATCTAATCCTGTTTGCTACCCATACTTTCGAGCCTCAGCGTCAGTTACAGACCAGACAGCCGCCTTCGCCACTGGTGTTCTTCCATATATCTACGCATTTCACCGCTACACATGGAGTTCCACTGTCCTCTTCTGCACTCAAGTTTCCCAGTTTCCGATGCACTTCTTCGGTTGAGCCGAAGGCTTTCACATCAGACTTAAAAAACCGCCTGCGCTCGCTTTACGCCCAATAAATCCGGATAACGCTTGCCACCTACGTATTACCGCGGCTGCTGGCACGTAGTTAGCCGTGGCTTTCTGGTTAAATACCGTCAATACCTGAACAGTTACTCTCAGATATGTTCTTCTTTAACAACAGAGTTTTACGAGCCGAAACCCTTCTTCACTCACGCGGCGTTGCTCCATCAGACTTTCGTCCATTGTGGAAGATTCCCTACTGCTGCCTCCCGTAGGAGTTTGGGCCGTGTCTCAGTCCCAATGTGGCCGATTACCCTCTCAGGTCGGCTACGTATCATTGCCATGGTGAGCCGTTACCCCACCATCTAGCTAATACGCCGCGGGACCATCCAAAAGTGATAGCCGAAGCCATCTTTCAAACTCAGACCATGCGGTCCGAGTTGTTATGCGGTATTAGCATCTGTTTCCAGGTGTTATCCCCCACTTCTGGGCAGGTTTCCCACGTGTTACTCACCAGTTCGCCACTCACTCAAATGTTATATCACTCAGGTGCAAGCACCGTCATTCAACAACCAGAGTTCGTTCGACTTGCATGTATTAGGCACGCCGCCAGCGTTCATCCTGAGCCAGGATCAAACTCTCAAATTAATGATGAGTTCTAAAAAAGCTCATTTAGTACTTGATTTAAAAATTGTTTGTTTACGAATTGACTTCGCAAATGTTTGCTACCAATTCAAGAATTGATAGACCCTACACATTTGATTTGTCGAAACTTTGTTCAGTTTTCAAAGGTCTAATTTGTTGGTTGATTACCTCAACGCAACTTAATTATCTTAACATCTTGATTTCTTTTTGTCAACTTCTTTTTTTAAAAGAATTAACAATCTCAAGCTGTCAGTTGCCGTTGCGACAACAGGAATAATCATATCAATTACTGAAGCAGTTGTCAACAACTAATTTCAATATTGTTTTCGTATTCCTTGCCGCCGTAGCAGCAACGTGTACTAATATACCAACCACAGCTGAAACTGTCAACAACTTTTTTCATCTTTTTTTATCGCGATGGCTTATCAACCAGTTCTTTCTTATAATAGAACTTAGCAAACTTAAACTAAGGAGCAACCAATCAATGCAACCTACTTGGTACCCATTTCTACTATTAACAGGTCTCATCTTAATAATTACCATCCACGTCGGCCGTCAAGCCCCGAATTGGCTGATACGATTAAAGCGTCTCAGCTTGCTCGCCTTTCTCTGGATACTCACGGCTTTTTGTTACACACCAACTGCTTATGACTTTGGGAGCAACGTGGTCTTGCACTATATCCAATGGGGACCCGTTAAATTAATTTTGAATCCTTTTCGACACCTCGACATTGAGTTTTGGCTCAACGTCGTCTTAACCATGCCACTCGGCTTCTTGCTTGGCTGGAACTTCCCACACTATTCTTGGCGTCGCATCATTGTCCTTGGTTTGATCACTGGCCTATCCCTTGAAACTGGACAATTCATTTTAGATTGGTTAGTTCACCTCAATCGTTGGGTTGAAGTTGATGACGTCTTAACTAATTGGGCGGGTGTCATCATCGGATTTGGTAGTTTTCAACTACTAAGCCGACTGCCAGGCGGACGTTGGCTAAAAAATTGACTGTCGTACCTAAAAACCACGTTGGCTAAATTCGCCAGCGTGGTTTTTGCTCTAAGACAATCTATTCTTCAAAAAATAAGTCAAAAATATGTTGACGATCTTGATTCCAAACCTGATTATCACTCGTCGGATAAACGCGATTGGTCAAAACGACCAATCCGAGTTGGCGATCCAAATCAAACGCAATCGCCGGTCCGGTGTAGCCGGTATGCAGATACTGATGTTTGCCTTGGCGTCGCTCCCAACCTAGCGTCCGGCCTTCAACATCATGCTCACCTAACCAATCAAAAACATTCTCATCCAAGACACGCTTACCTTGGTACTCACCAAAATTCAACATCATTTCAACAAAAACCGTTAAATCAGTTAAAGTTGAGAATAAACCGGCATGACCGCTCTCACCATTTAGCAAGAAAGCCTTATAATCATGGACCTGGCCTTGAATTTGACCGCGACGTGGATCAAATTCCGTTGGGACAAACCGAATTTTGGGCCGATTCAAATTATAGCCTGTATTCGTCATTGCCAACGGGTATAAGATATGATCTTGCACACTGCGCGCTAATGACCCATCCACTGTCCGAATAATCCATCCTAAGATAATGTAACCCAAGTCTGAATAAACGACCTTTTCACCAGGAGCCTGTTGTAACTTAGCGTCATAAACTGCCGTAATCAAATCTTCTCGATTCATTCCAGATAGATTCTCGATATCACTTGGCAAGCCACTCGTATGTAACAACAATTGCTTAATCGTTAATTGAGAATGTGCAAAACCAGGTAAGAAACGGGCCACCGAGTCATCCAATCGAATCGTATGGTCTGACAATAGTTGAAAGATTCGTGTCGTCGTGCCAACTACTTTCGTTACTGATGCCAAATCATAAATCATAGAAGCGTCTAGTCCGACTGCAAACTCACCATTGCCTTGAACACCGTGGTAATACTGGTTAATCCCTTGTGGTGTAATCACACTAAATGACGCCCCATAAATATCACCAGCAGCAATACACTTATCAATATATTGTTCTATTTTTTCAATCACTTGTCACGAGCCTACCTTTCGTCATTGTACGCCCTTAGCTTTTAGGCTTTTCATACCCTTTTATCATAACGAAATTCCGAATAAAAGCAACGGCAAACATTTTTTAAAAATTAGAGACTTTTCTATTGCAAGCGCTTACTTAGTCTGGTAGTATATTAAGTGAGGAAAGGTTATAACCCTCATTAGCAAGCTTCTCAATGAGTTTTGGTTGTCGCCATCACATTAGACAACTAGTCTTAACGTTTGGTCGTTACCGAAACCAGTCAGACGTCGTTAAGCGTTATCGGTCCAGTTAATTGTATTGGATGCCTGAACGTTGACCCTTCGATAAACGGTAACCGTTATTTGAACCAGCAGTAAGTAATATCAGTACAGTTAGTTCCAAATTTCGACTCAGGTTGTAAAAATTTAAGCGGAGGTGCTGTCTGTCACGAAGACATTACCAAGTTTTAAGCGTAAGTTCGACTTTCGTTAGAATCCGTTTGACGAGTCATGAATCAAGTAAAAATTACTTTTGATCGACTAAAGCAGATCGCTACAGGAAATACGGGTTAGTCCGTTAGAAGTTGGACACACGTAAAATTGAATAGCATGAAGGTGTAACGTATTAAGAACACAGTACAATTAGTAATTGCTAATCAGGATTATTCCTCATAAGTAGGACTCAAGTTGAGAAGCCTTGAGCCCTATTTTTTGTCGTATGCAATTGAAATCGTTTACACTACTAATATGAACTCGTATACTTGAGTCAAAATAGGAGGTCTTCCTTTGAAAAAAATTAATTTAGGCCAAAGTGGCATGCAAGCATCCGCAGTTGCTCTTGGCATTATGCGCATGAACGCCCTCAACGTTGCCCAAGCAACCCAAGTCTTGGAATCGGCAGTCGACTTAGGCATCAACTATATCGATGCAGCTGACATTTACGGTGGCGGTCAGTCATCAACCATTTTCGGTCAGGCTTTAAAACAGACGACCATCACCCGTGACCAACTCTACATTCAAACTAAAGGCGGTATCGTTCCCGGTCAACGGTATGACTTCTCCAAACAACATCTCATTGATGCCGTTGACGGCGAGCTCAAGCGCTTGGGTATTGACTATCTAGATAGCTTTCTCCTCCATCGACCGGATCCACTGATGGAACCTACTGAAGTGGCGGCGGCTTTCAACGACTTACAACGCAATGGTAAAGTACGCCATTTTGGGGTATCTAACTTCAATCCGATGCAAGTCGAATTATTGCAAGCCGCTTTAAATCAACGCTTAATGATCAATCAGCTTCAATTCGGCGTCATGCACACTGGTCCAATCGACTTTGGCCTGCACACTAATATGCAAGACGACCGTAGCATTAACCATGATGGTGAAATCATTGAATATTCCCGTTTACACCATATGACAATTCAAGCCTGGTCACCTTATCAATATGGTAACTTTGCCGGGATTTTCTTGGACAATCCTAAATTTCCAAAGCTAAACGCAGTAATGCAGACCCTCGCCGATACTAAGCAAGTCACTAAGAGTGCCATTGCAACTGCTTGGATTTTGCGCCATCCAGCACAAATCCAAGTGATTTTAGGGACAATGAATCCAAAACATCTGGCAGAAAATGCTGCCGGAACAGCAATCGACCTGACCCGTCAAGAATGGTACGATATCTACTTTGCAGCCGGCAATGACCTACCATAAACCACGTTCGTTATCTTTTCAGCCTCAATAAAGTGACCTAAACAAATAATTGCTGTAAGAATCTTATCGATTCTTGTCGCAATTATTTTCTTTTGGTCCCATCACGATCAGGTGTTTCAAGCTTCAACCCTCATTTTCTTTAAATTTACCGTAAGAACAGTGAAAACCCAATAAATTCAAGCTTTTATATTTCGAATTTTAGTAAAAATGCGCTATCATTAATACAATGAGTTCTATTTTATGAAATAAATCAACTAATGATACCAATTGTACTTATTAAGGGAGCCCTGCTATGTCAAAATTCAACATTACACTCATCAACGCGGACCGCGCTAAGGCAATGCTGACGGAATATAAAGAACAACGTAACCAGTCAATTCCGCGGTTAGCCCATCCGGGTCGTTACATTTTATCAGATTACAAATTAACGCGGCGGCGGGCGGCTTTCAAAATCGTTAAGCATACCTTTTTAACCCCGCACTATAAATCTTACGTTGCAATGGACTCTGATAACGGTCATACGTTATGGTTTCACAATTTCGGTTCATTAACCGAAGCCTTGTTTTGGTTAGAAACGGGCCTTAAAACTGGTGATACTGATTCACACTCTAACTATAAAGAATGGACCACTAAACATACTGACGAAATCGATACCTTTAAAGAAGATTTGCGTCAACATAAAAAGGCTCATCCCAAAAAGAAAACCAAATAAGCTTAAACAACCTAAGCCTCGGTCCCTCAAACTGTTTTAGTCTGGTGGGCCGAGGCTTAGGTTGTTTTTTATTAAATCAGGGTTTGAGACGGTGGTCTCAAACCCTGATTGTTATTTCATATTTTCATGTACTATCTTATAGAAGACATTTTATCAATCTGTTTCTTGGGCTGATTTTCGAGTGCGCTTGTCACTAGCGTAGTCCGTCTTAGTCGAAATCTCAACATCGCGGGCAATCGCAGTTCGCCGCGCGATCACTGCCGCTTTAGCATTAGCCTTCGCCGCTGCTTTGACCGGATCGGCTGTTAAATCGTGATACAGCGAGTACAACAGGATCAAACAAACCGCAATCAGTGGAAAACCAGACATTGCACAAATCGACTGAATCGCTTTAAAGCCCCCGACTGTCACTAATCCT
Source organism: Lactobacillus sp. CBA3605 (assembly GCF_002970915.1). Classification (NCBI taxonomy): domain Bacteria; kingdom Bacillati; phylum Bacillota; class Bacilli; order Lactobacillales; family Lactobacillaceae; genus Lactiplantibacillus; species Lactiplantibacillus koreensis. Next base: position 1,203,434 of record NZ_CP027190.1, read on the forward strand.
AGCGAGAATAGTAAGAAAATAACGACCCAGCTCATACGATTGAATCGACTCGGTTGTTGTCCAACTGACAATTCTTTACTGGTAAATGAAGCCGTGATAAAGGCGAATGAAGAAACGGTCGTTGCTAAAAAGATAAAACATGATAGACAATATAACGCCAACATAATCATCTTAAATGGTAACGTTGTTAAAACGGCCGCAATCACCGCAGCTTGACCTTGGGTATTCAAAATGTGCACCAGATTGACAATCCCCATCTTTTGTAAATACAAGGCGTAACCACCCAAAACGGCGTAAAAACTAACACAGCCAAGTGAGCCCCACAATAACATGCCACCTAAAACTTGGCGAATAGTCCGACCACGTGAAATCCGGGCAATAAATAACCCCATCACTGGCATAAAGGATAACCACCAACCCCAATAAAAAATCGTCTGACTCTGCATTGCAGTCATCGCACCATTGGGAGCTGAGTTAAAGCTCAAACTGACAAACTTATTAATAAATAAACCGATACTACTTGTTTCTGAATTCAAAATATAAAAGGTTGGTCCCACGACTAGCACGACGACTAAAAAGCCGATTGCAAGCCAAATATGGGCAGAACTCAAGCGACCAATCCCACGCTTTAACCCATTGAAGACCGCCATCGCAAAAATCACGAAGAGAATGGCAAACAGTCCCAACTTTAAAGTCATAGTATCAGCAATCCCAGTAACTTCACTCAACACTTTTGAAATAACTGGGATTTCCATCCCGACTGAGGTCCCAACTCCTCCCATAATCCCAATGATTACTAAGAAATCAATGACATTACGTGCAAGTCGTTTCCCCATCCCAGGACCCGCTAAAACAGAAATGGCGGCACTAAGCCGTTGCACTTTGACGTGTTTCACATACATGGCATACGAAATTCCAATGGTGGCTGGCGCAAACATCATCCACGCCATTGGTCCCCAATTGAATTGCCCGAGCATGTGTGCATAATTGTAAGCCGAAGCTGAAAACGGCTTTACTCCAAATGAAGGACTCTGTAAATAACGTAAGGGATCCACGATACTCAACATTAAAATACTGGCATCGATCCCCGTGGCATAAACCATGCTGCCCCAATGGAACGTTGAAAATTCCGGCTTGTCTTTGGGACCGCCTAATTTGGTTTTACCTAATTTACTTAAGCCTAAGTAAATGAAAAAGATAAAGTTGATGACATAAACGAGCATGTATAGCCAGCTCATGTTACCGGTCAACCAGTTGAGGATTGACCCCAAGCCGGTCTCTAACGACTTACCCCCGACTAACAGAAACACCGAAGCCGCGGCGAATAAGCCAATCGTCGGCAAATACACCCACCAATCAATATTCTTACTTTTTAAAATAATAAACCTGCTACTGAACATATACTTTCTATATAACTATTCGTGCTTCATCCTACCATGACTGGTAGTCCCCACGCGTTAATTTCCGACTAGCAATCGGTACACCCCTCCGAGTAAAATTCCTGCTCGAAGCACTCAACACCCTCATCATAAGGTTTAAACGGCCTTGCATGACGAACTCTGTTTTTGCTAACTCAAAATCAGTAGCAGAATTTCCTTCTTTCCGTTGGTGAGTTCATCATGCGCCATGTTGACATAAAACTGGACGTGAATCCGTCTTAAATTAATTGCCTCATCTACGTTGGCGTTCACCATATCTTTAGCGCTGATAGCTAGTACCGATGCCGACTGATCTCGTCATCATCGGTACACCACGTAACGATTAATTGTTACATTATCTTGCTAATGGATAACCCCCTTGAACTCAGATAAGTTGTTTTTTGGTTAGCGGCCGATCTTCACAAAAACTGGCCTCATCATACACAAAAAAATCGCACGACAGGGTAACAAGTTACCACCTGTACAGCGCGAGCGTCTTATACAAATGCTGATTTCAGTATTTATTCTGATATCTGATGTTCATGTATTAGTATACTAGTATAATACGATATGTAAAATAAGCACGTTTGCGGACGTTTAAGCCTATCATGTTAGGGTTAACTCGGTTTTTAATGCGCTAAAAAGCCTCAATTTGCAGAAAATTAATTCTTTTTTCTGCAAATTATTAGTTTTTATTTAGAATCATTCTTATCTATTTAAATATGTTCATTTTAATGATAAGCTGTTACTATCAATAAAGAGAACGGTTGCATACCGGTGGAGGAGGAGTTTAACATGCGTCATTATTACAAATTAATTTTAACCATTAGTATTGGTGTCGTTGCTTTAGTTCTACAATTTGGGTTACAACTGCCGTTGGCCGCCCAAGTTATCATTACATTAATGGGAACCATCATGGCCCTATCAATGCTCGTGGAAATGATCAAAACATTGCGTACTGGTAAATATGGTGTTGATTTGCTGGCCATCACTGCAATTGTCGCAACGCTGGCTGTCGGGGAATATTGGGCCAGCTTAGTCGTCTTAATCATGTTGACCGGTGGAGACTCCCTAGAGGATTTCGCTGCTAAGCGTGCCAACACAGAACTAAAAGCCCTACTTGATAACTCACCCCAAGTTGCCCACCGTTTAAGTGCCGGACAATTAACTGATGTTACCGTCAATGCAGTTGCGGTGGGGGATCAATTAGTCGTTAAACCTGGCGAATTAGTGCCCGTCGATGGGCATTTAATTCAAGGAACAGCGTTATTCGATGAATCTTCATTAACGGGGGAATCCAAGCCCATTGAAAAACAAGTTGGCGATGACTTAATGTCCGGCGCCGTAAATGGGGATAGTGCGGTGACTATGTTAGTTGATAAACGCGCCGCTGATAGTCAGTATCAACAGTTAGTCAAGCTAGTCAAAGAATCCGAAGCGCGACCAGCCAAATTTGTCCGGCTAGCCGATCGGTATGCGGTCCCCTTTACACTCGTGGCCTACGTCATTGCCGGAGTTGCGTGGTTATTGAGCGGCGATCCGCATCGCTTTGCAGAAGTCCTAGTGGTCGCCTCGCCTTGTCCATTAATTCTAGCCGCACCAGTCGCATTAGTCTCCGGCATGAGTCGCACTAGTCGGAACGGGATTGTCGTAAAAACCGGTGACATGTTGGAAAAATTAGCAACCGCAAAGTCGGCCGCCTTTGATAAGACAGGCACCATCACCAGCGGCCAGCTAACCGTAAATTCGATTGTGCCACAAGAAACCTTTACCGCGGCGACCGTTTTACATTTGGCCGCCAGCGCGGAACAAAATTCTAGTCATATTTTGGCTCGTTCGATTGTCAAATACGCTAATAAAACACCGCTAAGTCCAGTCACTGATTTAGAAGAAGTCACTGGTAATGGTGTCACAGCGACCGTCGATGGTCATACCGTTAAGGTCGGTAAGCTAAAATTCGTGGCCCCGACAACGACCCAAACGCCATTGACGACAACTGCAATTTATGTGGCAATCGACGAGCACTACGCCGGCTATATTACTTTTATTGACAACGTGCGACCAGAAGCAGCGGCGACCCTCCAGGCCTTACATGCGGGCGGTATTAAAAATATTATGATGCTCTCCGGTGATCAACGTGCGATTGCAGACCGGATTGCCGCTGAAGTCGGGATTGATACCGTTAAAGCCGATTTATTACCGGCCGATAAAATCAAAAATTTACAAGCACTGCCTAAAACCGAACGTCCAGTCATTATGGTCGGTGATGGCGTGAACGATGCGCCCTCACTGGCGGTAGCCGATGTCGGTATTGCGATGGGCGCCCATGGCTCAACCGCAGCCAGTGAATCGGCTGATGTGGTTATTTTGAAAGATGACCTCAGCCGTGTCGTCACCGCCGTTCAGATTTCAAAGGACACGATGCAAGTTGCCAAACAAGCTGTTTGGATTGGGATTGCCATTTGTACCATCCTAATGCTAATCGCCAGTACCGGGATTATCCCAGCACTATTTGGGGCGATGCTGCAAGAAGTTGTCGACACGGTCTCAATCTTATGGGCCTTACGGGCGCTCCGTGACCGCCCTTAACCTAACTTAACTAATGGAGATGTTAACATGCCCCAATGGCTTTTGAACTGGTCTCAAGAATCTTTAATTTTCATTGTTGTCCTTACCTTTGTCGCTGTCGTTCTTTTAAAATTACCCTTACGAACTGCCATCTTAGTCGACTTTGGCTATATGATTATGGTATTCCCATTTACTCGGAAAAAGCGACATCGGCATCAATAAACCAAACCAAAAAGAACGCGCGCAATTTCAAGTTGCGCGCGTTCTTTTTGGTTTGGCACCCATTTAGTGCCGTTCGACTGGAATAAATTTAAATTGATCGTAATCAAACAACCCACGATCAGTTAATTTTAAAGTTGGAATAACTGGTAACGTTAAAAATGACAATGTTATAAAAGGATCAAACGCAATTGGCGTTGCGCATAGCTGATTATAAGCAACCTTAATCGCCGCTAATTGTTGGGCAGCAACCGTATATGAGGCCGTTGACAGTAACCCGCCAATCGCCAATGGCATCATCGCTAAGGACTGTTCAGCGGTTGCCACCGCAATGCCACCATTTGTTTTTGTTAATTGATTAATCGCTTGTAAAATAGCGGCATCCGACGTACCAACTGCCACAATATTATGAGCATCATGCGCCACCGATCCCGCCACAGCGCCTTGTTGTAACTGAAAGCCATGGACCAAGCCCACGCCGACCCGGCCCGTCTGATGATGGCGTTCCACCACCACCATTTTCAAAACATCTTGAGTCAAATCAGCTTGAAATCCGCCAGCCACGACTGGCACTTGCTTCACTAAATGATCTGTTTCAATGTGATTTGGTTGTACCCCAATCACGTTCACATTGCCCGTCGTTAACGGCAACTGCAAATCGGCTAAGGTCGTTTGATGTTGTAGCCGGGTAGCAGTAAATGGCAATGGCTGCGTGGCAGCGGCCGTCGTAACCCAGGTCCCCTTTTTCATGGTACGGGCAATCTGCACCTTTTTTACATCCGTCAATACCACTAAATCAGCCAATTGACCTGGTGTTAAGCTACCACGGTCATTTAACCGATGGGCTTTAGCAGCATGATAACTCGCCATGGTATAGGCTAACGCTGGCCGAATACCACTCGCAATCGCCAGCTTAACGTTGTAATCAATCGAGCCCTCAGTAATTAAGTCAGCAATCGTTTTGTCATCCGTACAAAAAGCAAATCGACCAGCATTAGCTTCGGTCACCGCACCAATCGTCGCTTGCACATCACGTTCGACCGTTCCCTCCCGTAAAAAGACCCACATACCAGCTTTTACCCGTTCTAAGGCTTCGGTCACCGTGGTACATTCGTGATCCGTGTCCAAACCAGCATTGCGCATGACGCCCAATTGATGAGCATTTAATCCGGCCGCATGCCCATCTGCATGGTAACCATGGGCTAATGCATCATGAATCTTAGCCATCGTGTCGGCATCACCGCGCGCAACTGCCCCGTAATCCATCACTTCAGCCAAGCCGTGAACTTCGGGTTCCGCATACAACGGCCGTAAATCAGCCGCATGTAAAGTCGCGCCATTATCATCAAAGGGCACACAGGGTACCGAAGATGGGAGCATAAAACAAACATCCAATAACGTTTGGCGCGCATCGTCAATGAGATACTTTATGCCGGCAACTCCGGCCACATTTGCCAACTCATGCGGGTCAGTCGCCACCGTGGTCACACCATGTTTAAGAAGCACTTTACCAAATTCACTCGGGGCAACCATCGCACTTTCCATATGCACATGCGCATCAATTAGCCCAGGAACCACCCACTGACCGGTCGCATCAACGTGTTGACGTGCTTGATAAGGTTCATTCTTTAGGTTACTGATAATGTGCCCCTGATCAATCCACAAACTGGTCAGTTCAAACTCCCGGGTAAAGACATTCAACACTTTGGCGCCCGTAATTACCATATCCACTGTTTTTGTCACAACGTTCTCCTTCTGCCTATTGGAGAAAGCAAACGGGTCACCACGGCAAAAAGAGCTGTGATGACCCATCGACTCAATTCGCTTATAGTCCAGCATTTACGGTGCTGGGTAGAAACTCGCCATCCTTATCATGGCATTATATAGGCAATTCGTTTATTTTATAAATTTGTTTGTCAGTAACCTTAGCAGACTTCGATTTCAAATGCAACCGCCGCAAGTCTGACTAAGCATTGCTTTACTAACTGGAAGCGTTTATGCTATTAGCAACAGCCAACCTGGCTCATCAAAAAATGTAAGGAGTTCCCTGTCATGAATAATCCAACGATGCTATCTTATATTCGCCGTGAACAAACGGTGCTCGGCCAATTATTGACCGGCTATACCGATCAGACCGACGCCGCCTTGGCACCAGCCCCCACCGAAACCACCCACTGGCTTATTTTAGCAACGGCCTCTAGTTTAAATGCCGCTCGCAGTGCGCAAGGCTACATCCAAAAAATAGCTGCCGTACAAGTAGAAGTGGTCGATGCTGAACACTATCTGAATTATGTGCCCGTCAATCCATTGATTGACACCGTCATTGGGATTTCGCTCAACGGTGAAGATGCCGCCGTCCTCGCTGCGATTCAAAAAGTCAAAGCCCAAACCAACGTCTTTGTTTTAGCTTTGACGAGTCAATTGGACACCTCACTCGTTACATTAGCCGATGCGAACTTCGATCTTTTAACCGGTCACGAAACGAGTCCCTATATCACATTAAGTTATCAAGCCATTTTGCTAAGTCTGATGTTCTTAGGCCTTCGAAGTGCAACTAATCGCCAACTCATCACGCCCTTCTTCGCCAACCAAGAACTAGATGAATTTGGCTTACTAATTGAACACATTAATGAAACCAGCCAACGAGCCAGTGATTTCTACCGTAAATTCACAATTGACTTCGGCTTAGCCCCACAATTTACCAGTATTGGATCCAGTGTGTTAGCTGGCACGCTAGCTGAAGTTCAAACAAAATTCACTGAAATTGTGCGTGTTCCCACCCATGGCTATACCTTAAACGCTTTCACTACTGGCGGTTATCTAGGGACCCATGACAATCATCGACAGTTCTATATTGAACTCAATACGACCCCAAATGTCATGGCAACCTTGCAAGCGGTCAAGACGTATGAATCCCGTCTAACGCCACATATCTATACGATTAGCTTAACTGGTGAACAACCAACTTTAAATGACGAACAAACCTTGCAACTGCATCAAGTTGATGATGCGCTAAAAGCACCTTTATTAGCAATTATCCCGTTCCAAATTCTAGCTTGGTATATTGCTAAAGCTAAGGGTATTAACCTTGCTCATCCAATTTTCACTGACTTTCAAGCTAGTTTACCAAAATAATTAGTTGCTACTAGCGGTTGGGCCAAACCCCAACCGCTTTTTTACCCGCTAATCCATGTTATCCGCTGGCTTTAACGACGCTTTAATCTTGGTCGTTTGACCGACATGGGCTAATCCCAGTCCGGTAAACCCACTGATTAATGACATCACTGGACAAAGTAAACTGAAAAACGCAAATGGCAAGTATTGGATTGTGGGTACGCCCAGGGTAGTCGTTAAAAAGACCCCGCCGACGCCCCATGGGACTAAGTAATTAATAACGGTCCCGCCATCTTCAAGTACCCGGCCCAGTGCCTGATCTGCTAGACCGCCAGCATTAAACGCTTGGCGAAAAGCGCGGCCTGGTAAAATAATGGACAAGAACTGTTCCCCAACTAACACATTAACGCCGATACAAGTGACGATGCCCGCCGTGACCAGCTTACCATCACTAGTTAACCGCTTGGCTAAAGGCGTCATCACCTGGCCAATCAACCCAAACTTCATTAAGAGACCACCTAGTGACAACGTCACCACAATTAGGGCTACCATACTCATCATGCTGACAATTCCACCACGTGACAACAAGGTATCGACACTTTGATTACCCGTTTTGGAGACAAAGCCTGTATTAATAATCGCCGTTAATTTGGTCATGGAGAGCGTCGGTTGTTCAACCAAAATCAACCCTGCTGATACAAAAATATTCAGTAACATCGTTGGAATTGCCGGCATTTTGAACCCTGCACAGATAAAAACCAACACAATTGGCAACAAAGCCAACGCTGAAATACTAAAGTGATGCGTCAAAACCGTCACCGTTTCATTAATTTTCGTCAAACTAGTGCTGCCCGTCGCATGCCCTAAAATGGCAAATAAAATCAGACTGATTCCACCAGCTGGTAAAGTACTCCACAGTAAGTGCTTAATGTGAGCAAATAAATCCGTGGCTACCACGGCTGAAGCCAAATTATTCGTTTCTGACAATGGCGATAATTTGTCGCCGAAAATCCCACCACTAATAATGGCACCGGCCACTAAGGCTGGATTCAAATTCATCGTCACGCCCATGCCGAAGAAGGCAATCCCAACCGTGGAAGTCACCGTAAAAGCGCTCCCCACTGCGGCGCCGACTAACGTACAAACAATGAAAACAGAGGGCAAAAACCAATGGATGTTGATTAACCGAAAACCGATAACCATCAACGTTGGAATCGTCCCTGCTGCAATCCAAGTCGAAATCATCGCGCCAATCAGAATAAAAATAAAAATTGGGATGATACCTTGATCAATGCCTTCTTTAATCCCAGCATTCACGGCGACCCACGGAAAACCTCGGAGCATCGCCCAAGCAGTCACGGCACTCATGGCTAGTAAAACTGGCACTTGTGGTGACAAACCCAGCCCAATTACCCCAAGGCTCATAATTCCTAAGACAACTAACAAGACAATCACTGCTTCAAGCGTACTAATTTTAGGCATTGTATTCGTTTTTTTCATTTTTCCCACTCCTAATCTCATCTGCTGTAACGACCATCGTTAAAGTCAAAAAAATCGTCCCTATTGTTCGTTAGAACAACAGGGACGATTAGACTAGTCGCGGTACCACCCAGATTGAGACTATTCGAAAAGCCTCCACTCACTAGAAGATAACGGCTCTAGTTATTATCCGTTCAGTCTGAAACTCGGTTACCGTATTTCGAACACAACCCCTGATCGGTTCGCAGCACCCACCGACTTCCTGACACTCAGACTTGCTTCTACTTGATGTAACGTTTAACGTTCATTTATTAAGTTGTGGTTAACATTACCACTTACAATTCTAATCGTCAAGCAATTATTTTAATGTGGTTTTAATCTTTCGGCTCAACTGGCGCTTTGACCCCATTAACGACGGCTTGAGGCGCCTGTCCGTTTAAAACCGCAATCGCATTCATAGTCACAATTTTAGCCATCGCATCACGTGCTTCCACCGTGGCATTACCAATATGTGGGGTTAAAACCACGTTCTTTAGCGCTGCGAATCCTGGGGTTAACTGTGGTTCTAATTCATACACATCTAACGCAGCCCCAGCTAATTGCTTGGTTTGTAACTGCGCTAGCAACGCCTTTTCATCCAATAATGGCCCACGAGCTGCATTGATCAAGTAAGCACTTGGACGCATTAAATTAAGTTGTTCAGCACCTAATAAATGTGTCGTCTCAGCAGTCAAAGGCGCATGTAGACTCACAACATCGGCTGTCTTTAGTAACTCTGGTAGCGTTAAATACGTCGCATCTGTCTTACTAGCCGTAAAAACATCTAAGGGTTGGCGTTGATAATACACGATCCGCATGCCAAATGCATGCAATCGTTTCGCAACGGCCTGACCAATGGCTCCCATCCCAATAATTCCCAGCGTCTTGCCGGCAAGTTCGTGGCCCAAGAAGAAACAAGGGGCCCAACCATCAAAGCCCGTCGTTCGCATCACCTGATCACCTTCGACAATCCGGTGCGTCACGGCTAAAATCAATCCAACCGTCACTTCGGCAGTGCTAGCCGTCGAAACTCCGGGCGTATTAGTCACCGCAATCGCCTTGACGGCGGCATAATTCACATCAATGTTATTAAAGCCAGCACCAAAATTAGCAATTAATTTTAACTGAGGCGCTTGATCAATAACCGTTTGATCAACCTTGGTTGATAACGGCGTAATCAGCACCTCAGCATCCGCCACACCGGCAATTAAGTCGGCTTGGCTAATTAGCCCTGGCCCTTGATACATCTCGGGTTGATACCCAGCTGCTTTTAAAGCTTCAATCCCACTCGCTGGAATAACTGCTGAAATAAAAATTTTTGCCATGGTTGGCAACTTCCTTTCTACAACGAAAGGGCCTCGCTTAGTTTAGCGCTGACCCTTTAAAAATCGACTACTGACTATCCTTTATCACCACAAAAATGAAATCATGGATTTTGCCACTTGGGGATTCTGGTTTAGCGCACAATGAGCCGCCGTGGCTCCACTATAGAAGTCTTCTTGATATTGTGCTAATTTATTCCGTAATAAATAACTAACCGAGCGGGCCGAAGCCACCGAAACAAAGCCGTCATTGTTGAAGCCATTATCCGTATCTCCAATAACATTCAATAGCTTGACGTGTTGCGGAAAATTTTGTCGCTGCTTCAACATCGCTGCAAAATGTTGTGAAAACCGGACCGGCTTTGCGGCAACGGTCTGAGTTTGTGCCTCAGTCTCAGCATTCAGATAACCTGTCAAACCATCAAAAGGCCCCGCAATCGTGACAACTTTCTGTAAGGTAGGCAACGCCTGATCAGTACCATACTTCAGGGCCTGATTCACAATATCATTGGCACCTAACGAATGACCCACAGCATTATAGCTAGTCACGCCATATTTTGTTTTCAATTGAACTAACACTTGGTGTAGCCAATAAATCTGTGTTTTTTGCGGCGCATGATTATCTTGAAAGACCACCTGAACCATCGGATTCTTAATGGACTTGTGCCAGTAACCCTTAAACGCCATCACCCCATCTTTATAAACGTGGACGACCAACGCTTTTTGAGCCGCTCCCGCTTGTTCAGCCTGCTTAATCAAATAATTAGTCGATCCTGCACCACCATTATAACCATGTAAAAAGACAGTTGCCGTGCGCGACTTTTGGTAGCGTTGATTTAAACCGACCGCAGCTGTTGGTTGTACTTGACTGGTCACCTTTGTGATTTTAGTCTGATTACCACCAGCCCCAATGAGCACAACCGTTGCACCGATTACAAACGCCAACAGTAAAAATTGAACGGCCGTTCTAAATCGCTTCACCAAAAGTCACCGCTTCCCCCATCATCATTTATCAGTCCTATTCTTATGATTGCTTAATTAATATTGTAATGTTTCCATTATGCCACAAAACGACACCACTGTGTCACTTGCAGTTGAGTGCTGAAACCCTTTAATACCGTTTTATTAGTAATAACCGTATAATTAATTTTGACGGCTAAGCACGTTCGCTTAACCAACATTTTAATTATCATTGGAGGGCATTATGTATAATAAAGCATTTAAATATCCTGATAAAGCCGCCTACGAATTTGTCATTAAAGCGCTGGCCGCTAAGGGCATTACTTATAAAGAAATTGCGCAAATTACTTTTAATTTACAAATTAAGTATGTCCCAGAACTAACCATCGCCGAATGTGAAACAGAAGCCCAAGAAGTCTTGCATAAGCGCGAGCTCCTCAACAACGCAATGGTCGCCTTGGAATTAGATCGGTTAGCTACTGAAGGTCAGCTCAAAGAACCCCTTCAATCCATCGTCGCTAATGATGCTGGTGTTTTTGGCGTCGATGAAGGCTTAGCCCTCAACATGGCCAATATTTACGGAACCATCGGTGTCACTAATTATGGCTATGTGGATAAAGTTAAAGAAGGCGTTATTAAACAGCTAGATACTGATAAATCCGGCGTTGTTAATACCTTTATTGACGACCTTGTTGGGGCCATCGCCGCCGCTGTAGCCGCCAAAATTGCCCATAAATACGCTTAATTTCATAAAAAAAGAGTAAGAGCCGCTAACTGTCATCATCAGTTTATGATGACAGTTAGCGGCTCTTTATTTAATTTTTTTCAGGATGCCCCAAATCAATCCAATTGGTTGGAACTGGTTCGCTTTAAGCCATTTGGTGTTCTGATAATGATTTCATCTTTAGATACCGTTGTTCACGTGGAATAAACATCCGAATTTCATCTTGGTTGAACCCACAAAGTAAGCGATGGTCATCAAAAATAATTGGCCGCCGTAATAATTGTGGTGTCTGGCTCAACACATGGACTGCTTCACTTAACGGCATATCTTCAATTGGTGTCGTCTTACTTAATTGCCGATAAGCATTGGACTTAGTACTGATTAAATCATCAATGCCATTGTAAGTGTACTGCAACAAATGTTTAATTTCGACTTCGGTCAAAGGCTGGGCATTCATATTGCGTTCATGGAACGGAATCCGATGCTCTAATAACCAGCGATGGGCTTTGCGACAACTTGCGGTACTTGGTAACACACATAAGTTTATCATATTATTTTCCCCAATCTTGCTTGCCTCACAGTGCAACCCCCATTATTGTGCACTGTAATAGTTGACGTCATTAATTAACGTCTTAATCATAGCAAAATTTATATCCAATTACTAGCTTTTACGGGAAAATAAATTAAATAATTTAATTACCGCAGTTTAGCTGCCGTTATATTCCAAATTTATCAGCGCACCTATCAATTTTTTTATATTAATCAGTGGGACGACCACCTGGTTGCATCAAATAGTCCTTCAACACAATTGCTTGATTATAACGCTCGTCCTTGGCGCCATAGAGCAAAATGACGTTGTTTTTTTTAAGTTCATTATTGACAAGGTGACAAAAGTCCGAGCTTAGTGGGTTATTTTCAAGTTCACTTAAGTAACGTTTTTTAAACGCTGGATATTTTTCGGGCTCATGATTGAACCATTGCCGTAATTCCGTTGACGGCGCAATCGTTTTCACCCAATCATCTAACTGGGCATTAATTTTAGAAATACCGCGTGGCCATAATCGATCCACCAAAATTCGATACCCATCCAAGTCTACTGGTTTAGTATAAATACGTTCTACTTTTAATTTCACCCTGCACAACTCCCTTGATTAGTCGGTTTAGCGGCTGCGACTAACCCTATTATAACGCATCATTTTGATGAAATAATGTAACCGAAACCAATACTTTGAATAAAGCTGGCAACTGTTGGATAAGGGCCCTTTTATCCCTCTTGGTAGGTCTAAAAAAGTGAACGAGATAAACGAAAAAAGCAGGCGCTGCAAGTTGTGAATTCTTGCAGCGCCTGCTTGGCATCGGTCATCAGGGGACGCCGAAATGTGCACCAAAAATCAATTTGTTTTGCTTTCATGTTAATGCTTGCAAACTATTCGACTTTTGGCTCACTCTTTTTTATCATCAGATTACCCTTCCCCAACCACTACTTCAACCTGACCACGTTTCGGCACAAAGTTAATGTTATAGATTGGTTCGCGTAATACTTTTTCATATTCATCTAATACATCCGCTGGTAACGGGGTGTGCGCCGACAACGCCTGCATGAGATCATCGACAGAATAAACCTCCGCCATATTAATAAAAATCCGCATATTGCCAATCACATCATTTAACAATTCTGTTAAAATTGCGTTTGGTTTACCATTGCCATCCGTGACGACCACTTGGTTACTGTCAATTTCATTGTGATTAATTCTCGTTAGTTTAACGATATCAAATACATTTAGCATCCTGTCACCCTCCATTAAGTCGTGCGTTTGTCGTCACGATTAACGCCAAACAACCCTTAGTTTGCTAATAGTTTACCACAAATAACCTTAACTAAAACGGAGGAGCCGTTGAATCACTTATTTTTCCCGCTGCGCATAGCGGTCCCAAATTTTGGCCTGCACTTTCGGTGTGGGCAATTGGGTTAAGGCATTCGTCGTTACCAGCTTCCCAGCAAAATACGCTAAATCAGTCGACTCGGTAGTCCCAGCCAATAACTGAATCGTCCATTTTTGATGGGTAAAGGTATGGGTCACCGGTCGCACAGACAATGGCGCCACGGTCACTTTAAGCTGATACTCTTGTTGAAAATACAGCTGAACGGCCGTTATTAATTCAGTAGGCGTATACGCATCCGCTAATGCCAAATCCGCTACTTTAATCAGTGGGACCGTCCATAAATTAGCCAACATGCCTTGACTGGGACGCTGGGTCATTAGCCACTGATCCGCTTGTTTCACCACGACAGCCACATACGCTACCGGTTGTGGCCGTGGCTTTTTTGTCTTAACGGGATAATCCAATTCTTTGCCATCTAAATAAGCCTGATTAAATCGTTTGACCGGTGAATGGGCCGTATCCGGTTGACGAGCCGTCATATAACTCGCGCCTAAATCCATAATCGCTTGATTAAAATCGCCTGGGCGTGTCGGTGAAATTATCTTTGTAATCGCCCGTTCAAAAATCAAGCGGGTTTGCGGCTTAGCAATATCAGCATCAATTTCTAATAAGCGACTAAAAACCCGATAAGCATTACCATCCACCGCTGGTACGGGTTCATTAAAGGCAATACTTGCAATAGCACCTGCCGTGTAAGGCCCAATGCCAACCAGCTCGACTAATTCCGCAGCTGTTCGCGGCCATTGCCCCTCGTAATCAGCCAATAATTGGCGCGCACAACGTTGCATATTGCGTACCCGCGAATAATAGCCTAAGCCCTCCCAGGCCTTTAATAGCCGGTCTTCCGGTGCGGTTGCTAACGCATCAATCGTCGGAAACCAAGTCATGAACCGCTCATAATATGGGATTACCGTTTGAACCTGCGTTTGCTGTAACATAATCTCTGAAACCCAGATATGATATGGGTCGTGATCATGGCGCCAAGGCAAATCTCGACCGGCTTCATCAAACCAGGCTAACAACGTCGTTTGAAAATCACTAATCGTTGCCGCTGACCACTCAATCATGTAGACGACCTCCTAAAAACGCCACGTAACTCCGTTAAGGGGTCCGTGGCGTCCATTTTTTATTTAATCTAAAGTTCCAGCCAAATCAACTAATGTTTTTTCATAATGATCCGTAACACTTGAGTCTTGAAAATCAGCGTTAAAGACAGCTAAGGTTAAATATTCTGGATACTTATTAATAACTGCCGCCAAGCGCGTATTCATTTCTGGATATTTATGATCTTCATTGTTCAAAATATCGAGACTAGCCTGATAACAAACATTAGCTAGAAACAAATAATCAACAAAATAGTTAAAGCCTAATTGATTTTTTAGTTTAAAATGCGCATCAGCATCCACCGTTTCATGAATATTCGTTAAATACTTAGAAACAATTTCCTGATATTGACGCAACAACTCTTGTTTAGCTTGTGCATGCACTTCTGTCGCCATTTCATTCCCACCTAACTTACTCCTGTGAGAATTATAGCATATGACGCAATCCTAAATTAATGTTTTCAACTAATTCAGCCAATTGCTGATATTGCCAATGACGCTCAGCGGTTACCGCAGCTTGATCATTAGGTGCCGTCAAATTAACTAACTTAATCCCTTGATCTGCAGCCCGTAAGGCATTTTCATCGACATACGCCGATGCAATTGCCCAACTGATACATTCCAAAGCCGCCGCGCCAATTGAACTGGTACTGTTGGCAATCATCGCCTCAACCTTGGCACTGGCTTGCCGCACTTGATAAACACTTGCCAAATTAACTTGCCATAATTCATTCGCATCAATAGCCAATCGTAATTGGCGATCGTGCTTCTGATTATCATCGACATATTGCATCGCTTTTTTGGCAATTACTAACGCCCATTTGGCGAGTTGTTGTTGTGAGAGTTCACCGGTTAATCCTTCGATTTGGGACCGTATTCCAGGGTCATCATCAATCGATATTTTAGGGTGACTCGGTCTAAAACCTTCCGTCATCACGCATTCCTACTTTCTACTAATCCTACGACTGTTCCAAATACTTATTAACGCCACCTCAACGAAAATGGCTAATCGCCAATAATCGATGTTGGCGCCTTATCCTGTGGTTACAACAATTTACTTGCTCGCCAGTCACAATGTGTTGCCAAATGTAAAAGCGACTCCCGCTAGTCCTATATTGACCCAGCGTAACCACATTTGGAAACACAAGCGAACTACCGATATTGATAAATTGTAACAGAAAATAGGCCAATAAGTACCAATCAACTATCAAATTATTGAAAATCTTTAACTCTAGTAGTTGAACCTGCGATTTAGCACTATAGTACGCCCCCAAGCCGAAAAAACGGTAGTCCAAGTCTAACAACTCGGACCACCGTTAAGGTGTTAGCAAATTATTGAATCTCAATGTGTTGCGTATCCGCTGCGGCTTTCTTTGGCAACGTTAACTTCAAGACCCCATTCTCATAATGGGCTTCAATCTTCGTCGCATCCACATCAGGCAACGTGTATTCACGACCAAAGTGTCCGGTTTGCCGTTCACTAGTAATGACATTACCATCTTTATCGCTTTCGTCACTAATACTTTCACGTTTAGCTGTAATGGACAACTTACCATCACGATATTTTAGCGCCAAATCTTTTTTCTCAATCCCTGGAACATCAACTTGCATCTCATATTGTTCATCGGTTTCTTTAATATCGGTCTTCAAAATTGCATTGCTGGTCGTGCCATTCAAGAAAGAACGACCTAATCCGTTCACCAAGTCATCGACCTTCGTTAAATCATTGAACCGATCAAATAAATCATTGTGCCAATTTGTCATATCATTAGCCATATGCAATCACCCTTTCAACTTGTTTACATCTTTAATCTTAATCGTTTGTGACCTAATTGCAAGAATTTAGCACTCTTAATCAGCGAGTGCTAAAATATTAATCCACGCGATAAGCCTGCATATCAACTGGAATCAGCCGTACCACTTTATGGGGAGAAATTGTTAAGTTCTTAGTGGTCGCTGATTGCGGCCACTCCGCCTTAGGTCGGTCCGCCAATTCCAAGCCCACCAACATCCGAATCCGATCCAAAATATCTGGCACTGCAAATGCGTTATCGCCCTGATTAAACGACGTTTGTAAGGTCGTCATTTCGACTTGCAGATGGTGCTCCCGAAAAATAAACGTGACCGGAACCTCAACCATCTCAGTCGATTGCGGTGATGCTTGTGCCAGGGTTTGGTCCAATGTCGTAATAAAAGTTGTAAATTCATCCATTGATGTCACCCCCTCTAGTTAGAGTACATTATACTGCAACCGCTTACTAACGGCATCAAAAAAAGAGTTATGACCGTAGCCATAACCCTTTAACTGTCAAAATATTAGTTATTAGATAATTTTTTTGCATCTTCGTCGATCGTTTCAAAACCGGAAACGCCGCTCTTCTTCTTTGGATGCTTTGCACGTTCTTCTTCAGCCTTTTGAATCATAGCTTTTTTCTGTTCCTTGCTAAGCTTTTGTGCCATGATAATCGCCTCTTTTATATTGGTAAACGAAGCCTCGCCTCGTTACTTATTCATTATAGTGCTATTTTGTCCGAATAGCGCACTTTTAGATCAAAAATTTTCAAAACCGTTCGCTTGTATTCTGTAATAATAAGATTTACAGTTAAATTATTCAGGAGGGGATACCATGACAAAAGTACTTATCTTAGGGGCTGCCGGTCAAATCGCCCGGTTAGCTGAACAACAATTTTTAAACGACACACAAGTAGAACTCACACTTTACTTACGAAATGCACAACGGGTTAACGACTTAAAATCAGATCGTGTCACCATCATTGACGGTGATACAACTGACGTAACCAAGCTGACCCAAGCGATGCAAGGTCAAGATGTGGTCTACGCTAACTTAGCTGGCCAAAATATTAAGGCGCAAGCCGAGACCGTTGTGACTGCGATGCATACCGCCGGACTCAAACGCCTCATTTGGATTTCAACGTTAGGTATTTATGATGAAGTTCCTGGTAAATTTGGCGAATGGAACAATGCCACTTTAGGTAGCTACCTGACTCATTACTTTGATGCCGCCCAAGTCCTAGAACAATCTGACTTAGATTACACCATTATTCGGCCAGCTTGGTTAACGAACAAAGCCGAAACCGATTATGAATTGACTCAACGCCATGATGCCTTTAAAGGTACTGAAGTTTCACGCCAAAGTATCGCCGCGTTAGTCGTCCAATTAGTTCAAAATCCAACCACACACTTACGAACATCCTTAGGGGTTAATAAGCCCAATACCGATGGCGATAAGCCAGCTTGGTATTAATAGCAACGTGGATCAAATGACAAAACAGTTCCAGTCATTTGATCCACGTTTTTTAATGCTTTTTTCATTTTAAACCCGCTTAAATCAAGCTTCATAATTCATGGACCTTCCAAGTTGACGCCATTTAAATGTGGTGTTAAATTGTAAACTTAATTTGAAAATAACCAGGTTTTCTGACCTAGTTTTCCAGGAGGCTGCACATTGAATTTGAAATGGTATGTTAAACAATTTTCCGGTCTAACGACGATTCAATTACACGATATTTATCAACTCCGCGCAAAAAGTTTCGTCCAAGAACAAGCCCGGAGTTATCAAGACCCTGATGATACCGATTTTGACGCTCGTCATATTTTTGCTTACGATAATGGTCACTTAGTCGCCTATGCACGGATTTATGAACATGCTGGGGTCGTGACTTTTGGCCGTATCACAACTGATAGTACGTATCGCGGCACTGGTCTCGGTAAACAGCTCATGAACCATGTCATGGCAATTTTGAAAGTTCATTATGCCGATGCTCAGATTGAAATTGACGCTCAAACCCAAGTTCAAAAGTTTTACGAAAAATTCGGCCTAACAACCCAAGGGGACCCCTTTACCGATTTAGGCGCCGAAGTTATCAAAATGCAAGCACCCGTTCAAGCTTTGGTAATGGCTTGACGAACGCAATGAAACCTGGATAAAAGAAAATAGTCGCCCCAAGAATAAATTCTTGAAGCGGCTATTTAGTATCTGTCATTACGGTACCAAAACAGGTATCCAAAAGCAGTTTCGTTCGCTCTCATTTTTGAGTTAATTATTTTTTGAATGTAACGGCCATGACCGTATCGCCGTGTTTGACTGTCGTTGAAATAATGGGCTGAACCGGATTTAAACACCCTGGTTGTGTAAAGAATGTAATCACCGCATCATTATACCCACTTTGTCGAATCAAATCCCGATCAAAGGTTAATAATAAGTCACCCGCTTGAACTTGCTGACCATCTTGGTAATAGGTCGTAAAACCGGCACCACGAAGATTGACCGTATCAATGCCCGCATGAATAATGGTTTCTAACCCCGACGCTGATACAATACCAAAAGTATGTTTCGTTGAGAACGTAAACTTAATCGTCCCGTCAAACGGTGCATAAATTCGACCGTCGCTCGGTTGAATAGCGAAACCAGTTCCTGGCAAGCCAGCTTGGTTAACGCCATTATCAACGTCAGCAAGTGCTAACATTTTACCGCTTACTGGGGCCAATACCGTGGTAGAAGTTGCTTCAATCGGCTTATCATCCGCACTAATCGTCATTTCACCCTGTGCTAATTTTGCCTGTAGTTCATCCACAATTTCAGCATGCGTCTTTTCTGTAATCTTCACTTTAAACATAAAGACAACTAGGGCTAAAATCGAACAAACTAATGGGGTATAAAAAGCTAACAGTTCAAACATGTGAATATTATGCGCCGAAATATCGGCAGCCGTAGCACTGCCAGTCATTCCTGCAAGAATGGCAATTGATCCGACAATTCCATTTGAAAATGCACCAGTAATTTTATCTAACATGGGGCGCACCGCCAAAACTACGGCCTCATTTCGATTACCATTTTTTAATTGCCCATATTCAATTGAATCAGTAAGTGATAATACTACGACCAATTGTGCAAAAGTAAAGTTGAATAAAATCAGACCTACAATTAACAATGGTAGATTAGTCTTAGCTGTAATAAAAATCACATATGATAAAATCATCGCAACTTGTCCGACAGCAAATAAAATTTTTCGTGGAATAAATCGATTTAAAATTGGATACAATGGTGCCGTGCCAAACCCAACTACTGTTGCTACTGCACCGGCAATCCAAAATTCACCAGGTTGACCGATTACAAATTTGAACAAATAGAAGAGTACCCCATTCGTAACCACATAGGCTAACGAATAAAGTAGATATGATAAGCTAATCCATAAGATTTGATCATTTTTAGCAATACCAACAAAAACGTCTTTAATTGAAGTTTTTTGCTTTGCTGCTTGTCGAATCACATTATTTTTTTCGGTGGTGCCAAAAGCCACTGCCAAAGATGACAACACTGCCACGATAGCAACAATGATTGCAAATGCCAACCAACCTTGCGGGCCTTGCGTATGTTTTCCAGTCGCTACAAAGGTAAAATAAGTTGTAATCGGCACAACAACCATTGTTAATCCGTTCCAACCGATTGAACCGGTAAAACTTCCTAGCGCTGTAAAGATCCCCCGTGCATGACTATCTTCACTAATCGCTGGTACCATCCCCCAGTATGAGACATCTGCAAATGAATAAAACACGTCCAATAGAATGAATAGAATTACGAATATAATTGCAAATAATACCCAATTAACTTTAGCTAATCCAAAGATTCCAGTAAAAATAATCACAAGTAAAATCGAACTCACAACGCTCCCAATTACTTGCCAAGGTTTAAATTTTCCCCATCGAGTCTCAGTGTTATCTACGATATTCCCCAGAATTGGATCAACCACCACTTCAGCTAACCGAATCACAACAACTAATCCCGTAATTAGCCCAATCAGTCGATTAGCAATAGCGGTCGGAACTCCTGTAAACATGCCACTAGTGACATAGACAATAAAATACGTACTTAAAGCCCCATAAAAGGCTGAATGACCAAGATTACCTAAAGCAAAGGCAATCCCCTCGTTAATTTGGCGCCAAGATAATGCTTTTTTAGGTGCTACTGGTTGTTTTACATGTTCTTCCATCTTAAATTCACCCCACTATGATTTTTTATTTCTTTTCAGAAAAAATCTGGACCCCATAAGCCGCTAATGATTGTTTACCTTGAACATTTTGGTTGCCATGCAAGACATTCATCAGCTTGGTCGCAAACTGAATTTGCGTCGCTTGATGACTAAAATTAATGACAAAATAATATCGCATTGTGGCATTTTCACGGATTTGAATCGAAACATTAGAGGTTTCTTTTTTTATTGGTAGCATTGATTTTAGCTGTAATTTCGTTGCCACTCGTTGGTAAAAATCATGGTGTAACGCCGATTCGCCACGACCAGCCAGATAATAAGCCGTCCCCTGACCAAGTACATGTTTCGTTAAAGCTGCTGAACCGGCATAGAAATCTTGACCATAAGTCCCTAAGACTTCTGCATCCGAAATGGTCAAAATATCACTATAATCCCGACTTTCATAGGTATTACCAAACGCCTTAATTTGATTATGCTGTCCAGGATAATACGTATCTGTTTCGGTGACAGCTAGCCCATAAGTTGCTTGTAAATCAGGTAACCAGCTACCTTGATAGGCAAGAAAATTGGAATCAACAAGTCCAGTAATATAGGTTCCAACTAAGGTACCACCTTGCGCTACATACGTTTTAAGCTTAGCTGCAAAACCCTTACTCATCATAAAATGCATTGGATCAATGACTAGTTTATAGGCCGCCAAATCCACATCAGTTCCGACAACATCGACTGGAATATCATGCTCCCAAAAGTATTGATATTGATTTTGAATCGTGACCCAATATTGCTTAGTTGCATTTGCATAGTTACGTGCATCATCCAGCGCCCACATATTATCGTAGTCAAACACAATTGCTACTTCTGCAATACGATGCGTCGTTGCATGAATCGCTTGCATAGCCTCTAAATCAGCGCCAACGGTCGTAACATCTTTAAAAACACGGGTCTGATCACTAAGATTATTCGTAATAACAGCACCATGAAACATCTCAGAAGCGCCTCGGGACTGATGCAATTGGAAATACATAATAGAATCAGCACCATGAGCAATTTCTTGTAAGCTTGCCATTTCATGCATACCAGGTCGCTTAGCGCGATTATACGGGTGCCAATTAACCTGCGATGGGGTGTTCTCCATAATTAAGTAATTATCTTGTTTTAAGCTCCGCATCATATCATTCATTAAAGCTGTTTTCATCGCTAGCTTAGCGGTAGACTCATAACCATTAGCCCAGTTAGGATAGGAATCCCAACTCACAATATCAACGTGAGTTGCAAACTTTTGATAGTCTAAATCATAAAAGACATGAGATTCTGGTGGATTTCCGCCCATAAAGTTAGTCGTTACCGGAATGTTAGGTGTTAATTCTCGGAACGGTTTAATTTCAGTCTCAAAAAAGTCAATCGTCCGATCAGTTACAAAACGTTTCCAATCCAAATTAAGACCCATCACATTTTGATCACCATGTGGATTAGGCGCTTGAATTTGTTGCCAATCAGTATAGGCATGCGCCCAAAAGCCATTCCAATAGGCGTGATTTAGTTGCGTTAATGTTTGATATTTAGCCTTCAACCAATCACGAAAAGCTGCTTGACATAAGTCACAATAGCACTGACCACCATACTCATTAGAAACATGCCATAAAATTAAATTATCACGTTGACCATATCGTTCAGCTAACTTGCGATTAATCAATTGCACTTTTTTGCGATAAATTGGAGACGTATAGCAATGATTATGCCGTTCACCAAACTCATTTCGGTGTCCATTCTCATCCACACGTAAAACCTCTGAATATTTAGCTGCCAACCAACGTGGTCGAGCACCACTAGGTGTTGATAAGATCACTTGCATATTTTGAGCAGCAGCACGATCAAAAATATCGTCTAACCAACCAAAATTATAATGACCCTCACTTGGTTCTAATTTTGCCCATGAAAAAATCCCAACCGTAATGGTGTTTAATTTAGCACTTTTGAATAATTCAAAATCATTATCAATTACAGCTGGTTGATCCAACCATTGATCGGGGTTGTAATCCCCACCGTGAAGAAATTGAGTTGTACTTAGTGGATTTGTCATACTTATATTTACTCGCTTTCATTTGTGTCTAATTATTACTAATCGCTGGTCTCATCATATGATATTAAGTATAGATATGTAAGCGGTTTAATAAATTAATTACTAAAGATTAGTAACGCTTGTTTAGGCTCGTTTACTACCGATCTTAGCTTTACATTCGCAAATGTAAGCGTATTATTAGTTTCTGATAGTAACAATCGTTATTTTTTTAGTAAACATGGTTATTAGGAGGCAGTCCATTGACTACTATTAGAGAAATTGCTGCGCAAGCAGGTTACTCGCCAGCAACTGTTTCACGTTTATTAAACAATGATCCGACATTTTCAATTTCGGATACTGCTCGTAAGCGAATTCTAAAAACAGTTCAAAGTTTGAATTATCAACGTCCAAATACGACCCACGGCTTAGCTTATAAAATTGCCGTAATTTTTTCTGTTCAACCTCAAAAAGAACTGGCAGATGTTTACTATAGTAATTTACGTAAAAGCATCATTGATCATGGTGACAAAGCTAACTTGGTGTTAACCTTTTATCACAATATCGAAGCAGTTCCTACCCCGATTGATGGCCTGATTGCGGTTGGTCAATTCCGACCAAATCAACTACAACAATTACAATCCTTATCACCACATCGAATCTTCGTGGATGCTAACCCTGACCCTCACCACTTTAGTTCCGTACAACCCAATCTAATGGCTATGACTGAACGAGCTATTAATTTATTTCGTCAACAACATCGAACTCCCATCGGCTTTATCGGTGGCGGTTACTGGAATACACAACAATCTGATACGGGCCATCTAGATGATCGACGTAAATTTTTTGAAAGCTATATGCGTGAATTGAACCTATATGATGATCGTTTTGTCTTCATTGGTAAAGACTTCTCAGTCGAAAGCGGTTATGCCCTAGGCCAAAAGATAGTCGCTTCTCAATCAGATCAGTCCCTTCCCAAGGGCTTTTTAATTGCTTCGGATTCTTTATCTGTTGGGGTCCTACAAGCCTTCAATGAAAATAAGATTACCGTGCCAACAGACACAACTATTATCAGCATTAATGACATTGACATTGCACGTTACGTTTCACCACCATTAACAACTTTCCGAATTGATACCAACGAACTAGGACGTGTTGCTATTGACACTTTAAAAGCCGCCTTAATTTTTAAGACAACCGATAACCGTACCATTCTGTTAGATGCCAATTTAATTTATCGCAAAAGTTTTCCCAAACTTGGAACTCAAGCCACAAATTAGACCATTACATCTACAGAACTTTGGTATCACATTTATACATTTAAGGCATTAAAGCCTGATTAATCAGCATTCATACCCAGCATTTAATTCTTCAAATCGGCTTGATTGAATTTGTGAGTTGTGTAACAATAGCAATTGTAAGCGTTTTACATACTAATGAAGTGAGGTACTAATTATTATGAAAATTAAAGCAGCAGTTGTTGATCAATTTAATGATCCATTCGTCATTAAAGACGATATTGAATTGGCTGAAATGGGACCAACTGATTTACAAGTTAAACTAGTTGCGAGTGGAATTTGCCACTCGGATGAAGCGATTCGTAAAGGGGACGCTTCCCTAGGTTATCCGGTTATTCTCGGTCATGAAGGTTCTGGGATTATTGAAAAAGTTGGTCCTCAAGTGAAAGATTTTAGCGTAGGCGATCATATTGTCATGTCTTTTTACGCCGATGGCACTTGTGACAATTGTTTAAAAGGGATGCCAACTAAATGCCGCCACTATGCCGACTATAATTTGAGCGGCACACGGCCAGATGGATCCGATCATTTCCAAGAAAACGGCACCCATGTCAGTGATATGTTTGACCAATCCTCATTCACAACTCATACGGTTATTGACCAGCGCAATGCCGTTAAAGTCGACAAAACCTTAGATTTACGGCGCTTAGGACCTTTAGGCTGTGGCTATGTCACTGGCAGTGGCACCGTTTTGAACAGTCTACAACCACGTCCCGGCCAAACGATCGCCGTCTTTGGGACTGGTGCGGTTGGTTTAGCAGCAATGATGGCTGGTAAAATTTCTGGTTGTACCGAAGTTATTGCGGTCGACATCGTGGATTCTCGCTTAGCCTTAGCGAAAGAACTAGGTGCAACTCACACGATTAACAGTAAAACGGAAGATCCAGTGGCAGCCATCAAAAAGTTAACCAATGGCTACGGTGTTGATTTCACTGTTGATACGACTGGGGTAGAACCCGTAATGGTCGCTGCTATTCATGCCTTGGCTCAAGGTGGGACTGCCGCTTTAATTGCTGTTACGTCTAAGAATATTACTATCAGTTCATGGAATGACCTCTGTGTTGATGATAAAAAAGTTATCGGGGTTAACATGGGGGATGCCATTCCTCAAGTCGACGTGCCACGCCTCATTGACTTCTATCAACATGGTATGTTCCCATTTGAAAAGACCGAAAAGTTCTACAAGTTTGCGGATATTAATCAAGCCAATGCAGACTCAGTGAGTGGTAAAACCATCAAGCCCGTCCTAATTATTGACGAAGACTATCAACCTGAAGCTTAATTTAGCTCAAACACAAAAAGCGGTCACAATTTTAAAATTGCGACCGCTTTTTGTGTTACTGCGATAACGTTAATCTAACGTTGATTTACTACGATAATGCTGCAAAATATAAATAGCAAAAACGACTAAGATTGAGCCAATAATTTCAACGATGCTAACTTTTAGATTCAAGAAAATAATACTCAATATGAATGTCACCACCGGTTGCACAGCATCAACAATACTAACAACCGCAGAAGGCGCGTATTGTAAGCTATGCAATAATGCTGAAAACGCAAAGATCGTCCCAATTAAGACAACGGCGCCAATTGAAACCACTAATCTTGGCGTAATAGTTGGGGCACCACGCCAAAGTGGATGATAGAGATTGAATAGAATCCCGGCAATTAAAGTCCCCCAACCCAAAACGATAATTGGGGAGTTTTCAGCAACAATTCGCCGGGGCAAGACCACGTACAAGGCCGCCGTAACCCCCGACAAAATTCCCCAAATGAGCGCATTCATCGGAATCGCTAATTCATGAATATTCCCCCGCGTAATCGCCAAAAAGACACCTAACAGCGAAACCCCAAAAGCAATCATATCGGTACGCAAAGGCCATTCACGCTTGAACACTAACGTTCCCAGCACAATAAATAGCGGACTTAGATACTGTAGAATTGTCGCTGACGCTGCACTTCCTTCTTCAATACTAACGTAAAAGGTATACATATTCGCCATCAGCCCAACTGTGGCATACGCCAACAGTTGCCCAGCTGAACGCCAACTCTTAAAAATCTTAAAAATACCCATGCCACGTTGCATAAACCCAATTGCCAGTAGAATAATCCCGGCAGATAGTGTCCGTACTGATAAGAACCAGTCTGCTGGAATCGCTTGGTTTTGCGAAATGAACTGCATGACCGTGCCAGAAATCCCCCAAAGGGTTGAGGCCAACATGGCCCACATAATACCTTTCATATAACGGTTAGTTGTGGTTGTTTTCAATTTTTAATTACCCCAGTTTTTAGATTAATGGCAATATTATACCGGGGCATGATTAAAACTCACTGAAAATTGACCGCATATTTCCAATAAAAAAATAACAGATTTCAACCTTTTTTACGACACCCACGCTTAAAATAACGTCCCAATATAATAATGAATAAACATTGTAATAATACCCACAATCACATTACGTGTAACGGCCGTTTTAACGTTCCCTTTACCAAGTACCGCTGATAAATAACCGGTTAACGCCACTGACAAAGATACGGCCAGAATTGTTCCAGGCCATTTTAAAGCTGTCGGTAAAAAAGTCATGGCTACCAATGGGAAGACGCCACCTGCTGAAGCTGAAAATAATGACGAAAAGGCCGCATCCCAAGGATTCATATAATGGCCTAATTGAATGTCATACTTGATACTCGCCATGGTCTTCAAGGGCTGCTTTGCTAACAAATCTTCCGCAATCGCCTGTGATGTCTGTTCCGTCACCCCTAAAGCCCGATAATGGCGTTTAACTGCGGCTAGTTCATCATCAAAGTTGGTCTCTAACAACTGCCGTTCCCGTTCAACGACTGACTTTTCCGTATCTTTTTGAGTACTGACCGACGCATACTCGCCAGAAGCCATCGAAAAAGCACAAGCCAATAGATCCGATAGTCCCGCAATAAAAATTGTAAACTGATTACTAGTCGCTGCGGCGACACTAAAAAGCACCCCGACAACGGTTAAAATCCCATCATTTGACCCTAATACACCAGCTCGCAACGTATTCAACTTTTCGTCCATGGTCTGTTGCGTTTTTTTTGATTTTGTCTTTGTTCTCAACATCTTGTTGTTTCCCCCTCAACTAAAACTACGCAAATAAATGACCAATAAAATACGTTACAATCATCGTTAATAATCCCGAGACGACATTCCGTAAAACCCCATGCTTACGATCAGAATTACCCAAGACCGCAGCAATGTAACCGGTAATGGCTAATGCCACAGCGACCGCTACCACCGTCGCTAAAATCTTAATCCGTGCTGGGAAAAAGGTTATTGAGACTAACGGTAAGATTGATCCCGTTGGAAATGCAATCATGGATGCAATTCCGGCCGCATAGGGACTGATAAACTCGCTTGGATTAAAACCGTAACGTTCCCGTACTGTCGTAATCAAGGCATCTTCTTGCATCATTTCTTTAGTTGCCTGGGCCGCTAATGGCGCACTAATCCCTTGATCAACATACTTTTTAGTTACCATCGCAACTTCATCGTCGTAATGCTGCGATAACGCTGTTTTTTGACGTTGAATCGCCATTTTTTGCGCATCTTTTTGGGTATTAACTGAAACATATTCACCCATCGCCATCGAAATTGTTCCGGCCAACATGCCAGCTAACCCAGAAATTAAGATTGAAAAACTATTCGTTGTGGCACCAGCAACCCCGACAACAATCCCCGCAACTGATAAGATACCATCATTAGCGCCCATGACACTAGCGCGCAAAATATTAACCCGTTGTGCTAAGGTCATTTTTTGTTTCATTATTTCTAACCCCCGTTGCTACTTTATAATCACTATTACTTAATAGATGTTATTCCTTTGTCTTTTAAAATGCAAGCTCTGCTAAGCATTTTAAGTTATGCTCACCTAAACATAATTATAGTGTACCATCAAATTGAATTTTCTGTTAATCGAATCAGTGACCAAAAAGGCGCTGAGAACTTGCTCAGCGCCTACTTGTATCTGTAAATTTTAATTAACTGCTTTAAATTGTTGACTTGTTGCTAATGGGAATTCAGCTGGTTCAGCAGCGTTCATTAAGTCGGCCGTTAAAGCAACCCGCGTGATGGTTTGATCATTATACGGTTGCATATAAAAAGCTGGTTCGTTCATACTCATATAAGCACGATACTGCGTATAATCAGCAGAGCCATCATCTTTAATCTTAACACCCTTAGGAATTTCAACAGAATTTAACATGTGTGACAAAGCGTTTACGGCCGCAGCATCCGTAGTGACAGCTTCCGTATGCGTCCGCATAAAGACTGTCCGGATAAAGCGTGATGGTGACGTATAATCGCCAGGCATCCCTAAAGCCCCAGTACCGGGACCAAAAGCTTTGACTTCTAAATCGCCATATTGTCGATTAACATGTGATTCTGGTTGCAATTCAACGTAGTTACTGAGGTTCTTCAAGTGCCAATCAAAATCTGGTGAATTCGTCATAACGCCCACTGGATTCTTCATGAAATGAATGCCATCAGCTTCTTGCTCTAAAACATAGGTTGCCCCACTACGATCACTGATGATCCAATGCAATGGTACTACGATGTTCAATAAAGGCGCTGCAGCTTCTGTAATGTGCAACCCATCTAAGCGGTCACCTAATTCAGCAGCACTCTTTAAATTACCTAAGAGCCACATGACAAGTTCATGTGGGGCTAAATTAGTCTTACCGTCAACCGGTTCTGCGGCATAATGCGCTTGACCGGAAAAATACAACGCCGCTGCGCTCACACCAAATTCATTGACACCATCAACGAGCACGTAACCGTTCAAATCACGGCCAGTACCCACAAAACTATAAGGGGCATCAAAACCGGTCGCGTTGGTCACGCTGGTAAAGTGATGGTGCCGTGGAATAGCCACTGGCCGACCACCGAGTTCAAATCCAAAATCCATTGTCCGGGCTAAGAATTGATCACCACCCGTGGTTTGATACGTTAAACTTGTACACATGGGACTTCACTTCCTTGATTTAAGTACTCCCATCTTAGCACCTAAATCAATTCGATACACGTATTTACACAATTAATTTACCCTAATCAGTTTAATCTTTAATCCGTAAGGTCATCGCATTAATCGCCACGATTACAGTACTAAGTGACATCACAACCGCCCCAACCATTGGATTTAAGATAAAACCGATTGGTGCTAATACCCCGGCGGCCAACGGAATCGTAATCACGTTATATCCTGCACCCCACCATAGGTTCTGCGTCATCTTGCGCGTTGTTTGCCGTGCAAGTTCGAGGAATTCAACCACATCGTTGGGATTACTCTTAACTAAAACGATATCTGCCGAATCAATCGCCACATCCGTCCCAGAACCAATCGCAACCCCGATATCCGCACTGGCTAAGCTAGGCGCATCGTTAACCCCATCACCAATCATCATGACATGGCTACCGTCGGCTTGATAT
This sequence comes from Lactobacillus sp. CBA3605, assembly GCF_002970915.1. NCBI lineage: Bacteria > Bacillati > Bacillota > Bacilli > Lactobacillales > Lactobacillaceae > Lactiplantibacillus > Lactiplantibacillus koreensis. The sequence continues at coordinate 1,233,150 of NZ_CP027190.1, forward strand.
TTTTTAACTAATTTCGCCTTATCTTCTGGTAATAGACTCGCATGAACGGTCGTAATGCCAAGTTGTTTAGCGACCACTTGCGCACTTTGTTCATTATCCCCAGTTAACATAACCGGTGTGATGTGTTGCGCGATTAAGCTATCAATCAAGTTCTTCGCTTCTGGCTTAATCTGATCCCCTTGTGCCACATAACCTAAGACTTGGTCAGCTTGAATTAAGAAGCTAACTGAGTTTCCGGCCGAGGCTAACCGATTGAATGTCGCTTGATCATAAGCTAATTTTTTGCGATCCAAGTAAGCCGCTGAAACGATTTGAACCGTTTTTTCGGCCACGGTCCCACTAAGACCAACCCCGGTAATTTGATGCACATCACTCGCTGTTGCTGGCGTTAATTGCTGCGCTTTAGCTGCTTTCAAAATTCCGACCGCTAACGGATGACTTGACCCATTTTCCAGCCCCGCCATAATCGCTAAAACATCATCTGCTTTAAGTGACTCAGTGGTACTTTGATAGTCAGCCACCTTGAAGTTTCCGGCAGTTAACGTCCCCGTTTTATCCATTAACGCATAATTCAATTTTTTCACTTGTTCCATGGCATCCCGATTTCGCATTAACAATCCATGACTGGCCGCAATCGCTGTACTCCGTGCAACCACTAGTGGTACCGCTAAACCTAATGCATGGGGGCAGGCAATGACTAAGACAGTCACTGCAATGGATAAAGCTAACGCAAGGTTACCAAAAATCATCCAAACGATAAAGGCGACAATCGCCACGGTTAACGCCGCGTAGAACAATAATCCGGCCACACGATCGGCCATATTTTCTTGCGATGATTTAGCCGCTTGCGCATCAGTGACCAATTTCATGACTTGCGCCAAGTAACCCGTCTCACCAGTCCCAGTAACCCGCATTTCAAAGGTTCCTTCACCATTGACCGAACCGCCGACGACCTTGGCATCAGTTTGCTTTTCAACTAAGCGCGCTTCACCAGTAACCATCGCTTCATTAACACTGCTGGCACCACTAGTAATCACCCCGTCAGCTGGAATCTTTTCACCAGCGCGAACTTGAACATGATCATCAGCAACTAATTCTGAAATCTTAACGTCTTTAGTTTCTCCAGCCACTACTTTGTGCGCTGTACTTGGTAACAACTTGGCCAAGTTATCCACCGCGGAACCGGCGTTCATTACAGTATTCATTTCAATCCAGTGACCGAGTAACATGATATCGATCAATGTAGCTAACTCCCAGAAAAAGTCAGTGACCATTGGGGTGACTTGTAATAAGTTGTTAGCAACGACCGCATAAATACTGTACACGTATGCCACGCCAATCCCCATCGCAATCAACATCATCATCGCTGGTTTACGGTTGGCCCATTCGGCTTTGGCCCCACTAAAGAATGGCTGACCCCCATAGATGAAGATGATCGTCCCTAAAATTGCGACCAGATAATCCGACCATGGCCGGAAAACAACTTGAAACGGTAAGCTGACGCCCATCATAGGACTCATAATAATGAGCGGTATCGTTAAAATTAATGAGACCCAGAACTTCCGCTTTAAGTTCCCCATATGCATCATCTGGCCACCGCCCATATCCATGTCCATATCATGCATGTCCATTTTACTCATATCCATATCTTGCATATCCTGCTTTGAATCAGCATTCATATCGGTCATATTGCCCATATCTGCTTTTTTCATTCTAATTACCTCCCAAATGTTTACACTTCGTTTACATCTGTAATTCATAATCAAGTTTACAATCGTAAACGATAATTGTCAAGTAACAGCCTCATTATTTAAACGATTATTTTAAATACCGGTCGGTAATTAAAGCATATAAAAAAGTAGTGTGTCAGGCAAACACGACGCACTACTTCACTCGCTTAACTTTCAAATTACTTTTCCTAACAAGTCGCCTCATCACCAGGCAAACAATCACAGTCCACGGTGACTGGTGCGGTGGCCGCCTTACGCGCCAACTCCGCTTGTAATTTCGTAATATCGGCTTGACTAAGCGTTAACTTACCGACTAGATCAGTTAACGTTTGACCGACACGCATCTGACAAAGGTGGCCAAACAACGTCTCAACCGCTTCATCCATCGACGGTTGTTCTGCAACCGTTGGATAGTACGTAAACGCCCGGCCATTCTTTTCGGCCCGTAAGGCACCCTTTTTAATCAACCGCCCTAGCAAAGTCTTAACTGTAGCCGGCTTCCAGCCCATCTTTTCAGCCATGATTTCGGCCATTTGACTACTGGTCACATGACCCAACGTCCAAGTTACCCGCATTACTTCCCATTCAGCGTCACTAATTTCAATTTTTGTTTGTGCTTCCATTTGATTAACCACCCTTCTACATTTAATAATCCACTATAGTTTACATTCGTAAACAATAAAAAGCAACTTTCTTTTCCTTTACACTAGCGTATATGACTATTTTACCGCTAACCATCGGAATCCGGTTCGACTTATTGAACCAATTATAATTCTATACTACAATGTTGATAAATAGATTTATTTAGGAGGAGATTGTTATCTATAAATTCTTTGTTCAGCCACAAGTTAATGAGCAAGATCATTCCATTTATGGTTATGAAGTTTTATTACGGGAACAGCAAAATGATACTTGGACTTTACCCACCAACTTTTCTGAAATTCCATTAAAGGAACAAGCCAAGCTGTTAAAACAAACTGCAACCGCACTTAAAACTTCACTCACTAATAAGGTCATTGCATTTAATCTAGACCACGAACAAGTGATTAACCCTCTAACCTTGGGCACGATTGTTGCATTGAAAAAACAGATTAATCCTTCAGCCTTAACCATCGAATTCACCGATGCGCCAACTCTAGAAGAAGTCCAACAATACAGCATTCTTCTCCATCAAAATGGCATGCAATTAGTCCTAGACGATGTCGGCACCGGCACTAACACCTATGAGAATATCAAAGACATGTTACCTTACGTTGATCAGATTAAATTTTCGATGCAAAACTTGCGTATGAGCGGTGAAGCCAATAAGATACCAGAGCTACTCGCTTTTTGGAGTAAGATTGCTCGTGACTATCGGTTAACCATGATTCTTGAAGGCGTCGAGGATCAACATGACCAGGCCTTAGCTGCTAAGTTTGGCATTACGATTCATCAAGGGTACTTATATGGTAAGCCCACATTGCCAGCTTAACTTCATTTGGGGGTCCGATTAATATGACACTTGCGCATTGGTACGTGCCATCACTAATAACCAGTATTTTTTTCTTGCTCGGTATGATTACCTTATATTGGCTACTGGCTGATCGTGCTATCCATTACTTCGAACAACGTAATCATACCGTTAATCAAGAACACGTCCGCACTGTGGTTGGCATAGGTTACATGGCTATTTTTATTTTGTGTTTGCAATTACTCGTTAGTCATCAACAAAATAGCTGGGTTTTCATGAATTTTCAACTCTTTGCAGTCGTCTTCGTCAGTTACTTCTTATTATTAAATATCAAGTTATGGCAATGGGGACTAACGGCCGTTTTGTTCATGATTATTAATGGCACGATTTTTGAATCTTTATCCTGGCTATATACATTAATTTTGATTGTTTTCTTCTTCATCATGAAACTTTTAAAACGACATAAGCAGTACAATCATTGGGATTTTATCAACTACTTAGTCATCACAATGGGATTTGCAGCAATTCTCTGGGGGATTGTCGCTTGGCGGTTACAACTATCGCCTAAGCTAGTTGGCGCTGAATTAGGCTATATGTTAATTATGTTAACTATCGTCTACTTTTATATCAACTTACTTTATCGCGATGCCGCCACGTTGGCCCAACTCACTTACAGTACTAATTTTGATGAATTAACTCATGCTAAAAATTATTTTGCTTTTCGAACTAACTTTGGACATGACTTTGAAGATGACCGTACGCAACAGCGACCATTTACCATTATGCTGTTTGATATTGATCACTTCAAAACCATCAACGATACTTACGGCCATTTGGCTGGTGATTATGTGCTAACCCGATTAGCGGGCCTGATTGAAACTTACTTACATGAACTCGATTCAGACTTAGTCCTCTACCGAACGGGCGGTGAGGAGTTCACGATTCTGTTCAATAACTATCCACTAGCCACGACACTCCCGCAGGCGCAAACCATTGCCGAACTGATTCGTACCGCAGACTTTAATTATGACCATCAAACGATTCATGTTAGTATTTCCGTGGGATTAACACAACAACGGGTGACGGATGATGATAGTACCGCCTTATACAAGCGGGCTGACACCTACCTTTATCAGTCTAAGAATCATGGCCGTGACCAAGTTACTGCCAAATAAATCTGATTTCAACTTAAAACCGGTGGTCCAGAGATAACATCTCTCGGCCACCGGTTTTGGCATTAAATCACGATTTAGTTCACTTGCTGACTAAAACGAGTTAATAAAATCATTAACGTTGGCACTGTAGTTGGATAATCAGTCGCATGGGCTAATAAATAACTTTCTAATTTACTTTGATACAACGTTATAGTTGTTATTTGACCGTTGGTTTGTAATAACGTCCGTCGAAATTCATTCAATAATTGTTGTAACTCGGCTTGAACTGAATCCGAGCGATCTAAGGTTAATGCCGCCCGACTAATGGCGTCCACGACCATCACGGGTGTAATTGTTGCGCTAGTTGTCATTTTTAATTGGCCCCCGCCCTTTTTAGAATAACCTCCAGTATACACCGCCCGCTGAAAAAAGTTAGCACTAAGTCCGGAAATTGCCGGGGTGATTGAAATATGTTAGGATATTCCATTACCTAACTATGGAGGTTTTTCGATTGAAACCAAACTCAAAACTTTTTATGCGGCTACAAGCCTTTATGCGCGGCCGTTATGGTCAAAACGACACGCTTAATCGCGTTTTAAATAACACTGCGTTATTACTTATCTTAGTGGGTATCTTCACCCGTCTAACTTGGTTAACTTTAATCGCCTTAATCCTATTAGTCGTTAGCTATTGGCGCCTTTTTTCTAAAAAAATCTATCGGCAAGTTGCCATTAACCGCACTTTTCAACGTTTCTGGCGACCCTTGGTGCGGCCGTTCACTCGCATGGGTTACCGCATTAAACAGCGGTGGCATTACCGTTTCTTTCATTGTGCGCAATGTCAGCAACGGATTCGGGTCCCACGTCATCACGGCCATGTAAGGGTCACTTGTCCAAAATGTGGGCATCAATTTAAGGCTCGAACTTAATTTCTGAAAAGCTAAAAAAAATTTCAGAAATCGCTTACGAAAACAACGCTTTTCTGTTACAGTGACCTATTGTGGTTACTGTTTCAAAAAAGGAGATCTCGTTTTATGCAAACCAAGTCACACAGTAACCCAACCTTAATCATGATTGGGTTATTACTCGGGGGCTTTGTGGGAATGTTCAGTGAAACGGCTTTGAACATTGCCCTCCCTCAATTAGAACAACAATTACATGTTAATACCGGGACCATTCAATGGCTCGTGACGGGCTACTTACTAATGGTCGGCATCGTCTTACCGCTATCAAGCATGTTAACGAAACATTTTACTACGCGCCAACTAATCATCTTTGCCTTAGTTGATTTCATGGTTGGGGCAATTGTTTCGGCGTTAGCACAAACTTTCGTCCTATTATTAATCGGCCGGATGATTCAGGGGATTGCCACTGGACTCATCTTACCCTTAATTTTCATTGTTTTGTTAGCGGTTTATCCACCACAAAAACGTGGTGCCGCCATGGGATTAGTCGGGTTAGTCATTATGTTCGCACCGGCCCTCGGACCAACTATTGCGGGGATTATTCTGGGAAGTCTCTCTTGGCATTGGATTTTTTGGTTATTCGTACCTTTACTTGCAGTTGCCCTCATTATTTCAATTATTTTTATGCAAAATGTTTCCGAAGTCACCAAGCCTAAAATTGATGGCTTATCAATTATCTTATCATCGGTTGGATTTGGTGGGTTAGTCGTTGGTGCCAGCTTAGCCGGTGATCGCGGTTGGGGTAATCCGTTAGTGCTCATCGCCCTTACTATCGGGATTGTCGCACTATACTTCTACTGTCACCGCCAACTACACTTGGAAACGCCAATTTTAAACTTACGCGCCTTTAGCTTTAAAAAATTCAGCGTCGGGACCGTCTTAGTCATGATTGACTTCGGCATCATCATGTCATCTATGTATCTCTTACCCATGTATTGGCAAAAGGGCTTGCTCGCACCCGTTGCGATGACAGGGATTTTGATGTTACCTGGTGGGATTATCAATGCGGTCATTTCGGCAACTTCTGGTCATCTCTTTGACAGTTATGGGGCTCGCTACTTAACTCGTGGTGGCTTTGCGTTAACCTTTATTGGCGCATTAATGCTTATCTTCACGACGACACACTCGAGTTATTGGTACGTTGTTTTAGCCCACGTCATTCTCATGATTGGCGCCCCATTAGCCATGTCCCCTGCTCAAACTTATGGGTTAAATGCTTTACGGGGACCCGTTGCCGCTGATGGCAGTACCATTCTTAACACCTTGCAACAAATCCTTGGCGCCCTAGCAACCGCAATCGCCACTAGTCTATTGGGCATCGGCCAAAGTGCGAGTCACGCGACTGGTGCAACTGCCTTTGTCCATGGCGTTCACTACGGATTTTGGTTCACACTAGCGTTGTCAGTATTAGGCTTTATCATCTCCCTAATGGTCAGCAATCAGCCTGAAAAATCAATTGATCCGTTGGCTGACAAATCGGCTGCTACGGCCAAACAATAACTACAATTAACGCTACTTTGATGCGCTGCTTAAGTGCCTAACCACCCAATATGGTTAGGCACTTTCTATATCCGAAATATTAGCCATGCTTTACATAACGTGAACTACTCGGCCTTGAATGATCGAGCTTTTGAGAACACTGCTAACTTACACAATAGTGCGAGCACTATGCCCAGCGGTTACAGCTATTCATCACGTCTTTAAAAGAACGTGTTTCCTCGCCTAATTTAAAAAATGTTGCAAGTAATCAAGCTAACGGCTTCATTACTCGCAACAAGATTATAAGACACTAACATCACTGATACGCAGAATAAATCTATTTTAAGCATTTAAGAAATACAAAATTAGCTTCGTCAATAATTGTAAGAATTGTGTGTGAAAAATAGCTGGTAATAACCAGATACATACCATTAATACCGTAATTATTGTTCGCAAGACAAGAATCTTCGTAAAGTTTGCTTTCGAAATTAACGTTAAATATGGTATAGGATAATTAGTACAATACTTATATTTGAAACTCGGCATAAGGACACCTAGAAACATATATAGTCCAGATGCCACAGCTAATAATATTAGGCACAAGATATAGTGCTTAAGGGCTTCGGAAATAACTGCGCTCCAGCCAATAATCAGAGCAAGTAAGCCACCATAAATCGTTATTCTATAAAGTTTGTTCTTTTTATACTCATAAGCAGTTCCAAGATTGATTTTTTTCTTTATCGTTCTCTTTTGAGAGTAGCTTATTTTTTTGTCAAACTGGAAAATATTTGGCATAAAGATTGTAATTAAAATAACAACAGCCAGACCTATCAATAAAATGATCCAAATTAATAACAGAAAAATTAAATTTAGTGACATTAGTTTTCCCTTTCCTTTTCTAAATAAAACCGGTCGATTATTTGAACCGACCGTTTAAGATTACCACTTAAAACAGTACTTCACTATAAAAATAATTTGCCTAGCCTTTTACGCAATCGCACGTATGAGAAAGCCCCATGTTTATAGGGTCAAAACTTCACATGGCGTTTTTTTGATTGCACTTTCTACTAATTTCCCGCACAATGATTATGAATCGAGTGATAAGGAGTTTTATCTTAATGGCAATTACAATTAATTTAATCATTGGGACCAGTGTTATCTTAGCCTTACTTTGTTGGGGGTTGGCCGCTTATTATTTTCGGGCCACTCAAAAGCTCGTCCCCCTCATCTGGCTGATTGCTGGTCTAGCTTCGGCGGGATTAGCCGGCTTCTTCATCTGGGCCGCCATTCCGCTTTGGACAAGTATTTAAGGAGGTCAATTATGGATTCATCAGGACTTTTTAAAAAGTATCTCACAAAGTACCACATCACGATGCAACATCCAGAACACGGGTTAATTATGCTAACCTCTGAAGTTTGGCTCAAGCATCCGGAACTTCAAACTGCTATTTTAGAAAATTTACAAGATTTAACTGGCGTACAACAAGTGACAGTCAATAGTCCCGAACAACTCGTCATGCGTTATAATTCCGCTCAACTGCGACAACTTAATCCTGTGGCGTTATTTGCCATTGAACGCAAGCTCAGCCGGCAATATCGCGAAGCCGGTTACTGATTTCAAAAAGGTCAGCCGATTATCATGACAATCGGCTGACCTTTTTTGTGAACCAGTTAGAATTTAATGGTTGCTAAAATCTTACCTTCATCGCCACTAAAATTGATGACGTTACGTTTCAAATTAGCCGTCCAAGCTTGGCAACCGGCTGCGGCTAATTGCTTAACAGCTGTGGCTAAATCAAGCTTTCCCGCTACGTAATCAGTCCCAACTTGGGTGACTGTTGCAGCTGATTCTTCCCGCGCAACTCGGGTTGCCAGCCCGTTAGTCCGGCGTTCAACTAGATAGCCATCTTCACCAAAATAAGTCGTGGCACCCGTGGCAACATCATATTGAAAATGTTGGACCCCTAAGTCCGCTTCTTTTTGACCAATGGTGGCAAAATCAACGTGTTCACCCAATTCAGCCAAAACTTTATCAATTGCTGCTAATTTAAACATGGTATTACACTCCTTTTAATTTCATCATTAGTCCTATTGTAATCCAAATTAAGCCTGCGTGGTTTTTAAGGGATAGAAAATTCGCATTAATCCCATATAAATTAACGCAATGAGGATCATATCAATAAAGGTGGCCCCAAAGACCGTTGCGATTAGCGTCACTTGTTTTAACAACAAGAAGATGACCACGCCTAACACCCAGCATCCCAGTGCAATCCAATTAATCCCATGATGATACCAGTATTGTCCTTGCGAACTTGCTAATTCATTAACATCATAATGTTGATGATGACGCCAATAATAATCCACCAACAAGACACTAATCATCGGTCCTAAGACCATTCCAATATAATCCAAGAACGCCGTAAACGCCGCTAAGAAACTGCCCATTATCAAAGGAATCAACGTCACTAACGTTGCAATCACAGTAACTGCCCACAATGCTGGTCGCAAGCGAATCCGGGGAAAAATATTTGATAACGCCGACCCAGCCGCCAACAAATTAACCGCATTAGCGGTCATACTGGTTAACACAATAACTAATAACGCTAATACCCCTAGCCCCAGCCGACTCGCAATCGTACTTGGATCTGAGTTATTGGGGTCATAAGTACCGGAAGTAATCGCAATACTGATTGTTGCAGCTAAACCAATAAAAGCAAACCAGAATAGCCCCGTAAATGCGCCTAAAAAGGGCATGCCCGTTGCACCGGACCGTTTAGGCGTGAAGCGGGTGAAGTCGGCACCAGCGGTCACCCACGACAGGTTAAAGGCCGCCAGCGTATCCATACCAGCACCGGCCGTCATATGTAGCTTCGTTGGTGCCTGCCAGGCTAGTAATTGTGAAAAGCTCACCGTTCTAAAAACGACGACCGTTTCCCACAACACAAATAAGATGACCAGCACAATTCCCACCCGTTCAATCATCTGAACGGACTTTTGACCGACGGAAACACTAAGTAAATGCAAAATGCTCATGACAATGATGCCTGAAATCAGGCCTTTAGCGCCACCGGGTTGCCCATAAATTGGCCATCCGACGAGGTCATGTAATAAATAGCTGACTGAAGTAGCGGCAATAAACGTATTAACTGCGGTCCAGCCAATATACTGTGTTAGGTTAACAAACGAAGGCACGTAACTCCCACGCACACCGAATGACCCTCGAATCAAGCTCATCGTTGCTGCCCCAGTCTTATAACCCATAAAACCAACTAATGATAAGCATAAATAGGAAAGCGTGGACGAAGCAATAATGACTTTTAAAGCAGTAAGTAACCCACAGGCTGCTAAAACCCCTCCAACGTACCAAGTCCCGTTGTTCGCATTGGCCCCAATCCAAGTCGCAAACATGTCCCAATTCGACATATGACGATGTTTTGGTGCAATCACTTCTATCTGATATTTTGTTTCTTGCTTCACAACGTTCACCCTTTCTACAATGTTAACCATTGTAGTTTTTTCCGCTAGTGATGGTCAAGTCAATTCGACAAACTTTGTGCATTGCACTGCCTTTTAAATAGCCGTAAGATTAAAATAATAATAAATTAATTGGGAAGTGACACGTTTGAAAGGCGCATTAGTGGGTTGGCGACGTAATCTAGCCGTTTTATGGTTAGGAACTTTTATTGCGGGGATGGGATTCTCTGAGATTATGCCATTTTTATCTTTATACGTTAGCGAATTAGGCCATTTCACCCGGGGTCAACTAACGATGTACAGTGGCGTCACTTATGCCATTACCTTTTTAGTTATTGCCGTGGTATCACCACTGTGGGGCAAGCTCGCCGATCGTCGTGGCCGCAAACTCATGTTACTGCGATCATCCCTTGGGATGGCCGTCGTGATTGGTTTAATGGGATTCGTGCATAATATCTGGATTCTCATTTTTTTACGGTTTTTGCAAGGCTTATGTGCAGGCTACATTCCGAATGCCAGTGCCCTCATTGCAACAGAAACACCTAAAGAAAGTAGTGGGACCGCCATCGGTATCTTAACGACTGGCTACGTCTCTGGTAACTTAATTGGCCCAATTTTAGGCGGTGTTTTAGCACAGATCTTCTCGATTCGCCTAACATTTATCATCACCGGAATTTTATTATTAATCGTCTTTGTGTTGAGTCTCACCTTGGTGCATGAGAACTTTCAGCCTAGTGACCAAGCCGTCGCTCAGCCAACCGGCGGGCTATTGAGCCAATTTAAGAATCCAACGTTAATCATCACGTTACTCGTTTCAACGATGATTATTCAAATGGGCAATAATTCGATTACCCCGATTATCAGTCTTTACGTTCAACAATTAATGCATAACGTCGGTCCGATTACCATCGTTGCGGGAATTATCGCCGCCCTACCAGGGATTTCAACGCTCTTATCAGCACCGCGGTTGGGCCATTTGGGCGATACCCGAGGGACCGACCGAATCTTAGTCTTCGGCTTTGTCTTCGCAATTTTGATGTACTTTCCACAAGGCTTCGTATCAAGTATTTGGACGCTTGGGTTATTACGTTTTATGATTGGGGTCTCAGACGGGGCGCTCTTCCCAACCGTCCAAACCCTCCTTTCAAAAAACACACCCCATAACTTAACTGGGACTATTTTTAGCTGGAACCAGTCTTTCCAGGCACTAGGTAGTATGTTGGGGTCGTTGCTCGGTGGCGCGGTATCGACTTGGTTCAATTACAATGGTGTCTTCATTTTTACTGGTTTGTCCCTCTTACTTAACTTTATCGTCGTTCTGATTTTCATTCCAAGTATGCGCCATCCGTTTCGGGCTCATTGAGACGCTGACGAATTGTGCTTCTAACTGGATTATTCTGACCAACAATTCATTGAAATTTTTCCATTTCATGGTATTTAAAAATGCGACTAAAAATGAATCGAAGGATTCGTTTTAGTCGCATTTTTTATTTTTTCATTTGTCGGCGTTCAGCCAATCTCTCATTCATGCGGCGAACATCAATCCGGTTACTAATTTGTAGGCCCAGCCAAACAAGAGCATAAATTAGCGTCACGCTTAATAAATAGCGCACCGGATGGACTATAAAAATGGGCCACAGACCGTTATAAATACCGGTTAAGCCAACAAGTAATAAAACGCCACCATAATGGCTAACTAGCGCCAATGCAAATGAGATTTTCTCACTATCAAAAATCATGGATAACAGCCCAATCAAGGCGCTCATGACCCAGTTGCTTAGAATGTTGGCACGCGTTATTTCAATCGTTGGACTAAAGCTCATGATTACGACTAAAAAAGTAAACGACCCAATCAAGAGCCCAATCCCGGCGCTCTTTAAACTTTCCTTCAATATCTTTTTCACATCCCTAGTTGTTGTCGCAACTGTGGTAAGTATTTACGACTGACCTGCATTTTTAACTGATTCGCTAAGAAAGCCGTCATACTGCCGGAAAAGGCGGCTTCTAACGATTGGAGATGGTTCAAGTTAATGGCGGCACCTTTGGCAATTTGAATGAAATCTGGTTGGTTTAATTTGCTCAGTATCTTCTTCAAGACCCCCCGAACTTGATAGGTCGCGGCGACCGTGTAGAGCGTCACCTCATGACCGTAGACCTCTAGTGCGATAATATCGGCGATCGGCACTAAGACGACACGGTCATCAACTGTAATCGGATAGACGTCCACCGGTTGTTGGTGAGCTTCCAGCGCTTGGATTAATGCGATAACCGTCGGCGAAAGATGGGTAGCTTGAACCGTCACACGAATCTCACCATCTGCTAATTGGTCATTTTGCTCAAAATTAACCTGCAAGTCACCCACCACCTTTTTATCTGCCAATTATACCTTATTGATGGCTTGGCGACGACTGCGCTTGGCAAACACCAGTGTGAGGGCACCAAAGATGGCACTAAAGCCCACTAAGATTAAGCCATTTTCCTGCCAACTGGTTAAATGCTGCAACTGAATCCCAATTCCTAATGTCTGTTCGAAGTGATCACGCAATTGCGGTGCCTGTTTGAAAGTCGTCTTTAGTTGATCAGCCATCAATACTTGACGATAGATCGCCGCATTATAGGGGAATGGCGTGATTTTCATCACGTTTTGTGCGGCGACTGGAACTGCCCCAATTGGGATGTAGACCCCGGCGAAAAAGCCAGCGGATGTGCCTAAAATGGCCCCGATTTTTCCAAGCGAATCTGGATTAGTGACAAACGATAAGAGAAGTAAGTTAAAAGTCGTCCAAACAACGCTACTCAATAACATCATTCCTAAAACTGGTAGTATCAGCGTTAATGACAACACGATTTGATCCGTGAGACTAAAGTAGCCAACCATTACGACAAACATGACCAACTGCATCATGGTGCCAATAATGATGGCGCTCACTAAGTAACTGAACTGAATACCAATGAAGGACATATCGGTCAATGCTAAATCAGCCAGCGTCCCTGATTCGCGGTCAACAATCATCTGATTCAAACTATTAGCGGTCGTGGTGACGGCGGTTACCGCTAATGTACCGCCAATTAACCAAGGATCTAATAGATTCTGAGGGGCCACCAATTGTGACCAACTGGTTAGCATATTCTGTTTCAAAAACACGAGATACAAAATAAACGCAATGAGCGCGCCTAGTAACGAAAAGAAAACCCCACTTTTATTGCTAAAATAAAGTGTTAAGTGCCGTTTAACTAAAGCCGTCATTAGCGAATTTCCTTTCCGGTGAGTGCCATGAAAATATCATCCATATTTCCGTGGCGAAATTCAAAATGCGTAATGACCGCCTGGACTTTCGTTAACAGCCTAATGGCCTGTTGATCATTCGGTAGTGAAATCTGCAATTGTTGCTTCGTTTGCAGGACCTGCCATTCTGGCGCTAATTGTGCCAACACCACTTCGGGTTGGTCCGTCTCAATCATCAGTTGACTTTGGGCATAGGTGGCTTGCAGTTGTTTAACCGTATCGGCCGCAATAATTTGTCCTTGATCAATCACGTAGACATAATCGGCTTCAGCTGCCTCTTCTAAATAATGCGTGGTCAGAATAATCGTTAAGCCTTGTTGCTGGCGTAATCGGTTTAAAGTCCGCCAGATAACCGTTCTCGTCTGAATATCCAAGCCAGTCGATGGTTCATCTAAAAAGAGTAATTTAGGCTGATGAATCAATGCACGTGCAATATCAACTCGCCGGCGTTGACCACCTGAGAGCGTTCCGTAAGTTTGATTAAGGATCGACGTCAAACCAATGGCAGTAATCAATTCACTTGTAGGAGTTAAAGTTACCCCCTGATACATATCCGCACGACTTTTAAGATTTTGCCAAACCGTCAACTGATCATCCAAGACACTTTTTTGAAAAACAACACCAATCTGCTTTTGATAGTGTCGATTATCTGGACTGAGTCCGGCCATCTCAATAGTCCCAGCGGTGGGTGCTATGGTGCCAGTTAATAAATTAATCGTTGTTGATTTACCAGCGCCATTGGGCCCCAAGAAAGCCACTAACTGGCCG